>NZ_CM128247.1:2736666-4105000 GCF_052828525.1 Vannielia sp. SX4
GGCTTTGGCGACGACCCAGACACGGTGGCCGAAACCGTGCGCCTCGCCGGAGAGATCGGCCTCGCCGGGATCTGCGTCGAAGACATCTGCTACACCGACAACCGCCCATACCCGCTGGAGCTGGCCACCGAGCGGATGCGCGCGGGTGCCTACGCCGCGCAGTCCCTCGGGCGGGATTTTTTCTTCGTCGCCCGCGCCGATGGCGTGATGAACGGCCTCTACGGCATGGAGGAGGCGCTGACCCGCGTGCAGGCCTTCGACAAGGCCGGGGCAGACGGGCTCTACGTGCCCCTGCCGCCCAGCATGGCGGATCTCGCGCGCATCTGCGCCGCCACGAAAAAGCCGGTGAACGCGCTGGCCGCAGGGGCCTTCACCGCCGCCACGCGCGCCGATTTCGCCGCCGCAGGGGTGGCGCGTATCTCGCTCGGCTCGGCCTTGGCGCGCGCCACGCACCGGGTGATCTTCGATGCCGCAGAGGCGATGCTCGCAAAGGGCGATTTCTCCCCGCTGGCGCAATCCATCGCCGGAGACCAGGTGCAGGATCTGGTCGACCGCGGGGCGCCCGGCGGAACGAGCCGGGGATGACCCAGGTCAACGCGAACATGCACAGGAGGGCATGATGGACAGAGCCGGTGTGAATGCGATCTGCAAGGCCTTTCCCGGGGCCGAGGTCTCGGACCCTTGGGGCGGCGGGCATGATGCTTGGAAGGTGGGCGGCAAGATGTTCGCCTGCATCGGCGCGATGGATCAGGGCGTCAGCGTGAAGACCGACAGCATCGAAACCGCGCAGCTGGTGATAGAGGCCGGGCGCGGCGAGAAAGCCCCCTATTTTCACCGCAGCTGGCTCCTGCTCCCATGGGGCCTTGTGGAAGACGCCGAGGTGGAGGAACGGCTGCGCACGAGCTATGCCCTCATCCGCGCCGGGCTGACCAAGAAGGCGCAGGCCGCGCTGGCTCCCTTCACGCCCTGAATCTCCTTGCCAGATCGTCCGTCGCATGGCCAAATCCCGGCCATGACATTTTCGATCCGCGCATTTCGCCCCGCCGCTTTTCTCATGGCCGTCCTGGCCCTCACCTTTCTCCCCGCGCTCGCCGGGGCACAAGAATTTCCTGACTACGAGACCCCATATGTGAACGATTATGCAGGCCTTCTGCCCGCCGATCAGGAGGCAGAGTTGACCGCTGCGCTGACCAAGCTGCGCGAGGAAACCGGGGTCGAAGCCACGGTGCTCACCATCTTCTCCACCGCCGATTACGGCCATTACGGAACCATCGAAGAATTCGCGACCGCGCTGTTCAACCAGTGGGGCATCGGCAATGCCGAAACCAACAACGGCATCCTCGTGCTGGTCGCCCGCGCCGACCGCGAAATGCGGATCGAGCTGGGCTCGGGCTTTCCGGCCGCCTTTGATAAGACCGCCGCTCAGGTGATCGACAGTCAGTTCCTGCCTGCCTTCCGCGAAGATCGCTACGCCGATGGCATCATGACCGGTACGCAAGCCGTGATCGAAACCATCGCTCGCCCCTTCGCCGCAGGCACCGAGCCGCCCAAGGTTTCGGGCGGCGAGGGTGGGCTCGGCATACTTGGCTGGATCATGGGCGGCTTCTTTGCCGTCTTCGTCGGCGCCATCGCCTTTGGCGGCAGGATCGCCAAGAAGTTCCGCGCCTGCCCGCAATGCGGCCAGAAGGGCCAGGTAGACGTGTCCAAGCGAACCATTCAAAGCGCGACCCGCAGTTCCACCGGCACCGGAGAAAAGACCATTACCTGCGCCGCATGTGGCTATAGCGCCGTTTCTGCCTACACCATTTCGAGGATCACCAAATCCTCCTCCAGTTCGTCCGGCTCCTTCGGCGGAGGCTCCTCTTCGGGCGGTGGCGCTTCGGGCAAGTGGTAGCGCGCCGGGCTCCGAGCGTCTCACAAACACGTCACGCGCTGTTACAGCCGGTTGTCAGGCGACGGATCATCACGCCATAACCCCCTGAAACCATGGGGATGGCTTTTGGCATGCTCGACGGCGTCGCGCGCAAACTGATCGATCCGCCGCTGAACCGGGTGGGCACGGCTCTGGCCGCCCGTGGTTGGCAGGCCGACCATGTCACGCTGGCGGGCCTCGCCCTCGGGCTGCTCGCCGCGGGGCTGATCTGGGCCGGATGGCCGCTGATCGCACTGGCCTTCCTCCTCGCCTCCCGCCTCGCCGACGGGTTGGATGGTGCCGTGGCCCGCGCCACCACGAAAACCGACTTTGGCGGCTACCTCGATATCTGCGCCGACTTCGCCTTCTACGCCGCCATCCCGCTGGCCTTCGTGCTGGCGGACCCCGCGCAGAACGGCGCCGCAGGCGCCTTCCTGCTCGCCAGTTTCTACATCAACGGATCCACCTTCCTCGGCTACGCCGTGTTGGCCGAACGCGCCAAGATGCAGACCACCTCGCGCGGCGCGAAAACGCTCTACTTCACCGGCGGCCTGCTGGAGGGCACCGAGACCATCGTGTTCTTCTGCGCCCTCTGCCTGCTGCCGCACCTGTTCACCCCTCTGGCATGGGCCTTCGGCGGCCTGTGCCTCGTTACCGCCATCAGCCGGGTGCTACTCGCCCGCCAGACCTTCTCCGGGGAGGAGACCCAATGAAATACGCCCTCGCATTCGCCACCCTGCTGGCTACCCCTGCCCTTGCCGGGCCGGACCCGGAGAGCCTCTCCGATGGCCTCTCCGCCGAAGAGTGGCAGGCCGTGCTGGAGGCCGCCGAGGGCCAGACGGTTTATTGGAACGCATGGGGCGGCTCGACCACCACCAACGCCTTCATCGACTGGGTCGGCGGCCGGGTGAAGGAGGAGTATGGCGTCACGCTGGAGCATGTGAAGCTCTCGGACACCGCCGATGCCGTCTCCCGCGTGCTGGCCGAGCAGCAGGCCGGGCAAAACGAGGGCGGCGCGGTCGACATGATCTGGATCAACGGCCCGAACTTCGCCGCGATGAAGGGCCAGAACCTGCTCTTCGGCCCCTTCGCCGAGGCCCTGCCCAACTGGCAGTATGTTGATGTCGAGAACAAGGACGTACAGACAGATTTCACCCTGCCGGTCGAGGGCTACGAGGCCCCTTGGGCGATGGCGCAGGTGGTCTTCATCTATGACGAGGCCCGCCTGCCCGAGCCGCCCCGCTCGATGCCCGCGCTGCTCGAATGGGCCAAGGCCAACCCCGGCCGCTTCACCTTCCCCCAGCCGCCCGACTTTCTCGGCTCGACCTTCCTGAAGCAGGCGCTGATCGACCTGAACGGAGATGATCCGGCGCTCTCCGAGCCGGTCGAGGCGGCAGACGACTACGCCGCCAGCACAGAGGCACTCTGGTCCTTCATCGATGACCTCACGCCAAACCTCTGGCGCCAAGGCCGCGCCTACCCGCAAACCGGCCCGCGCCAGCTTCAACTCATCGCCGATGGCGAGGTGGATATCGCGATCTCCTTCTCCCCCGGCGAGGCCTCCACGGCGATTGCCAACAACGAGCTGCCCCCCACCGCCCGCACCTACGTGCTGGAGAGCGGCACCATCGGCAACGCGAGCTTCGTGGCGATCCCCTACAATTCTTCGGTCAAATCCGGCGCGATGGTGGTGGCCAACTTCCTGATGTCGCCCGAAGCGCAGGTGCGCGCGCAGGATCCGAAGGTTCTGGGCTATGGGACTGTGCTGTCGATGGACAAGCTGCCGGAAGCAGACCGCGCCGCCTTCGAGGCGCTCGATCTGGGCGTCGCTACCCTGTCGCCCGCCGAGCTTGGCAAAGCCCAGCCCGAGCCGCACCCCTCGTGGATGACCAAGCTCACCGAAGAGTGGATCGAAAAGCACGGCGTCAAGGAGTGACGCCAGCCCGCTCATCGAACCTTTCAGGCCCTCTTCGCCCCTGCGAAGACGCCTCGAAGGGCGAATGAGCCCGCGCACTCTCATGTCCCTGCCCCGAGCCACCCTGCCCGCGCTTACCATCGCGCTGCTGACCCTGCCTGTCGGGCTGGGGCTGTTCTTCACCCTTGCCCCGGCGCTGGGGTACATGGGCGCCCCGGGCGCGGCCCCCTTCATGCGGCTGATGGACTGGCCCGGCATCGCCCCGGCCACCCGTCTTTCGCTCACGACCGGCTTTGCCGCCACCCTGCTCTCGCTCACGATCACCGCGCTGATCGCCGCAGGCTGGCATGGCACCAGCGCCTTCACGGCGCTCCAGCGGCTGCTCTCGCCGCTGCTCTCGGTGCCGCACGCCGCCGCCGCCTTCGGCCTCGCCTTCCTCATCGCGCCCTCAGGCTGGCTGGCCCGCGCCCTCTCGCCCTGGCTCACCGGCTGGAACAGGCCCCCCGATCTGCTCATCGTGCAAGACAGCGCCGGTCTCGCCCTCATCGCGGGCCTGACCGCCAAGGAGGTGCCGTTCCTGCTGCTCATGCTGCTCGCCGCCCGCTCCCAGACCCGGTCCGAGGCCCATGCCCGCGTGGCCACCACGCTGGGCTACCCCCGCGCGATCGGCTGGCTCCTCGTGGCCTTCCCCGCGCTCTATGCCCAGATCCGGCTGCCGGTCTACGTGGTGCTGGCCTACTCCATGTCGGTCGTTGACGTGGCGATGATCCTCGGCCCCAACACGCCGCCCACCCTCGCGGTCCAGATCACCCGCTGGATGGCCGACCCGGACCTGTCTTTGCGCGGGGTGGCCGCCGCCGGCGCGCTCTGGCAACTGGCGCTGGTGCTCGCGGGCCTCGCCCTCTGGCGCGGGCTGGAGGCTTTGGCCGCCCGCGCCGGCACTGCGCTCGCCATGTCCGGGCACCGCCTGCCCCGGCTCAACGCCCCCCTCCGCGCCCTTGGCCTCGCCCTCGGCCTCGCCGTTGCCCTCTCGGTGCTCGCCGGGCTGGCCTCCCAGGCGCTCTGGTCCGTCGCCGGATACTGGAGCTTCCCCGATGCCCTGCCCGATGCCTTGAGCCTGCGCACATGGGGCCGCCACGGCCCGATGCTCTGGCCCATCGCGGTAACCACCCTGCTGATCGCCACGCTCGCCGCCCTCGCCGCGCTCGCTCTCGTCACCGGTTGTCTCGAGGCCGAGGCTCGGCACGGCTTCCGCATGGGGCCCGCCGGGCGGCTGATCCTCTATCTGCCGCTGCTGATCCCGCAGATCGCCTTTCTCCCCGGTCTTCAGGTGCTCATGCTCACCCTCGGGCTGCGCGAGGGGCTCTGGCCCGTCGTCCTCTCGCACCTCACCTTCGTTCTACCCTACACGCTCATCGCCCTCTCTGGCCCGTTCCACGCGGTCGACACCCGCTATTTCACCGCTGCCGCCAGCCTTGGCGCGGGGCCGACCCGCCGGTTCTGGCGACTGCGCCTGCCGCTGATGCTGGCGCCGCTGCTCACCGCCTTCGCCGTGGGCTTCGCCGTCTCGGTCGGGCAGTATCTGCCCACGCTTCTGCTGGGCGGCGGACGGGTCACCACGCTGACATCCGAGGCCGTTGCCCTCACCTCCGGCGGCGACCGCCGGGCCATCGGCGCCTACGCGCTGGCGCAAACCGCCGCCGCCCTCTTGCCCTTCGCGCTGGCATTGGCCATTCCGCGCCTGATGTTTGCGGGCCGAAAGGGGATGCGCGGTGGATAAGGGGCTCACCCTCGACAGGCTGGAGGTCTTGCTCGGTGAGACCTGCCTGCTTGGCCTCTCCGCCCGGATCGCGCCGGGCGAGGTGCTCACCCTCATGGGGCCCTCCGGCGTGGGTAAATCGGCGCTTCTCGCGGCGCTCACCGGCACGCTGACCGCGCCACTCTCCGCCGCAGGCACCGCCGCGCTGGATGGCACCGAGATCACCTCGCTGCCGCCCGAGCGCCGCCGCCTCGGCGTCCTGTTTCAGGAGAGCCTGCTCTTTCCGCACCTCTCGGTGGCCGGCAACCTTGCCTTCGCCCTACCCCCCGGCTCCCGCGCGGCGCGGCGGGCCGCCGTCGAGGAGGCCTTGGCCGAGGTCGGGTTGGAGGGCTTCGGTTCGCGGGACCCGGCGACCCTCTCGGGCGGCGAGCAGGCCCGCGTCGCGCTCATGCGCACCCTGCTGGCCGAGCCGCGCGCCCTATTGCTCGATGAGCCCTTCTCCCGGCTCGATGCCGCCCGGCGCGAGGATGTCCGCCACCTCACCTTCACTCGCGCTCGGGATCGCGGCTTGCCCGTGCTGATGGTCACCCATGACGCCGAAGATGCCCGCGCCGCCGCAGGCCGCGTGGTGGAGGCCGTTCCAGGCCGGATCGTAGGCGACCGACCCGCCGCCTAAGTATCCGTCAGATCGGCGTCGAAGGGCACCAGCGACGGTGGGCGATAGTCCGGCAGCGCATTGTATCTCTGCCGCGCAGGCTCCGAGATGTTCCACGCAAACTCCGGCCCGATTGCCACCTCCACCGTGCCGCCCGTCGCCGGGTCCGGCACCTCCATCCTTCCCACCCGGTCGAGCACACGCTTGCGCAGCATCCGGGTAAAGAACCCCGGCTTGCTCGACTTGTTGAAGAGCGATGGCTCCAGCGGGTCTTCCTCCGCCGCGAACACCGCCAGCGCCGTGGGGTCAAACTCCAGCCCCTGATCCTGCGCGCCTTTCACCACCCACCGCAGGGCGATGTTGCTCAGCCCGTCGATATCGCCGCCCCCGCCCACCGATCCATGATCGCCCGCGAACCAGAGCTGCTGATAGGCCCGCTTGCGCTCCGGGTTCTCGCGGTTCAACTCACCGAGGTTGCCCCAGAGCGTCGGCGGAAAGGCCTTGCGCCGCTCATCGAGCGACACCGCGTGACGTGCGGCCATGACCATCGAGCTGAGCTGAGTGTCATGAAACCCCTGGCTGTGGTTGAACACCTGCGCCAGCCACTTGTAGTAACTCGGAATGCCAAGCGCGCCGACCGTATCCCAGATGCCAAGGTAGGTGACCGTCAGCCGCGGCGGCACCGGATGGCCCTGCGCGCGGCGCCAGTCTTCCTCCTTCTCCGAGGTGACCACATCGGGCGAGTAGCCGAGCCGAAAGCGGTGGCTCTCTTCGCTGGAGGGTTTGGTCGCCGGGTCGTCATCGCGATAGCGCTTCAGCGCTTCGGGGGCCTTCCACGCCTCGGTGTGGCGTGGCAGGCCCGAGGCCCGAAGCAGCCCAACGAGAGACCGCGCGGTGAATGCACCCCGCGAAAACCCGAACACATATATCTCGTCTCCCGGTTCATACTGTTCGATCAGAAAGGTGTAGCCGGCCAGAATGTTCTTGGTGACCCCAACGCCAAACACTCCGCCCGTCACCTTGTCGAGCCGCTTGCGCCAGCCGGTCTTGCCAAAGCCAGTGCCAACGCCGGGGATGTATTTGAGGATCTGGGTCGTGCCATCTTCGGCCGTGCGTTTGGCCATCTTGTGGAGATGGAAGACATTGGTCGGAAACGGCGCGTCTGGCGTGTTCCAGGTGCCGTCGCAGAATATCGCGATGCGCTTCATGGGCTTAAATGCTCCGGTCTGAAATGTCCGGGCAGGCCCGGCAGGAAATGCGAGCATTCTACCATAGGCTGTGGTCTCTGTCGCGGGTCGGGTGACAGTTCAGGCGGGCGTGGCTAGGGTGGCGGCGAAACTTGGCAGAGAGGTCAAATGTCGACCACGGTCATCATCATCCTCGTTACGGTCGTGTTCCTCGGCCAGATCGCGCTGGTCGGGGCGCTGCTCTGGTGGGCCAAGAAACGCGAGGCCCTGCTCCGGGCCCATTGCGCCGCCGCTGGATGGAGCTATGCCCAGAGCCGCGAGGGCAACAAGCGGATCACCCGCATCACCAGCCCGCGCGAGGGCTGGGAGCTGCAAAGCGTGGTGCAGCGTTCGGGCAGTTCACAATCCAGCAGTTCCACCCGCTACAGCATGTGGATTGACCCATCCCTCGCCCTGCCCCACGGCCTCACGCTCCTGACGCTCGATATTCCGGCCAGCCGGGCCGCCGATGTGGAGCGGTTCTCGGGCATGCTCGGCGGCGGGCTGGCACAGGCCGTGCTCGGCAAACTCCTCGGCAGCATGGCGGCGGAGGTGCCAGATCTGAAACCCGTGCCGCTGGAGGGCAGCCCTGCCCTGCTCATGGCCACCCCCGGCGCCGAAGATGCCCTACGCCCAATCGCCCTGCACCCCGCGCTTTCCGACAGCCCCCTTGCAGGTAGCGCACGCCCCGCCGTGATCCGCAGCCGCGAGGGGCTCTCCATTCGCCATCATGGCGCGCTCAAGCGGCCCGAGCAGGCCGATGCACTGGTGGAGCTTGGCCAAACCCTCTCAGCCGCCCTCAAGGCCTCCGAAAACTGACCCCCGCGACAATTGGTATACAACGGCATACCTTCCATGCGCCGGGGATTTGAGATAGGAGAGCGGCAACATCCCGATTCCGCGCCGCACCGGTGCGTATCGGGCCGGACCAACACCTAGCGAGGGGGCTCAGACATGGCCGACAGCAACACGCCCGACATCATTTACACCAAGGTCGACGAGGCCCCGGAACTGGCCAGCGCGTCGCTCCTGCCGATCATCCAGCGCTTTGCCAAGGCGGCGGGCATCACCGTGGGCACCAAGGATATCTCGCTCGCCGGCCGCATTCTCGCGACCTTCCCGGACTACCTGAAGGACGATCAGCGCATTTCCGACGATCTGGCCGAGCTGGGCGAACTGGTGAAGACCCCGGAGGCCAACGTGATCAAGCTGCCCAACATCTCGGCCTCCGAGCCGCAGCTGGTGGCCGCGGTGAAGGAACTGCAAGCCAAGGGCTTCGCCCTGCCCGATTACCCCTACACCTCTGAAACCGATGAAGAAAAGGCGGTTCGCACCAAGTACGACGGCATCAAGGGCTCCGCCGTGAACCCGGTGCTGCGCGAGGGCAACTCCGACCGCCGCGCCGCCACAGCCGTCAAGAACTACGCACAGGCCAACCCGCACCGCATGGGTGAGTGGACGGCCGACAGCAAGACCCGCGTCGCCTCGATGGAGGGCAACGACTTTCGCTCCAACGAGGTTTCGGCCACGCTGAGCGCCGCTGCGACCGCAAAGATCGTGCTTGAGGGCGCCTCCGGTGAGACCGTGCTGAAAGAGGGCGTGAGCTACCCCGCCGGAACGGTCGTGGATGCCACCTTCATGAGCGCCAACGCGCTCGATGCCTTCCTTGCCGCTGAAATCGAGAAGACCAAGCAGGAAGGCGTGTTGTTCTCACTGCACATGAAAGCCACGATGATGAAGGTCTCCGACCCGATCATCTTCGGCCATGCGGTCAAGGCCTGGCTTGCCCCGGTGTTCGAGCAGTTCGGCGACAAGCTCGCCGCGCTCGGCGTCAACCCCAACGGCGGCCTCGGCGCGCTGCTCGCCAAGGTGAAGGACGAGCCCGAGATCATGGCCGCCATCGACGAGGTCACCGCCGCTCGCCCGCCGATGTATATGGTGAACTCCGACAAGGGCATCACCAACCTGCATGTCCCGTCTGACGTGATCATCGACGCGTCCATGCCCGCCCTCATCCGCGCGGGCGGCAAGGGCTGGGGGCCCGATGGCAAAGAGGCAGATACCGTCTGCGTCATCCCCGACAACAGCTATGCGCCGGTCTATGACGAGACGATCAAGTTCTTCAAAGAGAACGGCAAGCTCAACCCGGCCACCGCCGGCACCGTGCAGAACCTCGGCCTGATGGCCCAGAAGGCCGAAGAATACGGCTCGCACCCCACCACCTTTGAGATCCCCGAGGATGGCACCGTGAAGATGGTGTTGGAAGACGGCACCGTGCTGCACCAGCACGCGGTGAAAAAGGGCGACATCTGGCGTTCCGCATCCGCCCGCAAGGCCCCCATCGAGGACTGGGTGAACCTCGCCATCGAACGGCAGAAGGCCACTGGCTACCGCTCTATCTTCTGGCTGGATGAGACCCGCGCCCATGACGCGCAGCTGATCGCGATGGTCAAGCCGATCCTCGACGCCAAGGGCGTTGCCGACAAGTTCGAGATCATGGCGCCCCGCGAAGCGACCCGCGCCAGCCTCGAGACCATCACCAAGGGCGAGAACACCATTGCCATCACCGGCAACGTGCTGCGCGACTACCTGACCGACCTCTTCCCGATCCTCGAGCTGGCGACCTCCGCCAAGATGCTCTCGATCGTCAAGCTGATGCAGGGCGGCGGCCTCTTCGAGACCGGCGCAGGCGGCTCTGCCCCCAAGCACGTGCAGCAGCTGCACGAGGAGAACCACCTGCGCTGGGACAGCCTCGGCGAGTTCTGCGCGCTGGGCGAGAGCTTCCGCTTCCTCGCCGACGTGAAGGGCAACGCCAAGGCCAAGGTGCTGGGCGACGCGGTCGATACCGCCACCCAAGGCATCCTCGATCATGACCGCTCTCCCTCCCGCAAGGTGGGCGAGCCCGACAACCGCGACAGCCACTACTGGTTCGCCCGCTACTGGGCCGAGGCGCTCGCCGCCCAAAGCGCCGATGGCGAGCTTGCCGCAGAGTTTGCGCCCATTGCCAAGGCACTGGCCGAAGGCGAGGCGCAAATTACCGGCGAGCTGGCCGCGCCGCAGGGCAAACCTGCCGACACGGGTGGCTATTACATGAACGAGGCGTCCAAACTGGCTGGGGTGATGCGACCCAGCGCAACGCTGAACGCGATCATCGGATAAACCTCTCGCGGCGGCCCAAAAGGCCGCCGCAGTTTTACCGGCGCTTAACCAAAGCGCGCCATAGCTGCGGGCAGAAACCCAAGGAGCCAAGATGTCGAAGATCAAAGTCGAGAACCCGATGGTCGAGATCGACGGTGACGAGATGACCCGGATCATCTGGGATTTCATCAAAAAGAAGCTGATCGAGCCCTATCTCGACATCGACCTGCTCTATTACGACCTCTCGATTCAGGTGCGCGACGAGACCGATGACCAGATCACCATCGACGCCGCCGAGAAGATCAAGGAAGTCGGCGTTGGGGTGAAATGCGCCACCATCACGCCCGATGAGGCACGGGTGGAGGAGTTTGGCCTCAAGAAGATGTGGCGCTCGCCCAACGGCACCATCCGCAACATCCTCGGCGGCGTGGTGTTCCGCCAGCCGATCATCTGCAAGAATGTCCCGCGCCTCGTGCCGGGCTGGACCTCGCCCATCGTCGTCGGTCGCCACGCCTTTGGCGACCAATACAAGGCGACCGATTTCCACTTTCCGTCCGGCGGCAAGCTGACGATGAAGTGGGAAGGCGCCAATGGTGAAGTGATCGAACGCGAGGTTTACGACGCCCCCGATGCCGGCGTTTACATGGGCATGTACAACCAGGATGAAAGCATCCGCGACTTCGCCCGCGCCTCTTTCAACTACGGCCTAAATATCGGCTGGCCGGTTTACCTGAGCACCAAGAACACCATCCTCAAGGCCTATGACGGCCGCTTCAAGGATCTTTTTCAGGAGATCTACGAGGCTGAATTTGAAGAGAAATTCAAGGCCAAGGACATCTGGTACGAGCACCGCCTGATCGACGATATGGTGGCCTGCGCCCTCAAGTGGAACGGCAAGTTCGTCTGGGCCTGCAAGAACTACGATGGCGATGTGCAGTCCGACACGGTGGCGCAGGGCTTCGGTAGCTTGGGCATGATGACCTCGCAGCTGATGACCCCAGACGGCAAAATCGTCGAGGCCGAGGCGGCGCACGGCACGGTCACCCGCCACTACCGGCAGCATCAGGAGGGCAAGAGCACCTCCACCAACTCCATCGCCTCGATCTACGCATGGACCGGCGGGCTGAAGCACCGCGCTAAGCTCGATGGCAACGTGGCGCTGCGGGCCTTCGCCGAAACGCTGGAACACGTGATCATCGACACGGTGGAAGCGGGCCACATGACCAAGGATCTGGCCCTCCTCGTCGGCCCCGATCAGGGCTGGCTCACCACCATCGGTTTCCTCGAAAAGATCGACGAGAACCTGAACAAAGCCCTCACTGGCTGAGGCAAAAGGGCCCGCACAAAGCGGGCCCTTCTTCTTTTTACCGCCCGAAGTAGGCGTTTACGGTGTCGCGCGCGATTTCCTGAAGGAAGGCGGCATCCTCTGCGCCGACCTTACCAAAGTAGTCGTACTCATTGCCCACAGGATCGGCGCCGTAGAGCGTCGCGTAGGCCGTGGCTGCCGCGAGGAAACTGCCGAGCAGGCTCGGGTGCGACCCGTCATAGTCCTTGTGCAGAGCCATATCGGGCCGCCGCTTGTAGGCCTCCTCAAAGGCCAGCGCGACCGGGATGACAATGGCGTCGAGCTCATTACCAGCCTCGGTGTAGAACCGCTCGTTGGCGCGGATATTCTCCGGATCAGCGCTCTTGTGCGGGTCCACGTATGCGTGGGGCATGTAAAGCGCCACCTTGCCGCCGCGCTCGGCAATCAATGCCGTCGCAGCCTTCGCGGCCTCCATGTAGCGCGTCTGGTTCTTCTCCGAGAGCGCAGCGTTGGAGTGACCCTGAAGGATCACGAGCTCGAAAGGCTCCTCCACCCCGATCGCCCCGGGCTGGGTGAGCCAGTCGATGTTGTGATGGTCCAGGCGCGCGCCGCCGATGGTGGCCGACTTGTACTGAGGCTCCACCTCGGTGCCCGCCATGACCATGCGGCGCAGGTGATTGTGCAGGCTGTCGTTGTAATAAAGATAGCTATTGCCCACGAGCAGCACGCGGGCTGGGTTTTCAGCCTGCGGCTGGGTCACTGCGGGCGAAGCCTCCTGCGCCGCGAGCGGCTGGAGCGTGAGCGGTGTAAGGCATGCGGCCATCAAGGCCGCGCGGAGCACTGTCCGGCGGATCATCTTTTTTCCTCCCATTGGATTGGTCTGCGCGTTTCGCAAACGATGTGCCAGCACTGTCGGGAGCCGCCAGTGGGCTGACAACGCAAAAATGTGCTCACAGCAGACAACCAACCTAATAGCAGCATAATCAATAAGTTGCATGGCGCTCCTGAACCACCGCCACGCTCTCAACGTGCGAAAACCCGCACACTCAATCGCGGCTCTGTGTGAACATCCACACAGCGATGACTCGCCACAAACGCCACCATGAGCTACAGGGAGCAGAACGGTGCGCCGTGATCCCTCCCCTTTGCTTTCGGTGCCATCATGCCCAAGACCTATCTCTTCCTCGTGCTCGCCATTGTGGCGGAAACCATCGGCACGGTGGCCCTTCCGGCAACAAAGGGTTTCACGCGGCTGGCGCCCGCCGCCGTCGTGGTCGTCGCCTATGCGGTCTCGTTCTACTTTCTGTCCCTGACGGTAAAGGTGATGCCGGTGGGTGTCGTCTATGCCATCTGGTCCGGCCTCGGGATCGTGCTGATCGCGCTCATGGGCTTCCTGCTCTACAACCAGCGGCTCGATCTGCCCGCCGTGCTCGGCGTCGGCCTGATCCTCTCCGGCGTCCTCGTGCTGCATCTTTTCTCGGCAACCACCGGCCACTGAGGCCCGCCCATCAGGCATCAGACGCCACGTCACGCCCGCAGCCTCCCGCGCGGGTTTGACGCCACCCTCCCCCTGCGCCACAGCAGGCCCATGGCGCTTGCTGACGAAAAACCGCATTACACCCTGCTCGAAGATGCCCAAGGCCTCCTGATCGCCTCCGCTCAGGCCGCCCTCGGGGTGCATCTGCTGCGCGCGGCGGGCCTCATCTCGTCCGGCACGGCGGGCACAGCCCTGATCATCGCCTATCTCTCCGGCTGGTCCTTCGGCCTTGTGTTCTTTGTCATCAACATCCCGTTCTATGCCTTTGCCTGGCACGCGCGCGGGCCGGTCTTTTGCCTGAAATCATTGGCAACGGTGACCCTGCTCTCGCTGCTGACCGCAGTGCTCGACCCTGCCCTCGTCATCGACCACATCCACCCCGCCGCCTCCGCGCTGCTCTTCGGCGTGGCGGCGGGTGTGGGGCTGCTGGGCCTCTTCCGGCACACGGCCTCGCTTGGCGGGGTCTCGATCATCGCGCTCATCCTGCAAGACAAGTACGGCTTCCGCGCGGGCTGGACCCAGCTCATCCACGATGTGATCCTCTTCACCGTCGCCGCCTTTGTCTTGCCGCTCGAAGCTGTCGGCTGGTCGCTCCTCGGCGCAGTCGTCCTCAACCTTGTGGTGGCCTTCAACCATCGCCGCGACTGGTATGTGGTCACATAGCCCCTAGCCTTTCGCCGCAGTGCAGGATATGCGCGGCGCGAACAGTCAAAGAGAGCCCCATGGACCTGCGCAACATCGCCATCATCGCCCACGTTGACCACGGCAAGACGACCCTCGTGGACGAACTGCTGAAGCAATCCGGCGCCTTTCGCGAAAACCAAGCGGTGGCCGAGCGGGCGATGGACAGCAACGACCTCGAGCGCGAGCGCGGCATCACCATCCTCGCCAAGGCCACCTCGGTCGAGTGGAAGGGCACGCGGATCAACATCGTCGACACACCCGGCCACGCCGATTTTGGCGGCGAGGTGGAGCGTATCCTGAGCATGGTCGATGGCGTGGTGCTGCTGGTCGACGCCGCCGAGGGCCCGATGCCGCAAACTAAGTTCGTGACCTCCAAGGCCCTCGCCCTTGGCCTGCGCCCCATCGTGGTGCTCAACAAGGTCGACAAGCCTGATGCCGAGCCCGACCGCGCGCTCGATGAGGTGTTCGACCTCTTCGCAGCACTGGATGCGGACGAAGACCAGCTCGACTTCCCCCACCTCTACGCCTCCGGCCGCTCCGGCTGGTGCGACCCAGAGTTGGACGGCCCGCGCAAGAACCTCGATGCGCTCTTCAAACTGGTCATCAACCACGTGCCCGCGCCGAAGCAGCAAAAGCACGCCGATGAAGACTTCCGCATGCTGGCCACCACCCTCGGCGCCGACCCGTTTATCGGGCGCACTCTGACGGGCCGTGTTGAATCCGGCCGGATCAAGCCGGGTGCGACAGTGCAGGCGCTGACCCGCAACGGCCAGAAGATCGAGCAGTTCCGCGTCTCCAAGATCCAGGCTTTCCGCGGCCTCGGTCTGCAAGAGATCGAAGAAGCCGTGGCAGGCGACATCGTCACCATCGCAGGCATGGCAAAGGCCACCGTCTCCGACACCATCTGCGCGCTGGCGGTCGAAGAGCCGCTCGACGCGCAGCCCATCGATCCGCCCACCATCTCCGTGACTTTCGGCATCAACGACTCGCCTCTTGCGGGCCGTGACGGCAAGAAGGTGCAGAGCCGCGTGATCCGCGAGCGCCTGATGAAGGAAGCCGAGCAGAACGTCGCCATCAAGGTCACCGACTCGCCGGGCGGCGAGGCCTTCGAGGTCGCCGGGCGCGGCGAACTTCAGATGGGCGTGCTGATCGAGAACATGCGTCGCGAGGGCTTCGAGCTCTCCATCTCGCGCCCGCAGGTGCTGCTCCGCGAGGAAGACGGCCAGCGGCTGGAGCCGATCGAAGAAGTCACCATCGACGTGGATGACGAGCACTCCGGCGCGGTCATCGAAAAGCTCACCGGTGCGCGCAAGGGCGACCTTGTTGAGATGAAGCCCGCAGGCGCCGGCAAGACCCGGATCATCGCCCACGTCCCCTCCCGCGGGCTGATCGGCTATCACGGCGAGTTCCTGACCGACACGCGCGGCACAGGCGTGCTCAACCGCGTGTTCCACAGCTGGGCACCGCACAAGGGCAGCATCCCGGGCCGCCGCGCAGGCGTGCTGATCTCGATGGATGCAGGCGAGGCCGTGGCCTACGCCCTGTGGAACCTCGAAGACCGTGGCCGGATGTTCCTCGGCGCGCAAGCACCTGTCTATCAGGGCATGATCATCGGTGAGCACAGCCGCGACAACGACCTCGAGGTGAATCCGCTCAAGGGCAAAAAGCTCACCAACGTCCGCGCCTCCGGCTCGGATGAAGCAGTGCGCCTGACCACGCCGATCACCATGTCGCTCGAAGAGGCCATTGCCTACATAAACGACGACGAGCTGGTGGAAGTGACCCCCAACGCGATCCGGCTGCGCAAGCGGCACCTTGATCCGCATGAGCGCAAACGGGCTGCGCGCGCAGAGGGGTAACACCGGGCGGCCGGGTGGGTATAGGGTAAGCCAAACCCACCACCCGGAGGCCCACATGCAAAAGATCCAATCCCAGGGCGTGCACCACATCACCCTGACCGGCGCCGACAGGCAGACCTCGATCGATTTCTGGGAGGGCGTGCTGGGCATGCCCTTCATCTTCGAGCAGCCCAACCTCGACGATGCGAACGAGAGCCACCTCTACTTTGATCCCGGCGATGGGCGGCTGATCACCATCTTCACCAATGAAGAGCGCAAGGCCGACCGGCGCCGCACCCCGACCGAGCCGGGCTGCGTGCACCACATCGCCTTCATCGTCTCGAAGGTGGTGTGGAACCAGGCCGAGGCGCGGCTGGAGGCGCGCGGCATCGGCCATTCCGGCCCCAAAGACCGTGGCTTCATGGATTCGCTCTACTTCAAGGATCCACTCGGCCTGCTGATCGAACTGGCCTGCTACAAGTTCGAGCCCCCCGCGGGCTGCACCCATGCCGAGGTACTGGCAGAGGCGCACAAGCTGCGGGTCACGGCGGGCGATGAGGCCATTGGCGACGTGCACCTCGCCGATGCCATCGAGGCGCTGGTGGCGCGGCAATCAGGTTCGCTCTCGGACGACCGGAGCGCAAAGAACCCTTACGCCTAAGTGATTTACTCGGAGGTTTCGACCACCATCAGCTCGCGCTCGCTGGCCCCTCGGGCATGGTCGAGCGCGGCCTGGTACTCGGGCGAGTTGTAGCACTCCACCGCCGCCTCCACCGAGGGGAAGCGCGCCACCACGTTGCGCGGCCGTTCCTTGCCCTCGAGCTGCACGAACTTGCCGCCCCGCGCGATGAAGGTGCCGCCGTGCTTGGCAATGGCCGGGCCCGCCAACTCGGCGTATTTGCCATAGGCCTCGGCGTCGGTGACGGTCACATGGGCGATCCAGAGTGCGGGCATGTCTTATCCTCCGATAACGGCTTCAGCGGCGGCAATTGCCTCGGCGGCCTTGGACGGGTCAGAGCCGCCGCCCTGCGCCATGTCCGGGCGGCCACCGCCACCCTTGCCGCCCAGTTTCTCGACAGCGGCCTTCACGAGGTCCACCGCCGAGAGTTTGTCGGTCAAGTCAGCCGTCACACCTGCAGCCACAGCGGCCTTGCCGCCGGCATCGGCCACAAGCAACACCGCGCCGGAGCCGAGCTTTTCCTTGTGGGCGTCGATCAAGCCGGGCAGGTCCTTGCCCGTTACGCCCGAGAGCGCCTGAGCGATGAAGGCGACGCCATTGATATCCTTGGCCTCGGCCTTTGCCTCGCCACCGCCCGAAAGGGCAAGCTGCTGGCGCAACTGCGCGACCTCATTGCTGAGGCTCTTGCGCTCATCCAGCAGGCTCTTCAAACGGCCGATCACATCCGGCCCGGAGGCCTTCAGCAAGCCCTCAACCTCGGAGAGAGCAACATCCCGTCCCCGCAGTTCAGCCAGCGCGGCCTCTCCCGTCAGGGCCTCAATCCGGCGCACGCCCGCAGAGCTCGCGGCCTCAGAGGTCAGCGCAAAGGCGCCAATGTCGCCAGTGCGGCCGACATGGGTGCCGCCGCAGAGCTCAATCGACCATGTTTTGCCGTCGCTGCCCTTGCCGGTATCGGCGCGGCCCATGGAAACGACGCGCACCTCATCGCCGTACTTCTCGCCGAACAGCGCCTGCGCCCCGATGCCACGGGCGTCGTCTGGGGTCATGATCCGGGTTTCCACCGGGGTGTTCTGACGGATGAAAGCGTTCACTTCGCGCTCCACCTGCCCGATCTCCTCCGCCGACAGCGCCTTGCCGTGCGAAAAATCGAACCGCAGGCGATCCGGCGCATTGAGCGAGCCGCGCTGCGCCACGTGGTCGCCAAGCGCCCCGCGCAGGGCCTCGTGCAGCAGGTGGGTCGCCGAATGGTTGGCCCGGATCAGGC
The DNA here is from genome assembly GCF_052828525.1 of Vannielia sp. SX4. Next base: position 2,754,580 of record NZ_CM128247.1, read on the forward strand.
CCCGGCGGGCATGATCGACCGTCAGTTCGGCCCCTTGGCCAACTTCCAGCGTGCCCTCTTCGACACGGGCGATATGGATGAACACGCCCGCGACCTTGCGGGTATCGGTCACCACGGCGCGGCCCGTTTCGGTTTTGACCGCACCCTCATCGCCAACCTGGCCACCGCTCTCGGCATAAAACGGTGTCTGGTTCACAACCAGCTGAATTTCATCGCCTTTTCCGACCTTCTCGGCCTTCTCGCCGCCCTTAACGAGCGCAAGGATCTGACCCTCGGCGACTTCGGTATCATAGCCCAAAAACTCGGTCGTGCCCTTCTCTTCCGACAGGTCGTACCAGAGCGCCTCGTCGGCGGCATCGCCCGTTCCGGCCCACGCCGCACGGGCCTTGGCCTTCTGCTCGGCCATCGCGGCATCAAAGCCCTCGGTGTCCACCGCACGGCCCTTTTCGCGCAGCGCATCCTGCGTGAGATCAAGCGGGAAGCCGTAGGTGTCATAGAGTTTGAAGGCCGTCGCACCGGGCAGTTCTGCGCCTTCGGGGAGGCTGCCCAGTTCGTCGTCCAGCAGTTTAAGGCCGCGGTCGAGCGTCTGGCGGAACCGCGTTTCTTCGGCCAGCAGCGTCTCTTCAATCAGCGCCTTGGCCCGGCCCAGCTCGGGGTAGGCGCCACCCATCTGGCGCACCAGTTCGGGTACGAGCCGGTGCATCATCGGGTCCTTCGTGCCGAGCAGGTGGGCGTGGCGCATGGCCCGGCGCATGATCCGGCGCAGCACATAGCCCCGCCCGTCCGACGACGGCATGACACCATCGGCAATGAGGAAAGAAGTCGAGCGCAAGTGGTCGGCGATCACCCGGTGATGCACAGCGCCGTCGCCGTCCGGATCGGTGGAGCTGACGTTGGCAGACGCCTCGATCAGCGAGCGGATCAAGTCGGTCGCGTAGTTGTCATTCGTGCCTTGGAGCAGCGCCGCAACCCGCTCGATGCCCATGCCGGTGTCGATCGACTGCGCCTCGAGCTCGCGCCGGGTGCCATCTTCGAACTGCTCGTACTGCATGAACACGAGGTTCCAGATCTCGACAAAACGGTCGCCGTCTTCCTCCGGCGTGCCCGGAGGGCCGCCCCAGTATTTGTCACCGTGGTCGTAAAAGATTTCAGTGCAGGGGCCGCAGGGGCCGGTGGGGCCCATCTGCCAGAAGTTGTCATTAGTGGCGATGCGAATAATCCGCTCGTCGGGCAGCCCGGCGACCTTCTTCCACAGGTCGGCGGCCTCGTCATCGGTGTGGTAGACCGTGACCAGCAGCTTCGACGGATCAATGCCAAGTTCCTTGGTGACCATTTCCCATGCAAAGGGAATCGCCTGCTCCTTGAAATAGTCACCGAAGGAGAAATTCCCCATCATTTCAAAGAATGTATGGTGCCGCGCCGTATAGCCCACGTTGTCGAGATCATTGTGCTTGCCGCCGGCGCGCACGCACTTTTGCGCGGTGGTCGCGCGTTTGTAGTCGCGGTGTTCGACCCCGGTGAAGAGGTTCTTGAACTGCACCATGCCGGAGTTGGCAAACAGCAGCGTGGGGTCATTGCGGGGCACCAGCGGAGAGCTGTCGACCACCTCATGCCCCTGGCGGGCGAAGTAGTCGAGGAAGGCGGTGCGGATGTCGTTGAGCGTGCGCATGGTCTTGTTCCGAAAGGGCGGAAAATGGTCCGGGCAGGTTTAGCCCCCTGCCCCGGTGCTGTCCACGGGCGAATCCAAAAAGGGCGGCCTCTGCGGGGCCGCCCTATGATATCGTGACCGGTTAGGCCACGTCAGTTTTCGAACATCTCGTCGTCGTCCGCGCTGCCATCCTCTTCGGAACTGCCGAAATCCAGCCCGTGCGAGGCACGAATCTTGTCCTCGATTTCATAGGCAATATCGGGGTTGTCCTTCAGAAACTGCTTGGAGTTCTCGCGGCCCTGCCCGATGCGCTCGTCGCCGTAAGAGAACCACGCGCCGGACTTCTCAACCACGCCGGCCTTCACCCCGAGATCCAGCAACTCACCAGTCTTGGAGATGCCTTCGCCGTACATGATGTCGAATTCGACCTGTTTGAAAGGCGGCGCGACCTTGTTCTTCACCACTTTCACGCGGGTCGAGTTGCCCACCACCTCATCGCGGTCCTTGATCGAACCGATGCGGCGGATATCGAGACGGACGGAGCTGTAGAACTTCAGCGCATTGCCGCCGGTGGTAGTTTCGGGCGAGCCGAACATCACGCCAATCTTCATCCGGATCTGGTTGATGAAGATCACCATGCAGTTCGAGCGGCTGATCGAACCGGTCAGCTTGCGCATCGCTTGGCTCATCAGGCGGGCGTGAACGCCGACGCTGGAGTCGCCCATGTCGCCCTCGAGCTCCGATTTCGGGGTGAGCGCGGCGACCGAGTCGACGACCACGAGGCTCACCGCGCCGGAGCGCACCAGCGTATCGGTGATTTCGAGTGCCTGTTCTCCGGTATCGGGCTGGGAGATGAGCAACTCGTCAAGGTCAACACCCAGCTTCTTGGCATACTGAGGGTCGAGCGCGTGCTCAGCGTCGACGAAGGCGCAAACGCCGCCCTTCTTCTGCTCTTCGGCCACACAATGCAGCGTGAGCGTGGTCTTGCCCGAGCTTTCAGGGCCGTAAATCTCGATGATCCGGCCCTTCGGCAGACCGCCGATGCCGAGCGCGATGTCGAGGCCGAGCGAGCCGGTCGATGTGGCCTCGATATCGGGCAGCTGGTTCTCGCCGCCGAGCTTCATGATGGAGCCCTTGCCGAACTGCCGTTCGATCTGAGCCAATGCGCTGTCGAGCGCCTTTTGCTTGTCGCCGTTGCCTGCTTTGCCCATGTCCAGAAGTTTCGCTGTGGCCATTGTTTCCGTCCTTATTCCATATGCCGCCTGTCGCGGCAATGTGCGCTGCCGTTCACCTCTTGTTCCGCAGGGTATGCGATCAAAGCGAGAACAAAGCAAGTTGAATCTTAATGACGCCATTCTTGACGCCCCTTGGTTAATGAAGCGTGAACGTTTACGAGATGCCTTGGATTACACGCAGAAAGGGTGCGCATGCTGGTATTCTGGGATGCCCGATTGGTGCTTTTGGCAACCCCGAAGACGGGAACGCATGCGCTCGAATCTGCGCTCGGAGATGTGGCCGACATTGCCTTTCGTCACCCCCCATTGGTCAAACACATGGGCTATGCTTGGTCGAACCGCGTTTTCCCGCGGATCGTCGGAGCGAAGGAATGGGAGAGTTTCCGAACCGTGGCTGTGATGCGGGAACCGCTCGACTGGCTGGGCAGCTGGTACCGCTATCGGCGCAGGGCGGATCTGGAGGGGCAAAACAACTCAACGCAAAACATGGATTTTTCAAAGTTCCTCCGCGGCTACCTTCAAGACCCTCAGCCAGCCTATGCCCGGCTTAGCCGACAGTGGAAATTTCTGCGCACCGAGGACGGCCGGGTCGGGATCGACTATCTTTTTCCCTACGAGCGCTTTGGCGACCTTGTGACCTTTCTGGAGAGCCGGCTTGACCGGAAGATCGTGCTGGAGCTCGAGAATGTGTCGCCCGAGGCGCCGCTCGAGGTCGACCCAGAGCTTGCCGCGCCGCTGGCCAAACATCTTGAAAAGGATTTCCGGCTCTATGATGCGCTGATCGCTGGCGGAGACTGGAAGAACATCTAGGAGTGACCGCGTTCCAACCCGCCCAAGGCGCTAGTGGATCTGGTCGTGAACCGTCGCCGTCAGTTCGGTGAGCGAGAACGGCTTTGGTAGGAAAACCGAGTTCGGAATCAGGGCCTGTTCATTGTCAAAGCTGTCTTCAGCGTAACCGGACACAAAGACCACCTTAACATCCGGTCGCATCTCCAGTGCCTTTCGAACCCAGCTCGGGCCATCCATGCCCGGCATGATCACATCGGTGACGAAGACATCGACTTTGAGTTCACTGTCGTCGAGAAGCGTCAATGCCTCCTCGGCGTTTCCGGCCTCGAGAACCGTATAGCCCCGCATTCGGAGAGCTCTTGACGCGAAGGCGCGCACCGGTGCCTCGTCTTCCACCAGAAGAATTACACCTTCGCCCTTTCCAGTCGGCTCACTCGGCAAAGCATCGAGCGACAAGCGGGGCGCCTCTTCGGGCCGTTCGAAGGCAGGGAAGTAGAGGGTAAAGCAACTGCCTTGCCCCAGAATGGAATCTACAAAAATGTAACCACCGGTCTGTTTAACGATGCCATAGGCCGTGGAGAGTCCGAGGCCCGTGCCTTCGCCGGGGCGTTTGGTCGTCCAAAAAGGCTCGAAGATCTTGCCGATCTTGTCAGGGTGGATGCCCGTTCCCTGATCGGAGACCGAGACGACCACGTAATTGCCGGGAGGGACGCTGGCCCGGTCGCGGTGGAGTTCTTCGTCCAGCACGCGGGTTTGCGTTTCAACTGTGATGGTGCCGCCGTCGGGCATCGCGTCCCGCGCATTGACCACGAGGTTCATGATCACTTGCTCAAGTTGCCGTTTGTCGGCCCTGATCGAGGGCAGATCGGGATCATGTGTTAGAGACAGATTAACCCGCTCGCCTACGAGCCGGTTGAGAAGATGACCGAGGTCAGAAAGCGTTTCGCGCATGTCCAGCGTCTCGGGCTGGAGGTTCTGTTTGCGGGAAAACGCCAGCAACTGCCCCACAAGGCTCGCCGCGCGATTTGCGTTCTGGTTGATCTGTACAAGGTCGCCATAGTCCGGGTCGCCCTGATCGTGCCTCAGCAGCAGCAGGTCGCAGTGGCCTGAAATGGCGGTGAGCAGGTTGTTGAAATCATGCGCGACGCCACCAGCCAACTGTCCGATGGCCTGCATCTTCTGGCTTTGGACGAATTGCGCTTCAAGCGTCTTCAGCTCGGTCGCGTCGTTCAACACCGCAACCAGGGACGGTTCGCCGCCCTCGACAACGCGGCTGAGCGAGATTTGCAGGAATACGTCTTTCACCGGCAGCTTGGCGCGCGCGACCTCAGGGCGGAGCGGGCCGCGACCGGCTGCGGCATCGGTGATCCAGTCGCGCACAGACCGCCCTAGACCTTCGACCAGTTCGGCAAATGACATGCCGACCAGATCGTCGTGGCCGAGAAGCTCACGGGCGAGGCGGTTGGCCATCGACAGGGTGCCATCCCGCTTGATGCGCAGGAGCGCAACCGGCATGTGATCGAGAACATCCGGTGAAGCCGCTACCCCGCTCACATGGGCTGCTGGCGCCTCGTTCAGCGGCAGCAAATAGATCTCGCGCCTTCCCGCCTGCCCGGCGATTTCTACCACCTGACAGTGCAGCTCCCCGGCTGGCCCGGAGATGCGCTGTGCGCCGGCAATGCCGGCATCGGAGACATCGAGGATCACGTCTTCAATGCGCTTGACCCGGCCTCCGACCACCCGCCTGAGCGCATCGTTCATGAAGAGCACCGCGCCGGCCTTGTTCACCGTCATCATCGGCAGGCTGAGCCCTTCGGCGCCGCGCGAGCCTTCGCGCTCCACCATATCCTCCATGCGCCACAAGAACCCGTCTTCCCCAAGCCGATGCGCCACGAGGCGCATATGCCCCTTGCGGGTGACGACATCTTCCGAGGCATGCCCGCGCGCTTCGGCACGGGTTTCAAGCCTGCTGATCAGCGCGGCGGAATTGGCCAGCAGGTCCCGTAGCACCCGTGGAAGGGTTTCACCCGTTTCCGACTTGAACCGGCTACGCGCGCTCGCGTTCTGGTGCGAGATTGCGCCATCAAGGTCGGTCGTGAAACAGGGCGAGGAATCGAGCTCGGTGAAGCCCGCGACCGTCTCGGCCAGCGCCTTCTCGGCACCGGCCTGGCGGCGCGCAACGAGACGCAAAAGGATCATTAATGCGCAGAGCGTACAGCCGGAGGCGATGAGGATGAGCGCCACCTGCGGATCCGCGACCAGCACGCTGGACATGAAGAACACCACCGCCACACCGAGGACCTGCCACACCTTTCCCCGAAAGGCCTGCGCGATGCGCGCAACCGGTGAAGGCGTCAGCGCTGGGTGCGACACGGGTGGGTTCTCCCTTTGATTCGTTGCACAGCACAATCGCCCGAAAATCGTTAATCGCGGATTAAGATAGTTTTGAGGGCGCCGCGCAACCTGCGGTCATTCTCCGGGAGAAGGCCGGAAAATCGCAAGGAAAAACCCGTCTCCGCCGTCCAGCGGGGTCAAACGCAGCGTGGTCTCCTTCTGCCAGCCGGGATGGCGGGCAAGAAAGCTCTCCGCCTGCGCGCCGTTCTCAGCCTCGAGCAGAGAACAGGTGATATAGGCGAGCCGGCCCCTCGGGGCGACCATGGCCGCGACCTGATCAAGGATGTCGGCCTGAAGCGCGCAAAGCGTCTCCAGTCCGGCGCGATCGAGACGCCATTTGGCCTCGGGCTGGCGCCGCCATGCGCCGGAGCCGGAACAGGGCACATCGGCCACCACAAGATCGAACAGGCCTTCGGGCGCGTCCGTTGTGGCAATCTTCACCCCAGCACGCGCAGCCCGCGCGGGCAGGTCATTCATCCGCTGAGGGTGAGCGTCATGGGCGGTAAAGCTCAGCCCCGGCGCACGGGCGGCGAGTGCAAGGCTCTTGCCGCCGCCACCGGCACAAAAATCGAGCACCCGGCCACCCTGAGGCAAGGGGATGGCCTCACAAATCGCCTGCGATCCGGCATCCTGTAGTTCCACCCGGCCCTCGGTGAAGGCCCGTGCGTTGCGGATACGGCGCGCGCCTTCGGTGACACGCAGGGCGTTTGGCGCAAGCGGGTGCGGCTCTGTGAGGATCCCGTCAGCAGCCAACTCTTCCAGCACAGCATCACGCGTGGCTTTCAGCACATTGACACGCAAGAACACATCTGCCCTGCCCTGCATCGCCTTGAGAACTGGCTCGAAATCCGGCCCTAGTGAGGCTTCCAGATCGGGTGCCAGCCAGTCGGGGCAGTCCAACGCCTCGGCACCCTCCGGCATCCGGCCCGCAGCATCCTCCTCGGGGGTCAGCGCGGCGGGCGCATGGCCCTCGCCCGTGAAGACTTCGCCCGGATCGCGGCCCGTCTGACGCAGCATCCCCAGCATCAGGGCCCGGCCTGTCTCACCGCCGCCTCGCGTGGCAAAACTCCGGTGGCAGCGCAGCGCGTCGAACACATGGTCTCGGATCGCGGCGCGGTCTCCAGACCCGGCAAACCGGTTGGCACGCCCCCAGCGGCTGAGCGCCTGCTCGGCGGCCAGCCCGCCGGCGATGGCGTCCAGCACCTCGACGGCGGCGGCGATCCGGGCGGCGGGGGTCATGCTCTACCTCAACTCAGGGGCGCAAGCCCCTCATCCCACGCGGTAATTCGGGCTCTCGCGGGTGATCTGCACATCATGCACGTGGCTTTCCTTCAGCCCTGCGCCGGTGATCTTCACGAACTGGCAGTTCTTGCGCATCTCCTCGACGGTGGCGCAGCCGGTGTAGCCCATGGCCGCCCGCAACCCGCCGACGAGCTGGTGGATCACGGTGCCCGCAGAACCCTTGTAAGGCACCTGCCCCTCGATGCCCTCGGGCACCAGTTTGTCGGAGGCTGCATCCTTCTGGAAGTAGCGGTCAGCCGAGCCGCGGGCCATGGCGCCGAGGCTGCCCATGCCACGATAGGCCTTGAACGAGCGGCCCTGCCAGAGGATCACCTCGCCCGGGCTTTCATCGGTCCCGGCGATCATCGAACCGACCATGGCGCAGGAGGCGCCGGCGGCAATCGCCTTGGCAAAATCGCCCGAAAACTTGATGCCGCCATCCGCGATCACCGGCACGTCACCGGCAGCGGCGGCGCAATCCATGATGGCGGTCAACTGGGGCACGCCCACGCCCGCCACCATCCGCGTGGTGCAGATCGAGCCCGGCCCGATCCCCACCTTCACCGCATCAGCACCCGCGCCGATAAGCGCACGCGTCGCCTCACCGGTGGCCACGTTGCCCGCGATGATCTGCACCTCGTTGGAGAGCCGCTTGGCCCGCTCCACGGCAGCGATCACGCCCTCGGAATGGCCATGCGCCGTGTCGATCACAACGATATCGGCGCCCGCGTCGATCAGTGCCTCGGTGCGCTCGAAGCCTGCATCGCCCACGGAGGTCGCCGCCGCCACGCGCAGGCGGCCAAGGCTGTCTTTGCAGGCGGTTGGGTTGAGCACGCTCTGCTCGGTGTCCTTCAGCGTCAGCAGGCCTGTGAGCTTGCCGTCAGCGTCCGTCACCAGCAGCTTCTCGATCCGACGGGCCTTCATGAGGCTGATCGCCTCGTCGCGGTCAGCGGGCTCCTTCAGGATTGCCAGATCCTTCGAGGTCATCATCACCTTGACCGGTGTGTCGTCGGAGGTGGCAAAGCGCATGTCGCGGTTGGTGACAATACCCACCACGCGGCCCTTTTCGTCCACCACCGGGAAACCGGTGAAGTTGTAGCGCTCGATCAGCGCCTTGGCGTCGGCCAGGGTCTGATCGGGGGTCAGGGTCACCGGGCTGTAGACGATTCCGCTTTCAAAGCGTTTGACCCGGCGCACCTCACGGGCCTGCTCCTCGACGCCGAGGTTTTTGTGGATCACGCCGATGCCGCCGGCCTGGGCCATGGTGATCGCCATGCGCCCCTCGGTCACCGTATCCATCGCGGAGCTGAGCAGCGGGATGTTCATGGTGATGGCGCGGGTCACCCGCGTGGCGGTGTTCGCCGTGGAGGGCAGCACCCGGCTTTCGGCGGGAACGAGCAAAACATCGTCGAAGGTCAGCGCCTCGCGAATCTCCATCATGGCTCTCCTGATGAGGGGTTCGGTTGGCGCTTCCCTATTACATGGATGCTGCGGGAGCGAAAGGCCTATTGTACCGCGCGTCGCGGCACCCCCCTTATCTGGTGGTCACTTCGTGGTGACGCGGGCCGCGAGATCGGCCAGGATCGCCTCCGGCGTTGGCCGCTGCACCGTGTCAGTCACGAAACCCCATGAAAACAACGCCTCTGCCTCGTACTGCCGATTGACCCGCAGGTAGAGCGGCTGCAGCCCCGCCGGGCGGATGATGCCGGTGGGCGGTAGCTCGACCAGCATGTGCACGCCCTTCAAGTCCTCTGGCACCGGCGAAGGATACCACGCTGGCGGGTCGAAATCTGCACCCTCATACCAGACCTGCGGGACCGACATGAAGGCATAGCGAAAGCGGGCGCGCGTGGCCCGGTCGGGCGTGGGGGCGTTGAGGTTTGTCCGCTCCACCAACTCGCCCCGCTCATTGATCAGCACCGGGTAGAGGCTGACGGTTTCGGCTTCGGTAACAAAGGGCAGCGCGGTGAAATCACAGGGGCGGCAGGTGATGCCGGCGTGGTTGCCATCGTGCAGGTGGATCAGCGCCCCCGGCTCCAGCGCGAGGCGTTCCCGTTGTGGCTCGGAGGCGGCGAGCGCTACGGTGATGCGCGCGCTCTCCAAGCGCTGCAGCACCGGCGAGACCGTGCTTGCTGCCGCAGCAATCGCCAGACCAGCCAGCCAGGCCCACCAGTGGCGTCCGTTCAGAAGCCAGATCACCAGCCCCGCCCCGGCGGCCACAGCAATAGTGAGCAGGAAAGCAGCGATGTAAGGCAGCGCGACGGCGAGAAAGTAGAAGATAGCCATACCGCGCTCTACGCTTCGGGCTTCAGCACAGCAAGCGTCAGGTCCTCAGACGGCCTGTCACTCCGGCGCGCCTTCACTCTGCCTGTCCCGCGTCATTTTCAGGCGCCACGCTTGCAGATCGCCGGAACGCTACGGTCAGAACACTGGCACCGATCAGCACATTTATGGCGTAGACCACGTTGAAAGCGGCATCGAGCAGGGAGAAGGCCCAGAGCGGCGCACCATCCTGCCCGGCCTCCCAGAGCCTGTTGTCCCATTCCAGGAGCGCGTTGTAAGTGCCGTAATACAAGGCAGCCGCCAGAAGCCAAAGCAGCAGTGACCATGCCGCAGCGCGGGCGAACCAATGGCGGCGGGCCCCGCGCTGCGCCTCGTTCCACCGTCCTTCCCTGCGGAGCGCAAGTGCCGGCAGCGCGCGGGCAAAATGGAAGAAAAGATAGATCACCAGCCACATGCAGAGGATCCCGAGCGGCAGTACCCAGAACGCTGTGCTCAGGTAGGCCATGGGCGAAAGCAACACTTCAGGCAGGCCGGGCATCGGCATGAATACCCCGGCGCCAAGCACCCGTGTAAGGCCTAGGTAAACGACCAGAAAGAGCATCATCCCGAGTATGCCTGCGGCCAACCCTGAGATGAACCAGCCAAAGGCATAGCGCGGCACCGGCCCGCCGTGGCGTGTGCCCGCAGGCCCCGGAGCCTCATCCAGCAGCGCCGCCCGGTGCCAGCCCACCGCCGCCCAAGAGAACACGAGGAACTCGAGCACCGTCACAGGCAGGGCGATCCCGCTCGGGAACGCCCTGTAGTAGGCCTCATAGGCAACTGTGCTGATCAGAAACGGAAGCCAGATGACCCGCAGCGCGCTGCCACGGCCGCGCCACACCTCGCCAACCGCCGGCCAGAAAATCCCTTTGTGCTCCACCGCTTAACCTTCAACTTCGCCCCGGGCGCAGAGTTGCCCAAAGCGGCCTGAAGGGCAAGCGCCAGGTCAGGCGAGATAGTCGGAGCGTTGCAGCCCGTATTTGGCCATCTTCTCGTTCAAGGTCCGGCGCGGCAAGCACAGCTCTTCCATCACGTTGACGATCGAGCCCTTGTGGCGCCGCATGGTGTTGTCGATCAGCATCCGCTCGAAGGCTTCCACGTATTCCTTCAGCGGCTTGCCCTCGGTCGTCATCACCGGCTGCACTTCGCCCTCGTCATTCATCAGCAGCGAGGCGATGGTGCCCGAACCGCGGCGGGCCTGGAGCACGGCGCGTTCGGCGATGTTGATGAGCTGGCGGACGTTGCCCTGCCACGGCGCCTGCAACAGCTGGGCGGCCTCCTGAGCGGTCACGGCAGGCGCCTCGCAGCCATATTCCTCGGCGAACTGCTCCGAGAGCCGGGTGAACAGCATCAGGATGTCCTCGCCGCGCTGGCGCAGCGGCGGCAGGGTGATCTTCATCGCGGCAAGCCGGTAATAGAGATCGGGGCGCAACGCATCTTCAGAGGTCTTGCCCTGCTCCTGAAGGTTGCTGACCGCTACAATCCGCGTCTCCGCCGGGCTGCCCTGCTCGTTGATGAACTGCAGCAGACGTGCCTGAAGGGCGGGTGAGAGCGCCTCGATATCCTCAAGGCAAAGCGTGCCACCGCGGGCCTGCTCAACGAGCGGCATCCGGCCCTTGTCGGCATCGCCCTCAAAGAGCTGAGCGGCCAACTCGTCTTCGTCGAAGGCGGCGCAGGAGACGATGACGAACTCCTTGCTCGCCCGGCTCCCCACGGCGTGCAGCGCATGCGCCGCCAGCGTCTTGCCGGTGCCGGTCTCTCCGTCGATCAGCACGTGGCCGTCGGCCTGCCCCAGATCGAGGATATCCTCGCGCAGCCGCTCCATCACCGGGCTGGCGCCGATCAGTTTCTTCATGATCGTGGTGCCACCGCCAAGCTCCCGGCGCAGGGCGCGGGCATCAAGGTTCATCCGGCGGCGCTGGGTGGCCTTCTTGGCCAGCTGGGTCATCCGGTCGGGGTTGAAGGGCTTTTCAAGAAAGTCGAAAGCCCCGACCCGCATTGCTTCCACCGCCATCGGCACATCTCCGTGGCCGGTGATCATGATGACCGGCAGCGCGGAGTCCTGCGCCATCAGCTTCTTCAGCAGGGCCATGCCGTCCATTCCCGGCATCCGGATGTCGGAGACAACCGCGCCGGGATAGTCGGGGCCGATCCCCTTCAGCGCCTCTTCGGCGGAAGGATAAGTTTCTGTTTCAAACCCGGAGAGCGCCAGCCACTGGCTGATGGATTGGCGCATGTCCTGTTCGTCGTCGATAATTGCGATTTTCATAGCCTGTGCCATGTGTTGTTCCTGTGGTCCTGCCCTACTCTGCCGCCGTCGCGCTGTCTTGTCTCAGGATTGGCAGTTGCAGCTCGAAAACTGCGCCACCGGCCCTTCCGTTCCGCGCCGTGAGACGTCCGCCCAACTCGTTGATGATCCCCGAGGAGATGGCAAGCCCCAGACCGACGCCGTCGCCGGGGGCCTTGGTGGTGTAGAAGGGTTCGAAAAGGTTCTCCAGATCCTCGATGCCATGTCCGTTGTCGCGCAGGGTCAGCGTGGCGGTGTCACCGGCGGCGAGGATCAGCTCCAGCGCAGGTTCCTCGACATCGCGGGTGGCATCCAGCGCGTTGCGAAAGAGGTTCACCAGCACCTGCTCAACCCGCAGCCTGTCGGCCCGGATGATCACCGGCTCGCTGGGCAGGTTCCGCGAAATCGCCACATGGCGCGAGCGCAGCTGCGGCTCCATCATGCTCAGCGATACACTCACCGCATCCCTTAGATCAAAGGGTTCAAAGGCCACTTCACCCTTGCGGGCATAGCTCTTGAGCTGCCGGGTGATCGCCCCCATCCGGCCAATCAGGTCGTCGATCCGTTGGAAGGACGAGAGCGCCTCCTCCGGGCGCTTGCGTTGCAGCAGCAGCTTGGCCCCGGCGAGGTAGGTGCGCATCGCGGCCAGCGGCTGGTTGAGCTCATGCGAAACGGCGGCCGACATCTCCCCGAGAGCCGCCAGCTTGGAGCTCTGCGCAAGGGTCTGTTCGGCCACCTCGAGGCTGCGTTCGGCCTTCTCTCGTTCGGCGATTTCCCGCTGCAGCCGCAGGTTCAACTGGCGAAGTTCTGCCGACTCCTTCAGCGCCACCCGGCGGTCGGAGCGGGCCTTGCGCGAGAGCCACCAGAACGAACCGGCAAGTAGAAGGGCGAAGGCCATGATCTCCAGCGCCAGCACCCCGTTCACCCGTTCGCGGATCGAGCTGTAGGCGGTGAACGACGTGATCCGCCATCCCTGAAACGGGATGCGCCCGTCGGTGCGCATCACCGCCTCGCCGAAGAGGTAGGCATCGGGCGGCAGAAAGCTCCAGTCGGTCGTGGCCTCCAGCGCCCGCTGGATCGCCGAAGGCGCATCCTGCTCGGCCAGCGCATCGCTCACCGGCTTGCCGCGCCAGCGCGGCTCGGTGGAAAGGATCACCGTGCCGGTGCTGTCGGTCACCAGCACGGCATCCGAGATGCCCGCCCACTGGCGCTCGAACTTGGCAAGATCGACCTCGACCACGATCACACCGACGCTCTGGTTGTCATGCCGGATCACGCGGGAGTAGGCGAACTCCATCGCATTGTTTTCCTTAAGGTGAAGGGTAAACACCGTGCCATCCGAGCGCTGCGCCTCCACGAAGTAGGGCGCGGTGCGGTGATTGGAGCCAAGCTGGTTGCGGTCGGTCGTGGCCACGGCCCGGCCGGAGGTGTCGAGCATTAGAACCGATTTCGCGCCGATCTCGTCACGAAACTCGATCAACCGTTGCGAGGTGTTCAGAAAATCCGATGTGTTCAGCGCCCCGATCAGCGAGGGGTCGCGCGAGAGCAGAAGCGGCACCACCTGCGCCCGCTGCAGCTCCGAGATGATGTTACCTGCGTAGAGGGCCTGCCGCAGTTCCGACTGGTTGCGCGTGGTCTCGGTGAAACGCAGGGTCAGGTAATGGTTGGTCAGCCAAACGGTCACGACCGCCAGCACAAGCACCATGACCCAGGCCAGCCGCTGAAGCGGACGGCGCCAAGAGCGCAGCGGAGAGCGGGGCTTGTCCATCGTGCAACTCTATGCTGCGGCGGCGCTTTGGGGAAGACAAAGGCATCTCAGGTGCCGCCGAAGTGAGCCGCACCCGCCTTCGCCACGCGCAAATGCGTAAGCGCCATCAAGCCCCTGATGAGCAGCCCTGCCCCGGCCTCAGGCCGAAACCAGCGCCTCTGCGAGACCGGCAAACATGGCCCGGCCATCTGTGCCGCCGTGCTTGGCATCCACCGCCCGCTCCGGGTGCGGCATCATCCCCAGCACCCGCCGGTTCTCCGAGAGAACCCCGGCAATATCGCTCATCGAGCCATTCGGGTTGTCGGTGTATCGGAAGGCGACGCGCCCCTCGGCCTCCAGCGCCGCCAGCCCCTCGGGGTCGACGTTGTAGTTGCCGTCGTGGTGCGCCACGGGGATCACCAGTTCATCGCCCTGCGCGTAGCCCGAGGTGAAGGCGCTCTCGGCGCTGGCCACCGTCAATCCCACGTTGCGGCAAACGAACTTCAGCCCCGCATTGCGCATCAGCACACCCGGCAGCAGCCCGGTCTCACAGAGCACTTGAAAGCCGTTGCAAATGCCCAGCACAAACCCGCCCGCCTCGGCATGGGCCACAACCGACCGGCAGATCGGCGAGTTGGCCGCAATCGCGCCGCAGCGCAGGTAGTCGCCAAAGGAGAACCCGCCGGGGATGCCCACTACATCGATGCCCTGCGGCAGGTCGGTATCCTTGTGCCAAATCCGCGCCACATCGAACCCGGCGGCCTCGAAGGCCACGGCAAGGTCACGGTCGCAATTGGAGCCGGGAAAGGTGATGACGGCGGCTTTCATGGGCTGTCTCCTGAGTCAGCGGGTGAAATCGGTGATGACGGCCACGCCGGGAGGGGCGGCACCGTCGAAGAGGGCAAGCTCGGCGCTGGCGTCAGAGAGAGCCACGCGGCGGGCGATGAGCGGCGAAAGGTCGAGCTGTCCGCTCTCGATCAGCGAGAGCAGCGAGGGGTAGCGCCACGCGGGCATGCCGCGCGTGCCGTAAATCGCAAGCTGGCCAGAATAGACGGCATCCCACGGCAGGGTCATGTTCACATGGTCGCCCGCAGGCATGCCGATCTGTACCATGCGGCCAAGCTTGCGCAGGCACTTCAATGCGTTGGCCGTGGTCTGCCCGATCCCGAGCGCCTCCAGCGCCAGATCGGCACCGCCCTTGGTGATCTCGCGCACCGCCTCCACCGGGTCGCCTGCGGCGGCGTTCACCACCGCATCGGCCCCGAGGGTCTTGGCATGGGCGAGCTTCTCCTCGACCACATCCACCATGACCACCCGCGCGCCAAGCGCCCGCGCGATCATCATCGCCGAAAGCCCGACCCCGCCCGAGCCCCAGACGGCGAGCCATTCGCCCGCCTTCAGCGCAGCGCGGCCGGTGAGCCCGTGCCATGCCGTGGTCGCGCGGCACCCGAGCGACGCTGCCAGCGCCGGGTCCATGCCCTCGGCCAAGGCGGCGAGGTTGACGTCGGCGCGCGGCACGGCGATGCGCTCGGCAAAGCTGCCGGCCTGGGTGAAGCCTGGCAGTACCTGGCTGGCGCAGATCGTCTGGTTGCCGCTCTGGCAATCGGGGCAGCCGCCGCAGGCAAGGATGAAGGGCGCAATCACCCGGTCGCCCGCCTTCCAGCGGGTCACGCCCTGCCCCACCTCGCGGATCACCCCGCAAAACTCGTGGCCCGGCACATGGGGCAGGCTCACATCCGGGTCCGCCCCTGTCCATACATGCCAGTCAGACCGGCAGATGCCGCTGGCCAGAACCTCCAGCACCACGCCATCCGGCGGGCACTCCGGCTCCGGCAGGCTCTCGATGGCCAGCGAGGCGCGGAACTCTGTGAGGAGGGCGGCTTTCAAGGCGAATCCCGTGGTTTGAGCGGTTTGCGCTGCCTTAGCCCGGATCGCCGATCAAAGCCAGTTGCCCATCAGCACGAAGGCGGACCAGAAGTAGGGATGAGAGAAATCACTCACCGCCCCTGCCCCACTGCCCGCTTTCAGCGCAAGCGCCGCACGGTTGGCGCCCTGACCTTCGCCACCACTTCTCAGCATGGTGATCTGCGCCCGGCGCAAGGCCTCCGCCTTGTCCTCGTCGCGTTCGTAGAGCCCCGCATAGAAATCCCCCATCAGCAGAGGCGTCGCGGCATCAGCCACGGGCCAGAGCGACGCCATCACCGCGCTCGCTCCGCCCATCAGCGCCGCCGCGCCGAAGCCGTCGATCTCCGAGCCATCCCCGCCGCGCGCTGTCTGGCAGGCTGAGAGGGTGAGCAGATCCACCCCCGTCATCCGAAACTTGCTGGTGCGAAGCTCCGAGAGCGGTAGCCGTGTGCCATCGCCAAGGAGAAGGAAGCTGTCATCGTCCTGCCCGGGGCGTAGCGCGAAATGGGAGGCGATGTGCAGCAGCTCGGGCGGGTTGCGCAGGGTGCGCCGCAGGGCGCGTATGTCAAAGGCGCCGTCGAGCAGGGTCTGGCCCGCCAGCACCCCCTCGCCATCGCCGCCCGTGAACAGCGCCTCGATTTCGGCGGCAACACCCGGTAGCGCCGAAAAGCCCGCATGCGCCTGCGTCACCCCGAATCCAGCCGCGCTCTCGGGCGCACGCGGGGCGCGGGCAAACTGGGTCTGCACGGCGGCGACGTAGAGGGCGAAGGCGTAGTCCTCGACAAGGTAGCGCTCACCGTCATGCAGCGCGGCAAAGGGCACGTAGCGCAGCACCCCGTCGGCGTTGATCATCACCACCTCTGTCCCCGCCACCTTCAGCGCCTCGCGCACCGGGGCAAAGAGCACCGTGTAAAGCCCCTGCAAATGCGCCTCCGCCTCCGGGCTGCGCGCCTCAATGGCCTGAAGCGTGTCAAACACCTTGCGGCGCATCTCGGCGCGGGGGATCTCCACCTTCTCGTGCACGGTTGCGCCCGGGAGCGTGAGGAAGAGGTGGGTGGCGTCTTCCAGCATCGCCAGTTGCAAAATGGCCGAGGGCCGCTCGCGCGCCTCCAGAATGGCCTGATAGGCCCCGGTGGCATCGAAACGGGCGGCGAAGCCCTCGCGGCGCGTCTCCTCCACCTCCGCGAGGAAGGCCCCCACCTCGGCCTCGAAGGCGGCCTCGGCCTCGGCCATCGCATCTTCCAGCAGGAAGAGCTGGTCTTCCTCCTCCGCCGTGCCGCCGCCCGCGTCGAGCCTTGCCGAAAGCGCCTCCCAGGCCGCGCGCGCCTCCACCGGGCGCAGGGCCAGGGCAGCCAGCTTCTCGGCATCTGAGCTCTCGGCATCGGTCAGCACCGCCACGGTCTCGCGCAGATCGGCCTCGCCATCGCGCTGCAAGAACTCGAAGGCCTCCTGCTCCTTCTCCATGTTCAGCACCGCCTGCGCCTCTGAAAACCGGCCCTCCTCGATCATCAGGTCGGCGAGGTCGCGGTAAAGGCGGCTCCATTCGGCCCGCAGCCCCTCGGTGTCCTCCTCCGAAAGCCCCTGGTTCAACGCGCGGATCTCCTGCTGGGCGTTCACCGCCATTTTGCCAAACAGGATCGCCCTCTCGTGCTGATTGCGGGCCGAGAAGATGTTGCGCATCAGCTCGAAGGTCCAGCGCTGGTTGTTGAGCGAAGATTTGGGGTTGGCTGCGATATAGGGCAGGATCTCGACGGCCCATTTCATCGCCTCTTCCTCGCGCCCGAGATCAAAGGCGATGAGGCCTAGGTTTACCCGCACGACCGAGGCCCCGTAGCTGTGCGCCCCCCAATGCTTGTCGATCAGCGGCAGGGCCCTCAGCGACCAGTCGCGGGCGGGCTCCAGCTCTTTCATGTACCAGTAGGAGGCGCCGATGTTGGCGATGATATTGGCCGCCGCCACGCTCTCCGGCCCCGCCAGACGCTCATAGATTTCCAGCGCGTCCTCGTTGAGGCCGATGGCCTCGCGGTGCCGCTTCAGCCCGTCGAGCGCATTGGCCTCCAGCATCAGCGTGTTGGCAACGTAGAACTCACGGTCCGGCTCCTCCTCGACGAACATCTTGTAAACCTGGCGCGCCAGCCCGGCGTATTCGATGGCCCGCTCGTAATCTGACAGCTCGTTGAGGGCGATCACGGCGCTTTCGATACAGCCCCCTAGCGTGAGGTTGACATCCTTCTCCTCCCAGCGGTCGCCGATATGGCCGATGCAGCGGTTGGCCCAGGCCAGCGCCAGCCCGTGCTCTGTCAGGGCGGAGTGAACCTGGGTCAGCAACCCGGCGGCCATGCCCGCGTAATGGGCTCCAGTGGGATCGTCATGGTCATACCCGGCGTAGGCGACTTGGAGGTAGCCCAGAATCTGGCGGCGCTCGGGGTCGGTCAGGTCGGGCTCGGAGAGAAGCGGCAGCACGTAGTTGAAGGCCGCTGTGGGCTCGCCTGTCTTGGCCGTCTCGTAGAACTCCTGCGCCGCGCCGGGAAGGTGGGGGAAGTCGAAGGGGGGCACCTCCTCGGCCCGCGCGACGGCGGTGAGAGTGAGCAATGCAGCGATGAGAACGAGCAAACGCATGAGCCGCCCCAGGCAGGAACGCGGAGACCCTAAGCGATGGGGCGCGGGAGACAAAGTGACAAATCCGTTCCGCTCAGGTCGGCGCCACACCCCGGCGCCGCCACCCCAGCAGGAGCAGGCTGACAATCCCTGCCGGCACCGCCGTGGCCAAGGCGAGCGCCGCCAGCGCTCCCGGTATCAGCCAGTTCCACGGGCCGGGAATGCGCACATCGCCGTTTATGGCGGGGTCATAGAGGATGGTCCGGGTCGAGCCGACGGGAAAATTCCACTCGGAGTGCGACATGCCCGCGCTGGCCTGCACCTCGCGCCCGTCAGCGGGGGTGTAGCGAAAGACCGGGGCGTAGTTGGTCACATCGCCCTCCAGCGGCGACCAGCCCTCGTATTCGCGCAGTTCCACCACCTCGCCCTCGGCCTCTGCCATGCCCATCGGGGCAATCAAAGCCTCGGCGGCAAAGATGATCGCCGCACCAAGCAGCAGCGCTGGAAGCACCCAGACGAGCAGCCACATCCGGCCAGAGATTTCACGAACCCCGTCATAGCGGGTGCGGAAGAGGAATGCGTCTGCCATGGGCGGAGTTTGGCGTCCGCCGCCGTCCGCGTCCAGTGGTCAGCGCTACGCCCCGGCGTCGGGCGAAGCCGCCCAGCCGCCTCTTACATGTGGATCGCGTAGCTCTCGATCACCGTGTTGGCGAGCAGCTTCTCGCACATCGCTTTCACATCGGCCTCACTGGTGCCCTCGGCCAGATCCAACTCGATCACCTTGCCCTGACGCACGCCCTCGACGCCGCCGAATCCAAGCGCGCCCAGAGCCGATTTCACCGCCTCACCCTGCGGGTCGAGCACGCCCTGTTTCAGCATCACGTCCACACGCACCTTCATAACGGCTCTCCTCAGTTGATCAGGGTCGGTTTGCCCATCGGCGCGGCGCCGCCTTTGGGCAGCACGCCAAGGCGGCGGGCAACTTCGGTATAGGCATCGGTCAGCGAGCCGAGATCGCGGCGGAACACGTCCTTGTCGAGCTTCTGACCGGTCTCCAGATCCCACAGGCGGCAGCTGTCGGGGCTGATCTCATCGGCCACGATGAGCCGCATGTAATCGTTCTCCCAGATCCGGCCGACCTCGATCTTGAAGTCGATCAGCTTGATGCCAACGCCATACATCACGCCGCTGAGATAGTCGTTCACCCGCAGCGCCAGCGCCACGATGTCGTCGAGATCCTGCTGCGTCGCCCAGCCGAAGGCGATGATGTATTCCTCGGGCACAAGCGGGTCGCCCAGCTTGTCGTCCTTGTAAGAGAATTCGATGATCGGGCGCGGCAACTGCGTGCCTTCTTCCAGCCCGAGCCGCTTGGCCATCGAGCCCGCGGCGAAGTTACGCACGATCACCTCAAGCGGCACGATCTCGACCGAGCGGATCAGCTGCTCGCGCATGTTCAGCCGCTTCAGAAAGTGGGTCGGCACGCCGATGTTGTTCAGCCCGGTCATGAAGAACTCGGAAAGCCGGTTGTTCAGCACGCCCTTGCCCTCGATCGTCGCCTTCTTCTCGGCGTTGAACGCGGTGGCATCATCCTTGAAATACTGCACCAGAGTGCCGGGCTCGGGGCCCTCGTAAAGAATCTTGGCCTTGCCTTCGTAGACGAGCTTGCGTCGTGCCATTTCGGTCCAATCCAGATGCAGCAGGGCGCGGCTCCGGAAAGGGCCACGCTTCACTAGGCGGGCTATAGTGCAACGATGCCGCAGCCGCAAGCGGAGCAAAGCCCGCACGGCGCGGCGCACAGCCGCGCAGGCACCTCCGGCAAGGCTTGGCCCCGGAGAGCGCTGCGGTTAGGTTGAGCCTGCCGGGCCGCAGGAGGGCGGCGTAGGGCCTTCGGGGGGATCATGGTTGAAGATTTTGCAGTGCTGGATTTTGCCCTCGTCGATGCACCGCCGCGCGATGTGGCGCAGGCTCTGGCCCGGGCCGAGGCCCCCGATCCCGCCAACGGCAAAGGCAAACCGGCAGGCCTTCTGGGCCGCCTCATCGGCCGCCGCGTCGCTGCGCCCTCTCCCGCCGCCCCGCTCCTCGTGCAACCCCGTGGCACCCTGCCCGCAGGGGTGCTCGCCCGCGAGATGGTCGATGACATGGGCTTTGGCGGTGCCGACCGCGAGATCCGCCTTTCTGCCCCCATCGGCCCTGCCAAGCACACGCTGATCGAGTTCCGCGAGCGCTCCGATGCCGGCCCCTCCCCGCGTCTCGCCGCCCTCAGCCGTGCCTTGCCGAAGGCCGAGGTGCTGGCCTTCCGCCTTACCGGCGGTCGCCATCCGGGTGGCGAATATGGCTTCACCGTCTTTCGCGGCGGGTCCGTTGTTCGGGCGCTGCGCATCCACCGTGCCTCCGCAGAGGATGACTGGCAGCGCAGCCAAACCGGCAGTCCCCACCCGCTGGAAGAAGAAGCGCCGCCCGACCCGTCCGATCCCGGCGGGCTGATCTCGCCCAGCAGGCAAGCTGCCCTGCTCGCCGCCCTTGGGATCGACGCCGATGAGCTTCTGGTCGATCGCAGCGCCCATAGCGCGGTGCTGGAACTCTCCACCCATGCGGGTGGCACGCCGCCCGCCGCCCTACCCGCACCACGGCCCGCAGCCCCTGCGCCTGTGGCTCCGGCCCCGGCAGCCTCGAACGAAGACAGGGCCAACTGGGAGGATGAACTCACCACCCTCCTCGTCGCCGCTGTCACCGACGGGCTCACCGAAGAAGAACAGGTGCCTTGGCTCGACGCCATGACCGCCGATCTCGAGGCCGGGCGCACCGAAGCGGCACTTGACCGGGCCCGCGCGCTGCTTGCCCGTGGCACCCGCCCCCACGCCGAGCGCGATGCCGCCGCCACCCGGCTTGCGCAGCTGTTCGGGCTCGAAAGCTGAGCCTGTCGCCGCTTTCGCCCTTTCGCGCCTTCCCATCCCGGCTCGGGGCTCTTAAATAGAGACAAAGATTCAAACCGGGAGGCCCCCATGTCCACCTTCGACGATCGCGAAAACGCATTTGAAAACAAGTTCGCCCACGACGCCGAAATGCAGTTCAAGGCTGAAGCGCGGCGCAACAAGCTGCTGGGCCTCTGGGCCGCCGGCCTGCTGGGCAAAGCGGGCGACGACGCCGTTGAATACGCCAAGGAAGTGGTGAAGGCCGACTTTGAAGAGGCGGGCGACGAGGATGTGTATCGCAAGGTAAAGGGCGACCTCGGTGATCTGGCCGACGAGGCCACCGTCCGCGCCCAGATGAAGGCGATGATGGCCGAGGCCAAGGCCCAGCTGATGGAAGAGAGCTGAGGCTCTTTCGCTTCTACGACCTCGATGCAAACGGCCGGCCCCGCCCGGCCGTTTTCTTTTTTGCGAGGGCGGTTAAGCCCTTGGTCACTCCGCGCTGATAGCACCCTGTCCAGAGATCCGCAGCAGGAGGCGGAATGGGCAAGGTTTCTCACGGGTTGCAACGCGCTGCCGGCACGCTGAAGGAGGCGGGCCTCGGCAGACTGGTGCTGCGGCAGGGCCTGCCGATCCTCGGCGTGCTGGCACTCCTGCCTCTGCTGGCGGGCTGGCTGCACGGGCTCGACCTCAGCGCAGGCTGGGCCCAGCTCTCGACCCTGCCCGGCTCACGTTGGGTCGGCGCGCTATGCATGACCGTGGTCAGCTTCTGGGCACTCGGGCGTTACGACCTCGCTATTCACCGCTGGCTGTCAACCGGTCAGAACGAGGACGCAGTGCAGGGCGCGGGCGTCACCGCAATCGCCGTCAGCCAGTCCACCGGCTTCGGGCTGGTCATCGGCGCGCTGCTCCGCTGGCGGATGCTGCCGGGCCTCGGCCTTGCCCGCGCGCTCGGCGTCACCGCCGCCGTGGCGCTCTCCTTCCTCGCCGGGTGGGGCCTGTTCACCTCGCTGTGCCTACTGCTACTGCCCTCCACCTTCCCCTTCGCCGAAGCCGTTGGCGCCGCCGGCCTGGCGCTAGGCGCTTTCGTCGTGGCGCTCTGCCTCTGGCCGCCCCACTGGGGCGGGCTCTCGCGATTGCCCCGCCTGCCCTCGATCTGGCTCGCCACCCGCATCGCCGTCTTCGCCACGCTCGACTGTGCCGCCGCCGCGCTCGCCTTCTGGCTCCTGCTGCCCCCCGGCACCGACCTTGCCTACCTCACCCTCCTGCCCGCCTTCCTGCTGGCCCTCGGCGCGGGCATCATGGGCGGCACGCCGGGCGGCGCCGGCCCCTTCGAGGCCGCGCTTCTGCTGCTTCTGGCGCAGGTCGATGGCACCGCGCTCTCTTGCGCCATCCTCGGCTTCCGGCTGGTCTACTATGCCCTGCCCGCCGGGCTGGGGTTGCTTGCAGCGGCGATCGGGCCTGTCCGATCGCTGGCCACCCTGCGGCAGGAACGCGAAGACAAGTCGAGTTTTCGCCCCGTGTTCCGCCGCGCCGGACGGCCGCCTTCAGAGGATCTCGCATGGCACCTCGCCACCGCCCGCCGGGCCGAGGCCGGGCTGATCCGCCAGGGCGAGCTGGGCTGGCTCGAGGCCCCCGGCGCGGGTGGCGGGTGGGCGGCTGGCCCCACCGGCTCGGCCCTCGTCGCCCTCGGTGCTCCCTTCGGGCCCTGGGGTGAGCGGCGGCACTGGCTTGCCGCGCTGCGCGCAGAGGCCCGCGCACGCGGCCTCGCCCCGGTGATTTACAAGGCCGGCCCCCGCATGGCCGCCACCGCCCGCCGCGCGGGTTTCCAGGTGTTGCCTGTCTCAGAGGAGGCGGTGATCGAGCCGCTCGGCTTTTCCGTCGACAGCCCCGATCACCGGCAACTCCGCCGCAAGCTGCGCCGCGCCGAAAAGGCCGGCATCGAAATCACCCGCGAGATCGGCCCGCCCGACCCGGCCACCGCCGCCGAGATGGCCGCCGTCTCCGCGGCGTGGGAAGCCACGCGCAGCGGCGCACGTGGGTTTTCGATGGGGCGCTTCTGCCCCGTCTACATCGGCCACCAATATCGCTACATTGCCCGCGCAGAGGGCCGCATCCTCGGCTTTGCCAGCTTCCATGTGTCGACCCGCGAATGGGTTCTCGACCTCATGCGCACCCTGCCAGAGCAGGAGCCGGGCGGCCTCTCCGCACCCGACGGCACCATGCACGCCCTTGTCGCCCGCGCTATCGCGGACGCCGCTCGGCGCGGCTGCCTGCGGCTCTCGCTCGCCGCGGTGCCGCTCCGGCAGGCCAGGCTTGAGGGGGAAGACCCTGAAAGCGCGCTCTTTTCCGCCCTCCGCACCCGGCTCGACGAGGCCTCCGGCGGGGCCGGGCTGCGCCAGTTCAAGGCCTGCTTCGCCCCGCGCTGGGAGCGGCTCTACATCGCCGCCCCAAACCGCCTCGCCCTGTCGCTCGCCGCGGTCGACATCGCCCGCCGCATCGCCCGACCCCGCCCGCTGCCCCGCCTCGGCCCCGAGCATGCCGCACCGGGTCGCTTCGCCCCCCGCGCCGTGCCCGAGCCTCCGCAGGACGCCGCCGCGCCTCTCCGCCGCGCCTCCTGAGCGCCGCCCCCCTGCCCCCGCGCCTCATAACGTCTTGCAGCATTCGACGTTGCGCCCCGCCGCGCCCTGTGGCACCCACCCGCCAACCCAACGCCCGGAGGCCCCAATGCCCGACGCTCTTTCGACCCTGCTGGCCGAACGCCCCTTTCTGCTGACCGATGGCGCCACTGGCACCACGCTGTTCAACATGGGCCTTCAGTCCGGCGACGCGCCGGAACTCTGGAACGACGAGCACCCCGACCGGATCGCCGCGCTCTACAAGGGCGCCGTCGATGCCGGCTCCGACCTCTTCCTGACCAACAGCTTCGGCGGCAACGCTTCGCGGCTGAAACTGCACAGCGCCGAAGGCCGGGTGCGCGAGCTCAACCGCATGGCCGCCGAGATCGGCCGCGAGGTGGCCGACAAATCCGGGCGCACCGTGGTGGTCGCAGGCTCGATGGGCCCGACCGGCGAGATCATGGGCAACATTGGCACCCTTACCCATGAGGACGCGGTGGAGATGTTCCACGAGCAGGCCGAAGGCCTGAAGGAAGGCGGCGCAGATGTGCTCTGGGTGGAGACCATCTCCGCCCCCGAAGAATACAAGGCCGCCGCCGAGGCCTGCGCGCTGGCCGGCATGCCCTGGGTTGGCACTATGAGCTTTGACACCGCAGGCCGCACCATGATGGGCGTCACCTCCTCCAGCATGGTCAAACTCGCCACCAAGCTGCCCACGCCCCCGCTCGCCTTCGGCGCCAACTGCGGCGTCGGCGCCTCCGACCTGCTGCGCACCGTGAAGGGCTTTCTCGCCGAGGGCCCCGAGATTCCGGTGGTCGCCAAGGGCAACGCGGGCATCCCCAAGTATGTCGACGGGCACATCCACTACAATGGCACGCCCGAACTTATGGCAGACTACGCCTGCATGGCCCGTGACATGGGCGCGCGGATCATCGGCGGCTGCTGCGGCACCACGCCCGAGCATCTTGCCGCCATGCGCGAGGCGCTCGATACCCGCCCCGCCGCCGCCGCCCCGACGCTCGAAGAGATCGCCGAAAAACTCGGCGGCTTCTCCTCGGCCTCCGATGGCACGGGCGACGGCCCCGCGCCCGAGCGCCAGCGCCGCGGCCGCCGCCGGAGCTGAGCGCGCCGCCTAATGTCTCACCGGGCGGCCCCTTTGCCGCCCGTCCGCTCACGTGATCTTGAACGTCGCCGTGAAAGGCAGATGGTCGCTGACCTCCTCGCGGAAGGTCTCGCGGCCCATGTCCATCGTCCAGTGCATCGGAAACAGCCGCAGGCTGCCGCGCACGTAGGCCCGGTTCTTGATCGGAATGCGGCTGATCGCAAAGCCATCCAGCAGGTTCGCCGGGCCACCCTCCAGAATATGCGAGAACCTCTCCTGCAAATCCCAGCAGGACAAAAAGTCCATCACATCCCCGCCGCCAAGGTGGTGGAAGTTGCTCACGTCCTGCCCCGGGATCATGTTGAAATCCCCCATCAGCAGCACCGTTTTCAGCCGGTTTCCGGGCTGCTCCTGATAGGTGGTGATGTAATCACCGATGAACCGGCACTGGCTGTCGCGCAGCGCCTGCTCGCCCGCGCCCCGGCCCGACTTGAGGTGAACCGCGATCAGATGCGCCTCGAACTCGCCCACCTTCAGGTCGGCGATCACAGCACGGCGGCCGGTGGTGTAATCACCCTCCGAGCCATCGAGGATCTGCTTGCCGGTGATCTCTACCCCCTGCTTGTGCAGGATGCCGAGGTGCTGATGCGCCACCGTCTGTTCGACCAACACCGCCTGGTAATCCAGCCCCTTGGCCGCCAGCCCCTCGCGCAGCACTTCGATGTAACTGGCCGGGTTCACCTCCACCAGCACCACGATCTCGGCATCCAGCAGCGCTAGCCCCTCGATCTGGTTCTCTGTCTTCTCCGGTCCGGCAGGGAAGAAACACCCAAGGTTCCACACGGCAATCCGGGCAACGGCATGTTCAAATGCAACCATCTCAACTCTCCCTCAATCAAACGCAAAGCAACCTATGCGGGAAAGATAACAGATCTGCGACGAACGCCCTAGCTGAACAGGTCGAGCTGGTCCCCCGGCTTGGGCGGCACCCGGAAGAGATCGCAGCGCAGCGGCGGCAGGTTGCGCTTCAGCCCCAGCCGTTTGCAGGCCACCTCGAACCGGTGCGATAGCAACGCCGCATGGGTGCCCTGCCCCTTCATCCGGCGGCCCCACTCCGAGTCATAGTCACGCCCGCCGTGCATCTCGCGCACCCGCGCCATCACCCGGCTGGCCCGCTCCGGCGCGGCCTCCTCCAGCCAATCGCGGAACAGCGGCGAGACCTCGCGCGGCAGGCGCAGCACGATATAGCTCGCAGCCACAGCCCCTGCATCCCGCGCCGCAGCAAGGATCTTCTCCATCTCGTGGTCCGTCAGACCCGGGATCATCGGCGAGGCCATGACCCGCACCTGCACCCCCGCCCCAGCCAACCGCTCGATCATTTTCAGCCGCCGCGCCGGGTTCGGCACCCTCGGCTCCATTTTGCGCGACAGCTCCGGATCAAGCGTGGTGATCGAAACGCCCACCCGCGCCAGCCCCTCCCAGCCCATGTCACCTAGAATATCCAGATCACGTTCGATCAGGCTGCCCTTGGTGACAATGCCCACCGGATGATTGTGCGCGCGCAGCACCTCAAGCAGCCGCCGGGTGATCCGGTGGGTGCGCTCGATCGGCTGATACGGGTCGGTGTTGGTGCCCATGGCGATGGGCGCCACTTCATAGCGTGGGCTGGCCAGCTCCGCTGCCAAACGCTCCGGCGCATTCGGCTTGGCCACCAGCTGGGTCTCGAAGTCAAGCCCAGGCGAGAGGCCGAGATAGGCATGGGTTGGCCGGGCGAAACAGTAGATGCAGCCGTGCTCGCAACCGCGATAGGCGTTTATCGAGCGGTCAAACGAAAGATCGGGCGAGCTGTTGCGGCTGATGATCTTGCGCGGGCTCTCCAACGCCACTTCCGTCCGCAGCGGCGGCAGTTCCTCCTCCGCACCACTGCCCCAGCCATCGTCCACCCGCTCCACGGCATAGGCATCAAACCGGTTTGCCACGTTCGAAAGGGCCGCGCGCCCGCGTCGCCGATGCTCCGGCACCGCCCAGCCGCGCCCTGATGCTTCTCCAAATCCCATGGTCGCACCTCGCCGTTTGGAGAACATATAGAACATACCACGAACATTTGAAAGAACCGCATGACCTTCATGACTATTTTTCGCGCCCATCCCCCGCAAATCCCCGCTATAAGTCGGCAAACGTGCGTGCCATGTCGCAAATCGGAAAGTCGCTTTGCGCCATTCCGGCAATGGCTCGATACAGAAAACCGCCTCCGGCCCAACGATGGCCACACAAAGGAACTGCCCATGTCTGCGGATGAAGAAGACGACATCATCCTTTCGGAACTCTCCGACGAGGACCTGACCGCCCAGATGCATGACGACCTCTACGATGGCCTCAAGGAGGAGATCGAAGAGGGCGTGAACATCCTGCTGGAGCGCGGCTGGGCCCCCTATGACGTTCTGACCAAGGCGCTTGTCGCGGGGATGAAGGTGGTCGGCGACGACTTCCGCGATGGCATCCTCTTCGTGCCCGAGGTGCTTCTGGCCGCCAACGCGATGAAGGCGGGCATGGGCATCCTGAAGCCGCTGCTGGCCGAAACCGGCGCGCCCCGCATGGGCAAGATGGTGATCGGCACCGTGAAGGGCGACATCCACGACATCGGCAAGAACCTCGTTTCCATGATGATGGAGGGCGCGGGCTTCGAGGTGGTCGATCTGGGCATCAACAACCCGGTCGAGGATTATCTCGATGCGCTCAAGCGCGAAGAGGCCGACATTCTGGGCATGTCCGCCCTGCTGACCACCACCATGCCCTACATGAAGGTTGTGATCGACGCGCTCGTCGAGCAAGGCATGCGCGAGGATTACATCGTGCTGGTCGGCGGTGCGCCCCTGAACGAAGAGTTCGGCAAGGCAATCGGCGCCGATGCCTACTGCCGCGATGCCGCCGTTGCGGTGGAAACCGCCAAGCAGTTCATCGCCCGCAAGCACAACCAGCTGGCGGGGTGACCCACCCCGCCCTACTTGGGCGGCATCAGATAGGCCTCGACCTGGGTCGCAAGGGCCTTCACCGGCTCGGTCTGTTTTCCGGGCCGGGCCACATGCCGGGCCATCGCCATCAGGGTGAAGGCCCGGATCCCCTCGGCCATCACCTTGGGCGACAGATCAGTGCGGAAAGGCGGTGCGCCGAAGAGCCCGCCGAACCAGCCGGTGATGATGATATCGAGCCGCGAGAGCGCCTCGGCAATCGGTCCGTCGGCAAGAGAGGCACGTTGCACAAGGTCGAACACATAGCGCTCGCAGGTCAGCAGCTCGATCACCGGGCCGAGGGTCGCCGCAAGCCCTTTGGCGCTCGACGGGCGGCGCGCAGTTTGCAGCGCATCCATCAGCCGCGAGAGCCGCTTGGCCACGAGCTGCTCCATCAGCACATCCTTGTCGGCGAAATGGGTAAAGAACGTGCCCTTGGCCACCCCCGCCGCCTTCACCACCTGCTCCACACGCAGCCCGCCAAAGCCCTCGCGGGTCACGATGCCCTCGGCGGCGGCAATGAGGTTGGCCCTTGTGACGCGGGCGCGGCGCTGAATCGGTTCGCTCATACCGCTGTGGTCGCCCGAAAGGTGACCGTGGTCAATTCGATTTTGCGGAGCTGCCAATGAGGCTCCCGAGCGACAGCAAACTGACCGAAGACGGCCTCGCCCCCGCCGGTCAGGGCAAGCTCCTGCTCATCGCTTGCGGTGCGCTGGCCCGCGAGATCCTCGCGCTGATCGAGGCCAACCAGTGGCACCACATGGCGCTCACCTGCCTGCCCGCGATCCTGCACAACCGCCCCGAGGCGATCCCCGATGCGGTGGAGGCGGCGGTGGAGAAGCACCGCAAAGCCTTCGAGCGCATCTTCGTGGTCTACGCCGATTGCGGCACCGGCGGCCTGCTGGAGGCCCGCTGCAAGGCCCTCGGCGTCGAGATGGTCGCCGGCCCGCATTGCTACAGCTTCTTCGAGGGCAACGCCGCCTTCGCCGCCCATGACGACGAGATCACCGCCTTCTACCTGACCGACTTTCTCGTCCGCCAGTTCGATGCCTTCGTCACCAAACCGCTGAAGTTCGACAAGCACCCGGAGCTGAAGGAGATGTACTTCGGACACTACACAAAGCTGGTCTATCAGGCCCAAACCGACGATCCGGCGCTGACTGTGCTTGCGAAAAAGCACGCCCAAACACTGGGATTGGAGTTCGAGCGCCGCTTCACCGGTTACGGCGATCTGGAGGTGGCGCTGGCATCCGCGTAACGGCGGGCCCGCGGCCCCTGAGCAGCCTAAAGCGCCATATCGTCCCGGTGGATCAGGGCCGCCCGCCCCGGATAGCCCAGCAGCGCCTCGATCTCTTCCGAGCGGTGCCCGGCAATCACTCCGGCCTCTTCGGCCGTATAGCGCACCAGCCCTTGCCCGAGGTGCCCGCCCGGCCCGACGATCTCCACCGGATCACCGCGCAGGAATGCCCCTTCAACGCCGCGCACCCCGGCCGGCAACAGCGATTTGCCCGCCGCAAGCGCCTTGGCCGCGCCCGCATCCACCCTGACCGCCCCGCGTGGCTTCATCGAGCCGATCCAGCCTTTGCGGGCGGCCTGCGGCGTGGTCTGAGCGGTGAACCACGTGGCATTTGCGCCCTCTTCCAGCCGCTTCAGCGGGTTCAGCGCAAAGCCGTGGGTAATCGCCATGGCGCAGCCCGCCGTGGTCGCCGTGCGGGCGGCCAGCAGCTTGGTCTTCATACCCCCGCGCGACAAGCCCGAGCCTGCATCGCCCGCCATCGCCTCGATCTCGGGTGTGATCTCCTCGACTACGTCAAACCGCGTCGCCGCCGGGTCGACCGAAGGATTACCGGTGTAGAGACCGTCCACATCGGACAGAAGCACCAGCGTGTCGGCCCCCACCGTCACCGCCACCTGCGCAGCCAGCCGGTCGTTGTCGCCAAAGCGGATCTCGTCGGTGGCCACAGTGTCATTCTCGTTTACGATGGGCAGCACCCCGAGCGACAGCAGCGTTTCCAGCGTCGCCCGCGTGTTCAGGTAGCGCCGCCGCGAGGCGCTGTCTTCCAGCGTCAGCAGCACCTGCGCGGCCTTCATCCCATGCGGCGCCAGCACCTCTTCATAGGCCCGCGCCAGCCGGATCTGCCCCACCGCTGCCGCTGCCTGGCTCTGCTCCAGCGCCAGTTCCTCAACGCCAAGCCCGAGCACGCCCCGCCCCAGCGCGATGGAGCCAGATGAGACCAGCAAAACCTCGCAGCCCCGCGCCCTCAGCGCGGCGATGTCCTCGGCCAGCGCCACCAGCCACTCCTGCCGCAGCGCGCCGGACACCCGGTCCACCAGCAGAGCCGAGCCGATCTTGACGACAAGCCGCCTGGCCTGCCCCAGGCCCGCGCTCAAGGCTGCCACGGCGCGTCCTCGTCCTCATCCGCGATCTCATCGCGGCGCGCCCGGACGATCTGCGCCCGCAGTGCTCGCAGCACCTCCTGAATGCCCTCACCGGCCACGCCGGAAATCTGGAAGGGCCGCTGCCCGGCCGCCTCCTGAAGCTCGGCCTGCTTTTCGGCCCGCTCCTCGTCGGTCAGTGCATCGACCTTGTTCAGCGCCAGCACGCGCGGCTTGTCGGCAAGGTGGCCGCCATACATCTCCAGCTCGTGGGTGATGGTCCGGTAATCCTCCGCCACATCCTCGCTGGTGCCATCGACAAGGTGCAGCAGCACCGCGCAGCGCTCCACATGTCCAAGGAAACGATCGCCGATCCCACGGCCCTCATGGGCGCCCTCGATCAGCCCCGGAATATCGGCCATGACAAACTCATGCCCGTCCACGCCCACCACCCCGAGGTTCGGGTGCAGCGTTGTAAAGGGGTAATCCGCAATCTTGGGCCGCGCGTTGGAGGTCGCCGCCAGAAAAGTGCTCTTGCCCGCGTTCGGCAGGCCCAGCAGCCCCGCATCCGCAATCAGCTTCAGCCGCAGCCAGATCGTGCGCTCCACTGCCGGCTGGCCCGGGTTAGCCCGGCGCGGCGCCTGGTTGGTGGAACTCTTGAAATGCAGGTTGCCGAAGCCGCCATTGCCGCCCTTGGCCAGCACCACGCGCTGGCCCTCTTCGGTCAGGTCGGCAATCACCGTCTCCTCATCCTCTTCGAGGATCTCGGTGCCCACCGGCACGCGCAGGATGATGTCATTGCCATCCGCGCCGGTGCGTTGGCGGCCCATGCCGGGCTGGCCGTTCTTGGCAAAGAAGTGCTGCTGGTAGCGAAAGTCGATCAGCGTATTGAGATTGTTCACCGCCTCGGCGATCACATCGCCCCCGGTGCCACCGTCGCCGCCATCCGGCCCGCCATACTCGATGTACTTCTCCTTGCGGAACGAGACACAGCCGTTCCCTCCCGCGCCGGAGCGGATGTAAACCTTTGCGAGGTCGAGAAACTGCATGGGGCTGCGTCCTTGGGCTTGGGCTCCCGCGAGGTATCGCATCGTGCAGGGCTTCTCAAGCCTCCACGCGGGGCATGTGACGGCGGGTGCTGCCGGCCTAGCCTGCCATCTCGCGCCAGACCCAAACCGTGCAGAAGACGGCCCCGAAGATCGCCAGCGTCATCAGGCCGTAGCCCGCCATGCCCGGCCCGAGCGCCTCTGCGAGCCCGTTCAGCCCATCCGCGAGCATGCGCAAGATGCCCCGGTTGGCTTTCATGGTTTCACCCGCCGCAAGGCGCGTGCCGACGTAGAAGAGGCCGCCGAACACGGCCCAGATCGAGATCAGCGTGGGCAACAGAAACCGCAACCGCTCAAACATACCGAGCCCCCGAAAACGTGCTGTGCCAGCGATTTATGCCAGCTTCTTGAGGTAGGTCCAGGTCGGCACCGTGCCCCCACGGCTGACAGAATAGGCCTCGGCATCGCCGAGGTATTCAAAGCCCGCGTTGGTCAGCACCCGCGCCGAGGCCGGGTTGTCCTGAAACACTTCGGCAAACATCGTGTGCGAGCCCTGCGGGTTCGCCTCGACCATCGCCGCGACCGCCTCGGAGGCAAGGCCGGTGTTCCACATCGCCGGGGCCACCCAGTAGCGGATCTCGCTCTGCTCGCGGCCCTTCTCCGGCTCCATCCGCGAAAGCGCCACGATGCCCACAAGCTCGCCCATCCCCGCGGCGGTGCCGTCGATCGCCCAGACGTCCTCGCGCCGGTTCTCGGCGTGGGAGCCACGGATGAACCCCTCGGCCGTGCCGGGCGGCAGCGGATGCGGCAGATGGCGGGTGGCGCGGGCCACGCGCTCGTCGCTGGCGTAAAGCGTGATCAGCCCCGCATCGCTCTGCTGCAGCGGGCGCAGTGTGACCCGCTCCGCAGTGATCACGGGCTGTCCGGAAATCCGGTCCTGTTGCATGTGTCGTTACTCCTCCGGTTCGCCGGAAACACCGGCTTGCGGTCAGGGCCCCTCTCCCCTTCCGCCGGGCCTATAATGGCCCAAAAACGCAACGGGGGGGATCGGCCTTGGCCGTCCCCCCCTGAAATGTGATTTCGTCTCGGGTCCGGCTTACTCAGCGGCCTCCGCCATCGGAAGCACCGAAATGAACGTGCGGCCTTTAATACCCTTGTGGAAGGTCACCTGACCTTCGGAGGTTGCAAAGATCGTGTGATCCTTGCCAAGGCCCACGCCCTCGCCCGGCCACCACTTGGTGCCGCGCTGACGCACGATGATGTTGCCCGGGATTACGGCTTCGCCGCCGAACTTCTTGACGCCGAGGCGACGGCCCGCGGAGTCGCGGCCGTTACGGGAAGAACCGCCTGCTTTCTTGTGTGCCATATCTCTCTACTCCTTCTCGGCTCAGGCCAGTTTCTTGGCCTGTTCGATCCAGCCTTCGCGCTCGATGCGGCCCTTGAACGAGAGCTTCTCGTCCATGGCAGCCACGTCCTCGTCGGTCCAGGCGGCGATCTGGGCGAAAGTGGTCACGCCCGCTTCATGCAGTTTCTTCTCAAGCGCCGGGCCAACACCCGAGAGCTGCTTGAGATCGTCGCCACCCTCGGCCTTGGCGGCCTTCTTGGGAGCGGCTTTCTTCTCTTCCTTCGGAGCCTCGGCCTTCTTGGCGGCGGGCTTCTCTTCGGCTTTCTTCGCGGCGGCCTTCTTCGGCGCGGCCTTCACGGCGGCGGCCACGGCAGCACCCGAAACCGAGCCAGCACCGATGGCGGCCTTCACGCCGGTCTTGTCACCACCCTTTTCGAGGATGTCGGTGACGCGCAGCAGGGTGAGCTGCTGGCGGTGGCCCTTGGTGCGCTGGCTGCCGTGCTTCCGGCGGCGCTTCACGAAGTGGATGACCTTCTCGCCTTTGATCTGGTCGATCACTTCAGCCTGCACGGCGGCACCGTCGACCATCGGGGAGCCGATGGTGGAGCCAACCATGAGAATCTCGTTGAACTGGACGGTCTCACCCGCCTCTGCGGCCAGCTTCTCGACGCGCAGCACATCGCCGCTCGCCACTTTGTATTGCTTGCCGCCGGTTTTCATAACCGCAAACATGTTGTTTTCCTTACGTCTTTCGCGTTCCTGCGGTCCCCCTCGCGGGGCGTTGCCGGCCTGTCGGCCACCTCGAACAGCGTGCCCTTCACATGGGCCTTGTTGCATAGGTTTTCCACCCGCCTTCGGGTAGAGCGCGGCTTATCGGGCGGAAAGGGCTTTGTGTCAAGGGGGTTTCCGGCCCCGCGCGGTGGCCGATCTGCCCTGCCACAGTAGTACCCATCAACGCAAGACGGCGGCACCTCGGCGCCGCCGTCCCGTCTGCCCGGCAGGGAGGATCAGAGGGTACCGGAAGACATCTCCCGTGCGATGTGGTCGGCCTGGCGGATCGCCAGTGCAACGATGGTCAGCGTCGGGTTCTCTGCCGCCCCGGTGGTGAACTGCGAGCCATCGGAAACGAAAAGATTGGCCACGTCATGGGTTTGGCCCCATTTGTTCACCACCCCATCCCGCGCATTCTCACTCATCCGGTTGGTGCCGAGGTTGTGGGTGGAGGGGTATGGCGGCGTGGGGAAGGTCCGCGTTGCCCCCACCGCGTCGTAGATCGCCATGCCCTTCTCGTAGGCATAGTTGCGCATCGCCACGTCGTTCGGGTGATCGTCGAAATGCACGTTCACCACCGGCAGCCCGTGCTGGTCGGTCACGTCATGGTTCAGCGTCACCCGGTTGGTCTCTTGCGGCATGTCCTCACCTACGATCCACAGGCCCGCCATGTTCTCATAGCCGTCCAGCGCGGTGGTGAACTCGCGGCCCCATGCGCCCGGATCGAGGAAGGCCGCCATGAACGGCAGGCCCAGCGAGAGCGTCTCCAGCTCGAAGCCGCCGACAAAGCCGCGCGAGGGGTCGTGCTTTGCCTCGTCCTGCACGATCCCGGCCATGGTGGTGCCGCGCCACATCCGCACCGGCTTGTCGAAGACGCCGTAGACCGAGCCGGTCATGTGCCGCATGTAGTTGCGCCCCACCTGACCTGAGCTGTTGGCGAGCCCGTCAGGGAACATCGACGACGCCGAGTTGAGCAGCAGCCGCGGGCTTTCGAAGGAGTTGCCCGCCACGCAAACGATCCGTGCCGCCTGCATCTGCAAATTGCCATCGGCGTCAAAATACTCGACCCCGGTCACCTTGCCCGCGTCATCATGCAAGATGCGGGCGGCATGGCAGCGCTCGCGCACCTCCAGATTGCCGGTCGCTTCGCCATACTCGATATCGGTATAGACCGACGACCATTTGGCGCCCCACTTGCAGCCCTGAAAGCAAAAGCCGGTCTGCTGGCAGGCAAGGCGGCCATCATAATCTTCGGAGTTGATCGCCATGCGCCCGGTGTGAACCTCCGAGTAGCCCAGCGCCTTGGCGCCCTTCTCGAAGACCTTGTAGTTGTTGTTGCCGGGCAGGCCGGGCCGCCCGCCGGTGCGCGTCACCCCCAGCTTGGTCTCGGCCTTTTCATACCACGGTGCCATCTCGGCGGCGTCGATCGGCCAGTCGAGCAGGTTGGCACCCTGCACATCGCCATAGGTGGTGGCGGCCTTCCACTCGTGCTCCTGAAAGCGCAGGCTCGCACCCGCCCAGTGGGTGGTGGTGCCGCCCACGGCCTTCACGATCCAGGCGGGCAGACCCGAAAAGTCCTTGGCCACCCGCCAGTCTCCGCTGGTTGTGCGCGGGTCTGTCCAGGCCAGCTGGCCAAAGCTCTCCCACTCGTCGTTGATGAAGTCCTCCGGCAGATAGCGGCCCCCGGCCTCCAGCGAGACAACGCTGACGCCCTTCTGCGCGAGCTCGTTGGCGAGCACGCCGCCGCCCGCGCCGGTGCCGATGATGACGACCACGCTATCGTCAGTCTGTTCAAAAGGTGCTGTCATGATCTTCCCCCCTCAGAGCCACGCGATGTCATCGAAACCGCGGTCGATGTAGCCGCCTTCCGAGAAGCTCTCGCCCTCGTAACCGAAGAGCGGCCAAACGGCCTTCTGGTTGTAGAGCCCTGTCACGAGCCCTCCGCGGATCTGCTGGAAGAACGGGCTGTCCTCCATCGCGCGCAGAATATCCACGCGCTCGCGCTCCCAGCCCACGGCAAGGTAGCTGGCGTGTCCCCTGCCCTGCGCGGCGGCATCGAGCGCGGCGATCCCTGCCTCGACCCCCTCGGCTGCCTCGGCGCTGTCATAGCCCTTCACGGCGATCACGTAATATTCGTCGCTCACATGGTCATGCGGGTAGATATCCCGCGCCATCTGAACGAGCGTGGCAAAGCTCTCGGGCTTCAGCGCCACCGTCTCGGCCGCCCAGGCCGCATCTGGCGCGGCCACAAAGCCCGCGCCCACCACAAAGCTGGCACCCGCGGCGCTCGCCCGTGACAGAAGCTGGCGCCGGGTCAGGCCGCGATGGGCCTGCCCGCTGCTGGCTGATTTATGCATGATTTCTCCTCCCTTTACATCCTCACTGAAAGCGCCCGCTGCGCTCCAGCACCTCGATCTGGTATCCGTCCGGGTCCGCGACAAAGAAGAACCGCGCCACCACCTCCCCGGCAGGCGCGAACTCCACCAGCTTGCGCGGCTTCAAACCCTCAGCCTCGAAGCGGGCATGCTCGGCGTCTAGGTCCCCGACCGAAACGGCCAGATGCCCATAGCCGTCGCCCAGGTCGTAGGGCGCGGTGCGGTCCTTGTTGATGGTCAGCTCCACCTCGAAGCCGGTTTCACCGTTGCTCATGTAAACGAGCGTGAACTCCGGAAAATCGAGCCGGTCCGCCACTTCGAGCCCAAAGGCGCGGCGGTAGAAGTCAACCGAGCGCTCTTCGTCGAGCACGCGGATCATCGAGTGTATGGCCTTTGCCAAGTCGCTCTCCTGTTTCAATGCGTTTGCGCTGAAACAAGGGTGCCAAGGCGGGAGAAGGGGCGGGTAGTAACCTTCTACTACCCTGCGGTTTTGCCTATTCGGCGGCGATGGCGGGCTCTTCGGGCGCCGCTTTCATCTCCAGAAACACAAGGCAGGCCCCGCGCAGCAGCGAGGTAAAATTCACCGGCTCGCCGCGCAGTTCCAGCACCTCGGAGTGCAGCTTCGAGATGAAGGCGGGGGTGGATTGCCCGTCGCGCTCCGCGATCTCGTCGAGAATGGCCCAAAACGAATTCTCCAGCCGGATGCTGGTGCTCTGCCCGTTCAGCCTGAGCCGCCGCGTGGTGGTGGCATAGCGCTCCGGGTCCTGCCCGGCAAAGACATGGCACATGGTTGGTGTCCTCCCTTGTCTCCCCGCGCTCCCTCCCCGGAGGCCGCGGGAGGCCAGCATTGCACGGCCCGCCGGGCTGTCCAACAGGGCAATTGGTCGGGTGTCAGATGTCTTCGCTGATCATGAACCGAGAGGCCGCAAGCCCGAGGTCGCGGGAGATATCGGCAAAGAGCGTGTCGAAGGCGGCAAAGATTGCCCGGTTCAGCGCCCGCCCCTCCGGCGTCTGCGACAGGGCGGTGTAGGCCTCGATGTCGGCATCCTCCAGCGGCTTGTAGGCCATCGCGAGATACGACCAGACCCAAGCCTCGGTCTCTTCGCGAATGTCCGGCTCTTGCATCCAGACATCGCGCAGCATGTCTTCCTCGCTCATCTCCGCAGGCAGCGCGCCTCCGGCGGCCAGCCCCTGGTAAAAGGCGTAGTTGGAGTTGAGCGCCCCGGCGATATTGGTCTCCACCAGATCATTGGCGTCGATATAGGCGCGCAGCGCATCCAGCCGCTCGCTGTCCTGCCCGCGCATCTCGTCAAAGGCATCGCGGCTCATCTGCTCCACCGTCTCGTCGAGCAGGGCACTCCGGGCGGAGATCTCGAGCGAGATGATCCTGCGGCCCCGCTCGCTGTCGAGAAACTCGAAGAGCGGCGCAGTATCCACGCCCGCCATCTCTTCCGACATGCGCCGCAGCATCACCGCATCCAGCCGCTCGGTCTTGTAGATATCACTCACCCGCTCCGGCCAAAGCTCGCCCCCCGCGCCGGGAAAGAGCTCGCTCTCCAGCGCGACCGAATAGGCCAGCCCCTCTTCACGCAGGATCGGCAGCAGCCGGTCCATCCCGATGGCGTCCAAGAGCTTGCGGGTCTCCGCCTCTGCCAATGGGGCCTTGGCCGGCTCTTCCGCCGCCTGCGCCGCACCGGTCTCGGCCAGCACCGCGCCATGCGGCCCGAAGGCAGGGAGCGCGGCCAGAAGGGCGGCACAAAGGGCGTGGGCAGGGCGTAGCATCAGGCGCATGTCTCCGGAACATCGGCAGGTCGACACTGGCATATGCCCTTGAGCGGGCGTTTCCAAGCCGATCCCGGCAATTTGAACGGCAGGCGGCAGAAATCGCCGCTCGGGTCAGGCAGGGACCACGCCGCGCCTCAGCTCTTCCAGAGCGAGACACATGGAATCTTCTCGCGGTCGCAACGGCCCGCGTATTTCTCCGCGATCCCGCGCACCTCTTCCAGCATCCCCGCCTCCAGCGTGATCGGCTCCAGCCCCATGCCCAGAAAGCGGTCGTTGGTCACATGCAGGTCGTTCTCCTCCGCCTCCTGCCGCGGGTTCTCCAGATAGGCAATCTCCGCCCCCATCTGGGCGTGCAGCATTTGCGCAAGGTCGCGCACTCGGTGCGTCTCGGTCATCTGGTTGAGGATGTTCACCCGCTCGCCGTCCGCCGGCGGGTTCTTCAGCGCCAACTCGATGCAGCGGCAGGTGTCCTGAATATGGATGAACGCCCGCGTCTGCCCACCGGTACCATGCACCGTCATCGGGTAGCCGATGGCGGCCTGCATCACGAAGCGGTTGAGCACCGTGCCATAGTCGCCGTCATAGTCGAACCGGTTGATCAGCCGCTCGTCCATCGCCGTCTCTTCGGTCTGCGTGCCCCAGACGATGCCCTGATGCAGGTCGGTGATCTTCACCCCGTCATTCTTGTTGTAGAAGTGAAAGAACAGCTGATCCTGCGTTTTGGTCATGTGGTAAATCGAGCCGGGGTTTGCCGGATAAAGGATCTCCTGCTCGCTTGGCCCATTGGCGGTATCGACCGATATCTTCAGGTAGCCCTCGGGGATCTTCATCCCCGCCGTGCCATAGCCATAAACCCCCATGGTGCCGAGATGGACTAGGTGAATATCCTGCCCGCTCTCCACGATGGCCGAGAGCACATCGTTGGTGGCGTTGAGGTTGTTGTTCACCGTGTAGCGCTTGTGGGCGCTGGATTTCATCGAATAGGGCGCCGCCCGCTGCTCGGCGAAATGGATCACCGCATCGGGCTTCTCGTCCTGAAACAGCGTCAGCAGCCGGTGATAATGCTCCCCCACCGTGAAGTCATGAAACCCGATCTCCTTTCCGGTCAGCTCCTTCCAGACCCGCAGGCGCTCCCCAATCGGGCGGATCGGGGTGAGGCTCTCCACCTCCAGCTCGATGTCGATCTTCCGGCGGCTCAGGTTGTCGACGATGATCACATCATGGCCACGCGCCGAGAGGTGCAGCGCATTGGGCCAGCCGCAAAACCCGTCTCCACCAAGAATGATGACTTTCATGACCAGGGCGCCTCCCAGCGCTTCAACACCAGCTAGGCCCCCACCTGCACCGGCGTTGATATCGAAGGCACCGCTCAGGTCAATCGCGACAGCGCATTTAGGCGCTGTAGGGTTGCCCGGAAGCCTCTGTCACGTCGCCTTGCATAGCACGCACGCAACGGGCCCGCTCAAAGGGGTTGCGCCGCCCGGCCCACGCGTATACATCCGCGCCACCTGAGACCACAGGGATCGCGGAGAGGTGCCGGAGTGGTCGAACGGGGCGGTCTCGAAAACCGTTGTGGGTGCAAGCCCACCCAGGGTTCGAATCCCTGTCTCTCCGCCACTTTCCTTCCCCGCCGTAGATAGCATTAGCCCCGCCCCCGGGGCCTCGGCCGCGTGCCGCGTGCATGCCCCGCGCTCGGCCCTCACAGCGCTCTCACATCCGCCTCCCGAAAGCGTGACAGAACCGGATCATTTTCTGAGGAACGGAAACCTTGAATGAGCCGTTGTATGGGCTCACGTCCACGAGGACCAAAACACCACGTCCACAAGGACAGACCACAAGGATAAGAGACATGAAGAAGACAATCGTAGCAGCCACCCTCCCCGCTCTACTGGCCCTCCCGGCCTTTGCAGGCAACCTCGACCCGGTCATCGTTGAGACCCCGGTCGCTGCTCCCGCGCCCGTCTACGACGCTGGCCGCGACTGGTCCGGCGGCTACGTCGGCCTGTCCTTCGGCACCGGCTCGGGCGAAATCGACAGCGCCGCTGGCTCCACCGACTTCGACGTGAACGACAACTACGGCCTCTACGGCGGTTACCTGTGGGACAACGGCAGCCTCGTCTACGGTGGCGAACTGGCCTACAGCTCCCTCTCCATCGGCACCGACGCCGGTGATGCAGACGCCGACGAGTGGATGCTCAAAGGCCGCCTCGGCTACGACGCTGGCAACTTCCTGCCCTACGCCACCGCTGGTTACTCCAACCTCACCGTCGAGGGTGACAGCGGCGACGGCTACGTGCTGGGTGCCGGTCTGGAATATGCCGCAACCGAGTCGATCTCGGTGCGCGGTGAGTACCTGAACCACCAATTCAACGACTTTGGTGACACCGATGGTCTGGACGTGTCGCACGACACCTTCAGCATCGGCGTGAGCTACAACTTCTGATCGCGTCCCCGATCAGAGGTCGATGAGAGGGGTGGTGCCTTGCGCACCACCCCTTTTTCATGCGCGCCCCTGACCGCCACCAAACGGCCACGTCGCTCAAAGGCCCCACAGAGTCGAAAGTCTGGTTTCCGCCCCGCCCGATTCCCCCCTAGGATGCGCCCGAGCTGCCTTGGGAGGGGCCATCCGCCATGTCTGCATTCCGCGAGGCCATTGCCGAGGCTGCCGGGCTGATCGTCCGGGCGGATGCCGACTTTCTCGAGATCGTCGCCCTATCTGCACAGGTCACCGGGCTGGCCGTGCTGATCGCCTGCGCCATCGGCTTCCCGCTTGGAGCGCTGCTCGCCGTGGGCCGGTTCCGCGGGCGCGGGGCGCTTTCGCTCGCGGTCTCCGCGGCAATGGGCCTGCCCCCAGTGGTCGTCGGCCTCGTGCTTTACATGCTGCTCTCCCGCGCCGGTCCGCTCGGCGTGCTCGGCCTACTCTACACCCCGACCGCCATGGTCATCGCGCAGGTGGTGCTGGTGACCCCCATCATCGCCGCGCTGACCCGTCAGGTGGTCGAGGATCTCGACGCCGAATATTCCGAAACCCTCCGCGCCCTGCGCGCCACCCGCGCGCAGGCCATGGGCACCCTGCTGTGGGAGGCCCGCCCCGCGCTGGTCACCGCCGCCCTCGCCGGGCTGGGCCGTGCCATGGCCGAGGTCGGCGCCGTGATGATCGTCGGCGGCAACATCGACCATCTGACCCGCGTGATGACCACCGCCATCGCGCTGGAGACCTCGCGCGGCGAGCTGGCGCTGGCCCTGGCGCTCGGCATCGTGTTGCTGGTTGCTTCGCTGGCGATCAACGCCGCCCTGATGGGCCTGCGCCAGCGAATCGGGGAGCCCGCGCATGGCTGAGCGCCGCGTCATCCCGCTCTCCCGGCCCGAGCCCCCCAACGCCGAGCCGGGCATCGCCATATCGGGGCTACACCTCTCGCGCTCCGGGCGTGCGCTGCTGCGCGGGGTGTCGCTGACCCTCGGCCATACCGGCATAACCGCGCTTCTCGGGCCGAACGGTGCGGGCAAGAGCCTGCTGCTGCGCGCCATCGCCGGGATCATCCCGCCCGATGCGGGCGAGATCAACCTCGCGCCACGCCTCGCCCACCCCGCGTTGGTGTTCCAAAAGCCGGTCCTCCTGCGCCGCTCCGCCCGCGCCAACCTCGCCCATGCGCTCAAACTGGCAGGCGTGCCCCGCGCCGCGCGCCCGGCCCGTATTTCCGAACTGCTGGAGCAATGCGACCTCACCGCCCTCGCCGCCTCTCCCGCCCGCTCGCTCTCAGGCGGCGAACAGCAGCGGCTGGCGATGGCCCGGGCGCTGGCCGCCGACCCGGCGCTGCTTCTGCTCGACGAGGCCACCGCCTCGCTCGACCCCAAGGCCACCGCCGCGATCGAAGCCATCACCCTGCGCGCCGCCGGGCGCGGGGTGAAGGTCATCCTCGTCACCCACGACCGCGCCCAGGCCGAGCGCCTGGCCGGCGATGTCGTGTTTCTCCACAAGGGCCGCGCCGTCGAACACGCCCCCGCGCCCCGCTTCTTTTCCACCCCTGCCTCTGCCGAGGCCCAAGCCTATCTTCAAGGACGACTCATCCTGTGATCCGCCCCCTTTTCAGCGCCGCCGTCTTTGCCCTCCTGGGCGCCCTGCCCGCCGCCGCGCAGAGCCACATCACCGTGCAAAGCACCACCTCCACCCAGAACTCCGGCCTCTACGAGCACCTGCTGCCGATCTTCGAGGAGAAAACCGGGATCGACGTGCGCGTGGTCGCCGTCGGCACCGGTCAGGCGCTGAAGAACGCCGGCAACTGCGATGGCGACATGCTCATCACCCACGCCCGCGCCGCAGAGGAGGCCTTTGTCGCCGAGGGCAAAGGGCTCGCCCGGCACCCGCTGATGTATAACGACTTCATCCTCGTCGGCCCCGCCGCCGACCCCGCCAGCGCAGCGGGCGACGATATCCTCGCCGCTCTTTCCGCCATTGCCGAGAGCGAGGCCCCCTTCGCCTCCCGCGCCGACGACTCGGGCACCAACAAGGCCGAGCTTGCACTCTGGTCCGAGGCCGGTGCCGATCCCAAGGCCGCCTCCGGCACATGGTATCTCGAGACCGGCTCCGGCATGGGCGCCACCCTTAACCTCGGCACCGCGCAGGGCGCCTATGTGCTGACCGACCGCGCCACATGGGACACCTTCGCGAACAAGGGCGATTTCGAGATCCTCGTGGAGGGCGACCCCAAGCTTTTCAACCAGTACGGCCTCATCGTCGTCAGCCCTGCCGCCTGCCCCACCACCCGCATCGTCGAGGCCGAAACCTTCGCCAAATGGCTGCTCGGCCCCGAGGGACAAGATGCCATTCAGGCCTTCGCCCCCAACGGCAAACAGTTGTTCTTTCCCAACGCGGCAGAGTGATCGCCGGGCGCGGGGCGAAGGCGGGCGCTTCGGCGCTTGACCTTCCTCCCCCGCCGCCCCACCTTCCGCCCTGTCGCAGCCGGGAGGAAAAGAGCATGGGACAGATCCGCGTCGAGGGCCGCCTCATCTGCACGACCGAAGCACAGGCCGAGACCGCCCGCAAGCTGCTGCCCGAGCACATCCGCCTCAGCCGCGCCGAACCCGGCAACATCCATTTCAACCTGACCCAGGGCGATGATCCGATGGTCTGGCACCTCGATGAGTTGTTCGAGAGCCCCGAGGCCTTCGCAGCCCATCAGGCTCGCACCAAATCCTCCGCTTGGGGCGAATCCAGCGGCGAGATCACCCGCGACTTCACCGTGACCGAGGAGGAGGCGTGAGCCGCAGCCCCTCGCCCGGCGAGATCGCGCCCGCCGGTGTCGCCGCCCGCCCCCGCACACCCGAATCCAACGCCCTGCTGCCCGCGATGGGCTGGATGCTGGGCGCAATCGCCTCCTTCGCCACCATGGCCGTGGCCGGGCGGCAGGTGTCGGTCGAGCTCGATACCTTCGAGATCATGACCTATCGCAGCTTCGTCGGGATCTTCATCATCGTCTCGCTGGTTTTCGCCACGCGCCAGACCCACCAGATCACCACCCGCCAACTGCACCTCCACTTCGCCCGCAACGTGGCCCATTTCGCCGGGCAGAACCTGTGGTTCTTCGCCATCACAATGGCCCCGCTGGCGCAGGTCATCTCCATCGAGTTCACCTCGCCGCTCTGGGTGATCCTGCTGGCCGCGCTCTTCCTCGGCGAGCGCTTCACGGCTGTAAAAGCCCTGAGCGCCGGGCTCGGCTTCATCGGCGTGCTCATCGTCGCCCGCCCCGACTTCACCAACCTCGACCCCGGCCTGACGGCGGCAGCGGCAGCAGCCGTCGGCTTTGCCCTCACCGCGATCTTCACCAAGGTGCTGACCCGTCAGGCCTCGGTGCTCTGCATACTGTTCTACATCACCACCATGCAGGCGGTCTTCGGGCTGGCCTGCGGCTTTCTCGACGGCCACATGACATGGCCCTCCACCTCGGCCATCCCCTACGTGGTGCTGATCGGCGTCGCCGGGCTGACCGCCCACACCTGCCTGACCCGCGCCCTCTCGCTCGCGCCCGCCTCCATCGTCATGCCGATGGACTTCATCCGCCTGCCCTTGCTGGCCTTCGTCGGCATGGCCTTCTACGGCGAGTCGCTCGATATCTGGGTGGTCCTCGGCGCGGCGCTGATCCTCGGCGGCAACTTCATCAACCTGCGCGCGAACGCGCGTTGACCCCCACGCGCACCGGGCTGTGTGCCGCAAGACACGATTTTTGCGACATTCCCGCCACCCAGCGCCTGTTTTGCGCTCTGACGCAGGGTAACAAATTGACGACAAATCACGGCCTGCTCAAAAAGGTGTCAATCGGGAGACACTTCGGGGAGGAAACCGAATGAAACGCACAACCACCAGCGCCGCCGCGGCCCTTCTGGCCACCGCAACCGCCGCATCCGCGGGCGGAATCGAGCGCACCACGCAATCCATCGGCTTCATGTATGAGCCGGGCAGCTACGGCGAGTTTTCGATCAGCCGCGTCAG
This sequence comes from Vannielia sp. SX4, assembly GCF_052828525.1. The sequence goes on from NZ_CM128247.1 coordinate 2,798,608, forward strand.
CCCGGATGTGTCCGGTGTCGCAGCCAGCAGCGTCGGCCCCTTCCCGGCAGGTCCGGACTCCGGCGACATGTCGGGCGACTACACCTCGCTCTCCTTCGCCTTCAAAACCGATGTGAACGATCGCCTCTCGATCGGCTTCATCTTCGAGCAGCCCTTCGGCGCCGATGTCTACTATCCGATGGGCACAGGCTACGCCTACGGCGGCTCCAACGCCGACCTCAACGTCGACGAGCTCAAGCTGATCGCCAAGTACAAACTTGACGGCGGCTTCTCGATCCACGGCGGTCTACGGATGCAGCAGGTCAAGGGCAACGTCGCGCTCTTCAACGGCTACTCGCTTCAGGCGCCGACCAGCTCCGAACTCGGCTATTTCATCGGCGCGGCCTATGAGAAGCCCGAGATCGCCATGCGCATCGCGCTGACCTACCACTCCGCGATCACGCATGAGTTCGCGGCGATCGAAAACAACAGCCCCTCGCTTCCGTTCGAAACGACCTTCCCGCAGTCGCTGAACCTCGAAGCCCAGACCGGCATTGCTGAAGGCACCCTGCTGCTGGCCTCGGTCCGCTGGGTCGACTGGTCGGAATTCGATATCACGCCCTTCGGCTACAACCTCGCCACCGGCAGCTCGCTGGTGGACTACGAGGATGACGTGATCACCTACACCGTCGGCGTGGCCCGTCGCTTCACCGACAACTTCGCCGGCATCGCGACCGTCAGCTACGAAGCCCAGAACGGCGGCTTCTCCGGCAACCTCGGCCCGACCGATGGTCGCACCTCGATCGGCCTCGCCGGCCGCTACACCGTGGGCAAGGCCGTCATCACCGGCGGCGTGAACTACAGCTGGGTCGGCGACGCCCGCACCGAGAACCCCACCGCCCCCGGCACCACCTTCGGCGACTTCTCCGGCAACACCGCCGTCGGCGTCGGCCTCCGCGTGGGCTACACCTTCTGATCTCAATCGGAAGAAGCGATCTCATTCAAGGCCTCGTGCATCCCGCGCGGGGCCTTTTGCTTGCCGCAACTTCCGGGTCGCCCCGCCCCCGGCCCGCCGCTAAACCCGGCCCATGACCCAATCCACCGACATTCCCGCCCGCGCCTGGGCCGAGCTGCTGCTTCTCGGGCTCATCTGGGGCGCCTCCTTCCTGTCGATCCGGGTGGCGCTGGACGAGGTGAGCGTGCTCTCCTCGGTCTGCCACCGGGTCGGCTGGGCCGCTCTTGTGCTCTGGGCGCTGGTCTGGATACGCGGCGAAGCGCTGCCACGCGGCGCGGCCCTCTGGGGCAGCTTCGCGGTGATGGGCATGCTGAACAACGTGCTGCCCTTCACTCTAATGGCCTGGGGCCAGCTCACAATCGAGAGCGGTCTGACCTCGATCCTCAACGCCTTCACCGCTGTCGCCGGGGTGCTGGTTGCCGCCCTCGTCTTTGCCGATGAGCGTCTGACCGCGCGCCGCCTGACTGGCGTCTGCCTCGGGTTCGCGGGCGTGGCCGTCACCGTGGGCCCTGCCGTGCTGCAAGGCTTCTCGCTCCGCTCCCTCGCGCAACTCGCCGTTCTGGCAGGCACACTGTGCTACGCGCTGGCCGGCGCATGGGCCCGCGTGCGCCTCAAAGGCCTCTCTCCCACCGTCGCCGCCGCAGGCATGCTCACCTGCTCCACCCTCATGCTCATCCCGCTCACGCTACTGCTCGAGGGCAACATCGACCTGCCCGCCACGGCCCACGGCACCGCCGCCATCGCCTATTACGCGCTCATCGCTACCGCTTGCGCCTACCTGCTTTACTACCGCGTTCTCGGCATGGCCGGGGCGGGCAACCTGCTTCTGGTCACCCTGCTGATCCCGCCAGTTGCCATCGGCCTCGGAGCGCTGGTGCTGAACGAGGCGCTCCACCCCCGCGCCTATGCCGGCTTCGCCCTTCTGGCGCTCGGCCTCATCGTGCTCGACGGGCGACTGTGGCGCCGCCTGCGCCCGCGCCCCGCCTGAAACCACTGGACCGTTCCCGCCCCCCGCGCTACCCCTCCCGGCAACGACGAGGGACACCCATGATCTACGATACCGCAGCAGACTGGACCGCCGCCGCGCAAAAGCGCGTGCTGCTCTTCGGCATGTCCGGGCTGGGCAAGACCCACCTGAGCCAGTTGCTGCGCGACAGCGGCGCATGGTTCCACTACTCGATCGATTACCGCATCGGCACCCGCTACATGGGCGAACGGATCGCCGACAACGCCAAGCGCGAGGCAATGAAGGTGCCGTTCCTGCGCGAGCTGCTGATGACGGATTCCATCTACATCGGCTCCAACATCACCTTCCACAACCTCAGCCCCGTCTCCACCTACCTCGGCAAGCCTGGCAGCCCCGACAAGGGCGGCATGGAGATGACCGAATACACCCGCCGCCAGGCCCAGTTTCGCGAGGCCGAGGAGCGGGCGCTGATGGACACCGGCTATTTCATCGAACGCGCCGAGGCGCTCTACGGCTACCCGCATTTCATCTGCGACACCGGCGGCTCAATCTGCGAATGGGTGGACCCGGAGGATATGGCCGATCCTCTGCTGACCGAACTCAGCCGCCAGTGCCTGATGGTCTGGATCGAGGGCAGCGAGGCGCATACCGCCGAGCTGATCCGCCGCTTCGACAAGGCCCCCAAACCCATGAGCTACCGCCCCGATTTTCTGGCCCGCGTCTGGGCCGAATATCTGAGCGAAAACAATATCTCCGAGGCCGATGTTGACCCGGATGCCTTCATCCGCTTCACCTATTCCAAAGCCCTCGCCCACCGCCAGCCGCTCTACGAGGCGATGGCGCAAAACTGGGGCGTAAGCATCACCGCCGACGAGGCCAAGGCCGTGAACAGCGAAGAGGCTTTCAACCAACTCATCGCCCACGCCCTTGAGCGCAAGCACCAGCCGACCTAAATCCGCATCTCCGCAACCCTGAAAGACAGCGCAATGCCCATCACCCTGCCCTCCGACCTCCCCGCCTACGCCGTGCTCGAGCGCGAGGGCGTGATGGTCATGGGCGAGGGCCGCGCGCACAGTCAGGACATCCGTCCCATCCGCATCGGGCTGCTCAACCTGATGCCCAAGAAGATCCAGACTGAGACCCAGTTCGCCCGGCTCATCGGCGCGACGCCCCTCCAGATCGACTTCCAACTGATCCGGATGAGCGAGCACGAAACCAAGAACACCGCCGCCGAGCACATGGAAAACTTCTACCGGCCCTTCTCCGAGGTCGAGGCCTCGGGCGAAAAGCTCGACGGCCTCATCATCACCGGCGCCCCGATCGAGCACCTCCCCTTCGAAGAGGTCACCTATTGGGACGAGCTGAAACGCGTGATGGACTGGACACAGACCCACGTGCATTCCACCTTCGGCGTCTGCTGGGGCGGCATGGCGATGATCAACCACTTCCACGGCGTGCCCAAGCACCTGCTCGACCACAAGCTCTTTGGCTGCCTGCGCCACGCCAACCTCGCCCCCGCCTCGCCCTACCTGCGCGGCTTCTCCGATGACGTGCTGATCCCGGTCAGCCGCTGGACCGAGATGAAGTCGGCCGAGGTCGAGGCCGCCGGGCTGAACATCCTTATCGGGTCCAATGAGGCCGGCCCCTGCCTTGTCGAGGATCCGGCCCACCGCGCGCTCTACATCTTCAACCACTTCGAATACGACAGTGGCACCCTGAAGGAGGAGTATGACCGCGACGTGGCCGCAGGCACGCCGATCAACGTGCCGGTCAACTACTACCCCGAGGATGACCCCGCGCGGCAGCCGCTGAACCGCTGGCGTAGCCACGCTCACCTGCTCTACGGCAACTGGATCAACGAGATCTACCAGTCCACGCCCTTCGAGCTCGAGAAGATCGGCACCACCGGCTAGCCAGCGCTTTTCAGTGATTTTTCAAGGTTTTCTGAAACCAACCGCCCTCGGCTCGCGTATCCTTTGCACCAGGACCGCAACCGAGGGCGAAACGGAATGCTCCCCAAAATGCTGCTGACCCTCGCAGGCGTCGCCGCCCTCGTGGCCATTCTGGCGGGCTGCTCCGCCAGCCAGAAGCGCTCCGCCGAGGCCGCCTACCCGCCCGTCGGGCCGGTGGTGGAGGTCGCAGGCAAGCGGGTGCATTACGTCGAGGCTGGGCAAGGGCCCGCGGTGTTCCTGATCCACGGCGCGGGCGGCAACCTGCGCGATTTCACCTTCCGCATGGTCGATGAACTCAAGGGTCGCTACCGCGTCATCGCCGTCGACCGCCCCGGCCTCGGCCATTCCGAGGCCATCGCCGGCGGCGGCACGCCCCAGCAACAAGCCGCCATCCTCGATGCGTTGGCCGCCAAGCTCGGCGTGCGCCGCGCGGTGGTCGTCGGCCACAGCTACGGCGGCGCGGTGGCGATGGCCTGGGCCGTCGAGCACCCCGAGCGTGTGGCCGCCGTGGTCTCGCTCGCGGGGGCAACCATGCCGTGGGAGGGCCCGCTCGATGGCTTCTATACCCTCACCGGCTCGCCAGCGGGCCGCACCTTCGCCGTGCCGGTGATCTCGGCGCTGGCTTCGGAGAGCCGGATCGAGAGCGCGCTGGCCGATATCTTCAAACCCCAGCGCCCGCCCCGCGGCTACCTCGAGCATGTCGGCGCGCCGCTCACCGTCCGCGCCTCCTCCCTGCGTAACAACGGCCAGCAGGTGCTGAAGCTGAAGGCCGCGCTGCAACAACTCTCGCCCCGCTACCCTTCCCTGCGCATCCCGGTCGAAATCCTCCACGGCACCGCCGACACCACCGTCGGGATCGACATTCACGCCCGCCCGATGGCCGCGCTCATTCCCGGCGCCCGCGTCACCGCCCTGCCCGGCGTCGGCCACATGCCGCATCATGCCAACCCGCAGGCAACACTCGCCGCCATCGACCGCGCCGCCGCCCGCGCCGGATTGCGCTGAGCGCCCCGCGCGCCCATACTGCCCAAGCCTTTTCAACCGCTTGGACCGCCCCATGACCAACCTTCCCTTCGACGGCGCAATCTCGAAATTCTTCACCGACGAGGCCCCCGAAGACGTGCGGGAGGCGGTGAAATCGGCCAAGGGCAAGACCATCCTCGAGGCCTATCCCTACGACAAGCGGATGGACAAGAAAGAGTATGAAGCCACGCTGGAGGCGCTGCAGGTCGAGCTGGTGAAAATGCTCGCATGGGTCAAAGAAACCGGCGCCCGCGTGGCCGTGGTTTTCGAGGGCCGTGATGCCGCCGGAAAAGGCGGCACGATCAAGCGCTTCCGCGAAAACCTCAACCCCCGCTCCGCCCGCGTCGTCGCGCTCTCCAAGCCGACCGACAAGGAAGCCAGCGAGTGGTATTTCCAGCGCTACGTCCGGCAACTGCCCGCGGGCGGCGAGTTCACCATGTTCGACCGCAGCTGGTACAATCGCGGCGTGGTCGAAAAGGTCTTCGGCTTTTGCACCGACACCCAGCGGCGGCACTTCTTCAACCAGCTTCCCGGTTTCGAGCAGATGGTGAGCGAGGATGGCATCCACCTGTTCAAGATCTGGCTCAATGTGGGCCGCGCCGAGCAACTCTCCCGCTTTCTGGCCCGCGAGAGCGACCCGCTGAAACAGTGGAAGCTGTCGTGGATCGACGTGGAAGGCCTAAAAAAGTGGGAGGAGTATTCCGCCGCCATCCGCGAGACCTTCGCTATGAGCCACACCGCCCGCAACCCGTGGACGGTGATCCGCTCCGACGACAAACGCCGCGCCCGCATCGCCGCCATCCGCGCCGTGCTCTCCCGGCTGGACTACACCGGCAAGGATGAGGCCGTGGTCAAAACGCCCGATCCCAAGATCTGCGGCGGCCCGGAGATCTGGTCGGCCTGATGCCCCGGCGCGGTTACCATCACGGCAATCTCCGCCAGGCTCTGGTGGAGGCAGCGATCCGGCTGATCGAGGAGAAGGGGCCGCAGGGCTTCACACTCTCCGAGGCGGCAAAAGACGCGGGCGTCACCCCGGCCGCCGTCTACCGCCATTTCGAGGGGCGCGAAGACCTGCTGGCCGAGGTGGCCAAGCAGGGCTATGCGATCTTCGGCGACGTGATGGAACACGCCTATGACGAGGGCCAGCCCTCCGCCATCGCCAGCTTCGAGGCCACCGGCCGCGCCTACCTCGCCTTCGCCCGCAAGTTCCCCGGCCACTATCAGGCAATGTTCGAGGCCGGCCTCTCGCTCGCCCGCGATCCCGACCTCGCCCGCGGTGCCGCCCACGCGCAGGCCGTGCTCGAGCGCGCCGCCGCTGGGCTTGCCGACCGGCTCCCGCCAGAGAAGCGCCCACCCGCCGCGATGTTCTCCGCCCATATCTGGGCTATGTCGCATGGCGTGGTGGAGCTGTTCGCCCGCGGCAGCCCCGGCACCCGGGCGCCCTTCCCGCCCGAGGACCTGCTGGAATCCGGCATCGGCATCTACCTGCGCGGGCTCGGCCTGATCGACCCGGACGAGTAAGCGCGACGGTCTCTCTACCCGCCGCCGATCAAAATCCCCGCCCCCAGCACCAGCGCGCCGCCCAGCACCACCTGCAAGGCGGCCCGGAAGAAGGGCGTTTCCATGTAGCGGTTCTGGATCCACGCAATCGCCCAGAGTTCGACGAAGACGACGATCAGCGCGATCACCGTCGCCGTCCAGAAATGCGGGATCAGGTAGGGCAGCGCGTGGCCCAGCCCGCCCAGCGTGGTCATCACGCCAGAGGCCACGCCACGCTTCCACGGCGCGCCGCGCCCCGAGAGCTGGCCATCGTCGCTGGCCGCTTCGGTGAACCCCATCGAAATACCCGCACCGACCGAGGCCGCAAGGCCAACCAGAAAGGTCGTCCACGGGTTCTGCGTGGCGAAGGCAGTGGCAAAGATCGGCGCCAGCGTGCTCACTGAGCCATCCATCAGACCAACAAGTCCCGGCTGCACCCATGTCAGCACAAACTGCCGATGGGCCGACTGGTCCTCCTCCGCCCGCGTCTCGCCGTCCAGATGCCGCGCCTCCAGCGCCTCGGCCTTCTTCTCGTGGCCCGCCTCGGCGGCGGCCAGGTCGCCCAGCAATTTGCGCGTTTCAGCGTCCTTGGTCCGGGCCGCTGCCGCGCGGTAAAAGGCTTCGGCCTGCCGCTCCATGTCGAAGGCCAGAGCGCGCATCTTCTCCAGTGGCAGATTCTCGGCCAGCCACACCGGGCGGCGGGCGTAGTAGCCGCTCACATGCTCGCGCCGGATCAGCGGGATCACCTCGCCAAACCGCGCCTGATGCCGCTCGATCAACCTGCGCCGGTGGCCGTCTTCCTCCCGCGCCATCTCTTCAAACATCTTAGCCGTACCCGGAAACTCCGCGCGCAGCCGCTCGGCAAAGCCCCGGTAAATCCGCGCATCGTCCTCCTCCGAGGAGATCGCGAGCGCCAGCACCTCCTGCTCGGTCAGGTCCGAGAAACGCTTGCGAGAGGAGAAATAACTGAGCATGGCGCAAATCTAGCCCCCGACGGTGCTTCCGTCAGGGGCCAGAATGTCGCGGGGTCAGTTGCGGTTGAAGACGATCGAAAAATCGTACCCGCCCCAGTCGCCGGTGGCCACGCCGCCCGCCTCGCTGGCGCTGTAGGCCTTCAGCCCCGGCACCCGCAGCACGCTCACCTCGCCGCCCCCGGCGTCGATCGCGCCCGCATGGAAGGCCGCCGCGCAGATGTCGCTGTCGCCGGTGTAGGGCCCCGAGCCCCAGACATCGCGCTGCTTGCTGGCATCCGCCGGGCAGAAGCAGGCGTGGCTCTCCGTGCCGCTCGGCAAGCGCCCGCATTGCGCAAGGTCCGAGCTTGCGGCGGGCGGCGGGAAGGCGATGGATTTGCCAAAGCTGCCCCAATCGCGCGTCACCACCCCGTTGGCCTCCGAGCCGCTGTAGCTCGCCTGCCCATCGACCGTTTCCAGCGCAACCATGCCGCCCTCCGGCCCGATCACCCCCGCGTGGCGGGCCGCGGCGCAGACGTTGCTGTCAGCTGTGTAAGGCCCCGAGCCCCAGACCGAACCTGTGGGCGCATCGGCCGCGCAAAAGCAACTCCACGCCGCCTTGTCCTCGCTGTAGTCCGAACAGCCCGGCGCCTCGCTCTCCGCCCAGGCGGGCGCGGCAAGAACGACCGCAAAGGCGCTGAGAACAAAAGGGTATTTCATCTGGTAACTCCCCTGAAAAACTTGGATCAAATTGACAATGCCCCGACCTTACCCGCAGCCGCCCGATCCGCAAAGCGCCTTGAAATACCCGCCCCCCGGGCCTATATCTGGAGCGTTCCGGCAACGGGACTATGGACATAAACGCGCTCGTAATAAGCGGATCGGACCCGGGGGCGGTACCCGGCGGCTCCACCAAAACTCTCTCGTTGGGGGATCATGGGGCCGAAACAGGATCGACGAACGTCTAAAGGGGTTTGCTTTGTCTCGGTGAGGTACCACCGATATCGGTCCGTTAAGCATAATTGCCAACGACAATCGTGCTCCGGTCGCTCTCGCTGCTTAAGCAGCGCGAAAGATCGAAATCTTAAGTCCTTGCCTCTAGCCAGGTAAGGCGGGGTTCGCAGGCACCTGGCAACAGAAGCCTGCACTTTATTTCTATCCAGCCATCGCCCGCACGCTGACATTGACACGGCTCCACCCGTCTCATTTTCTCACGTGGCAAAACAGATTACTCAGTTTTGGGGTGTGAGATGAGGCTACTGATCGGAATCGCTGGCATCTGCTGTATCCTTGGAACACTTGGCCTATTGGTTTGGTATTGTATCCACTGGTTGCAGTTCGCTGAGTTTCCAGAGTTTGATGGTTTCGCTATCTTTGGTGAGACGTTCTGTGATGAGCCTGTGGAGGAGTGCAGATTGTACGGGCCGACTTTCGTTGAGGGGCTTGGGCTACGCAAAATCGTGCGTGCAGTGTTGGATGCAAACGTTGCGGTCTACTCATTTGTACTTGGATTTGTCTTGATCACTGTTGCAAACGACTGAGGCATCTTCGCAAAGTCCTTCGGCGAGCAATGAGCGCCTCTGCACTTTACTTCCCCGTCACATTCCCCCGTCATGCCCCTGCCATGACTGTCCCCCTCTCCACCCTCACCCGCACCTTCGCCCGCATCGGCGTCCTCTCCTTCGGTGGCCCGGCGGCGCAGATTGCGCTGATGCACGAAGAACTGGTCGAGCGGCGCACGTGGCTCACCGAAAGGCAGTATCTCTCCGCCCTCTCCTTCTGCATGATGCTCCCCGGCCCCGAGGCGATGCAGCTCTGCACCTATGCCGGCTGGCGGCTGCGCGGCGTTCTTGGCGGGCTGATCGCAGGCACGCTCTTCGTGCTGCCCGGCGCGCTTGTCGTGCTGGCCCTCGCCTTGGCCTATGCCACATGGGGACAAGTCCCGCTGGTCCAGAGCCTCTTTCTGGGCATTCAGGCCGCCGTGGTCGTGATCGTGGTGCAGGCCCTCATCAAGGTCGCCAAACGCGCCTTCGGGCCAGGCTACATGGCCGAGGGCGCGGCATTGGCCGCCCTTGCCTTCCTCGCCATCTACGCGCTCCGCCTGCCCTTCCCGCTCATCATCGCCGGGGCCGCTCTCTGGGGGGCCTTCCGCAGCACCACCCGCCCGGACACCCCCGCGCCGCGCCTTACCCCCGGCACCACCCGCCGGACCGCGCTGACCGCGGTCATTTTCCTTGCCCTCTGGGCCGCCCCCTTCGCCCTCCTCACAAACTCCGACCTGCTCACCCAAATCGGCCTCTTCTTCTCCAAGCTCGCCGTCGTCACCTTCGGCGGGGCCTACGCGGTGCTGGCCTATATGACGCAGGAGGTCGTCGGCACCCACGGCTGGCTCACCACCCCCGAGATGATCGACGCGCTGGGTCTGGCCGAAACCACGCCCGGCCCGCTGATCCTCGTCACCGAATTCGTCGCCACCCTCGCTGGCGCCAAGGTGAGCCTGGCCACCGCGCTGGCCGCCGCCGCGCTCACCCTCTGGGTCACCTTCATCCCCTGCTTTCTCTGGATCTTCGCCGGCGCCCCCTACCTCGAATGGCTCACCCACCAGCCCCGCCTTTCCGGTGCGCTGCGGGCGATCACCGCCGCCGTGGTCGGGGTCATCGCCAACCTCTCGCTCTGGTTCGCGCTGCACGTGCTCTTCGCCGAAGTCCACACCAACGGCCCCGCCCTGCCCGTGCTCTCCACCGCCCAGCCGCTGGCCTTTGCCCTCACCGCGCTGGCCGCGCTCCTGCTGCTGGCCCTGCGCCTCGGCATGGCCACCACCCTCGCCCTCATGGCCCTCGCCGGGCTCGCCACATCGCTCCTCGGCTGAGCGCCAAATCGGCCCTGTCAATCAGGTCCGAATCCCTTATGCTGATGGTGACGACACCCTGAGGGCCTCCCCACCGATGAGCACCGAAATCGACTACGGCAGACTGATGCACCGGGCGATGCGAAGCCTGATCCGCGATGTGCTGGCCGAAGTTGCAGATCGGGGCCTGCCGGGGCAGCATCATTTCTTCATCACCTTCGATACCCGTGCCGAGGGCGTCGACATCGCCGACTGGCTGCGCGAGCGCTACCCCGAGGAGATGACGGTGGTGATGCAGCACTGGTTCGACGATCTCGATGTCACCGACGATGGCTTCTCGGTCACCCTCAATTTCGGCGACGCACCCGAGCGGCTGGTCATCCCCTATGACGCCATCGCCACCTTCGTGGACCCCTCCGTTGAGTTCGGCCTGCGGTTCGAGAGCCAAGAAGAGGATGACGAGGACGACGACGAAGAGGTCGCCCCCGCTCCCATGGCCGAAGACGTGGACGAGGCCGAGGGCCAGCACGACGCCGAGGTCGTGAGCCTCGACAGCTTCCGCAAGTAGAGGGCGCCTCCGCCCGCTTCGGCGCTCCCGTGCTACACTGGTCTCGGGAGCATCCGAACCAAGGGGGGCAATCACATGATCATTCGCATTTTCCAGGTCGTCACCCGGCCCGGCAAGGAAGAGGCCTTCAGCCGCTTCTTCCATGACACCGCAATTCCGCTGATGCAGGGCACGCCGGGCATCGTGCAGGTGCTGCCCGGCGCGGCCCGGCCAGAGACCCCGCGTGAGTTCAGCTTCGTGATGGTCTGGGAGAGCCTCGATGCGCTCAAGGCCTTCGTCGGTGAAGATTATACCACGCCGCATATCGACCCGGCAGAGCAGGCGCTTGTCGAGTCGCGCAGCATCAAACACTACGACCTCGCTGCCTGATCGGGCCTTCGCGGCGCCGTTCTTGATGGTTTCGAAACAGCCCTGAAACACCTGTGTTTCGCCAAGGTGAAACTTCGGTAACAGCCCGCATCGCCGCTTGCCCGGAGACGCAGCGCCGGTGCAACTGGAGCCAGTCTCATAGCTCCAGAGGGTCCGCCATGCCGAGCGATTTTGCCGTGTTTCTGTCCGAAATGTTCCGCAAACCCGGCGAGGTGGTCGCCATCGCCCCCTCCTCCGCCGCCGTCGCCCGCAAGATGACCGAGGGGCTGGAGGCGATCGAAGGCCCGGTGGTCGAGATCGGCCCGGGCACCGGCGTCTTCACCAAGGCGATCCTCGAGCGCGGCGTGCATCCCTCCCGGCTGACCTGCATGGAAACCAACACGCGCTTCTGCGAGACACTGCGGCAAAAATTCCCGGGTGTTAACGTGCTGAACCGCCCGGCACAGGAGATTTCGCAAATCGGCCTCTCCGGCGTGGGCGCAGTGATCTCCGGCGTGCCGGTGCTCGCCCGCCCGACGATCCAGCGCGAGGTGGTCGGCCGCGCGCTGGAGGTGATGCGCCCCGGCGCGATCTTCGTCCAGATCACCTACTCCCCCGGCAGCCCGATCAGCCCCGAGATGCAGGCCGAACTCGGCGTCTCTGCCCGCCGCCGCGGCATCACCTGGGCCAACCTGCCGCCCGCCCATGTCTGGGTCTTCACCCGGCGGGTACAATAGCCGCCGCGCACCGGCCCCGGGCCCGGGTCGCGCCCGTGCGCCCCACCGCAAGAGCTTTACCCGCCGCCCCTCGCGGGGCCCGTTCGGCGCCGCCACCAGCCCGGGCACCGCGCGGCCGATCCGCCCTGCCGCTGGGGCGGGTCGCTGTTGCACCTGCCCCGCGCCTCCCCTAGCTCTGGGCCAACCCCTCCCTGCGCAAGGCACCGCCCCATGCACGCCCCCGCCACGCTCCACCTACTCTGCGGCAAGCCCGCCGCCGGAAAATCGACCCTCGCCGACGCGCTCGCCCGCGCGCCCCGCACCGTGCTGATCTCCGAAGACGCCTGGCTTGCCGCCCTCTTCGGCCCGGAGATGACCACGCTGAAGGACTATGTGCGCCTCTCCGCACGCCTCCGCACGGCCATGGACCCCCATGTCACCGCCCTGCTCGCCTCCGGCACCAGCGTCGTGCTCGATTTCCCCGCCAACACCCGCGAAACCCGCGGCTGGATGCGCGACCTCCTCGATGCCTCCGGCGCCGACCACCTGCTACATTGGCTCGACTTGCCCGACTCGGTCTGCCGCGCCCGGATCGAAGCCCGCAACGCCACGGGCGAGCACCCCTTTGCCATCACCGAGGCGCAGTTTGACCGGATCGCCAGCCACTTCGAGCCCCCCACGGAAGCCGAGGGCTTCACCATCCGCCGCCACGCGGAGCCGTGAAGCCCCAAGTTTGCGCTAACCTGCCATTGACCGCCCCGCCCCTTCGGGTATGTGTCCTGCGACACGACAAGAAAGGGCGCTGCCATGGCCGATACCCGCACCGAAACCGACAGCTTCGGACCGCTTGAAGTTCCTTCCGACAAGTATTGGGGCGCCCAGACCCAGCGCTCGATCATGAACTTCCCCATCGGCTGGGAAAAGCAGCCCGTGGCCATCGTCCGCGCCCTCGGGGTCATCAAGCAGGCCTGTGCCGAAGCCAACAAGGCCTCCGGCAAACTCGATGCCAAACTGGCCGACGCCGTGATCGAGGCCGCCTCCGAGGTGGTCGCCGGCAAGTTCGATGACAACTTCCCGCTGGTGGTCTGGCAGACCGGCTCCGGCACCCAGTCGAACATGAACGCCAACGAGGTCATCGCCAACCGCGCCATCGAGATCCTCGGCGGCGAGATCGGCTCCAAGGACCCGGTCCACCCGAACGATCACTGCAACATGGGGCAAAGCTCCAACGACACCTTCCCCACCGCCATGCACATCGCCACCGCGATGAGCGTGCGCGACGTGCTGATGCCCGGCCTTACCCAGCTGGCCGAAGGGCTCGAGGCGAAGGCCGCAGAGTTCAAGGACATCATCAAGATCGGCCGCACCCACACACAGGATGCCACCCCGCTCACCCTCGGGCAGGAATTCTCGGGCTACGCCGCGCAAATCCGCAACGGCATCAAGCGCATCGAGGCCGCCATGCCGGGCATCTACGAGCTGGCCCAAGGCGGCACCGCCGTGGGTACCGGGCTGAACACCGACAAAGGCTGGGGCGAGACGGTCGCCGCCGGCATGGCCAAGATCACCGGCCTGCCCTTCGTCACCGCGCCCAACAAGTTCGAGGCGCTGGCCGCCCATGACGCGATGGTCTTTCTCTCCGGCGCCCTCAGCACAGTGGCGGGCGCGATGTACAAGATCGCGAACGACATCCGCTTCCTCGGCTCCGGCCCCCGCTCCGGCCTCGGCGAGCTGATCCTGCCCGAGAACGAGCCGGGCAGCTCGATCATGCCGGGCAAGGTGAACCCGACCCAGGCCGAGGCGATGACGCAAGTCGCCGCCCACGTCATGGGCAATGACGCCGCGATCAAGTTCGCCGGCAGCCAAGGCCACTTCGAGCTGAACGTCTACAACCCGATGATGAGCTACAATCTGCTCCAGTCGATCCAGCTGCTAGGCGACGTGGCCGCCTCCTTCACCGAGCGGATGCTCTCTGGCATCGAGGCCAACAAGCCGCGCATCCAGAAGCTGATGGAAGAGAGCCTGATGCTGGTCACGGCGCTCGCCCCCACCATCGGCTACGACAACGCCACCAAGGTCGCCAAGACCGCCCACAAGAACGGCACGACCCTCAAGGAAGAGGCCATCGCACTGGGCTTCGTCGATGCGGAAACCTTCGACAAGGTGGTCCGACCGCAAGACATGATCGGCCCGAAGTGAGCGAAAAGCCCGTCAACTTGAACCGGGTGCGGAAAGACAAGGCGCGCGCCGAGAAGAAGGCCCGCGCCGACCAGAACGCCGCCTTTCACGGGCTGACCAAGGCGCAGAAAGAGCAGGCCAAGGCCGAGGCGGCGCGGGTGGCGCGGTTGCACGATCAGAGCAAGCGGGACGACAGCTGAGGCCTTGCTCAGTGGGGGCGCTGCCCCCACACCCCCGGAGATATTTGGACCAAGATGAAGATCAGGCCGAGGCCTTTTCCTCCAGCTCCAGCCATTCCTCTTCCGCCGCAGAGAGCTTCGTCTGCCGCTCTGTCAGCGCCTCGCTGGCCTTCTTGAACTTCACCGGCTCGCGGGTGAAGAGCTCGGGGTCGCTCATCAGCTCGGTCAGCTTGCCGATCTCGGCTTCCAGCCGCGCGATCTCGGCGGGCAACGCCTCCAGCCGGTGTTTCTCGGTAAAGCTGAGGCCATTCGCCTTGGGCTTCTCCGGCGCGGGCTTTTCCTCCACCTTCGCGGCCCGCTTGGGCGCGGCGGTGGAGCGCTGCCACTGCCCGCCGCCCTGCGCCACGAGGTCAGACCAGCCGCCAGCATAAACCGTCGCCCGGCCCTCGCCCTCCAGCACCACCGAGCGGGTTGCCACCCGGTCGATGAAATCCCGGTCGTGGCTCACCAGCAGCACGGTGCCGGGGTAGTCCGAGAGCACCTCCTGCAGCAGGTCCAGCGTTTCGATGTCGAGGTCGTTGGTCGGCTCGTCCAGCACCATCAGGTTGCTCTCGCGCGCCATCAGCCGGGCCAGCAGCAGCCTTGCCTTCTCGCCGCCCGAGAGCGAGCGCACCGGCGCGCGGGCCTGCGCCTCGTCGAAGAGAAAGTCTTTCAGGTAGCCGACCACGTGGCGCGGCTGCCCCCGCACCATCACCTGGTCGGCCTGCCCGCTCACCCGCATCGCCGGATCGCCCGCGAGGTTCTCCCACAGGCTGGCATCGCCATCGAGCGCGGCGCGGGTCTGGTCGAAGACCGCCATCTCCACCCCGTGACCTTGCTTCACCTGCCCCTCGTCGGGCGCGGTCTTGCCGATGAGCATGTTGATCAGCGTGGTCTTGCCCGCGCCATTGGGCCCAACAAAAGCCACCCGCTCGCCGCGGGTGAGCTTGAGGTCGAAGGGCCGCAGGATCACCTTTTCGCCAAAGCGCTTGGCAATTCCCTGCGCCTCCAGCACCACCTTGCCGCTCTTGGTGCCCTCTTCCAGCTCCAACGCCGCCACGCCCTTTCGGCGCACCTGCCCCGCGCGCTCGGCCCGCAGCTCCTGCAGGGCGCGCACCCGGCCCATGTTGCGCTTGCGGCGGGCGCTGATGCCCTCCACCGCCCAGCGGGCCTCGGCCTTGATCTTGCGGTCGAGCTTGTGGCGGGCGGTGTCTTCCTCTTCCCAGGCCTTGTCGCGCCAAGCCTCGAAATGGGCAAACCCCTGCTCCTGCCGCCGCACCTCGCCCCGGTCGATCCAGAGCGTGGCCCGGGTGAGGTTGGTCAGAAAGGCCCGGTCGTGGGAAATCAGCACATAGCCTGCGCGGGTCTCGCGCAGCTCGCGCTCCAGCCAGCCGATGGCTTCGATGTCGAGGTGGTTGGTCGGCTCGTCCAGCAGCATCAGCTCCGGCGCTTCGGCCAGCAGTTTGGCCAGCGCAGCGCGCCGCCGTTCACCGCCCGAGGCCGAGGCCACCGCCGTCTCGAGCCCAAACTTCAGCCCCTCGGCCACCGCCTCCACGCGCCAAGCCTCTGACTCGTCCAGCCCACTCGCTGCGAACGCGCCCAGCGTCTCGAAACCCTCCATCGAGGGCTCCTGCTCCATGTAGCCCACCCGCACGCCCGGCGCGGCCACCACCGCGCCCGCGTCAGCCTCCACGAGGCCTGCCATGACCTTCATCAGGGTGGATTTGCCCGAGCCGTTGCGGCCTACCAGCGCCACACGGTCGCCGGGCTGCACGGTCAAGGAAACACCTTCAAAAACGGGGTTGCCGCCGAAGGTGAGCGAAATGTCGGAGAGTTGCAAAAGCGGGGCGCGGGCCATGATGCGCGTGGCCTATCCCGCCCCCGAGGCCGGGTCAAGCGGTCCGGTGGGCCGCCTCACAGCGCCGTCAGAACCGGCCGAACATCCGCCCGATCCGCAGGGCCGAGCGCAGCTTGCGGCGGTTCTCGTTTCCGCCCTTCGCGCCACCCATGCCGCCATTGCGGCCAGCGCGGCGCCGCGAACGCATCAGCATCCGCAGCACCATGTTTATGAGATGGCCGGCGTTCACTCGTCGTCCTTCTTGCCGCTGCCCAGCATGCTGTCACGGGCCGAGTTCATGCCCTGGCTCATCTTGCTGTTCATCGCATGGCGGGCCTTGTCGGAGAACTGCATCACGATCGTGCGCCAGATCTGCGAAAAAATGCTATTCATCTGTCTCTTCCTCTCTGAAAAGTTCGTCTTGGTCTTGAGTGTCGTCCGCCTCGTCTTCGCCGTCTCCCAGCCCGACCATGCCCGGCGGCGGGCGGCTGTCGAGCAGGCCCGCCGCCCTGAGCTCCTTGAGCCCCGGCAGGTCGCGGGCAGATTCCAGGCCGAAATGGTCCAGAAAATCCTGTGTCACCACATAGGTCACCGGGCGGCCCGGCGTCATGCGGCGGCGGCCAAAGCGGATCCACTCCAGCTCCAGCAATTGGTCCACCGTGCCGCGGCTCACGCTCACGCCCCGGATCTCCTCGATCTCGGCGCGGGTGACGGGCTGGTGATAGGCCACGATGGCCAGTGTCTCGATGGCGGCGCGGGAGAGCTTCCGCGTCTCGACCGTCTCTTTTTGCATCAAAAAGCCAAGGTCCGGCGCGGTGCGCATCGCCCAGGCCTCCCCGACCCGGCGCAGCTCCACGCCGCGCCCCTCGTAGCGCTTCTGCAGGTTCTCCAGCGCCACCTGCGCCTCGGCGCCGTGCGGCATCCGGGCGTTCAGCTCGGCCACGGTGACAGGCTCGGCGCTGGCAAAGAGAATGGCCTCCACCATCCGCTCCTGCTCGCCCATCGGCGGCGCTTCAAAGAGGCTTTCCTCGACCTCCACCTCATCCAGCCCGTCAACCACGCGGCGCCTCCTTCAGCTTGATCTGAATGGGGGCAAAGGTGTCTTCCTGCCGGATCGTCAGGTGCCCGTGCTTCACCAGTTCCAGCGAGGCGGCAAAGGTCGCCGCTGTCGCCGAGCGGCGGCGCATCGGGTCGTTCTCCCAGCCCTCGGGCAGGTAGGTCATCAGGTTGGTCCACTCGCCCGCATAGCCGATCAGCCCGCGCAGCCGGTCCAGCGCCTGCTCCATCGTGAACAGGTTTTCGCGGTCCATCACGAAGGGGCGGAACTCGTCCTTGGTGCGGATGCGGGCATAGGCCTTCATCAGGTCCATCAGCGTGGCGGTGTAGGTCACCCGCCGCACCCGCTCCACGCTCTCCGGCACCCCGCGCGCAAAGAAGTCGCGGCCCATCTGGTCGCGCGCCATCAGCTTGGCGGCCACATCGCGCATGGCGGCAAGCCGCTCCAGCTGGAACGCGAGGTGCGCCGCCAGTTCCTCGCCGCTCGGGCCTTCTTCCGAAGGATCGGGCGGCAGCAGCAGCTTGGATTTCAGAAACGCCAGCCAAGCCGCCATTACCAGATAATCGGCGGCCAGTTCGATGCGCAGCTGCTTGGCGCGTTCAACGAAGGCAAGGTACTGCTCGGCCAGTTGCAGGATCGAGACCTTCCGCAGGTCCACCTTCTGGGTCCGGCCAAGGGTCAGCAGCAGATCGAGCGGCCCTTCGAAGCCGTCGACATCGACGATCAGCGCCTCGGCCGCCAGCCGGTCGGACACATCCGAAAAGAGGGAGGCCCCGTCCTCAGCCATCGTCCTCACCCATCGCCCGCCTGCCCTCTCAATACGGCCTCGTACTCGGCCTCCATTGCGCTCCGGTCAATGGTATCAGGGGTGCGGCGGGCTTCCAAGGCAGCATCCACCCGGGCCAGCCCCGTTTCATTCATATCTTCGGCAATCTCCGCCAGCGCCTTCAGCTCGCTGAAAACGCCCTTGCAGTAGAGCACCACATCGCACCCCGCCGCCCGCGCGGCCTGCGCCCGCTGCGGCAGGCTGCCATCCAACGCCTCCATGCTCAGATCATCGGTCATCAGCAGGCCGCCAAAGCCGATTTCTTCGCGAATGAGCGCAATCATCACCGGGTCCACCGTGGCGGCCTTCTCCGAGAAGGCCTCGAACACGATATGCGCGCTCATCCCGAGCGGCAGGTCGTTCAGCGCCTCGAAGGCGGCAAAATCACTGATCCGCAGCTCCTCCGCCGAGGCGGTGACGCGGGGCAGCTCTAGGTGGCTGTCCATCGTCGCGCGGCCGTGGCCGGGAATGTGCTTGAGCACTGGCAGCACCCCGCCCGCGAGCAACCCGTCCGCCACTGCGCGGGCGGATTTGACAACCGCTTCAAGGGTTTCGCCATAGCAGCGGTTGCGCAGCACGGCATGGGTCTTGGCATGGGCAATGTCGCCCATCGGGGCGCAGTTGCCATCTATTCCGACGGCGCGCAGATCGTCGGCGATGAGCCGGTAGCGCAACTCCATCGCCCTTGCGGCACGCTCCGGCCCTACCTGCGCGTTCTGGTCCAGCGGCGGCAGCCAGTTGCGCCAATGCGGCGGGCCCATCCGGTCCACCCGGCCGCCCTCCTGATCGATGAACACCGGGGCCTCCCAGCCCACAGCCTCCCGCAGCCCGGCGGTCAGGGCCCTCACCTGCTCCGGGTGGGCGATGTTGCGCTTGAAAAGGATGAAGCCCACAGGGCTCACATCGGCAAAAAGCGCCGCCTCATCCGGCGTCACCTCGAGCCCGTCGCAACCGAAGATGTAGGGCGAAAGCCGTGCGGGCCGTTTCACCGAGCGACCACCGGGATGCATTCGGCTTTCTCCGCCACCAGCGCCGCACAGAACCGGCGCGCATCGCTGAGGTCCGCAAACCCCTGCGCCCGCAGACGATAGAAGGTCTGCCCGCCGCTTTCGGCCTCCATGATCAGCCGGGTCTTCTCCAACATCAGGCTGTCGAACTGCCCGGCAAGCCGGCCCCAAAGCTGGGCGGCCTCCTCCGGGCTTTCAAAGGCCCCAAGCTGCACCAGCCGGGTGCCAGCCGGCACCTGATCGTCCTCGGCAACCTCGGCGCCCTCGGGCACCACCGTCGTGCGCCGCGCCTCCGGCTCCGCCTCGCTCGGCGCAGGCGCTTTCAGCCCGGCAGGCCGCACCTTGGGCCGCAGCGAGCGCTTCACGCCCGGCAGATTGGCCAGCTTCGCCTTCTCCGGGTCCGCCGCCTCGGTCGACGCCTCGGCAGCCGCGCCAGAGAGAGGCTCGGCCCCCTCGCTCAGCTGCCCGGCCATCGCCAGCGCCACGGCCACCGGGTCGTTCGGGTCCACATCGTCGGGCAGGTTGGCGGCCACGGCCAGCTCAGGCGCGACCAGCTCGCCATCCTGGGCCTCGGTGCCGGGCGTCGCCTCTTCGGGGGCCACCTGCGCCTGCTCCACCTCGCGCTGCACCATCGCGGCGAGCGGCAAATCTTCTTCGCTCAGCGTCGCCGGGCCGGGCGCCAGCGTGATCTGCTCGGGCAGATCGGCGGCCTCGCCCTCGGCGGCCACATCGTTCACCGCGTAGCCCGTGTGGTCGGCCACCTCGCCGCCCGGCTCTTCCGGCGCAATCCGCATCGGCCCTTCCAGCGCGGCCACGACCGGCACGCCGGTCACATCGCGCACGGTAATCCGATAGCCCCAAATGGCCAGCCCCGCGATCAGCGCAAGGCTCATCGCCGCGCCCGCGCCGCTGACCAGCTTCGCGCCCGCACTTCGCGGCGCATCGCTCTGATAATCCTGCGTGAATTCGGGCTCATAGCCCGCCTGATCCGCGCCCTGCGGCGCCCCATCCGGGTGCCACACGACCTCGTTCATCGGTCGAAGATCCTGCCTGGGATCCATGCTCGCCTCGCTCTCTCGGCCCGCCCTCTTTTCGGGGCTGGGCACGCTTGCCTGCCTCCCCGATCAGTGGCGCGGGCCCTGAGGGCTCAGCGCATCTCTTCCGCCGGGGTTACGCCCAAGATACCAAGACCGGACGAAATGACAACGGAAACGGCCTTCGCCAAGGCGATTTTCGGCAGAGAAGCGCCTTCGTTGCCCTCCTGGAAGAACCGCAGTTCCGGCGTGTCGTTGCCCCGGTTCCACAGCGCGTGGAACGCCTGCGCCAGCTCGTAGAGATAAAAGGCGATCCGGTGCGGCTCATGGCCCTTGGCGGCAATCTCCACCAGCCGCGGCCATTCGGCCAGCTTGCGGGCCACCGGCAGTTCGGCCTCGTGCAGCGTGTCGAGGTCCTGATCCAGAATGGTGATCTGGTCCAGTTTCCAGCCCGCGGCTTCCGCCTTCCGCATCACCGAGCGCACCCGCGCGTGGGCGTATTGCACGTAGAAAACCGGGTTGTCCTTGCTCTGCTCCAGCGCCTTGGCAAAGTCGAAGTCGAGCGGCGCGTCGTTCTTGCGGGTCAGCATCACAAAGCGGGTCACATCTGCGCCCACCTCGTCCACCACGTCGCGGAGCGTGACGAATGTGCCCGCCCGCTTGGACATCTTGAACTCCTGCCCGTCCTTGAACAGTTTCACCAGCTGGATCAGCTTCACATCCAGCGGCACCCGCTCCTCCGACAGCGCGGCAACGGCAGCCTTCATCCGCTTGACGTAGCCGCCGTGATCGGCGCCGAACACATCAATAAGCTCGTCGAAGCCTCTGGAAACCTTGTCGTAATGATAGGCGATGTCGGGGGCGAAATAGGCCCATGCGCCATCGGCCTTCTGCACCGGCCGGTCCTCGTCGTCGCCATAGTCGGTGCTTTTGAAGAGGGTCTGCTCGCGGGCTTCCCAATCGTCCGGCAGCTTGCCCTTGGGCGGCTTCAGCTTGCCCTCGTAGATCAGCCCCTTGCCCCGCAGATCGTTGATCGCGGCCTCGATCTTGCCGGTGCCATAGAGCGCCTTTTCCGAGAAGAACACGTCCATCTCGACGCCGAGCGCGGCCAGATCCTCGCGGATCAGCGCCATCATCGCCTCGGTCGCGAAGTCCCGCACCTCTTCCAGCCAGAACTGCTCGCCCTTGTCCACAAAGGCATCGCCCACCTTGGCCTTCAGCGCCTCGCCCACCGGCACGAGATAGTCGCCGGGGTAGGTGCCATCTTCAAAGGCCACGTCCTGCCCGTGCGCCTCCAGATAACGGAGGTACACAGAGCGGGCGAGCACATCCACCTGCGCGCCACCGTCGTTGATGTAATATTCCCGCGTCACCTCGTAGCCCGCATAGGCCAGCAGGCTCGCCAGAGCGTCGCCGAAGACGGCGCCCCGCGTATGACCCACATGCATCGGGCCGGTCGGATTTGCCGAGACGAATTCAACGTTTACGCGACGACCTTCACCCAGCTCCGAACGCCCGAAAGAAGCCCTGTCCGACAGCACCGCCTTCACCACGCCGCCCCAGACCGCCGGGGCCAGCGCGAGGTTGATAAACCCCGGCCCAGCCACCTCGGCACGCTCGATCCGCACATCCTTGGCAAGACGGTCCGCAAGCTGCCCCGCAATCTCGCGCGGGTTGGCCTTGGCGGGCTTGGCCAGCACCATCGCGGCATTGGTCGCCATGTCGCCATGGGCGGCATCGCGCGGCGGCTCCACGGTCACATTGTCCAGCGCCAGCCCCTCGGGCAGCGCGCCTTCGGCCATCATGGCCTCCAGTTCGGTTACAACGAGCGCCCGGATATCGGCAAAGAGGTTCATGTCATCGGTCCTTCTCTCCGCCCGCGTCTCTATCAGCCCGCCCGCAGGGGTCAAGCGTCGCTTGCACCGCTCCGCCCCGTTGGTAGGAATGCACCATGACAGACCTCAGCCCAAGCCACCGCGCCCTGCGCCTCTGCATCGCCCTGGCGCTCGCCTCCGCCGTCTTGGGCCTGCTGCTCTTCACCATCCCGCGCGAAATGGTCACGCCGCAGCCGCCGCTCTACCAATTCGAAGGGCTGGCGTTCCGTATCGTGCAGGGCGCGACGCTGGCAATTTCGCTGCTCTCCATGCTGATTGCCGCCATCCTGCCGCAAGCGGTGCCGCGGCCGGGCTCGGGGCGTGCGGCGCGCACCGGGGCGCACCTCGCCACCCTCCTCGTGGCGCTCATCGCGGTTGCCAATATCTGGTTCGCCACCCGCAGTGAGTTCGAACTCGCCGCCCGCGATGCCTACGCCATGCAAATCGCCGTCATGTCCCTTGGCTCGGTTATCGGCATCGCGGGCCCGCTCGCACTAACCGCCGCGCTGGCCCTGCGCCTGCCCGGGCCCACACCACGCCATGCGGCGCTCATCGCCCTGGTCCTGCTGGTGCTCGCCGACGTGGCCTTCACATCTGGCCTGTCTCCCCTGCCGGCGGGCGGGCCACTACTGGCGCTCCTTCTGCTGATCGCCGTCATGCTCCACCGCAAAGCCCTGCTGCCCGGCGCCATACGCCCTTGGCTTATTGCCCTCGTCGCCCTCTGGGCCCTGCCGTGGATGGTCGCCCACCTGCCGCTGGCCGGGGCCGCGCTGATGATAACCGATCCCTCCCAGCGCTTCGCAGCGCTGGCCGATGCGCTGCTTTCGTCGGAACCCGCCAACCACCTGCTCGGCCCGCTGCCCCTGCTGCTCTGCCTCGGCGCTCTCGCCTGCCTGCTCTTTGCCCAGCCGCGCCGCCGCATAAACACGACGTGCGCCACCCTGATCGGTCTCGCCGCCCTGCTGCCCGCGCTTGCCTATGCGACGGGCTATGTCCCCTTTAGCCCCGCCAGCGCGTTCGACATGCTCCGCACCGGTGCCCTGAGCCTCGGCGTAGCGCTGACAGCGGCGCTTGGCGGGCTTGCGTCATCCCTAGCCGTGCCGCTGACGGTGCTGGTCTGCGCCTGGCTCTGGTTGCGCGGCACCATCCGGCCGCTCTAGGCGCTCCCCCGGCAGTTTTGCTACCCCAGCAGCTTCTCATGCATCTGCAAGGCAAAGCGGTCGGTCATGCCGGCAATGTAATCGGCCACGATCCGCGCCAGCGCCGTCTGGCCCCGCGCCTCGCCCACGTCCTTCTGCCACTCATCGGGCAGCAGATCGGGGCGTGACATGAAGAGCGGAAACAGCTCTTCCACCACCTTCGTCACCTTCTCACGCATCTCCACCACCGCCGGCGCGCGATACATCCGCTGAAACAGGAAGGCCCGCACCTCGGTGATCCGCGCCTTCAGATCGTCCGAGAAATCCACCACCGGATGCCCCAGCTCCCGCACCTCCTGTGCGCTCTGTGGGGCGGCCTCGTTCAACCGGGCGCGGCTGACCGCGATCACATCCTCTACCATCACGCCGAACACCCGCCGCAGCGCCTCGTAGCGGCGGCGCTTGAAGTCCAGCCCGGGGTAGATCTGGTCCACCTGCCGATAGCTGTCGGCGGTCAGCGCAAGACCTTCAAGGTCCCGGTCGGTAAAAAGCCCGGCCCGCAGCCCGTCCATCAGGTCGTGGTTGTTGTAGGCAATGTCGTCCGACAGCGCCGCTACCTGCGCCTCGGCGCTGGCATGGGTGTGCAATTCCAGATCCTGCAGCTTGGCATATTCGGCCAGCCCATAGGGCAGCGCGCCCTCCACCGGCCCGTTGTGCTTGGCGATGCCCTCAAGGCTCTCCCACGTCAGGTTGATCCCGTCGAACTCCGCGTAATGCCGCTCCAGTGAGGTTACGATGCGGATCGCCTGCGCATTGTGGTCAAACCCGCCGTGCGGCGCCATCAGCGCCGCCAGCGCGTCCTCCCCGGTGTGGCCAAAGGGCGTGTGCCCGAGGTCATGGGCCAGCGCCACCGCCTCCGTCAGCTCGATGTTCAGCCCCAGCGTGCCCGCAATCGTGCGGCCCACCTGCGCCACTTCCAGCGTATGCGTCAGCCGGGTGCGAAAGTGATCGCCCTCGTGCTCGACGAAAACCTGCGTCTTGTGCTTGAGCCGCCGGAACGCGCTGGCATGGATGATCCGATCCCTATCGCGCTGAAAAGGCGAGCGAAAATGGCTCTCCTCCTCCGGAAATAGCCGCCCCCGGCTTTGCTCCGGATCACATGCATAAACCGCCCGCATAGCTGCCCCGTCCCTTCAATTCCCGCGCAACCCTGCCTTGTCGCGCCCTGTCCCGCCCCATATATTTGAAACGTAACCGGAAAGCGATGCACCCGATGACCCTCACCCTGCCGCCAAAAGTCACCCCCCGCGCCTATGCCCGCCTCGCCGAGATCGGCGCGGCCCCCAAGGCGCTGCGCGTCGCCGTCGAAGGCGGCGGTTGCTCAGGCTTTCAATACGAGATCACGCTCGACGAGCCCGCCGCCGACGACCTTGTGCTGGAGCAGGGTGGCCAGAAGGTCGTGGTCGACGAAGTCTCCCTGCCCTTCCTCGAAGGCGCCACCATCGACTTCTCCGACGAAATCATCGGCGCCCGCTTCACGATCGAAAACCCCAACGCCACCAGCTCCTGCGGCTGCGGCACCTCGTTTTCGATGTAGGCCGACGCTGGGCAAGTCGGCCTTCCAAGACCTCAACGGTAGATGCCCATTCCTCCCGCGTTAGCTTCGTGTCACGCAATCGTTGCTTCGAAGCGACATTAGAACAGACCTCCAAATGACGCTCAGCCGATTTCGCGGGCGATGGTCTCTCGGCCGTGAACAAGATGGGTCAGTGCGAAGGGTGCGAGTTGCGCTATCATCGTGAAGTGCACCAAGGCATCCATCTTCTGCACGTTTTCAACAGCGCGCGTCCGACTGTCGTAGCCCGCTACAGCGAGTGAAGGGACGAACCCAAAGCATTCTCCCGCCTGCAATGGCCCTAAACGGCGCACCGCTTCCCGGAACATCGGCTCATCGGCGAAGTCCCACAACTCACGTGCATTGTCGTCCCAAGGCAGGAGCGCCGCCGACAGGCTGTTGGCATCGGGTTCCGTCGCCGTGCCCGCCATACCTGCTGGCAGGATCGGCGCATTCATTACGTCGGGCAACAATCGCGGCGCTTTGACCGTGTAGCGCAGCAGATCAACCGTCACCTCGCCATGGCGCTCCGACCACATCTTCAAGGTGCCCCACGCATTGTAGGCGGCAACGTGGCAATCAGCATGGCTGAAGTCGGAATCCGCCTTGAAGATCAGCGCAGCAACCGGCCTGAACGCCAGCGGGTCGCAGAACTGGTAGCCCCTATCGAAGTAGTGGCCAAAGCCGAACTCTTCAATGAAGCCCACATAGGCTGCCGGAAAGTGCGCGCGCAGGTAGTCCATCGCTTCTGCACTCGGGGCCTTGCCTCCGCGCGGCGGGCCGATCTCCTCGATCATCTCGGCGTAGTGAGAGTGCAGCATGGCTCGTCCTTCTCTATCGGCATCTCGAAAGGCCGACGTTCATGTTTCTGTCGCCCATTCCGGCGGCGCGCATGTCGCTTGCGGCCTGGGCCAGCGTACCGGCCCTCGTTGTGCCCGAGTTGGAGCCGCCCGGCGCAATGTTCCAGAGGCTGCCGATCCGCTGGTTCTGTGGACCGCCGCCCATGGTCAGAACACGGGGGTCCCCACCGGCGATGATATCAACCACATGGGTGGCGTTGAGGCCAGACATGATCTCGCGGATTCGCGCAGGCGAAAGCCCCTGCTGCCGGAGTTGGTTGCGGTACGCCTCGCGCGCTGCCTCCTGCGCCCTGCGATCGCGCAGCAGATCCGTCGCGCTGCCATTCTGCCCGTTCTCCCGCCAGACCGTCCGCGCCTGGTCTAGGACCGCATGAGCATAGCCCATCTCATCGGCGGTCATCGAATTGATTCCGGTCTGTTGCTCGGCGAGCTGCCGGTCGAACTCCGCGATCTGATCGGCATCCCATGTATCGGGCACATCAAAGCAAGGAACGTCCGTCTGCGGCACCGGGGCGGTGGCCGGGTCGTCATTGTCACGCCGGTCCCCACCCCCCTCGTCACCGTCCCTGCGGTCGCCATCGCCCGTGCTGGCGTCTCTGTCGGGAATGGTCCGGTTGCTGTCAGGTTCAATACCGGCAACCTGGCTCTGGTCCGGTTCACCGTATTTTCCGGTGAGTTCCCCCTCGCTCCAATCCGCCTCTCCGAGCCGGCGCCCATCCATAGTCGTCAGCTCAACCCCGTAGCGCCCGCCCCGCCGGATCGGCACAAACCTCAGGGCACGTACGATCCCGACGCCCGCACCGAATTCAGCAGCAAGAAAGGCACCGTCGATACCGCTGGTGACGATTGCGTACATCAGCCCGCACTCTTCGTATCGGGCTTTCAGCTGGTTCCAGATATTGGTGAAGTAGCTCTTCAGCTTCTCGATTGCCGCATCGCGGTGAATATCCGCCTCGGCTCGAAGCCGATCCTGCCGCTCGCGGAGTTCGGCTGCCGATTGTTCGACAACCTCGACGCCCATCTCCTCTTCCATCTCCTCGACGCTGTCGTAGCCCATCGCCCATAGCGCAAACTCGTCGCCATCCTCGAAACCAAACACCGAGCCGACCCGGTCGAGCAGGGTTCTGTCGCCCCGTTCCCGCGCCTCCGCTGCCTCGATCTCGTCCTGAAGGTTGTCGGCCCGCCAGTCGAGGATGTCAGCTACCTCGATGTTCCGGAACGCCGAATTCATGTAGGCGCTGTGGAGCTGGCCGGCTATTTCGCGCCTGAAATCGTCGTCCGTGGCCAGTTTGTAGACCATCTCGATCATCGCGTAATACTCGAGGAACTGTTCCCGCGTGTATTGGGCGATCGAGCAGTTGCCCTGCCCGTGACTCCCCCCCGGCTCGTCGAGTGCGAGGTAGTCGGCATCCTGAAGGTCGGCTTCCTCGGCGATCACGCGCTGAGCAGCATCGGCAACGCCGGGAAACCGCTCCGAGATCCACGGATCGGTCGCCGCGCGTTCATAGCCATCCGGCGGGGTCAGGTAGCTGGCCTCAAAACTGGATGGCATCGGCAGCGTATTGGCGGCGCCGCCCACCAGTTCCCGATAGGCCTGCAGGGCCTCCTCGTACTCGCGCTGGTCGCGCAGATAGCGTTCCTCGAGTTCGGTTTCGGCCATGCGCCCGACCTAGAACAGCGATCTGTCGAGCGTGGTATCTTTCTCGCCCGTAAAGAAGCTTCTCAGAACCTCGGGCGCAAAAGCCTTGATCGACTTGGACCGGCTCTCGGGCATTAGCCCCAGCGCCGGCACGCACAGCCCGGTCGCGGCCATATGCGCCTGCGCAATGCCCGTGATCTTGGCAAGGTGCTTGTCATCGATACGCGGCGACAAGGTCGCCTGCATCACTTCGCCCAGCTTGCGAATGCGCGTCGCAGGCCGCAGGTGAACATCGCGCATCGAAGCCGTCACCTTGACGCCTGCCTGCGCAAAGAATGCCTCACGCAAAGCGTCACGCTGGCCGCGGTTTTCATCCTGTGCCGAATTCCAGCTCCCCGACGTCGGTTTGAGTGCCATGACTTCGCTCCTAGTTCAGGTCGATACGACCGGCCGTCGCTTTGATGCTGGAACTGCCGTTGATCTTGATGTCGACACCCTCCAACGAGATGTTGCCATCACGGTCCATCACCAACTTCGACTTTCCGACCACCAACTCGAACTTTTCGCCCACGTGAACGACCTTGTTGTTGCCGACTTCCTCCCAAGACCCGATCGCGACGCTCTCGTTCTTGATGCCACCCACGGTGACCTGATAGCCGCCGCCGACCGTCAGCGCCTTGGCAGCGCCAACCATCTCGGTCGAAGAGAGCATCACCGTCTCCGCCTTGTTCTTCGCCACCCCGATCACGAGGTTCCCCTCGCCCATGTTCAGAAAGTCCGGCAGCCCCAGCTTGTTGGCCAGATCGCCAAGCTTGCCGGTGAAAGCGGTAAACGCGCCGGTCACGGCGCTCTGCAATTTGTTGGGGCCGACCATCAGGGTCATGTTGCCGCCGATCACCTCGTGGTGGTTGTTGCCCACCTCGATCGACTTGTTGTTGCCCACGCTCTCCGACTGGTTCCGGTCCACCCGCTTGGCGCGGTTGTTTTCAACGTGGATCTCATGGTCCTTCTGGGCGTGGAGATAGATCTTCTCCTCGTCCTTCTCATCCTCGAAGTAGAGCTCGTTGAAGCCCTTGCCCTGATGCGTATCGGTCCGGAAGGTCGAGCGGGTCTTGTGCTTGGGCAACTCCCACGGCACATCGTTCTTCCCGTTGTACACACAGCCCGTCACCAGCGGTTTGTCGGGGTTGCCCTCGATGAACTCCACCACCACTTCCATGCCGATCCGCGGGATCACCATGCCGCCCCAGCCCTTGCCGGCCCAGTTCTGGCTGACCCGGCAGCGCATGGAGTGGGCGCCGGTCAGGTCCCAGTGGAAGCGCACGAGGATGCGACCGTACTTGTCGCAGTCAATCTCGCCCTCGCCCACCACGCGGGCCGTCTGAGGCCCCTGCACGATGGGTTGCGGCGTGGCGCGGACCGGCGCGAAGGGCGCGGAGACGGGTGTGAGCACGTAATGCCCCTCATAGGCCCGCTCGCCATCACTTGCGCCGGACCGATAGGCCTCCGAGGTGAACTCGTGGCGCGCCTCAAGGCACAGGTGCTGCTCGGCAGCGATAAAATCGGCGAACGGCCCGTGGGCGGTGCAGCGCATGCCCGACTTCAGGCTGATCACATCGCCCGCCGCATGGGCGCGCACGTCCTCGCTGCGCTCCTGCGTGGTCCGCAGCTGCGCCAGCGCCTTGCGGGCGGTGTCATCCTCGCTGTCGGGCGCAGTGCGGTTCGGCTCGCGCGGCGCGCCCGGCACGCCGGTGTCCTCGATGCCGGTCGGATAATCGTAGCTTTCGATGTCGCCGAAGCTGAACTCCGCATCGCCCACCTGCTCCACCACCTGGTTCGCGCCGGGCTTCTTGAAGTTGTAGTCGGCCAGCTTGATCTTGCCGGTGGTCATGTGGCGCGCGCGCCGCCAGTCCCAGAAGTGCTCCTCCTCCTTGCGGAAGTTCTCCTCCACCGGGCGATACTCGCGGGTGATGTCGGGCAGCTCGCCCATCGCCTCATGGCTGTCGGTCAGCACAAGGCAGTGGTTCCCCGCCTCATGCTCAAAATGGTAGCTGATCCCGAAGCACTCCATCAGCCGGCAGGCAAAGGCGAGGTCGCTCTCGCGATACTGCACCGTGTATTCCAGCTCAGGGTAGGTCTGGTTCAGATCCAGCCGATGGGTCTCCGGCCCGGCGCTCGACCAATCGCCAAGCACCTGCTCCAGAATGTCGTTCACCGGCATCTCGTGGAAGATCCGCTGCTGCCGCCGCCGCCCGGCGAGCCAGAACCACGGGCGCAGCTCCAGCGCATAGCGGTCCCCGGCCACATCGGCCTTCATCCACTCCACCGCCGTCACGATGCCATCGAAGGGGCAGGCGCCGTGGTTCACCGTCTCCAACTGCACCGTCGCATGGGTGCCCAGCAGCGCATCAGGGTCCAGCCCCTTCCGCGCGAGCACCTCGGCCCGGTAGTCGAACAGCCCGTTGACCCTGTCCGTCCCGGCAAATTTCAGAAGCAGCAGGTGATCCTTGCCCAGATCCGTCTCGATCCAGCCGAGGTTTGTCTCCTGGGTATAAACGCCATCCATTGAAAAAAACGCACCATTGAGGGGGGAGGCGTCAATTGCCAAGATTCAAGTGAGTCAAAATACGTTCACACAATACATCTCAAAGTAGAGATACCGGCAAGGCGCTTCAAGGACCGTTGTGTGAAATTTTCACGTTGATCCGGTTACTTATGCAACGACCCGCCGAGCGGCAGCAGGCACGGCGGGCCAGCCGCCGCCCAGTGCGCGACCCGCGCGGCGCAGGGCGCGGTGTCAGGCCAGATGCCGCGTCAGATCCACCGTTTCGTCGGGCAGGTCGAGCGAGATATGCCCGGTGCGCGGGTTCACCGTGACCGCCGGTTTCTCGGGCAGAAAGTCGATCGCCGTGTTCAGGTCGCCAAGCAGCCGCTCGATCGCTTCGCGGCGGGTTTCGATTCTGGGGGTCTCGCTGGCACGCGGGCCAAAGATGGTGCTGAACATCGGGTGTCTCTCTCGGCTTTGTCTGGGTCCGGCCTGCGCCACTTGCCGCGCGGCCTGTCATCAGATGAACCAGCCCGCCCCACGCCCGGTTCCCTGAAATCCAACTGCCCCCGTGATGTCCGCGTGATGTCCCCGCGAAGACCCCGCTCAGACCCCGGTCAGACATTGTGCGCCCCGGCCCGATCGGGCAGAAAGGCCCAGCAAGCGCGGAGGGCCCCATGAAAATCGCCACCTTCAACATCAACGGCGTGAAGGCCCGCATCAGCGCCGTCACCGATTGGCTCACCGAGAGCGCCCCCGATGTGGCCCTCCTGCAAGAGATCAAATCGGTCGACGAGGCCTTCCCCCGCGAGCATTTCGAAGACCTCGGCTATCAGGTCGAGACCCACGGCCAAAAGGGCTTCAACGGCGTCGCCATCCTGTCCAAACTCCGGCTCGAAGATGTCAGCCGCGGCCTGCCCGGCGACGACACCGATGAGCAGGCCCGCTGGATCGAGGCCACTGTGATGGGCGAGCGCACCGCCATCCGCCTCTGCGGCCTCTACCTGCCCAACGGCAACCCGGTGGAAGACGGGCAGAGCGAGAAGTTCCGCTACAAGCTCGGCTGGATGGACCGGCTGATCGAACGCGGCAAAGCCCTACTGGCCGAGGAGCAGCCCGCGCTGATGGCGGGCGATTACAACATCATCCCCTCCGCCATTGATGCCGCCCGCCCCGAGGCCTGGGTCGGTGACGCGCTGTTCCACCCCGAAAGCCTCGCCAAGTGGCGCACCCTCAACAACCTCGGCTTCACCGAGGCCTTCCGCGCCCGTACCCGCGGCCCCGGCCACTATTCCTTCTGGGATTACCAGCGCGGCGCGTGGGATCGGAACGATGGCATCCGCATCGACCACTTCCTGCTGACCCCGCAAGCCGCCGACACCCTGCGCGACTGCTGGATCGAAAAGGACGTGCGCGGCCGCGAAAAGCCCTCCGACCACGTGCCCGTCTGGGTCGATCTGGATGTCTGACATCCCCGACCGCGCCGCCGCCAGCGGTGCGCTCTCGCTCATTGCGCTGGTGGCCTCCCTGCCCCTGCTCGCCCCGCCGCCGCTCTATCTGTGGCGGCAAGGTGCCTTCGATGCGCCCCGCGTCAAGCTCACCCGCCTCATCACCGGCAATGACAGCGAGGCCCTCACCGTCGCCCGCGCCATCGAAAGCGGCGACACGCCCGGCGTGATCGAGGCCGAAACCGGCGCTGCGCTCGACGACGGCGGCTCCCGCTCCATCACCCTCGCCTGGTTTCTCGCCGCGGCCTTCTCCTGGGACAGCCCCCGCGCCGCCTATTTCGATTGGAAAGACGGCTGCGAGCAGGCCTGCCCCCAACTCGATGCCATGCTCGAGGCCCACGGCGTCACCGACCGGCCCGACCCGGAGCAGATCATCGCAGACGAAGCCCTGCACTGGGACGAATGGGGGGCCATGCCCGTGGTCTGGGCCCATTACGCCCCTGTTTTCGACGCCCACGGCCTCCAACTCGTCACGCTCGACCCCATCGGCGGTTGGGATGCCTATTACCTCTTCGTCACCTCAAAACGCACCGCCGCCCGCTGGGATGGCGTGGTGATCGAAGAGCCGGAAGGCCCCGGGCTGGAGCTTCACGCCATCCCTGCCCCCACAGCCGATGTGTCCACCGCAGAAGGCCTCGCCGCCGCCCTGCCGCAGGTCACCGGCACCACCTCCGGCCCGCGCAACGCGCCCCTGCTCGCAGGCCTCCCCCTGCTCGATCTCTTCTGAACCACCCGGCGTCAGCCCGAGGTCACATCCTCACCCCAAAGCCAGTCAAACCGCCCCGGCAGCACCCCCGGCGCAAAGCGGCTCGCCAGCCCCAGCGCCAGATGTGCCGCCCAGCGTTTCGGCCCGCGCGGCAGATGGTAGTTCCGCGCATTCGCCGTCGCCGCGTCCACGATCCTCCTGCACCGCGCCTCCCGCGCCGCCTGAAACGCCGCCAGCCCGGCCTCCAGCCCGTCGGCCTCCGCCAACGCGGCGGCCAGCACCCATGCGTCCTCCAACCCCATCGCCGCGCCCTGTGCCAAGTAGGGCAGCGTCGGATGGGCCGCGTCGCCCACAATCACCAGCCGCTCCCGGTGCCACCGCGCCGCGACCCCGTGCCGGAACAGCCCCCAGCGCCGCACCGTCTCGACCCGCGCCAACCACCCCGGCACCGGCCCGCCGAAGCCCGCGAAGGCCGCCCGAAACGCCTCCACATCGCCCGGCACCTGCCAGCCTTCTTCGGCCCAGTCTGCCTGCTCCTCGCAGGCCACGATGTTTACAAGCCGCCCGCCCCGCAGCGGGTAGGCCACCAAGTGCCGCCCCGGCGCGAGGAACAGCTGCGCCTCAGGCGGCAACGGCGCCTCAGCCTCCACCAGCGCACGCCACGCCACCTGATGGGTGAATACCGGTTCCTGAGGCCCCAACAGCGCCGCGCGGGCGACCGAATGCAGCCCGTCCGCGCCCACAACCAGCCCGGCCTCCAGCACCTCGCCCGCCTCTGTGATCACACGCCCCCCGGGCTGCACTTCCGCCACGCGGCAGCCCAGCGTGATCTCCACGCCCGCCTCCCGCGCGCCGCGCTCCAGCACCGCGATCAGATCGGCCCGATGCACGTTGGCAAACCGCCCCCGGCCCGCGTAGGGCACAAAGGCCACCTCCCGGCCCCGCGCCGCCTCGCGCATCCGAACGCCTCGGCTCTCGTCGCTGACTTCCGCAAACGCCTGCCCCAGCCCCAGAGCCTCCAGCACCCGGCCCGCATTGGGGCTCACCTGAAGCCCCGCGCCCACCTCGGCAATCTCCCCCGCCTGCTCCAGCAGCCGCACCCGCGCCCCGCGCAGGGCCAGCCCCCGCGCCGTGGCCAGACCGGCGACCCCGCCGCCGAGCACCAGCACATCCAGTCCAATCAAGGTCATGAAAACACAACGCCCGGCCGGCCTCTCGGCCTCCGGGCGCGTTTTGCAATCAGCATCAAGGGATCAGTCGTCCCGATGCACCTTCTCGCGGCGCTCGTGGCGCTCCTGCGCCTCAAGGCTCAGCGTGGCGATCGGGCGGGCATCCAGCCGCTTCAGGCTGATCGGCTCACCGGTCTCTTCGCAATATCCGTATTCGCCGTTCTCGATCCGGCGCAGCGCCGAGTCGATCTTGGCCACCAGCTTGCGCTGACGGTCGCGGGTGCGCAGTTCCAGAGCCCGGTCGGTCTCTTCACTGGCACGGTCGGCGATGTCTGGGATGTTGCGAGTGCCATCCTGCAAGGCTTCGATCGTGTCGCGGCTGTCAGACAGCAGGTCTTCGCGCCACTGGATCAGCTTGCGACGGAAGTATTCCGTCTGGCGATCGTTCATGAAGGGTTCGTCTTCGGCCGGGCGATAATCGTCGTCCAGAAAAAGTTCCTGCTTCATCCGTGCTCCCTCGGGCTGTGCTTTTCTTTCACTCTGTCGAGTCGTTTGCATCACGCGCTCCAATGCGGTCCATCTACACGCGCCTGCCCCCCTTGTCACTGTCTTTTAATGCCGTCAGGGTGGAATTGACCATGCCGTGATCACAATCAGGCCCACGGCAGAAGATTGAGGAAAATCATGAAATTCGAAGGCACCGAGAGCTACGTCGCGACTGAAGACCTGACCGTTGCGGTCAATGCCGCCGTGGCGCTGGAGCGGCCGCTTCTGGTCAAGGGCGAGCCCGGCACCGGCAAGACAGAACTGGCCCGCCAGGTCAGCGCCGCGCTCGGTCTGCCGATGATCGAATGGCACATCAAGTCCACCACCCGCGCCCAGCAGGGGCTCTATGAATATGACGCCGTCAGCCGCCTCCGCGACAGCCAGCTTGGCGACGAGCGCGTGCATGACGTGGCCAATTACATCAAGCCCGGCAAACTCTGGGAGGCCTTCTCCGCGACGGGCCGCGTGGTGCTGCTGATCGACGAGATCGACAAGGCCGACATCGAGTTCCCCAACGACCTGCTGCAAGAGCTCGACCGGATGGAGTTTCACGTCTACGAAACCGGCCAGACGGTGAAGGCCGAGAACCGCCCCATCGTCATCATCACCTCGAACAACGAAAAAGAACTGCCCGACGCCTTCCTGCGCCGCTGCTTCTTCCACTTCATCCGCTTCCCCGAGATGGACACGCTCCGCCAGATCGTCGAGGTCCACCACCCCGGCATCAAGGCCGACCTGCTGACCACCGCGCTCACTCAGTTCTACGAAATCCGCGACCAACCCGGCCTGAAGAAGAAACCGTCAACGTCGGAGGTGCTCGACTGGCTCAAACTCCTCCTCGCCGAAGACCTCACCCCCGAAGACCTCAAACGCAACGGCGCCAACGCCCTTCCCAAACTCCACGGCGCGCTCTTGAAGAACGAGCAGGACGTGCATCTGTTTGAAAGGCTGGCCTTCATGGCACGCCGGGAGAGATAGGGCAGGCAATTTGCCCACCACATTGCCAGCCCGCAGGCCGGGCGAATTCCACCTCCCCTGCAGACTTTTCTGACCCGACCGCTGCCCATGACCCCCTACCTCACCCTAGACGTCTTCACCTCCATCCCCTTCACCGGCAACCCGCTCGCCGTCATCCCAGACGCGCGCGCCCTTCCCGAAGACGCCCTCCAGAAGATCGCCGCCGAGTTCAACTACTCCGAAACCACCTTCGTCTTCCCGCCTGAAGACCCCGCCCACACCGCCCGCGTCCGCATCTTCACTCCCACCATGGAGATCCCCTTCGCTGGCCACCCGCTGATCGGCACCGCCGTCGCCCTCGCCCGCGCAGGCGACGGCCCCGAGATGACCCTCGAACTGGGCGTCGGTCCGATCCGCGCCCATGCGACCGAAACCGAAGCCCGCTTCACCACAGAGGTCGCCCTGCAAATCCTCGCCCACCCCGAGCCATCCCTCACCGCCCGCGCCATCGGCCTGCCCGAAACCGCGCTTGCCAACCCGCCCGTCCTCGCCTCCGTCGGCCTGCCCTTCACCCTAAGCGAGCTGACCACCCGCGAGGCCCTTGCCGCCTGCGTGCCCGACACCGCCGCCTTCAAACAGGGCGCCGCCGCCCATCCCGGCTCGCTCGACTTCGCCCAATTCGCCTATTGGCGCGACGGCGCCACCATCCACGCCCGCATGTTCGCCCCGCTCGACAATATCCCCGAAGACCCGGCCACCGGCTCCGCTTGCGCGGCCCTCGGTGCCTACCTCACCTCTCTCCACGGCCCCCAGACCCTGACAATCCACCAGGGCGACGACATGGGCCGCCCCTCGCGCATCGGCCTGCGCACCACCGAGACCTCCGTCACCATCTCCGGCGCCGCCGTGCCGGTCATGAGCGGCACCCTCTCTCTGACCTGAACTGGAAAATCCGCGCCCGCCCCCCGGGCCGCTGGAAATCCGCCGCCGCCCCCGCTAAACCCGTGCCACCAGCCGGAGGCCCCCATGACGACCCCTACCCTCATTGAGCGTTCCGCCGCCAAGGGCCTGCGCATCACCGGCCAGCGCAAGGTGATCGCCGAAGTGCTCGATGCCGCCTCCGACCACCCGGACGTGGAAGAGCTCTATGCCCGCGCCTCCGCCGTGGACCCGCGGATCTCGCTCGCCACGGTCTACCGCACGGTGAAGCTGTTTGAAGAGGCCGGGTTGCTCGAAAAGTTGGAATTCGGCGATGGCCGCGCCCGCTACGAGGACGCCGAGCGCGATCACCACGATCACCTGATCGACATGAAGACCGGCGAGGTGATCGAGTTCGTCGACCCCGAAATTGAAGCCTTGCAGGAAAAGATCGCCGAGCGCCTCGGCTACGAGCTCAAGGGCCACCGGCTGGAGCTTTACGGCATCCGCCGCACACCCCGCTGAGGCGGCACCGACTGGCCGAGGAGCGGCAGCAGTTCGTCAACCCGGATCGGCTTGTGCAAGGTGCCTCGCAGCATCTCGCCCGACAGGCTCAAGGGCAGCTCCTGCGCCTCATCCGACAGGATCACATGCGGAATATTGGCCGTCGCCAGCCGCAACAGCGCCGTCACCGCCGCCTCCGGCTTGTCGCCAATGTCGACAACCGCCGAAGACACGCTGGACTGCGGCGTTGCCAGCGCGTCGTAGGATGGCACCTCCACCACCTCGTATCCGGCCTCCGACAGCATCATCTGCAAGTCGAGCGCCAGAATACGGTCAGAGCAAACCACCGCCACACGTTCGGCCGTGGTCTCAACCTCTGGTTTTGCTGTCCGGTCGTAGTCCAAATCTGCACCTCCGACCCAACTATACCACAGCGCCGCGCCGGTAGCAATTTTTCCTTTTTTCTCTGATACTTAACATACACACATGCTGCAAGCACAGATTAGTCAGCACCTTGCGCAACTTACTCATAGTTGGTATTTTTTGCACATTCCGCGGAACTTCGGCGCCCACCGCCCGTTTCCTCAGTTAACAAGCGGAAAAGGCAGTTTCCGGAAGTGACGACGATGAGTGACAACAACGCCAAACGCACCGATCGGCTGCAGATCATGCTGACCGAAGAGGAAACCGTCGCGCTCGACGACTGGCGGTTCAAGCACCGTATGCCCAGCCGGTCTGCCGCTGTGCGCGAACTCTTGCGCCGTGGTCTGGCCGCTGAGGGCTACTTCGACCGCGCCAGCGCCTCCCAGTCCTCCGGCACCTTCGGCCTGTTCGAAAAGGACGCGCCCGGTGAAGCCTCCGGCGACTCCCCGAGCGAGCCGACCGACGACTGACAGCTGCCCCCTGTTACTCCCCGCCGCGGCCCTGTAGGGCTGCACCGAAAGAAAATGAAAGGGCGGCGGGTGTCGGACAATCTCAAGGGCATCGCGCTGATGGTGCTGGCCATGCTGGGCCTCGCCTGCACCGACAGCATCGTCAAGCTGATGGCCGCCTACATGCCCGCCCCTCAGGTGATCCTCATCCTCGGGGGCACCACGGCGGCGATCTTCTGCGCCGCCGCGCTGGTCCGGGGCGAGCCTGTGTTCTCTCGCGCCTTCTTCCACCCCGCCGTGGTGGGCCGCAGCCTCTCCGAGGCGGTGGCCTCGATCACCATCACTCTCGCCATCGCGCTGGCGCCCCTCACCACCGTCTCCGCCCTGATGCAGATGAACCCCATCCTCGTCACCCTCGGGGCTGCGCTGTTCTTTGGCGAAAAGGTCGGCTGGCGGCGCTGGTCGGCGGTGGCCGCCGGCATGGTCGGGATGCTGATGATCGTCCGCCCCGGCATGGAGGCCTTCGACCCGGCCTCCCTCGTCGCCGTCGCCGCCGCCGTGGCGCTCTCGGCGCGTGATCTGACGACCCGCGCCGCGCCCCGCACCATCCCCTCGCTGACCTTGGCCGCCTGGGGCTTCTCACTGGTGCCGCTGGCCGCCGTGGCCGCGCTGTTGATCGGGCCCGGCTTCGTGCCGCTCACCCCTGCCTCCCTCGCCTGGGCGCCGCTCGGCGTCGCCTTCACCCTCGTGGGCTACCTCGCCCTCACCGCCGCCGTCCGCGTCGGCGAGCTGGCCACGGTCGCCCCCTTCCGCTACTCCCGCCTGCTCTTCGCCACGCTCATCGCCGTCACCTTCTTCTCCGAGCGCCCCGATGGCTGGACGATCGCAGGCTCCCTGCTGATCATCGCCGCCGGTCTCTACGCCTTCCTCCGCGAACGCCGCCGCGCTGCGTAGGTCGGCATCTGCCGCCCCACTTCCGCCGATCCTGTTAGCGCTATCACATCCCGGCTTGCACCACGCCCCCCGGCTGCTATGACGTAGGGCAAACGACACGCGCCAAGGGAGGCCGCCCCCATGTCCACCATCATCGACATTCACGCCCGCGAGATCCTCGACAGCCGCGGCAACCCCACCGTCGAGGTCGACGTGACCCTCGAAGACGGCACGCTCGGCCGCGCCGCCGTGCCCTCCGGTGCGTCCACCGGCGCCCATGAAGCGGTCGAAAAGCGCGATGGCGACAAGTCCCGCTACAAGGGCAAAGGCGTCCGCGAGGCCGTCGCTGCGGTGAACGGCGAGATCGCCGAGGCGCTGGTCGGCTTCGAGGCCACCGAACAGGTCGCGCTCGACGGCGCGATGATCGAGCTGGACGGCACCCCCAACAAGGGCCGCCTCGGCGCCAACGCCATCCTCGGCGTCAGCCTCGCCGTGGCCAAAGCCGCCGCCGAATTCACCGGCCAGCCGCTCTACCGCTACGTCGGCGGCACCTCCGCCCGCACCCTGCCGGTGCCGATGATGAACATCATCAACGGCGGTGAGCACGCCGACAATCCGATCGACATCCAGGAATTCATGATCATGCCGGTCTCCGCCCCGACCATCGCCGAGGCGGTGCGCATGGGGTCGGAAGTGTTCCACACCCTCAAGGGCGAGCTTTCCGCTGCCGGCATGTCCACCGGCCTCGGTGACGAGGGCGGCTTCGCCCCCGAGCTGGCCTCCACCCGAGACGCGCTCGACTTCATTCTCAAGTCCATCGAGAAGGCCGGCTACAAACCGGGCGAAGAGATCGCCCTCGCCCTCGATTGCGCCGCGACCGAGTATTACAAGGGCGGCAAATACGAGATGAAGGGCGAAGGCGCCTCGCTCTCCTCGGAAGAAAACGCCGACTACCTCGCCAAGCTCGCCAGCGACTACCCGATCATCTCCATCGAAGACGGCATGTCGGAGGATGACTGGGAGGGCTGGAAGATCCTGACCGACAAGATCGGCGACAAGGTCCAGCTTGTGGGCGACGACCTCTTCGTCACGAACCCCGCCCGTCTGGCCGATGGCATCTCGAAGGGCGTCGCCAACTCCATGCTGGTGAAGGTCAACCAGATCGGCACCCTCACCGAGACCCTCAAGGCCGTCGATATGGCGCACCGCGCGCGCTACACCAACGTCATGTCGCACCGCTCCGGCGAGACCGAAGATGCCACCATCGCCGACCTCGCCGTGGCCACAAACTGCGGCCAGATCAAGACCGGCTCCCTCGCCCGTTCTGACCGGCTGGCCAAGTACAACCAGCTCATCCGCATCGAGGAAGAGCTGGCCGAAACCGCCATCTACGCGGGCCGCTCGATCCTGAAAGGCTGAGCCCCGCGCAGAGGCCCCGGCCCCGCTAAACAGATCGCCTCGCGCCCCACCCGGGGTCCGAGGCCCCCCGGCCCGGTTCTCCCGCGCCGCCGCATCCAGCCCGAACCAACCGCCTGCCTGCGTCACATCCAATGCCCACGCGTCTGCGGCATACCTAGCTGTGGCACGATGCAAACACCTGCGCCTGAACCCAAAAACCGGTGTCACCCCACGGTTTACCCAGCTCGATCCGTCTTGTAGAGCCGATGAAAGGTTACGCGACGTGAGATAAGGCAATATGAACCAGGAAGAGTTCGTCGAGCATGTCGGCCCGCAGCTTGTGCATCTGACGATGCGCTCCAACGTGCCGGGCATCAACGCGGGCGGTTTGATCCGCGCCGCCGAAATCGCCCGCCGGGCGGGCATCGACCCGCGCGATCTGCGTCTGCGCAAGGAGCGCACCGAGATCAAGCTCGATACCCGCACCATCAAGCTCAACCACCAGCGCCCGCTGATCGCAGGCGCCGCCCAGGCCGAGACCTTTCTCGAGGGTCACACGCTTGAAAGCTGGTCCGACGTGCTGAACTCGCGTCTCTTCTTCTGGCCCACCGGCGGCGGCTCGACCTTTGCCGCCAGCCTCAAGGCCGAGGATGATATCGTTCAGGTCCGGCTCGACAGCCGCCGCTTTTACGACGCCTTCGCCCCCGCCATCGACTTCTCGCCGATCAACAGCGGCTCCGCCACCCGCCGCGCCTCCGTGCGAGGCGACTGGCTCTTCGTACCGGTCAGCGAGGGGTGGGACGCTTTCGCCGAGAACCGCCGCAAGCGCGGCCATGCCCAGCGGCGGGACAGCGTGGCCGAGGTCTCGATTTCCTGCGATATCCCGCCCGAGGTTTTCCGCAAGCTGATGCTCGCCTCCGGCCAGAGCAGCTCCTCCTGAGGGCCTCAGGCCGCTCAGGCCTTGCGCACCTCGCTCGCCAGCTTCAGCACCCGGTCGCCGTCATCCTGCTCGATGTAAAGCGCCGGGTCATCCTTGCTACCCTTCCGCTTCACCACCTCGCCCTGCGGCTTGCGCTCCACCGTCTCCTCGTGGACCGAGCGCACCTTGCCCTCTGCCGTGCCCTGCCCCCAATCCCACTTTACGCGGTCGCCTTCCTTCACGTCGCTCATCTTGCGCTCCTCTGACTGTTCCCAGCCCCAACGCGCGAACGGCCAAAAAGGTCAGGCAAAGCGGGCGGGCCGATAAGGCGCAAGCAAAGGCGCCTCGCCCCCGTCCATCTCGGCGGCCACCATCTCGCCCATGAGCGCGCCCAGCGTGACGCCCGAGTGCATCACCGTCAGCCACAGCCCCTCCGGCCCGCATTTCCCCACAACCGGCAACCCGTCTCCCGGCACCGGGCGCCACGCCAGCCGGGCCTCCGCCAGCCCGATCTCCAACTCCGGAAAGAGGCCGCGAACCCTTGCCAGCGTGGCCTCCGCCATCGCCTCAGCGCTCTCAGGCAGCGCCTCGGTTTCATCGGCCTGATGGTTGGGCGAAGCCGGCACGATCAGGCATCCCTGCCCGTCCTGCCGGATCTCCATGCCGCCCGGCACCAGCACCGGCGCAAAGCGGGTCTCCACCGGGGTCGTGCGCAGCACCACCGCCGGGCGGGTCAGCATCGGCAGCGGCACGCCCAGCGGCTCCACCAGCGCTGCCGCACCCACGCCCGCGCAAATGAGCACCCGGTCGCCCGAAATCACGCCGCCCTCCACTGCCACGCCGGTCACGCGCCCGCCTGCAACCTCCACCCGCTCGGCCCGGCAGCCGCTCAGCACCCGTGCGCCCGAGGCCTCCAGCAGGTGCCGTGCCACCGGCGCCGCCTCCACCACGCCCTCCGAGGGCATAAACCATGCGCGCTCCGGCACCTCCGCCAGCCCCGGCACCTCCTCGCGCAGCGCCTCGGCATCCCACGGCTGCACCGGGTAGCCAAAGGCCTGCAACTCCGCCACGTCCTCGACCTCCCAGTTCACGCAACCGCACCAGTCCACCAACCGGCCCGCCTCCCGCTCGAGCCGGCGCCACGCCTCCATCGCCTCCTGCCGCAGGCGAAAGTGATGCGCGTCGTGGTAAAAACTCGCGTTGATCCAGCCAAAGCTCGCCGCGGTCGCCACGCCGCCGGGCTGGCCCGCGTCGATCACCACCACCTCGGCCCCGGCCTGCGTCAGCCGGTAGGCGCAACTCGCCCCGATCAGCCCCGCGCCCACAATCACAACCCGTTCCCGCATCGCCTGCCCCTTTGCGCTCCTGCGCGCGCAAGGCTAGCCTCTGCCCATGGACGCGCAAGAGATCATCGACCGCCTCGGCCTGCAGCCCCACCCCGAAGGCGGCCACTACCGCCAGACATGGGTGGAGGAGCCCGCCCAAGGCCGCCCCGCAGGCACCTGCATCTACTTTCTGCTGAGGCCCGGCGAGCGCAGCCACTGGCACCGGGTCGATGCCACCGAGATCTGGCACTTCTACGCCGGCACCCCGCTCACCTTGCGGATCGCCGCCACCGAGCATGGCCCCGCCACCCGCCACCGGCTCGGGCCAGACCTCACCCTCGGCGCGCCCCAGCTGATCGTCCCCAAAGACCACTGGCAGGCCGCCGAGGCCGATGCCTCCGGCTGGGCGCTGGTCGGCTGCACAGTCTCCCCCGGCTTCCGGTTCGAGGGCTTCACCCTCGCACCCCCGGGCTTCCATATCCCCGATGGATCATAAGGCGCTGCTCGCCAGCCTTTCGGCTGAGGAACGGCAGCGCCTGACCACCCGCCGCAACGGCCCCGCCCTGCTGCGTCTCGCCGCCCACCTCGGGGCGCTCGCCGCGATGGCCGCCTATATCTCCGCCGCCGCGCCGCTCTGGTGGGCAATGCTCCTGCCCTATGGCATCGCTCTCACATTCCTCTTCACTCTCACCCATGAATGCACCCACCAAACGCCCTTCCGCACCCGCTGGCTGAACGAGGCCACCGGTCACCTCGCCGGGGCGGTGCTGCTGCTG
This sequence comes from Vannielia sp. SX4, assembly GCF_052828525.1. Next base: position 2,840,873 of record NZ_CM128247.1, read on the forward strand.
CCGTTCCTCTGGTTTCGCTACTTCCACTTCGCGCACCACCGCCACACCGGCGACCCGGCGCGCGACCCCGAGATCGCAGGCCACCCCCGGCCCGGCACCCGCGCCGCCCTGGCGCTCTATCTCACCGGCTGGGGCTACTGGCGCGGCAACCTCACCGCGCTCTGGCGCAACGCCACCGGCCGCCCCGCCGCCTATGTGCCCCCGACCAAACGCCGCGCCGTGGTGTGGGAGGCGCGCATTCATATCGTCGCCTACGCCCTCCTCCTCACCCTCGCCCCCGCGCAGGCCCTTACTTTCTGGCTCCTCCCGCTGCTTCTCGGCCAGCCCGCGCTCCGGCTCTACCTTTTGGCCGAGCACGGCCTCTGCCCGCCGGTCGCCAACATGCTGGCCAACACCCGCACCACCCTGACCACCCGCCTCATCCGGGCGCTGGCATGGAACATGCCCTACCACGCCGAGCACCACGCCTTCCCCGCCGTCCCCTTCCACGCGCTGCCCCGCTTGCACAAAAAAACCCGGGCCCACCTCCATCAGGTGAGCCCGGGCTATGCCGCCTTCACACAGAGCTACTTGCGCAGCCTCCGGTGACCACTCAGGCGACATATCTCGCCCCGCCGCTCTCGCGGCAGGGTCGGGAACCGCCGCCTCAGCCGCAGCGCTTCGCCTTGTAAACCGATTTCGCCGCATCCCGGCGCAGGGCGGCATCCTTCACCACGTTGCCGCCGATCTCGGCCGCCACGCCCGCCGCCTTGCCGCGCCCGATCAACGCGCCGACAACCTGCAACCCGGTGCCCTTCTCGCGCTTGCCCGCCAGCTTGGCCGCCTTGCTGTATTCCTGCGCCAGCTGCTTGCAGCTCCGCTTGGCATAGCTGCCCACCAGCCGCTGATACTTGGCGGCATCCGCGCCGCGATAGCCGTGGCTCTTGGCGCTCGCCACCGGGGCTGCTTCCAGCCCGCCTGCAAGGGTGCCGCAGGCCGCCAGCACGGCCATTGTCGTTGCAATCAGTCTCATCCGTCGTCTCCTCATGTCCAAGGCCCGTCACCTTGGGACAGAGGGCTATCCCGGCGCGCCGCTCCGGGTCACGTGACGAATGCCGTCATGAAGGTTCGGCCCCGGCAAAGGCACCTCGGCGGGCGATAGAGCGCGCCCGAAAAACCGCCCGATGCGTTAACCTCTCGAGGCTTTGCATTTTTGTCGTATGCATAGGATGTGCATGGAATGTGCATCACTTCTGCATTGAGGAAATTCACGGTTAACGCGATTTACCCCGCCGCGTCTTGCATTTTTGCAAAGCCCCCGGAGGGCTGCGAAACAACGCCTCCGCCCACCGCCGCCCGCGCGCCCGTGGTGCCCGGCCAAGAGGTCGGCAGCCCCTTCGCCACCCGCACCGCCAGATAGGCAAAGGCTTGAGCTTCCAGCATATCTCCGTCCAGCCCCACGGCCTCCACCGGCTCCACCGGGCAGCCGAGGCCTTCGGCGATCATCGCCATCATCACCGGGTTTTTCCGCCCGCCGCCCGTCACCAGAACCCGCTCTGCAGGGGCCGGAAAATGCTCCTGCCCCAAGGCCACAGAGGCGGCCACGGCAGCCGTTAACGTCGCCACCGCATCCTCATCGGAAAGCCCCGCAACCTCTTGGGAAAGCTGAGCAAAATCATCCCGGTCGAGCGACTTTGGCGGCAGCTTGAAGAAGTAGCGGTGCTCCGCGAACCGGGCCAAAATGGCCTCATCCACCTCGCCCTTCGCCGCCAGTTCTCCGCCCTCGTCAAAGGGCAGGCCCAGCCGCGCGCCCACGAGGTCGTTCACCGGCGCATTGGCAGGCCCGGTGTCAAAGGCCAGCATCGCCTCCGGCCCTTTTGCCGGGTCGATCCACGTGACATTGCCGACCCCGCCAAGGTTGAGGAAAACCAAGGGCTTGTCAGCCTTGATGAACTTTGCAAGCGCGTAGTGATAGGCCGGGGCCAGCGGCGCGCCCTGCCCGCCCATCTCCACATCATCGGAGCGAAAATCCCACACCACGGGCCGCCCCAGCGCCTCCGCCACAACCCGCCCGTCCCCGGCCTGATGGGTGCCGCGCCCGCCCGGATCATGGGCGAGGGTCTGGCCATGAAAGCCAACAATATCAATGCCCTCCATCAGCTCTTCGAGGATCACCACATGGGCGGTCTCCACGATCTCGGCGGCCTCCGCCACGCCCGGCTCGCCCGGCCAACTCCCCAGCGCTGCCTTCAGCGCGCGGGTCTCCGGCCCGGAGTATTCGCGGTAACCGGCTGGCCCAAAGGCAAAAATCTCCTGCCCATCGGTCTCGATCACCGCCGCATCCACGCCATCCAGCGAGGTGCCGCTCATCGCCCCCAGCGCCCTCACGCGCGCCTGCCCCTTGGCCTTTTTCAACATGGCCTTCCCCTCTTGCCTGCCTGCCAGTATGAGGGGGGCTCAATCCACTTCGCAACATGGAAAAGAGCGATGACCTACCACCCCAAATCGGACTTCATGGCCGTGATGATAGAGCGAGGCTTCCTGGCGGATTGCACCGACTATCAAGGCCTCGACGAAGCACTGATCCAAGGCGTGGTCCCGGCCTATATCGGCTACGATGCCACGGCCAAATCGCTCCACGTCGGCCACCTGCTGAACATCATGATGCTGCGCTGGCTGCAGAAGACGGGCCACAAGCCGATCACCCTCATGGGCGGCGGCACCACCAAGGTGGGCGACCCGAGCTTCCGCGCCGATGAGCGCCCGCTGCTGACGCCCGAGGCGATCGACGACAACATCGCCTCGATGAAGAACGTCTTCGCCAAGTATCTCAGCTACGGCGATGCGCCCACCGACGCGCTGATGCTCAACAACGCCGAATGGCTCGACGGTCTCAACTATCTGGAATTCCTGCGGGATATCGGCCGGCACTTCTCGGTCAACCGCATGCTCAGCTTCGAGTCCGTGAAGTCCCGGCTGGACCGCGAGCAGAGCCTGTCCTTCCTCGAATTCAACTACATGATCCTTCAGGCCTACGACTTTCTGGAGCTGAACCGCCGCTACGGCTGCCTGCTCCAGATGGGCGGCAGTGACCAGTGGGGCAACATCGTCAACGGCATCGACCTCACCCGCCGGGTGATCGACCAGCAGATCTTCGGCCTGACCTCGCCGCTGCTGACCACCTCCGACGGCCGCAAGATGGGCAAGAGCCAAGGCGGCGCCATGTGGCTCAACGCCGACATGCTCGCGCCCTACGAGTTCTGGCAGTTCTGGCGCAATACCACCGATGCCGATGTCGCCCGCTTCCTCAAGCTCTACACGGAGCTTCCCGTTGACGAATGCGAAAGGCTCGGCGCGCTACAAGGCTCCGAGATCAATGACGCCAAGATCCGGCTCGCCAATGAGGTCACCGCGCTCTGCCACGGCGTTGAGGCGGCAGAGGCGGCAGAGGCCACCGCGCGCGAAGTCTTCGAAAAGGGCGGCGTGGGCGATGACTTGCCAACGCTGAAGGTCACGGCAGCCGAAGTGGCCGAGGGAATCTCGGTGGTGCAGCTCATCACCCGCTCCGGGCTGGCGAAATCCGGCAAGGAAGCCAAGCGCCTGATCGCCGACAATGGCGCCCGGATCGACGATGCGCCGCTCACCGATGCCGGGCTGATGCTCGATGCCGCGGCCCTCGCCTCGCCGGTCAAACTCTCCGCTGGCAAAAAGCGCCACGCCCTCGTGGTGCTGGAAGGCTGAGATAACAAGCACTTGCGGCGCGGCCCTCACACCGGGCCCGCCGCGGTCGCAGGGTTAACTACTTGCGATGTTATAACGTTACAATTACACCGTCCCCGACTCATATCGGAGACCCTTCATGCGTATCATACCCTCCCTCGCCGCTCTCATCGCCGCCACCCCCGCGCTGGCCGAGCCCAAGGTCATCACCGACCTGCCGCCGGTGCATTCTCTCGTCGCCAAGGTGATGGAGGGCGTCGGCACCCCCACGCTCCTGCTCGATCAGGGCGGCTCCGGCCACTCCCTCTCGCTCCGCCCCTCCCAAGCCGGCGCCGCGCAGGACGCCGACCTGATTTTCTGGATCGGCCCGGCCATGTCGCCGGGCCTCGAAAAACCCTTCGAGACCCTCGGCGAGAACGCCCACGTCATCGCCCTGATGGAGCAGCCCGGCACCCTGCTGATCGACACCGCCGACGCCGAGCCGCACATGCATGATGGTGAAGAGGGCCACGAAGAGCACACTGAAGCGGGTCACGACGACCACGATCATGACCACGAAGAGCACGCCGAAGCGGGCCATGACGATCACGATCACGACCACGAAGAACACGCCGAAGCGGGCCACGACGACCACGATCATGACCACGAAGAGCACGCCGAAACGGGCCATGACAACCACGATCATGACCACGAGGAACACGCCGAAGGCGGCCATAATCACCACGACCACGGCCCCGAAGATCCGCACGTCTGGCTCTCGCCCGACAACGCCAAGACCTGGCTCGCGTTGATCGCCGAGGAACTTTCCGAGCACGATCCCGACAATGCCGCAACCTACGCCGCCAACGCCGAGGCCGCGCGCACCGAGCTCGACACGCTCATCGGTGAAATCGAGGCCACCCTCGCCCCCTTCGAGGGCCGCCAATACCTCGCCACCCACCGCGCCTTCGCCTATTTCGAGGCCCACTTCCACCTCGCCCCGGCCCATGCCCTCTCGGGCGTCGATGGCAACACGCCCGGCCCCCGCGCGATGGAAGAGGTCCGCCATGCCGCCGAAGAGGGCGTGACCTGCCTCATCACCGAGCCCGATACCTCCGAGGCCTCCATTGCCACACTCACGGAGGGCACCGCGCTCAAGGCCCATTTCCTCGACCCGCTCGGCCGCGACCTCACCCCCGGCCCGGACCAGTACAGCGAACTTCTGCAAAATATCGCAACGGTTTACGCCGATTGCCTGAAGTAAGCGCAGAGACAATTGCCTAGGGGCGGCATCGTCCCTAACCTCCCGCCAAAAGGGAGAACCAGACGATGCCGCTCACCATGTCCCGCGAGGTCTTCATCACCTGCGCCCTCACCGGCGCAGGCGCCACGCAAGACCGCTCCCCCCACGTCCCCCGCTCGCCCAAGCAAATCGCCGAGGCCGCCCGCGAGGCCGCACTCGCCGGGGCCGCCTGCGTGCATGTCCACGTCCGCGACCCCGAAACCGGCGCCCCCTCCCACGACCCGGCCCTCTTTCGCGAGACGGTCGAGCGCATCCGCGATCTGGAGCCGGACATGGTGATCAATCTCACCGCCGGTTTCGGTGGCGATCTCATCTTCGGCCCGCCCTCGCGCCCGCTCCCGCTCAGCCAGGAGAGCATCATCCTCACCGCCGAGCAGCGCGTCGCCCATGTGGCCGACTGCCTGCCCGAGATCTGCACGCTCGATTGCGGCACGATGAACTTCGCCGAAAACGACTATGTCATGACCAACACGCCCGGCATGCTCCGCGCCATGGGCCGCGCCATGACCGATCTGGGCGTGAAGCCCGAGATCGAGGCCTTTGACACCGGCCACCTCTGGCTCGCCCGACAGTTGGTCGACGAAGGCGTGCTGCACGGCCCCGCCCTCGTGCAGCTTTGCATGGGCGTGCCCTGGGGCGCGCCGAATGACTTGACCACCTTCAACGCCATGGTCGCAGGTGTGCCCGAGGGCTGGACCTTCTCCGCTTTCTCCCTTGGCCGCGATCAGATGCCCTATGTCGCCGCCGCCGTCCTTGCAGGCGGCCACGCCCGCGTGGGACTGGAAGACAACCTCATGCTCTCGCGCGGCGAGTTGGCAACCAACGCCCAGCTCGTCGAGCGCGCGGTGAGTGTCATCGAGAGCCTCGGCGCCCGCGTGATGACGGCGCAAGACATGCGCCATAGCCTCGGTCTGGTCAAACGCGCCCCGGTTTAAGCAGAAATTTAACTTTCACGGAGATAACCAGATGAAACGCATTGCTGTCGCGCTTTTGCTCTTTGCCACACCCGCCGCCGCCGAAATCCCGCCCTGGGCCGGTTATTGGGCCGCCGACCCGGCCTGGTGCGCCAACACCAACGGCGAGGTGCCCGAAGCGCCGATCTACCTCGCAGACACCGAGTTTCGCGGCTACGAAAACGGGTGTGACATCATCTCAGCCGCGCCCCTCGCCGCCGGCGACGCATGGGATGTGAACATGTCCTGCATGGGCGAAGGCGAAGAATACGAGAACGACCTGATCCTGATGGTCGAGAACGGCACCACGCTGTTCTGGTGGGATGAAGGGTTCATGACCCATTTCACCAAATGCCAATGAAGGCCGCGATCCTCGGCACCGGCGTCATCGGCGCCGGATGGGCCGCCCGCTTTTTGCTCGCAGGCTGGGATGTCGCGGTGCACGACCCGGCCCCGGGCGCCGAGGAACGGCTGACAGCCACGCTTGATGCCGCCCGCCGCAGCCTGCCGATGCTGTCCGAAGTCGCCCTGCCGCCCGAGGGCGCGCTGAGCTTCGGCCCGCTGGAAGAGGCGGTGACAGGCGCCGCATGGGTGCAGGAGAGCGCCCCGGAACGTCTTGATCTGAAACAAGAAATCTGGGGCAAAGTGCTGGAGCATGCCGCGCCGGATGCGGTGCTCGCCTCCTCCACCTCCGGCTTCACCCCCGCCGCGCTCAACGGCGGCGCGGGCCGGGTGATCGTCGCCCATCCTTTCAACCCGGTCTACCTGATCCCGCTGGTCGAACTCGTCGGGCAAGGCACCGCCCGAGCCGCGGAGTTGCTTCGCAGCATCGGCATGTATCCGATTGAGATCACGGCAGAAATCGACGGCCACATCGCCGACCGCCTGCTCGAGTCGGTATGGCGTGAGGCGCTCTGGCTGGTGAACGATGGCATCGCCACCACCGAGCAGATCGACGAGGCCATCCGCATGGGCTTCGGCCTGCGGTGGGCGCAGATGGGCCTGTTCGAGACCTACCGCCTCGGCGGCGGCGATGGCGGCTTTGCCCAGTTCCTCGCCCAGTTCGGCCCCGCTCTCAAGTGGCCCTGGAGCCACCTGACCGATGTTCCCGACCTCGATGACGCGCTGGTGCAAAAGATCGCCGCGCAATCCGATGCGCAATCGGGCCACCTCACCACCGCCGAGCTGACCACCCTGCGCGATGCCAACCTCGTCGCCCTGCTCCGTGCCCTCAAGCAGCGCGACGCCGGTGCTGGCAAACTGCTGAACACGCATGACAAATCCCTCACTCCCCCACCGCCGCCGCCCGGCCCGGAACCGCTCATCACCCTGCGCCGCACCATCCCCGTGGACTGGACCGACTACAACGGCCACATGAACGAAAGCCGATATGGCCAGCTCTGGTCAGACGCTGGCGATACCATCCTCGTAGCCATCGGCATGGGCCCCGAAAGCCCCGGCGCACAGGGCGCCACATGGTTCACCGTCGACAACCACATCCGCTATCTGGCCGAGTGCCACGCGGGCGATGCCTGCGAGGTCCGCACCACGGTGCTCATGGCCGAAGGCAAGAAGCTGCGGATGTACCACGAGATGTTCGTCGGAGAGACCCTCTCCGCCACCTGCACCCAGCTCCTGCTGCATATCGACCTCGCCACCCGTCGTTCCGCGCCGCCCGCGCCGCAAGTCGCTGAAAAACTGAGTGAATACGCCAAGGCCCACCAGCCCTTGGCCGCGAAACATACATAGATCGGCACCTGTCCCGCCCCTCGCACCACAGGCAAACCAAACGGCGGGTCCAGCCCCGCCCTAGAGCCCCGCGATCCCCCGCAGCACCCGCCGCACTACGGCGGCATCCTCGGCGGACACGCCCTGCATCAGCGCCACATCATGCTTCTCCGCCAGCGCCGTCAGCTCGGCAAAGGCCTCCCGGCCCGCCGGGGTGAGCGAGAGCACCTCCCGCCGCCGGTCTTCCTCCACGCTTTTGCGTGTCAAAAACCGCCGCCCCTCCAACGCCGCCACGGCCCGACTCACCTTGGTTTTGTGAATCATTGCCCGCTCCACGATGTCCCGCGCGCTCATGTCACCATAGCGCCCGAGGTGAAACAGCACCCGCCATTCGGTACGCAGCATCCCGTAGCGGGCCTTGTATTCGCGTTGAAAATCAAGGCTCGCCGCCTCCGCCGCCTGGTTCAGCAGGTAAGGAAGGAAACTTGTCAGATCGAAGTTCATACCTGTGTAATGCCTCTTGTTAGTTACATTTTCAACTATTATCACCGCCGCAACAGGAGGACGCGCCATGAACGACCAATCCAAGCCTGCGGGTCTGACACAGGCCCCCAGCCACATCGGCACCACCCCCGGCTACATGCCCGGCTTTGCCAACGACTTCGAGACCGAGGCCCTGCCCGGCGCGCTGCCGCAGGGCATGAACTCGCCGCAGAAGTGCAACTACGGCCTCTACGGCGAGCAGCTATCCGGCACAGCCTTCACCGCCGATCCGCCCGAACGCACATGGACTTACCGGATCAGGCCCTCCGTCAAACACTCTCACCGCTACGAGCGGATCGACCTGCCCTATTGGGTCTCGGCCCCCAACGTCGTGGATAACGTCACCAGCCTCGGCCAATACCGCTGGGATCCCGTGCCGCATACTGAGGAAAAGCTGACCTGGCTCACCGGCATGCGCACCATGACCACGGCGGGCGATGTGAACACCCAAGTCGGCATGGCGAGCCACATCTACCTCGTGACCGCCTCGATGGAAGATGCGTATTTCTACAGCGCCGACAGTGAGTTGCTGGTTGTTCCGCAGGAGGGCAAGCTGCGCTTCGCCACCGAGCTCGGCGTGATCGACCTCGCCCCGCAGGAGATCGCAATCATCCCCCGCGGCCTCGTCTACCGCGTCGAGGTGCTTGAAGGCCCGGCGCGCGGCTTCGTCTGCGAGAATTATGGTCAAAAGTTCGAGCTGCCCGGCCGCGGCCCGATCGGCGCCAACTGCCTCGCCAACCCGCGCGACTTCAAGGCCCCCGTGGCCGCTTTCGAGGACCGCGAGGTGCCCTCGACCCTCACCATCAAGTGGTGCGGCCAGTTTCATGAAACGAAAATCGCCCAAAGCCCGCTCGACGTGGTCGCATGGCACGGCAATTACGCGCCCTATAAATACGACCTGAGCACCTATTGCCCGGTCGGCGCGATCCTTTTCGATCACCCCGACCCGTCGATCTTCACCGTCCTCACCGCCCCCTCCGGCGTGCCGGGCACGGCGAACATCGACTTCGTGCTGTTCCGCGAGCGCTGGATGGTGGCCGAAAACACCTTCCGCCCGCCGTGGTACCACAAGAACATCATGTCCGAGCTGATGGGCAACATCTACGGCCAGTACGATGCCAAGCCGCAGGGCTTCATCCCCGGCGGGATGAGTCTACACAACATGATGCTCCCCCACGGCCCCGACCGTGACGCCTTCGAGGGCGCCTCCAACGCCGAGTTGAAGCCGCACAAGCTCGACAACACCATGAGCTTCATGTTCGAAACCCGCTTCCCCCAGCACCTCACGGCCTTCGCGGCGAACGAGGCGCCCCTGCAAGACAATTACATCGACTGCTGGGAAACGCTCGAGAAGAAGTTCGACGGCACCCCCGGCAAGAAATGACCAAGGCCGCCGCCATCATTCTGGCCATCGCGGCCATCGTCTTCCTGTCACTGCTCGGCTGGCTCCTGTCCCGCATGGGCAAGAGCGAGATCCCGCACAGCAAGCGCGCCGGCTCCGGCGGCGGCTTCTGGACCATCGGCGGTGACGGCGGTAGCGGTGATGGCGGTGGCGGCGGCGGTGCAGATGGCGGCGGCGCCTGAGCCTCCAAGACAAACGCGCGAACGAAAGGATACCCCTTGCCCCTGATGACCTCCTGGGTCACTTCGGCCAACGCCGAAAACCACCCCTTCCCGCTCAACAACCTGCCCTACGGTGTCTTCTCCGTGGGCGAGGACGAGCCGCGCTGCGGCGTTGCCATCGGTGACATGATCCTCGACATGGAAGCCGCCGAAGAGGCCGGCCTCGTCACGCTCGCCGATGCGCCTGTCTTCGACGTACCGTTCTGGAACGAGGTGATGGAGCTCGGGCCCAAGGCTTGGGGCGAGCTGCGCGCCACTCTGACCGAGCTGCTCTCCGAGGGCTCTGCCAAGGCCGCCGCCGTCCAGCCCTTGCTGGTGCCGATGGCCGAGGCCGAGCTGCACATGCCCTTCCTCGTCTCCGAATACACCGACTTCTACGCAGGCCGCCAGCACGCCACCAATGTGGGCACCATGTTCCGCGGGGCCGAAAACGCCCTGCCGCCCAACTGGCTCCACATCCCCATCGGTTACAACGGCCGCGCCTCCACCGTGGTCGTCTCCGGCTCGCCGGTGCATCGCCCCAACGGCCAGACCAAGGCACCCGATGCCGAGTTGCCCACCTTCGGCCCCTGCAAACGCCTCGATATCGAGCTTGAGATGGGAGCCGTCGTCGGCACCTCCTCCGAGATGGGCCAGCCCGTCACCGTGGCCGAGGCCGAGCAGATGATCTTCGGCTACGTCCTGCTCAACGACTGGTCCGCCCGAGACATTCAGGCGTGGGAGTATCAGCCCCTCGGCCCGTTCCAGGCCAAGGCCTTCGCCACCTCGATCAGCCCGTGGATCGTGACCACCGCCGCGCTGGAGCCTTTCCGCACCTCCACGCCGGAGCGCGAAAAGCCGCTGCTGCCCTACCTCGAAGAGCCGCGCCCCGGCCTCTTCGACATCAGGCTTTCCGCCGCGATCCAGCCCGAAGGCGCGGCCAGCGCAACGGTGTTTTCAAACACCAACTACAGCGAGATGTATTACTCCGCAGCCCAGCAGCTTGCCCATCACAGCACCTCCGGCTGCGCGATGAACGCGGGCGATCTGCTCGGCTCGGGCACCATCTCGGGGGCCGACAAATCCGCCTATGGCTCGCTGCTCGAGGTCACGTGGGGCGGCAAAGAGCCTTTGACCCTCGACACCGGCGAAACCCGCACCTTCATCGAAGATGGCGATACGCTCACATTGGAGGGCCATGCGCAGGGTGACGGCTATCGCATCGGCTTCGGCGCGTGCAGCGGCACGATCCTGCCAGCAGTCAAATACCCCTGAGCGCCGCCGCCTCACCTCTCACCAAGAACATCCCGCCGGAGACTCACCCCTCCGGCACGACGACAAAGGAAACGCACCATGGCCAAAGCCTTCGCCTCCGCCGGAGACATGACCGAAAAGACCATCAGCTTCACCGAAGTCGGAGAGGGCCTCTACGCCTTCACCGCCGAGGGTGACCCGAACTCGGGCGTCATCATCGGCGACGAGAGCGTGATGATCGTCGAGGCGCAGGCCACGCCGCGCCTTGCAAACAAGGTGATCGACTGCGTCCGCTCCGTGACCGACAAGCCGATCAGCCATGTGGTCCTGACCCACTACCACGCCGTCCGCGTGCTCGGTGCCTCTGCCTTCGGCGCGGATCAGATCATCATGTCCGACAAGGCCCGCAGCATGGTCGCCGAACGCGGGCAGGAGGATTGGGACAGCGAGTTCGACCGTTTCCCCCGACTCTTCGAGGGGCATGAGAGCATCCCCGGCCTGACCTGGCCCACCACCACCTTTACCGGCCGCATGAGCGTGTTTCTCGGCAACCGCCGGGTCGACCTGATGCAGCTTGGCCGCGCCCATACGGCGGGCGATATCGTGATCCACGTGCCCGACCAGAATGTCATGTTCACAGGTGACATCGTTGAATATCACTCCGCCTGCTACTGCGGCGACGGCCACTTTGCCGATTGGAGCACAACGCTCGACGCGATCAAGGCCTACGACCTCGACGCCATCGCACCGGGCCGGGGCGATGCGCTGATCGGCTCCGAGATGGTGAACGCCGCCATTGAGAGCACCCGTGATTTCGTCGCCTCCACTTACGCGCCCGCAGCCAAGGTCGCGGCCCGTGGCGGCACTCTCAAGGAGGCATGGGACGCCGTCCGCGCCGCTTGCGACCCCAAGTTCGCCGATTACGCGATCTACGAGCACTGCCTGCCCTTCAACGTCGCCCGCGCCTTTGACGAGGCACAGGGCATCGACACGCCCCGCATCTGGACCGCCGAGCGCGACAAGGAGATGTGGGACGCGCTGCAAGGCTGAGCCGCCCCGGCGCCAAACAAAGACCGCCCGCAGGGTGCGCAACCATGGCGCACCCGCTCCGGGCATGGAGGAGACCATGATCCAAGACCGCTACCCCCTCGCCCACCGGCTCTACCCCTACGCCCGCCACGCGGACCAGGACGCGGCCCAGCCGGTGCGTCACCCGGTCGTCATCATCGGCGGCGGCCCCATCGGGCTTGCCTGCGCCCTCGACCTCGGGCTCCAGGGCCTGCCCGTGGTCCTGCTCGACGACCATGAAGGCGTGGGCCAAGGCTCGAGGGCGATCTGCTTTTCCAAACGGTGCCTCGAGATCGCCGATCGGTACGGCTTCGGCGAAAAGGCCCTCGCCAAGGGCGTGGTCTGGAACCTCGGCAAGGTCTTCCACGAGGATCGCAAGGTCTTCGAGTTCAACCTCCTGCCCGAAGACGGCCACAAGTTTCCGGCCTTCATCAACCTCCAGCAGCCATACTTCGAAAAGTTCCTCGTCGAGCGCATCCGCGAGGCCAATGCCGAAGGGGCAAGGATTGACCTGCGCGGTCGTAACAGGATCGACGGGCTCACCCAGCACGGCACCCACGTGGCGCTGAACATCACCACGCCCGAAGGCCCATATACGCTCGAGGCCGATTACGTCATCGCCAGCGATGGCGCTGGCTCACCGACCCGCAAGCTCATGGGGCTCGACTTCGAAGGTCGCGTGTTTCAAGACAGCTTCCTGATCGCCGATATTACCATGGCCGCCCCCTTCCCCACCGAGCGGTGGTTTGCCTTCGAGCCGTCCCACGGCGCCGGGGCCTCCACCCTGCTGCACAAGCAGCCCGATGGCGAGTGGCGCGTGGATTTCCAGATCGGCTGGGATGTGGACCGCGCCGAGGAGTTGAAAGAAGAGAACGTCCGCCGCCGCCTCGACGCCATGCTCGGCCCGGATGTGGAGTACAAGATCGTCTGGACCTCGATCTACACCTTCCAATGCCGCCGGATGAAGAAGTTCCGCCATGACCGGGTGATCTTTGCCGGCGACTCGGCCCATCAGGTCAGCCCCTTCGGCGCGCGCGGAGCGAACTCCGGCATGCAGGATGCCGATAACCTCGGCTGGAAGCTCGGGATGGTCCTGCACGGCGAGGCCCCCGATGCCCTGCTCGATACCTACTGCGAAGAGCGCCGCTATGGGGCCGATGAGAACATCCTCAACTCCACCCGCTCGACCGACTTCATCACCCCCAAGTCGCCGGTCAGCCACATGTTCCGAAATGCGGTGCTGGACCTCGCCGAGCACCACGCCTTCGCCCGCCCGCTGGTCAACTCCGGCCGCCTCTCGGTGCCCTGCACATACGATGGCGGGCCGCTGAACGGGGCCGATGCCCTGCCCGGTGCGCCTGCGCGGACCCGCCCCGGCGCGCCCTGCCCCGACGCGCCCTTGCCCAATGGCTTCCTTCTGAACCGCCTCGGCAACGGCTTCACCCTGCTCTGCCTCGACTGCCCCGTGCCGGAGGGTCTGCCTGATGGCCTGACCACGCTCGCAATCAAATCCGAAGGCCCCGCCAGCGCCCTGCACCAGCGTTATCTCGGAGAGGCAAGCCGCGCCCTCTACCTGATCCGGCCCGACCAGCACGTGGCCGCCCGCTGGGCCGAGGCCGATGTCGCCACCATCACCGCCGCCCTGCGCCACGCCACGGCCAAGGAGTGACCCATGCTCAACACCGCCCCCAACATCCCCGACCCCGATGGCTTTTACGCCGAACTCATCGCCGCCCATGACGGCCTCAGCGAAGAGGCCAGCGCGGGGTTCAACGCCCGGCTGGTGCTTCTTCTGGCCAATCATGTGGGGGATCGGGAGGTGCTGCGCGAGGCCCTTGCAGCGGCGGCCAAGGCCGGGCGCTAAGCTCTACATCAAGGGGCGCACGCGCGGCGCTTCTTCATCGAGCTTGGCAACCTGCCTCAGCTGCTCGATGTCATGCAGCGCAAGACGACCATTGCGCCATGTTGCCAGCTGACGGTCGCGCAGCTTGGCAAGGCTCTTGTTGGTGTGCACCAGCGAAAGCCCAAGCGCGTCAGCCAAGTCCTGCTGCCGGTAAGGCAGATGCATCTCGCCATTCCGCGTCAGCCCGAGCGCCTCGCCCCGCTGGTGCATCTTCACCAGCGCCCAGGCGATGGCCTCAACCGCATTTCGCTGACCCACGCTGAGCAGAGCCTCGCCCATGAAGTGTTCTTCTTCGGCGGCGATCCATGTCACGTCAAACGCCCGCTCGGGGTGCGAGCGGAAGAACTCCCACAGCGCGTTGCGGTCGAAAACGCAGAGGGTCATCGCGGTGGAGGCCTCTACCGAGTGCCCCATCTCCCCCATGACCGCGGCCTGAAGGCCGAGGAAGTCGCCAGGGAAGACAAAATTGACCACCTGACGCTCTCCGCTTTCGAGCAGCTTGTAGCGCAGCCCCATGCCGCGCAGGGCGGTGTAGAGCTGCGGGCTGTTGGACCCTTCCATCAGGATCGGCGTGCCCGGCTCGACCGTGAGCTCGCCCGATTTGAACTCGCTCATGAAGCGGAGTTCGTGGGAGGACAGCTCTTTGAAAATCGGCTTCTTTCGAAGCGGACAGTTCTGGCATGAGGTGGCCATGTGTTATTTCCTGTGGCTGGTGCCGCGTCCGGCCTGAAGGCCCACGATGAAGGCTTCGGCTAGGCCCAGAGCGTTGCTCTGGGGCGGTGCCGCAACGGGCGGCGGCGTCTTGCGAGGGCGGGAGAGGCCAAGCAGGATGAACCCGCCAGCAAACCAGACAGCCCCAACGATCAATGCTGCGGTCTGGGTCGATGTGGTTTCGACCAGATAGATCCAGCCAGCCACCGTGAGAAACGCGGCACCGACCAGAAAGCACAGGCCGGCCCCCGTCGAGAAAGCCGCCCGGCGCAACGCATGCGCCAGGCTCATTTGCAAACGGGCCAGCATGTTATTTGCGGGCCGAGATGTGACCAACGAGAAAGCCGACTGCCGCCGCAATACCGATTGCGGTCGCCGGACGCTCGACCACGAAGTCATTGGCCTTGCCGTAGGCGAACTCGGCGTTGTGCTTCATGTAATCAGCACCTTCCTGCGCCTTGGCTTTGGCATCCGCCGCCTTGCCCTTGGCATAGCTCTGAAACTCGGCCGACTTGGCGCGGCCCAGCTCGGCGACGGCGTTGGTAAGGCTGGCGATATCGGACTTCAGCGCCGCGATCTGCGCCGAGACCTCATCGGAGGGGGTGGTGTTGCTGGTGTTTGCAGTCGTCTTGGCCTGTGCCATCTGACGTCTCCTTTTCAATTCAGATGTGTCATTCGACAATTCAACAAGGCGGCGGCTCAAAGGTTCCAAACTCGAATTGAAAAGAATTATGGGAACCGGCGTTAGGCTACCGCAGTTGGGCAGGCAAGATCGGGATGCAACGCTCCCGAACCAATAGAAAGACCAGAAAGGAAATCAAAATGCTCGGTTGGGCCCTTACCTTCCTCGTTATCGCACTTATCGCTGCTCTGTTCGGCTTTGGCGGCATCGCCAGCGCCAGCGCAGGCATCGCACAAGTGCTCTTCTTCGTGTTCCTCGTGCTCTTCGTGGTGGCCATGGTCGCCCGGGCCATGCGCGGCCGCACGCCGTAACACGGTTTGACATGACACAGTTAAAAAGGGCGCCCTCGCGGCGCCCTTTTTCTTTTGCGGATCGGCGGTATTTCGCACATCCCAACGCGCCTTCGCGGCACATTATTAATCAAAGCAGGCGCGCAATAACGCGCTCCCCATATTTTTGTTCCCGATAAATTGAAAAATAAATCGCAGGAACAAACCCCTAATTCCCCGGTTCACTTCTCACAAGCGGCCACGAGCCGCAGTTTCTGAAACCAGAAATCCGGAGAGACCCAATGAAACGCATTCTTGCAACGACCGCACTGACGGCGTCGCTGGCGATGCCTGTCTTTGCACAGGACACCACGGCCCCCGAAACCGCGACCGACGATCCCGCAGCGCAGGCCGAGATGATGGCCGAAGGCGGCTTCATCCAGTCCGCCGACGAGCAGGACGTGATGGCCAGCAACTTCATCGGCAAGCGCGTCTACGCCATGTCCGAAGAGATGGAATATGGCGAAGGCGTCGAAGAAGCCGACGCCGGCTGGGAAGACATCGGTGAGGTGAGCGACGTGATCCTCGCCCGCACCGGCGAAGTCGAAGGCGTGATCGTCGACGTGGGCGGTTTCCTCGGCATCGGTGAAAAGCCGGTTGCCCTGACGATGGACTCCCTGAAGCTGGTGGCCGATAGCAACTCGCCCGGCGAGTACTTCGTGACCATCGCCTCCAGCCGTGAGGCGCTCGACCAGGCCCCGGCGTTTGAGTTCACCGAACCCGCCGCCATGGAGCAGGCTGAAGCCGAAGACGGCTCCGTCGCCACCCCGCTGGAAGAGACTCCCGGCGAAGAGGTCGACATGGCCGAAACGGATGACGTGACCGCCGACCCGATGGCCGCTGATCCGAACACCTCGGAAGAGATGACGGACATGGCCGAAGCCGGTGACAACGCCGCCGACGAAGCCGAAGCCGAGATGACCGAAGAGGTCGCCGAGGGTGAAGCCGCCATCGAAGAGACTGGCGAGGAAGCCTCGGAAGAGATGGCCGAAGCTGGTGCTGAAGTCGAAGCTGCTGGCGAAGAAGCCGAGCAGGAGATGGCTGAAGCTGGCGCCGAAGTCGAAGCTGCCGGTGAAGAAGCCTCGGAAGAGATGGCGGAAGCCGGCGCCGAGGTTGAAGCCGCTGCCGACGAAGCTGGCGAGGAGATGGCCGAGGGCGCTGAAGCGACCGAAGAAGCCACGGATGAAGCCCTGACTGCTGGCGACGCCACCGAGGAATCCCTCGAGACCGACGCCACCGAGACCGACATGGCCGAAGCTCCGGCTGAAGAAGGCTCGATGGAAGGTTTCACCCGCGACGGCTACGCCGAAGTGATGGTGACCGAACTCTCGTCCGACGATCTGAGCGGTCTGGCTGTCTACGACCCCAACGACAACCGCGTGGGTGAGATCTCTGAAGTGCTGATCTCCTCCGACGGCATGGTCACCGATGCGGTGATCGACGTGGGCGGTTTCCTCGGCATTGGCGAAAAGCCGGTTGCCATCAGCTTCAAGGGCATCTCGCTCCAGAAAGAAGCCGAAGGCGACGACCTGCGCGCCTATGTGAACACCACCGAGGAGCAGCTGAAGAGCTTCCCCGAATACGAAGGTGGTTGATCTGAATTGATCAACGAAAGCGCCCCCTCCCCAGGGGGCGCTTTTTTATTTGTCTGCCGCCGCAACCCTTGGGGCCGTTCCGGCGTTGAGCCAGAACCCTTCGGCGTCCACTTCCAGCCCGGCCGCCATTCCTTGCCTCGACCCTTGCCACCGAGGAGCATGTCCCGATGATGAGCAGCCGCTCCGTCACTCTGCCTCTGGCCCTCATTGCGGCCATCCTGACAGTCGCTGCGCTCAAGGCCGGCTCGTCCTTTCTTGCCCCAACGGTGCTCGCGCTGATTACCGGGGTGATCCTTTCACCCGCCATCGCCCTGTTGCTGCGCTTCGGCCTGCCCCGGTCCGCCGCTGCTGGCAGCGTCCTGGCGTTCGCCCTTCTGGCGCTCACCACTCTGGCCCTGCTCTTCGAGCCGATCCTCTGGCGCGCGCTCGACCGGTTGCCCGCAGTCTGGCAGGAGTTGCAGGATACGCTGCGGCAGTTTCAGGATGCCCTGCGCGGCCTGAACCAGATGACCGAAGAGGTGAAAGACGCGATCAGTCCCGAAGCTGCAGGCGGTGGCGGTGGTGGTGGCGAAGAGGCCGCCGTGGCCCTGCCCTCGGCCATCGACGCCATCGCGCTCGCACCCACGATCGCCGCCCAGGTGATGATCTTCACCGGCGTGCTCTTCTTCTTCCTCTTCACCCGCGACAGCATCTACAACTGGGCCGCCAAAACCCTTGGTGGCCGCAACGGGCAAGCGCGCGAACGCTTCAAATCTTCGCTGGTGGCCGCCGAGCACATGGTTTCGCGCTATTTCATCACCATCACCCTGATCAACGCCTGCCTTGGAGTGGCCGTGGCGGCGGCGATGATGGTGATCGGCATGGGCTCTCCCATCCTCTGGGGCCTTGCGGCCTTTGCCGTCAACTTCATCCCCTACCTCGGCCCGGCGATCTTTGCCACCTTCCTGCTGCTCGGCGGCATCGTCACATTCGATGGCTTCATGGCGGTGGTGCCCGTGGGCATCTACCTCTGCATGAATGTGACAGAAGGCCAGTTCGTGACCCCTTCGCTCGTCGGCAAGACCCTCAAGGTAAACCCGCTGCTGATCTTCCTGTCGCTGGTGTTCTTCCTCTGGATCTGGGGGCCGCTCGGGGGCTTCGTCGCCATCCCGGTGCTGCTCTGGGTGCTGCTCGTGGCCGATCTGATGACGCCCGACCAAGACCTGATGCAGGCCGTCGAGCGACGGCAGGAGATGGAAGAGGAGGCCGCCGCTGCCGCCGCCGCTCAAGCGGGCGAGTGAACAGCTAGGCCGGGAGAGAGTGGCTCAGACCATCTCTTCCGGCACACCCGGCACCGGCACACCAAACCTGCGTGCCGGGCGCATATCGTAGGGGAGCAGAAAGCCTCTGCGGTTCTCGGGCGACCTGCCCGCATCTTCACGCGCAATCCTGAACCACGCTTCAAAGCCGCGCTCCAGATCAAGCAACGCGCTGCGGTCGGTCGCCTCCACCTTCGGGAACCAGTGGTCCACGACCCGCTCGCGGATCATCGACACGGTCTCCGGGTCGGTCATCTCCACCCCCGCCTCGGTATCCCATTTCATGCTGCGGCCATTGAGATTGGCGGAGGAAACGATGGCCCGCTGATCATCGAAGATCGACAGCTTGGAATGCACATAAACCACCGGCGCGCCAAAGAGCGCCGCCCGCCCGTGCCGGCGCGCCTGCTCCGGTTCGGTCCCGTCGGGCGCGCCGATTGCCGCCTCTCCGGCCTCATCCTGCGGGTCGCCTGGGCGGCGGTGCTGCGCCGGAGCGAGCGCGTAAAACCTAGGCCCGAAGGCCTTGCGGAGCATTCTAAGGCAGCGCGCCTGCAAGAACTCGCCGTAGCGCGCATCGCCACCACCACTAGCAAAGGCGACTTCCTCGGGCGCCGAAGGCAGGATCGCCAGCAGGTGCAGCCCCGCCTCCTCCCGCGCCCGCCGCGCCAGCGCCTTGGCCAGCGGACGGCTCCGCAGGTACTGCGTTTCGAGGATGATGAACTTCTTCGCCGCAAAGGCCGCCTCCAGATGCGCCCGCGAAAGCCCGGTCGAAAGGCTCTTGGGCGAAAACCGGAAAGGCGCAAGCCGGGAGGGTGCAGAGAGCGTGGTGAGCAGCCGCAGTGGGCCATGCGCCGCCTCGTTGCCACGGCCCTCCGGCTCCGGCCCCTCCCCCTCGGTCTGATCCGGCACGCGGTTCAGATGGCGCTCGGCGGCCTCGGCCAGCTCAGGCTCGTCAAACAGCATCTGGGTGTCATGCCATGTCTGCCGGGCAGGCTGGTTGTGATCGGGCGTGTCCCAACGCCGCTCGTCCAGATCGAGCCCGCCGATATAGAGCCGCTTGCCGTCGATCACCGCGAGCTTCTGGTGGTGGGTCACAGGGGTCAGGCGGAACCGATGGGCAAAATCAGGCCGCACCTTGCCCTCCCCGCCCTCCTCCACCTTGAGATTGGGGCGAAGGCGGGGTGCCTCGGAGAGGAAGCGCCTGCGCTCGCCCGGGTCGAGATCATTGAGCATCTGCGCCGCCTTGCGCAGCTTCCATGCCGCCACCGGCCAGAAGATCGCGCTCGGCACCGCGCCGATCCGCGCCGGGTGGCGCGAGGCCATCACCTCCAACTTGCCGGTGCCCGCTTCGCCCGCCAGCTCCCGCAGCCCGGCGAACTGGCGCATCGTTCGCCACGTGCCCCGGTGCAGATCGGGCGCTCCGATCGGGTCGAAATCCGCAAGGATCAGCCGCAGGTCCACCCCGCGGCGCAGCGCATCGGCCAGCAGGTCCGACCATGTGCTGCCCACCGCGCGGCCCTCTTCGCTGCGCAACCGCGTGCGCAGGTCGAACACACGGAACCCCATGTTCACCCGCTGATCCGCGCCCAGCACCAGCCGCTCGAACACCGGATAGGCCTCATCGGCGGTGATAAGCAGCTGCGGTCGGCCGGGGCGCGCTGAAAACCCGGGCGAAGGATCGCCCGCGCCGGTCATGCCGCGCTGTCCTCGCGGGGCAGGCTCCGTGGCGGCACCGTGCGCTCGCCCGGCGCAATTTCGGCCTCCGGCTCGCCTTCTGGCTGCTCTTCGATCGGGAAGGTCACCGCAAGGCGATACTCTTCCTCTCCGGGCACAACTTCGAGCTTGCCGCCAAGCTGGGCCGCAAAGGCACGGATCAACTGGCTGCCGAGGCCATTGCTCGACGGCGGGGTGAAATCGCGGGTCAGCGGCTCACCGATGGAGTTGGCCACCGTCAGCCGCGCCCGTGGCGGCCCCATCTCGCCGGTTTCACTGTCTTCCACGGGATCGAGTTCTTCCAGCTCAACCGTCAACCAGGCCGAGCCGGGGCCGTCGGGGTGGCCCATGTGCTTTGTGGCATTGGTCACCGCCTCGGTCGTCAGAAGCGAGATTGGCACCGCCTGATCCGGCGCGATGGTCAGATCCTCGATCTCCATTTTCGGCTTCACGCCCGCGTCCTTCGGCAAGGCCGTGCTAAGGGTCTGGCGCAGGATCGCGTTCAGCAGCGCATCGGCATGCACGACCGAAAGCCGCGAGGTCTGGTAGAGGCTCGAATGCACCGTTGCCAGCCCGAGCACCCGGTCGAGAATGCGGCGCAGGGTGGTGCGTGCCTCCTCCCCGGTCGCCTTGCGGATCTCCATGTTCATGATCGAGGCGATGAGCTGAAGGTTGTTCTTCACCCGGTGATGCACCTCCCGCAGCAGCAGGTTCTTCTCGTGAATCCCGTTCTCCAGCTCGGCCTCATCGTGGAGGATGGTTTCCGCCATGCTCTCAAAGGTCTCGTTCATCTCGCGCAACTCGGAGGGCGCGCGCCGCGAGACATCGGGCACCGTATTCAGGCTGCGGTGCCCGGCGGCAAAGCGGATCATCCGCGAGCGCAGCCGACGGATATGAACCAGCACCAGCCGGTGCACGGCGATATAGGCCACGCCGAGTGAAATAACCCACATCAGGATCGGGAAGAGCGCGGCGCTGTACCAGTTGAGGCCATCCGGCGCCTCATCTTCCCAGATCGCCATGGCGTGCACCAGCCCAGGGATGATTGGCACGAGGGTGTAAACCCGAGCCTCCCCAGTCTTGCTCTCGCCCGAAAATGCCGTGACCCCGCCGCCCACGAGCGCTTTGAGCGAGACCTCCTGCGGCAACTCGACATCGAGTTGGTCCTGCGTCAGGTCCGACATCAGCACCCTGCCCTCGTCGGTGAAGGTCACAAGGTCAATCGGCTCCTGCTCCACCTCCCCCGTCGCAGAGGCGCCCACGCTGTCTTCCCGGCGAGAGAGGTCATCTTCCTCGATCGAGATCGAAACGAAGCCGAGGTAAACGCCGTCCTGATAAACCGGATAGGCCAGCACCATCACCTCCAGCCCCGAGATCCGCCCCCGCTCCAGCAGTTCGGCCATCGGCACGCGGTTAGCCTCCATCTGCGCCGCAACGCTGGAGCCTTCGAGGTCATAGGGCTCACCGCGCGAGTTGCACTCGCTGCGGTTCTCGGTGTCGATGAAGGTGGCGAGGGTATAAACAACGCTGCGGTCCACCAGCTGGCGCATCAGCTCCGAGCAGGCCGCCGGGTCATCGCGCAGCCCCACAACCGAGGTCGCCAGCACCCGCGCCGAGGCAAATCCGCCGTGGAGCAACTCGCGCATGTCTTCCACATCGGACACCGTGCGCCCGAAGAGCGCGGAGCGGTTCAACTCGCTGGCCTGCCGCGCCACGTTCGCCGTTTGCATCAAGGCGATGATCCCAACGGGCAGCAGGGCCACCGTGAGCATCACGGCGACCCTGAAGATCAGCGATTGCGCGTAGTTCCGCACCTCCCCCTCGCTCAGCCGAGCGGGGTGATGCTGGCAGCGACCACGGCCATAGTGCTTTGGTCGGTCAGCTCCAGCTCTTCGTCATCCTTCAGATGAAGCAGCTCTGCAAGGCGGGCGCGTGCCCGGTTGGCCCGGCTCTTCACAGTGCCCACGGCGCAGTTACAGGTCTCCGCCGCCTCGTCATATGACATACCGAGCGCACCCACGAGCCAGAGCGTTTCCCGCTGCTCATCCGGAAGGGTAGCAAAGGCAGCCTGAAAGTCAGCCAAGGCGAGCCGGCCATCGTGGTCGGGCTTCGAGGCAAGGCCACCGGCCATGATGCCATCCACGTCCGCCACTTCGCGGCCAGACTTGCGGCGTGCAGAGTAGAAGGTGTTGCGAAGGATGGTGAAAAGCCAAGCACGCAGGTTGGTGCCGACCTTGAACTTGTCGAAGTTGCTCCACGCCTTGACCACGGCATCCTGCACGAGGTCGTCGGCTTGGGCGGAATTTCGGGCGAGGCTCATGGCAAAGGCGCGCATGGCCGGAAGATGCTCGACGATCTCGTCACGCGGATCGGCCGAGGCCTGCTCAGGTGCAGCGCGCGTCATTCAGCGGTTCCGTTCCTGCTATCCTGCTCGCGCAGCCGTTTGAGGAGATCGGTGAACCGATCGGGCACGTCCTCCTCCACCTGGGCCTGGAAGACCCGACGGAGGTTCTCGTCGATCTGACGGCGCAGCCCCTCGTTCGCCTGTTTTTCCTGCTCTTTCATTTCCGACCTTCTAACCTTTCTGCGTCCCTTACCCGCGCAAAAGCAGGCTCCTTTGTGGCCACAACCCATGTCCGGCCATCTGGTTCCCAAAAAAATCCCTGTGTCACATTTTAATTTGGAACCAAACGCCGGGGGTCACGTTTGGTTCCCGAACGCTTATAAAAACTATGGGTAAGGCAACATGAACAGTGCATCCTCCGAAAGCTTCGCTGACGGTATCGCGCGTGAACTCCCCTATCTCCGTCGCTACTCCAGAGCGCTGACGGGCAGCCAGAAGTCGGGCGACGCCTATGCCGCCGCCACGCTTGAGGCCATGCTCGACGATCCGGATCTTGGCGACCGCTCCCAGAGCCCCCGCGTGGCGCTCTTCGCAGCCTTCCACGCGATTTGGACAAGCTCCGGCGCACCGGTGGAAGCCAGCGAGAATGACAGCTTCCTCGCTGCTCAGGCGCAGCGCCACATGGCGCCGCTGACCCCGGGCACCCGCGAGGCGCTGCTGCTCTATACCATCGAGCAGTTCTCCTATGCGCAGATCGGCCAGATCACCAACAGCACGGCCGAAGAGGCCGAAGAGATGGTCGCCACCGCGCAGGAAGAGATGGCCCGCTCGATCAGCGGCAAGGTCATGATCATCGAGGACGAGGCGATCATCGCGATGGATCTCGAAACCGTGGTCGCCCAGATGGGCCATCGCGTAACCGGCGTGGCCCGTACCCACAAGGGCGCGGTGCAGCTCGCCCAGCAGGAACGGCCCGACATGATCCTCGCCGACATCCAGCTGGCCGACAACAGCTCGGGCATCGACGCGGTGAATGACATCCTGTCGGAGTTCGGCGAGATGCCGGTGATCTTCATCACCGCCTTCCCCGAGCGCCTGCTGACCGGCGAAAAGCCCGAGCCGGTGTTCCTGATCACCAAGCCCTATACCGAGGAGCAGGTGCGCCTTGCCGTGAGCCAGGCCATGTTCTTCGCCTCAACGGTGACGCTCGTCGCCTGAGGCCCCACGAAAGTTTCCTCGTGAAAGGCGGGATCGGCGTTAGTCGGTCCCGCCTTTCTGTTGGAACAGCCGGTAGATCGCCTTGCAGCGCGCTACCGGGTTCTGGCCATCGGTGATGAGCGCCTGCGTGAACAGCATCTTCCCGGTGCGCTTGACCACCTCTGGCGTCGCCTCGATCCACGCGCCGGGCAGCCCCGGGCCGAGATAGTCGATATCCAGCGTGATCGTCGCCATCTTGCCCACGACCGGCGCGGCGCCGCTGCGGCCACTGTAGGTTTCGTTGAACACCCGCGCGAGAATGTCGGCAAAGGTCGCCGTTACCCCGCCGTGGCAAACGCCGTTGGCGTTGAGATGATGCGCCCCGATCCTGAAGCCCACCGTTCTCGAGCCGTCGTCATTGTCGCGCACGAACCACGGCCCCATCGAGCTGTCGACCGGGCAGAGGGTGGCGAGCGGGGTGTAACCGGCGGGCGGAGCGGGGTGGTCTGGCGTCTCTGTCATCGCCGCCACGCTGCCCTGCGCGTTGGGCGGCGTCAATGTGACCTGCGTCAGGCAGCGCCGCTCACCCCTCCCACGCCGGGCCGGTGAACTCGGCGTCGATGGTAAAGCGCACCTCGTCCGAAACTCCCATCGTGGTGCCGGGCGGCGGCAACCCCACATCGAACCCCAGCGCCGAGCGCATGAAGCTCCCCTCGGCATGAAAGCCGATGCGGGCGTTCGGGTCATACTGGTTGCCCTCCCAGCCGCCGAGCGCCGTGACGGTGAGCGTCATCGGCGCAGTGGTGCCGTTGAGCGTGAGCGTCCCCTCCACCTCGGCAGCCCTCTCACCGGTGAGGCGGATTGCCGCGCTGGTGAGCGTGATCTCGGGGTGGCCCGCCAGATCGAACCACGGCGGCGCGAGCAGCATTGCCCTGAAGCCCTCCGGCTCCGGCGTGGGAATATCCAGCGAGGCCACATCAACCTGCGCGGTCAGCTGCGCGGTGGACGGGTCCGCCGGGTCCAGCTCGATCGTCGCAGTGAAGCTGTCAAAGCTCGCCCGGAAGGTCGAGATCCCGATGTGGTTCACCTCGAAGATCAGGCTCGAATGGGACGGGTCGAGCGTGTAGGTGCCGGCCTTCAGCGTGCTCAGATCTGTCTTGGTCAGATCCATCGCCATATCTTGCGCATCGGCCGGGGCGGCGGCGAAAAACGCCGCTGCCACAAGCACTTGCCGGATCATTGCACCGAGCCTTCGCCCCAAGCCACCAGCGGCTCGAACCCGCCCCACATCATCCGCATCCCGTCAAAGGGCATCTCGGGCATCTCCTGGCCCTCCATGTCCTTGGTCATCTGCTCCGCCGCCTTGTCGCAGGTCTCCTTGTCTGGCCAAACCACCCAGGAGAACACGCAGACCTCGCCCTCCTCGATCTTGGTCGCCATCGGAAAGCTCGTCACCTTGCCATCCGGCACGTCGGCGCCCCAGTTCTCCTGCATCCCGATGCAGCCGTAGCCCTTGAACATCTCAAGCGCCTGCTCAGCCATTTCCTTGTATTTCGCCTTGTTTTCCTGCGGCACGGCGAGCAGGAACCCTTGAACATATGCCATTGCAAAAACCTCCCTCATGGCGCATTCCGGGCTCACCTTGACAGGCTTTATGGTTGATATCAACATAAGAGAATGATGGACCCGGACCTTCCCCTCGAAGCGACCCATGAGGTCGGCTGGGCCTGCCTGTGCCTGCGCGCGCAACGCGCCGCACGCCAGCTTGCGCGGATATTCGATGAGGTGTTCCGCCCGCTCGGCCTGACCAATGGCCAGTTCTCTCTTCTGATGAGCCTCAACCGCCCTGCCCCGCCCCGCCTGACCGACCTGACCGGCCAATTAGGGATGGACCGCACCACGCTCACGGCGGCGGTGAAGGTGCTGGAGCGGCGCGGGCTGATGCGGCAGGAACCGGACGAGAAGGACAAGCGCGCCAAGCGCCTGATGCTGACCGACGAGGGCCGTGCGATCCTGAAAGAAGCTCTCCCGATCTGGCGCGAAACCCACGCCAGGATCGAGGCAGAGCTGGAACGGATCACCGCCGCCCAGCTCCGCGACGGGCTCGATCAGATCGCAGGCCGTAGCAAGCCGCCCGAAGGGGCGGCAGACGCCGCCGCTAAAAGCTGAGCGTCGCCGCCACCGCGCGCTTCCAGCGGGCGTATTTTTCCTCCCGCTCCGCCTCAGCCATCTCCGGCGCAAAGCTGCGGTCGAGCGCCCATGTCTTCGCAAAGCCGTCCCTGTCCGGGTACACGCCCGCCCGCTGGCCCGCGAGCCATGCCGCGCCCATCGCTGTCGTCTCCAACACCTTGGGCCGGTCCACCGGCGCGCCGATGATGTCTGACAAGAACTGCATCGCCCAATCGGACGCACTCATGCCGCCGTCTACGCGCAGTGCTGTCTCGCCGCTGCCTGTCCAATCGGCCTGCATCGCCTCCAGCAGATCGCGCGTCTGATAGCCCACGCTTTCGAGCGCCGCCCGCGCAAACTCCGCCGGCCCGGTCGCCCGCGTCAGGCCATAGACAGCCCCCCGGCAATCGGCATCCCAATAGGGCGCGCCCAGCCCGGTGAAGGCGGGCACCATGACCACCCCCTGCCCCGTGTCGGCGCCTTCGGCCAGCGGCTGGGTCTCCCCCGCCTCACGGATCAATTTCATCCCATCCCGCAGCCACTGCACCACCGCCCCGGCCACGAAGATCGAACCTTCGAGCGCATAGGTCGGCTTGCCGTCGAGCTGGTAGGCGATTGTCGTCAGCAGCCGGTTCTCGCTTTTCACCGGATCTGCCCCGGTGTTCAGCAGCGCAAAGCACCCGGTGCCATAGGTCGATTTCATCATCCCCGGCTCGAAGCACGCCTGCCCAACGGTCGCCGCCTGCTGGTCGCCCGCCACGCCCAGAATGGGGATCTCGCGCCCACCAAATAGGTCTGGCCGGGTGGTGCCAAAGTCGGCGGCGCAGTCCTTCACCTCCGGCAACATCGCCATGGGGATGTCGAGCAGCGCGCACATCTCTTCCGACCAAGCGCCCTTGCGAATGTCGTAGAGCATGGTGCGCGCCGCATTGGTCGCATCGGTCACATGCGCCTTGCCGCCGGTGAGGTGCCAGATGATCCAGCTGTCCACGGTCCCGAACGCCAGCTCACCCGCCTCGGCCTTCGCCCGCGCGCCCTCTACATTGTCGAGGATCCAGCGCAGCTTGGTGCCGGAAAAATACGGATCGAGCAGCAGCCCAGTCGCCTCGGTTACAGCCTCCTCATAGCCCTGCGCCTTGAGATCGCGGCAAAAATCGGCAGTCCGGCGGTCTTGCCAGACGATGGCGTTGTGGATCGCCTTGCCGGTGGCCCTGTCCCAAACCACCGTCGTCTCACGCTGGTTGGTGATCCCAATGGCAGCAATGTCACCGCTGCTGGCCCCCGCCTTCTCGATGGCCGCGCGGCAGGTGGCTGCAGTGGTCGTCCAGAGGTCGGCGGCCTCATGCTCCACCCAGCCCGAAGCCGGAAAATGCTGGGTGAACTCCTCCTGCGCGGTGGCGGCCACGCCGAGGTTTTCGTCAAACAAAATGGCGCGGGAAGATGTGGTGCCCTGATCGATGGCAAGAATGTAGGTCATGCGTCTCCTCCCTATTCACGGATGGTGTAGCGCGATGCGCGGCCTGCGTCACCGGGGCTGGCGCTTTGCCCACTCCCGGGCCTCATCGCCTGTGCGAGGATGCCTCGGGCGAACGAGCAAACCAATTTAGCCCAAGCCAGCGCAGGAAAAGGCCGGGGCCACCGCAGGGGCAGCCCCGGCCCGGGGAGGATAGGTCAGTTCCAGGAAGCGATCAGCTCATCGTAGCTGATGGTCTCCGGGGTCGGGTCCTCGTTGTCGAGTTTGGCCTTCGGCGCGCCGGGCGCATCGAGCCACTCCTGCGGGTCTTTCTCCTCGTTCATGACCGGGCCGAGATCACCCTGAACGCCTGCGCGCTCAAGCCGCTCCAGCACCCGCTCCTGATCGGCGCAGAGCGAGTCCAGCGCCTCCTGAGGGGTCTTCGCACCCGACATCGCATCACCGATGTTCTGCCACCACAGCTGCGCCAGCTTGGGGTAGTCAGGCACGTTGGTGCCGGTGGGCGACCACTGCACCCGCGCAGGCGAGCGGTAGAACTCCACCAGACCGCCCAGCTTGGGGGCGCGCTCGGTAAAGCTCTCGTCCTGGATGGTGCTCTCGCGGATGAAGGTCAGGCCCACGTGGGACTTCTTCACATCCACCGTCTTGGAGGTGACGAACTGGGCATAGAGCCAGGCCGCCTTTGCACGGTCGATCGGGGTGGACTTGAGCAGCGTCCAGCTGCCGGCGTCCTGGTAGCCGATCTTGGTGCCCTCTTCCCAATAGGCGCCATGCGGCGAGGGAGCCATGCGCCACTTGGGCGTGCCATCCTCGTTGAGCACCGCAGCGGCCCCGTCACCCACCATGTCGGCGGTGAAGGCGGTGTACCAGAACATCTGCTGGGCGATGGAGCCCTGCGCTGGCACCGGGCCGGCCTCGCCAAAGGTCATGCCGGCAGCAGCGGGGGGAGAGTACTTCTCCAGCCACTCGATGGCCTTGGTCACGGCGTAAACGGCAGCGGGGCCGTTGGTTGCGCCGCCACGGGCGGTGCAAGAGCCGACGGGCTGGGAGTTTTCGTTCACACGAATGCCCCACTCGTCGACCGGCAGGCCGTTGGGCTCGCCCTTGTCGCCCATGCCGGCCATCGACATCCACGCATCGGTGTAGCGCCAGCCGAGCGAGGGGTCTTTCTTGCCGTAGTCCATGTTGCCATAGACACCCTCCGACGGGCCGCCCGCGTAAGACATGTCGCGCCCGGTAAAGAACTCGGCGATGTCTTCATAGGCCGACCAGTTGACTGGCACACCGAGGTCATAGCCATAGGCTTCCTTGAAGTCGGCCTTGGTCTTCTCGTCGTTGAACCAGTCGTAGCGGAACCAGTAGAGGTTGGCGAACTGCTGGTCGGGAAGCTGGTATACCTTTCCATCCGGGCCGGTCGTGAACGACAGGCCGATGAAGTCTTCGAGGTCGAGGCCGGGGTTGGTCACATCGGCCCCATCGCCCGCCATCCAGTCGGTCAGGTTGTGAGCCTGCTGGTAGCGCCAGTGGGTGCCGATCAGGTCGCTGTCGTTGATGTAGGCATCATAGACGTTCTCGCCCGACTGCATCTGGGTTTGCAGCTTTTCGACCACGTCGCCTTCACCGATGAGGTCATGGGTGATCTGGATGCCGGTGATCGCGGTGAAGGCCGGGGCCAGCACCTGCGCCTCATACTCATGGGTGGTGATGGTTTCCGACACCACCTTGATGTCCATGCCCGAGAACGGGGCGGCGGCATCGACGAACCACTGCATCTCGGCTTCCTGATCCTCGCGGCTGAGCGTGGAGAGATCACCGATCTCGGCGTCGAGGAACTCCCGCGCCTCGTCCATGCCCGCGAAGGCCGGCACGGCGAGGCTGAGCGCCACCGCCAGCCCGCCGGTGAAGGCGGTGGTTGATCTGAGATTGAGCTTCATTGTTTCTCCTCCCTTTTGGGTTCATGAAGCGCCGCGTTTTTCGCGGCTGTTGTTTCCTGCGCTAGACCCAGCGGAACACCGCTGCGGCATAGATCAGGCAGAGGACCAGCGCCCAAGGTTGGGCAAGTCCGGTCAATCCAAGCCAGGCCAGGTTGATGAAGGCCGAGCCGAGAAGGGTGATGAAGAGGCGGTCGCCCCGTGTGGTTTCAATCTGGAGCACCCCCTTGCGGGGTGTCTCGGGGAACTTGATCGCCAGCACGGTGAAGGTGATCAGCAGGCTGGCGATCACGAGGAAGAATATGGCGGTGGGCCACGTCCATGCCATCCAGTCCATTGTTTTTCCTCCTTAAACGCGGCCCAGGGCGAAGCCCTTGGCGATATAGTTGCGGACGAAGTAGATCACGAGCGCTCCGGGCACGATGGTCAGCACCCCCGCCGCCGCCAGCACGCCCCAGTCGAGGCCGGAGGCGGAGACGGTGCGGGTCATGGTCGCGGCAATCGGCTTGGCGTCCACCGTGGTGAGCGTGCGCGAGAGCAGCAGCTCGACCCAGCTGAACATGAAGCAGAAGAAGGCCGCCACACCGATGCCGGAGGCAATCAGCGGCATGAAGATCTTCACGAAGAACTTCGGGAAGGAATAGCCGTCGATATAGGCCGTCTCGTCAATCTCCTTCGGCACACCCCGCATGAAGCCCTCCAAAATCCACACCGCGAGCGGCACGTTGAAGAGGCAATGCGCCAGCGCCACGGCGATGTGGGTGTCGAACAGCCCGACCGATGAATAGAGCTGGAAGAACGGCAGCGCAAAAACCGCAGGCGGCGCCATCCGGTTGGTCAGCAGCCAGAAGAATAGGTGCTTGTCGCCCAGAAAGTGGTAGCGGCTGAAGGCATAGGCCGCCGGCAGCGCCACGGCCACCGAGATCACCGTGTTCATCACCACGTAGATCAGCGAGTTCACGTAGCCCATGTACCAGCTCGGGTCGGTCAGGATGACCTTGTAGTTGTCGAAGGTCAGATCACGCGGAAACAGCGAGAAGCTGCCAAGGATCTCGGCGTTGTGCTTCAGGCTCATGTTGACCAGCCAGTAGATCGGCAGCAGCAGGAACAGCAGGTAAAGCCCCATCACGATGGCCGAGCCCTTCACCCGCACCTTGGGCGCACTCATGGCGGGGGCGTTTGCGGTGGCATCCGTCATTTCGCGTCCCTTTTGTCGAGGTTGGTCATCACCGTGTAGAACACCCAGCTCACCAGCAGGATCACGAGGAAGTACATGATCGAGAAGGCGGCAGCAGGCCCGAGGTCAAACTGGCCGATCGCCATTTTCACGAGGTCGATGGAGAGGAAGGTCGTGGCATTGCCCGGCCCCCCGCCCGTCACCACGAAGGGCTCGGTATAGATCATGAAGCTGTCCATGAACCGCAGCAGGATGGCGATCATCAGCACGCCCTGCATCTTGGGCAGCTCGATGTAGCGGAACACCTTCCAGCGGCTCGCCTGGTCAATCTTGGCGGCCTGGTAGAAGGCATCGGGGATGCTCTGCAGCCCGGCATAGGCCAGCAGCGCGATCAGCGAGGTCCAGTGCCACACGTCCATGACGACAACGGTGATCCATGCGTCCAGCACGTCGCGGGTGTAGTTGTAGTCAATCCCGAGCGCCGCCAGCGTATGGCCCAGCAGGCCAATATCGACCCGCCCGAAGATCTGCCAGATGGTGCCGACCACGTTCCACGGGATCAGCAGCGGCAGGCTCATCAGCACAAGACAGACCGAGGCCCACACGCCCTTTTTCGGCATGTTCAGCGCCACGAAGATACCCAGCGGCACCTCGATGGCGAGGATGATGCCCGAGAACATGATCTGCCGCCAAAGCGCCGACCACATGCGGTCGCTTTCCAGCATCTCCTCGAACCACTCCAGCGCGACCCAGAAGAACTCGTTGTTCCCGAAGGTGTCCTGCACCGAATAATTGACCACGGTCATAAGCGGGATGACGGCGGAGAAGGCGACAAGGATGAGCACCGGAAGTACGAGGAACCAGGCCTTATGATTGGTGGTCTTTTCCATCAGGCGGCCTCCCCCTGCGGTGCAACGCGCCAGTCGTCGGCGTAAACGTTCACATGCGCCGGGTCGAAGGCCACGCGGGTCATATCCGCCCCAATCTCATCGCCCTCGCCCGCGATCACGTTGATCTCATTGCCGAAAAACTCGGCGCGGACGATCTTGTGCCGGCCTACGTCTTCTACCCGCCGCACCTTTACCGGCAGGCCCTCATCGGCCGAAAGCCGGGCGTATTCAGGCCGAACGCCAAGCGCCACGCGCCCCTGCGGAGTGCCGTAGCCGCCCGCCAGCTCCAGCTCCGCGCCGTCAATATAGGCCCGGTTGCCCTCCACCTTCGCGGGGATCAGGTTCATCCCCGGCGAGCCGATGAAATAGCCCACAAAGGTATGCTCAGGCCGCTCGAACAGCTCTTCGGGCGTGCCGATCTGGACCACCCGGCCATCGTGCATCACCACCACCTTGTCGGCGAAGGTCAGTGCCTCGGTCTGGTCGTGGGTCACGTAAATCATCGTATGGCCAAAGTCGTGATGCAGCTGCTTCAGCTGGGTGCGCAGCTCCCACTTCATATGCGGATCGATCACCGTCAGCGGCTCGTCGAACAGCAGCGCGTTCACATCCTTGCGCACCATCCCGCGCCCTAGCGAGATCTTCTGCTTGGCATCCGCCGTAAGCCCCCGCGCCTTGCGG
The DNA here is from genome assembly GCF_052828525.1 of Vannielia sp. SX4. The sequence continues at coordinate 2,873,096 of NZ_CM128247.1, forward strand.
CTCAGCACCTCTTCCATCCCGATCATCCGGGCAATCTCGCCCACGCGCTCGGCCACATAGGCCTCGTCATGGCCGCGATTTCTCAATGGGAACGCAAGGTTATCGCGCACCGTCATCGTGTCGTAGACCACTGGAAACTGGAAAACCTGCGCAATGTTGCGCTCGGCGGTCGGCGCATGGGTCACGTCCTGATCGCCGAACAGGATGCGCCCGCGCGAAGGCTGCAAAAGCCCCGAGATGATGTTCAGCAGGGTCGATTTCCCGCAGCCCGAGGCGCCGAGCAACGCATAGGCCGCCCCATCCTCCCAAACGTGGTTCAGCTCCTTCAGCGCCCAGTCATCCTCGCTCTGCGGCGCGGCGAGGTAGCTGTGGGCGAGGTTATCAAGCGTGATCTGTGCCATGGTCCCCCCTCAGGCCGCCGCCGCATAGGAGGCCGTTGCAACCAGCGCCCCCTCGGCATCGAAGATGTACACGTGGCTCGGGTCGAGCCACACGGCGAGGTCGGCCCCCGGCGCGAGGTCATGCACCCCGTGCACCAGCCCGACCCAGCGCTCGCCGGCATGGTCGAGATGCACGAAGGTCTCCGAGCCGGTCAGCTCGGTCACGCTGAGCCGCGCGTTGAACTTCAGCGCCGTGTCGGTGTGCTGCAAGATCTCCAGATGGTTCGGCCGGAACCCGGCCAAATACCGCCCGTCCGGCAGATCGGCCAACTGGCCGGTCGCAGCGGCGGACTGGCCTTCGCCAAACATCACCTTCGCGCCGGTCTTGGACACCTGCAAAAAGTTCATCGGCGGGTCCGAGAACACCCGCGCCGTGGTCGCATCCACCGGGCGGCGATAAACCTCGGGCGTGCGCCCGAACTGGGTCACGCGACCCTCCCAGAGCGTCGCCGTATTGCCGCCGAGCAGCAGCGCTTCCTCCGGCTCCGTGGTGGCATAGACAAAGATCGCGCCGCTCTCCTCGAAGATCTTCGGAATCTCGACCCTGAGTTCCTCGCGCAGCTTGTAGTCGAGGTTGGCCAGCGGCTCGTCGAGCAGCACCAACCCGGCGCCCTTCACCAGCGCCCGCGCCAGCGCACAGCGCTGCTGTTGCCCGCCCGAAAGTTCCAGCGGCTTGCGGTCCAGCATCGGCGACAGCTTCATCATCTCGGCGGTCTTCTGCACCGCCGCGTCGATCTCGGCCTTGCCCTTGCCCTGAAGCCGCAGCGGCGAGGCGATGTTGTCGTAAACGGTCATCGACGGGTAGTTGATGAACTGCTGGTAGACCATCGCCACCTGCCGGTCCTGCACCCGCATCCCCGTCACGTCCTCGCCGTTCCAGAACACCCGGCCTTCGGTCGGCGCGTCCAGCCCCGCCATCAGCCGCATCAGCGATGTCTTCCCCGCGAGCGTCGGCCCCAGCAGCACGTTCATCGTGCCGTTCTCCAGCCGCAGGTCGGTGGGGTGAATATGCGTGTCGCGCCCCACCACCTTGCTCACGGATTTCAGTTCCAGAACCATGCGTCCCCCTATTCCGCCGCCGCCGGGCTTGCGTCCCGCCGGTGGTGTTTCATGTAGCTGTCGAGGGCCTGCACCTCGTCCTCGTTCAAATGCAGCCCAAGCTTGCTCCGCCGCCACAGCACGTCGGCCGCGCTACGGGCGTATTCATGCGCCATCAGCCAATCCACCTCGGCCTGCCAGAGCGTGTATCCAAAAGGTCGGCCCAGGTCCGAAAGAGCCTTTGCCTCCCCCAGAATACCCCGCGCCTCGGTGCCATAGGCCCGCACCAGCCGCAGCGCGTGATCCTGGGTCAAAAACGGAAAATCCGCCACCAGCCCATCCCGCAACTCTGTGACGCCATCATGGGCAAAATCCCCGCCCGGCAGCGGCGCGTTCTCCGTCCACTTGCGGCCAAGACCCTGAAAGTGCGGCGCGATCTTCTCCAGCGCTGCCTCGGCCAGCCGCCGGTAGGTGGTGATCTTGCCGCCGAAGATGTTGAGCACCGGCGCGCCGGCCGAGGTATCCACCTTCAGCGTGTAATCCCGTGTCGCCGCCGTCGCGCTGCTGGCGCCGTCATCATAGAGCGGGCGCACGCCGCTGTAGGTCCACACCACGTTGTCGGCATTGATCGGCTCGCGCAGGTAGCGGTTGGCAAAATCGATCAGGTAGTCGCGTTCCTCTGGCGTGCATTCGGGCTTCACATCCGGGCTCTCATGCGCCTCCTCGGTGGTCCCGATCAGGGTAAAGTCGCGCTCATAGGGGATCGAAAAGATGATCCGCCCGTCCTCACCCTGAAAGAAGTAGGCCTTGTCTTCGTATTTGGTCAGGCGCGGCGTCACGATATGGCTGCCCCGCACAAGCCGCACGCCTTCGGAAGAGTTTGACCGGATCGTGCCGCGAATGATCTCGCCCACCCACGGCCCGCCTGCATTGATCAGCATCCGGGCGCTGTGGCGCGTGGTTTCGCCGGTTTCGGTATTTTGCGTTTCCACCTGCCAGAGGCCGTTTTCGACCCCGGCGCTGAGCACCTTGGTCCGCGTCATCACCCGTGCCCCGCGCGCCTCGGCATCGCGGGCGTTCAGCACCACGAGGCGGGCGTCATCCACCCAGCAGTCAGAATACTCATAGGCATGCTCAAACCGCTCCTGCAGCACCTTGCCCTCTTCCCGCCCCTTCAGCGTAAGGGTCTGGGTGCCGGGCAAGATTTTCCGCCCGCCGAGGTGATCGTAGAGAAACAAGCCAAAGCGGATCAGCCACGCCGGGCGACGGCCCCGCATCCACGGCATGAAGATCGAGAGCAACTTCGAGGTCGGCGTCGCCTTCTCGAACCGCATATCCCTATGATACGGCAGGACAAATCGCATCGGCCATGAGATGTGCGGCATGTTCCGCAGCAACACCTCTCGCTCCTTCAGCGCCTCACGCACAAGGCGAAACTCGAAGAACTCGAGGTAGCGCAGCCCGCCGTGGAAGAGTTTGGTGGAGGAGGAAGAGGTCGCCTGCGCGAGGTCGCCCATCTCGGCCAGGCTGACCGAAAGGCCACGCCCTGCCGCGTCACGGGCGATGCCGCATCCGTTGATGCCGCCGCCGATGACGAACAGGTCGACCGGTTCTGCGGGTGCCCCCTCCGACACGAAATCCTCCCAAGTGTCCTCAGCGGGAGTTATGCACCGAGTCGCGGCACAGCGAAAGCGAAAATGTTCGTTTGTTTTCGTTTTTCAAAAACCGCAACGCCCACAAGCACTTGCCGCAAAGCGGCGCAAAACGCTGCGATGCGGCGAAGCTGCGGCAAAATCACGAAAATTCCGCCACGCCCGCTTAACGCCCGCAAATTCAATTGCTCGCGCCCAAGCTCCATGCGAAAAGAACCGACCATTGACGACCGGGAAGACGCCACACGTGAGCCAAGCCTTTCGCCACCCCGAGATGCTGGAGATCATCCGCCGCGACGGCAAAGTCACCGTCGACGGGCTGGCCGAGCACTTCGGCGTCACCCTGCAAACCATCCGCCGCGACCTTTCCGAGCTGGCCGAAGCCGGGCAGATCGAGCGCGTGCATGGCGGCGCGATCCTCGCCTCCGGCACCCATAACATCGGCTATGAGGAGCGCCGCTCGCTGAACCTCGAGGGCAAGGCCGCCATCGCCCGCGCTTGCGCCGCGCAGATCCCCGAGAACGCCAGCATCTTCCTCAACATCGGCACCTCCACCGAGGCGGTCGCCCGCGAGCTGATGGGCCATCGCAACCTGCTGGTCGTCACCAACAACATGAACGTCGCCAACATCCTCGCCGCCAATTCCGACTGCGAGATCGTCGTCACCGGCGGCACCCTGCGCCGCTCCGATGGCGGGCTGGTGGGCAAGCTGGCCTCCGAGACGATCCAGCAGTTCAAGTTCGATCTGGCAGTCGTCGGCTGCTCCGCGATCGACCGCGAGGGCGACATGCTCGACTTCGACATTCAGGAGGTCGGCGTCAGCCAGGCCATCCTCGCCCAGTCCCGCCGCACCTTCCTCGTGGCCGACCACTCCAAGTTCCAGCGCTCCGCCCCGGCCCGCATCGCCTCGCTCGCCGCCATCGACCGCTTCTTCACCGACGCCCCCCTCACCCCCGACCTTGGCGCGCTCTGCACCGAGTGGGGCACCCTCGTGGATATCTGCGGCTGAAGGCTGCCCCTTGTGCGCCGCCGCCGATCCGGGCAGGTCTGTGCGCAAAAGGAGCCCGGATATGCAGACAGATTTCGACGTTGCCGTGTTAGGCGGCGGGATCGCAGGGGTCTCGGCCGCAGCCGAAATCGCCAAGGGCGCCTCGGTGGTGCTGATCGAGGCGGAGCGTCAGCCCGGATACCACAGTTCGGGCCGCTCGGCCGCGCTCTTCGCGCCGGGCTACGGCAGCAGTGCGATGCAGGCACTCACCGCCCTCTCCCGCCCCTTCTTCGACGCCCCGCCCGAGGGGTTTGCCGAGGTGCCCCTGCTCACCCCGCGCGGGCTGATGCGCACCGCGAGCGAAGACCAACTCGCCATGCTCGAAGCCCTGCCCGGCCACATGCGCGACCCCGAGCGGCTGATCTGGATGAGCGGCGAAGAGGCCGAGGCCCGCGCCCCGATCCTGCGGCCCGGCCATGTAAAACGCGCCTTTCTCGACGAGGGCGCAAGCGATATCGACGTTCACGCGCTGCTTCAGGGCTTCTTGCGGCAGGCAAAAGCGGCGGGCGCGCAGATGCAGATGGGCACGCCAGTCACAGCCCTTGCCCGCGAGGGGGACGGCTGGCGCGTGACGCTGGGCAAGGAAAGCCTCCGGGTGGGCGTGGTCGTCAACGCCGCGGGCGCCTGGGCCGACGACATGGCCGCCCTCGCCGGCGTGGCCAAGGTCGGCCTCCAGCCCAAGCGCCGCACCGCCATCACCGTGGCCGCCCCCGAGGGCATCGATGTGGCCGCCCTGCCGATGATCGTGGACGCGCCAGAAGACTTTTACGTGAAGCCGGACGCCGGGCGGCTGCTCGCCTCCCCCGCCGACGAGACGCCCTCAGCCCCCTATGATGCCCAGCCCGAGGAGATGGACGTGGCCATCTGCGTCGACCGGTTGATGACCACCTGCGCCGTCGATGTGCGCCGGATCGAGAGCAAATGGGCCGGGCTGCGCAGCTTTGCGCCCGATCACCTGCCGGTCGTCGGGTTTGCGCCGGACGCACCGGGCTTCTTCTGGCTGGCCGGACAAGGCGGCACGGGCGTGCAGACTTCTCCCGGCGCCGCCCGGCTCGCGGCCACGCTGGTGCTGGGCCGCCCGGCTGAGGAGGCGGTGGGCGACACCGGCCTCAAGGCCGACGACATCGCCCCGGGCCGCCCCGCGCTGGCGGGCTGACCGCCCTCAGAATTCGATCACCTGACGGATCGCCTGCCCCGCCGCCAGCCGCTCGAACCCTTCGTTGATCTCGTCGAGCCGGATCTTGTGGGTCATCAGCTTCTCGATCGGGAGCTGCCCCTGTTGCATCATCCGGGCAAAGCGCGGGATGTCGCGCTTGGGCACGCAGGAGCCCACGTAGCTGCCCCGGATCGTGGCGTCAGACACGGTGAGCGCCGCCACCGGCACCTCCAGCACCTTGGAGGGGTGCGGCAGCCCCGCCGTCACCGTCGCCCCGCCGCGCCGGGTGATCTTGCAGGCAAAATCCAGCGCGGGCACCACGCCCGCCAGCTCCACCGCCAAATCCACCCCGCCGCCGGTCGCTTCTTTCAGCTTCTCCACCGCGCCCTCCTCAGAGGGGTCGATGGCCATATGTGCACCGAGCTCCAGCGCGAACTCCCGCTTGTCGGCGGCGATATCCACCGCCACCACCTGCCCGGCCCCGGCGGCAATCGCCCCCAGCAGCCCGGCCAATCCCACGCCGCCAAGGCCCACCACCGCGCAGCTTTGTCCGGCCTTCAGGTTGCCCGCGTTCAGCACCGCGCCCACGCCGGTCAACACCGCGCAGCCCAGCAGCGCCGCCTTGTCGAGCGGAATGTCCTTGTCGATCTTCACCGCCGAGCCTTCATGCACCACCGCATGCTCCGAAAAGGCCGACACCCCGATGTGGTGGTTCACCACCGCCCCATCGACGCTGATCTTCTTGTCGCCGGTCAGCAGCGTGCCGTTCACCGCCGCCACCGCCGCAGGCTCGCAAAGCGCAGGCCGCCCCTCGGCGCAGGGCACGCATTGCCCGCAGGTCGGCACGAAAACCAGCACCACATGGTCGCCCGGCGCAAAGCGCGTCACCCCCGGCCCCACCGCTTCGACCATGCCGCTCGCCTCGTGGCCGAGTGCTACCGGCATCTCGCGCGGGCGGTCGCCGTTGATCGTGCTGAGGTCAGAATGGCACAAGCCCGCCGCCGCCATCTTCACCCGGATCTCGCCTTGCCCCGGCTCCGCCAGTTCCGCCTCGACAATCTCCAGCGGCTTGCTCTCGCCATAGGGCCGCTCCGCCCCCATCTGGCGCAACAGCGCCACCCGCGTTTTCATCGGTGTACCTCCCTCATGCGTTGCGGCGACGATGGCAACCCGCGCCAGCACTGTCCATCCCTCAGAGTTGCAGAAAGCCGGTGTCGCAGGCCAGCTCCCGCACCGTGCCATCCTCGCCGGTCACGCGCAGCGCTTCCCCCAGCGCCTCCACCCGGGCCACCGGCGCGCCGCAGGGCCAGGCGATCGCACCCGTCAGGTGCCGCACCTCCAGCCCGCCGCCCAACGCTGGCGGCACAATCTCCGGCGCGTCGATCAGGTGCGGCGCGCAGCCCTCCTCCACCCCGAGGCACCCCTTGTGCCGCCCGTTCCACGGCGCGTAGTCGCGCCCGCCGTTCGAGTGCCAGAGCATGGTCATCGGCAGGGTGCGCGGGTTGCGGAGCGACAGGTAGAGGTCTCCCTGTGCAGGCCGCGTCACCGCCGTCCAGCCTAGCGACGAATCTTCCGCCTCGACCCCAGCCACGAAATCCTCATGCCGGTCGCCCCAAGGGTAGCGCCCCAAATCCACCGGCCCCGCCGCGCCCGGAAAGGCCCCCGCATCCGTGGCCCGCGCCGGATAGGCCAAGGCCGACCGCCCTCGCGATGGATCAGCCTCCAGCGCCGCACCTCCTGTCTGCCAGCGCCGCTTGGGCGAAGTACGAATATACCCGCCGTCCGGCAGGGCGATATTGGCATGGTTGGCCACAGGCATCGCCCCGGCCCCGCCCTCGAACACATGCGTCTGATAAATGAACGGCTCGCCATCTCGCAGCGCCAGCCGCTTGGTGAGCCGCGCGCCCTGCACCTCATGGCGCAGCACCGCCCGCAACTCGCCCCCGCGCGCCTCCACATCCCACGCGCTGTTGCAGGGCCAGCCGTGCAGCGGCACCCCGCCCCCGGCCTGCCCGAACGGCGCACAAAAGAAATCCCCGCCCAGCCGGGCCAGATGCGGCGGGGCACCCTCCGGCATCGCCTCCCGCCCGACCCATGGCGCCCGGTGAAACGGCGCCACCTCATGCCCGCCATCCTGCACACGCCACGCCTCGATCAGCCCGAGTTCAGGCGCGAAATCTACCCCGATTCCTTCAGCCCTGATCTGCACCATCTCTGCCTCCTGCCGCGTTTTCCGCACTTTGCCTGCGAGATTCGCCGCTTGACAATCCGTTGCCACCGTAATGACTATGTAATCGTTTACAGAGCCACCATTGGCGAACTGCGCCCGTCTCTGTAATCGATTACAAGCCATGAGGCGCACGCCGCCCGGGGGGAGACTTGGCACTGAAGACAGGGGACAACGGGCAGAACGCCCGCGCGGGTTTCGATTTCATCGGCAGGCATGTGCTGGTGATTGGCGCCAGCCGTGCCGGCATAGGTGCCGCCATCGCCCGCGCCTTCGCCGAGGCAGGGGCCGAGGTTGCCATTACCGGGGTCGAACCGGCCGCCGACCCGGCAGACGCCCACTTCCCCTACACCCGGCTCGACGTAACCGACATGCAGGCGGTTGAAGCCCTCTCCGCCGCCACGCCCCGCCTCGACGTGCTGGTCAACTGCGCCGCCATCACCGCGCGCGGCGAAGAGATGGCGCCCGAGTTCTTCTCCAAGGTCGTCGACATCAATCTCACCGGCTCCATGCGCTGCGCCCTCGCCTACCAGCCCCAGCTGGCCGCCAGCAAGGGCAGCGTCATCAACATCGCCTCCATGTACGCAAGCTTCGGCAGCCCCAAGAACCCGGCCTATGGCGCCTCCAAGGCCGCCGTGCAGCAACTCACCAAGTCGCTCGCCATAGCCTGGGCGCCCGATGGCATCCGGGTCAACGCCATCGCTCCGGGCTTCATCGTCACCGCCCAGTCCGCGCGCAGCCGCGAGGATGCCAACCACGTCGCCAACGTGAACGCCCGCACCCCGTTGGGCCGCTGGGGCGAGCCCGAAGACATCGCCGGGCCGGTGCTGTTTCTGGCATCCGAGGCGGCAAAATTCATGACGGGCGCATGTATTCCGGTTGACGGAGGGTATTCGGTTGTCTGAGGCTTTCACACAGGGAGGCGCCCCGCTTGGGGGCGAAACGCGATGACGGATTTCTCGCGCATCGGCGTGGCGGTGATCGGCACCGGCTTTATCGGAACTGTCCATGTCTGGGCGCTGCGGCGGCTCGGGGTGGATCTGCGCGGCGTCCTCGGCTCCTCGCCCGAACGCGGCGCTGAGGCGGCCAAGGGATTGGGCACACAGAGCTTTTGTTCGCTCGAGGAGCTGTGCGCCGACGCCTCAGTGCAGGCCGTCCACGTCACCTCCCCCAACCACCTGCATTTCCCGCAGGTGAAGGCGCTCATCGCCGCCGGCAAGCACGTGGTCTGCGAAAAGCCACTGACCATGACGGCAGCCGAATCCGCCGAACTGGTCGAACTGGCCGCCGCCTCCGGCCTCACCTGCGCCGTCTGCTACAACATCCGCTTCTACCCGCTCAACCAGCAGGCCCACGGCATGGTCGCGGCGGGCGATCTGGGCGATCTGCGCCTCGTCACCGGCCACTACGTGCAGGACTGGCTCGCCAAGCCGACCGATTGGAACTGGCGCCTCGAGGGCGACAAGGGCGGCGCCCTGCGCGCGGTCGGCGATATCGGCACCCATTGGGCCGACCTCACCAGCTTCATCGCGGGCGAAAAGCCGGTCGAGGTGCTGGCCGAACTCAGCACCTTCATCAAGGAGCGTGACAAGCCCACCGGCCCGGTCGCAACCTTCAGCGCCGCCTCCGGCGCGACCGAGAAGGTCACTGTAACAACGGAAGATACCGCGCTGATATTACTGCGCTATCCCTCCGGCGCGCGCGGTTCCCTCACGGTCAGCCAAGTCTCTCCCGGGCGCAAGAACTCGCTGCACTGGGATATCGCCGGGAGCGCCGCCAGTGCCGAATGGAACTCGGAAACCCCCGATCACCTCTTCATCGGCCACCGCGACGGCGCCAACCAGATCCTGCAACGCGATGCCGCCCTGATGAACCCCGCCGGCGCCGCCGCTGCCAGCCTCCCCGGCGGCCATGTGGAGGGCTTTGCCGACACCTTCTTCGCCCTCTTCCGGCAGGTCTATGGCGACATCGCCGCCGGTGGCCGCCAGCCCGGCTCGACCTGGGCCAGCTTTGCCGACGGGCATTTCGAGATGGAATTCTGCGAGGCCGTCCTCGCCAGCGCCCAGAGCGGCGCATGGGTGAAGATCGGCAGATAAGGCGCGGACAAGACAAGGAAAACGACCATGAAACTCGGCATTCTCACCGCACCCTTCGAGAGCACCCCACTGATGGAGGTGGCCAAATGGGCTGCCGATGTCGATATGGGCGTGCTCGAAGTCGCCTGCTGGCCCGCCTCTGGTGGCGAGGCCCGGCGCTACGCGGGCACCAGCCACATCGATTGCAACGGCCTCTCCGAAGGTCAGGCGCAAGAGATCACCGGCGGGTTGGCCGAACTGGGCGTCAGCATCAGCGGCCTTGGCTACTACCCAAACCCGCTCCACGCCGATGCCGCCCACCGAGAAGAGGTGCTCACCCATCTCAAGCATGTGATCACAGCCGCCGCCACGCTCTCCGTCCCGGTGGTGAACACCTTCATTGGTGGCGACAAGTCTCTGAATATAGACGAAAACTGGAAGCGCGCGCAGCAGATATTCTCACCCATCGTCGGCCATGCCGAGGACGCGGGCGTCAAGCTCTGCTTCGAGAATTGCCCGATGATCTTCAGCTACGATGAGTGGCCCGGCGGCCATAACATCGCCTACAGCCCCAAGATCTGGCGCCGGATTTTCGAGGAGTGGGGCGATGCCGTGGGCATGAACTTCGATCCCTCGCACCTTGTCTGGCAGTTCATCGACCAAGCCCGCTTCATCAAGGAGTTCGGCCCCCGCATGGCCCATGTCCACGCCAAGGACGTTATGATCGACCGTGACGGGCTCTACGAGAACGGCACCATGAGCGTCGGCATGGGCTGGCAGGTGCCGCGCATGCCCGGGCTGGGTGATGTGGATTGGCCCGGCTTCTTCTCCGGCCTCTACCGCGCGGGCTACGACGGGCCGGTGATCATCGAGCACGAGGACAAGGTCTTCGAAAAGGACGACGAGGCCGTGAAACGCGGCTTCCTCCTCGCCCGTGAGGTGCTGAGCCCGTACATCAAGTAACCCGTTCAAGTGATTATAATTGATAACTTATCCCAGGGAGGGAGAACCATGAAGAAACTTCTGAAAACCACCACCGCCGCTGCGGGCCTGACCATGGCACTCACCGGCATGGCCGCTGCCGAATACACCATCGGCATCTCCAACACCGTGCAGGGCAACGGCTGGCGCGAGGAGATGGTTTGCGCGATGAAGGCGCAGGCCCTCGTCTCGGGCAAGGTCGACAGCCTCAACATCGCCCACCGCAACACCGATGCCGCCGGCCAGTCGGAAGACATCCGCAACCTGATCGAGGCGGGCGTCGATGCCATCGTCGTCAACCCCGCCAACCCCGACGGCATCGCCGACGCGGTGCAGGAGGCGACCGACAAGGGCATCGTCGTCGTGGCCGTGGACCAAGGCGTCAACGCAGACGCCGCCTACGTGCTCTCCAACAACCAGGAAGAATACGCCTATCTCGGCGCCAAGTGGCTGTTCGAAACCATCGGCGGCTCCGGCTCGGTGGTCTACATGCGCGGCGCGGCGGGGGCCGCGGCGGATGACGACCGCGACCGCGGCTTCAAGCGCGCGCTCGAGGAATTCCCTGATGTGTCGGTGGCGCAAGAGGTCTTCACCGGCTGGCAGCAGGACAAGGGAAAGCAGCAGATCCTCGACTACATCGCCACTGGCATCCCCTTCGATGGCATCTGGACCTCCGGCATCGACAACGTGATCGTCGACGCTCTGGTCGAGAGCGATGTTGATCTGGTGCCCGTCGTCGGCGCCGACAACGCCGGTTTCGTCGGCCAGCTCGCCACCGTCGAGGGCCTCACCGGCGCAGCCGTCACCAACCCCGGCTCCATTGGCGGCGCGGGCGTTACGCTGGCGCTCCAGATCCTCGAAGGCCAGACCCCGGAAGAGCGCGTTGTGCTCGTCGACCCGGCGCTCTGGGCCAACAACGACGACAAGGGCAAAGAGATGATCGCGGGCGCACAGAACCCCGATCTGGACCCTGAATGGCCCGTCTCGGTCCAGATCGAGGGTTGGACCGACTACTCGATGGAAGAGATCATCGCCTGCAAAGGCCCAGGCGAATAAATCCCCTTGGCCGGGCGCTTCAAGGTGCCCGGCCAACTCACTGACCAAGAAGATAAAAGAGGCGACATGACCAATGAGGCTCCGCTGCTCGATGCGAGCGGCGTAGAGAAGCGGTTCGGCGCGGTCGTGGCCCTGAAGGCCGCCGCCCTCACGATCCGCCGCGGCGAGATCGTGGCCCTGATGGGCGCGAATGGCGCGGGCAAGTCGACCTTCGTGAAAATCCTCACCGGCGCCCTTCGTGCGGACGGCGGGCACGTGAAGATCCGTGGCACCGAGCGCACGGTCGGCTCCCCCGCAGGGGCCCGCAAGTCTGGCCTCGTGCCGGTCTACCAGGAGCCCTCGCTGATCCCCGATCTCGACGTGGCCGACAACCTCCGCCTCGGCGGCACCGACCCGGCCAAGTTCACCGCCTGGATGGCCGAATTGGGCTTCGAGCGCTTCGACCTCACCGCCATGATCCGCGAGCTGCCCCTCGCCACCCTGCGCATCATCGACCTCGCCCGCGCGCTCGCCTCCGAGCCGGATGTGCTCCTGCTCGACGAGATGACAGCCGCGCTCCCCACCGATCTCGTGGAGGCCGTCCTGAAGGTGGTGAAGCAACAGGCCAAGGCGGGCCGCTCCGTGATCTACATCTCCCACCGCTTCGCCGAGATCGCCGCCGTCTGTCACCGTGCCGTGGTGCTGCGTGACGGCCTGACCCAAGGCGAAGTGCCCATCGAAGACGGCGCCGAGGAGCGCATCGTCGAGATGATGCTGGGCGAGGCGATCAAGCCCGGCGAAACCGCCGCTCAGCGCGCCGCACCGCCCCCGCAGGGCACGCCCCGCGTGGCGGTCAAGAACCTCGGCGCCACCGGCAAACTCAGCGATGTCAGCTTCGCCCTTCACCCCGGCGAGGTGCTCGGCGTTGTCGCGCTCGAGGGTCAGGGGCAGGATGAACTCTTCGAGGTGCTCGCAGGCGCCCGCAAACCCGACCGGGGCAGCATCGAGGTCGAGGGCACGCCCCGCCGCTTTGCCCACCCCGCCGATGCCATCGCCGCCGGTCTCTCCTTCGTGCCCGGCAACCGGGCCGATGCGCTCGCCATGCAGCAGAGCGTGCGCGACAACCTCGCGCTCCCCTTCTCCGCCCGCGCCCGCGCCTGGGGCCCGATCAACATGCGCCGCGAGGGCGAGGTGGTGGCCAACACCATCGACCGCCTGCAGATCGACACCCGCGCCCAAGGAGAGGTCGGCCGCCTCTCCGGCGGCAACCAGCAAAAAGTCACCATCGGCCGCTGGCTCGCCCACGGCTGCGACACGCTCCTGCTCTTCGACCCCACCCGAGGGATCGACGTGCGCACCAAGCGCCAGATCTACCCGCTGGTCCGCGAGCTGGCCGCTTCCGGCGCCTCGGTGCTGTTCTACTCCTCCGAACTCGAAGAAATCCAAATGGCCTGCGACCGCTGCATCGTCATCTTCAACGGCCGCGTGGTCGATACCATGCCCGCCGCAGAGGCCGACGAGCCGCGCCTCATGCGCGCCGCCTACGGGTTGACGGGGGATGCCGCATGAAGGCCCTGCGCAAACACGCCTGGATCACCGGCCTCGCCGTCATCCTCGCCCTGCTCTTCGTGGCGACCAAGCTGATCCAGCCCGGCTTCGGCGCGTCTGGCATCGAGAGCCTCGCCCGCGCCGCCCTGCCCTTCGCCTTCGCCACAGTGGCGCAGGCCGTGGTGGTCATCGCGGGTGGCATCGACCTCTCCATCGCCTCTATCATGGCGGTCTGCTCCGTCACCGCCGCCGTGCTGATGGAGGGCGCCTCCGGCCCCGCCGCGCTCGGCGTGGTATTCCTCGTCCTCGCCATGGGGGCGGCCATGGGCGCGCTCAACGGCTTCCTCATCACAATCACCCGTGTGCCGGACATTGTGGTCACCCTCGCCATGCTCTTCGTCTACGAGGGCGTGGCGCTCCTGATCCTCAACGCCCCCGGCGGGCGGGCGGCAGACTGGCTCCGCGGCCTCATCATCGGCGGCCTTCCAATTCCCGGCCTCACCGGCATCCCGCGCTCGCTGATCTTCCTCCTCGTGCTCGTCGCCCTCGTCTGGCTCCCGATCCGCCGCTCCCGCACCGGCCTCTCGCTCTATGCCGTGGGCTCCGACGCGCTCGCGGCCTTCCGCTCCGGCGTGAGCGTTGGCCGCACCCGGATCGTCGCCTATGGCATCGCCGGCCTCTTCGCCGCGATGGGCGGCCTCACCCTCACCCTCTCCACCGGTATCGGCGAGCCGATCCCCGGCCCCTACCTGCTGGCCTCGGTCGCCGCCGTGGTGCTCGGCGGCGTGGTCCTCGGCGGCGGCAAGGGCGGCCTTCTCGGCCCGCTCATCGCCGTCTTCATCCTGCGGCTGGTGCGGATGGACCTCACCCTGCTCTCGGTCGACCCCAACGTCTCTGCCATCATCGAGGGCACCATCATGGTCGTCGTCGTCATGATCGGCGGGCTGCTCGCGGCGAAAGGAAAGCTCTGATGACCCGCGCCAAGGCCCTCCTCCGCGACTACCCGATCATCCCGCTGCTGATCCTGCTCGCCCTGCTCGTCGGTACGCTCGAAATCATGCGCCCCGGCATCGTCGGCGAACGCTGGATCGCCAACACCGTCAAGTTCGCCATTCCGCTGGCCATGCTCGCCGCCTGCCAGACCCTGACCATGCTGACGGGGGGCATCGACCTGTCCGCCGCCATCGTCGCCACCATCTCCAGCTTCGTCATGGCCACGCTGGTGCCCTTCTACGGCGCCACCGGGGCGATCCTGCTGTCGCTTCTGCCCGCCATCGCCATCGGCCTGCTGAACGGCATCGGCGTCGGCCTCTTCCGCGTCCACCCGCTGATCATCACCCTCGGCACCGGCCTCATCGGCACCGGCTGCCTGCAGGTCTACCAAAGCACCGTCATCGCCACCGGCTCCGAAGTGCCCGAGGCCCTGGCCTGGCTCGGCACCGGGCGCACATGGGGCTTCCCCAACGCGCTGGTGCTCTTCCTCCCCTTCGCCGCCCTCATCCTCTACGCGCAGCGCCGCACCGGCTTTGGCCGCCTGCTCTTCGCGATGGGCGACAACGAGGGCGCAGCACGGCTCGCAGGCGTGCGCGGCTGGCAGGTCCATCTCGCGCTCTATGCCCTCTCCGGCCTCATCGCCGGCATCGCGGGCCTGCTCTACGTCGGTCTCATCAAGGCCCCCTCGCTCTCCCTCGCCGTGCCGCTCATGCTGCCCTCCGTGGCCGCGGCGGTGATCGGCGGCACCTCCATCTTCGGCGGGCGTGGCGGCTATGCTGGCACCATCGTCGGTGCGCTCATCCTCACCGTTCTCGGCACCATGCTGACGCTGCTGCAAATGCCTGAAGGCGTGCGCCGCATCCTCTTCGGCGGCATCATCCTTGGCGTCGCCGCCATCCACCTGAGGCTCACCGACACGAGGTAACGCCATGAAGATCGCCGGCATTTCCTTCGACCACATGCACATGGGCGACCTGCTGCGCATGGTCCACGCCCACCGCGAAGCCGAGATCTGCGCCCTCTACGACCCCGACCCTTCGCGGATGCAGCCCGCAGCCCAAACCTTCGGCGTGCCCCAAGATCGCCTCTTCACTGATCTCGACGCCGCCCTCGCCACCGCGCCAAACCTCGCGATCCTCTGCTCCTCCACTGCGACACACGCCGATATGGCCGAGCGCATCGCCCCCACCGGCACCAACCTCTTCGTCGAAAAGCCCTTCGCCGCCTCCGCCGCCGATGCGCGCCGGATGATCGCCGCGATGGAGGCTGGCGGCGGGCGCATGGCGATCAACTGGCCGCTCCGCTGGGTCGAAAGCCACGTCACTGCCAAAGAAATCATCGACGCCGGCACCATCGGCGAGCTGCTGGAGGTCCGCAGCTACGGCGGCAACCGCGGCCCGCTGTTCCATCTGGCCGACAAGGTCGAGGTCACGCCCGAAGAGGTCGAACGCCAGAAGCCCGGCTCCTGGTGGTACAAACGCGCCTCCGGCGGCGGCTCCCTGCTCGACTACCTCGGCTACGGCGCCACCCTCGGCACTTGGTACATGAACGGCGCCGCCCCGCTCGAGGTCACATGCGTCATCGACGAACCCCCCGGCATCGAGGTCGACCAGCATTCCATCACCATCTGCCGCTACGCAAAAGGCCTCTCGAAGATGGAAACCCGCTGGGGCACCTTCACCGACCCGTGGATCACCCAGCCCCAGCCCAAATGCGGCTTCACCTTCATCGGCACGGACGGCACGCTCACCAGCCACGACTACGCCGACCACGTCACCCTACAAACCCGCGCCCGCCCCGAGATCCACGCGGTCCCCGTCACGCCCCTCCCAGCAGGCGAGACCAACCCCATCGAGTACGTGCTGACCCGCCTGAAATCCGGCGCTCCCATCGACGGCCCGCTCGACCCCGCGCTCTGCCTCACCGCACAACGCATCATCGACACTGCAGCACAATCGGCCGCCGAAAAGCGCACCCTCGCGCTGCTGCCATGAGCGAACCGGACGCCGACAGCTATGCCCTGAAGTCCGCCCAAACAGCGGAAGTCCCCGCCCCCAACCTCCCCTACCAGCCGCCCACACCCAACAACCCGCCCCCCATCGCCCTCGTCGGCGCAGGCGGCATCGCGGGCGCCCATCTCGACGCCTACCGCACCGCTAACTGGCATGTGGCCGCCATCTGCAATCGCAGCCTCCACCGCGCCCAAGCCCGCGCCGCAGAGTTCTTCCCCGAAGCCCGGACCACAACCGATTTCCAGAGCATCCTCGAAGACCCCACGATCAAAGTGCTCGACATCACCCCGCACCCGGCAGACCGCCTCCCCCTCATCGAAGCCGCCCTGAAGGCGGGCAAACACGTCCTCTCCCAGAAACCCTTCACCGAAAGCCTGGACGACGCCGAGCGCCTCATCGCCCTGGCCCGCGCCAACAACCTCCACCTCGCCGTCAACCACAACGGCCGCTGGGCCCCGCACCTCGCCTGGATGCGCGAGGCCGTCCTCTCCGGCCAGATCGGCACCCTCACCTCCGCCCACGTGCAAATCGCTTGGAACCACACCTGGGTCGAAGGCACCCCCTTCGAGCAAATCCCCGACCTGATCCTCTACGACTTCGCGATCCACTGGTTCGACTTCCTCGCCACCCTCGCGCCGGGCCGCCTGCAAACCGTCACCGCCACCTCCGCCTGTGCCGCCGGACAAACCGCAAAGACCCCATTGCTCGCCCAAGCCCTCGTCTCGCTCGACGGCGGGCAGGCCTCCCTCACTTTCGACGGCGCCACCGCCTACGGCCCGCGCGACACCACCCTCCTCACCGGCACCCACGGTACCCTGCACGCGACCGGCCCCGACCTCGGCCAACAACAAGTCACCCTCACCACCGCCGCAGGCCACGCCACGCCCGCCCTCACCGGCACATGGTTCAACGACGGTTTCCGCGGTGCGATGGGCGAACTCCTCTGCGCCATCGAGCAAAACCGCCCCCCGGCAAACGCCGCCGAAACCACCCTCCCCACCCTCGCCCTCACCTTCGCCGCCTGCGCCTCCGCCCGCCAGAACCGCCCCGTCGAGATCGGCACCATCCGCGCCCTCCCCAAACACTAAGGGCGGCCCCCAGAAGGACCGCCCCGTTCATTTTCTTGCTGAAAATATCTCTGCGGGGGTGTGGGGGTGCAAAACCCCCACTCCAACGCCTCAACTCAGACCAACCGCTGCAACAACGCGATCGAAGGCTCGCCCGTCACCGGCAGCCCGTTCGCCTGCTGATACCCCCGGATCGCCGCCGCCGTCTTGTTGCCCAGCACCCCATCCGGCGTGCCCGCATCATAGCCCGCCCGGTTCAGCCCCTCCTGCAACGCCATCCGCTGCTTCTGGGTCAGCCCGTAGCGGTCCGGCCCGAACTCGGCCTGCAACCCGCCACGCCCGGCAATCCGGTCGCTCAGGTAGCCCACCGCCAAGGCATAGTTGTCGGAGTTGTTGTAGCGCTTGATGACGTTGAAGTTGTGCCCCACGGCAAAGCGCGGCCCGCCCGGATCGGGCTGCAACCCGCCGCTCGTGGTCTCGCTGCCCCAGCGCTCGCCGCGCCGCCAGCCGTTCTTGGCAAGGTAAGCCGCCGTCGAGGCCAGCGCATCGCTCGGGTCCTCGCCCCAGATATCCCGCCGCCCGTCGCCGGTGAAATCCACCGCGAAGAGCTGAAAGCTCGTGGGGATGAACTGGGTGTGCCCCATCGCCCCGGCCCAGCTGCCCACCATCCGCTCCGGCGTGGTGTCCCCCGCCTGCAGGATGCGCAGCGCCGCGATCAGCTGCTTCTCGAAAAACGCCCCGCGCCGTCCCTCATAGGCCAGCGTCGCGCAGGCCGAGATCACCGGAATATCGCCGCGCCGGGTGCCGTAAGTGCTCTCCACCCCCCAGATCGCACAGCAAATCTCCGCCGGCACCCCGTACTTCGCCTCGATCGCATTCAAGCGCCCGCGCTGGCTGGCAAAGGCGCTCCGGCCCATCGCAACCTTCTTCTCGCTGGCGACAAGCGACAGGTAATCCTCGAACGACCGCTTGAACTCGGCCTGGTTCCGGTCGCGCTCGATCACACCGGGGATGAACCCCGCGCCCCGAAACGCCCGGTCGATCACGCCCTGGCTGATCCCGGCCCCCGCCGCGCGGCCCTTGAAGCTGGCAACCCAGGCATCAAAGCCCGCATCCGCCACCGGCCGCATCGCCGGGTCGGGCGCAGAGGGCGCCACGGCATCAAAGCCGCCGGGGCCTCCGCAGGCGGCCAAGAGCCCGGTCGCCGCCGTTGAAATCATAAATCCGCGCCTGTTCAGCACTGCTCGCATCATCGGGTGTCTCCCCGTTTTGGTGACTGCTTCATTGCCGCCGATTCTAGCCGATCCCGCGCTCGCCCCCAAGGCCCAAGAACGCGCCCTGCGAACCCACGCCCATCGCGCCGCCGCCTCGCATAACTTTCTGCATTTTCTTACTGGAAATACTCAATCCCGCCCTCGCGGGCCTGAAACCGCCTGCCGACTGAGGAACACCGCGCGTGGCGGTGCGGGGTGGACGGGCGGGAGCGCCGTCACGCGCGGCCTTAGCCCATCCACGGCGCCTTGCGCTTGTCGAAAAACGCGGCAATCCCCTCGCCCGCTTCCGCACTCTCCCAGCGCCGCACCAGCGCCTCCACACTGGCCTCCACTTCCACCTCCGTAGGCGCCGCGCCCAGCCGCAGCGCCAGCGCCTTGGCCTCCGCCACCGCGCCCGGCGCACAATCCAGATAGGGCCGCACCTGCCGCTCCACCGCCGCGTCCAGCGCCTCCTCCGGCACCGCCTCGGCCACCACGCCCAGCGTCACTGCCTCCGCCGCCC
Source organism: Vannielia sp. SX4 (assembly GCF_052828525.1). The sequence goes on from NZ_CM128247.1 coordinate 2,892,144, forward strand.
CGAAGAGCCGCGCGCTCATGAACACCCGCCGCGCCATGGCCTCCCCCATCCGCGCCAGCACATAGGGCCCGATCGTCGCCGGGATCAGCCCGAGCCGGGTTTCGGTAAAGCCAAACTTCGCGCCCTCCGCCGCCACCGCCACATCGCAGACGCAGGCCATGCCGACCCCGCCGCCAAAAGCGTTGCCGTGGATGCGCCCGATCACCGGCTTGGGGCAGGCATTCACCGCACCCAGCATCTCCGCCAACCGCCACGCCTCCGCCGCGCGGGTCTCGCCATCGGCCGCCATCTGCTCCTGCATCCAGCCGAGGTCACCGCCCGCGCAAAAGCTTTTGCCCTCGCCCGCCAGCACCACCACGCGCACCGTCTCATCCGCCCCCAGCCGCTCAATCCCACCGTGGATCTCGTCGATCAGCTCGGCCGAAAGCGCATTGTGCTTCTCCGCCCGCGTGAGCCAAAGCGTGGCCACGCCACGCCCGTCGATCTCAATTCTCGTGCAGCCCATCACACCCTCCGATGTCGAAGAATTTTAACGAAAATTCTTCCCGCCCCAAAAATCTTCGTGAAGATTTTTCTACCCCGCCCGCATCGCCCGCGCCATCGCCGCAGCCTCTTCGATCACCGCCATGTTGAGCCCGGTCTCATAGCCCAACTCCGCCAGCCGCGCCGCCACCGCCTCGGTCGCCACATTCCCCGCTGCGCCCGGCGCATAGGGGCAGCCGCCCAGCCCGCCCACGGCGGCATCGAACACCCGCAGCCCGCGCTCCAGCGCCACCTCGATGTTCTCCAGCGCGCGCCCGCTTGTATCGTGAAAATGCCCCGCCAGCCGCTCGGGAGGCACTTCGCCCAGCACCGCCGCCAGCATCGCATCGACCCGTTCCGGCACGCCGCGCCCCAACGTCTCACCCAGCGAGACCTCCACGCAGCCCATCCTCAGCAGCGCCCCCGCCACCTTCGCCACCGCGCCCGGATCGACCTCGCCCTCGAACGGGCAGTCCGTCACGACCGAAACATAGCCCCGCACCGGCACCCCATCCGCCTTGGCGGCCTCCAGAACCGGCGCAAAGCGCGCCAGCGCCTCGTCCACCGAGCAGTTCAGGTTCGCCCGGCTGAAGCCCTCCGTCGCCGCCCCGAACACCGCCACCCCGTCGCACCCGGCCGCGCGCGCCGCCTCATAGCCCTTCATGTTCGGAGTCAGCGCCCAGTAGCTCACCCGCTCCGCACGGGTGATCCCGGCCATCACCTCCCCCGAGGAGGCCATCTGCGGCACCCACTTCGGGCTGACGAAACTCGCCGCCTCGATCCGGTGAAACCCCGCGCGGCTCAGGCAATCCACCAGCGCCACCTTCTCGGCCACACCGATCACGGCCTTCTCGTTCTGCAGCCCGTCGCGCGGACCGACCTCGAAGATCTCCACAGCTACCATGGCGCGTAAAACTCCTCCTTGTAGAGCAAATCCGCCCCCTCCGGTGGGAGCGAAGCCTTGAACGCCTCCCGCGCCGAGACCCGCGCCCACCACGCCGCGAGGGCCGGATAATCAGCCACCGGCGCAAACCGCTGCCCCATGTACACCGCCTGCCCCGCGGCCACATCCGCGGCCGAAAAGCCACCGTCGAGCAGGTACTCGCGCCCTTCCAACCGCCGGTTCAGCGCCTCGAAGCATTTGCCCAACCGCGCCGCCTCCAGCTTCATCACCACCGGGCTGCGCATCGTGTCGTCGTAGAGCATGATGTGCTGCTGGGTGAGCGCCGCGAGATGCTGGCTGATGGTCTCGGCAAAATGCACCCAGATCAGCCACTCAGCCCGCTCCGGCTCCCCCGGCGCCCGGCCCAGCCCGGCATCTGCAAAGCGCTCGCAGAGCAGCTCCACGATCGCGCCCGACTCCCACCAGACCTCGCCATCGATCTCCAGCGCCGGCACCCGCCCCGCGGGGTTCAGCGCCAGATAACCCGCCGCCCGCAGCGACTTGTCGAAAGGGTGGACCACCAGCTCGAAGTCGACCGCCAGCTCATGCAACAGCCAGAGCACCCGCATCGAGCGGGTCTGGTGACAGTGGTGCAGCCGGATCACGCGCTGCTCCTCGCAACCGCGATGCCAACCCGAAGGGCCAAAGCGCAGCCCGCCCCGCTCATGCCGCCCCCTCCTCGATCCTCACGATCAACGCCCCGGCCTCCAACTGGTCGCCCGCCGCCACGCCCAGCTCCGCCACCACGCCGTCGCGCGGCGCGCGCATCACGTGCTCCATCTTCATCGCCTCCATCACCGCCAGCCGGTCGCCTGCCGTTACCGTCTCGCCCTCGCGCACATGGATCGAGCGCACGACACCCGGCATCGGGGCCATCACTGCCCCCTCGCCCGCCGCCTCACCCGCCGCTTCCAGCGGGTCGGGCAGGGCAAAGACCATCGGCTCCGCGCCGAACACATGCACCTTGCCGTCAATAACCTCGGCCCGCGGTGCCGCCGGGCGGCCATCCAGCACCCAGCCCTCCGGCCCGCGTCGCGCCTCCACCTCGGCCCCGCCGATCTCTACCGCAAAGGCGCCGCCGCCCAGCGCCGCAACGCTTCCTTCGATCCGTTCGTCCCCGCGCAGCAGCACCACCGGCCAACTGAGCGGCGCCCAGAGTGCAAAGCCCTCGCCCGGTGTCGCATCGTTCAACCCCAGCGCCGCCAGCGCCGCCAGAGCCAGCAGCCCCGGCGTCTCGCAGGGCGCCACCAGCGCCTCCAATTCGCGCCCGATCAGCCCGGTCTCCACATCGCCGGAGCGGAAGGCCGCGTGGTCGATCAGCCGTCCGAGGAACCCGAGGTTGGTGACAACCCCTGCCACCTCCGTCTCCGCCAGCCCCCGCGCCAGCGCCGCCCGCGCCTCGTCGCGCGTTGCTCCGTGGCAGGTCAGCTTGGCGATCATCGGGTCGTAATGCGGGCTGATCACATCGCCCTCCCGCACGCCGGTATCCACCCGCCCCGGCCCGAAGCGCAGCCGCTCCAGCCGACCGGTCGCAGGCAAAAACCCCGCCGGCACATCCTCGGCATAGAGCCGCGCCTCCATCGCGTGACCCCGGATCGCCAGATCCTCCTGCCGCATCGGCAAAGCCTCGCCCGAGGCCACCCGCAGCTGCCACTCCACAAGGTCCACCCCGGTGATCTCCTCACTCACCGGATGCTCCACCTGCAGCCGCGTGTTCATCTCCATGAACCAGAAGCCATCGGCCCTGAGCCCACCGGAGCCGTCGACGATAAACTCCACCGTCCCCGCGCCCTTGTAGCCGATCGCCTCCGCCGCCCTCACGGCGGCGCTGCCCATCGCCGCGCGCACCTCTTCGGTCATCCCCGGCGCGGGCGCCTCTTCGATCACCTTCTGGTGCCGCCGTTGCAGCGAGCAATCCCGCTCGAACAGATGCACCGCTGTCTCGCCGTCGCCGAAGACCTGCACCTCGATATGGCGCGGATGCTCGATGTATTTCTCGATCAGCACGTCGCCGTTACCAAAAGCCCCCAGCGCCTCCACCCGGGCCGACTCCAGCGCCTCCTCAAAGCCCTCCGGTCCGGCGACCAGCCGCATGCCCCGGCCACCGCCGCCCGCCACGGCCTTAATCAGCACCGGGTAGCCGATCAGCGCCGCCTCGGCTTCCAAGCGCCCCGGGTCCTGCTCGGCGCCGTGGTAGCCCGGCACCACAGGCACGCCCGCCGCCTCCATCCGCGCCTTGGCGGCATCCTTCAGCCCCATCGCCCGGATCGCCTCTGCGCTCGGCCCGATGAAGGTCACGCCCGCCTTGTCCAGCGCCGCCACGAACTCCGGGTTCTCGCTCAAAAAGCCGTAGCCCGGATGCACGCCCTGCGCGCCGGTCTCCACCGCGGCGGCCACAACCTTGCCGATGTCGAGGTAACTCGCCGCCGAAGCCGCCGGCCCGATGCACACCGCCTCATCGGCCATCGCCACGTGCCGCGCGCCCGCGTCGGCCTCGGAGAACACGGCCACCGTCTTCACACCGAGCCTCCGGCAGGTGTCGATCACCCGGCAGGCGATCTCGCCCCGGTTCGCGATCAGGATCTTGTCAAACATCGCCCTCGCCCTCCCGCGCAAGGTATCGGTGCCGGTAGATGAAATTGGGCCGCTCGCCGGTGAGCAGGTAGAACCCTGCCACCACCGCAGCCACGGCCTCGCCCAGCGCCCAGAGCTGCCCCCCCCACGCGGTCTTCATGCCGGTGGCAAAATCCACCAGCACCATCGCGCAGGCGGTGATCCCGAGCCAGCCGCCCGGCGGCAGGCGAAAGAACAGCGCCGCGGCGGCGAGCAGAAAGGCCACCACCTCCACCCCCATCCAGACCCCGCCGAAGACGAAGGTCCAAAGCACCAGTCGCCAGGCCGCCATCCCGAAGAGAAAAAGCACCACCGCGTAGAGCGCCACGTTGAGCCGCCCCTGCGGATGCGCGGCGACCATCTCCCCGGTCACATGCACCCAGCGCTGCCCGCTCACCGGGTCGCGCGCGCCATAGGTAAACTGCCCTTCGCGCGCCTCTTTGCCGTCTTCGCTCATGCCGTGCCTCCGCACCATCCTTGCCGTTTGCCGCCCCCATAGGCGCGGGCGTGGCCGCTGTCGATCATCCCCTGCGCCGCATCGCGCCCGTCGAGCGTGAGCCGCACCAGCACCCGGCCGTAGCGGTCCACCCCGCCCGGCTCCGCGCCCACGCGCCGCGCCGTCCAGAGCCGCCAGCGCAGCGCTTGCGTGGCCCGCCATGCCGCCCAGCGCTCAGCCATGCAATCGCCCTTCACCTCGGGCGCATCCAGCCCCACGATCCGCCCGCGCACCCGGCCTTCCTCGGGGCAGATCATCTTCACCGTGTCGCCATCCACCACGGCGGTCACCCGGCAGGTGCCGGCCTGCCGCGCGTAGCCGAAGGCCATGTCCACCAGCCCCGGCCCGGCCACCAGCAGGGCCGCCAGCATTGCCAGCCGCCAGCGCCACCGTCTCAGCCGCCTCACATCCGAAACACGCCAAAGCGCGTCTCCTCGATGGGCGCGTTCAGTGCGGCGCGCAGGCTGAGCGCCAGCACCTCGCGGCTCTTTCGCGGGTCGATGATCCCGTCATCCCACAGCCGCGCGCTGGCATAGAGCGGGTCCGACTGTTTCTCGAACTGGTCCAGCACCGGCTGCTTGAAGGCCGCCTCCTCCTCCGCGCTCCACGCGCCGCCGCCCCGCTCGATGGCATCGCGCTTCACCGTGGCGAGCACCCCCGCCGCCTGGGCGCCGCCCATCACCGAAATCCGAGAGGTCGGCCATGTCCAGAGGAACCGGGGCGAATAGGCCCGCCCGGCCATCCCGTAGTTGCCCGCCCCAAAGGAGCCACCCACCAGCAGGGTGATCTTGGGCACCGAGGTCGTCGCCACTGCCGTCACCATCTTCGCCCCGTGCCGCGCGATCCCCTCGTTCTCGTATTTCCGCCCGACCATGAAGCCGGTGATGTTCTGCAAAAACACCAACGGGATCTTGCGTTGCGAGCACAGCTCCACGAAATGCGCCCCCTTTACCGCGCTCTCGCTGAAGAGCACGCCGTTGTTGGCCACGATTCCAACCGGCATCCCCTCCACATGGGCAAAGCCGCACACCAGCGTCTCGCCATAGCGCGGCTTGAACTCGTCAAACCGTGAGCCGTCCACCACGCGGGCAATCACCTCCCGAATGTCCCACGGCTGGCGCGGATCGCTCGGCACGATCCCGAGAATCTCGTCCGGGTCATAAGCAGGTGCTTCCGCCGGGCGCAGTTCGAGACTTGTCTCGCCTCCGCCATACCCCTGAAGCGAGCCAACCGCCTCCCGCGCCAGCGCCAGCGCATGGGCGTCATCCTCTGCCAGCATATCCGCCACGCCGGAGAGCCGCGTATGCACATCCCCGCCGCCCAGATCCTCGGCGCTCACCACCTCGCCCGTCGCCGCCTTCACCAGCGGCGGGCCGGCCAGAAAGATCGTGCCCTGCTCGCGCACGATGATGCTGACATCGCTCATCGCCGGCACATAGGCGCCCCCGGCGGTGCAGGAGCCCATCACCACCGCGATCTGCGCAATCCCCTTCGCGCTCATCTGCGCCTGGTTGTAGAAGATCCGGCCAAAATGGTCGCGATCCGGAAAGACCTCATCCTGGTTCGGCAGGTTCGCCCCGCCGCTGTCCACCAGGTAGACGCACGGCAGGCGGCACTGCTCGGCAATCTCCTGCGCCCGCAGGTGCTTTTTCACGCTCATCGGATAGTAGGTGCCGCCCTTCACCGTGGCGTCATTGGCCAGCACCATCACCTCGCGGCCCTTCACCCGGCCGACACCTGCGATCATCCCCGCCGCCGGGGCATCGCCGCCATACATCCCATGCGCCGCCGTGGCGCCCACCTCCAGAAACGGCGATCCCGGGTCGAGCAGCCCCGCCACCCTGTCGCGCGGCAGCATCTTGCCCCGGCTCACATGCCGCGCGCGGGATTTCTCGCCGCCGCCCAGCGCCGCCGCCTCCGCCGCCTCCCGTGCGCGGGCCAGCGCCGCCTCCGAGGCCGCCCGGTTGGCGGCATAGTCTTCGGACTTCACGACAAGCTGTGATCTGATCTTCATTCCGTCTCCTCCGGCGCGGCCTCTGGGGCGGGCAGAAGCTGCCGGTGCATCAGCCACCGCAGCCTGAACCCATACCGCGCCGCCCGCGCCACATCTGTCTGAAAGCTCGCATTCACACCCGCGCCAATCGCCGCGCCCGCCAGCGGCACCACCTGCGCCGCCTTGCGCTTGAGCAGGTCGGTGCCAAGCCCCCGCGCCACCCGGTCGACGACCTTGTCGACCACCCAATCCGCGCCCTTCTCCAGCACGTAGCGCACCTCGGGGCTCTGCAATTCACGGGCCAACTGGTTCACCTTGCCAAGGCTCTCCTTGCGCCCCTCCAACCCGCGCACCGTGGCCAGCTCCAGCACCATCAGGCGAAAGACAAGCTCTTCCTCGCCCTCCCCCTCAAAGCCATAGGCCTGCCCCGTCGCCCGCACCGTGCGGGCCGCGAGGCTGATGGTGGCCGGAATATCCAGCGTCATCCCCAGCCCGCCAAACCAGCCCGCCGCCCCGCCAGAGGCCGCTCCAGTGCCCGCCGCCCAGCCCTGCACGCGCAGCGCCGAGGCGTCGCAGGCGGCCAGATCGTTGGTGTCATGCAGGGCCACAGGCAGCGTCCAGCCCGCGCCCCGGTCCGCCACCACCAGCGCCCGGCGCAGCAGCCCCGGCGGCACGAAGCGCCGCAGCAGCCCGCCAATCGGAGCCGTCGCCTTCTCGGCCCCGCGCCCGAGCCGCGAATACCGCTTCTGCTCATACTTCTTCTGCTCCGCCATCGCGGCAGCCAGCGCCGCCTCCATCCGGCGGTCGCGGTCAGGGAGTTCGCTCTCCCCGCTCACATGTTCACCGCTTGCACCTGAAGCCACAGCGCCTGCCGCCCGGTCTCGACCATCAGGCAACTGAGCATCGCAGGCCCCTGCCCGGTGCCGCCGCTCCACTGCGACCGAACGAAGTCACACTTGGCATCGCGATAGGCGATCCACGCCCGCTGCATGTCCCGCAACGTCTCTTCCGACGAGAGCAGCCCGTTCTGCGCCGTCGCCATATCCGCATCAAATGCCTTCGCCCGCGCCATCGCCTCGCGGTAATGCGCGTTCAGCCGTCCGTCCCAATACTGCAACTCCGCATCGAGGCAGCCGTTCATCCCCATGGTCGAATGGCCGCCCTCCATCCGATCCATGCAAAGGTTCGCACCCTGCCCGATACAGGCCTCGCGCTCCGCAAGCTCCGGCCCGTTGGCCTCGCATTGCTCGGTCACCGCAGGGTCAAATGGCACGTCCTGCGCCATCGCCGATCCGGTCAGGGCCAGCAGTGCTATCATCCACCTCATTTCGCCGCCTCCTTTCGCGCCGCGATCAGCGCCTCGCCCGCGACCCTCAGCTTGCAGCCCGGGTCCGGCAAACCGCCAGAGCAGGCCTCCTCGGCCCGCGCCAGCATCGCGCCCGCCACATGCTGGGCGCAAGCCTCGTAGCTGCCCGCGTTCAGGCAATCGGCCAGCGCCGCCTCCACGCAGGCCCGGTCGTTCTCGCCCGCCGCAAGGCAGGCGTCGAGCCGCGCCACGATGGCCTCGTATGTGCCCGGTTGCTTGACGCTCACCTGTGCCTCCACGCTCGCCGTCATCAAGAGGAGGGCAATCGCCGCCCTCACACCGCCGCCATCAATTCACGCCCCACCAGCATCCGCCGGATCTCGCTGGTGCCCGCGCCGATTTCCATCAGCTTCGCATCGCGGAACAGCCGCGCCACCGGTGCATCGGCCATAAAGCCCGCGCCGCCCATCGCTTGCACCGCCTGATGCGCCTGCACCATCGCCTGCTCGCTGGCGTAAAGGCAGCAGGCCGCCGCATCGGCCCGCGTCACCTCGCCCCGGTCGCAGGCCTTGGCCACCTCGTAGACGTAGGCCCGCGAGGAGTTTAGCGCCACATACATGTCGGCGATCTTGCCCTGCATCAGCTGGAACGACCCAATCGGCTTTCCGAACTGCTTGCGCTCCGCCAGATAGGGCATCACCTCGTCGAGACAGGCGGCAATGATCCCCGGCCCGATGGCCGCCAGCACCACGCGCTCATAGTCGAGGCCGGACATCAGCACCTTCACGCCGCCGCCTTCCTCGCCAAGCACGTTCTCGAAGGGCACCTCCACATCCTCGAACACCAGCTCTGCCGTGTTCGAGCCGCGCATCCCCAGCTTGTCGAAATGCTTGCTAGTAGAGAACCCAACCATCGACTTCTCTATCAGAAAGGCGGTGATCCCCTTTGACCCCGCCTCCGGATCAGTCTTGGCATACACCACCAGTGTGTCCGCATCCGGCCCGTTGGTGATCCAGTATTTCGTGCCATTCAGCCGGTAATGATCGTTCCGCTTCTCGGCGCGCAACTTCATCGAAACCACGTCCGAGCCCGCGCCCGCCTCGCTCATCGCCAGCGCGCCCACGTGTTCGCCGCTCACCAGCCCCGGCAGATACTTCGCCTTCTGCTCCTCCGACCCGTTCAGCCGGATCTGGTTCACGCAGAGGTTGGAATGCGCGCCATAGGAGAGCGAGACCGAGGCCGAGGCCCGCGCGATCTCTTCCACCGCGACCGCATGCGCCAAGTAGCCCATCCCCGCGCCGCCAAACTCCTCCGGCACCGTCACGCCCAGGAGCCCCAGCTCCCCCAGTTCGCGCCACAGCTCGGCGGGGAACTCATTCTTCGCGTCCACCTCCGCCGCCATCGGGCGAATGCGCTCCTGCGCAAAGCGATGCACCATCTCGCGCAGCGCCTCCACCTCGTCGCCAAGGTCGAACTTCAGCTGTCCAGCAAACATACGCCTGCTCCTCCCATTTATTGAACAAGCGTTCAAATAGTAGAAGAGGCCGAAGCCGCGGTCAACGATTCCCGTCGCGCAAGATTGGCGGCTCCAAGCTTACCTGAAGCAGCCAGCGGGATGCGCTTTCAAACCTTCAGCGGCTGTTGAATACCGTCGTCGCAGTGCCCGGCCCAAAACCACGCATCTCGCCGTCCACGGCCTGAAATCTCACACGGCTCCCCGGCGCCCCAAGCAGGCTGGCCCCCTCTTCCGAACCGACAGCGCCCATTCGCTCATTGAAGTAGAGAGAAATCGCCTCATCAGATATCTCGATCAGCGGGTCGGCCTCCGCATGGGTCGCAACAATGCCGCCCATCACATCAGCGCCCACCAAGCCCTCTGCCCCGGCATCCGCCCGCCACGCGATGGTGGCCGCGCGCACCGGCACATGCACCTTGTCGCTCGCGCTCAGCGCACCGCGATGCGCCCAGCCGGTCTCCTCGCCAGCTCGAACACGGCACCACGGCCCGTTTTCCACGCACGCCTCCACCTCGGCGCTCTGCTGGGCGGCCAGCGTGCCGACCACCGCATAATCAAGGCCGGGGCCAGCGCGCAACTCCAAGTCAGCTGCAACGAAAGCGGGCGCCGCCTCGCCCGGCGCACCCGCGCCAAGGCTCAGAGCGGCAATGGTGCCGGTCAGTAAGGTTTTCATGGCATGTCCCCTCTCGTTCGTCAGGGCGCGACCGGCCAAACCGCTCGCGCACCTCACACCTCAACCCGCCACTGCCGCCACAGGTTCCTCCAGCCAACGCAAAAAGGGCGACCCGCGTGGGCCGCCCTCTCTTGCTCATGCATCCCGCCGTATCAGCGGTAGATGTACACGATCGTCCGGTCGTCGCGCACGAGCACGTCCTGACCGTTCACATTGAGGTAGGAGTACTCGCTCTCCGGGATCGAGTAGATCTCGACGTCCTCGGGGATACCGGCCCCCAGCACCACCTCACCATCAAGGTAGACCGGCGCAACCGGGTTCTCGGTCACGTAGGTCACGGTGCGGGTCTCGGGCTCCGGCACGGCTTCGCTACCGGCATTCGCGCCAAGCACAACGCCTGCGGCAATCGCCGCCGGACCACCGATCAGCGCGCCAGCCAGCGCACCGCCGGTCACGGCACCGGCCGCGGCGCCTGCGCCCTCATTGCCGCCTTCCTTCATGTAGGTGACGGTGCGGGTGGTGGTGACCTTCGTCGCTTCGGTGGCCGAGCCGCTCAGGTAGCCACGGTGGGCCCAGCCGGTCTGGCCGTTGTAGGTGACCTGGCACCATGCGCCTTCTTCGATGCAGCCTTCCACTTCGGCCTGATCCATGCCGGCAATCACGCCGATCACTTCAAACTCCGGGCCCGGGCCGGCACGCAGGTTGAGGTCGGTCGTGGCGGTCGCCGGGGCGGCCAGAATGGGGGTCGCGGCCACGCACAGGGCGGCAGCACTCAGGGTGAGCGTTTTGAACATCTGGATATCTCCTGTTCGCTTTTTCCTTCGCCGGGTCCTCCGCAAGAGAGCCTCGCTGCCCGGCTGGTGTGGGGCGACAACAGGCGGGGCGGCCAGCCGGTTCCATCACGGATTTTCGCCTCAACCACAGCACGAAAAATCCAGCGGAATCCCGCCGTTAGCCATTTCAGCCCTGAAATGAAAGGTGATGAGCCTCAGCCCTCGCGGGCCTGAAACACCGCGCCCACCTCGGCCCGGATGATCCGCGCGATCAACTCGCAATCGGCAATCGAGAAGGTCAGCGGCAGGCGCATGTCCATCAGCCCCGACAGCACCCCATCGGTCTGCCGAAGCTCCGGGCTGGCCGCATAGCGCCAATGGGCGTAGCGCGAGGTAAAGCCAACCGGCTCCGCCCCGCCAAACCACTTCAGCTCCACACCCCGCTTCAGGCAACGCTCCAGCACCTCTCCCACGGCCCCGGCACTCCAGCCCTTCAGCAGAAACTGGATCGACGAACCCACAAAGCTCTCCTGCTCCGGCCGTTCCACCACAGTCAGCCCCGGCGTGCCACGAATGCCCGTCTCCACTGCCCTGTAGCGTTCATTCCACCGCGCAATCTGGCGTGGCAGTTCAGCAAGCTGGGGCCGCAGGATGGCGGCGCGCAGGTTGTCCATCCGCCCCGAGATGTTCGGCGTGTCCATCCGGTGCCGTGCAAACACCTCCGCCCCCGGCGCAGCCGTGTGGCGCTCGTAGAGCATGTAGGAGCCCGAGAGCAGCACCGCCTTGGCCGCGATGTCCTCGTCATCCGTAACCAGCAAGCCGCCCTCGCCGGAGTTCATATGCTTGTAGGTCTGGGTCGAGTAGCAGGCCACCGCGCCGTGCCGCCCGCTCTGCACATCCTCCCATGTGGCCCCCATGGTGTGGGCGCAATCTTCGACCACGGTCACATTTGCCGCGTCGCAAATCTCCATCAGCCGCCCAATGTCGCAGATATGCCCGCGCATGTGCGACAGCAGCAGCACCTCCGCCTGCCCCGCCTTGGCGTCCAGATCGTCGAGGTCAATCACCAGCCCGTCCGTCACCTCCACGAACACCGGCTCCGCCCCCAGCGCCGCAATCGCGCCCGGCACCGGGGCCAGTGTGAAGGCGTTGGTCAGCACCCGGTCCCCCGGCTTCACCCCCACCGCCCGCAGCGCCAGCCCGATGGCCGAGCCGCCGCTCGCCGTGGCAAGGCAGTATTTAGACCCGACGAAACCGGCAAACTCCTGCTCCAGCAGCGCCACCTCGCCGGTCTCTCCGGGGGTCAGGTTGTAACGGTGCAGCCGCCCATGCCCGAGCACCGCCATCGCGGCATCGAGCGAAGCCTGCGGCAGCGGCTCCTGCTGGGTGAAATTTCCGGTAAAGACTTCGCTCATGGCCGCACCCTGCTCCGCCGCTGCCTGCCCGTCAATCGGGTGTCAATCCGCCAGAAGCCGCCCCGCCAGCGCTGGCAGGTCGTCGAAATGATCCAGCAGCGCCTCCGGCTCCAGCGCCTCCACGCCCCGCCCATCGGGGCCGAAGGTGACCAGCACGCAAGGTATGCCCGCCGCGCGCGCCGTCTCCCGGTCGGTCTCGGTATCGCCAATCAGGATGCCCCGCGTCCCCCCGGCCCGCTCCACGGCGGCAAAATAGGGCGCCGGGTCGGGCTTGCGCACGGGCAGCGTATCGGCCGCCACCACCGCGCCGAACATCTCCCGCACGCCAAGGCGCCCCAGCAGCTTCTCGGTCTGCGCGCCCGGCTTATTGGTGCAGACAGACACCGCATAGCCCGCCCCGCGCAGCGCCTCCACCGCCTCCACCGCGCCGGGGTAAAGCTGCGTATGCACATCGATGTTGGCGTCATAATGCGCGACCAGCGGGGCAAAATCCGCCTCGACCCAATCCGCCGCCTCCGCGCCCACCCCGGCCCGCTCGAACCCGAGCGACAGCATCCGCCGCCCGCCGCGAAAGGCCCACCGCGCATCGGCCAGCGGGTCCAGCAACTCGCCCAGCCCCCGCGCGACAAAGCAGGCATTGGCCGCCGCGATCAGGTCCTTGCTGGTGTCCGCCAGCGTTCCATCGAGGTCGAAAACCACCGTTTTCATGGCGCTCCCCTGTCACAATCCGTCACCACATGTGACCCACCAGCCCCTTGCCACCCTGCACCATGCGGGTAGAACGGGGCCAAGTGCTCCGGGTATAACCGGAGTTGGGCAGAACAAAAGGGGCAGCGGGCCATGAGCACCAGCCTGATCATCCTCGCTGCGGGGCAAGGCACCCGTATGCAGTCGGACATGCCGAAGGTCCTGCACCGGGTCGCCCACGCGCCGCTGCTGGCCCATGCCATGCACGCAGGCTCCGCGCTGGAGCCCGCCCGCATGGTCGTGGTCGCCGGTCACGGCGCCGAAGCGGTCGAGGCCGCCGTGGCCGAGATCGACGAGTCCGCGCAGGTTGTCATACAGGAAGACCGCCTCGGCACCGGCCACGCCGTGCTGCAAGCCCGCGAGGCGCTTTCCGGCGCCGAGGGCAATGCCATCGTCCTCTACGGCGACACCCCCTTCATCCGCCCCGAGACCCTGCAAGCCATGCTGGACGCCCGCGCCACCCACGCCGTCGTCGTCCTCGGCTTCGAGCCTGCCGATCCCGCCCGCTACGGCCGCCTCTTCATGGACGGCGACAGCTTGGAAGCCATCATCGAGTACAAGGACGCCACCGAGGCACAGAGGGCCATCCCCCTCTGCAACTCCGGCGTCATCTGCGCCGATGCCACCACGCTCTTCTCGCTGCTCGACGATGTCACCAACGACAACGCCTCTGGCGAGTATTACCTCACCGACATCGTCGCCATCGCCCGCGCCCGCGGCCTCTCCTGCGGCGTGGTCCGCTGCGACGAGGCCGAGACCATGGGCGTCAACTCCCGCGCCGACCTCGCCGCCGCAGAGGCCGCCTTCCAGCAGGCCAAACGCACCGAGGCGCTGGAGAACGGCGTCACCCTGACCGCCCCGGAAACCGTCCATTTCGCGTGGGACACATGGATCGGCCGCGATGCCATGATCGAGCCCTACGTCGTCTTCGGCCCCGGCGTCACCGTCGAGACCGGTGCCGAAATCCGCGCCTTCTCCCACCTCGAAGGCTGCCACGTTAGCCAAGGCGCACAAGTCGGCCCCTATGCCCGCCTCCGCCCCGGCGCGGAACTGGCCAACAACGCCAAGGTCGGCAACTTCTGCGAGGTCAAGAACGCCGAGATCGGCGAAGGCGCCAAGGTGAACCACCTCAGCTACATAGGCGATGCCAGCATCGGCGAAGCCGCCAACATCGGCGCGGGCACGATCACCTGCAACTACGATGGCGTCTTCAAGCACCGCACCGAGGTCGGCGCCCGCGCCTTTATCGGCTCCAACACCATGCTCGTCGCCCCCGTGACCGTGGGCACCGAGGCGCTCACCGCCTCCGGCTCCGTCATCACCGAGAATGTCCCCGATGGCGCCCTCGCCGTCGCCCGCGGGCGTCAAACCAACAAACCGGGCCTCGCCCGCAAACTGATGGACAAGCTCCGCGCCGCCAAGGCAGCAAAGAAAGAGGCCAAGTAGATGTGTGGAATCGTCGGTGTTCTCGGCAACCATGAAGCCGCCCCCCTTCTCGTCGAAGCCCTCAAACGGCTCGAGTATCGCGGCTATGACAGCGCCGGCATCGCTACCGTGAATGGCGAGGCGCTCGACCGTCGCCGCGCGGTCGGCAAGCTGGTCAACCTGTCCGACCTGCTGGTGCACGAGCCGCTCCCCGGCAAGGCCGGCATCGGCCACACCCGCTGGGCCACCCATGGCGCCGCCAACGAGACCAACGCCCACCCCCACCGCTGCGGCCCCGTCGCCGTGGTCCACAACGGCATCGTCGAAAACTTCCGCGAGCTGCGCGAGGAGCTGGCCGGCCACGGCCTCAACACCGTCACCGAAACCGACACCGAGGTCGTCGCCCTGCTCACCGAGCATTACCTCGCCCAAGGCCTCGCCCCCCGCGACGCCTGCGAGCAGGTCATCGCCCGCCTCACCGGCGCCTTCGCGCTCTGCTTCCTCTTCGAGGGCGAAGACAACCTGCTCATCGCCGCCCGCAAAGGCTCCCCGCTCGCCATCGGCCACGGCCAAGGCGAGGTCTTCGTCGGCTCCGACGCCATCGCGCTCGCGCCGATGACCGACAAGATCACCTACCTCGAAGAGGGCGACTGGGCCGTGCTCACCCGCGAAAGCGTCGAGATCTTCGACGCCCAGAACAACCTTGCAAACCGCCCCGTCAAAACCGTCACCATCGACGCCGCGCAAATCGACAAGGGCGGTCACAAGCACTTCATGGCCAAGGAAATCGCCGAGCAGCCCACCGTGCTGGGCGAAGCGCTTTCTTACTACCTGACCGATACAGGCATCGCCCTGCCCGAGCCGGGCCTCGACTTCACCAAGTTCGACCGGCTGACCATGGTCGCCTGCGGCACGGCCTTCTATGCCTGCCTCACGGCCAAGTACTGGTTCGAGCAGATCGCCCGCCTCCCTGTCGAGGTCGATATCGCCTCCGAATTCCGCTACCGCGAGCCGCCCATCCCGGCCAATACCCTCGCCCTCTTCGTCTCCCAGTCCGGCGAAACCGCCGACACGCTCGCCGCCCTGCGCTACTGCGAAGACAAGGCGATGATCGCCTCCGTGGTCAACGTCCCCGAGTCCTCCATCGCCCGCGCCTCCGACATCGCCCTGCCGATCCTCGCAGGCGCCGAGATCGGCGTCGCCTCCACCAAGGCCTTCACCTGCCAGCTCACCGTGCTTTTCCTGCTGGCCCTCAAGGCGGGCCTCGACCGCGGCACGCTCACGCCCGAAGAGGCGCAGGATCACCTCACCCAACTCAAGGCCCTCCCCGGCCTGTTCAACGCCGCCCTCGCCGCCTCGCCGGAGATGGAAGCCACGGCACAAAAGCTGGCCGAGGCGCGCGATATCCTCTTCCTTGGCCGAGGCGCGCTCTACCCGCTCGCGATGGAAGGCGCCCTGAAACTGAAAGAAATCAGCTACATCCACGCCGAAGGCTATGCCTCCGGTGAGCTGAAGCACGGCCCCATCGCCCTGATCGACCAGCACACCCCCGTGGTCTTCATGGCCCCCTCCGATGGCCTCTTCGACAAGACGGTATCCAACATGCAAGAGGTCATGGCCCGCGCCGGCAAGGTCGTCCTCGTCACCGATGCCCGCGGCGCCAAGACCGCCGCCGAGGGCACCTGGCGCCAGATCATCCTCCCCGAGGTCTCCCCGGCGCTCGCCCCCATCCTCTACGCCCTGCCCGCGCAGCTGCTGGCCTACCATACGGCAGTCGCCAAAGGCACCGACGTCGACCAGCCCCGCAACCTCGCCAAATCGGTGACGGTGGAATAGAGCCAGCCGATGACGCTGGAAGACGCCCTCACAGCCCTCCGAGCGCTGGCCGAACCCGGACGCGCCGAGGGCATGGCCGCCTACCACAAGCAGAGCCGCGAGGTCATCGGCATCTCCAACCCGGCGCTCAACGAGATCACCACCGACTGGCGCCGCAACCTCTCAGTCCCCGAGCGCGTGGCCCTCGCCGAGGCCCTCTGGCAAACCGACATTTTCGAGGCCCGCATCGCCGCCGCCAAGCTGCTCACCCAGGCCCGCCTGCGCCCGGATGACGCCGCCTGGGCGCTGATCCAAAGCTGGCTGCCCGACCTCGACAGCTGGGCCATCGCCGACCACGCCATGATGGCCGGGCAAAAGCGGCTCATGGCCGACCTCTCCCGCATGGACACCATCGAAGCCTGGACCACGAGCGATAGCTTCTGGACCCGCCGCGCCGCCCTCACCGTCACCCTGCCGCTGGCCAAAAAGAACAACCCGAATGCCGCCGAGGCGCAGGCCCGCGCCCGCGTGCTCTCATGGGCTGAGCGCTACGTCACCGACCCGGAATGGTTCATCCAGAAAGCCGTCGCATGGTGGCTCCGCGACCTCTCCAAGCATGATGCCGAGGCCACCCGCCGCTTTCTCGCCGGTCCCGGCCAAGGCCTCAAACCCTTCGCCCAACGCGAAGCTGCCAAGCACCTCTGACCGCGCTCAACGCCCCGCAGCAGCGCATTTTCTTGCTACAAATATCTCCGGGGGTGTGGGGGCAGCGCCCCCACTCCGACATTAGTCAAACGCCAACGCGCGGAGGCCTCGAACGGCGGCGCTACCCCGCCGACCCCGCATAAACCACCAGCTCCGGCAGCCCGGTCAGCGGCGCGCCAAGCACCTGGAACGCCGGCAACGACACCCGCGTGCCCGATCCCGCCTCGCCGCCCGTGGGCCGCAGCTCGACCTGCACCGAATTGCCATTGCCCGGATACACCAGTCGCCCGGCCTGCGCCGTGGTCACCAGCGGCGTCTCCGCCCAAAAGCCCGGGTCCGTCGGGTCGCCCAGCGAGGCAATCGTCGTGCCCAGCTCGCGCTCGGCGGCCACCGGCGCGGCAGCAGCGGCCTGCTTCTCTTCCTCGGTCGTGGTGTCAAACTGCGCTGCCGTGCGGGCATTCTCCGGCGGCGGCGGTGCGGCGGCGGCCACCGGCGCCACGCTCTCACGCGGCTCTTCAGCCCCGCCCGCAGCCCCGGCCTTCGGTTTCATCGCAAACGGCCCCTCGGCGCAGCCCGCCAACAGCGCGGCCACCGCCGCCATTCCCAGAAAACCCTTCATCGCCTGCACCATCCTGCTCCTTGCCACCTTGGTCGGACCTACCGCAATTCACCTTGCCGCCTCGCCCCTTACGGCCTAGCTATATCCCATGCAAACGCCCCTGATCGACCCCTTCCAGCGCCCGATCACCTATTTGCGGGTCTCCGTGACCGACCGCTGCGATTTCCGCTGCGTCTACTGCATGTCCGAGAACATGACCTTCCTGCCCAAGAAGGAACTCCTCACGCTCGAAGAGCTCGATGCCGCCTGCACCGGCTTCATCGGCCTCGGCGTCCGCAAGCTGCGCATCACCGGCGGAGAACCGCTGGTGCGCAAGGGCATCATGACCTTTTTCGAGGGGATGACCCGCCATCTGGAGTCCGGCGCACTCGATGAGCTGACCCTCACCACCAACGGCTCCCAGCTCGAGCGTTTCGCCCCCCAACTCGCCGCCGCTGGCGTCAAACGCATCAACGTCAGCATCGACACGCTGGATGAAGAGAAATTCGCCCGCGTCACCCGCTGGGGCCGCCTGCCCCAAGTGCTGCGAGGGCTCGATGCCGCGCAAGCCGCCGGGCTGCGGGTCAAGCTCAACGCCGTCGCCCTCAAGGGCTTCAACGAAGATGAGCTCTTCACCCTCACCGAATTCTGCGCGTCGCGCGACATGGACCTCACATGGATCGAGGTCATGCCGATGGGCGATCTCGGCAACGAGGACCGCATCGGCCAATACTGGTCGCTCAAGGATCTCCGCGCCAAGCTCGCGGAACACTACACCCTGATCGACCTGACAGAGCGCACCGGCGGCCCCGCCCGCTACGTCCAGCTTCAGGAAACCGGCCAGAAGATCGGCTTCATCACGCCGCTGACCCATAACTTCTGCGAAAGCTGCAACCGCGTCCGGATGACCTGCACCGGCGAACTCTACATGTGCCTCGGCCAAGAAGACCGCGCCGACCTCCGCGCGCCCCTCCGCCAATACGGCCCCGGCCCCGAGTTCGAAGACGCCATCCGCGCCGCCATCGCCCTCAAACCCAAGGGCCACGACTTCGACTATTCCCGCCAGACCGTCGAAGGTCAGGTCTCCCGCCACATGAGCCACACCGGGGGCTGAGGCCAGGATTGCCGAAACCCCGCATTTGCGGTATGATACTGCGGTATAGTCAAGGTGCCCGCATGACAGCCGCCAAACGCAAGACATCGCTCACCATGGATGCCGCCGATCTCGACGCCGCGCGGGACTTGGGCGTGAATGTCTCCGCCGTGGCCGGTGAGGCGCTTCGCCGGGCCGTAGCAGAGGCCCGCCAACGGCGCTGGCGCGAGGACAACGCCGAAGCCTTCGCGGCCCAGTCCGAGTGGCACGCGCAAAACGGCCATCCGCTCGCCGCGATCCAGACCGGCCCGGCAACTTGGAAGAGCTGAAACGCTTCGACATCGCCGAGTGGGACGGCATCACCATGGTCGTGGTCGAAAGCGACATCCTCCCACCCGACCCCGCCCTCGTCGTGATCCCGCTCCTGCCCGATTATCCTGCCGCAAAGGGGCTGAACCCGACCATTCCCTACAATGGTCACCACCTGATCCTGGCCACCCGCCTCATCACATCAGTGCGCCGCGCCGCCCTGAGCCGGAAAGCGAGTGCCGCCGATCAGGCCGATGAAATCACCCGCGCCCTCGATATCCTGCTGACCGGGGTGTGATGCCTGGCGCAATGCCCCAACCGCAGTAGGTCAGGCTTGTCCCGCCCTACGCGCAATTATTGGTCATTCCGCAGCTTGTTCCACTCCGGGGAACAGAAATCAATGTCAGGATCGCCCTTCTCCCAAATCGCGACGTAGCTCGTTCTGAGCATTTGGCGATCAAGGGGGGTTCCGCGCTCTACATTCCTGCGAAAAGCGTCGGCAATCACACGTTTGGCAAACGAGCCAGCCTCTACGTTCTCCAAACGAATGTCGGTGTCAGGGGGAATTTCCTCTTCGAGAGCACTCTTTGCGAGCGTTCCCAGATACTTTTCATTGTCGCAGCTTGACTGAGTGATCTCAGGCGCGTCGATACCGCGAATGCGAACGCTGACGGTGGAAGAAATTGTCGGCCAAATTTCTACGGCCGCTTCGAACGTGTCGCCATCGATCACGCGAACGACCTTGCCGTAATATGGACCCTCAAAAATCTCCTTGGAGAGGGCTGGTCCGGCCAATGCCGCAGCCAGAATAGAGATGTAGACCAATTTCATGAGAATATTCCTTTGCTATCTACGAAAAGGTAGCAATCCAAAGGCGTTTGGTCACGCCCACTCCGCCCCAAGATCATCCCGCGCCCGGTCGATCCAATGTTCCGCCAGCCAGGGTGTCGGCTTGCAATAGCGCAGCCACGAGCCCGAGTAGCCCTCCACCGCCTCATGCATCTTCGGGTGCCCGTGAAAGCACACCACCTTCGCCGGCTCGGGCAGCTTGGCCGGAACCAGCCAGTTCTTCGGCGGTAGCCCGAGGCAATCATGCTTGAAGCTCACCACCTCGTCGCCGGGCAGATAGGCAAACTCACCCCGCTCCTGCGCCAGCGTCGATGTATACCGCTGCTCGCTCCCCCGCGCCTTCTCCACTTGGCGCTTCGCATCGCCTGCCAGCACCTCGTAGAGCCAGCCGTGCAGCGCCGGGTCGAACCGAAACACTGAGCCGTGGCCGGTCTTCCGGCCCCGCCGCGCCTCCACCCAATCGGCCCGCATCGCCACCTTGCCGGGGGCGTAGTTCAGCAAGCCGTCCAAAGACCCCGTCACAACCACGTCCAGATCGAACCCCAACAAAGGCCCGTCCAAGTCGGGGATCAGCCCGGGCCGGAACAGCGAGACCTTGCGCATCGCCCCCTGCCGGTTGGCCACGGCCAGCGCCGCATCCATCTCGGCCAGAAACGGCTCCATCGGCAGGTCCAGCACCTCCACATCGGGGTGCAGCCCGCCGCGCTCTTCGGTCATGCAGAAGAACCGCACATCATCGCTCAAGTGCCGCCGCGCCCCGCTATAGAGCCGGTTCACGTACTCAGGGCCAAAGAGCGTGCCCCATTTGATGCAGATGACATTGGCAACCATGGCGCTGCCCTACCCGGCTCAGGCGTACTTGGCCAGCAGCTTCTCACGCACCGAGGGGCTGACGAACTTCGAGATGTCCCCCCCCAGCCGCGCGATCTCCTTCACCAGCTTGGAGGCAATCGCCTGCCGCTCCGCGCTAGCCATCAGGAAGACCGTCTCGATGCTGTCGTCAAGCTGCCGGTTCATGCCAACCATCTGATATTCATACTCGAAATCGGCCACGGCCCGCAGCCCGCGCACGATCAGCCCGGCGCCCACATCGCGGGCGCAGTCGATCAGCAGGTTCTCGAACGGATGCACCACGATCTCGCAGCCGGTGCGCTCGGCAATCGCGCGGCACTCGTCGCCCACCATCGCCTCGCGCTCTTCAAGGTCAAACAGCGGCCCCTTGTCGCGATTGATCGCAACGCCGATCACCAGCCTGTCCACCAGCGCGGTGGCCCGGGTGATGATGTCGATATGGCCAAGCGTTACCGGGTCGAACGTGCCCGGATAAAGCCCCACGCGCATGGCTGTCCCTCCCTCGCGCCTCGGATCGGCGGCAGAAAACACCAGTGGCCTGCGGGGGGCAAGGCGAAACCGGGTGCGCGGCGCAACATTCTTGCGTGGCATCCAGCAGCCCTCACAGCGCGGCCCCGCCCGTCGAGCGCGCCTTTACGGCGCACCAAGCCAAGCGCAGCCCAAAGCCCAACCCCTAGCCGGCCGGGCTCAATGCCCCATGATCATCCCTTCAAGCGCGTTCTTCTCCATCGCCAGTTCCGAAAGCCGCGCCTTCACCACGTCACCGATCGAAATGAGGCCGATCATCTCCTCGCCCTCCAGCACCGGCATGTGGCGAAACCGGCCCTCGGTCATCTTCTCCAGCACGCTCAGCGCGGTCTCCTCCTTGGAGCAGGTCACCAGCTTGGAGGTCATCAGGTCATCCACCGTGTCGCTCAGGCAGCCCGGCCCGCGCCGCCCCAGCTCGCGCACGATGTCGCGCTCCGAGAGGATGCCCTGTGCTGTCTTCCCATCGGCCGAAACGATCACCGAGCCGATCCGCTTTTCCGAGAGCAGGCGAGCCGCATCGGCGACAGAGCTTCCGGGCTTCACACAGAGCACGCCGCCTTCGCCCTTGTCCTTGAGAATCTGTTGCACAAGCATGGCTTACCTCCGACTTTGCCCGTTCAAGTTGAGGGTCGCGCCAGCCGGGGCGCTCTGTCAAGCTTCCGCTTCGAGCCGCTCCACCTCTGCGCGGAGCCCCTCGCACAGGAGTTCCGCAAAGCGGCTCATCCGGCGGACGCGGCGATCATCGGCATGGCGCACCAGCCAGAAGGTCCGGCGCAGCGCCACTTCTTCGGGCAGCACACGCTCCACGCGGCCCGCGTTGCCAAGCGCAAACCCATGCACAACCCCGATCCCCTTGCCCTGCCGGACCCACGCAAACTGCACCGAGACCGAGTTGGAGGCGAGCTGCACCTTCTCCAGCCCCAACTCGCCGAGATAATCCAGCTCCTTGTCGAAGATCATGTCGGGGATATAGCCCACCAGTCGCTTGCCCCGCAGGTCATCCAGCCGCTCGATCGGGTTGCCCTTCAGCCAGCGGCGATGGGCGGCAAGGTAAAGGTGGTAATCGGTGATCTTCTGTACCGTCAGCCGCCCGGCAGTGGGGCGCGAGACGGCAATTGCCATGTCGGCCTCCCGGCGGTTGAGGTTGAAGACCCGCGGCAGCGACACGATCTGCACCTCCAGCTCCGGATGCGCATCGCAAATCCGCGCCACCACCTGCGGCAGCAGGAAGTTGGCACAGCCGTCCGGCGCCCCCACCCGGATCGCGCCGGTCAGCCTGTCTTCCTGCCCGCGCACCGCATCCTCGGCGGTGAGCATCGCCTGCTCCAACTCCTCGGCATGCGGCATCAGCCGCTCGCCCGCCTCGCTCGGTGCATAGCCTTGCGGTGATTTCAGGAACAGCGGCGCCCCAAGGCTCTCCTCCAGCCGCTGCACCCGCCGCCCCACTGTGGCCGGGTCCAGCTTCAGCGCCGTGCCCGCGCCAGAGAGGCTGCCCTCCCGCGCCACAGCGATGAAAATCCGCATGTCATCCCACGAGAAGGCCATTCAGGTACCTGCATTAATGCAAAACGTCTTTGTCAAACTGCCGCTTCTACCGGAGGAAGTGCAAGAGTAGGATCCGCCCGAGCCAGAAAACAGGAGGAGTTCCGCCATGAGCACCCAGATCGGACATTTCATCGACGGCAAGCACAGCGCAGGCCAGTCCGGCCGCAGCGCCGACATCTTCAATCCTGCCACCGGCGAGGTGCAGGACAGCGTCGCTCTGGCCTCCAAGGCCGAGGTCGATGATGCCGTCGCCCGCGCCGCCGAAGCCCAGAAGGCCTGGGGCGCGACCAACCCGCAGCGCCGCGCCCGGGTGATGATGAAGTTCGGCGCCCTGATCAACGAGCACATGGAAGAGCTGGCCGAGCTGGTCGCCCGCGAGCACGGCAAGACCATCCCCGACGCCAAGGGCGATGTGCAGCGCGGGCTCGAGTTCGTCGAGGTCTGCATGGGCGCGCCCCACATGCTGAAGGGCGAATACACCGATGACGGCGGCCCCGGCATCGACCTCTACTCCATGCGCCAGCCTCTCGGCGTTGTGGCTGGCATCACCCCCTTCAACTTCCCCGCGATGATCCCGCTGTGGAAGATGGCTGGCTCCCTCGTCTGCGGCAACGCCATGATCCTCAAGCCCTCCGAGCGCGTGCCGTCTACAGCCATGCGCCTCGCCGAGCTTCTGCAGGAGGCCGGCCTGCCCGATGGCGTGCTGCAGGTGGTGAACGGCGACAAGGAGGCGGTAGACGCCCTGCTGGATAACGAAACCATCCAGGCCGTCGCCTTCGTCGGCTCCACGCCGATCGCCCAGTACATCTACAGCCGCGCCACCGCGAACGGCAAACGCGCCCAGTGCTTCGGCGGCGCCAAGAACCACATGATCGTCATGCCCGACGCCGACATGGACAAGGCAGCTGATGCCCTCGTTGGTGCCGCCTACGGCGCCGCAGGCGAGCGCTGCATGGCCATCTCCGTCGCCGTGCCGGTGGGTGAAAAGACCGCCGACACCCTGATCGAAAAACTGGTGCCCCGCATCGAGGCGCTCAAGGTCGGCCCCTATACCTCCGAGAACGATGTCGACTACGGCCCGGTCATCACCGCCGCCGCCAAGGAGCGCATCCTCGGGCTGGTGAACTCCGGCGTCGAGCAAGGCGCCGAACTGGTCGTCGATGGCCGCGACTTCTCGCTGCAAGGCTACGAAGAGGGCTTCTTCGTTGGCCCGCACCTCTTCGACCGCGTGACCCCCGACATGGACATCTACAAGGAAGAGATCTTCGGCCCCGTCCTGACCCAGGTCCGCACCGAGAGCTACGAAGAGGCCCTCAAGCTGACGATGGACAACCCCTACGGCAACGGCACGGCGATCTATACCGCCGACGGCGACACTGCCCGCGACTTCGCCCATCGGGTCAATGTCGGCATGGTCGGCATCAACTTCCCGATCCCTGTGCCGCTGAGCTACCACACCTTCGGCGGCTGGAAGAAATCCGGCTTCGGTGACCTCAACCAATACGGCCCCGACGCCTTCCGCTTCTACACCCGCACCAAAACGGTCACCTCCCGCTGGTTCTCGGGCATCAAGGAAGGCGGCGAATTCGCCTTCAAACAGATGGACTAAGGCGGGCGTCACTCCGAGACGAACCACAAAGGACCGGGCCCCCTGCCCGGTCCTTTTTCTGTGTCACGACCCCTTGTTCAGATGCGCGTCAAAATCCACATGGGCGCGGCCGGGCAGGCAGAACTCCAAAATCTCGCGCCGGCCCGCCTCTGTCGTCATCTGATCCAACCCGAAAACCCGAACATTCTCAGGCCAGGCCGCAGCCGTCTCATCGAGCTTTGCATAGTAGAGGTCATAGTAGCGGCAAATGTAGTCTTCCAACGCACTCCGCTGCGGAAGCTCGAACGCCGGAAAGTTCTTGTCCCAAACAGGATCCGTCTCCCAGCCCTTCTGCGGGGCGGGATGATTTGCAGCGATCCGCCTACTTGGGAAAAAGCCAGACAGGCGACTGCTACCCGCGCCGCTTTCTTCATTGCGTGGAGAATAACTTCCATCCGGCTCTAAACATCAGCCGCACGCCGGAACCCCGCATCGAACCACACGTCTGCGCGCCCTCAAAGGCTGCCAAACCCTTACCGATTATTGCAACCGCCTCACACACGCCGGACCGAAGACCGCCTGACCCTACTGACTTTCCACATGAAGGGTCTCGCGGCGCGGCGCATAATGTCCACTCTTCAGGCCGATCGCGGCACGCATCAAGCCCGTTGCCATTCCAAGCTTGAAGCCCGCATTCACAAGCGCCTTGCGCCCACGCACCGGTACCGCCAACAGATTTATGAAGACGTCGATCAACCGCTGAGCCACTCTGATCCAGGTCTTCAACGGGCTGTGCTTGCGGATCATCACGTCATTGCTCGCCTGATCTCTTGCACGGCCAGCGTAGTACGAAAGGGTCAGACGCTTCTGTGGCAGCGTTTCACATACCCGGGCGGAGGGGACCCAGCCGATCCGTGCGCCCGCTCCGCGCATCTGTCGGCTGAACCGCGTATCACTGCCGCCAGTATACCGCAGCGCATCATCAAACCTCAGCCCGTTCGCACGCACCGCGTCAAGTCGAACGCACCAGTTGTTTGTGTAGATGTCGAGTTTGGGGTCCTCCACCGCCGCAATATCGGCTTCACGCCGGGCGTTACGCTTGAGCGAGCGTTCCGTCTTGTGCAGGAACACCGCCTCCTGCATCGGGCTCAACTGATCGGCGGGCCGCTCAAACTCGACCGGCCCACCGCAAAGGTCCAAGTCCCGGGCCTGCATCGCTGAAATCAGGTTCACCAGCCAATCACGCCGCACGACTTCGTCGTCATCCACAAAGGTCAGAAAGTCGAAGCCCTGATCCAGCGCGGCGGTCAGAACGCGATTGCGCGCGAACGGAATTCCCTTCTTGGGCTCCAGCATCAGTTGGACCGGCTCGGGCACCTCGCTCCGGAAGTTGTCCACAACATCGGAAATGGTGCTCTCGTCATCGTTCTCACAGAATACGAACTCGATGGCAGCCCCGTCCGGCCGCTCCATGCTCGCAAAGCTGTCCAGTAGACACTTGAGACCTTCAGGCCGTCGGCGCGTGATAGCGCCCACTGCAATACGCAAATCGAACCCCCTACAAAAAGCGTACTTTCAGGGGCGAGGATGGTGACCCTGATGGCGCACCTTGCCCGCTGGCTGCACCTCGCAACTGGATCAAATCTTAGTGGAGCGCGCCCTGGCGATCAACCAATCCGACCGACATGGCCCCGCTCGGGAAGCAAGTCTCCGCTGAAATTCCGCGAGCCACCGGCCAGGTTCCCCAAGGCCTTCGCCGCTGGACTTTCCTTGACCCGCCAGTCAAAACCCCCTGACCGCTCAAGGACCACCAATGCCACTCACCTACCGCATCTTTCCCGACATCGGCCTCGTCTACGTTCGCTATGAAGACCACGCCGGCATCGCCGAAACGATGGAAACCTTCGGCCGCTACATGTCTGATCCGGGCTTCCGCCCCGGCCAGAAGCAGCTGGTTGATCTCTCCGCCGTCACCAGCTGGGACAAGGATTACGCCGCCCTCCTCGGCATTCAGGCCAAGAAGGCCGAGGCCTTTCTGCGCGGGCCGGAGACCATCATGGTCTATTACGCCCCCACCCCGCAGACCGCCGAGATGGCGCGGCTGATCATGCGCAGCTGGGAAGACCTCGATGCCATCGTGCCAATCCTGCAGGATACCGAGCGCGGCACGCTCGAGGTGCTGGGCCTGTCCGAAACGAGCTTCGACGCGCTCGCCCGCCGCCCGGTCTGACAGCGCGCCCCCCCCCGCGCGGAACCCCCGGCCAGACACCGGCGTTACTCCTTCAACCGAAAGGAAACGCCATGATCCGCACTGCCTTCACCCTCTGCGCCACGCTTGCCGCCGCGCCCCTCGCGGCCCAGAGCTTCCAGAGCCCCGATTGCCCCACCGGCTCGACCCGCACCGGAAACGAGTGCATCGCGCCGAACGGCATCGTGACCCAGCGCTTCGTCCTGCCCCAGATCACCGACGAGGCAGACGATGGCCGCGTGGTTTACAACCTGTCGTCCGACAGCCCCTCCGGCCTCCGCTCGACCGGCGAGAGTGACCGGGTGGTGATCCGCGAAAACTCTCTCTTCGTCACCGATCTGGACGCCGACCTCACCGTCATCGCCGACTAAAAGCCGATGGCCCGCCCAATGGGGCGGGCCGCCCCGTCTACCGGGTTTCGCAGCACTCAGGCCGCGACCTTCCCTTTCGCCAAAGCCATGTAGACCGCGCCGCCAAGCCCTGCCCCGATCAGCCAGGCGTAGCCCGACAACACCGCCAGAAACGGCACCCAAACGGTAGCCACCGAGAACACCGCACCCACGGCGAAGGCGATCATCGCCGCATCGTTCCAGCCATTACCGTAGCGATACCGCCCGCCTTCGAGGTCATAGAGCTCGTCGCGCACCAGCTCCTGTTTCCGCAGCAGGTAGTAATCCGCCATCATGATCCCGAAGACCGGCGCCAAGGTCGCCCCCAGCGTATTCACGAAGCCGCTGATCCCGAACTCGGCGATGAAGCTCGTCCAGAGCCCGCCGATCACCAGCGCAAAGACCGAGGTGATCATGCCCGCCATGCGGAAGCTGATCCGCTTGGGCGCAAGGTTGGCGATCCCGTTCACGCTCGGGATGAAGTTGGCCACAAGGTTGATCCCCACGGTCGCGGCAAAGAAGGTCACGGCGGCGATGATGCTGAGCACCACGCTATCGGTCTTCTCCACGATCTCGGTCGGGTTGATGATCGCCTCGCCATAAACCACCGCCGCCCCGGCCGTGGTCAGCAGCGCCAGCGCCGAGAACAGGATCATGTTCAGCGGCAGCCCTGCGAGGTTCCCCAGCAGCATCGCCCGCCGATCTTTCGCATAGCGGCTGAAGTCGGAAAAGTTCAGCAACACCGCCGCGAAATAGCTGATCATCGTGCCCACGATGGCGATGAACCCGGTGATCTCCGTGCCCCATGTCGCCTCCGGATTGGCAAAGATCGTCCGCGCCTGCGCCAGCAATTGCCCGTCCGACTTCTGCCAAAGCACGATCACCAGCCCGATCATCACCGCATAAACGAACGGCCCGGCGATGTTCAGAAAGGTCTCAACCCAGCCCATCCCGCGCCAGAAGATGACGATATGAAAGGCCCAAACGATGAAGAAGCTCACCCAATCCACCGCCGTCAGCCCCAGCACCTCCGCGCCGCCGCTCAGCCCGGTGACCGAATAGATCAGCAGCGCCAGCGCGGTGGAGGCAAAGTAGACCTGCACGCCATACCAGAACACCGCCACGATTGCCCGTAGCACCGCCGGCAGCTTGGCCCCCTGCGTCCCCTTCGAGGCCCGCGCCAACACCGGATAGGGGATGCCATAGCGCTCCCCCGCCGCGCCAGAGAGGTTGACCAGAAACATCACCAGCAGCCCCGAGCAGATCAGCGCGGCAAAGGCCGTCCAGCCGCTCACCCCGTAACTGATGAAGAGCGAGGCCACGAGGCTGTAGCCAAAGAGCGACTGGATGTCGTTGGCCCAGATGTTGAATATCGCAAACCAGCCCCAGCTCTTCGCTCCTCCCGTCACCGGCGCCAGCGCATCCTCGCCGCCGCCCGCATTTGGCATCTCCGCCCCCGGTATCTCTTCGATCGTGGCCATGGTCGTCCCTCCTGACCTGCTGTCGTTTCATCCGCGCAAAAGGCCCCCGCCACGCCGCTGCGCGCACCACCGGCCCCCTGCGCCAATCCTCCCCCCGCCTGGCGGCCCGCGCCAGCCCGCCGCCGTCGCATTGGCCACTCGCCCTGCGGTTGCCTTTCCCCTGCCCGCCGCGCCGCCCCGCCTGCCCAAAACCTGTGCGCCCGGCACACGTCTTTTTCTTCCCCGACCCGCCCGCCTCTGCCACTCTCCTCCAAACAGCGGAGGCACCCATGGCCGTCACCACCCCCAGCTTCACCCTCGGCATCGAGGAAGAATATCTGCTGGTCGACCGCGACACGCTCGACCTCGCCCGCGCGCCCGAAGCGCTGATGGAGGCCTGCACCGCCGAGCTGTCCGAGCAGGTCTCACCCGAGTTCCTGCAATGCCAGATCGAGATCGGTACCCGCGTGTGCGAAAACATCGGCGCCGCCCGCGAGGAGCTCAAACGCCTGCGCGCCACCGTCTCCCGCTGCGCCGCCGCCCACAACCTCGCCCCCATCGCCGTCTCGTGCCACCCCTTCGCCGACTGGAAGGACCAGCCCCACACCGACCGCGACCGTTACAACGCCCTCTCCCGCGACCTCGGCGGCGTGGTCCGGCGGATGCTCATCTGCGGCATGCACGTCCACGTCGGCATCGAAGATGACGATCTGCGCGCCGACCTGCTGCCGCAACTCAGCTACTTCCTGCCGCATCTGCTCGCCCTCTCCTCCTCCTCGCCGTTCTGGCAGGGCGAGGATACCGGCCTCGCCTCCTACCGCCTCACCGTCTTCGACAACCTCCCCCGCACCGGCCTGCCGCCCAGCTTCGACAGCTTCGGCGAATACGAGCGCACCGTGCAGGTGCTGATCGACCTTGGCGTGATCGAAGACAGCACCAAGATCTGGTGGGATCTGCGCCCCTCCCACCGCTTCCCCACGCTCGAGACCCGCATCTGCGACGTGAGCCCCCGGCTGGAAGACACGCTCACCCTCGCCGCCACCAACCAGGCCCTCCTTCGCATGCTCTGGCGCATGCGCAGCCGCAACCTCCGCTGGCGCCGCTACGACCGCTTCCTGATCGCCGAAAACCGCTGGCGCGCCCAACGCTACGGCACCACCGAAGGCCTGATCGACTTCGGCGCCCGCGAGATCATCCCGATGCAAACCCTCGCCGAAGAACTCGTCGACATCCTCGCAGAAGACGCCCACGCCCTAGGCTGCGAAGCCGAAATCGCCCGCCTCCCGGAGATCGTCACCAAAGGCACCTCTGCAGACCGCCAGCGGGAGGTGTTCAAGGGGAACCTTGAGGCGGGGGCCGACAACCCGGCGGCAATGAGGTCAGTGGTGGAGCACCTCATCGACGAGTTTCACGAGGGGTTGTGACGCTTAAAATTCGCCGAAAATCCGCGCCACTGCCAAAAACACATCCCGCCCTCCTGATAACCACTTCGAATTCATCTAAAATTCCCCCCACCCCGCCCCATTTTCTTGC
This sequence comes from Vannielia sp. SX4, assembly GCF_052828525.1. Next base: position 2,922,078 of record NZ_CM128247.1, read on the forward strand.
TGAAAATATTCCCGGGGGTGTGGGGGCAGCGCCCCCACTCCACCACCAACCACCCTCCCCACACCCGCATTTCTGCAAAACCAACCTGACTCAAAACCTCTTGCCTCACGGCAAACACCCCGCCAGAATTGAACCCGCGTTCAATAACGCAAACGGGAGGACATTATGGATTTCGCGCTCTCCGAGGAGCAGCAGGCCATCTTCGACATGGCCCACAGCTTCGGGCAAGACAACATCGCGCCCCACGCCCAGCAATGGGAGCGCGAGGGCACCATCCCCAAGGCCCTCTGGCCCGAGATCGCCGCCCTCGGCCTCGCTGGGCTCTACGTCCCCGAAGAGCATGGCGGCTCCGGCCTCTCCCGGCTTGATGCCACGCTGGTCTTCGAGGCCCTCTCCATGGCCTGCCCCTCGGTCGCGGCCTTCCTCTCCATCCACAACATGTGCGCCAAGATGCTCTCGGCCTTCGGCTCCGACGAGACGCGGGAAAAGTACCTGCCCAAGGCGCTCACGATGGAAACCGTCTTCTCCTACTGCCTCACCGAGCCCGGCTCCGGCTCCGATGCGGCGGCGCTGAAAACCAAGGCCACCAAGACCAACGAGGGCTACAGCCTCACCGGCACCAAGTCCTTCATCTCCGGCGGTGGCTACTCCGACGCATATGTCGTCATGGCCCGCACCGGCGATGACACCGCCCGCGGCATCTCCGCCCTCGTCATCGAAGATGGCACAGAAGGTCTCTCTTTCGGCGGGCTGGAAGACAAGATGGGCTGGCGCTCCCAGCCCACCCGGCAAGTCCAGATGGATGGCTGCAAGATCCCGCCTGAGAACCTGCTCGGCGAGGAGGGCAAGGGCTTCAAATACGCCATGATGGGGCTCGACGGCGGGCGGCTGAACATCTCCGCCTGCTCGCTCGGTGCCGCGCAAACCGCGCTCACCGCAACACTCGCCTACATGCACGACCGCAAGGCCTTCGGCCAGTCGATCGACCAGTTTCAGGCCCTCCAGTTCCGCCTCGCCGACATGGAGATCGAACTGCAAGCCGCCCGTGTCTTCCTCCGCCAGGCCGCATGGAAGCTCGACACGCAGGCGCCGGATGCCACCCAATTCTGCGCCATGGCCAAGAAGTTCTGCACCGAGGCCGGCTCCCGCATCGTCGACCAATGCCTGCAACTCCACGGCGGCTACGGCTACCTCGCCGACTACGGCATCGAAAAGCTGGTGCGCGACCTGCGCGTCCACCAGATCCTCGAAGGCACCAACGAAATCATGCGCATGATCACCGCCCGTGCCATGCTGGCGAAATGACAGATATCCGGATTCGCACCGAAGGCCGCGCAGGCCGCATCACCCTGACCCGCGAGAAGGCACTCAACGCCCTCTCCTATGACATGTGCATGGCCGTCGATGAGGCGCTCAATTCCTGGGCCACCGACCCCGCCGTGCAGCTCGTGCTGATCGACGCGGAGGGCGAAAAGGCCTTCTGCGCCGGGGGCGACATCGTCGAGATGCACAGCACCGGCACCGCGGGCGACTATGACTATGGCCGCAGGTTCTGGCGCGACGAATACGCGATGAACGCCCGCCTCGCCACCTACCCCAAGCCCGTCGTCGCCTTCATGCAGGGCTTCACCATGGGCGGCGGCGTCGGGCTGGGCTGCCATGCCTCCACCCGGATCGTCGGCGCCAGCTCCCAGATCGCCATGCCAGAATGCGGCATCGGACTGGTGCCAGACGTGGGCGGTAGCCACATTCTTGCAAGGCTCTCCGCCCTCCACCCCGGCGCGGGCGCCTGGATCGGCACCACCGGCCACCGCCTCAAGGGGATGCACGCGCTCTTCGGCTTTGCCGACCACTTCGTCGACGAGCACCACTGGCCCACCCTCAAGGCCGCCATGTGCGAAAGCGGCACGCCCGGCATTCCCGCCCATCTCGGCGCTGACGATCTCGCCGCGCAGGCCGATTTCTACATCGAGATGAAGACCATCGCGGCCCACTTCAACCGCGCGCCGAGCAAGATCGCCGCCTCCCTCGCCGCCGACCCGTCCGAGCTGGCCCAGCAGGCGCTCAAGGCGCTCTCCCGCGCCGACCCGCTGGCGGCGGCCTGCCACATCGAGATCCTGCGCCGCCTCGGCCCCAAGAGCACCATCCGCGAGGCCCTGACGCTGGAATACCGCTTTACCCATCGCTGCATGGAGCAGGGCAACTTCCTCGAAGGCATCCGCGCCGCCGTCATCGACAAGGACCGCAGCCCCAAATGGCCCCACGCCGCGCTGGCCGATGTGCCCGCCGCGCAGGTCGAGGCCATGCTCGCGCCGCTCGGCGCAGACGATCTGACATTCCCGGAGGACCCCACATGAAAATCGGCTTCATCGGACTGGGCAACATGGGCGCTCCCATGGCTCGCAACCTCATCGCCGCAGGCCACCTCGTGACCGGGTTCGATACCCACGCCGCGCCCGAGGGCATCCCAATGGCCAAATCCGCCGCCGAGGCCGCTGGCGGGGCCGATGTGGTCATCACCATGCTGCCCAACGGCGCGATCCTCCAATCGGTCGCGGGCGACATCCACCCGGCGATGGACACCGGAGCCATTCATCTCGATTGCTCAACCGTCGATGTCGAAAGCGCGCAGGCGGTGGCCGAATCCGCCGAAGCGGCGGGCCTTTCCGCGCTCGATGCCCCCGTCTCCGGCGGCACCGGCGGCGCCACGGCAGGCACGCTCACCTTCATGGTCGGCGGCCCCGAGGCCGCCTATGCCACCGCCCTGCCCCTCTTCGAGGTGATGGGGCAAAAGTCCGTCCTCTGCGGCGGCGCGGGCATGGGCCAGGCCGCCAAGATCTGCAACAACATGATCCTCGGCGTCACCATGATCGCCACCTGCGAGGCCTTCGCCCTGGCCGACAAGCTGGGGCTCGACCGCCAGTCGATGTTCGACGTGGTCTCCACGTCCTCCGGCTACAGCTGGACGATGAACGCCTACTGCCCCGCCCCCGGCGTCGGCCCCAAATCCCCCGCCGACAACGGCTACCAACCCGGTTTCGCCTCCGCCCTGATGCTGAAAGACCTGCGCCTCAGCCAACAGGCCGCCGAAGCCGCCGACGCCGACACACCGATGGGCGAAGCCGCCATGCGCCTCTACGAGGCCTTCGTCGAGGCCGAAGGCGCAGGCGACAAGGACTTCTCCGCCATGCTCCCCCGCTTCGAGACCCGCCACCGACACTAGCCCCTCGCCCAAGGCCCCTGCGGCCAGATGCCCCCTTCTCCCGGCAACCGTTTTAACATATTCTAAACTTAGAATGTAACAGCGCCGGGAGGCCCCTCATGTTCACTCAAAACGTCGGCCGGATCGACCGTCTCATCCGCCTCGCCGCAGGCATCGTCCTGCTGGTGCTCGCCTTCACCGCCCTCAACGGGGCCTGGGCCTGGATCGCCGGGATCGTCGGCCTCGTGATGCTCGGCACCGCCGCCATCGGCTATTGCCCGCCCTACAGCCTGCTCGGCATCAATACCTGCGCGATGAAACGCAACTGACGCTGCGTCTCTTTCGCGCCACAGCCCGCACCTCAAACCACCGTGATGAAACTCCCCCCGAGGCCACGGGTTATTTGAGCGAACCCGCAAGGGATGTAACGCTGGAAAGGTAACGAGATGTCCCGTCTGACCCAAATCACAGCGGCCGCCACGGCGATCTGCCTGGCGGTCGGAAGCCCGGTGCTTGCACAGGGCAAAGGAAACGGCAAAGGCCACGCCAAGCAGAAGCACCGCACCGAACAGGTCGTGCGCGGCTGCCCGCCCGGCCTCGCCAAGAAAAGCCCCGCCTGCGTGCCCCCCGGCCAAGCCAAAAAGCGCGTAAGGGCAGATGACGACCGGCACTACCGGATCAACGTTGGCTCGCGGCTGGACCGCAACGATTACGTCATCGTCCGCCCGTGGCAATACGGCCTCGAGCCCGCCCCCCGTGGCTCGCGCTATGCCGTCTATGATGGCGTGCTGGTCCGGATCGACGAAGACACCGCCGAGGTGCTCGACCTGATCCGCGCGGTGGATGCCATCGCCAACTGATTGCGCCCCAAAAGCGCATCTCGCGGGGCGTGGCGGTGAAACCCGTCGCGCCCCTCGCGCGTTCATATGTCATGGAACGCATCAAATCCCTGCTCGTGCTGATCACGACCGTGACCTTCGCCGCCTCGCCCTTCTTCGTGACGAGCTTCGCGGGCTACGACCCTGCGCTCTTCCCCGTCCCGCAAATCGACCCGCCCGTGCAACCTGCCGGCTGGGCCTTCTCCATCTGGGGGCTGATCTACGCCTGGCTCATCCTCTCCGCCCTCTTCGGCCTCGTCGCCCGGGGTCTGGACCCGAAATGGGACAAGCCGCGCTGGCCGCTCTTCGGCGCGCTGGCCCTCGGCACCTTCTGGCTCTGGACAGCCACGCTCTCGCCCATCTGGGCCACCGTGTTGATCTTCGCCATGCTCATCCTCGCCCTCGGCGCCGCCGCCCGCGCCCCCCAGCATGACAGCTGGCTGCTCGGCGCCCCCATCGGCCTCTTTGCGGGCTGGCTCACCGCCGCCAGCTTCGCTTCACTCGGCATCACCGGGGCGGGCTATGGCCTCCTGATGGGCGAGACGGCATGGGCCATCGCCTGCATCACCGGCGCGCTTGTCGTGGGCCTGACCGTGCTGCTCACCCTCCGCCCCCACGCCACTTACGCGCTCGCTCTGGCCTGGGCGCTGGCCGCCATCGCGGTCAAGGACTGGGCCACCCATACCGATGTCGCCCTGCTGGCCGCCCTCGGCGCGCTGGCGACCCTCGCGGCCCTCGTGCGCAGCTACTGGCTCCGCGCCGTCCCCGAGGCGCGCCACCCGGTCTGAGCCGTTTAAAGGGCGTGAATTCCCGCGCCGCCACACCCGCGATCCTTGCCCGGTCAGCCCTGCTTTGGCAGACTGACCGGTATTTCCAGAATGCTTTTCTCAAGGATCGAACCCATGCAAATGCCCAGTGCCGCGCGGCTGATGACAACGCCCGAACGTGAACTCGTCGAACGGGTCTACGGAAGCACCCTGCCCAGCCGCTACCGCATCATCCTGACCGACGCCCTCGGCGGCGGCGGCGCACCCTTCACCATCCCGACCTCGCTGATCAGCGCCGCCACCATCCCCGGCGCCTTCGGGGCCGCGCTCGACTCGCTCGTGCTGCAGATCCCGGGGATGAGCTGGTTCACCTCCATGCGCAACGCCACCGGCTCCGGCTTCACCGACATCACAAACGCGCTGCGGTCCGTCAGCCAAGCCGCAGGCATCATCAACCTTGGCTACATCATGAACGTCGGCGCCGCCTATCCCGACATGATGGCCAATGACGACACCAAGGAGTTGCTGGTGCATGAAACCTGCCACGTCTGGCAGGGCCACAACAGCTGGTCCTCCACCACCTACGTGCTGAACTCGATCACCCACCAGTGCTCCGGCATGATCAAGGGCCAGTCCCGCAACGCGGCCTACGACTACACGCCCGGCCAGTCCTTCTCGACCTACAACGCCGAGCAGCAGGCCTCCATCGTCGAAGACTGGTATGTCGCCGGCGAGCCCACCAGCGGCGATCTCTGGCCCTACATCCAGAATAACATCCGCACCGGCACCGGCTGACCGGCGGCCCCTCTCGGGCCATCCCGTCCACCGGCGAGTTCCGCCCCACCCGCGCCAAAATGCCGGCTCGGCGGAACCTTGCCGCTCACCGGAGCGTTACCAAGGTAACCAACGCTCAAAACGGACACCCCGATGACCCAGCTGCCCCACACCGGCGCCGGCCCTGCCGCGCTGACCCGATCCGCTCGCCCTCTTGCCTCCGGCCTCCTGCTCGCTGCCGCCGCACTGCTTACCTCCGCCGAGGCCGCAAAATCCGCCTGCCGGATTCAGGTTGAAGGCTCCAAGTGCGAAACCACGGCCCGCTTCGTCCACGCCGCTCCAGGCGGCAGCCGCCTGCCGGTCGCCATCGGTGAGCCGCTGCCGTGGGATTACATGATGCTGATGAACAGCGAATACTTCGGCCTGCCCCCGGCCCAGGACGGCTGGGTCTACTTCCGGGTCGAGGGCCGCGTGGTGCGCGCCGACTATGACACCCGCACCGTGCTCGAGGATGTGACCGGCCAGACCAACCGCGCCTTCTTCTGATCACCGTTGGGATGGGCAGGAAAACTGCCTGCCCACTCCCTAATGCAGCGCACACACACATTAACGCCAGCTTTCGTATTTCATGTGCGAAAACCGCGTATGTATGGAATGTGCATCAGTTGTGCATCGGATGTGCCCCGCCTATTCCGCGGCCACCTTCCGCGCTCCGAGCATCTCCTTAAGATACCGCCCGGTGTGGCTGGCCTCCACTTCGGCCACCTCTTCTGGCGTGCCCGTGGCCACCACCGTACCCCCGCCATCGCCGCCCTCGGGGCCGATATCGATGATATGGTCGGCGGTCTTGATCACATCGAGGTTGTGCTCGATCACCACCACCGAGTTCCCCTGATCCACCAATTCATGCAGCACTTCCAACAGCTTGCGCACATCTTCAAAGTGCAGCCCCGTGGTTGGCTCATCGAGAATGTAGAGCGTTCGCCCGGTTGACCGCTTGCTCAGTTCCTTCGAGAGCTTCACCCGCTGCGCCTCACCGCCCGAAAGCGTCGTCGCCTGCTGGCCCACCTTGATGTAGCCAAGCCCCACACGGCAGAGCGCATCCATCTTCTCCCGGATGCTCGGCACCGCCTTGAAGAACTCTTGAGCATCCTCCACGGTCATATCAAGAACATCCGCAATGCTCTTGCCTTTGAACCGAATTTCCAGCGTCTCGCGGTTGTAGCGCGCGCCCTGACAGGTCTCGCAGGTCACATAGACATCGGGCAAAAAGTGCATCTCGATCTTGATCACACCATCGCCCTGACAGGCCTCGCAGCGCCCCCCCTTGACGTTGAAGCTGAACCGCCCCGGCTTGTAGCCCCGCGCCTTCGCCTCCGGCAGCCCGGCGAACCAGTCGCGGATCGGGGTGAAGGCCCCGGTGTAAGTCGCTGGATTGCTTCGCGGAGTCCGCCCGATGGGCCGCTGGTCGATGTCGATCACCTTGTCCAGCAGCTCCAGCCCCTTGATCGTCTCGCAGGGTGCAGGCGTCTGCCGTGCCCCATTGAGCCGCATCGAGGCGGTCTTGAACAGGGTCTCGATCGTCAGGGTCGACTTCCCGCCCCCGCTAACCCCCGAAACGCAAACGAATTTCCCAAGAGGGAAGTCCACGGTCACGTCCTTGAGGTTGTTGCCGCTGGCCTTCTTCACCGTCAGCTTTTTCTTGTTCCCCTTGCGGCGTTCGGTGGGCACAGGAATTTCTCGCTTTCCGCTGAGATACTCCCCGGTAACAGACTTCGGATTCGCGGCAATCTCCGCAGGCGTCCCGTGGGCCACCACCTCGCCGCCATGCACGCCCGCGCCCGGCCCGATGTCGAACACGTAATCCGCCTCGCGGATGGCCTCTTCGTCGTGCTCCACCACGATCACGGTGTTGCCTTGGTCCCGCAGGTTTTTCAGCGTCTCCAGCAGGCGGCCGTTGTCGCGCTGGTGCAACCCGATGGAGGGCTCGTCGAGCACATAGAGCACACCCGTCAGGCCAGAGCCGATCTGGCTGGCGAGCCGGATCCGCTGGCTCTCGCCGCCACTCAATGTTCCACTTGAACGTGACAGCGTAAGGTATTCCAATCCCACGTTATTCAAGAACCCGAGCCGCTCACGGATCTCCTTCAGAATGGCCCGAGCGATCTCGTTCTTCTGCTTGGTCAGGCTCTCCGGCGCCGCGTCGATCCAGGCCAGCGCCTCGCGGATCGACTTCTGCACAACCTGCCCCACGTGGTCGCCCGCGATCTTCACCGCCAGCGCCTCTTCCCTCAGCCGGTAGCCGTTGCAGGCCCCGCAAGGCCGGTTGTTCTGAAACCGCTCGAACTCTTCGCGGATCCAGTTGCTGTCGGTCTCCCGATAGCGCCGCTCCATATTGGGGATAACCCCTTCAAACGGGCGCGAAATTTCATAAACCCGCCCGCCCTCGTCATAGCGGAACTTGATCTCTTCCTCGCCCGATCCGTAGAGAAAGACTTGCTGCACATGGGCGGGCAGATCCTTCCACCGCGCGTTCTTGTCGAACTCGTAGTGCTTCGCAATCGCCTGAATTGTCTGAAGAAAATACGGGCTCTTGCCCTTTCTCCACGGCGCCAACGCACCATCGGCGATCTTCAGCGCCTGATCGGGCACCACGAGCCGCTCGTCAAAGAACAGCTCCACCCCAAGGCCGTCGCACTCCGGGCAGGCCCCGAAAGGCGCGTTGAACGAGAACAGCCGCGGCTCGATCTCGGGGATGGTGAACCCACTGACAGGGCAGGCAAAATTCTCGGAGAAGGTGATCCGCTCTGGCTCTTCGTCGGCGGCCACCGCCGTCTCCAAAATGGCGATCCCCTGCGCCAGGTCGAGCGCCGTGCGGAACGAATCCGCCAGCCGCGTCTCGATCCCTTCCTTCACCACGATCCGGTCCACCACCACGTCGATATCGTGGCGGTATTTCTTGTCGAGCTTGGGCGCGTCATCCAGCTCGTGAAAGGCGCCATCCACCTTCACCCGCTGGAAACCCTGTTTCCTAAGCTCCAGAAATTCCTTGCGATATTCCCCCTTCCGGTCACGCACGATGGGGGCCAGCAGGTAGGCCCGCGTGCCCTCCTCCATCGTCATCACACGGTCCACCATATCCTGCACCTGCTGCGCTTCGATCGGCAGGCCCGTGGCGGGGCTATAGGGCGTTCCAGCCCGTGCAAAAAGCAGGCGCAGGTAGTCGTAAATCTCCGTCACCGTGCCGACGGTCGAGCGGGGGTTCTTGCTCGTCGTCTTCTGCTCGATGGAGATCGCCGGAGACAGGCCGCTGATGTGATCGACATCAGGTTTTTCCATCATATCAAGGAATTGCCGGGCATAAGCGCTCAGGCTTTCGACATAGCGGCGCTGCCCCTCGGCGTAGATCGTATCAAACGCAAGGCTCGACTTGCCGGAGCCCGAGAGCCCGGTGATCACCACAAGTTCGTCGCGTGGAATGTCCACGTCGATCCCCTTGAGGTTATGCTCGCGCGCGCCGCGCACCTCGATATGCTTCAACTCGGCCATGTCACCCCCGGCGGTTCACAAGGCCAAGAGATAGTGCAGCGCCCGCGCCACGCCAACACAAAAATGAGAACATACCGTAAACATGCTGACAGCGCGTCAATCGCTGCCGAGGTAATGCGCCGAACGGCCCGAAAATCGACCAGCGATGAACCGGAGAAAGCCCGCCACAAGCGGCGCATTGCGCAGGTCGGGGTGGGTCAGCGCCCAGATGGGCATGTAGGGCACCAGCGGCGTGCCGGGCACCCGCACCAAGCCGCGACCGCCCATGAAACAGGGCATCCGGGTCAGCCCGATCCCTTGGCGCACAAGGCTTTCGGCGGCGACCATATCGTCACACAGTGCGGCCAGCGTGGCATTGGCAAAGCGCGACCGGATGCTCTTGGCCACCGGCTCCTCCCAGGCCGTGAAGCCCACCACCGGCAGCGCGCCCGTCCCCTCCAGCGCCGCGCGGTAACGGTTCAGAAACCCTTCACTGGCATAAAGCCCGGCACGCTGGTCGGTTATCTTCCGGCCCCAGAGGCTCTCGGCAGGGGCGTGGCTCACCCGGATCGCCACATCCGCCTCGCGCCGGTGCAGATCAAGGATGCGGTTGTCGCCGAGGATATGCAGTTCAACGGCGGGGTGCTCGGCCTGCCAGAGCGCAATATCCTCGGCAAAGCGCGCATCGGCCAGCAGCGGCGGGATCGTGACGCGCAGCACGCCGCCCTCGCCCGTGCGGGCGGCCAGTTCGAGGTCGAGCGCAATCGCCTCGGCCTCCATCGCCTCGGCCCGCGTGGCCACGGTGGCCCCCTCCGCGGTGGGCCGCACGCCCTCGGGCAGCCGCTCGAAAAACCGCGTGCCGCTGCGCGCCTCCAGCCGCGCAAGCTGGCGCGAGACCGTGCCGTGGTTCACCCCCAGCACCCGCGCCGCGCCCGAGAGGCTCCCGGCGCGGGCCAGTTCCAACACCAGCCTGAGGTCGTTCCACTCCAGCATCCGGCCAGTCTCCCACGTCTTGCCATGTTCCAGCCTTTGCATTCTTGCACAGGCCCCTTGCCGATCCGAGCAATTTTGCAAAGCCGTGCCAAGCGGCAATCTCCGCAAAACGAAAGGAGAGACCATGCCCCATTACGTGACCGTCCAGCTCGAGGTGACCGACCCGGAGCTGATGCAGCAATACCGCGCGCGCGGCTTCGAGCCGGTGGCCAAACACGGCGGAGAGATGATCGCCGGAGGCCCGGACTGCGAGGTGCTGGAAGACAATGGCGGCGGCCCGCCTGCCTCGGTGCTGCTCAGCTTCCCCTCCGCCGAGGCCGCCCGTGCATGGGCGGAAGACCCTGAATTTGCAGAGGTTTACGCGCTCCGCCGCCGGGCCGCGAAAACCACCATCACCCTGCTTCCGCCGGAGGGCTGACGCGGGCGAAGATCACCGAAACCGCCGCCATCCCGGCGAGCGAGAGCACCACGACCAGGGCCGCCATCCCGCCCAGGCCTTCGCCCAGCGCGAGGGTGAAAAGCGGGATGGTGAGCGCCGTGCCGATGTTGCCGAACTGCGCAATCGCCCCGTTGGCCCGCGCCGTGTCGGCCGGGTCGGGGTTGAGCAGCGGCGCCGAGGCAAAGGCCGCCCCCGGCACCGCGCCGAAGGCCAACAGCATCGGCAGTGCAATCGCCAGCCGCAGCCCCGGCAGCAGGAGGAACAGCACCATCAGCGCCGCCCCTGCCGCAAAGGCCACCAGTGCCAACCGCTGCGGCGCGATGGAGCGGGTCGCCGCCCCGGCCCAGAAGGTGCCCACCAGCGCGACCAGCGGCAGCAGCGGCGCCGTCCAGCCGCCAAGGAACTCCGGCAGGAAGGTGATGAGCGACATGAACATCAGCGCGTGCCAGAAGAACATCAGCGCCGGGGCGAACCTGCGGGCGCTGGTGTAGATCGCCACATGCCGCGCCAGCCAGCCCTCCGCCGTGGCCCCGCCCCGGCCCACGCCGCGCGGCAGAATCGGTGCAATCGCCGCGCCGACCGCCGCCAACAGCGCCGCATGTACCCAGTAAAGCCCTGTTCCCGCTAGGCTTTCCACCAGTGAGAAGAGCGCAAAGCCGACCCCGAAGAAGGTGCCCCAAAGCCCCATGACGGCGCCACGATGCCCCGCCGTGCAGCTTGCCGCCATCAGCGTCGGCGCGGCGACAACAATGGCAAGGTGCGCAAACCCCTCCGCCAGCCGCAGCGCCATGAAGAGCCCGAAAGCCGGCAGCAGCGCCTCCGCCGCGCCCAGCGCCACGCCCGCGACGACCGCCGCCAGCAACACCCGCCGCGCCCCGAACCGCGCCACCACGATCCCCGCCGTCGCGCCAAAGGCAATGCCCGCCACGCTGGTCATCGACACCGCGAAGGGCAGCACCCCGCCCGCTTCCGGGTAGCGCTCCGCCAGCGCGCCAAGGGTCAGCGCGGCCTTGGCAAAATGCCCGGCGGCCAGCAGCCCCAGCGCATAGAGCAGGGCCACCAGCGGCCAGTTCGTCTTTTCGGGAGCCTGGGTCATGCCCGCTTGTCGCCCCATCCCGGCCCAAGGTCAATTTGCCGCCGCGCAGCTGCCGTGTTTTACTTTGCGTAAGTCATTTTTGATCCAAGAGGTTTTCCCATGCTTCGCGCGCTAACCCTTTGCCTTTGCACGCTCTTTGCAACCGCCGCCCTGGCCCAGGAGCGCCCCCGGGCGATTCTGGTGATGGATGGGTCCGGCTCGATGTGGGGCCAGATCGACGGCAAGGCCAAGATCACCATCGCGCAGGAGGTCGTCGGCACCGTGCTGGGCGGCCTGCCCGACAGTCAGGAGCTGGGGCTCACCCTTTACGGCCACCGCCGCAAGGGCGACTGCGCCGATATCGAAACCGTGGTTCAGCCCGGCACCGGCACCAAATCCGCCATCCAGAGCGCGGTGAACGCGGTCAGCCCCAAGGGCAAAACCCCGATGACAGAGGCCGTTCGTCAGGCCGCCGAGGCGCTGAAGTACACCGAGGAGAAGGCGACCGTCATCCTCGTCTCCGACGGCATCGAAACCTGCGATCCCGATCCCTGTGCCGCCGCCGCCGCGCTGGAGCAGGCGGGCGTGGATTTCACCGCCCATGTCGTCGGCTTCGACGTGTCCGAGGCCGAGGCCCTGCGCCAGATGCAGTGCATCGCCGATGAAACCGGCGGCCAGTTCATCGAGGCCTCCAATGCCGCCGAGCTGGCCGATGCCATGGTCGCCGTGGTCGATGTCGAGGAAGAGCCCGAGCCGGAGCCGGTGGCTGTCACCCATGAGGTCCGCTTCCGCGCCACCGCTGGCGAGGGCGGCCCCTTCATTTCCGAGCCGCTGGCCTGGGAGATCAGCCAGGAGGGCACGCCCGTCGGCACCACCACGCTCGAGGCCGCTCCCACCGTGAGCCTTGAAGAGGGCGCCTATCAGGTCACCGCCACCCGCCCGTCAGACGACATGGCCCGCGAGGCCAGCTTCACTGTGAAGCCCGGTAAGCAGACGGTCACGGTCATCTTCCCGGACCCGCTGGTCCAGATCCGCTTTCAGGCGATCGATGGCAAGCACGGCCCCCGCATCTCCGACCCGCTGGTCTGGGATCTCTATCGCGGTGACGAGCTGGTCGAAGGGCCGCTCAACGTCGATGGGTTCACCGCCGAGTTGGAGAAGGGCGAATACCGCGTCACCGTGATGCGCCCTTCCGATGAGGCCAGCGCCGAGGCCATCGTCGGCGTCGGCAAGGTCCGCAAGACGGTCACCGTCGAGCTGCCGCCCTACGCCCCGCCCGCCTCGCTGGAGGCCGCCGAAAGCGCCGTTGCGGGCAGCCATATCCCGGTGCGCTGGACCGGCCCCGAGGGCCAGAACGACACCATCACCGTGGGCGTGCCGGGCAACGGCAACCAGATCAACTACACCTACATCCGCGAAGGCTCTCCGCTCGAGCTTGAGATGCCCGCCACCCCCGGCACCTACGAGCTGCGCTACGTGCTGGCCAAAGGCAACAAGGTGCTGGCCACGCTTCCCATCGAGGTCACGCCGGTCGAGGCCACCGTCACCCCACCCGCCGTGCTGCCAGCCGGCGGCAAGGTGCAGGTCAGCTGGACCGGCCCGGATTATCAGAACGATTTCATCGCCATCGCCAAGCCGGGCGACAACGGCAACCGCTACGAGGCCTACAGCTACACCCGCCACGGCGCGCCGCTCGATCTGCAAATGCCCGCCGAGCCGGGCAGCTACGAGATCCGCTACGTGATGCGGCAAGACAATACGGTGCTCGCCACCGCGCAGGTCGAGGTCACCGCCGTCACCGCCTCCGTAACCCCGCCCGACGCTCTGCCCGCAGGTGGCACGGTACAGGTCGGCTGGCAGGGACCGGATGATCAGAACGACTACATCGCCATCTTCCCCGAGGGCGGGGCCAAATATACCGGCTACACCTACACCCGCCACGGCTCCCCCGCCGCGCTGCGCCTGCCCGCCGAGCCGGGCCGCTACCGCATCGCCTACGTCCAGCGGCAGGGCAACACCGAGCTGGCCTCGGTGGATGTAGAGGTCACCGCCGTCACCGCCTCGGTCACGCCCCCCGCCGAGCTCCCCGCAGGCGGCACCGTGCAGGTCGGCTGGACCGGCCCGGATGACCAGAACGATTATATCGCCGTCTTCCCCGCAGGCGGCGACCGCTACACGGGCTACACCTACACCCGTCACGGCAGCCCCGCCGCCGTGCGCCTGCCTGCCGAGCCGGGCCGCTATCGCATCGCCTACGTGCAGGATGTCGGCAACACCGAGATTGCTTCGGTCGAGGTCGAGGTCACGGCTGTCACGGCCTCCCTCACGCCTCCGGCCGAGTTGCCGATGGGCGGCACGGTCGCGGTGGAGTGGACCGGCCCGGACGACCAGAACGATTACATCGCCGTCTTCCCCGCAGGGGAGAGCCAATACACCGGCTACGCCTACACCCGCCACGGCAGCCCCGCACAGGTGCCGCTGCCCGCAACGCCCGGCAAATACCGGATCGCCTATGTGCAGGATGTCGGCAATACCGAGATCGCTTCGGTCGAGGTCGAGGTCACAGCCGTCACCGCCACCCTCTCCGCGCCCGCCTCAGCCGAACAGGGCGCCACGGTGCCGGTGGAATGGCAGGGGCCGGACTTCAAGAACGATTACATCGCCGTCTTCCCCGCGGGCGAAAGCCAATACACCGGCTACACCTACACCCGCCACGGCAGCCCGGCGCAGGTTGCCATGCCCGCCACGCCCGGCGACTACGAGGTGGCCTATGTGCTCGACCGCGGCAACACGGTCGTCACCCGCAGCCCGATCACCGTCACCGCTGCCAGCGCAAGCGTCACCCCGCAAGGCGGTGGCACCGCAGGCGGGGAACTGCTGGTCGATTGGGAGGGGCCGGACAACAAGGGCGATTACATCGCGCTCTTCCCCGCCGAGGGGGGCAATTACACCGGTTACGCCTACACCGCCAAGGGCAGCCCGGCCAAGCTGAAGCTGCCCGACACCCCCGGCGCCTACGTGGTGAAATACGTGCTCGACCGCGACAACACACCCATCGCCGAGGCCCCCGTCACCGTGCAGTAGCCCGGCTTCGGCGCACAACTCTGACGCCGCCCCAACCGCAGTTCCTGCTTCGGAGCCCTCCGTCGCCTGCCCCCCCAAGGGACGGCGACAGGCTCCGGGTCAACCGGAATCGCCGAGGGGCCCCACGCATGTGGGGATACGGCTATTCCGGTTGATGCGGAGACGGTCGTCGGCCATCCCGGGGTCAGGTGGTGGAGGGCGCTCAAGCAGGTTTCCTGCTTTGGTGAGTCCCGAGCTTAAGGGCCCCCTCAGACATCCCACGCTCGGCCGCACCTCGCCACACGTCACACCGGCGGAATATCCCCTTCCGCCCGTTGCGCGTGAAACTCCGCCTCGAACGCGGCAAACCGCCCCTCGGCAATCGCCGCCCGCATCCCCTGCATAAGCTCCTGATAATAATGCAGGTTATGCCACGTCAGCAGCATCCCGGCGATCATCTCGCCCGCGCGGTACACATGATGCAGATAGGCCCGGCTGTAGCCACGGCACGCCGGGCAGCCACAGGCCTCATCCAGCGGCCTCGGATCATCCGCATGGCGGGCGTTCTTCAGGTTCACCTGCCCGCGCCGGGTCCACGCCTGCCCCGTCCGCCCGCTCCGCGAGGGCAGCACGCAATCCATCATGTCCACCCCGCGCTTGACCGCGCCGACGATGTCATCGGGCTTGCCCACGCCCATCAGGTAGCGCGGCTTGTCCTCGGGCAGCATCCCCGGCGCATAGTCCAGCACGCCGAACATCGCCTCCTGCCCCTCGCCCACAGCCAGCCCGCCAATCGCATAGCCATCGAAGCCGATCGCCTTCAGCGCTTCGGCGCTCTCGCCCCGCAACTCCTCGGTCACCCCGCCCTGCTGGATGCCGAAGAGCGCGTGGCCGGACCGGTCACCAAAGGCCACCCGAGACCGCTCCGCCCAGCGCATGCTCAGCCGCATCGACTCCGCCACCGCCTCTTCCGTCGCGGGCAGTGCCGGGCACTCGTCGAAACACATCACAATGTCGGAGCCGAGCAGCCGCTGGATCTCCATCGAGGTCTCCGGGCTCAGAAAATGCTTCGACCCGTCCACATGGCTGCGAAAGGTCACGCCGTCCTCGGTCAGCTTGCGCAAATCGGCAAGGCTCATCACCTGAAACCCCCCCGAGTCGGTCAGGATCGGCTTGTCCCAGTTCATGAACTTGTGAAGGCCGCCCAGCCGCGCCACCCGCTCCGCACCCGGCCGCAGCATCAGGTGATAGGTGTTGCCCAGCAAAATATCGGCCCCCGTGGCCGCCACGCTCTCCGGCATCATCGCCTTCACGGTTGCCGCCGTGCCCACAGGCATGAAGGCCGGCGTGCGGATCTCGCCGCGCGGGGTGGTCAACACGCCCAATCGGGCCTTGCCGTCCTGCGCCTTCACTTCGTATGTCACCGGTGTCGTCATATGCCCGTCTCCTTCGGGCCCCATATCCGACAGATGCAGCCAAAAGCCAAGGACAGCCCGATGACCCCACCCGCCACCGCGCCCCTCCAATTCGGCTGGGAAGAATGGGTCACCCTGCCCGCCCTCGGCCTGCCCGCGCTGAAGGCCAAGGTCGATACCGGCGCGCGCACCTCAGCGCTGCACGCCTCCGATATCGAAACCTTCGGCCCCGCCGCCAAGCCCAAGGTGCGCTTCACCGTTCACCCGATTCCGGGCCGCGAAGACCTGTTCATCCCCTGCTCCGCCGCCATCACCGACCGCCGCGAGGTGACCTCGTCCAATGGCGAGAAAGAGCTGCGTTACGTCATCGAAACCCCGCTCGAGGTCGCCGGTCACGCCTGGCCCATCGAGGTCACCCTCACCGACCGCTCCACCATGGCCTCGCGGATGCTGCTGGGCAGGCAGGCGCTGCACGAAGAGATCAACATCCACGCAAACGACCGCTTCTGCCAACCCGAGCTGGATTACGAGGTCTATCATTCCCCCGCCGTCCGCGCCGCCCAGCCGCCCCGCGCCCTGCGCATCGCCGTGCTGAGCCGCGAGAACAACTATTCCACCCGCAGGCTGGTCGAAGAGGGCGAGAAACGCGGCCATACCGTGGAGGTGATCGATACCACCCGCTGCTACATGGCCATCTCCACCCTCGCCCCCGAGGTGCATTACGACGGCAAACGCCTGCCCCGCTACGATGCGGTGATCCCGCGCATCGGCGCCTCGGTCACCACATACGGCACCGCCATCGTGCGCCAGTTCGAGACCATCGGCACCTTCTCGGTGAACCCCTCCCACGGCATCACCGCCTCGCGCGACAAGCTGCACGCGCATCAGATCATGTCGCGCGCCAAGGTGCCCATGCCCGACACCGCCTTCGCCGCCTCCCCCAAGGACACCGCTAACCTGATCGCGCTCGCCGGTAGCGCCCCGCTGATCGTGAAGCTGCTGGAGAGCACGCAGGGCAAGGGCGTTGTGCTGGCCGAAACCCGCAAGGCCGCCGAGTCGGTGATCGATGCCTTCCGCGGCCTCAACGCCAACTTCCTCGTGCAGGACTTCGTGAAGGAGGCCGCCGGCGAGGATATCCGCTGCATGGTGATCGGCGGCAAGGTGGTCGCCTCGATGAAGCGCACCGGAGCCGAGGGCGATTTCCGCTCCAACCTGCACCGGGGCGGCACCGCCAAAACGGTGCGCATCTCCCGGCTCGAGCGTGAAACCGCCACCCGCGCCGCCCGTGCCTTCGGCCTCGGCATGGCCGGGGTGGACCTGCTGCGCTCCGAAGACGGCCCCAAGGTGTTGGAGGTCAACAGCTCCCCCGGCTTCGAGGGCATCGAGGCCGCGACCGAAAAGAACGTGGTCGCCCGCCTCTACGACGAAATCGAGCACCACGTCCGCCCCAAACAGGTCCGCCGCCGCAAAGCCTGATGTGGGGTCGGCGGCCAGACCGTTCACGCCTTCCAGAAAGCGCCAATCACCCCATTGGCCCCTTTAAACGTGGCGTGCCCGCAACAGTGGGCCCACCTCCAGCTGACTGAGAATTTCATCAATTGCGGTTACGTTAGGTCACGGTAAATTCGCGGGCAGGCACACGTCTCAACCGCCTTGGCAGCAGGCCCAAAACATTTCGGGTCACGCAAAGTTTGGCTCAACCAGAATTCATAGCTTCAACCAAAGGATTGTCAGATGCGCATTTCACTCTTTTCAACGACGGCCCTCGTGGCTCTCTCCACCGCTGCAGCCAGTCCCGCGCTCGCGACTGATTGGGATGGCTGGTTTGTCGGCGCGCAGCTCGGCTTCAACCAGCATGTCGCCACCTACGAGGACCCTGACTACGACTGGTATGGTCACACCCAGGATTTCATCTCGCCCGGCGCCGAACTCGGCTTCCAGGCAGGCTACAATACGGTTTCTGGCAACCGCCTCAATGGTTTCGTCATCGACATCCGTGCTGCTAGCAACTCCGAAACCAAAATCTACGCCTCGGATGACAACGTGCCCAACGAGGTGGACTTTCTCGCTACGCTCCGCGGACGCACCGGCCTCGTGGTCGACGATACGGCGATCTACCTGACCGCCGGTCTGGCCCACGGCAAGTTTTCTCGGTCCTGGACCGAGTTCAACGATGTCGACGACAGTTGGCCCGACCTTGGCGCCAGCAAGACCGGCCTGGCCCTGGGCTTCGGGATCGAACATGCTATCAACGATAACTGGTCGATCGGCGCCGAGTATCTCGCCAGCATCTTCGGTGAGAACGTGAGCATCAACGCCGACGACTTTCCGCTCCGGATCAACGACACCGTCCACACCCTCAGCTTCGCGGTGAATTACCACCTCGGCGGTGGGCTCTCCGGCCCGGGCAAGGCCGACGTCGTCGGTAGCCCCGCCAACTTCTCGGGCGGTTACATCGGCGGTTTCGCGGGCTATGGCATCGGCGAACCCGGCGCGAGTGACATCGACTATGACTATTACGGTGGCACCTACGATGTGACCGCCGCCGGAGCCTTCGGCGGCCTGACCGCCGGTTACAACTGGCAAAGCGGGTCCTCGGTCTTCGGCATCGAGGCCCAGCTTGGTTTCGGCAACATGTCGGCTAGCTACACCGCCGATGGTAACGACTTCGATGTCTCGGTCGACAGCACGCTGAGCCTGCGCGGCAAGGCTGGCGTCGTGGCCGGAAACACCATGATGTACGTCCTTGGCGGCGTGACCAGCGCCCAGATCTCCAACACTTGGGGCCCGGGCGAGTACGACCTCGACGGCACCTACACCGGCCTGACCGTCGGTGCCGGTATCGAGCAACTCCTGCCCAACAACCTGTCGTGGAACCTCGAGGCGGCCTACACCCGCTTCGCAGGCGTCGATGACGCCCTTGGCGAAGAGTACACCGGCCACGCCGACCTGCTCCAAGTCACTGCAGGGCTAAACTACCACTTCGGCGGCAGCGCTACCGGCTCCGGCGCAGCGAAGGCCACACACGACTGGTCGGGCGGCTTTTACGGTGTCGATGTGGCGCTTCTGGCCAACAAGGGCTCTGTCTGGGATCAGGACTACTACGAGTATGGCGGCACCTATGACCTGACCAGCCTCGGCGGCGGTCTTGGCGGACACATCGGTATGAACTGGCAGAACGGCAGCTTCGTCTACGGTGGTATCGCCGATATTGCCTTCTACTCCAACAGCGAGACCGATACCTCGCCGGGCTATCGTGAGGTCACCTCCGAACTGAAGGCCATGGCAACCATTCGCGGCCGCGCCGGTATCGCCACGGGCAACAGCCTTTTCTACGCCACCGGCGGTCTGGCCATTGCCAACTCCGAGCTGTCGCACCGCTACCTGCCCGGTCCGAACACCGCCGATTTCGACATGTCCGACACCCGCATCGGTGCGGTCGTCGGCCTCGGCATGGAGCACGCGATGTCGGAGAAGAGCAGCATCCGCGTCGAGGCTCTGATGACCCGCTTCGCGCCCAAGAGCTATGAAAACGGCGACGATTGTTCCGGCCCCGTGGGCTTCGACGGCGGCGCCTGCAACATGGATGGCTGGGATTCCAACGTGCAGATCAAGGCCGGTTACTCCTGGTCCTTCTGACCCGGACGAAACAGCAAAGTCCCGCCCTTCCCGGCGGGACTTTTTTGTCTGGCGGGTGACAGAGGCGCTCGATGCGCCCCGCGTCTCTCGCCCCCCTACCCCAGCACCGCCAGCACCAGCATCGCCGCGCCCAGCGTGCCCCCCAGCACGAAGACCAGCGCCACCTGTCCCAGCCCGAAGGCCCGGCGGATCGCCTCCACGTGCAGCAACGTTCCGGTGAGGTAAACGCCGAGCACCCCGAGCAGCAGCGGGCTTTCTACCATCCACGCCGGGTGGCCCAGCATGTCCTGCGCCACCCGCCAGCCAAGCAGCGCCGAGGCCCCGGCCCAACTGAATGTCATCGCCAGCGCCAGCGGCGTCGCCTTCTCGCGCCAGAGCCACAGGAAGGTGCCTGCCAGCGTCGCCGCCATCGCCACCAGCGCCGCCCGCGCAAGATCCTGCGCGGTGACAATTCCGAGCGGCCGGGCCAGCACGCCCAGCACAAGCAGGATGAGGGCCATCAGCCCCAAGGCACGTGTCATTTTCCCAGCATCTCCTTCAGCGTCGCGTCGAGCGCGTCGGCGGCGGCGCGGTTGCGGTCGGTCTCCCGCTCCATCTCGCGGCCCAGCAGCAGCCGTCGCAGCGCGGCCCGGAGCCAGCTCATTTGTCGCCCCCGCCTGCGCCCCGGCCCGGAAGCCGCTCCCGGATCAGCGTCGTCAGCTCGATGATGATCTCGGTGTTCCGATGCAGCGCGGCGCGGGTGGTCTCGTCCTTCTTGTGGTCCTTGAAGAGCAGGAAGAAGACGAGCAGCACCCACGGCCCGTGCTCGGTAAGCAGGCTGACCCAGACGGTATCGGGCATCATGCCGCCCGGCCTCCGCGCCAGTCGTCCAGCGCCGGGTTCTCGCCCTCTGCGCCCTCCGCCAGAACGCCCTGCCCGCCTGCCCCCGCCTGCAAGGCCGACAGCGCCGCCATGTTGGCCTGCACCTGCGGCGCCAGCGCCACCGTGGCAGCGATCGAGCGCTGAAACTCCTGCCCCTTCACCTGATGCCGCGCCCCGAAATAGAAGCTCACAATTGCCCCCATCAGCCACCACAGCGGCTCGGGCACCAGCGCGATCCCCTGCATCCGCGCGGCAAACCAGATCGGGTCCACCAGCGCCGCCAGCATCAAAAAGATCGTGCCCAGCGCCAGCACCGGGCGCGGCAGGCGGTTGAGCCCGTCCATGAACCGGTCGAACCATCCCTTGCGCTCGACCATGAACTCCCGGCCGAATTGCTCCAGCGCCGCGCCCTGATATGCGGCGGCCCGGGCCGAGGCATTTTCGGCGTTCTCGCGAAACACCTCCACCGTCTCGGCAATCCCGTTGCGCCCGCCGCCAAAGAGGGCCGTGAGCATGGCGGTGATCAGCCCCATTTCGCCACCCGCGCGCGGTGCTCGGCCTCTGTCAGGTGGTATTTCGGGCTGATGAACTCTTCCGCCCGGGTGATCCAGCCACCCTTCCCGCCATCGCGGCGGCGGGCGTATTTGCGGCTGGAGGGGCGGGCATCGGCCAGGCCGTAGTAATAGTTGCGCCGGGCGATCCCGTAGGCATCCGCCAGATGGTCCGGCGCCTCCTCGAAGGCGGCGCGGGCGGCGGCGATGGTCTGCGGGCCAATCGCACCATCCACCGCGCAGGCCTGCCCCATCCGGGCCAGCAGCCGCTGCAGGATCTTCACCGCGTTACTGCCCGCGTTCACATACATGTCGAAGACGCTGGCGTGCAGCGCCACCGGCAGCTCGGCAATCCGCGGACGCTTGAAGTAATGCTCGATGAAGATGCCCCGCGCCTGCTCGGCGCTGAGCCGTTTCACATCGCGCACGGTGGTGCGCCCGTCACCATCGAGGTCCACCCCGAGGCGGCGCAGCGTACCGATGGTGACCCCGAACTTCGTCGCGCCCCCCGGGTCATCGGGGTCGTTCACATAGCCGCCCTCGCGGGCAACGATCTCGCGGGCAATCTCGTCGACAGTGGGCATGGATGCCTCCAGACGTTTCCTCGAACCGTCCGGAAGCCTGCGGCATTTGGTTTAAGATTTATGAAGCGGGGCGTGCGGGCGTAGGGCGGGACTTGTCCCGCCACACTGTCGCCTCAGCGCGTGGCCCTAGCCCGCCTTCTCCTCGGCCTGCGCCGCAAGGCTCTCGGCCCGGGCGGCCAGTTCGGCCATGAAGTCCTCCACCTCGCGGGGCACCACCGGCACCTCCACGCGGGCGGGCTCGGGCGCGGGCACGGCCTTCATCTCCTCGATGAGCTTTTCCTGCGCCGCCAGCTTCTCTTCCGCCGCCGCCGCCTTCTCTTCGAAGGCCGCCGTGCGGTCGGCCAGCATCAGCCCGGCCATCAGCAGCATCCGCGCCTCGGGCAGCCGCCCGATCTGGCTCACCAGCGCGCTCGCCTCCCGGTCCAGCATCTCCGCCGCCCCGGTCAGGTAATGCTCTTCGCCCTCCTGGCAGGCGACCGTAAAGCTCCGGCCGCCAATCGAAATCTGAACCTCAGCCATGTGCAGCCTCCCCCACCAGCGGCTCCAGCGCGGCGATCACCGCATCCAGTTCCTCGCGGTCCTCGGCCTGCTTGGCCCGCAGCGCCGCCTCGGCCTCTTCCAGCTCGGCGATCCGCTCCTGCTGACGCTCCTTCAGCGCCTTCATGGCGTCAATCCGCTCACGTAGCTGGGTATTGGCGGTCTGCTCCGCCTCCAGCGCCTGTTTCAGCTGGAGCACCTGTGCCTCGAGCCCGCGCTGCGCCGCGAGATCCTCTTCGCTCGGCCCCGCCTGACCCGCCTCGTAGCTGGCCACGGCTGCGCCGATCCTGTCCATCGCGGCGGTCAACCGCCGCTCCAATGCCGAGATGTCACTCATTCTGCTGTCCCCTGCGGTGTGAGCCACCGCTCTTTTCTCTTGCACCTGTCCTGCGCCGCTGCCCCGCGCCCGAATCGACGCGCAGTCCCGGCTGCTTCAAGTGTAACCGAGGGCCGCAAAACATGCGCCCCTTTTGTTCCAAGCACTTACCACGCGGCCTTCATGCTGCCTTGAACTCCCCCCCGAGCCTGCTATCACGACGCAACATTCTTGCACCGAGGGGACCTTTTCCGTGGACATCGACGCGCTTCGCAACGCCCATCCCGAACATTGGATGAAAGCCGCCTGCATCCGCACGCTCACGCTCGATGCGGTCGCCGCCGCCAACTCCGGCCACTCCGGCGCGCCGATGGGCATGGCCGATGTCGCCACCGTCCTCTTCGAGAAGCACCTGAAGTTCGATGCCGCCGCGCCTAACTGGCCGGACCGTGACCGCTTCATCCTCTCCGCAGGCCACGGCTCGATGCTGGTCTACTCGCTGCTCTACCTCACCGGCGATGCGCAGATAACCCTCGAAGAAGTCAAGAATTTCCGCCAGCTCGGCGCCCGCACCGCAGGCCACCCCGAGAACTTCCTCGCCGACGGGATCGAAACCACCACCGGCCCGCTCGGTCAGGGCATCTCCAACGCCGTCGGCTTCGCCATCGCCGAGGAGAGCCAGCGCGCCCACTGGGGCAAAAAGGTGGTCGATCACTACACCTACTGCATCGCCGGCGACGGCTGCCTGATGGAGGGCGTGAGCCAGGAGGCCATCGCACTCGCCGGGCACCTCAAGCTCTCCCGCCTCATCGTGATGTGGGACAACAACGACATCACCATCGACGGCAAGGTCTCGCTCTCCGACAGCACCGATCAGGTCGAAAGGTTCAAAGCCTCCGGCTGGAACGTGCTGCAATGCGACGGCCACGACCCCGAGGCGATCGACGCGGCCCTTACCGAGGCCAAAAAGTCCGACCGCCCGACCATGATTGCCTGCAAGACCCACATCGCCCTCGGCCACGCCGCGCAAGACACCTCCAAGGGCCACGGCGCGCTCACCGACGCCGACCAGCTCGACGCCGCCAAAAAGGCCTACGGCTGGACCTCTCCCGCCTTCACCATCCCCGCCGACCTCAAATCGGCTTGGGAGGCCATCGGCAACCGCGGCGAACAGGACCGCAAGGATTGGGAGGTCCGCCTCGGTGCCCTCTCCGAGCGCAAACGCGCCGAATGGGACCGCCAGCAAAGCGGCGAAGCACCCAAGAAACTCGCCGCCGTGATCCGCGCCCTGAAAAAGCAGATCTCCGACGAGCAGCCCAAGGTCGCCACCCGCAAGGCCTCCGAAATGGCGCTCGAGGTGATCAACCCGGTGATGAGCGAGACCATCGGCGGCTCCGCCGACCTGACCGGCTCCAACAACACCAAGACCGCCGATCTCGGCGTGTTCTCGGCCGAAGACCGCAAGGGCCGCTTCATCCACTACGGCATCCGCGAGCACGGCATGGCCGCCGCGATGAACGGCATGGCTTTGCACGGCGGATCAAAGCCTTACAGCGGCACCTTCATGTGCTTCACCGACTATGCCCGCCCCGCCATGCGCCTCTCCGCGCTGATGAAGGTCGCCCCGGTCTACGTGATGACCCACGACTCGATCGGGCTTGGCGAGGATGGCCCCACCCACCAGCCGGTCGAGCATCTCGCCCTGCTGCGGGCCACCCCCAACACGCTGGTGTTCCGCCCCGCCGACGCGGTCGAAACCGCCGAGGCCTGGGAGATCGCCCTGAGCCAGACCAGCAAGCCCTCCATCCTCGCCCTCTCCCGTCAGGGCCTGCCCACCGTGCGCAAAGAGCACAAGGGCAAGAACCTGACCGAACAGGGCGCCTACGTGCTGGCCGACGCCGAGGGCAAGCGGCAGGCCATCCTCCTCGCCACCGGCTCCGAGGTGAGCATCGCGATGGAGGCCAAGGCGCTGCTGGAGGCCGAAGGCATCGGCACCCGCGTGGTCTCCATGCCCTCGATGGAGCTCTTCGCCGCGCAGGACGAGAAGTACCGCAAGCGCGTGCTTCCCGGCGGCCCGGTCCGCGTGGCCGTCGAGGCCGCCGTCCGTCAGGGCTGGGACCAGTGGCTGCTCGGCGAGCGCGGCCGCGAGGCCAAGGCCGGCTTCGTCGGGATGGACAGCTTCGGCGCCTCCGCCCCGGCCGAGGAGCTTTATGAGAAGTTCGGCATCACCGCCAAGGCCGTGGCCGAGAAGGTGAAGAGCCTGCTCTGATCCCTTGGGGGTGCGCCATGAATGCGCACCCTACATCCCGTAGGCTGCCAATTCATGGCGCGCCGGTTCAGCCTACGGTGTGACACCCCCGTAGGGTGCGCATTCATGGCGCACCCAACCTACCCCCCAAGCGCAAACCGCCCCGGCCCGGCCACGGCCAGCGCGAGGCATCCGCCCGCAATCGCCCAGTTTTTCACGAAGATGGTCATCTGCCACGGGTCGCTCGGGATGTAGTGGAACATGCTGGTAAAGGCGCAATAGGCCGCGAGTGCCAGCGCCACCGGCGTCACCCAAACGCCCAGCACAAGGCACACCGCCGCGCCTGCGTTGAAGGCCAGCGCGGGCCAAACCAGCCACGTCGGCATCCCCTTGCCTGCCAGCAGGTCCATCACCGCCTGCGGCTGGGTCTTCTGCACCGCGCCGCCGATGAACAGCCCCGCGATCAGGAGCCGCGCGACCAGCAGAGCAACCGATTGCCAGATCACCCGCGCACCGCCTTCCACACCGGCGCGATCACGAACTGCACCAACGGGATCAGCACGAAGCCGAGCAGCAGCCCCAGCACGCCGGCCAGTCCGGCCCCGGCGATCCATTCCACAACGGCGTGCCAGTTCTCCGGCACCTTTGCCGCCGCCGCCACCGCCGCGTCGTGCACCCAATGCTCCGGTTCATGCCAGCCCATCACGGCCAGGGAGTGGATGATGATCTGCCCGCCGACCCAAAGCATCGCCGCCGTGCCCACGATCATCAGGAATTTCAAGAACCACGGCATCCCGATCACGATCCCGCGCCCCAGCGCCCGGGTCAGCCCGAGGCGGCCACGCTCGGCCATGTGCAGCCCCACGTCATCGGCCTTCACGATAATCGCCACGCTGCCATAGACCGCGGCAGTGATCATCACCCCCGCCAGCGCCAGCGCCGCGCCCTGAAACCAGATGCTCGCCTCCGCGTCGAGGTTCGAAAGGATGATCGTCATGATCTCGGCAGAAAGGATGAAATCCGTCTTGATCGCGCCCTGAATCTTTTGCTCCTCAAGGTGCGCCTTGTCCCCTTCGATATGAATATCGACATGGTGCGAGCTTGGATGGATCAGATGCCATATCTTCTCCGCCCCCTCGAAGCACAAGTAAGCCCCGCCCAGCATCAGCAGCGGGTATATGAGCCACGGCGCAAAGGCCGAAAGCAGCAGCGCAGCGGGCAACAGGATCACCAGCTTGTTGAAGATCGAGCCCCGCGCAATCCGCCAGACAATCGGCAGCTCCCGTTTGGGCTCGAACCCCTGCACATATTTCGGCGTCACCGCCGCATCGTCGATCACCGCGCCCGCCGCCTTGGCGCTCGCCTTCGCCGCCTGGCTGGCGATGTCATCCACCGAGGCCGCCGCCAGCTTTGCAATCGCCGCCACGTCGTCCAGAAGTGCCAGAAGTCCGCTCATGCCCGTTCCCTTTTTTCGCCCTTCCAACCTAGGGATTCGGCCCGCAGAGGCAAGCGCGCAGCCATGCCGGGCCACGTTTGCGCAAACTGCTATCGCTAACAGCGGATGTTTACGCTAACACGCTGATTTGCTGCACTTTCCCGAGTATGCATCGGTATGCTACCCGGCTCTCCAAGGGCAATCCAAGGAGCGGGAAGATGACCATCACCATCGGGATCAACGGATTTGGCCGCATCGGGCGCTGCACCCTGGCGCATATCGCCGAGAGCGCGCGCAACGATGTTCAGGTCGTCAAGATCAACGCCCCCGGCGATATTGAGACCCACGCCCACCTGCTCCGCTACGACAGTGTCCACGGGCGCTTCCCCGGCGAGGTTCAGGTCAAGGGCGATGCGCTCGACCTCGGACGCGGCCCGATTGACGTGATGTCGAGCTACGAGCCCGAGACCCTCGATTGGGGCGGTTGCGACGTGGTGCTCGAATGCACCGGCAAGTTCAACGACGGCGTCAAATCCGCCATCCATCTCGAGCGCGGCGCCGGCAAGGTGCTCATCTCCGCCCCCGCCTCCAACGTCGACCGCACCGTGGTGTACGGCGTCAACCACCGCGCCCTGCGCGCGGATGAGCGGATGGTTTCCAACGGCTCCTGCACCACCAACTGCCTCGCCCCGCTCGCCAAGGTGCTGAACGACACCATCGGCATCGAGCGCGGCATCATGACGACGATCCACAGCTACACCGGCGACCAGCCCACGCTCGACCGTCGCCACAAGGATCTCTACCGCGCCCGCGCCGCCGCCATGGCGATGATCCCCACCTCCACCGGCGCCGCCAAGGCGCTCGGCGAGGTGCTGCCGGAACTCTCCGGCAAGCTCGACGGCACCGCCATGCGCGTGCCCACCCCTAACGTGTCGGCGGTGGACCTCACCTTTGAGGCAGGCCGCGATGTGACCGTTGAGAACGTGAACGAGGTGGTGGCCGAGGCCTGCGCCGGGCACATGGGCATGGTCATGGCCTACGACCCGGCACCCAAGGTCTCGATCGACTTCAACCACACGCCGCAAAGCTCCATCTTCGCCCCCGATCAGACCAAGGTCGTCGGGCGCACCGTGCGCGTGCTGGCCTGGTACGATAACGAGTGGGGCTTCTCCGCCCGCATGGCCGATGTCGCCGGGCACATGGGCCGCCTGAACTAAGGCGCGCCCCGCCCTTCCTGCCGCCCCAGTTGCCCGCTATGAAGGCGGCATGACCAACCGGCTTGCCCTCATCCTCTTCATCCTCGCCGTCGTCGCCCTCGTGGCCGACGGCGTGCTGAATGAGAGCGCCGCCACCCTCTTCATGCTGAAGAAGTTTTCCGCCCTCACCGAGTGGCTCGCCTTCTGGCGCTGATCGCCCCGCAAACACATCCGCGCAAAAGAAAAGGGCCGCCCCGAAGGACGGCCCCAATGTCGCGTTCTGCGACCGCTGGTGTCAGCTATCGAAGTAGCTGGCCACGGCAGCGTCGATCTCAGCAGGGGTGTTGCCGTTGTTGAAGGCTTGCGCGAGCGAAGCAACTTCCTCGTCGCTCAGTTCCGACACATCGTGGTCGTAGCCACCGATGTCGAGCTTGGCTTGCAGGATCTCACGCATGTTGTTCACGTCGAGCTCCAGATCGATGTCACCATCGGCGAGGTCAGCGTAGTACTCGGCGTTGGTGCCTTCGATGATCTCAGCGATCGCACCCGACTTCTCGGCGGGGGATTTGCCGGAGTCGTTCACCACCACGTACACCTGACGCACTTGGTCGTCGGTCAGGGTTTCGGCTTCAACTTCCGGGGCGTACTCGGTCAGCGAGGCGTCAACGGAATCGCGCAGTTGCTCCGGGGTCATCGCAAAGGCGGTACCGGCAGTCATGGCAACAGCAGCGACAGTCATCATCAGGCGTTTCATATCGAACGAACTCCTTATCTCTTTGGCGCCCCGGTATTTTTTCCGGGGCCGGTGCCTCGCGGGGCCACCATTGGCCGGCCGCTGCACCGTCATTGCCTCCACAACTGCGCGGCGGCCCGGATCGTTCCAAAAAACTTTCAGCGGCTGATCACGGCCCCGTGATCGCCCCGTCGAGCCGAGCCTCGCGCTTTTGCCCATCCCGTGTATGCTGCTCTCAGCCATCCCTGCCCTGCGCCGCCTTGACATGTGGCGCGCAATCGCAATGTTAGCGTTAACACCAGCACAGGAGGTTTTCATGGCCGTCAAGGTTGCAATCAACGGGTTCGGCCGCATTGGCCGCAACGTGCTCCGCGCCATCATCGAGAGCGGGCGCACCGATATCGAGGTGATCGCCATCAACGATCTCGGCCCGGTCGAGACCAACGCCCACCTCATCAGGTTCGACTCTGTCCACGGCAAGTTCCCGGGCGAGGTCAAGGTGGCCGGCAACACCATCGACGTGGGCCGCGGCCCGATCGAGGTCACCGCCATCCGCAACCCCGCCGAGCTGCCTTGGGGCGATGTCGACGTGGTGATGGAATGCACCGGCATCTTCACCTCCAAGGAGGCCTGCCAGGCGCATCTCGAGAACGGCTCCTCCCGCGTGCTGATCTCGGCCCCCGGCAAGAACGCCGACAATACCGTGGTCTACGGCGTCAACCATGACACCCTGACCAAGGATCACGTCGTCGTCTCCAACGCCTCCTGCACCACCAACTGCCTCGCGCCGGTGGCCAAGGTGCTGAACGACAGCATCGGCATCGCCAAGGGCTTCATGACCACGATCCACAGCTACACCGGCGACCAGCCCACGCTGGACACCATGCACAAGGATCTCTACCGCGCCCGCGCGGCGGCCATGTCGATGATCCCCACCTCTACAGGCGCCGCCAAGGCCGTGGGCCTGGTGCTGCCCGAGCTGAACGGCAAGCTGGACGGCGTCGCCATCCGCGTGCCCACCCCCAACGTCTCGGTGGTGGACCTCACCTTCGAGGCCGCCCGCGACACCACGGTCGAAGAGATCAATGAGGCCATGCAGGCCGCCGCCGCTGGCCCGCTCAAGGGCATCCTCGGCGTGACCGACCAGCCCAACGTCTCGATCGACTTCAACCACGATCCGCACAGCTCCACCTTCGCTCTGGATCAGACCAAAGTGATGGAGGGCACCATGTGCCGCATCCTGAGCTGGTATGACAACGAGTGGGGCTTCTCCAACCGCATGTCCGATACCGCCGTGGCCATGGGCAAGCTCATCTGAGCCACCGCCACGCCGCGCAACAAGGGCCGTCCGGGCAACCGGGCGGCCCTTTGCTTTTGCCCCTGTCCCGCCTGACGCATGGCTTTTCGCCGGGAGCCATGCACCCAGCGCAATCCCGTTAGCGCAAACGGTCAGTTGTGCCGCGCCGCAGCATGACTATTTCTGGCGCACAAGAGGAAGACAGAAGCAAACGAAAGGACAGCTCCGATGACCGTCTTGACCACCCTCCGCGCCGCCTACGAAAAGCACCGCGCCTACACCCGCACCCGCAACGAGATCGCCGCGCTTCCGCGCGACGTGGCCCTCGACCTCGGCATCTTCCCCGAAGACGCCAGCCAGATCGCCCGCGCCGCCGTTTACGGCTAAGCGCGGCTGAACGCGCGCGCTTGCACCACCTGATCCTCGGGCCTGACCCGAGGATCTTCCTTATCAGCCCACCGCCCATTCCAAGCCCAGCGGACCGCGCTCTCACGATCGCGTCACCGCACGGTCTGTTAAGTTAACGCCACTATGTCATCTGACATGCGCATGGGATGTGCATCAGTTGTGCATCGGATGTGCATCGCCGGGCGGCCATGGTTAACCGCCCCGCGCGCGCCTTGTTAACCGGGCCTCAGGCCGCCGGCATCCGCTTTTCAACGATCTCCGCCCACCAGCTGCAACCCGCTGGAATCGCTTCATCATTGAAGTTGTATTCCGGGTGATGCACCGCTGCGGTGTCGCCATTCCCAACAAGGATATAAGCCCCCGGACGCTCCTCCAGCATGAAGGCAAAATCCTCGCCCCCCATCACCAGCGGCGCCTCCGCACACTCCCCCGAAACCGCCCTGGCAACCTCGGCAGCAAACTCGGTTTGCTCCTCGGAATTCACCATCACCGGGTAGCCCTTCATGTAGTTCACCTTGGCCACCGCGCCGAAGACCTCGGCGGTCTTCTCGGCAATGGCGGGCAGCCGCTTTTCGACCAGTTCCCGCGTCTCCGGCGAGAGCGTCCGCACCGTGCCCTTCAACTGCACCCGCTGGGGGATCACGTTGAACGCCTTGCTCGACGTCTCGAAGCTGGTGACCGAAACCACAGCCTCCTTGGTCGGGTCCGAGTTGCGGCTCACGATGGTCTGGAGCGCCAGCACCGTGTGCGAGGCCACGATGGTGCTGTCCACCGTCTCCTGCGGCTTGGCCGCGTGGCCGCCTTTTCCTTCGATATCAATGACAAACTGGTCGGTCGCCGCAAAGAACGGCCCGGGGCGGATGGCAAATTGCCCGGTCGGAACGCCCGGCCAGTTGTGCATCCCGTACACCTCCTGAATGCCCCAGCGCTCCATCATCCCGTCTTCGCACATCTCCCGGCCACCGCCGCCGCCCTCTTCGGCAGGCTGGAA
Organism: Vannielia sp. SX4; assembly: GCF_052828525.1. The sequence continues at coordinate 2,953,008 of NZ_CM128247.1, forward strand.
AATCACCACCACCGTGCCGTCGAAATTGCGGGTCTCGGCGAGGTATTTCGCGGCGCCCAGCAGCATCGCCGTATGGCCGTCATGGCCGCAGGCGTGCATCGCGCCATCGGTCTTGGAGGCATATTCCAGCCCGGTTTGCTCGTGGATCGGCAGCGCATCCATGTCGGCGCGCAGCCCGATGACCTTGCCCGATCCCTGCTGCTTGCCTTTGATCACGGCCACCACGCCGGTCCGCCCGATCCCCTCGGTAACCTCGTCGCAACCAAATTCCCGTAGCTTCTCGGCCACGACGCCAGCGGTGCGATGGGTGTCAAACAGGATTTCCGGATGCATGTGAAAGTCCTGCCGCCATTCGGCGATCTCGGGCTGCATCTCGGAGAGGCGATTCTTGATGGGCACTTGGGGTTACTCCTTCAGGTGATCGAGCAGCCGCTCCATAAAGCGTTGGCCTGCCTCGAACTGTGCGATGGTCATATATTCGTCTGCCTTGTGGGCCTGTGCAATGTCTCCCGGCCCGCAAATCACGGTAGAATAACGGGCATTCTGAAATTGCCCTGCCTCCGAGGCAAAGCTCACCACGGCCCCCGGCCCGTTGTCGCCGGTGAGGCTGCGCACCAGCGGCTCGGCATGGGCCTCGGGGCCCGATTCCGGCGCAAGGCCGGGCACGTCGAAAAGCTCGTGCAGGGTAAAGCCCGCGTCGGGGTGGGTGGCCTTCATGCCCGCCTCGATCTCGATCACTGTCTCGCGCAGCCGTGCCCGCCAGTCCGCCGTGTCCTCCATCGGCATCACCCTGAAATCAAACAGTAATTCGCAATGCTCGGCGGTGATGTTATGCACCTCCCCGCCCCTGATCTTTCCAACATGCAGCGTGGTGCAAGGCGGGGTGAACACCGCCTCTTCGGGCGTCGGCGTGCGGGCAAACTGTGCCGCATTCACCTCGTTCGCCCAGCCGATCAGCCGCGCCGCCTCCATGATCGCGCTGACCCCTTCGTGCATCATCGAGCTGTGTACCGGAAAGCCCTTCACCACGATCCGAAACCCGAGGTTGCCCTTGTGGCCGGTGACCGGCTTCAGCATCGACGGCTCGCCCACCACCACCGCCTCCGCGCGGGGCAAACCGCTGGCCTGCAGGGCCTCGATCATCGGCGGCGCTCCGAAGCAGCCGATCTCCTCGTCGTAGCTCAGCCCGATCTGCAATGGCCGCGAAACGCCCCGCTCGGCGGCCTGCCCCATCGCCCAGAGTGCCAGCGCGTCAAAGCCCTTCATATCGGCCACACCCCGGCCATAGAGCCGCCCGTCCCGCTCCTCCACCGCCCAAGGGTCGCTGGCCCAGCTCTGCCCCTCGACCGGCACCACATCGGTATGCCCCGAGAGCAGCACACCGCCCGGCACATCCGGCCCGACGGAGGCAAAAAGCGCCGCCTTCTCGCCGGTGGAATCGGGCACGCGGATCGCGGCAATGCCGCGTTCCGCCAGCCAGCCTTCAACCCAGTCGATCAGGTCGAGGTTGGAGGCCGATGAAACAGTCCGGAAGGACACGAGCTTGTCGAGTATGTCGCGTGGGGTCACGGGTCGGGAGGTGCCTTTCGAGCGGCCCGGTGGCGGGCCTCGTGCAGAGGGTGGTGCCGAGCCGCGCAGAGGTCAAGGCCTGCTGCCCAATCGGCAGGCATCTGCTCAATCGGGCCGCAAGGTCAGTTGACGAAACCATTGCGCCGTCCCCGTTTCATGTTACCGTCACATTCAGGGGATGGCGCAGCCGCGGGGGCGGAGGCGTGAAAACACCCATAAAAACTTGGTTGGACAGGGAGAGCGCATGGCCCGCAAAGGCACTTGCTCTGCTCAGGGGAACAGTCGCAGCTTCGGCGCCGCCACAGGCGGCTCCGGGCCCGGTTTTTCGCCGTCCAACTCCCCCCAACGACCACAAAAGCAGCCCAAAAGGGCGCGAGGCGTCGAGCACCCAACAAGGAGAAACCCATGAAACTCAAAACAGCTCTTCTCGGAGCGGTCGCCACCTGTGCGCTGGCCCCAATGGCCATCGCAGAAGGCCATGAAGGCGAGCGCGGCCGTGACGGCAACGTCAGCATCATCTACTGGCAGGCCCCGTCGATCATGAACCCGTTCCTCTCGGGCGGCACCAAGGATGTGGAGGCCGGCAGCCTCGTGCTCGAGCCGCTTGCGCGCTACGACGAGACCGGAACCCTGACCCCCTGGCTGGTCGAAGAGGTGCCCACCGTCGAGAACGGCGGCGTGAGCGAAGATCTCACCACCATCACCTGGAAGATCACGCCCGGCATCCTGTGGTCCGACGGCACGCCCTTCACCTCGGCGGACGTGAGGTTCACCTACGAATACTGCACCCATCCCGAGGGCGGCTGCGCCCAGCTCACCAAGTTCAACGGTGTCAGCTCGGTCGAAACGCCAGATGAGCACACCGTCGTGGTGACCTTCGAGCAGCCCACCCCCTTCCCCTACGGCCCCTTCGTCGGCGGTGAGAGCCCGATCCTTCAGGCCGCTCAGTTCGCCGACTGCATGGGCGCCAAGGCGCCTGAATGCACCGAGGCCAACTTCAGCCCGATCGGCACCGGCGGCTTCAAGGTCGTGGAGTTCAAGCCGAACGACGTGATCACCTTCGAGGCCAACGAGAACTACCGCGAAGAGGGCAAGCCCGCCTTCGCCTCGATCACCTTCAAGGGCGGCGGCGATGCAACGGCGGCTGGCCGTGCGGTAATGGAGACCGGCGAATTCGACTACGCTTGGAACCTCCAGCTCGCCCCCGATGTGATCTCCGAGATGGAAGCGGCCGGCAAGGGCAAGGCGATCGCCGGCTTCGGCCCGCTGCTCGAGCGGATCATGTTGAACAACACCAACCCCGACCCGGCGCTCGGCCCGGACGAGCGGTCGGTGGTGCGCCCGCACCCCTACCTCTCCGATCCCGCCGTCTACAAGGCGCTGTCCCTCGCCATCGACCGGCCCCTGCTGGTCGAGGTCGGCTACGGTCAGGCCGGTAAGGTATCGTGCAACTGGGTGCCCGCCCCCGAGGCGGTGAACTCCACCACCTTCGACTGCTCCACGCAGGACATCGAAGGCGCCAAGGCGATGCTGGAAGAGGCCGGATGGGTCGACAGCAACGGTGACGGCGTGCGTGAGAAAGACGGCGTCGAGCTGAAGATGCTCTACCAGACCTCCACCAACGCCGTCCGTCAGGACTTCCAGGCGCTGATCAAGGACTGGTGGGAGCAGATCGGCTTCGAGGTCGAACTGCGCAACGTCGACAGCTCGGTGTTCTTCGGCGGTGATCCGGGTTCGCCCGACACCTTCCAGAAGTTCTACGCCGACGTCGAGATGTACGCCAACACCTTCAACGGCACCGACCCGCAGAGCTACCTCGGCAACGCCACCTGCGATAAGGCCCCCTCCCCGGCCACCCAGTGGCAGGGCGAGAACATCTCGCGCTGGTGCTCCGAGGAGTATGACGCACTTTATGCCAAGCTGGGCGTCACCGCCGATGCGGCCGAGCGCGCCGAGATTGCCAAGCAACTCAATGACATGGTCATCGAGGGCGGCGGCATGATCCCGCTGGTCCACCGCGGTCGTCTCTCGGCCCACGCCAACAGCCTCGGCGGCGTGAAGCTGAACGTCTGGGACAGCGAAATCTGGAACGTCGCTGACTGGTACCGGATCAAGACCAACTGATCCGCAGATGAAACCGGGCCGCGCGGCACTGATCGCGCGGCCCCTCTGCCATATCGAGCGCCCCCCGTATGCTGACCTTCATCATCCGACGGCTCATTCTCGCGGTTCCCACGCTCCTCTTCATTTCGCTGGTCCTCTTCCTGCTCCTCGATCTCGCCCCCGGCGACCCGATGGCGCAGATGCCGCTGACCATTCCCGATGAAGTGAAGCAGAAGATGCGCGAGGCACTCGGCCTCGGCGAACCGCTGCACATCCGTTACATCAAATGGCTCTACCAGTTCTTCGTGGTCGAGCCCGGCTTCTTCCTCGACTGGCTCTTCGGAACCAACATGATGGAAGGCACCCAGCGTGTCGTGAGCTGGCAGTTCCGCTCGCCGGTGTTCGACATCATCATCCAGCGCCTGCCGCAAACCCTCTGGGTGGTCGCTCTGGCCTATGCCGTGGGCGTCATCATCGCCATCCCGATCGGCATCATCTCGGCCTACAAGCAGTATTCGGTCTTCGATCAGGCCGGCACGCTCATCTCGATGATCGGCTTCTCCGTGCCGCCCTTCTTCTCGGGCGTGGTGGTGATCGTGATCTTCGCGGTCAAGCTGGAGTGGTTGCCCTCGATCTACGACACCACCCATGAGGTGAAGGACTGGGAGAGCATGAAGATCCAGCTCAAGCAGATGATCATGCCGGTGATGGTGCTCGCACTCCAGACTACCGCCCAGATCAGCCGCTACATGCGCTCGGCCATGCTCGACAACCTCAAGCAGGATTACGTCCGCACCGCTCGCGCCAAGGGCCTCTCGGAGTGGTCGGTGGTCATGGTCCACGTGCTGCGCAACTCGATGATCCCGGTCGTCACCGTCATCGCACTCGGCATCCCCTCCATCTTCGGCGGGGCGATCATCACCGAGCAGGTCTTCAAGGTGAACGGGATCGGCCAGTTGCTGATCACCGCGATCCAGGCCAATGACATCCCGATGGTCCAGACCATCACCTTCATCTTCGCCGTGCTCATTGTGCTGTTCAACCTGATCGCCGATGTGCTCTACGGCGTGCTCGACCCGAGGATCCGCTATGACTGACACCGCAAAGGAAGTGCTGGGCGAGAGCCAGCCGCGCGGCAAGTCGCGGTCGCAATGGTCCGACGTGTGGAAGCAGTTCCGCAGCCACAAGGGCGCGATGATGGGCGCCTTCGTGCTGCTCTTCATCACCTTCGGCGTGCTCTTCGGCCCCTATCTGTGGGACATCGACCCAACCAAGCTCGACATCCGCAACAAGGATTGGCGGCCGGTCTACATGCCGCTCTTCTCCTGCTCGTGGACCGATCTGTGCATCCCGCCAGAGAGCCTCGAACGGATGAAATATGGCTGGTCGCACCCGCTGGGCACCGACAACCTCGGCCGCGATATCCTCGCCTCGCTGATCCACGGCGGGCGCGTCTCCATCGCGGTGGGCTGGGTGGCGATGATCCTCGCCATGCTGATCGGCACCGCCGTCGGCGTCGCCTCGGGCTACGTGAAGTGGCTCGACGGTCTGCTGATGCGCTTCACCGACCTCGTGCTCGCCCTGCCCCTGCTGCCGCTGCTGCTGGTGATCATGCTGCTCTTCCGCGACGCGCTGCGCGCCACATTCGGGCCGGAGCTCGGCGTGTTCATCCTCATCGTCTGCGTCATCGGCGCGACCTCGTGGATGCAGACCGCGCGGATCGTGCGGGCCGACATTCTGGCGCTGAAGGAGCGCGAGTTCATCCTCGCCGCCCGCTCCATCGGCACCCCGCCGATGAAGATGGTCACCCGGCACCTGCTGCCCAACGTGCTTTCGCCGATCATGGTCTCGGCCACCCTTGGCCTCGCCACAGCGATCATCACTGAGAGCGCGATCTCCTTCCTCGGCCTCGGCTTCCCCTCGGACTTCCCGACATGGGGCAAGCTGCTGTTCGACGCCACCGACCGGATTCAGAACTTCCCCGAGCGCGCGCTGTGGCCGGGGCTGATGATCTCGCTCGTGGTGCTGGCGGTGAACTACATCGGCGACGGGCTGCGCGACGCGCTCGACCCGCGCATCCGGGGCCGGTAGCCCTGCACACATGCAGATAAGACCATGCATCGCGCCCCGTCTTCGGGGCGCGAACGCTTTTCGGAGCAGCGCCACCACGGCAGAACAACGTCCCTCACTATACGCGAGAACAAAATCCCCTCCCCGTTGATCCATTTGCACCCGCGCCGTAGCTGCGCTACCTGCCGGGCTTCGACCGCGACAGGAGACGCACCATGTTCGAAACGCTCGGATTCGAAGAGGCAACCGCCCGTGAAGTTGCGGTCTGGTTTGCCCTCGCCCTCGGCATCGCCTTCGGCTTTCTCGGCCAGCGCAGCCGGTTCTGCTTCCGCCGGGCCGTCGCCGGTGACGCCTCGGAGCGCCGCTCGGCCGCCGGTGTCTGGCTGACCGGCCTCGCCGTGGCGATCCTCGGCACGCAGGCCCTTGTCGCCTACGGTCTCATCTCCTTCGAGGAGCACCGCTACCTCGCCGCCGACCTGCCCTGGCTCGCTATCGTGCTGGGTGGTGTGGCTTTTGGCGCTGGCATGGTCCTCACCCGTGGCTGCATCTCGCGGCTGACCGTGCTGACTGGCACCGGCAATCTGCGCGCGTTGACCGTGCTGGCCATCTTCGCCGTGGTCGCCCACGCCACCCTGAAGGGCGTGCTCGCCCCGCTGCGCACCGCGCTCGGCTCCGTCTCCGCACCGCTCGGTGAGGCCTCCTCCCTCGCCGGGCTGCCCGGCGGCGCGTGGGTATGGACCGGGCTGATTGTCGTCGCTGTTCTGCTCTTTGCCGCCCGCTCCGGCGCCAAGCCCGTAACGCTGCTGATGGGCGCCCTGATCGGCGCGCTCGTTCCGCTGGCATGGGTCGGCACCGGCTACGTGCTCTACGACGAGTTCGACCCCATCGCGATGGAGAGCCTCTCCTTCACCCTGCCCTCCTCCGAAACGCTGTTCTGGGCCATCGCCTCCTCGTCCATCCCCGCCGGCTTCGGCGTGGGCCTCGTGGGCGGCGTGCTGGTCGGCGCACTCATCGCCGCACTGATCTTCCGCGATTTCCAGTGGCAGAGCTTCCAGACCCCGCGCCAGACCGGCCGCTACCTTGCCGGGGCCGTGCTGATGGGCGTGGGCGGCGTGCTGGCCGGGGGCTGCACCGTGGGCGCGGGCCTGTCGGGCACCTCGACCCTCGGCGTCTCGGCCTTCCTCGCGCTGGCCTCCATCGCCCTCGGCGGCGTGGTCACCTCGCGGCTTCTGGGGGAGGCTAATGCAGCTTCTTCCGGATCCGCCGGACTGCAAGCCACACCAGCAGAATGACCAGCGGGGTCAGCCCTGCCGTCAACCACCCCTTCTCGATGCCCAGCCCCTTGGCGAAGGGCTCGAGAAGGTAGGTGCCAAGGCTCACCGCGTAGTAGCTGATCGCCACCACCGAGAGCCCCTCCACCGTCTGTTGCAGCCGCAGTTGCAGATCGGCCCGCTTGTCCATCGAGGCAAGCAGCGCCTGGTTCTGCGCCTGCCGCTCCACATCGACCCTTGTGCGCAGCAGGTCGCTCGCCCGCGCCGAGCGCGCTGCCATCGCCTGCAACCGTCCTTCGGTGCTCTTCACCGTCCGCATGGCGGGGTCGTAACGGCGGGTCATGAACTCCTTCAACGTCTGCCGCCCCATGAACCGCTGCTCGCGCAGCACCTCGATCCGCTGCCAGACAATCGCCTCATAGGCCGCCGTCGCGCCAAAGCGAAAGCTCGCATGGGTGAGCTGCATCTCGATCTCGGCAGCCACGCGCAGCAGCTTCTCCAGCTCTTCCTCCGCCGGGCGGGCACGGTCGCCCGTCATCGCATCCATCAGATCGCTCAGCTCGTTGTCGAGCTTGCCCAGCGGTCCCGAGAGCCTGCGCGCCCGGCCCAGCCCAAGCATCGACATCGCCTTGTAGGTCTCGATCTCGGTCAAGCGCTGCACCACCCGCCCCACCCGCTGCCGCCCTACCCCGGGCTTGACGAAACAGGCAAAGCGCACATGCCCCGCCGGGTCGATCCGAAAGTCGGTGCCCACGATCACGTCGCCATCCACCACTTCCGATACGGCGATGCTCTCGGCCACCATCCAGCCGTCCATCCGCTCCGACACCTCCTCGGGGTGCTCCGGCATCTCTTCGACTCGCACCAGCGCCGAGGTGACCCGCACGCCGGGTGCCTTCGCCAGCCAGTCGGCGGGGAACATCCGGAAGGTCTCGCCATCGAAGGGACGCTGCGCCACGCCGGAGCCGAAGATCGTGTAAGTCACGAACTCGGTGTGGCTCTCCCACTTGATCTGATGGCGCCCGAGCTGGCCCGAGTAATGGGTGGCATCTGGCTGCGGATGCGGCGCGCCGTGGCGGTCCAGCAGGTCGATCAGATGCGCCCGCTCCGCCTCGCGGTCCCGGCCCGAAGCGCCCTCGGCAGGTTTCAGCGCCAGATAGGCCGCGCGGCAGGGCACATCCAGCGCCGGAAACGGGCGCGCATGCAGCTCGTTGGCCAGCTGATAGCGCAGCGGATGATCCTGGATTTCGGCCATTGTCGTCCCTCGTTTCTTCCCTGCTAGGGCCTGGCCGCCCTCCTGTAAAGGGAAAGAATGTCGCGATATCAGGTGCTTATCTGCATACCGCGGTGCACCGGCCCCACCTGCCTGCCCCCTTATAGCGCAAAAAAGAACCGCCCGGCCTGTTGGACCGGGCGGCTTTGCAGGCGGCCATTCAAGCCTTCGGCGCAGGAGGCGCAGCCGTGATAACCCGGCTGCACCCCCATCCTCCTCCACACGCCGAAACGCGAGGCCGCCAACCTGCGGCGGTCAGATCACCACCACGTCCAGCGGCGGGAAGCCGTTGAAGCCCACCGACGAGTAGGACGAGGTGTAGGCACCGCAGTTGCGGATGATCACCTTGTCGCCTGCCTTCAGGCTCATCGGCAGCGGCATCGGGCGCTTCTCGTAGAGCACATCGGCGCTGTCACAGCTCGGGCCTGCGAGGATGCAGGGGCCGGTGGCCTCGCCGTCATGCGGGGTCATCAGCTGGTAGCGGATCGCCTCGCCCTCGGTCTCGGCCAGGCCGGAGAAGCGGCCAATGTCGAGATAGACCCAGCGGTGCAGGTCATTGTCCGACTTGCGCGAAACCAGCAGCACCTCGGCAGCAATCGCACCGGCCTCGGCCACCATGCCACGGCCCGGCTCCGCCATGATGCGAGCACCGGGGAAGCGGGCTTCGACCATCTTGCGAACGCCTTCAGCATAGGCGGTCGGCGCGTCGATCTCTTCGCCGTAGAACGCCGGGAAGCCGCCACCGATGTTGATGAGGGTCAGCCCATGACCAGCCGCCTGCGCGTCGGCCCAGATGCCGCCCACGTAGTCGAGCACGCCCTGCCACATGCGGGTGCGTTTGGTTTGCGAGCCCACGTGGAACGAGAAGCCCACCGGGTCGAGGCCCAGATCACGTGCCACGCCCAGCAGCCGCAGCGCGGACTCGCGCGAGCAGCCGAACTTGCGGGAGAGCGGCCAATCGGCCTCGGGGTTGTCCACCAGCAGACGGATGTACACCTGCGCCCCCGGCGCATGCTCGGCGATCTTCACCAGCTCTTCGTCGCTGTCGGCGGCAAAGAGGGTCAGGCCAGCGGCATGGGCAAAGGCAATGTCGGTCACCCGTTTGATGGTGTTGCCAAAGCTGATCTGGTCAGGGCGCGCGCCGAGCGAGAGGCACAGCTCGATCTCGCCACGGGAGGCGGCATCGAAATTGGAGCCTTCCTCGAGCAGACGGGCGATGACTTCGCGGGCCGGGTTGGCCTTCACGGCATAGTGGATCGCCGCACCGCCGAGACCGGCTTTCAGCGCGTGGAACTGACGGGCAACCGCATCGGTGTCGATGACGAGGGTCGGCTTGTCAAAGCTGTTCGCGAGGATGAACTCCTCAACGCGGTTGACAGCAAGGGATACGGGAACGGCCGGCAGGCCGCCGTCGAACATCATCGTCATGGTCATCTCCAATAGACCCGGCCATATATGACCGCTCACTTCCAAGGGAGACGTTACCGTCGCTACGTAAACACAGGCGATGATGTTGCCGGCCAGAGGCGCGTGCGTTGGCGTCTTGACCGCGCATTTGGGGCCAAACGGGATTCGGATCAAGAGGGAAAATCACCGTGCGGCGAAGAATTTTTGCGCCGGGCAAAACGGCCTCTGCCGCCCTGCCCGGCTCTGCGCCTCAGTCCTTGGATTTCTTGGACGATTTCGACTTTTTTGCCTTGGCCTTCTTGGCATCCGCCTTCTTGGCCTTGGCTTTTTTGTCACGCGCTTTCTCTGCAGCTTTCTTGGCTGCTTTTTTCTCGGCAGCCTTCTTCGCGGCCTTGGCAGCCGCCTTCTTCTCAGCAGCCTTCTTGGCCGCTTTCTTCTCCGCCGCCTTCTTGGCTGCCTTCTTCTCGGCGGCTTTCTTCTTGGCCTTCTCAGCCGCCTTCTTCGCGGCTTTCTTTTCGGCAGCCTTCGTCTTCTCGGCAGCCTTCTTTGCCGCCTTCGCCTTGGCAGGCTTCGGCTCGGCCTTCTCGACCTCTGCCTTCTTCTCCGCCAAGGCCGCCGCCTGGGCCACGACCCCGGCAGAGGGCTTCTCTTCGATCGGCACGGCACTGGCTGCAGGCGCAGGCTTGGCCGCCCGGCGTTTCACCGGAGCCTTGGAGGCGGCAACCGGGCGGCGCGGCGCGGGGGCCGCAACCTTGCCCGCGGCCGCTGCCTTCCATGCCCCCGCCCGAGCGGGCGAGATGCCGGGGATGGCAGTGAGCTTGGCGACCGGCGCCGCCGCCAGACCGGCAGGGTCGGAAATGCCCGCCCCCACCAGCTTGGCCGCCATCGCCGGGCCGATGCCGGGAATGTCGGTCAGGCGCACCATCAGGCTGCCTTCTTGAGGGCCTTCTTGGCGGCCTTCAGCTTTTTCTCTTGCTTGGCGACCTTCGCCTTGCGGGCTTTCACTTCTTTTTTCAGGTCTTTGATCTTGGCTTTCTTGGCCATTGCTCGGTCCTTTCAGTCGGTTTTGTCTGAGCCGTTTTCCTTCACGAACCCCCGGATGAACCGGCGGATCTCACGGGCCGCGCTGGTGTCGAGCTGCTCGCACAGGTCCACGAAAGCATCGCGCTCATCCTTCTTGATCCGAATGATGAGCTGGCTGTCCTTCCGGTCCTTCTTGGGCTTGCTGCTCTTGGCCATAGCGGGCTGGCTCCCTCTCTTGAGTTCGCCTTTGTTACTACAAAGTATAGCGATTGTATATACATTTTCAAAAACTGGGTTACGGAACCTCCCCCCCTCCCCCGCAGTTGGTGCCCAAAGGAGACTCCCATGACCCATCACGACAACGACCATAACACCGAAGCCCTGCGCAAAGCCCTTTTCGACGCGCTGGATGACGAACGCACCGGCATGCTGGCCATCAGCGACCGGGCCTCCCACGCCCAGCCGATGACCCACTATTTCGACGAAAACGCCCGCGTTCTCCGCTTCATCACCGCCAGCGACACCGGTCTCGCCCGTGACATCGGCACCGGCGCGCAGGCCCATTTCACCCTCACCACCCGCGACCGCGAGGTTTATGCCTGCATGTCCGGGCCGATCACCGTGTCTGAAGATCGCGCCCTGCTAGAGGATCTGTGGTCCCCCGCCGCCGCCATGTGGTTCGAGGGCGGGATCGACGACCCCAAGGTGACCCTGCTGGAGATGCCGCTGCGCGAAGCCGCCGTTTGGACGGTGGATGCCAACGCGCTGCAGTTCGGCATCGAGATGCTGCGTGCCAACCTCGGCGATCACACGCCCGATCTGGGCGACCACGCGGTGATCAACCTCGCCGCCTGACGCACCTCCCCCGGCTGCGCCTCACCAAGGCGCGGTCGGGGCCCCGTGCCTCTTCGCGGCGCGGCGCACATCCCTCAGCGCCGCCCGCCACTTGCGCAGAGGGATCTCGAGGTCTATCGGCGGATTGCCCTCGCTATAGGCCACCTCGAAGCGCAAACGCAGCACGCCCCGCCCCTTCGCCGCCCGGTTCATCGCTGCCAGAAAGGCCGCCCGGTCCGCGCCGCTGAGCGGATTCTTTGTACTGTGCTTGCGTTCCGCAGCCGCTGGCAGCACCCAGATCGTCTCGCTGCGCTGCTCGATGCTGTATCCTCGGTAGCTCGACGGGTAGCCACTGCGGTAGAGGTTAAACAGGATCTCATCAGGCCCAAAGCGCACTGACCCAAGGTGGGCATACCCCTCGCGCCGGGGGTACGTCGCGATCCCGCAAACCACCGGCACGGCCTCCCACGAGGTAAACTGGCTGCTGGGAATGATCTGCTCGCAAGAGGTCTCGAACGGCCCGTGTACCTTGTGATGCAAGAGGTTCGACATCAGGGCATCGCCCGCCAGCCCCACCACCGGGGCGAGGATCGGCGCCAGTGCCGCAATCATCGAAGCCAATACCCGCTTCATCTCAATCTCCTTGAAAATCACTCACCTGAACGTCAGACGGCGCCCGGCCTGAAATCCTTGGCCGGGTGCCCTTCTTTAATGCCGCGCCCGCCGGAGCCGCGCGGCGGCGCTCACTGGCTCGCCGCCATTGGCACCTCGCCCTGCGGCAGCTTGGTGTGCGAGAATACATACTCCAGCGCCTCGGGCAGCGTGTCGATCCAGACCTGCCATTCATGATCGCCGTCGATCACCCGGTATTCCACATCGTTCGGCTGGTGCTCCCGCAGCTTCTGGTAGAGCACAGCCCCGTGGTAGGCGATGTCGAACACATCGTGGTCGCCCGAGTTGATATACATCGGCACCACCACGTCCCCGGCGAGGTAGTCGTCGAGATAGGCGGTGTAATTCAGCTCGGTCCACTTCTCGGGGTCGTAGTTGCCCTCGGCGTCGAGATAGGCCGCATGGCGGTTGGCCGAGGAGCTCTCCGGTGGCTGCGGCACATAGGCGGCGGGCGACATCGCGGCCCCTGCGGCGAACATCTCTGGATGCTCCAGCACAAAGTTCACCGTGCCATACCCCCCTGCCGAAAGCCCGCCCACCACGCGCCCCTCGCGCTCCGGGATCACCCGCCAGGTGGCCTCGATATGCGGGATCAGGTCGTCAAAGAACGCCGTCTCCGCAGGCTCGTTGTAGCCATCCACCCACCAGCTCAGGCTGCCGGGCATGATCACCACGGCGGGCGGCATCACCCCATCGGCAATCGCCTTGTCGATCACCTGCTTGGCATGGCCATCCACCACCCAGCTCGTCTCGTTGCCGCCCGAGCCGTGCAGCAGGTACATATGCGGATAGGTCAGCCCGCTCTCCTCGTAACCATCGGGCAGATAGACCGTATAGGCATAATCCCGCCCGAGCGTGTCGGATGCAAAGCTGTAGGTCGCAATCTCACCGGCGAAACTCGGAAACGCACAAAGGGCCGCACCAGCGGCGCAAAACAGGATCTTCATGAAAACCTCCCATGCAGGCAGGCCGGAATGGCTGCCCTCGGGGAACGCTCGCAAGGGCAAAAACGCATGTCAACCGCACATATGCAACCTGTGCGGGAGCGGCGACAAGCTGCGCATATGAAAAGGGCCTCCACAACGGGAGGCCCTTTCAATGGTCACGTGGCTCTGCCCGGTCAGTCGATCATCGGCAGGAGCTTGTTCACCGAGTCCTTGGCGTCGCCGTAGAACATGCGGGTGTTGTCCTTGAAGAACAGCGGGTTCTCGATGCCCGAGTAACCGGTGCCCTGCCCCCGCTTGGAGACGAACACCTGCTTGGCCTTCCACACCTCCAGCACGGGCATGCCCGCGATGGGGGAGTTGGGGTCGTCCTGCGCGGCCGGGTTAACGATGTCGTTCGAGCCGATGACGATCACCACGTCGGTGTCGGGGAAGTCATCGTTGATCTCGTCCATCTCCAGCACGATGTCATAGGGCACCTTGGCCTCGGCCAGCAGCACGTTCATGTGCCCCGGCAGACGCCCGGCGACCGGGTGGATCGCAAAGCGCACCTCCTTGCCGGCAGCCCGCAGCTTGCGGGTCAGCTCGCTGACCGCCCCCTGCGCCTGTGCCACGGCCATGCCGTAGCCCGGCACGATCACCACAGAGTCGGCTTCGTTCAGCGCGGTTGCCACGCCATCGGCCTCGATCGCCACCTGCTCGCCTTCCACGGCCATCTGCTCACCGCCCCCGCCGCCGAAGCCGCCGAGGATCACGCTCACGAAATGCCGGTTCATGGCCTTGCACATGATGTAGCTGAGGATCGCACCCGAGGAGCCCACCAGGGCGCCCACCACGATCAGCAGGTCGTTGCCGAGGCTGAAGCCGATCGCCGCCGCCGCCCAGCCCGAGTAGCTGTTGAGCATCGAGACGACCACCGGCATGTCGGCCCCGCCGATGCCCATGATGAGGTGGTAGCCGATGAAGAGCGCGGCCAGCGTCATCAGGAACAGCGGGAAGAACCCGCCGGTGTTCATGTACCAGATCAGGCATATCACCGAGAGCGCAGCCGCGCCCGCGTTGAGCATATGCCCGCCCGGAAGCTTGGTGGCCGCAGAGGTCACCTTGCCCGCCAGCTTGCCAAAGGCCACGACCGACCCGGTGAAGGTGATCGCGCCGATGAACACGCCGAGGAACAGCTCGACCGCGAGGATCTTCAGCTCGACCGAGGATTTGTGCGCCACGATGGAGGCAAAGTAGCCAAGCTCCTCACCCGCATGGTCGCCCCCCGCCACGAGGCGGATGGTGAAATGCGCGTTGTAGCCCACGAACACGGCGGCAAGGCCGACGAGGCTGTGCATCGCCGCCACAAGCTGCGGCATCTCGGTCATCTGCACCTTGGTGGCCACCATGTAGCCGATGACCCCGCCGCCCGCGATCAGCAGGATGGTCAGAAGCCACAGGCCCGAGCCAGGGCCGATGAGCGTGGCCAGCACGGCCAGCGCCATGCCCACGATGCCATACCAGACCGCCCGCTTGGCGCTTTCCTGCCCCGAGAGGCCGCCCAGCGAGAGGATGAAGAGAACAGCGGCAACAACATAGGCCGCAGTGGTAAATCCGTAATCCATTGCTCCTGCCCCCTTACGACTTCTGGAACATGGCGAGCATGCGCCGGGTGACGAGGAAGCCGCCGAAGATGTTGATCCCGGCCATGAAGACCGAGAGCGCGGCGAGCAGAACCACGAGGAACGAGCTGGAGCCCATCTGCAGGAGCGCCCCCACGATGATGATCGAGGAGATCGCGTTGGTCACCGCCATCAGCGGCGTGTGCAGGGAGTGCGAGACGTTCCAGATCACCTGGAAGCCCACGAAGACCGAAAGCACGAAGACGATGAAGTGCTGCATGAAGCTCGCCGGGGCCACCAGGCCCACGGCCAGAAGCAGCACCGCACCCACGCCGATCAGCGTGACCTGTTGCTTGGTCTGCGCCTTGAAGTCGGCGGCCTCCTTGGCCTTCTTCTCTTCGGGCGTCAGTTCCTTGGGCTTTTCCTTCTTCACCGCGGCAATCGCCTGAACCTTCGGCGGCGGCGGCGGGAAGGTGACCTCGCCCGCATGGGTCACCGTCGCGCCCCGGATCACGTCGTCTTCCATGTTGTGGTTGACGACGCCGTCCTTCTCGGGCGTCAGGTCGGTCAACATGTGGCGGATGTTGGTGGCATAGAGCGTGGAGCTCTGGGTCGCCATCCGGCTGGGAAAGTCGGTGTAACCGATGATGGTCACGCCATTGTCGCTCACCACCTTCTCGTCGGCCTTGGTCAGCTCGCAGTTGCCACCGCGCTCGGCGGCAAGGTCCACGATCACCGAGCCCGGCTTCATCATCTCGACCATGTCCTTGGTCCAGAGCACCGGCGCCGCCCGGCCCGGGATCAGCGCGGTACAGATGACGATATCCACCTCAGGCGCCAGCTCGCGGAACTTGGCCAGCTGCGCCTCGCGGAACTCGGGGCTGGAGGGTGCCGCATAGCCGCCGGTCGCGGCGCCGTCGGTCTGCTCTTCGTCGAACTCGAGATAGACGAACTCGGCGCCCATCGACTCGATCTGCTCGGCCACTTCGGGCCGCACGTCGAAGGCATAGGTGATCGCGCCCAGCGAGGTCGAGGTGCCGATGGCCGCAAGGCCTGCAACACCGGCGCCCACCACGAGCACCTTGGCCGGTGGCACCTTGCCCGCTGCCGTCACCTGACCGGTGAAGAACCGGCCAAAGTTGTTGCCTGCTTCGATCACCGCGCGGTAGCCCGCGATATTGGCCATCGACGAGAGCGCATCCATCTTCTGGGCGCGGCTGATGCGGGGCACCATCTCCATCGCCACAACGGTCGCGCCCTTCTTGGCCACGCCCGCCATCATCTTGTCGTTCTCGGCCGGGTTGAAGAAGCTGATGAGGGTCTGGCCCTCCGCGAGCCGTTTGGCCTCGGTGTCGGTGGGCACGCGGACCTTGGCGACGATCTCGGCCTCTTTCCACAGGGCGGCGGCGGTCTTGACCACAGTCACCCCGGCGGCCTCGTAATCGGCATCGCTGAAGCCGGCCTTGGCCCCGGCGCCGGTCTCGATCAGGCACTCATGCCCGAGTTTCTGAAGCTGAAGCGCCGAATCCGGCGTCATGGCCACGCGGTTCTCTCCTTCGAGAACCTCCTTGGGCGTTCCGATTTTCAACGGATTATCCCCCTTCCCTCATGTGTTCCGCGCGTTTTGCGCTGAATGGCAGCGGGTTTTACCTATCACTTCGCGCAAATTTGTTACAACCAGAAGCGATGACGCAGGGACAAAAGTCTATGCCCAGCGCCGCACCCGCCCGGCCCATGCCTCATATTGCGGCCCGAAGGCGGCACGCAGCCGGGCCTCCTCGGGGCGGATGAAGCGGTCGGTGATCACGAAGAGGAAGAGCGGCAGCAGCACCGCCAGCGCCAGCCATGCGCCCCAATAGGCGCAAAGCCCGGAGAGGATGAGCGCATCGCCAAGGTAGATCGGGTTGCGCGAGCGGCTGTAGATGCCCGAGGTAATGAGCGCGCTGGCCTCCTGATGCGGGATCACACTGGTGCGCGCCCGCCGGAACTCCATGAACGCCAGCGCCAAGAGCAGCAGCCCGCCACCCACCAGCAACCCGCCCAAAAGCTCCGCCGCCGGATGGCGCCATGTAATGCCGGGAAAGCGGCTCGCCTGCACCCAGGCCATCGCGATGAAAAGGAGCAGCCAGAGCGGCGGCATATCGAGCCAGCGCAGCGCGGCCCTTGCCCCCGTCTCGCCCGATGGCCCGCGCACTGCGCGCCTCAGCCCACGCTCTTCAGCCCCGGCCGTGCGCCCTCAGCGTGCCATTCGCGCACTGCGCAGCCAAAGGCCTCGAAGAGCGGGCGGCTCACCGGGTCTTCCGCCGCGTTGTATTCCGGGTGCCACTGCACCGAGAGCGTGAAGCCCGGCGCATCACGCACGGTAATCGCCTCGGGCGTGCCATCCGGCGCGGTGCCCTCGATTTGGATGCGCGGCCCGGGGTTCTTGATTCCCTGCCCGTGCAGCGTGTTGGTCATCACCTCGGTCGCGCCGAACACCTCATGAAACTGGCTGCCCTCGACAAGCGTCACCTTGTGGCGCAGGGCAAACTTCTCTTCCAGCGTGCCGTCCGGGGGCATCCGGTGGTTCATCCGGCCCGGCAACTCGCGGATCTCGGGGTGCAGAGTGCTGCCCATCGCCACCGCCACCTCCTGAAACCCCCGGCAAATGCCCAGAAACGGCTGGCCGCGCTCAACACAGGCACGGATCAGCGGCAGGGCAATGGCGTCGCGGGCGCGGTCGAAGGCACCATGCGCCTCGGTCTCCGGCTCGCCGTATTCCTCCGGGTGCACGTTGGGCCGCCCGCCGGGAAACACGAAGCCATCGCACATCTCCAGCAGCTCCGGCACGCTCACAAAGCGCGGGTCCGCCGGAATCAACACAGGCATCGCGCCCGTGACCTGCGCCACCGCCTCCGAGTTCATCGTCCCGCCCGCATGGGCCGGGTACTGATCGTTCAGAAGGTGCGAGTTGCAGATGATGCCGACGATGGGACGTGTCATGAGCGTGATCCTGCCATATTCCTTGGCGTGAATATAGCTTTGCACGACCGGAGCTTAAAGCGAGGTTTGCGCTGCACATCCGCACAGCACTCGCGCGCCCCTCTGCGCAGGCGCGCGGCAGGTTTCGGCCCCCCGCGCGGCTTGGCAGCCCGAAATCCCTGCAACATTCCCCACGCCGCCGCGACGCAGAGCGCGCAATCGCTCACGCCGCAGAGACCGGGCTGAAACAACCGCGCACACGCCGCCGTGAGCGCGCGTGACGGGATTCCGCCGCGCCCGCCCGGCAATTGACACAACGTCACCCGCCGCTCCGCCCATGTCACAGGACATAGCCGTATTTTTCTGAACGCCCGCCCGCATGGAGACGCCGCCCCGCGCGGCAAGCCCCGCTCCGGTTTTCGTGATGCGCAGATCTGCACAGAGGGGGACGCAGTTTTTGCCATTTTTCCAGCGGCTTGCCCGGCCCATTTGTTGACCACGACCAGCGGACAACAGCGCTCTCGGGATGACAGCGCCGCCGCCGGACACAGTCGAAACGCTCCGCAAGGGGCCACAACCAAACCGCCCGAAAAGGGGCAAACGCTACATGATATACCAAGGAGACATCATCATGACCTTCGCCAAAACTTCGATCCTCGCTCTGGCCGCCGCTGCGATCACCGCTCCCGCCTTTGCCGACAACGCCTCGCTGGCCCGTTCGGTCGGCGTTGAGCCGGGCGTCTACTCCATCGAGCAGCTGATCGAGCTGAAATCCCTGAACGACGGCGAGAACGCCCAGCGCAAGCACATCCT
Organism: Vannielia sp. SX4; assembly: GCF_052828525.1. Next base: position 2,971,552 of record NZ_CM128247.1, read on the forward strand.
CGACAACCCCGAGGGCACCGGCGCTGAAGTGTCGTCCAAGTCGATCATCGGCGGCTCCAGCGCCTCCGACAAACTGGCCGGTTCCGTGGGCGTGGCCCCCGGCGTCTACTCCACCGCTCAGCTGATCGAGCTTGCAAGCCTCGATGATGGCGATCAGGCCCGCCGCGCCTTCATCCTCGCAAACCCGGCTGGCAACTAAGCCGGCACCCCGGTTCTCCCGGTGGGGCGCAGGAGCAATCCTGCGCCCTTTTTTTGTGGGGTCAGCCCTGCGCCTTGGCCTCGATCCGGCGGGCCTGAAGGATGTTCTGGGTGTAGCCCGAAGGCTCGTCACGCCCCTTGAACACAAGGTCGCAAGCGGCCTGAAAGGCCACGCCGTCAAACCCCGGCGCCATCGGCTTGTAGGCCGGGTCGCCCGCGTTCTGCTGGTCTACCACGGCGGCCATCTTTTTCAGCGCCTCCAGCACCTGCTCCTGGCTCACCACCTCGTGCAGCAGCCAGTTGGCCAGCGCCTGTGCGGAGATGCGCAGTGTCGCGCGGTCTTCCATCAGCGGCACGTCATGCACATCGGGCACCTTGGAGCAGCCCACCCCCTGATCGACCCAGCGCACAACGTAGCCCAGAAGGCTCTGGCAGTTGTTCTCCAGCTCGGTCTGAATCTCCTCGACCGGCAGTTCGCCCTCCTGAAGCGGGATCGTCAGCAACTCATCCAGCCCGTTGCGCAGCTGCCCCTTGGCCTCTTCGTTGATCTCGTAGAGCCGGGCGAAGACATCGGTCTCGTGGTAATGCGTGGCGTGGAGTACGGCAGCGGTGGGCGATGGCACCCAAGCCGTGGTGCCGCCCATCATCAGGTGGCCCTTCTTCTGCTCCAGCATGCCCGCCATGTCATCGGTCAGCGCCCACATGCCCTTGCCGATCTGCGCGCGGCCCTTCAGCCCGCATTGCAGGGCAATATCGACGTTGCGGTTTTCGTAGGCATCGAGCCATGTCGCCGCCTTCATCCGCCCCTTGGGCACCATCGGACCGGCCTCGATGGAGGTGTGAATCTCGTCGCCCGTCCGATCAAGGAAGCCGGTGTTGATGAAGGCCAGCCGCTTTTCGGCCGCGGCAATGCAGGCCTTGAGGTTGGCCGAAGTGCGGCGCTCCTCATCCATGATCCCGATCTTGATGGTGTTGGGCCGCAGCCCGAGGATCAGCTCGACCACCTCGAAGGTCTTGCAGACGAACTCCACCTCCTCCGGCCCGTGCATCTTGGGCTTCACGATGTAGATCGAGCCCTTGGGCGAGTTGCGCGGGCGCTCCTTGTCCTCTCCACCGATGATGTCATGCAGGGCGCAGAGCGGGGTGATGAAGGCATCCAGCAGCCCCTCGGGCACCCGGTTTCCCTCTTCGTCCAGCACCGCGTCGGTATACATCAGCAGGTCGACATTGCGCACCAGCATCAGGGCCCGGCCCTTGAGCAGCGCAGGGCGACCCTCCTTGCTCTCGAAGCCCAGGTCGGGGTTCAGCTCGCGAATATAGGCATTGTCGCCGCTGCCCACCGGCGCGGTCAGATCGCCTTTCATGAGGCCCAGCCAGTTGCGATAGGCCTGCACCTTGTCCTCGGCGTCCACCACGGCCACCGAATCTTCCATGTCCATGATGGTCGAAACAGCCGCCTCGAGGAAAATGTCAGCGATACCAGCCGGATCGGCGCTGCCGATCGGGTCGGAGCGGTCGATGAACATGACGATGTGCAGCCCGTTGGCGCGGAAATATACATCGGTGATCTTGCCCTTCTCGTCGCGGTTGCAGCCCGCGTACTGGTCCGGGTCGGCCAGCTCGGTGGAGTGCTTGCCGGCGATCACCATCAGCTTGCCCTGCCCGCCCGGCGCCATGGTGGAGACCTCGGCCCAGGAGCCCTTCTTGAGAGGCAGCACCTTGTCGAGATGCGCCTTCGCCCAAGCCACCACCTCTTTGCCACGCTCGGCATCATAGCCGCCCTTCCCGGGCAGCGACCCAAGCGCGTTGGTGCCGTAGAGCGCATCATAGAGCGAGCCCCAGCGGGCGTTGGCGGCGTTCAGGGCAAAGCGGGCATTGGTGATCGGCACCACCAACTGCGGGCCGCAGACAGAACTGATCTCGGGGTCGATCCCCTCCGGCTCAACGGCAACCTCCTCCGGCTCCTCCACCAGATAGCCAATCTCGCCCAGCATCTTCTGATAGGCGTCCATATCCGGGGCGCCGCGGTTGGCCACATGCCAAGCGTCGATCTTTTCCTGCAATTCCTGCCGCTTGGCGAGCAGCTCGGCATTGCGTGGGCCGAACACTTTCACCAGCTTGGCCACGTTCTCCCAGACCACATCGGCCTCGACACCGGTGCCGGGCAGAATTTCATTCTCGACGAAAGCGGCCAGGCCTGCATCCCATTGCAGCCCGGCTTTCTCGATGCGGTCGGTCATCTAATTGTCCCTGTTCTCAAATCTGCGGCTCTCGGGGGCCGCGGAGAGCAGCCTAGGCCAAATGCGAGGGTGTCGCAATCTGGCCCGGGCCGGATTTGAGAGCGGGAGGTCGGGGCTTTGCCTCAGTTGCCCTCGGGGGCGATCACGCCGCCTTCGGGGGTCGCGTCGCGCGGCGTGTTGCCCTCATCGGCAGACCATGTGAGCCATGCGGCAATGGCCAGAATGCCTGCGCCCACGGCAAGAGCGATGCCCATCAGAGGGGCGGAATGGCGCTTGGTCTGCTTGTCGATGTTGGTCTCGGGGGCCGACATGTTGTCTCCTCTCGCGTTGCTGGCTGGCGCCCCCTTGGAGGCGCCCTAGGGCTCGGGTTTCACCGGTTGCTGAGCCCGCTTCAGAGGCCTAACGTCCGGCAAGCCGATTTGGTTCAATTCGCCCATCCGCCCCCGAGGAGCCCCATGAAAGACGCCGCCCCCCAGCCCGTTCGCCTTGCCGAGTACACGCCCTTTCCCTTCGTGGTGGAGCACGTCGAACTCTGGTTCACCCTCGCCGGGCCGGACACGCGGGTGCGCTCCAAGATCCGCTTTGCGCCCAACCCGGCAGCCGCAGCCCCCGCGCGCGAAATTTTCCTGCACGGCAAGGAGCTTAAGCTGATCTCGGCGCAGATCGACGGCGCCGCGGTGGAGCCTGCCCTCACCCCCAAGGGCCTCACCTGCCCGGTGCCCGAGGGCGCCTTCACCTGGGAGGCCGAGGTGCAAATCGACCCGACCACCAACACCTCGCTCGACGGGCTCTACGTGTCGGGCGGCATGTATTGCACCCAATGCGAGGCCGAGGGCTTCCGCAAGATCACCTACTACCCCGACCGCCCCGATGTGATGGCCCCCTTCCGGGTTCACATCGACAGCGACATGCCGGTGAAGCTCTCCAACGGGAACCCGGTGGGCGATGGCGAATGGGATGACCCCTGGCCCAAACCCGCCTACCTCTTCGCCCTTGTGGCTGGCGACCTGCGCGCCTTTTCCAGCGATTTCAACACCATGTCCGGCCGCGCCGTGGACCTCAACATCTACGTCCGCCCCGGCGACGAGCCGCGCGCCGAGTACGCGATGGACGCGCTCATCCGTTCGATGAAATGGGATGAGGAGGTCTATGGCCGGGAGTATGACCTCGACGTGTTCAACATCGTCGCCGTGGACGATTTCAACATGGGTGCGATGGAGAACAAGGGGCTTAACATCTTCAATTCAAAGTATGTTCTGGCCTCGCCCGAGACCGCGACCGATGGCGATTACGACCTGATCGAGGGCATTATCGCCCACGAGTACTTCCACAACTGGACCGGCAACCGCATCACCTGCCGCGACTGGTTCCAGCTCTGCCTGAAAGAGGGGCTCACGGTGTTTCGCGACCAGCAATTCAGCTCCGACATGCGCGGCGCGGCGGTCAAGCGGATCACCGAGGTCATGCAGCTTCGCGCCCGCCAGTTCCGCGAGGATCAAGGGCCGCTGGCGCATCCTGTCCGGCCGGAGGAATACATCGAGATCAACAACTTCTACACCGCCACCGTCTATGAAAAGGGCGCCGAGGTGATCCACATGCTCAAGCATCTGGTGGGCGACGAAGGCTACAAAAAGGCGCTCGATCTCTACTTCGAGCGGCACGACGGCGATGCCGCCACCATCGAAGATTGGCTGAAGGTCTTCGAGGACGCCACAGGCCGCGACCTGTCGCAGTTCGCCCGCTGGTACTCTCAGGCTGGCACCCCGCGCCTCAGCGTGTCGGAGAGCTTCAAAGACGGCACGCTCACCCTTGATTTCAAACAGGAAACCAAGCCAACCCCGGGCCAGCCGATCAAGGCGCCGCAGGTCATCCCCATCGCCGTGGGCCTCATCGGCCCCAACGGCGACGAGGTGGTGCCAACCACCGTTCTGGAGATGAACGAAGCCGAGCAAAGCTTTGACTTCACGGGCCTTTCCGCCAAACCCGTCGCCTCCATCCTGCGCGGTTTTTCCGCCCCGGTGGTGCTCGACCGCCCGCTCGACAGCGCCACCCGCGCCTTCCTGCTCGCCCATGATACAGACCCGTTCAACCGCTGGGAGGCGGGCCGCGTGCTGGGCAAGGAGGTGCTCACCGCGATGATCACCAAGGGCGCCCCGCCCTCGCCCGATCTGCTCTCAGGCCTCCACCGGCTTGTCGCCGACGACAGCCTCGAGCCGGCCTACCGGGCGCTGATGCTCGGACTGCCCTCCGAAGACGACCTTGCGCAAACGCTTTTCGATAGCGGCCATGTGCCCGACCCGGCGGCGATTCATGCCGCCCGCGAGACGCTGCTGGAGGCGATGGCGACCGAGATGGAGCCCACTCTCGCAAGCCTTTATGAACAAATGGAAACCCCCGCGCCCTACACGCCCGATGCCGAGGCCGCAGGCAAGCGCAGCCTGCGCTCCGCCTGCCTTGGCCTGCTCTCGCGCCGTGATGGCTGCGCCCGGGCCAAGGTGCTGTTCGAGGCCGCCGACAACATGACCGAGGAGCTCTCCGCCCTCGCCGTTCTGGTCCGCCACGGAGAGGGCGCCGAAGCGCTGCAAACCTTCTACGACAAGTGGCACCACGACCGGCTGGTGATGGACAAATGGTTCATGCTGCAGGTGGTGCAGGCCCCCGCCGAGAAGATGGCCGAGACCGCGAAAGCCCTGACCGAACACGCTGATTTCGATTGGAAAAATCCCAACCGCTTCCGCTCGGTGCTGGGCGCGATGCAGGCCAATCCGGCGGGCTTTCACCGCGCCGATGGCGCCGCCTACCAGCTCTATGCCGACTGGCTCATCAGGCTCGATCCGGTGAACCCGCAAACCACGGCGCGTATGACCACCGGCTTTGAGACCTGGGCGCGCTACGACGCCGACCGCCAGCAGATGATCCGCGGCGAGCTGGAGCGGATCGCGGCGCTGGAGGGGCTTTCAGAGAACACCGGCGAGATGGTGGGCCGGATCCTGGGGTAAGCTGCGGCTGACCCGTCAGGTTTCCGGGCGCGGCTTGGGACGCATGTTGGAGAGCGGGCGGCAGTAGCTTTGCACCTTGGTGTAAGCCGCGATATCCGCACGCTTTTTCCGGTAGACCATCGGCCCCCAGTCCGCCGCCACCCCGCCCTTGCCGGAGGCGCCCAGCACGCCATCGCGCCGCACCGTCTTGGCCATGATCCGGATCGCGCAACTCAGGTTCGTCGGCCCATGCAGCAGCGCCGCGCCGGTGCTGGCGCGGCAGCCGTAAAGCCGCGCGGTCGAGGGGGTGATCTGCAACAACCCATGCCAACGCCCGCCGCCACCCACCGCGCGGGGGCGATAGGTGCTCTCGTGCTTGGCCAGTGCCGAGAGGAAGCCCACCCAGAATTCGGCTCTCTTTTCAACAGGCTGGCTGGCGTAGCTGGGGCAGAATTGCTCAATGTCGCGCGGCACGAACTCCAGCAGCGGCCGGCCGTGGGCCTTGAGCGCCGAAATTGCCGCGCGGGTCCAGATGGTGCTGCCGGGCACGCTCTCCCACCGGGTGCGCGGCAGGCTGCGGGGGCGTGCCTTGGGCCGCTGCTGGGTGACTTGCGGCACAGCGGGGGTCATGCCCTCGGGCAGCACCCCGCCCATCGCCGACATGCGCGGCAAAGGGCGCAGCGCCGGCACATCCACATCGGCCTGCGCCTGCTGGGCCAGCAGCGCCAGAGCGACCGCAGCCGCAAGACATTGTAAAACCCCCGTCATCGGGCAATATCTGGCCGCAATAGCAAAGGTTTAGCAAGTGCTCCTAACGTCGGTTAACGGCTGATTAACGCCGATGGGGAAACGGTGGCGGCGAAACCACTCCGATCAGCGCCCTCTATAACACAATTCGATCACCCACGGCGCCTGCGCCACCAGTCTGCCACGCGGCGGCTAAGCGCCGGTGAACCCACCGCCTTGCCCCCTTCTGCACAAGGGCCTAGAAGGGCGGGAAACAGCCGCGGAGTCCCTCATGCTCGACCTCTCCTATACCGCCCCCAAGCCCAAGACCCTCTCCGGCGCGACCGGCGACTGGGAGCTTGTGATCGGGATGGAGGTGCATGCGCAGGTCAGCTCGAAGGCCAAGCTCTTCTCCGGCGCGAGCACGCAATTCGGCGCCGAGCCCAACTCCAACGTCGCCTTCGTGGATGCGGGCATGCCCGGCATGCTCCCGGTGATCAACGAGGGCTGCGTGGCGCTGGCGGTGAAGACCGGCCTCGGGCTGAAGGCCGAGATCAACCTCAACTCCGCCTTCGACCGGAAGAACTATTTTTATCCTGACCTGCCGCAGGGTTACCAGATTTCGCAGCTCTACCACCCGATCGTCGGCGAGGGCGAGGTGCTGGTGGAGATGGGCGAAGGCGTAGCCCGCAAGGTGCGGATCGAGCGCATCCATCTGGAGCAGGACGCGGGCAAGTCGATCCACGACATGGATCCGGCGATGAGCTTCGTCGACCTCAACCGCACCGGCGTTGCGCTGATGGAGATCGTCTCTCGCCCCGACATTCGCGGCCCCGAGGAGGCCGCCGCCTATATCGCCAAGCTGCGCCAGATCCTGCGCTACCTCGGCACCTGCGACGGCAACATGCAAAACGGCAACCTGCGGGCCGATGTGAACGTGTCGGTCTGCAAGCCGGGCCAGTATGAGAAGTATCAGGAAACGCAGGATTTTTCGCACCTCGGCACGCGCTGCGAGATCAAGAACATGAACTCCATGCGCTTCATCCAGCAGGCCATCGACTACGAGGCCAAGCGGCAGATCGCCATTCTGGAAGACGGCGGCAGCATCGATCAGGAGACCCGGCTCTACGATGCCGACAAGGGCGAGACCCGCTCGATGCGCTCCAAGGAAGAGGCGCATGACTACCGCTACTTCCCCGACCCCGACTTGCTGCCGCTCGAGATCGAACAGGGCTGGGTGGATGACATTGCCGCCTCGCTGCCCGAACTGCCGGACGCCAAGAAGGCCCGCTTCATCGGCGATTTCGGCCTGAGCGACTATGACGCCTCAGTGCTCACCGCCGAGGTGGAAGCCGCTGATTTCTTTGAGGAAGCCGCCAAGGGGCGCGATGGCAAGCTGGCCGCGAACTGGATCATCAACGAGCTCTATGGCCGCCTGAAGAAAGACGAGAAGGAACTGGGTGAAAGCCCCGTCTCCCCCGCCCAGATTGGCCAGATCATCGACCTCATCAAATCGGACGCCATCAGCGGCAAGATCGCCAAGGATGTCTTTGAAATCTGCTACACCACGGGCCGCGAGCCGGAGGAGATTGTCGAGACCGAGGGCATGAAGCAGGTCACCGACACCGGCGCCATCGAGGCCGCCGTGGATGAGGTGATTGCCGCCAATCCGGGCCAGGTGGAGAAGGCCAAGGCCAACCCCAAACTGGCGGGCTGGTTCGTTGGGCAGGTGATGAAAGCGACCGGCGGCAAGGCCAATCCGAAGGCGGTGAACGAGCTGGTTTCTGCCAAGCTGGGGCTATAGCATCCGTCGATCGCGGCGGGCCTATAGCAAAAATTGATATGCACAACCGATGCACATCCGATGCACATTCCATGCATACGGATGCTGCCAAAGGTTGACGAAGGGTTAGGCAAAAGCGCCACAGAATCCTTGAATTGGCACGGTTTTGCCGCCGTGCTTTGGACAGGCCGCCCCGCCCGCGCTAGGCTGGGGGCCGTGCTTTGAATTGGGGGGCAGAAATGCCGCGATACGAATACCGGGTGGTGCCCGCACCGGAAAAGGGCAAGAAGGCCAAGGGCGCAAAGGGCACCTCGGGCCGCTTTGCCGTGGCGCTTCAGGACCTGATGAACGAGATGGGCGCCGCGGGCTGGGAGTATCAGCGCACCGATACCCTGCCCTGCCAAGAGCGCGTCGGCCTCACCGGCCGCCAGACCACCTTTCAGCACATGCTGGTCTTCCGCCGCACACTGGCCGCCGAGGCGGTGAGCGACGAAGAGGTGACCGCCCTGCTCGCCGCACCGGAGGACGAGCCGGAGGCGGACGCCCTGGAAGAGCCCGAGACCGCCGAAGAGCCGGCCGACCCGCAGCCCGAAAAGCGCGATGCCGTCGCCGCCGCCCGCGACGTGGCCGCCGCCCTCTCGGCCCGCGCCCGCGAAGGAAAGGCCCCGGCCCTCGGCCCCGCGACCCAGGGTGACAAGCCCGGCTCCAAGGCGGATGTGGCTGCCGAGTAAGGCGCGCGGACAGTCTAGGTCAGGCCCGTCCCGCTTGGGGCGGGTTTTTCATTTTTGGTAGGCGGTTGAGCACTCATCGCACCCAACCGCCCTCAGCCCGCTAAACCTCGATCGCCAACGCGTGGATGCGCGGGAAGAGGTCTGCCACCGCCGCGTTCACCGCGCGGTGCTTGGCGACCCGGCTCTTGCCTTCCAGCGCCTCGGCCACCATGCGCACCCTGAAGTGCGAGCCGTCCGGCGAATATCCGCCGTGGCCGCGGTGTGCCTCGCTTTCGTCAAGCACCTCTAGGCTTGCTGGCGCAAAGGCCTCCCGCAGACGCGTTTCTATTTCCAATGCAAGTGTCATTTTTTCTCCTGCCCCCTTCTCACCCGGCGCGAAAAGACTAAACTTCATGGTCCGAGTCGAGAAGCAATGCCAAACACATGGGGCTGCAGGCATGAACAGAGACGATCCGTTTGGTTTCGATATGTCCGTTTCTTCGGACAAGAAGAAGCGCCAGCGCGGGCGTCGCGGCATGTCTGGGGCCTTCGAGACCTCGCAGCGCACCTGCGAGCACGAAGGCTGCAACGAGCCGGCGCAATACCGGGCCCCAAAGAATCCCGACACGCTGGATGACTACTACTGGTTCTGCAAGGAGCACGTCCGCGAGTACAATCTGAAGTGGAATTTCTTCAACGGCGCGACCGAAGAAGAGATGGAAGCCCAGATCGACAGCGACCGGGTGTGGAACCGCGATACCAAGCCGTTCCGCCGGTCGGCCGAAGAGAAGGCCTGGGCGCGGCTTGGCGTGGATGACCCGCATCAGGTGCTGGGCGAGAACGCCACCCAGAACCCCGGCCGCAAGGGCAACGGCGGCGGCCGCCGCCTGCCCCCCACCGAGCGCCGGGCCATCGAGATTCTCGAAGCCAAGGACAACATGACCAAGGCCGAGATCCGCAAGTGCTACAAATCGCTGATCAAGGTGCTCCACCCCGATATGAACGGCGGGGACCGCAGCCAGGAAGAGCAGCTCTCAGAGGTGGTCTGGGCCTGGGATCAGATCAAGGACAGCCGCAGCTTCAAGTAAGCCTGCAAGGTCGGTGACGCGGGGCTTGCCCGCGCCGGCCGTTCAGTTGCGCGCCGTGCAGCGCCGGATCATACGGTCGAGGCTGCCGGTCACGCCGCGTGCAGTGAACTCGAAGCGCGAGCCATACGGGTCCACCACGGTGAACTTGCCATTGCCATCGGCCTTTTCCAGCGCGACGAGATAGTCGAGCACCGCCTTGGCATCCTCCACCTTCTCGATCTGCAGGTAGAACTGCGGCGAGGGGAAGAGGTTCTTCATCACGAAGTCCTGCCCGCCGATGCTGAGCCGGGCCACGCCGCCGGGCGGCACCCGACGGGGCGCGATGAACTCGGGGAAGATCCCGCGCCCGTCGCGCGCATCGTAGAGCGAGAACTGGGTGCGTGCGCCGCGCCCGGAACCGCAGGTGCCATCCACGCAGCTCACCACCTGACAGGCGGCATAGCTCGCGCCCACACCCCGCTGGGTGTAGAAGAACCACGCGCCGAGACTGTCGATCAGGGTAAACTCCGCCCGTGCGGGCCGAGGCAGCAAAAGGGCAAAGATCAATACCAACAGGCAAACGACAGACGTCGACCGGGAAACAACTCCTGAAAAAGGCATTTGTGTTCTGACCTGTGGCAGCAAATCCCGGCCACACTAACCCTTGCGTCAAGGCGTGTCACGGGGCGGTTTACGCAACAGTCTGTCACCGGTGAAATTCCGCCTGCGGGGTGGCGGGGCGCCCGGCCCTTGCGCCTGCGCGAGATATAAGGCACCACCCCACTGATAGATCACGCGCCGCCCCTTGCGGCGCTAGCGGCGAAGGCAGAGGCGATGAGCGATCAGGCGATGAAACCCACCGAAGAAATCTCCGTCCGCGAGGCCTTTGGCATCGACAGCGACATGGTGGTGAAGGGCTTCGCCGAGGCGACCGACCGGGTGCCCGATATCGACAGCACCTACAAGTTCGATCCCGACACCACGCTCGCCATTCTGGCCGGCTTCAGCCACAACCGCCGCGTCATGATCCAGGGCTATCACGGCACCGGCAAATCGACCCATATCGAGCAGGTCGCCGCCCGTCTCAACTGGCCCGCCGTCCGGGTGAACCTCGACAGCCACATCAGCCGGATCGACCTGATCGGCAAGGATGCGATCAAGCTGAAAGACGGCAAGCAGGTCACCGAGTTCCACGAGGGCATCCTGCCGTGGGCGCTGCGCAACCCCGTTGCCATCGTCTTCGACGAGTATGATGCAGGCCGCGCCGATGTGATGTTCGTGATCCAGCGGGTGCTGGAGCATGACGGCAAGCTCACCCTGCTCGATCAGAACGAGATCATCACGCCGAACAAGTATTTCCGCCTCTTCGCCACCTCCAACACGGTGGGCCTGGGCGATACGACCGGCCTCTACCACGGCACCCAGCAGATCAACCAGGCGCAGATGGACCGTTGGAACCTCGTCGCCACGCTGAACTACCTGCGCCATGATGCCGAGGCCGCGATCGTGCTGGCCAAGTCGCCGCATTACAACACCGAGAAGGGCCGCAAGCAGATCAGCCAGATGGTGACGGTCGCCGACCTGACGCGCACCGCTTTCATGAACGGCGATCTCTCCACGGTGATGAGCCCGCGGACGGTGATCAACTGGGCGCAGAACGCCGAGATCTTCCGCAACATCGGCTATGCCTTCCGGCTGACCTTCCTCAACAAATGCGACGAGCTGGAGCGCCAGACGGTGGCCGAGTTCTACCAGCGCTGCTTTGACGAGGAACTGCCGGAGAGCGCCGTTTCGATGGCGGTATGAGGGCCGCGGCCTTCGCTCTCTTGCTGAGCACCGCGCCCGCGCTGGCGCAGGTGCCGACCCCGCAGGCGGTGGTGACCGCCTGCATCTCCCTGACCGAGGCTGCCATTGCCTCTGCCGAAGGCCCGCGCCGCGCCCGGCTTGAGGCCGATCTCGACCTGATGCACAAGGCCCTGCGCGGCCTTGATGCGCTCGGCGACTCTGCCGCAAAACTCGCGCCGCAAGTGGGCCGCCTGCCCTCCCGGCTCGAAGACTGCGTCGACGACGCTTGAACCGGCGGCTTAAGCCCGCCTCCGACACGCCGCATTAACCTTATTCCGCCAGTCTGCCCCCAAGGGCAGGTCCGGTCTGGCCGCGTAACAGTTTTCAAACTGCCCATTTGACAGGCGCACTGAAAGGCGCAAAGGTCATTACATGGGCAGAATAAAAACAATCGCCCTTTCAGGGCTTCTGGCAATTTTCTCAGCACCGGCGCAGGCCGAGCCGCTTGAGATGACCTTCGCCACCTGCACCGGGCGCTTCTCTGCGCTGATGGAACATCAGTGGCTGCTGCCCCACCCCGAGCTGGAGCAAACCACCCGCCGCCGCGCCGCGATGATCTCTCTGCTGGAGGCGGTCATGCCCCCTTCGGCCGGGCGCGAGGTGCTGGCCCGCCGGATCGAGGCCAAGCATGCCCAGCGGGTGCTGCTCACCCGGGCCACCTTCAATGACGACAGCGCAGATGCCCATTGGGCCGCCACCCGCGCCGAAGCCCAGATCGCCAGCTGCGCCGCGCTCTTGACGGGGTGAGCCCGCCGGGGCCTGATGCGCCCATGCCGCTTCGCTCCGCTCTCACCCTCCTGCTCTTCGCCGCGCCGGTCACGGCGCATGACCTCTCCGAGCATGAGGATCTGCCCTTTCTCGCTGCCGATTGCGCCGGATACTGGCGGGGCGTCGCGGCCCATCAGGCCGACGACAGCGACCCTATGGCCGCCGACCTCGGCAACCTCTACCTCGCCGCTGCCAAGGATCTTGCGCCCGAGCTTTCCACCGATCTCGACTATGTCGCCCAAACGTCCCAAACCCGCGCCCGGCAGATGCTGAAAGACGCCGGCCAGATCAGCGGCGCCGCCCGGCTCGTGGCCGAGCAGGAGCAGACCTGTCAGGCCGTCGGCCTCGCCCTGCCCGCCAAATGGGGCTTTCACTGAACCAAAACGGGGCTCCGAAGAGCCCCGCCTGTCGCATTTTCTTGCTGAAAATACTCAATCCATCCGCCCGGCTCACGCCTCGCGGGCGGTCTTGGTCGCCTTGGCCCACCAGGCCATGTCGTCAAACAGCGCATCCGCCGAGCCGCCGATGGCGTCCTCGATGGTGCTGATCTCGGCGTTCTCGCCCATCGGGTGCACCTTCATGAAGCTGCCCGCCGCGATGTGCACCGCGTTGCGCACCGGCACCATCTGAAGCTCCACGCCGATGGCCCGCAGGTGCTCCACCGCGCGGGCCGCGCCCACGCCGCCGTAGCCGAGGGCGCCCATCGGCTTGTGGACCCATTCCTTGTAGGCCTGGTCGAGCGCGTTCTTCAGCGCGCCGGTGATCGAGTGGTTGTATTCGGCTGTGACGAAAATGTAGCCGTCGAACTCGGCGATCTTCTCCTGCCAAGCCACTGCCTTGGGGTCTTCCGACGGCATCCATGCGTTGGAAGCTTTCTCGTTGAAGAACGGCAGGTCGAAGTCGGCAAGGTCCACCAGTTCCACCTCGAAGTCGTCGCGCTTCTGGGCGCGCTCAAGCAGCCACTTGGCGGGCTTCTCGCCAAAGCGGCTGTCGCGGGTGGATCCGATGATGATGGCAATCTTGGGCGTGGTCATGGGTGTCTCCGTGGGTTGTCTTGAGCCTATATGTTTGCTCCATAACGCTCCGTTCAATGAAAGGTTCTGCGCGCAGGCGCACAATGGCCACCTCTGCCTCGCGCGGGCCTTGCGCATGGCCCGCGCCGGTGCTTTACCCGGAGCCATGGCTCAGAAATCCGACAACCCGGCAGACCCGTTCAAGAAGGCCCTCGCAGAGGCCACCAAGGTCATGGCCGATGACCCCGAGCTGGGCGTCACCTATTCGGTCGACCCGCCGGGTGCCACCGGCGACGGGCTGCGTCTGCCGCAGGTCTCCCGCCGGATGAGCGCCGAAGAGGTGCTGCTGGCCCGCGGCACCGCCGATGCGCTCGCGCTGCGCCACAAGTATCACGACGAGGCCGTGGCCTCGCGCTACGCGCCGCAGGGCCAACTGGCGCGCGATATCTACGCCGCGATGGAAACTGCCCGTTGCGAGGCCGTCGGCGCCCGCGTCATGCCCGGCACCGCCAAGAACATCGACGCCAAGATCGGCGCCGAGGCCGAGCGGCGCGGCTACGGCAACCTCACCGAGATGTCCGAGGCCCCGCTGGCCGAGGCGGCTGGCTACCTTGTCCGCCAACTGGCGACGGGCCGGGAGTTGCCCGCCGGTGCGCAGAACGTGCTCGACCTCTGGCGCGACCACCTTGAGGGCTCCGCCGCCGGCACGCTCGATGGCATGAACGACGTGCTCGCCGACCAGCAGGCCTTTGCCCGCTTCGCCCGGCAGGTGATCGAGGATCTCGGCTACGGCGACCAGCTGGGTGATGACCCGGACATGGATGATGACGAGGCCGAGGGCGACGAGGCCGAGCAGGACGAGGAAGAGGCCGAGAGCGACGGGCAGGACGACAGCCAGGAGAACGAGGAGTCCGACGCCAGCCCCGAGCAGGATCAGGAGCAGACCGACGATCCCTCCGAGGCCACCGTCTCCATGGACGACATGGCCGAGACCGAGGAGGGCGAAGAGGCCGAGATGCCTGAGGGCGAGGCCCCGCTGGAGCCGCCCCCCCCTGCCCCCGCCTCCGAGGCCGACCCGAATTACACCATCTACGATGGCACATTCGACGAGGAGATCCCTGCCGAGGAGCTGGCCCAGCCCGCCGAGTTGGAGCGCCTGCGCGACTATCTCGACCAGCAGCTCGAGCCGCTGAAGGGGGCGGTCTCGCGCCTTGCCAACAAGCTCCAACGGCGGTTGCAGGCCCAGCAGAACCGCTCGTGGGAGTTCGACCGCGAAGAGGGCATCCTCGACGCAGGCCGCCTCGCCCGCGTGGTCGCCAACCCGACCACTCCGCTCAGCTTCAAGGTCGAGAAGGACACCGAGTTTCGCGACACCGTGGTGACGCTCCTCCTCGACAACTCCGGCTCCATGCGCGGCCGCCCGATCAGCATTGCCGCGATCTGCGCCGATGTGCTGGCCCGCACGCTGGAACGCTGCCAGGTGAAGGTCGAGATCCTCGGCTTCACCACCCGCGCATGGAAGGGCGGGCAGGCCCGTGAGAAGTGGCTGGCCGAAGGCCGCCCGCAAACCCCGGGCCGCCTGAACGACCTCCGCCACATCATCTACAAGAGCGCCGACGCCCCGTGGCGCCGCGCCCGCGCCAACCTCGGGTTGATGATGAAAGAGGGCCTGCTGAAAGAGAACATCGACGGCGAGGCGCTTGAATGGGCGCACCGCCGCATGGTCGGCCGCCGCGAGGTGCGCAAGATTCTCATGGTCATTTCGGATGGCGCCCCGGTGGACGATTCGACCCTCTCGGTGAACCCGGCCAACTACCTAGAAAAGCACCTGCGCGACGTGATCGCGATGATCGAAAAGCGCCGCGCAGTGGAGCTTCTGGCCATCGGCATCGGCCACGACGTGACCCGCTACTACGACCGCGCGGTGACGATCACCGATGTCGAGCAACTGGCTGGCGCGATGACCGAGCAGCTTGCCAGCCTCTTCGACAGCGACCCAAGGGCGCGCGCGCGGGTGATGGGGATGAAGAAGGCAAGCTGAGCGAAGCCCCTGCACGGAATCAAGCCGCAGGCGCCGTGCAGCGCCGTCCCGCCCCCCGGGGCGGCGCTTCGTCGAAGTGATCGCCTTCCTTCGAGGCCCGACCAACACCGCACCATAAAGTGCCCCGAACTTCCGTTACGTGCGCCACCCCGCGGGACGGCGCCGCACGGCTTTGGTTCGCCCACCCCTCTGGCCATTCCCGCCGCCCCGATGCACTCTCCGCGCCAAGGAGACCCCCCATGTTTCAAACCTTCGACGCCCCCACCAACCCCGCCGATGGCCCGCCCCGCCTTGCCGCCCTGCGCGCCGAGATCGAGCGCCTCGGCCTCACCGGCGTGCTCGTGCCCCGCGCCGACCGGCATCAGGGCGAATATGTCGCCCCCTGCGATGACCGCCTCGCGTGGCTCACCGGCTTCACCGGCTCGGCGGGCTTTGCCGTGGTGCTCCCCGACCTCGCGGGCGTGTTCATCGACGGGCGCTACAGGGTGCAGGTGAAGGCGCAGGTGGATCTGGCGCATTTCACCCCCGTCCCATGGCCCGAAACCCGGCTGTCGGACTGGCTGATCAAGGAGGCCCCAAAGGGAGCGCGCATCGGCTTCGACCCTTGGCTGCACACCGTGAAGGAGATCGCCGACCTGCGTGACAAGCTCGCGCCCCACGCGCTGGAGATGGTCGCGTTGGAGGAAAACCCGGTCGACGCCATCTGGCCCGACCGGCCGCCCGAACCCGCCGCGCCGATCCTCGCCCATCCGCTGGAATTCGCCGGTGAGGATAGCGCTGACAAGCGCGGGCGGCTGGGGGCGGAACTGGCGGGCGACAAGGTCGACGCCTGCGTGCTCACCCTGCCGGATTCGGTTTGCTGGCTGCTGAACATTCGCGGCTCCGACATCGCCCGCAACCCGATCGCTCGCGTGAATGCCGTACTGGAAGCCTCTGGAAAGGTGCAACTTTTCTGCGACCCGACCCAAGCAGACGGCCTCGACCTCGGCCCGGATGTCACTGTGTTGCCGCGCGCGGGCTTCACCGCCGCACTCGCCGAGCTGGGCGGGCGCGTGCAGATCGACCCGGAGAGCGCGCCGGAGGCGGTGGCGGCCCTGCTGCGCGGCAAGGCCGAGGTGGCCGAGGCCCCCGATCCCTGCCTGCTGCCCAAGGCCCGCAAGAACGCCGCCGAGCTGCAAGGCATGCGCGACGCCCACATGCGAGACGCGGTGGCGATGGTGAAGTTTCTCGCATGGCTCGACGATGAGGCCCCGAACGGCAAGCTCACCGAGATCTCCGTGGTCGAAAAGCTCGAGGGCTTCCGCCGCGAGGCCAACGAGCTGCGCGAGATCAGCTTCGACACCATCAGCGGCGCCGGGCCGAACGGCGCTATCGTGCATTACCGCGTGACCCATGAGACCAACCGCGCCGTCTCCCCTGGCGAGCTGCTGCTGGTCGATAGCGGCGGTCAGTATCTCGACGGCACCACCGACATCACCCGCACCATCACCGTCGGCCCGCCGCCTGAAGGCGCGGCAGAGGCCTTCACCCGCGTCCTGCAAGGCATGATCGCGATGAGCCGCATCCGCTGGCCCAAGGGCCGCGCGGGCCGCGATATCGAGGCGGTGGCGCGCTACCCGCTCTGGCTGGCCGGGCAGGATTATGACCACGGCACCGGCCACGGCGTCGGCGCCTACCTTTCGGTGCACGAAGGCCCCGCACGGCTCTCCCGCATCTCCGAGATCCCACTGGAGCCGGGCATGATCCTCTCCAACGAGCCGGGCTACTACCGCGAGGGGGCCTTTGGCATCCGCATCGAAAACCTCGTGGTGGTCGAGCCCGCCCCCGCACTGGAGGGCGCCGACGACCGCGAGATGCTGGCCTTCGAAACCCTCACATGGGTACCCATCGACCGCCACCTCGTGGTGGCCGAAATGCTCTCGCCCGGCGAGCGCGACTGGCTCAACGCCTATCACGCCGAGGTCTGGGCGCGGGTCAGCCCGCGGGTGCAGGGTGAGGTGCGTGACTGGCTCCGCCAGGCCTGCGCTGCGCTATAGCGGCGCGGCCATGTCGGGCGACATTTACCTGTCACGCCTCAGGGCTATATAAGCGCCATAACAATCATAACGGGAGGCAAGGGATGGCCGATCACATCAAGATACGCGACGCCGAAGGAACCTGGGTTGTACGGGCCGGAGGGGCCGTTCTGGGCGAAAGCGCGCGCGCGCTCGAACTGACCGAGGGCGATATGCCCTTCGTCATCTACTTCCCCCGGGAAGACATCGCCATGGCCTTCCTCGACAAGTCCGCCACCGTGACCCATTGCCCCCACAAGGGCGACGCGCAGCACTACGACATCGAGATCAAATCCGGCACCATCCACGATGCCGCCTGGTCATACGAGGCCCCGAAGACGGGGATGGAGCGGATCGAGGGCTACCTCGCCTTCTATGCCGGCAAGGTGACGGTGGAGCAGGTCTGAGCCTCGCCTCGGGCCGCGTTACCCGGGTGATCCGTCCGGCCAGTGGAGGGCCAGCCCCCCACACCGCGCCTTTCAGTGGGGGCCAGCCCCCCACACCCCCCGGGAATATTTGCAGCAAGAAAATGGGCAATTTGAATCAAATTGCTCCGACCGGGTGCGCCGCCCCTGTGCATTTTCTTGCTCCAAATATCCCCGCCGGAGGCTCAAAATCTCTTCTGGCCCACCTTCTCAGCTATGCTCTTCGGCCGCCGTTTCCGCCAGCGCGCGATTGTAGGCCCTCAGCGCATCGAGGTGGTAGAGCGCGCCCAGCAGCTCGCCCTTGCCGCCGTCACCCGCAGGCGCGACCACGGGGATGAAGCTGTGGCCGCTGGTCTCGAACATCGGCAGCGCGGTTTCCAGCGTGGTGTCGGGCGCAAGCGTGATCCCGGCTGCGATCATCTCGTTGCAGGTCTCAATGTCGGCGGCGCGGGGACTGTCGACGCCGCGCATCACCGCCGCCGCCGAATGGACAGAAAGCAGATAGGCCTGCGGCCCGGCGGCCATGCGGATCCCGCGCCGCTCCAGCTGGGTCAGGAAGAAGCTGCGGTCCACCAGTTTTGACGAGATCGCGGTGGACATCGAAACGGCGACCATCACCGCAAGGCCGGTCTGCCAGTCGCCTGTGAGCTCGAAGACGATGAGCGTGGTCGAGATCGGCGCGCCGAGCACGGCGGCAGCGAGCGCCCCCATGCCGGCCAGCGCGTAGAGCGTGGGCGTGCCCGAGACATCCGGAAAGACCCCGGTGGCGATGACGCCAAAGGCGAGGCCGGTCAGCGCCCCGACCATCAGCGAGGGCGAGAACATGCCGCCGCCCATCCGCCCGGCCATGGTGATCGCCACGGCGGCGACCTTCAGCACCACGAAGACCAGCACCTCGCTGAAAAGCAGCGCGCCGGTGAGCGCGGCGGAGGTCGTCTCGTAGCCGACGCCAATGATGTGGGGGTAGAAGATCGCCATACCCCCCAGCAGCGCGCCCGCGATGGCGGGCCGCAGAAAGCGCGGCAGGCCGGTGCGCTGCATCACCGTGTTGCCCAGCCCGTCGGCCCAGAACACCGCCCGCATCAGCACCACCGCCACGAGGCCGCACGTGAGGCCGAGCAGCAGGAACGCCGGCAGTTCGACGTAAAAGCTCAGCACCCCGTCACCGCCAAGGGTGAACTCGGCCACATCGCCAAAGAAGCTGCGCGACACTACCGTGCCCGCGACCGAGGCGATGACGATGGGGGCGAAGGCGTGCACCGCGAAGTGCCGCAGCACCACCTCCAGCGCAAAGAGCGCTCCCGCGATGGGCGCATTGAAGCTGGCCGAGACGGCGGCGGCCACGGCGCAGCCCATCAGGTCGCGGCCGGTGACCCCGTTCGCATTGATCCGCTCGCTGACCCATGACGAGATCACCGCCGCAAGGTGCACCACCGGCCCTTCCCGCCCCGTGGAGCCGCCCGAGGAGAGCGTGATCAGCGAGGCCAGCGCAGAGGCGAGGCCGGCGCGTTGCTCCACCCTGCCCCGGTTCAGCGCCGCGCCGTGGATCACATCGGCCACCGAGCGCACCCGTGCGCCGGGGGCGAAACGGTCGAGAATCACCCCAACCGCCAGCCCGCCGAGGATGGGCAGCACCAGCACCCACCACCACGGCAGCCCAGCGGCGAAGCTGTGGATCATCCTCGTGTCATCGGTGCCGTAGAGCGTGCCTTGCAGCCAGTCGATCCCGAGGCGAAAGAGGCAGGCCGCGTAGCCCGAGGCGACGCCAAGCGCCAACGCGATGAACCAGAACTGAACCTGGGAAGGCCCGCGCTGGCGCAGCACGCGCATCAGCGTATCGACCACCTCGCGCAGCTCCGACAGGCGCTGCCGCAGCGGGCCTGCCGCTGCCCTTCCGCCCTGCCTGTCGCTCTCGCTCACCCGCGCCCTCATCTTGCAGTTGCGAACCCGCGCGCGCCCTTCCCCGGACGGCCCGCATCGCCTAGGGTGGCGTCCGGTGAACGCGAGGAGGAACAATGCCTTTCCACGAGGCGCAGACCGGCCTTGAGGCCGTTCTAGGCGATCGGCTCAGCCGGTCCAAGAGTGATCTGGACCTGCATGGCCGCAGCGAGACCCATTTTCCCCTCACCCCGCCCGAGGCGGTGGCCTACCCCGAGACCACGGCAGAGGTGGCCGCGATCATGAAGGCCTGCGCCGCCGCGCGCTGCCCGGTGGTGGGCTGGGGCGCGGGCACCTCGCTCGAGGGGCACGGGCTGGCGATCAAGGGCGGCATCGCGGTGGATTTCACCCGGATGGACAGGGTGCTCGAGGTCCGGCCCGAGGACATGGTCGCCGTGGTGCAGCCCGGCGTGACCCGCGAGGCGCTGAACCACGAACTCCGGGCCACCGGCCTGTTCTTCCCGGTCGATCCGGGCGCCAATGCCACGCTGGGCGGCATGGCCTCCACCCGGGCCAGCGGCACGACCGCCGTGCGCTACGGCACGATGGCCGAGAACGTGCTGGCGCTCGAGGTGGTGCTGGCCAGCGGCGAGGTGATCCGCACCGGGAGCGGTGCGCGCAAGGCCTCCAACGGCTATGACCTGACGCGCCTGATGGTCGGCTCCGAGGGCACGCTGGGCCTGATCACCGAGCTGACCCTGCGGCTTCAGGGCCAGCCCGAGGCCACGGCGGCCGCCACCTGCGCCTTCGAAAAGATGGGCGACGCGGTCGATTGCGTCATCGCCACCATTCAGGCCGGGCTGCCGATGGCGCGGATCGAGTTTGTCGACGGCCCCACCGTGGCCGCCGTCAACGCCTACTCCGGTGCCGACCTGCCGGTGATGCCGCATCTGCTGGTGGAGTTTCACGGCTCCGAAACCTCCGTTGCCGCCGATGCCCGCTTCTTTGGCGAGCTGGTGAGCGACATGAACGGGCAGGCGTTCAAATGGGCCGAAAAGGCCGAAGACCGCACCGCGCTCTGGGCCATGCGCCACCACGCCTATTGGGCGATCCTCGCGGCGCGGAAAGGGGCCAAGGCGATTGTGACCGACATGTGCGTGCCGATCTCCCGATTGGCCGAGGCGGTGGAGATCACCGCGCAGGATATCGCCATGGCCGGGCTCGAAGGCCCGATCCTCGGCCATGTCGGCGACGGCAACTTTCACGCCATCCTGCTGGTCGACCCGGAAGACCCCTCCGAGATGGCCCGCGCCAAGCAGATTGCCGACACGATGGCCGAGCGCGCGCTGGCCTTTGGCGGCACCATCACCGGCGAGCACGGGGTGGGCATGGGCAAGCTGCACCTGATGGAAGCCGAGCACGGCGAGGCCTGGGGCGTGATGGGCGAATTGAAGGCCGCGCTGGACCCTCAGAACCTCCTGAATCCGGGAAAAATCATCCGTCCGGGAAACAATTGAAGAGACCAATAAAATTTGTGTGCAATTAACCAGAAGCACAGCGACTCAGTAGATTAACGGCGGGTTAAAGCGTATAAGGTGGCGCATTAGGAGAAGGTGGTAACCCAATGAAACTCAAAGCAATCACAGCAACGCTCGCCCTTGCGCTGAGCGGCATCATGGTGGCGCAATCTGCGGATGCGCGCCTCGTCATTCACTGCAACCGCGGCCCGATCCCGTCGAACCCGATGATCAACGGCCACTACGAAAACTTCGTCGCCAGCCTGATGGAGAATTTCGTGATGACCGAGAAGGAAGCGACCCGCGTGGCCAAGCAGGTTTGCGGCAACATGGGCGCCGTGGGCGACCTCGACTATCTCGTCGATCTGACCTACGAGGCGACCGCGCCCTACGAGCGCCGCTGAGCCGCCGCGCAGCCCGCCCCGGCCACTCCGGACAGGGCTGCAAGGAGGCCGCAAGATCGCCCAATTTTGGGCATGATCTTGGTTTACGAAATATGAAGCGGAGCCGAACTGGCTTCGCTTCTTTTCATTTTGCGACCCCGATCAGCGTCAGGAGCCTCCCGTGAAGCGTCTTATCCATCCGACCGTTGCCCTTGCCCTCGCCCTCTCCCTCGGCGGCACCGCTGCCTCCGCCAATGTGAAGATCTCCTGCAAGCGCGGCCCGCTGCCGAAGGTCGCCATCATCAACGGCCCGGCTCCGGTGTTCATCGACAGCATCGAAAAGACCTATGCCGTGACCCCCGAGCAGGCCCGTGCCGCCGCCGAATACGTCTGCGCCGACATGGATGCCGTGGGCGACGCCGAAAAGCTGCGCAGCCGCACCCGCGCCGCTCTGGCCAACTACCGCCGCCGTTAAGACCTGCGGCGCCACGACGTGGCGTCACTAGCCGGGGCGGCGTGGCACCGTCCCGGTTCAGACAAACTTTTGGCAGAATTTCAGGCTAATTTTAGCCAATCGGAGCCGCTGCTGGCTCCGGTTGTCTCGCTGTGATCCAACGTAAAGCCTGGAGCCTGCCATGAACCGTCTTGTCCTTCCCGCTGCCGCCCTTGCCCTCGCGTTCGGCGCCGCTTCGGCCTCTGCCGAGAGCGGTTCGATCATGATTTCCTGCAAACGCGGCCCCCTGCCCACCGTCTCTCTCATCAATGGCGCCAACTGGCAGTTCATCGAGAGCATCGAGCAGAACTACCGGATCAGCCCGATCGACGCGAAGGCTGCTGCCGATTACGTCTGCGCCGACATGAGCGCGGTCGGGGATGCCGCCAAGCTGCGTGAACGCACCAAGCGCGTGCTGGCCAACTACCGCCGCCGCTGAACGCATTGAAGGGTCGGGCGCTCAGCCCGTCAGCAGCGCCCGTGCCGCCGCGCGGGCCTCATCGGTCACCTGTTCGCCCGCCAGCATCCGCGCCAGCTCGTCCACCCGCGCGGGCGCATCGAGCGGGGTGACGGTCGAGAGCGTCTGCCCTTTCGCCACCCGTTTCTCCACCCGCCAGTGATGCGCGGCCATCGCCGCCACCTGCGGGCTGTGGGTGACGACGAGCACCTGCCCCGAAGCCGCCAGACCGGCCAGCCGCCGACCCACGGCATCGGCGGTGGCCCCGCCCACGCCCCGGTCGATCTCGTCGAAGATCATCGTCAGCCCGGTGGTGTGCCGCGTCAGGCAGACCTTCAGCGCCAGCAGAAAACGGCTGAGTTCGCCGCCCGAGGCGATCTTGTTCAGCGGGCCTGCGGGCGCACCGGGGTTGGTGGCCACGGTGAAGGTTACCGCATCCACGCCGTCCGGTCCCGGATCACCGGCGGTGATCTCGGTCGAGAATACCGCGCGTTCCATCTTCAGCGGCGCCAGTTCCGCGCCCATCGCCTTGTCGAGCTTCGCCGCCGCCTTGCGCCGGGTCTCGGTGAGCCTGCTTGCGGCCGCCTCATAGGCCGCCTCGGCATCGCGCGCGGCTTTCTCCAGCTTGGCAATGCCGCCCTCGCCCGCGTCCAGCGTCTCCAGCTTGGCGGTCAGCTCGGCGGCCAGCGTGGCGAGGTCGTCGGGCGCCACCCCATGCTTGCGGGCCAGCCCGCGCAGGGCAAAGAGCCGCTCCTCGGTGGCCTCCAGCTCATGCGGGTCGTGGCTGAGCGCATCCAGCGCCGCGCCCACGCCCTGCTCGGCCTCGCCCAAGGCATCCAATGCGCGGGAGAGCGCCTCCAGCGGGGCATCAAGCTGGCCTTCCGCTGCCTCCGCCGCGCCATCGAGCCAGCGCGTGGCATCGCCCAGCATCCCCTCGGCCCCCTCCGGGCCAAGCGCCTGATGGGCGCGCTGGACATCCTTGCGAATCCGCGCCGCCGCCTGCATCAGCCGGCGCTTCGCGTCCAGCTCTGCCTCCTCGCCGGGCTGCGGGCCGAGCTTGCCCAGCTCGCCCGCCGCATGGCGCAGAAATTCCTCTTCTTCCGCCAGCGCCTTTTGGGCCGCGCGCGCCTCTTCCAGCGCCTTCGCGGCCTCCCGCCGTGCCCGCCATGCGGCCCGCACCGGGGCCGGATCGACCCCGGCAAACTCATCGAGCAGGGCCATGTGGCCACGCGGGTTCAGCAGGCCCTTGTCGTCCTGCTGGCCATGCAACTCCACCAGAACATCCGACAGTGCCCGCAGTACCTCGCCCGAGACCCGCCGGTCGTTGACCCATGCGGTCTTGCGCCCGTCGACCGTATTCACCCGCCGCAGGATCAGCTCATCCTCGGCCGGGATTCCCGCCTCCTCCAGCACCGCCCGCGCCGGATGGGCCGCATCGAGCGAAAACTCGGCCACCACCTCGCCCTGCTCCGCCCCCGCCCGCACCAGCTCGGCGCGGCCACGCCAGCCAAGCACGAATCCGAGCGCGTCGAGCAAAATGGATTTGCCCGCCCCGGTCTCGCCGGTCAGCACGTTGAGGCCGGGCGCGAAGCTCAGCTCCAGCCGGTCGATGATGAGAATGTCGCGTATGTCGAGCCCGCGCAGCATGGGCCTCACCCTATCGGATAGCTCTGGGGTGGGTGCAACCCACCACGCAGATTACAACCACTCGCCCTTGATCGTCTGGCGATAGATCTGGCGCAGCCAGCTGTCGCCCTTGGCCTGGGCCTGAAGGTTGCGGCGGGCCAGCAGGGTGTAGGTATCGTCGTACCACTCCGTCGCGCGGTAGTTATACGCCAGAATCGCCCCCGCCGTCTGCGCCTCGGCGGTCAGGCCGAGCGAGAGGTAGGCCTCCACCAGACGGTGCAGCGCCTCGGGTGTTTGCGTGGTGGTCTGGAATTCCTCCACGATCACGCGGAACCGGTTGATCGCGGCAATGTAGTGGCCCCGCCGCAGGTAGTAGCGGCCGATCTCCATTTCCTTCGCCGCAAGGTGGTCGAAGGCAAGGTCGAACTTCAGGATCGCCGAAGAGGCATATTCGCTGTCCGGGTACTTCTCGATCACCTCGCGCAGCGCCTGAAGCGCCTGGAAGGTGAGGCCCTGATCGCGGCCGACCTCGTCGATCTGGTCGTAGTAGCTCAGCGCCAGCAGATATTGTGCGTAGGCCGCATCTTCCTCAGCCGGGTAAAAGTCGATGTAGCGCTGCGCTGTGGCACGGCTGTTCTCGTAATCGCGGTCGCGGTGATAGGCGAAGGCCTGCATGATCAGCGCGCGCTTGGCCCAGACGGAATAGGGATAAAGCCGCTCGACCTCGGCAAAGAGCTCGGCCGCGTCGTCCGGCTTGCCGGTCTCCAGCGTGGCCTCACCCTGATTGTAGATCTGTTCCGGAGTCAGGTCTTCCAGCGACTGCTCCGGCTTGGCCTGGAAAAAGCCGCAGCCCGAGAGCGTCAGCGATAGCGCCACGATCCCTGCCAGCCCCGCTCGCCCCGTCTCAGCCGCCATTCGCCTCTAATCCCGTGTCTTTATTGCCCGCGCGGCAGAAGGGCCGCGGAGATTATGAGGGGTGTAGCACAAGATTTTCCGGGGCAAAATGGCTTTGCTGCACATAGGGTGTTCAAATCGCCCGAAGAGTCCGCTCTGCAACGCTGCCGGATCAGGCAACGAGGCGCAGATCACGCGATTTCAGGCCCGTTCCGGGCAGGCGGCGCACCATTTCTGCGTCGCAGGTCACAACTTCGTAGGCCTCCGGGTCGGCGAAGAGCGCCCGCAGCAGCGCGTTGGTCATTGCATGGCCGGCACGCTCGCCGGTGTAATGGCCAAGGATCGGGTGGCCTGCGAGGGCCAGGTCGCCGAGCGCGTCGAGCATCTTGTGGCGCACCGGCTCATCGTCGTGGCGCAAGCCGCCGGGCGAAAGCACCCGGTCGCCCTCCACCACCACCGCGTTGAGGTAGGTGCCGCCAAGGGCCTTGCCCTCGGAGCGCATCGCTTCCACGTCGGCGGCGCGGCAGAAGGTGCGGCTGTCGCAGAGTTCGCGCACAAAGGCGCCGTTGGCCATGTTCATCACTTTGTCCTGCGCGCCGATGGCGGCATCTTCAAAGTCGATGCTGAAATCGATGATCAGGCTTTCGGAGGGCTCCAGCCGGGCCACGGCCTCGCCGCGCTTCACCTCGACGGGCTTGAGCACGCGGATCGCCCGCACCGGGGCGTCGAGCTCGCGCAGGCCCGCGCGCAGAATGGCGGAGACGAAAGGCGCCGCCGAGCCATCGAGGATCGGAACCTCGGGGCCGGACACTTCAACAAGAGCATTGTGCACACCGCAGCCCGCGAGGGCCGCCATCACATGCTCCACCGTCGAGAGGCTCACGCCGTCATCGTTGGTCAGCAGGGTGCAGAGCGGGCTTTCCACCACGGCATCCCAGCGGGCGGGCAAAAAGGCATCGCCCTCCACCGCATCGGTGCGGCGAAACCAGATGCCCTGATCGGCCATCGCCGGTTTCAGGGTAATCCGCGCCGGACGGCCCGAATGCAGGCCAACGCCCGAAAGCGTTACTGATTTGTTGAGCGTCGTTTGCACCAATTGCCTCTTCGGACTTCGCCGTCTGTTCAGGTCACGTTTTTGCGTCCGAGCCCACCTCGCCCGGTTCCCATCGGAGATAGGGGGGTGAGGCGTTAGCTACAATTCAATCTTTGCAACGGTCTGTAACATCCCCCGCCCGGGCAGCGGCGGGGCCTTGCCGGGCACATAAAGGAGGCGGTGCATCCCCCTGCCCTGCAACGAAAAAAGGGCCGGTTGCCCGGCCCTTTCTCTATTGGGATATCGTGACCCGGATCAGTTGGCCTGACGCCGCAGGAAGGCCGGGATCTCGATGCGTTCCTGCTCCGGATCGACCTCTTCCTCGTGGTCCATCTGGGGCTGCTGGTAGGCCGAACGCTGCGGCTGGGCCGCGGCAGAGCGCACCGGCGGCTCGCGGTGAGCGGGCTGCTGGGGCTGGCCTTCGGCACCGTGGCCGGCCATCCGGGTGATCAGCGAACCGATGCCGAAGCGGGCCTTGTGATCGGCGCTTGCGGCGGCACCGGGCTGCTGCTCGGGCTGGGCCTGCGGCTGCGGCGCGGGAGCAGCGGCGCGGGGCTGTTCGGCCGCGGCGCCGGTGTGGGCGCCGGGCACCTTGCGCACCGCCTGATGCAGGCGAGCCAGGGCTTCTGCCGAGGGGGTGCCGGGCGCCGGGCGCGCCGCCGGAGCGGGCTCGGGCTGCTCGACCGCCTCAAGCGGCTGGGCCTCTGCGGCCGGGCGGTAGGCCGGGGGCGGCAGGTCGTCGCCCGCCACTTCAGCCTCGTCACGGGCGGAAGAGCGGAAGGCGGGGAAGAGCGAGGGCTCTTCAGCCTCGGCCTGCGGCGCGGGAGCGGCGGGCTGGGGCTGCGGCTCCGCCGGACGGGCGCCGGTGATCGACACCTGCGGCGCAGCGGCCACTTCCTGCATCGGCGCGGGGGCCGGGGCAGCCTCGGGCTCGGCCGACTGCTGCGGCAGCGGCGCGGCCATCGAGCGGCGCGGCACCGGGATTTCGCGCTCTTCGTCCATCACGTCGATGCCGGTGGCCACGACGGAGACGCGCATGAAGCCCTCGAGGCCGGTATCCAGCGTGGAGCCGACGATGATGTTGGCGTCGCTGTCCACCTTCTCGCGGATCTCGTTGGCGGCCTCGTCGAGTTCGAAGAGGGTCAGGTCATGCCCGCCGGTGATGTTGATCAGCACGCCCTTGGCGCCGTTCAGGCTGATCTCGTCGAGCAGCGGGTTGGCGATGGCCTTCTGGGCGGCAACCTTGGCGCGATCTTCGCCCTCGGCTTCGCCGGTGCCCATCATCGCCTTGCCCATCTCGTCCATCACCGCGCGCACGTCGGCGAAGTCGAGGTTGATCAGGCCCGGGCGGACCATCAGGTCGGTCACGCCCTTCACACCCTGGTAGAGCACGTCATCAGCGAGCGCGAAGGCTTCGGTGAAGGTGGTCTTCTCGTTGGCGAGGCGGAAGAGGTTCTGGTTCGGGATGATGATCAGCGTGTCCACGACCTTCTGCAGGGCTTCAACGCCCTCCTCGGCCTGGCGCATCCGCTTACCACCCTCGAACTGGAAGGGCTTGGTCACCACGCCCACGGTCAGCACGCCCAGCTCACGGGCGGCCTGTGCGATGATCGGCGCGGCGCCGGTGCCGGTGCCGCCGCCCATGCCAGCGGTGATGAAGCACATATGCGCGCCGGCGAGGTGGTCGATGATCTCTTCGATGGTCTCTTCGGCAGCAGCGGCGCCCACGGTGGGCCGTGCGCCTGCGCCGAGACCCTCGGTCACCTTCACACCCATCTGGATGCGGTTGGCGGCGGCCGACTGCTGCAGCGCCTGCGCGTCGGTGTTCGCCACCACGAACTCAACACCCTCGAGCTGCTTCTCGATCATGTTATTCACGGCGTTGCCCCCGGCCCCGCCAACACCGAATACGGTGATCCGCGGCTTGAGGTCCAATTCGGTCGGCATGGTGAGGTTCAAAGTCATCTGTGTTCCGCCTGTCGTTTGTTCGTTTATGTCCCCGGGGCTGCCACCTTCAGCGCCCCACCGCCAAAAATGACTCGAAATTTAAGGCACATTATCGTCTTGGCCCCTATGCGTCATCCGAAAAACGCAAAAAGGCCACAATTTATAGTGGTTTTCTTCAGCCGTTTCGGCGGGATTTTGCGTATCCCACATCATATTGGGCTCACCAGTTGTCGCGGAACCATTTCATGGCTCGTTTGAAGGATCGGGCCGGGTAGGTATCGGCCGGAATATCGAAATCCCACCATTCGTCCTGCGGGCTCGCGGAATAGAGGCACAGCCCCACCGCGGTCGAAAACGCCGGGCCGGTCGCGGCCTGTGGCAGGCCCTGTACCCGGAGCGGGCGGCCAAGGCGCACCTGCTGGCCGAGAATGCGGCTTGCCAGCTCGTCAAGGCCGAGGATCTGGCTGCCACCGCCGGTGAGTACGATCTTCTGGCTCGGCAGATGGTCGAACCCCGCCGCATCGAGGCGCACCCGCACCTCCTCCAGAATTTCCTCCACCCGGGGCCGCATGATGCCGATCAGCTCGCTGCGCGACACCCGGCGCTGGTCATGCTCCCAATCGCCCGTCTCCCCGCCCAGCGGGATCATCTCGCGGTCATCCATGCCGGTCGCCACCACACCGCCGTGGCGGGTCTTGATCCACTCGGCCTTCTGCGGGCTGACCTGCAGGCCCTGGCTGATGTCGCGGGTGATGTGATCGCCGCCCAGCCGCACGCTATCGGCGTAAATCATGTGTTTCTTGATGAAAACCGAGAGCGTCGTCGCCCCGCCGCCCATGTCGATACAGGCCGAGCCAAGCTCTTGCTCGTCTTCCACCAGCGCCGAAAGGCCGCTGACGTAGGCTGAGGAGGCCAGCCCCGCCAGCTCCAGATCGCACCGCTTGATGCAGTAGAGCAGGTTCTGCACAACGCTGGTTTCAATCGTCAGCAGATGCATGTCGGCGGCCAGCCGGTTGCCGATCTGCCCGCGCGGGTCGATCAGGCCGGAGCGATGGTCGATGGCAAAGTTCACCGGATGGGCATGCAGCGCCTGCCGCCCCTGCCCGAAATCGGGCACCACGCAGGAGGCCAGCACGCGGGCCACATCGGCCTCGCTCACCGTGCTGTCGGCCAGCTCAATCGCGCCGTCGAGGCCATAGCTGCGGGGCCGCGCGCCTGCAAAGGCGGCAATCACATGGTCCACCCGAACGCCCGCCATCTTCTGCGCCGCCTGCACGGCGGTGCGGATGGCGCGCTCGGTTTCCTGCATCGTGTCAATTTCGCCGAACGACACGCCGCGTGAGCGGGTGGTGGCTGCGCCGATCACCCGGAAGCTGGATTGCCCGGCAAGGCTGCCCACCCCGTCGGCTTCCCGAAAGCGCCCCGGCCCGTCGAAGCGGAGCACGAGGCAGGCGATCTTCGAGGTGCCCACGTCGAGAATGGCAATCACGCCACGGTCCATCGCCTGCTTGCGCATCCGGCGCATGGCCCGCTGGTTTTCATAGAGATCGGTCATCAGCCGTTCGAGCCTCCGATTTCGAGCGATTTGATCCGGCGGAACTCTTCCACCGCGCCTGGGGCCATCCGAAGCGTCGGACGGCCGGGAATACGCATGTCGATGACCGCTAGATCGCGGCCCAGCATGTCTTCTGCCTCGTCGAGGGCGATCACCCGCTCCAGCGCGGCGGCGGGGGCCGCCTCGGGCAGCTGGATCACCTGATCGCGGTCGAGCACCAGATCCCAGCGGCGCTCGCCCCGGCGCACGAGGCCCCGCAGACGGCCCGCCAGCGGGGTGGCGGCAGCATAGATGGCGCGCGCCTCGGCCACGGCAGTGGGCGTGTCGGAGCCCCGGCCCACCACCAGCGGCAGGTCGGGCCGCAGCCCGCGCGAGATCAACGGCGCCACCGGGTGGCCGGTGTCATCCAGCAGCAGCAGCGTGCCGTCGCGCTTGCGCCAGACCAGCACCGGAATACGCTCTTCGATCTCAACCAGCAGCACGCCGCCGGGGCGGATGCGCACATGGGCACCGGCCACGGCATCGAGCTGCTCGATCGCCTCGCGGGTGGCATCGAGGTCCATATCGAAGCTGGAGAGCGGGAACTCGTAAGGCACCAGCGCCCGGATATCGCCCGAAAGCTCCTCCGACGCGCCCTCAACGGCCAGCATCTTCACCATGAACTCGGGCCGCTCTTCTACCGAGCGCCGCGCCTCGGCGATGGCATCGGTGATCTGGCTGCGGCGCCCCTCGTCCGAAAAATACCAAGTGACCGCCAGCGCCACGGCGGCGCAGGGCAGGCCCACGCGGAACAGGCGGCGGTAGAACGGCGTCAGCCACATCCGCTCCAGCCGATAGGCCACGCGGGAGGGCGCCGGGTCGCGGCGCGGCGCATCGGCGGGAGCCTTCACCTTCCGCATGACGCATCCTCCACGATCCAGCGGCAAAAGGCGCCAAAGCTGTAGCCCGCGTGCTCGGCATGTTCGGGCGAGAGCGAGGTGGGGGTCATCCCCGGCTGGGTGTTGGTCTCCAGCAGCACGATGCCCTCGGCACCCTTGCTGTCATCCCAGCGAAAATCGGTGCGGCTGATGCCCTTGCACCCCAGCGCCTGATGGGCGCGCAGGGCAAAATCCCGGCAGGTCTCGGTGATCTCTTCAGGCACCTCCGCCGGGCAGATGTGGCGCGAGCCGCCTGCGGCGTATTTTGCCTCGTAGTCGTACCAGCCATCGGTCAGGATCTCGGTCACGCCAAGCGCCGCCTCGCCCATCACCGTGCAGGTCAGCTCCCGGCCCGGCGCGAAGGCCTCGACCATCAGCACCTGCGCGGCATCCTCGGCCAGCTTCGGCGGGGAGTTCGCATCCTTGTTCACGATGTAGATGCCCACCGAGGAGCCCTCGTTATAGGGCTTCACCACATAGGGCGGCGGCATCACATGGGCCGCCTCGATCTCGTCGCGCCCGGCCAGCAGGCTCTCCGCCACCGGCAGCCCGTGGGCGCGGTAGAGCGCCTTGGTCCGCTCCTTGTCGATGGCGGTCGATGAGGCCAGCACGCCGGAATGGGTGTAGGGAATACGCAGCCACTCCAGCAGGCCCTGGATGCAGCCATCCTCGCCCCAGCGGCCATGCAGCGCGTTGAAAACCACATCGGGGGCCAGCGCCTTCAGCCGCTCCACCACGTCATCACCCGCGTCCAGCTCCGCCACGTGAAAGCCCTCGGTGCGCAGCGCCTTCGCGCATTCACGCCCGGTGGAGAGCGAAACCTCACGCTCTGCCGAAGGGCCGCCCATGAGGACGACAACATTCTGGACTGTCCTGCTCGACATGTCCGCCTCTGTCACCGGGCGACGGTTCTCGCGCGTTGGTTTCGCGCGTCTCGCCCTTGTTTTCGTTGATGCTTGAGCCGCTTCGTTGAGCGCTCAGCCGCCTGCCTTTTCAGGGGCCGGTTCGCCGACCCTCATGATCTCCCACTGTAGCGTTACGCCGCTGGTTTCGTAAACCTTTTTTCGTATGCGTTCGCCCAGATTTTCGAGGTCGGCGGCGCTGGCATTCTCGGCGTTGGTGAGGAAGTTGGAGTGCTTCTCGCTCATCACCGCCCCGCCTTCGCGCGCGCCGCGCATGCCCGCATCGTCGATCAGCTTCCACGCCTTCAGTTCATGGGTGTCATCCGCCTTGCCGGTGGAGGAAAATCCCGCCGGATTGCGAAAGGTGCTGCCCGCCGTCCGGTCCTTGGTCGGCTGGGAGGCGTCGCGCCTGGCCAGTTGCTCCTCCATCAGCGTCTCCAGCGTGGCCGGGTCGCGCTCGGAGCCCTCGAAGGTGGCGGAGACGATCACCGCCCCCTCCGGCAGGTGGGACTGGCGGTACTGAAGGTTCAGATCCTGCGGCGAGAGCGTGGCAAGCGTGCCGTCGCGCAACACCACCGTCACCTCCTGCAGGTGGTCGGCCACGTAAGAGCCATAGCAGCCCGCATTCATCCGCACCGCCCCGCCGATGGCCCCGGGGATGGTGCGCAGAAAGGTCAGGTCCACCCCCGCCTGCGCCGCCTTGCGAGCCACATGCGCATCCAGCGCCGCCGCCCCCGCCGTCACCCGGCGCCCCTCGATCTCGATCCCATTGAAGCCCCGCCCGAGGCGGATCACCACGGCGCGGATGCCCCCATCGCGCACGATCAGGTTGGAGCCAACGCCCATAGGGAACACCGGGATCGCCGGGTCCAGCGCCTTCAGAAAGCCCTGCAAATCCTCCAGATCGGCGGGCTGAAACAACCAATCCGCCGGCCCGCCGACGCGCAGCCATGTGAGGTCATTCAGGGGGCGGTTCGGCGTCAGCGTGCCACGCACTTCGGGAAGCTCAGTCATGGGAGGCGTTATTGCCGGGCGGGGTGGCAGACGCAAGCCGTGCAGCGCCGCGCCGTGCAGCGCCGACCCGCGGGGTGGCGCATGCAACGGCTGTGCATGGCACTTTATCGTGCCGTGTCAGCTCGACCTTCCCGGGAAGCCCCAACCTCACCCAAGCTCCGCCGTCTCGCCTCCGGCGAGCCCATTAATAAAGGCGCACCTTTGGTGCGACGGGCGGGTCGGCGCTGCACGGCGCCTTCGGCTTGATTCCGTGCAAGCCCTTCGCGTCAAGGTGTCTATCCCCGCACCCGCCACCAAGCCAAAGCCACGCCAACGACAGCCCCCACCACCCCCGGCAGCAGCACCCACAGCAGCAAGAACGCATGGCCCACGTTGTCCCAGCCCACCGGGCCGCGTCCGAGCCAGAGCTTCAGCCCAATGCAGATCGCCACCAGACCGCCGAGGTAAATCGCGCCGCCCAAGGGCGACATCCAGCGCAGCCAGAAGCCGAGCAGGCCGAAGATCAGGGCCGAGCCGGCGGCCACGGCGTGGAGTTCATGAAACATGGGCGCCATCCTTGCCGCCCCGCGCCCGCGAGGCAAGCCTGCCCGACGGGCTCAACCGCCCGGCTCAGCCGTCAGCGGCACCATCCTTGCCGCGCCGCGCACCCCTCAGCCAGCGCCACGAGTAGACCACCGGCCAGCGCAGCACCGAGGCGCCCGCAGCCATGCAGATCAGCCCGATCAGCGGCCCGTTCTGGTAAGTCACCCAGCCGAGCAGCGGGATGCCTACGGCGATGAGCACATAGGCCCGGGTCCAGTGGTTGTCTTTCGAGGGGATCATCGCGGCGAGGTTCGCTGTGAGCGCCCAGGCGAAGAAACAGATCAGCGATGGCGTCATGCGCGGGCCTTCCCGGTGAGTTTACGGATGAGGTGCCCCAGCGGGCGCCGGAAGAACGAGAGGAACACGGCCAGCGCCAGCACGCCCGGCAGCGGCCCGAATTCGGCAAAGAACAGGCCGATCAGCACCACCGCGCCAACGATCAGCGCCAGCCCCGGCACCAGTTGGTAGCGCATTGGCAAAAAGGCCGTCGCCGTTGCGGCGAAGATCCACAGAAGGGCGGCGATCAGAAGCAGGCTCATGGCGCGATCCTTTCGGCCAGCGAGAGGCCAAGCGCGGCCAGCGCGGCGACAAGCCCCACCACCGGCACGACCATCGGCACCCGAAAGGGCGCCTGCGGCGAGTGTAGCTTGAGAGCGATCAGCGATGTGTTAACGGCGGCAAAGACCGCCAGCAGCACCATCGAGGCGATCTCGGCGAGTTGCGCCACCGGCAGGGCAAGGGCCGCGCCGATCAGCGCCGCGCCGCAGGTGAGCGAGGCCAGCACCGGCGTGCCGAAGCGCGGGTGCGCATGGGTGAAGGGGGCAAAGGCGCGGGCGCGGCGGCCAAGGCCAAAGAGCACGCGGGCCGCCATCACCAGCTGCGCCAACACGCCGTTCAAGGCCGCGAGCACCGCGATGGCAGCCAGAAAGCCTGCGCCCTGCCCTGTCGCCCGCTCCCAAACCAGCGCCAGCGGGCGCTCGGAGGCGGCAAGATCGGCGGCGGGCACGGCGCGCAGCGCGGCGAAGCTCACGAGCGCATAGAGCACGGCGGTGATCAGCAGCGAGGCGATGATCGCGAGCGGCATGGTCCGCTCCGGCTCGCGCGCCTCCTCGGCCATGTTCACCACGTCTTCGAAACCGATGAAGGCAAAGAAGGCCAGCGCCGTGGCCGCCAGCACCGCCATCGCACCGGGGGCGGCCTCGGGCACGGCTACCGCAACCGGCTCGGCCATCAGGCCCGCACCGGAGACCAGCACCAGCCCGATCACCTCGACCACAGTGAAAAGCGCGGCCAGCGCGAGGCTTTCCAGCACCCCGGCGATGGCCACCAACGTCAGCGCCGCGCCAATGGCGACAATCGCCCAAACCGGCGTGACCGAAACCAGCGCCGTCAGGTAGCCCACCCCGCCGCGCAGCACCGCTGCGCCCGAGACAGTGCCAGCCAATACGATCGCCAGCCCGATGGCGACCGGCAGCACCGTGGTCCCAAAGGCCTGCGCCACATAGGCCGCCTCGCCCGCCGCTTCGGGGATGCGGGCCGAAAGCTCGGCATAGGTCAGTGCCGAAGGGGCCGCCACCAGCCCGGCCAGCAAAAACGCCAGCGGCGCATAACTGCCCGCCAGCCCGGCCACCGCGCCGATCAGCACGTAAATGCCCGCGCCCACCATCACGCCAACGCCATAGGCGGTCATCAGGCCCGGCCCGATCCGGCGTTTGAGGCCAGCCTCAGTCATGGCGCACGCCCATCCGGCGCAGCACCAGCCCCGCGACGACGCCAAGCGCCAGCGGCACCAGTGCCACCGCACCGGCCTGGGCGCTCTGTTCGATCAGGCCCGAGGCCCAGCGTGGCTCGATGCTGAAGACGGCCCAGAGCAGCGCGCTCACCAGCATCAGCACCACCAGCACCGTCAACGCCCAGAGCGGGCGGGCGACGATGAGGGCGGCGCCCATGCCAAGGGCCGCGAATGTCACGAAAACAGGCATCGGCCTCTCCCGGCCTCAGCCCTTCAACCGCTCCGGCAGGTTGTTGGCCCATGTGCTGATCGTACCGGCGCCAAGGCAGACCACCATATCGCCCTCGCCCGCCTGCTCGCGCACGAGCCGCACGAGGTCATCCTCGCTCAGGATCGCACGGGCATGGCGATGGCCGTGGGCGATGAGCCCGGCAACCAGATCATCGCGGCTCGCACCGGGGATCGGGTCTTCACCGGCGGCATAAACCTCGGCAATGGCCACCACATCGGCCTCGTTGAAACAGGCGCAGAAGTCGTCGAACAGGTTGGAGAGGCGCGAGTACCGGTGCGGCTGATGCACCGCAATCACCCGGCCTTCGGTGGCCTGACGGGCGGCTTTCAGCACCGCGGCAATCTCGACCGGGTGGTGGCCGTAATCGTCGATCACGGTCACGCCGTTCACCTCGCCCACGCGGGTAAAGCGGCGGTTCACCCCGCCAAAGCCCGCCAGCGCCGCCTTGATCTCTTCGGCCTTCATGCCGAGATGGCGCGCCACGGCCACGGCGGACAAAGCATTGGAAACGTTATGATCGCCCGGCATCGGCAGGGTGCAACCCTCGATCACCATGTCCTCGGTCTGCAGCCGCACGTCAAAATGCGCCACGCCGGCCTTGTAGGTCAGGTTCACCGCGCGCACGTCGGCCTGCGCATTGAAGCCATAGGTCACCACCCGGCGGTCGGTGACGCGGCCCACCAGCGCCTGCACATCGGCATCATCGGTGCAGCAGACGGCGAGGCCGTAGAACGGGATGTTGGAGACGAAATCGAGGAATCCCTGATGAAGCGCCTCCTCGGTGCCCCAGTGCTCCATGTGCTCGGGGTCGATGTTGGTGACGATGGCAATGGTCGCGGGCAAGCGGTTGAAGGTGCCGTCGCTCTCGTCGGCCTCCACCACCATCCACTCGCCCTGCCCCATCCGGGCATTCGAGCCATAGGCATGGATGATCCCGCCGTTGATCACCGTCGGGTCGATCCCGCCCTTCTCCAGCAGCTCCGCCACCAGCGTGGTGGTGGTGGTCTTGCCGTGGGTGCCGGCGACGGCGATGTTGGATTTGAGCCGCATCAGCTCGGCCAGCATCTCGGCGCGGCGCACCACCGGCAGGCCTTTGGCGCGGGCGGCGTCCAGCTCGGGGTTGCCCGGCTTGATCGCGCTGGAGATCACGATGACCTCGGCGCTCTCGAGGTTCTCGGCCGCCTGCCCCTCGAACACCTTCGCACCCAGCCGCTCCAGCCGCTCGGTGATCTTGCTCTTCTTCAGGTCGGAGCCCTGCACCTGATAGCCGAAGTTCAGCAGCACCTCGGCAATGCCCGACATGCCGATGCCGCCGATACCGACGAAGTGGATCGCCCCAAGCTGGGTCGGGAGTTTGGTTACACCCTGCATGATATTGCTTCCGTCCATGTCACTGCCTCACTCTACTCACTGCTCGCCGAAGTTTTCTCCGGTCGATTTCGCCGCCATCTCGTTGCCCGTCAGCCCCTCGACCAGCTCCACCAGACGCTGCGTGGCATCCGGTTTGCCGGTGGCCAGTGCCGCATGCGCCATCTGCGTCGCGCCCTCGGGGAAGTCGAGAATTGTCTGGATTTGCTCTGCGAGGCTTTCGGGGTCAAGCCGTTTCTCGGGCACGAGGATGGCTGCTCCCGCGTCAACCAGCCCGCGGGCATTGGCCGTCTGCTCATCACGGATCGCCGCCGCCAGCGGCACGAGGATCGAGGGGCGCCCGATCACCGAGAGGTCGGCCACGGTGGAGGCGCCCGCGCGGGTGATCACCAGCTGCGCCTCGGCCATCCGCTCGGGCACGTCGGCGAAAAAGGGCTGCACCGTCGCATCAATGCCCGCCTGCTCGTAAAAGCTGACGACCCGCGCCTCATCCTCGGGCCGCGCCTGATGCGACACGCGGATGTGCTGCCGGTACTGCTCGGGCAACGCGGCAATCGCGGCAGGAACCACATCGGAGAGGATCCGCGCGCCCTGGCTGCCGCCCATCACCAGCAGCGACAGCGGGTAATCGCCCGGCGGAATGTAGGGCGCACCGGCGCGGGCGAGGATCGCAGCGCGCACCGGGTTGCCGATGTCATGGCCCTGCACGCCCTCGGGCAGCTCGGTCGGCCATGTGCCGCAGGCAATCGCATGGACGCGCTTGGCAAACATCTCGTTCACCCGGCCCAGCACGCCGTTCTGCTCATGGATCGCGCGCGGGCGCTTCAGGATCGTCGCCGCCGCCAGCGCCGGGATCGAGGGGTAGCCGCCAAAGCCCACCACCACGGCGGGCTTGTCGCGCAGCATCCGGATCACCGAAGAGATCGTGCCGCCCGCAATACGGAAGGGCACCGCCAGCTTGGCCAGCGCCCCGCCCCGCGCAAAGGTGGCCGAAGAGCGCACCTCGATCTCCACTGCCTCGGGGAAGGCGCCGGTATAGCGCGCGCCCCGCGCATCGGTCGAAAGCTTCACCCGCCAGCCGCGCGACAGCATCGCCTCGGCCAGCGCCTGCGCCGGAAACATATGCCCGCCGGTGCCACCGGCTGCGATGATGAGAAGAGGCTGCGTCATGTTTCTGCTCCGGCGTTCAGAGGGGTGCGGCCGGGGGATTGGATATTTTCAGCAAGAAAATGAAGCAGGTCGCGCGTCACGGATGCCTCCGCAGCAGAATGTCGCCGATCTGCCCCTGCGGGCGCGTGCGGGTGAAGGCCAGCAGCATCCCCACAAGGATACCGCCCGCGATCATCGACGAGCCGCCGTAAGAAACGAAAGGCAGCGTCATGCCTTTGGCGGGCAGCAGCCGCACGGCCACCCCCATGTTGATCATCGCCTGCACGCCGAAGATGCAGGCCAGCCCGGTGCCCGCCAGCCGGATGAATGGGTCACGCTCGCGCATCAGCCGCAGCAGCGAACGCACCACGATGGTGGCGTAGAGCAAGATGATGGCGAGCACGAGCACCAGCCCGTATTCCTCCGCCGCCACCGCGATGATGAAATCGGTATGCGCATCGGGGAGCGACCATTTCACCTGCCCCTCGCCCACACCCACGCCAAAGAACCCGCCCTCGCGGATCGCATTGGTGGCGTAGCCAAGCTGGGTGCGCGGGTCGAGATCAGGGTTCAGGAAGCCGTCGATCCGGCGGGCAAAGTGTTCGGAGCCCTCATAGGCCGTCAGGCCGCCCACCACCACGAGCCCGGCCACCACGACGAGAATGGTGATCGGCGCACCGGCGACGAAGTACATCACCGCCCATGCAAAGAGGATCAGGCAGGCCTGGCCAAAGTCGGGCTGGAGCGCGAGCAGCATCACGATGACGACCGCGAGAATGAAGGAGAAAGACTTGCCCGGAGGCCCCGCCACCTGCTGCGAGGCGGCCATCAGCCATGCCGCGAGCACCACGAAGCC
The DNA here is from genome assembly GCF_052828525.1 of Vannielia sp. SX4. The sequence goes on from NZ_CM128247.1 coordinate 3,010,055, forward strand.
GGGCTTCAGGAATTCCGAGGGCTGCACCGAGGCGAACCCGAGCGAGAACCACCGGGTCGCGCCCTTGCCGAAGTCGGTGCCGAAGACCGGCAGCAGCAGGAGCGCCACGAAGGAAACGAAGAAGCCCAGCACCGCAAGGCGGCGCACGAGACTCGGGTTCATCATAGAGAAGGCGAACATCACCACCAGCGAGAGGCCACCAAAGAAGGCCTGCCGCTGCACGTAATAGAACGGGTCCAGCCCGTTGCGGGCAGCCAGCGGCGGCGAGGCCGCAAGACCCAGCAGCAGCCCCACGCCGAAGAGCAGCAGAATGCAGGACATCGACCACTTGTCGATCGTCCGCCACCATCGGGGAAGCACCGGCTCGCCCGTGCGGACGGGGGCCGTGCCAAAAACCATCTCTGTCATCAGACTGCCTGATCTGCCTCGTAACGCCCGGTTTTCCGGGTCTGAGACCACCGTAACGCAAGGTGATTCGCATGGGAAGGGATTTTCGAATCACTTTTGGGATGGGGGGACGAACCGGCCGGTCCCACGCACCATGCAGGACGGGCGCTGGGCCTTCGTCATGCCGCACCCCAACCCTCTGCAGTGAATGGCCAGCGACGAGCGTCGGCTATGCGGACTGAGCTACGTCCACTTCACACCCGTTTCAGCGAGACTTGCCCACGGGCTGAGGACTTGTTTTGGTAGGATCAGCCACGTTCCATATTACTCCGGCATGAAAGGACCTCTGGCAAATGGGTGAACAGGAAAAACCACTTGCGCTGGTAACCGGCAGTTCCGCCGGGATCGGACTGGAGCTTGCGCGCCTTTTTGTTGCCGATGGTTTCGACGCAATCGTATGCGGCTCAAGCCCGACGGTGCACAGCATCGCAGAGCAGTTGAGCACCGACGGGTCGGTTGTGGCGGTGCAATCTGACCTCACGACTGCCGAAGGCGCCGAGGAAGTTATCGGCGCCGTGGATGGAAGACCTCTTGATGCACTGGTCCTGAATGCTGGCATTGCAATTGGAGGGGCCTTTCTCGACGTTCCTCTTGATCGGCACCTTCAGCTTGTTGAAATCAACATCAACTCGACACTCCGTCTGTGTCACGGCCTGCTCCCGGCCATGATCGCGCAGGGTCGCGGCAAACTGCTGTTGGTCAGTTCGCTGTCGGCAACCACTCCAACTCCATATGAGAGCATCTATGGACCGTCTAAGTCGTTCATGACCTCGTTCGGGCATGGCTTGAGAGAAGAGTTGCGTGGCACCGGAGTTGACGTCACGATCCTCCATCCGGGCGCCACGGCAACCGACTTTCATATTCGCGCCGGAATGGGGAGCACGCGCTTTGGCGACAACTCTTGGAAGAACGACCCCGCCGAGGTCGCACGACAAGGATACGAGGCCCTGAAATCCGGTGTCACGAGCCTTGTCGGCGGTGACGAAGAAACCCAGGCCGCGGGCCGGGAGCTTCGGGCAATGACAGACGAAGACAAAGCACGGCGCCAAGCTGTAATGTCACGGCCGGATAGGTCCAGCAGCTAGAACTAAGGGGGCAAAGCGGCCACCGCGCTTCGAGCACTCAGGGCTTTCCCTGTCCCAGCTACCGCAACGGGCCGGAGCCTCACCCCTTCCCCCTCCGCCCCACCTGCCCTAACCTCCGCCCCGGAGGAGACCACCCATGCCCGACCCCATCACGCTCACCTGCGATTGCGGCAAGGTGCAGCTTGCCATCATCGCCCGCCCCGCGCCGCCGCAGGGCAACCGGGTGATCTGCCACTGCAACTCCTGCCGCGCCTTCGCCCGCGTGCTGGGGCGCGACGACATTCTCGGCCCCGCAGACGGCACCGACATCATCCAGTTTCGCTGCGACCGGCTCTCGATCACCCAAGGCAAGGAGCACATCGCTGCCCTCCGCCTCAGCCCCAATGGCCTCGCCCGCTGGTACACCGCCTGCTGCAACACGCCGCTGGGCAACACCGGCCCCGGCCCGCGCTACCCTTTCTTCGGGGCGATCACCCACGGCATCGCGAACCCGGACGCCCTCGGCCCGGTAAAAGCGCGGGTGAACGTGCCCAAGGAGCGCCCCCTGCCCGAGGGGTTGCCGCCCACCTCCGGCTCCACCTTCGGCGTCTTCCTGTCCATTGGGCGCATCATGTTCGGCGGCTGGTTGAAGGGCGCTCACAAGCGCCACCCGCTCTTTCCTGGCGGTGCGCCGCTGGTCGAGCCCCGTGTGATCTCGCTCGAAGAGAAGGCCAAGGCCTATGCGTAGCCTCGCGCTCGCCCTGTTGCTCGCCGCGCCCGCCTCTGCGCAGGAGTTCCCCGCGCCCCTGACCGATGCCGATTTCATCGCCGTCGACGAGGCCGAGGCCGCGCTCGGCCAGCTTCTGTTCTACGACCCGATCCTCTCCGGCAACCGCAACATCGCCTGCGCCACCTGCCACCACCCGCGCTTCGCCACGTCCGATGGCCTCTCCCTCGGCATGGGAGAGGGCGGCGCGGGCCTTGGCCCTGACCGCGTGGCGGACCCGGCGAATTACCCCGACGAGTTCATCCCCCGCAACGCCCCCGCCCTCTTCAACCTCGGCGCGCACCAGTTCACCGTGCTCTTCCACGATGGCCGGATCGAGGTGGACCCCACCCGCAAATCCGGCTTCCGCACCCCGATGGGCGAAGACATGGAGGTCGGCTTTTCCGGCATCCTCTCGGCGCAAACCATGTTCCCCGTGCTCTCCGCCGACGAGATGGCAGGCCATGTCCGCGAGAATGACATCTCCAAGGCCACCCGCTCGGGCCGGATCACCGGGCCGGGCGGCGCGTGGGATATCATCGCCCGCAGGGTCGAGGGCGCGGGCGACTACCAGCGGCGGTTCGAGGCGGTCTACCCCGAGGTCGCCGCAGGCCGCCCGCTGCATTTCACCGATATCTCCAACGCCATCGCCGCCTTCATGGCCTTCGAATGGCGGGCCGATGCCGCGCCCTTCGACGCCTTCCTGCGTGGCGACGAGGCCGCGCTTTCGGCAGAGGCGCTTGCGGGCGCAAAGCTTTTCTACGGCACGGCAGGCTGCTCCGGCTGCCACGCCGGCGCCCTGCAAACCGACCACGGCTTTCACGCCATGGGCGTGCCGCAGATCGGCCCCGGCAAGCGCCTCGCCTTCGAGACCCACCACCGCGACGTGGGCCGCATGGGGGTGACCGGCCACGCCGAGGATGCCTACGCCTTCCGCACGCCCTCCCTGCGCAACGTCACCGCCACCGCGCCCTATGGCCACTCCGGCGCCTATGCCGATCTGGAGGCCTTCCTGCGCGCCCACGCCGCCCCCCGCGCCGCGCTCGCCGCCTATGATGGCACCCCCGCCCGCCTCGCCGCTCTGGAGCATGACGCGATGGGTCCCCTCTCCGACGCCGCCGACCGCGCCGCGCTGGAGGCCGCCATCTCGGTGGAGGACCGGCCCCTGAGCGATGCCGATGTGGCGCTGCTCCTGGCCTTCCTCGCCAGCCTCACCGACCAGCCCGCCATCGACGGTCGCCTCGGCGTGCCCGATGCCGTGCCCAGCGGGTTGCCGGTCGACAAGTAGGGCGGGCCATCTGCCCGCCGCCCCTACCCGCGCCGCAGCGCCGCCCCCTGCCCGGCCAGCACCCGGATCACCAGCGCCAGCGTGACCGCGTTCAGCAGGTGCCAGAGCCAATGGGTGCCGAGGGGGATCGTGTCACAGAACGGCAGGTCAAGCGTCCGCGCCGTGAGCGAGAGGGTAAACACCAGCGCCGCCGCCGCCATCGTCCGCGCAAGCGCGCTGCCCTGCACCGTGAGCAGCACCGCAAAGCCCCAGAGCGACAGGAAAGCAGGCGCATAGCCCACCGCGCCCCGCAGCGCGGGCGGCGCAACCTGCGCAAACCCCCATGTGGCGAGGATCAGCAGCGCCAGCACCACGGGCACCAGCAGCGCCGTCCGGGGCCAGTGCGCCCCGGTGAACCGATGCACCCCTGCCCCGAGCGCCACCAGCGAGAACAGCTGGATCGGCGCCACATCGGCCAGCGCCGCCCAGCGCGTGGCGAAGGTGTGAAAGGCAAAGGAGCCCAGCCCGATGGCGGCGAGCAGCAGGCAGAGCACCAGCACCGCCCCCCGCGCCTGCCCGATCCGCCGTGCGTGGAGAAAGGCGACCAGTGCCGCCAGCAGAAAGGCCGCGTTGGTCACGGCATTGATCGGCTCCGCCCAGAACGCCGGGGAGAGCCGCTCGCAATAGCCATCGATTTGGGCGGTCCAATTCATGGGCGCAAGGTAGCGGTGCGACGCCGGGCGGCAAGCGGTGCCACGCAGGGCAAGGTCAGCGCCCGCACCGCACGGGGCGCGGTGCAGCAAGTGGCGCATGCGAGGTCGCCCGCAACCGCACGGTTCAGTGCTACGTCAACGAAGCGCCCGCCCCGTGGGGGGGCGGTGCGGGCGCTGGCCTCATGCCGCACCCTCACCCGCCCCTACTCGTCGTAGCTCACCACCACCCGTTGCGATATCACATGGCTCTGGCAACTGAGCACATAGCCCTTCGCCACCTCGTCATCCTCCAGCGCGTAGTTCGCCGCCATCTCCACCTCGCCCTCCAGCACCCGGCAGCGGCAGGTGGAGCACACCCCCGCGCGGCAGGAGAACGGCACCTCCATCGAGGCGGCCAGCCCGGCCTCCAGCACCGTCTGCCCCGGCTCCACCGTCAGTGTCCGCGTCACGCCATCCAGCGTCACCTTCGCCTCCGCGCCCGTGGCTCCCTCGGCCATCGCCGCTGCCACCCGCTGCGGCAACCGCCCGGGCTGGTCGGATTTGAACAGCTCGAACCTGATCTGATCCTCCGAAAGCCCCGCTGCCCTCAGCGCCTCCGAGATCGCCAGCATCATCGGCTCCGGCCCGCAGATGAAGGCCACATCAACCCCTTCCGGCTCGATCAACCCGGCAAACAGCGCCGCCACCTTCTCGCCATCCACCCGGCCCGAAAACAGCGGCACCTCCTGCCCGTCATGCTCCAGCACATGGATCACCCGGAACCGGCCCATGTGGCGGTTCTTCAGGTCTTCCAGCTCTTCGCGAAACATCACCGTCGCAGCCGCCCGGTTTGCATAGACTAGCGTGAAGCGGCTCTGCGGTTCGGCGGCCAGCGTGGTGCGGATGAGCGACAGCACCGGCGTGATCCCCGAGCCGCCCGCGAAGGCGAGGTAATGCTTCGGCGCGTCCCCCAGCGGCACAAAGAACCGCCCCGAGGGCGGCATCGCCTCCAGCCGCATCCCCGGCTTGAGGTTGTCATTCGCCCAAGATGAAAACGCGCCCCCCTCGACCCGCTTGATCCCCACCTGCAACCCCTCGCCCACGCCGCAGCAGATCGAGTAGCTGCGCCGTATCTCGGTGCCGTCGATCTCCTGCCGGAAGGTCAGATATTGCCCTTGGGTGAAGGCAAAGGCCTCCGGGTCGTCGGGCTGAAGCGTCACCACCACGGCCTCGCGGGTGGTGGGGCGCACGTCGGTCACGGTGAGGGGGAGAAACTGGGCCATGTCGCGCGCCCTTTCAGATGCACTTGAAGTAGTCGAAGGGTTCGAGGCAGTCGCCGCAGCACCATTGCGCCTTGCAGGGCGTCGAGCCGAACTGGCTGATCTTGTGGAGGTTTCCGCTCGCACAGCGCGGGCAGCGCTCCGGCCCGCCCGCCGGCTGCGGCGGCGCGATGCCATAGGCCTCCAGCTTCGCCCGGCCCTCGGCACTGAGCCAATCGGTCGTCCAGGGCGGGGCCAACTGGCGGCGCAATTCCAGCTGCGCCACCCCCGCCGCCCGCAAGGCCGCCTCGATATCCATGTTGATGACGGCGGTGGCCGGGCAGCCCGAATAGGTCGGCGTGACGGTCACAACCAGCGTATCGCCCTCGTAGCCCACGCCCCGGATCACCCCGAGATCGACCAGCGAAATCACGGGAATCTCCGGGTCCGGCACGCCGCCCAGCACCTCCCAGACCTCCGCCTCGGACAGCCGCACCTCGGCCATGCTCACCACTCCGCCCCCGGATAGGCCCGCTGCAGCCACTGCATCTGGGTCAGCAAATGCCCCAGCGCCTCCGAATGCCGCTTGCCGTCCTTCCCACCGCGATGGGCAAACTCGCTCTCGGGAATGGTCAATGTTGCCTCCCCCAGCACGCCGCGCAGCGTCGCCTCCCAGCCCGGCCGCAACTCCTCCACCGAGGGCGCAATCCCGGCCTCCGCCAGCGCCACATCCACCGGATCGGCCACCAGCGCCTCGCCCGCCCAGGGCCAGAGCCAGTCCAGCGCCGCCTGCATCCGCCCGTGGCTCTCCTCGGTGCCATCGCCCAGCGCGATCACCTGCGCCGAGGACCGCTCGAGGTGATAGTCCACCTCCCGCACCGCCTTCTGCGCGATCTCCGACACCCGCGGCTCACGCGACCCACAAAGCGCCCGCAGCATTTCCACATGCCAAGCGTCGAACAGGAACTGCCGCATCACAGTGCGCCCGAAATCCCCGTTCGGCTGCTCCACCAGCAGCAGGCAGCGGAATTCCCAGGCATCGCGCAGAAACGCCAGCTCATCGGCGCTGCGCCCGTCAGCCTCCCCCGCCAGCCCCAGCCACAGCTGCGCCTGCCCGATCAGATCGAGCGCGATATTGGCCAGCGCGATATCCTCCTCCAGCACCGGCGCATGCCCGCACCACTCAGATACCCGGTGCCCGAGGATCAGCGCATTGTCCCCCATCCGCAGCGCCAGCGCGCCGACCGGGTCTATCCCGCCATCCAGCATCACATCGCCCCCACGTCATCGGGGATGTCGAAGAAGCTTGGATGCCGATACACCTTGCTCTGCGACGGCTCGTAGAACGGCCCCTTGTCATCGGGGTTCGACGCGGTGATCTGCACCGACGGCACCACCCAGATCGAAACCCCCTCGTTGCGCCGCGTATACACATCCCGCGCTGACAGCAGCGCATGCTCCGCATCCGCCGCATGGAGCGAGCCCACATGCCGGTGGCTCATCCCGTGGCTGCCCCGGATGAACACTTCCCACAACGGCCATTCCCTGCTCATCGCACTCTCCTCCTCACAGCCCGAACGTCCCGCCCCGGTCCTGCCCAAAGGCAATCCGGTGGCCGTCCGGGTCCACCACGTCAAAGTCGTCGCACCCGTAGTGCTCGGGGTGGTGTATTTCCGTCGGCTCCAGCCCCGCCGCCACGAACTCGGCCCGAAGCGCCTCCACGTCGGCCGTGTATACATAGGCCGCCCACCACTGGTTCAGCGGCACCGTGCCATCGCCCGCCCGGTCCAGCGCCAGCGTCACCCCGCCGCGCTTGCAGATGGCAAAGCCCGGCGGGTCGCCCCAGATCTTGGCCTCAAACCCCAGCCGCTCGTAAAACGCGGCTGACTGGGCAACATCCCGCACCTGCAAGACCGGCATGGCGCGCTCAAGGCTCACTCCGCCGCCTCCCGCCGCGCCGCCTTCTTCTCGGCATGGGCTGTCATCGCATCGCGCACCCACTGGCCGTCATCCCAGGCATCGCGCCGCGCCTTCATCCGCTCGGCACTCTCCGGCCCCGCGCCCTTGAGCACGGCAAAGAACTCGTCCCAGTCCGGCTCCGAAAAGTCGTAGCCGCCCTTCTCCTCGTTCCACTTCAGATGCTCATCCGGCACCGTCAGCCCTAGGAATTCCGCCTGCGGCACCGTCTGGTCAACGAACTTCTGCCGCAACTCATCATTGCCGTTGATCTTGATCCGCCACGCCATGTTCTGCGCCGAATGGACCGACTCCGCATCGCTCGGCCCGAACATCATCAGCGACGGATACCAGAACCGATCCAGCGCATCCTGCGCCATCCGCCGCTGCGCCTTAGTCCCCTTCGCCATCTTCATCATGATGTCGAAGCCCTGCCGCTGGTGAAAGCTCTCCTCCTTGCAGATCCGGATCATCGCGCGCGAATACGGCCCGTAACTCGTGCGCTGCAACGGCACCTGGTTCATGATCGCCGCGCCATCCACCAACCAGCCCACCGCGCCGATATCGGCCCAGCTCAGCGTCGGATAATTGAAGATCGACGAATACTTCATCCGCCCCGAAAGCAGCTGCTCCGTCATATCGTCGCGGCTGATCCCCAGCGTCTCGGCGGCGCAATACAAGTAGAGCCCATGCCCCGCCTCATCCTGCACCTTGGCCAGCAGGATCGCCTTGCGCTCCAGCGTCGGCGCCCGGGTGATCCAGTTGCCCTCCGGCAGCTGCCCGACGATCTCCGAATGCGCGTGCTGCCCGATCTGCCGGATCAGCGTCTTGCGATACCCCTCCGGCATCCAGTCCTGCGGCTCGATGGTCTCACCCGCGTCGATCCGATCCTGAAACGCCGCCTCCTCCGGCGACATTTCCTCGCGGCTCTTGCCGCCCTCGGATTTGATCATCTGTGCATACATGGCTCAGACCCTTTCGATGATGAGTGCAACCCCCTGCCCCACACCCACGCACATGGTGCAGAGTGCATATTTCCCGCCGCGCCGCTGAAGCTCCCGCGCCGCCGTCAGCACGATCCGCGCGCCAGACATGCCGAGCGGGTGGCCAATCGCGATTGCCCCGCCATTGGGATTCACATGGGCCGCATCCTCCGCCACGCCGAGATCGCGCAGCACAGCGATGCCCTGCGCGGCAAAGGCCTCGTTCAGCTCGATCACGTCCATCTGCTCGATGGTCAGCCCGGCCTTCGCCAAAGCCTTCTTCACCGCCGGCACCGGGCCGATGCCCATCACGCGCGGCGCCACGCCTGCCGATTGCATCGTCACGATCCGCGCCAGCGGCTTCAGCCCATGCACATGCGCCGCGCCCTCGCTCGCCACCAGCAGTGCCGCCGCCCCATCGTTGACGCCCGAGGCATTGCCCGCCGTCACCGTCAGCTCCGGCCCGTTCACGCCCTTGAGCCGCCCAAGCTGCTCGGCGGTGGTCCCGGGCCGGGGATGCTCGTCCTGCGTCACAACAACCGGATCACCTTTCCGCTGTGGGATCTCCACCGGAACGATCTCCTCGGCAAACACCCCAGCCGCATCCGCCCCGGCCCACCGGGCCTGGGACCGGGCGGCAAAGGCATCCTGATCTTCGCGTGAAACGCCCCAATCAGCGGCCACGTTGTCCGCCGTCTCGGGCATGGAATCCACGCCATAAGCCGCTTTCATCGCCTTGTTCACGAAGCGCCAGCCGATGGTGGTGTCATACACCTCCGCAGCGCGTGAAAACGCCGTGGTCGCCTTGCCCATCACGAACGGCGCGCGGCTCATGCTCTCCACACCGCCCGCAATGGCGAGGTCATAATCGCCCGCCTTGATCGCGCGGGACACGGTGCCAATCGCATCCATGCCGGACGCGCAGAGCCGGTTGATCGTCGCCCCCGGAACGGTCTCCGGCAGCCCCGCCAGCAGCAGCGCCATCCGCGCGACGTTGCGGTTGTCCTCCCCCGCCTGGTTGGCGCAGCCGTAGATCACATCGTCGATCGCACCCGCATCCAGCCCGGCGTTTCGCGCCATCAGCGCCTTGATCGGCACCGCGGCCAGATCATCCGCCCTGACCTGCGACAGCGCCCCGCCATAACGGCCAATCGCCGTGCGCACCCCGTCACAAATGAAAGCCTCTCCGGCCATTGGCTTGCTCCTCCCTGCTCGCTTGCCCGCAAATCTACGCCTCAGAGGGATTCGACGCAAGCAATACGTTACCAAATATAACTGCATTCGAAATTTTCGTAACCAAACCGCAGATCCTGCTTCAGAGCCACCCTTCGCCTGACACCCCAAGTGACGGGGATGGCGCACGGGTCAGCGAAATCGCCGAGGGGGTCGAAGCCGAAAACGGAAAAGCTCCAGTGGAGCTTTTCCGGCTTCGACGGGCGGAGCCCTGCGGGGGCGGGGATACGGCTATTTTCGTTGATGCGGGCGACAGCCTCGGCCACGCCGGAGTCAGGTGATGGATGGCCCCGCAAGCAGCTCCTGCTTTGGTGAACCCGGAGTTGACCTCCCACCTCCCCACCCCGCGCAGGCCGGGCATGGCGCAGCGCGGTGGGTGGGCGGGAGCTGTGCCATGCCCGGCCGCACCTCAAACAAAAGGGCGCCCCGGAAGGCGCCCTGATATCCACGGTGTGGGCTCTCGCAGATCGCTGCGCGATCCACTGCCGCCCACTGTTTGAAACGCCTTTGGCGTTTCAAACTAAATATGTATCGCCCGCCCGTAGGCCTCCAGCACAGACTCATGCATCATCTCCGACAGTGTCGGATGCGGGAACACCGTATGCATCAGGTCCTCTTCGGTGGTCTCCAACTGGCGGCCCACCACGTAGCCCTGGATCAGCTCGGTCACCTCGGCACCAACCATATGCGCCCCAAGCAACTCCCCGGTCTTCGCGTCGAACACCGTCTTCACCATGCCCTCCGGCTCGCCCAGCGCCACCGCCTTGCCGTTGCCGATGAAGGGGAACTTGCCGACCTTCAGCTCGTATCCCGCCTCCTTGGCCTTCGCCTCGGTCATGCCGACCGACGCCACCTGCGGATGGCAGTAGGTGCAGCCGGCAATCGACCCCGGCTTGATCGGATGCACATGCTGCCCCGCGATCTTCTCGGCCACCATCACGCCTTCGTGCGACGCTTTATGCGCCAGCCACGGCGCCCCGGCGATATCGCCAATCGCGTACACGCCATCGACTCCGGTCTGGCAATACTCATCCGTCACCACATGGGTTCGGTCGATCTTCACGCCCAGCTCTTCAAGGCCCAGCCCTTCGACATTGCCGACGATCCCCACGGCAGAGATCACGGTGTCGAAGTCCATCTTCTCCACCTTGCCGCCCACTTCGATATGGGCCGTCACCTTGCCCTTGCCACGGTCGAGCTGCTTGACCATGGCCTTCTCCATGATCTTCATGCCCTGCTTCTCGAACTGCTTCTTGGCGAAGGCAGAGATGTCCTTGTCCTCCACCGGCAGCACCCGGTCCATCACCTCAACCACGGTCGTATCGGCGCCCAAGGTGTTGTAGAAGCTTGCAAATTCGATCCCGATGGCGCCCGAGCCGATCACCAGCAGCTTCTTCGGCATCCGCTTCGGCGTGAGCGCATGGCGGTAGGTCCAGACCAGGTCGCCATCGGCCTCCAGCCCCGGCAGCTCCCGCGCCCGCGCGCCGGTCGCCACAACGATATTTTTCGCCGTCAGTTCCTCGGTGCCCTTCTCGGTCTTGACCGAAACCTTGCCCTTCCCGGTGATCTTGGCCTCGCCCATGATCGAGGCGACCTTGTTCTTCTTGAACAGGTGCTTGATCCCGCCTTCCATCTGTGCGGCCACACCGCGCGAGCGCTTCACCACCGCGTCGAGGTCATAATCGGCCTTCTCCACCGAAAGCCCGAAATCCTTGGCCCGGTGCATCAGGTGAAACACCTCCGACGAGCGCAGCAGCGCCTTGGTCGGGATGCAGCCCCAGTTCAGGCAGATGCCGCCGAGGTTCTCCCGCTCGATGCAAACCACGTTCAGCCCGAGTTGCGCGGCGCGGATCGCGGCCACGTAGCCGCCCGGACCGGCACCGATGACGATCAGGTCGTAGTTCTGCGAGGCCATGATTCTCTCCCGTTTCAAAACTGGTTTAGTGTTAAACTATTTTCGGCAACCTGCGAAAGCCCCAGCGGCCCGGCACCCCGGCCCGCGCCCGAAATCCCGCCATGCGGTTGCCACATGGCAGGGAAAAGCCGCGCATTCCCCGCACCTTACCCCGCCGAAAACCAACTGTCGGCGCTCGCTTCATCGACATGGTTGATCGACCAGCGGTAGCCCCCCGCCTCCAGATAGGCCTCCTCCGCCGCGCTCGAGGCGCGCCCGAGCGCCGCGTTGCGATAGGGAAACCGCCCGAAATCCCGGATCACCTGCCTATGGGCGCGGGCATGGCGCAGGTTGTCGCCCGGCATCCGCACCAGAAAGAGCCGAACGGCGGCATCCTGATCGGCCAGCACCTCCGAATGCATCATCGGCAGGTAGAAAAACTGCTTCTCCGGCTCCGGCACCCGGTCGTCGCGCCCCTCGGCCACGGCCCACTTGGCCCATTCGCGCGCCAGCCCGTCGGTCTCGAAACTGCGGGCATCACCGCGAAACATGTTGCGCGGGAACTGGTCGGTCAGGATGATCCGCGCCAGCACCTCGCGGGCGGTCCAGCCCCAATCGGGCCGCGCGCCTGCGGCAATCGCCTCCCAACTCTCCTGAAACCCCTCGCGGATCCGCGCATCGAGCGCGTCATCCTGCAAATACCAGCCGTCCGGACCGATCTCGTCGATCCAGAACCGGCAAATCTCCTCCGGTCCGACCATGCACACTCCTCCTGCGCCCAGCCTTGCACGCGCAGGCGGGGCGCACAACTCAAAGCACAGGTCTCAACACAGGCTCCAGCACAGGTCTCAACACTGGCCCCGTTACTGCGCCGAGGGCTGCGCCGCCGTCTCTTCGGCCTGGCCCTCTTCCAGCCCTTCCACGAAGACCTCCTGCGCCATGTCCACGGCCACCGCCGTAGCCGAGGGCAGAACCGGCGCATAATGGCCGGTATCCTCGACCGAAACCGAAGGCCGCCGCGTCATCCGCCAGAAGGCGTAGCAGGCCACCGCCGCCATCAGGAAGGCGATATACACAAAAAACCCGAGCGGCCCGACCAGCCCCATGAACCAACCGGTCACGATCGGCCCCGCGATCGCCCCCACCCCGTTGATAAAGATCAGCCCGCCCGAGGCGGCAGCCATGTCTTCGACCTCGAGGAAGTCGTTGGTATAGGCGATGATCAGCGCGTAGAGCGGGTTCGACATGCCGCCAATGCAGAAGCCCGCGATCAGCACGGCTACGAAGGAGCCGCCAAAGAGCAGGCCGAAGGCCCCGGCCACGGCCCCGCCGATGCCCAAAAGCGCGATCAGCAGGCGCCGGTCCATCCGGTCGCTGATCCAGCCGATGGGATACTGCATGAGCAGCCCGCCCACGTAGATCGAGGCCACGAAAAACGAGGTCTCCGCCACCGTAAACCCGGCTTGCGTGGCAAACACCGCCGACATGCCGAACATCGCCGCATAGACCCCGCCCAGCAGGAAGGCGCCCACCATCCCCAGTGGCGACACATGGTAAAGCGCGATCAGGCTCAGCGGCTTGGTGGTGTCAAACGCCGGCGTGGGCTGCACGTTCAGCAGGATCGGCGCAAAGGAGATCGAAACCAGCACGCTCGGAATGACGAAGAGCACAAACCCGGTCGGGTCGCCCGCCATCAGCAGGAACTGCGCCGCCACGATGCCGACCATCTGCACGATCATGTAGAGCGAGAGCGCCTTGCCCCGAATGTCGTTAGAGACCGAGTTGTTCAGCCAGCTCTCCGCGGTCACGTAAACCCCGGAGAAACAGAAGCCGATCACCACACGCCCCACCATCCAGGCCCAGGGGTTGGCCACGGTCGGGTAAAGGATCAGCACCGCGCTGATGAAGGAGCCCAGCGCCGCAAACACCCGCACATGCCCGACCCGCCGGATCATCTCCGGCGCCATCCGCGAGCCGCCGAGGAAGCCCACGAAATAGGCCGACATCACGAATGACATCTGCAGCGTCGAGAATCCCTCCAGCGAGCCACGGATACCCAGCAGCGTGCCCTGCACCCCGTTGCCCACCATCAGCAGCATGACGCCCAAAAGCAGCGCCCATGTGCTCGCGATCACCCGTACCATTCGTCAGACCTTCCTGAATTTGCCCCGCAATGCCCCATCGGCCGGGGGCGTGAACCGCCTCTCAGCGACACATGCCGTCGTTATTCGCCGGGAAGCAGCAAGGAGCTGTCCCCATAGGAAAAGAACCTGTAGCCCGCCTCTATGGCGTGCCGGTAAATCTCCGCGATCCGCTCCTGCCCCATCAGCGCCGAGACCAGCATCATCAGCGTCGACTTGGGCAGGTGAAAATTCGTCATCAGCGCGTCGGTGAGCCGGAACTCGAAACCGGGGTAGATAAAGATATCCGTCTCCCCCTCCCACGGCGCGATCTCGCCCTTCGCCACTGCCGCGCTCTCGATCAGCCGCAGCGCCGTGGTGCCCACGGGGATGATCCGCCCGCCAGCCGCCTTGGTCGCGTTGATCTCTGCCGCCGCCTGCGCGCTCACCTCGCCGCGCTCGGCGTGCATCCGGTGGGTGGTCACATCCTCCACCGTCACCGGCAAAAAGGTGCCCGCGCCCACATGCAGCGTCACCTCGGTCAGCCCCACGCCCATCGCCTTGATGCGCGCCAGCAGCGCCTCGTCAAAGTGCAGGCTCGCGGTGGGCGCGGCCACCGCGCCCGAGTGCCGGGCAAAGACGGTCTGATAATCCTCCCGGTCGGCCTCATCCGCCGCCCGCCGCGCGGCGATGTAGGGTGGCAACGGCATCGCGCCCACCGCCTCCAGCGCAGCGTCAAAATCCGCGCCCTCGACCGAAAACCGCAGACGCACCTCGCCGCCCTCGCGGCTCAACACCTCGGCGCTCAGGCCTCCGCCAAACTCCACCACCTCGCCGGGCTTCACCTTCTTGGCGGGCCGCGCCAGCGCGAGCCACTCGGCCCCGCCGCCCGGCTCCAGCAGCGTCACCTCAACCCGCGCCTCCACCGGCCCCTGCGCACTCTCGCGCCGCCGCAGCCCCGAAAGCCGCGCCGGAATCACCTTGGTGTTGTTCAGCACCAGCCGGTCGCCGGGCCGCAGATAGTCGCAAAAATCGGCCACGCCGCGGTCATCGATCCAGCCCGCGCCCGCCACCAACAGCCGCGACGAGCCGCGCGGATAGGCAGGCCGCACCGCGATCAGCGCCTCAGGCAAATCAAAGTCGAAATCATCCAGCTTCATGCCGCCGCCCTACAGGCCCGCCCCCCTTCAGCACAAGCCATTAACGTCAAATGGGCCTGAACGCGCCGCCGCGTCCCAAACACACCAACCACCCCGCCCCAAAACAATTCCAATTCACCTAAAATTCTCCCCACCCCTGTTCATTTTCTTGCTGCAAATATTCCCGGGGGGTGTGGGGGGCTGGCCCCCCACTGCACAACGGATACCCCAGCCACTACGGTCAAGAATTGCGCCCCGAGCCCGCCTAATTCGCCAGTCTCGGCGGCGGCTGGCGGAATATCTCGCGGAAGATCCCCGGCGTCAGCACCGACAGCGGGTTCACGCTCACCCGCGGCCCCGAGGCCGGGCCGGTCATCTTGTAGTTGAACCCAAAGAACCCCTCGCCCTTCTTCGAGATGATCCGCCCGATCCCGTTCACCACGTAGATCGGCGAGAACACCCCCTGCAGCTGCATGTAGTCGCGGTTCATGTCATAGACCCCGGCCATCGAGATCCCGACCGAGGGGCCAACCGCCGAGCCGTGGTTGATCTGCACCGCGTTGGGCGTGAGCCGAAAGTTCACCTCGGTGTTGCTCAGCAGCAGGCCGGAGCCGTTGAGCTGCTCCAGCAGCCCCACCACCGAGATCGCGTTCAGCAGCGCCGCCAGCCCCGGCGCGCTCTGCACCCGCACGTTCTTCACCTTCAGCTCGCCGTTGTATTGCCCCGCCTCCGCGCGCGGCACCAGCGTCAGCTGCATTTCCCCGCCCTGCCCCTTCTTGAAGAGCCCGGCCGCCCGAAACAGCCGGCCCGCGTCATCGGAAGCCATGCGCACGGCGGTCTTGCCCTTCACCGGCACCAGCGTGCCGGAGACCGGGGCCGCCCCGTTCACCCTTCCGCTGAACTTGCCGTTCAGCCCGCCCCGCGTGGTCAGGTCGGCGCGGAAGCCCTGCAAGGCGATGCTGTCGGAGATGATCAGCCGGTCGAGCGCAAGGCTCATCGGCGCCCCCGCCGTGCCGCCGCCCCCGCCCTGGGCAAAACTGGTGCGGCGGATATCGACCCAGCCGCCGCGCACGCTCACCGCTGGCGTCGCCCCCCGGCCCCGCCCGGTGAGCGTCACCGGCGCGTCGATCCACGCGCCCGCCTTTACCCGGCTGAACTCCGCCGTGCGCAGCCCGCCGCCGGGGTTCAGCGTCACCCGGCCCTCCGCCGTGAGCCCGGGCGCCGTCAGCGCCAGCCGCTCAATCGCCGGCGGCTCGCCCAGCTGTCCCTCCACCTGAAGCGAGCCCTTCGTCGCCGGCCCCTTGCTCCAAGCCAACTCGCGAATGGTCAGCCCCATCCGGTTGAGGTCGGAGCGCAGGCTGAAGCGCGGCGCCGTGCCGCGTGCCAGATCGATGGTGAACTGCCCCGTGCCCGAGCCCGAAACCATCCCGTTCGGCAGGCCGATGTTGAACCGGTCCACAAAAGCCTGACTCAGCTCGATGGTCCCCTCCACGCGGGAGGGCTGCGGCCCCGGCTTGTCGATTGGCTGCACCCAGGCTGCGGTGATCGGCAGCCCCTCGATCCGCCCCGGCCCCTTGATCTCGATCTCCTCGGTATGGGCCAGCACCTCAAGCCGCTCGGCGGTGAGCGTCCTCCCCGGCACCACCTGCTCCGAGCGCACGCCAGTCAGCACACCGTTCACCCGAAAGCCGATCTGCTCCTTCGGCACATCCTTGATCAGCGGAAAGCTGATCACTCCTTCCAGTGCCGCAGTGCCCTCGGCCAGGTCCACCGGCTGCCCCGCCTTGCTCAAAAACCGCCACGGCTCCTGATCGAGGATCGAAAGCACCGCCGTCGCGCTGCTCTTGGACACGAGGTTCACCTCCATGTCAGAGGGCACCTTGTGCACATCCGGCACCCGCAGCACCGTGCCCGCCACGTCAACCCGCCCGCCTTGGGGCGCGTCGATGTGGCCCGCGTCGAGCGAGAGCGTGTAGGCCCCCTCCGAGATCGAGGAGTAGCCCGCCGCGCCCTGCACCGGCGGCAGGGTCGGCAGCACCTGCACCTCGCCACCCTTGAACTCGTAGACAAGGCTCATCACCGGCCGTTCCTCGCCGGGCCGCGCCCGCAGCGCGCCCTTCACGTTGAACAGCTCCCCCGCCTGCACCCGCTCGGCGATCCAGTCGCGGGTCTTGCTGGCCAGCGCCAGCGGCCAGAGCGCAAGCAGCCGCTCATGGCCGATCCGGTCCACCTCGAGGTCAATCGCCGCCTCCCAGCCTTCCGGCACCGGCCGGGCGCGGCCCCGGGCGCGCAGGGTCACATCCTCGCCGCTCAGCACCATCTGCCCGATCCGCAAGCGAAGCGGGTCGAGCGAGAGCTTCAGGTCGAGCGCGCCGGACCCAAAAGCCAGCCCTTCGGCAAACACCCCCGACGGGTCGAGCGTGACGTTGGAGAAGGCCAGTTGCCCCACCAGTTCGGTCGGCCAGCCAGTCTCTTCGATGCCTTCGAGATAGGCCTGCCCGGTAGCGGTAAAGGCCCCGTCCGGCGCCTCCAGCCGCAGCTCATCAAACACCAGCCGCGCCGCCTCGGGCTGGTAGCGAAAGTAGCTGCGCCCGCCGTCCAGCGCGATCGGCGCCTGCCCCTGCCCCGGCTCGATGGCGCCCGCGCCAATCTCCAGCCGACCGGCCAGCTCCTCGATGCCGCCCGCCTCGCTCACCCGCGCCCGCATCGAGCCCGAGATCGGCGCATCGATCAGCCCCAGAAAGGCGGTGGCTGGCGAGAGCGTGGCAATGTCCTGCGCTGCCACCCCTTCCACGCTGGCCGCAAGCTCGGCCGCCTCCGACCCCTTGCGCGAGGCATAGCTCACCACCGCCGCCGCAGGGGCAACCTCGAAGCCGTCCTCGCTGACCTCCGGCGCTGCGCCGCCTGACCCCGGCACCGCATCCGCTGCCAGTTGCAGCGCCAGCCGGGCCGAGACTTCCTCTTCGGTCTGGGCAATCACCAACTCGCCGTCATAGAGCACCCATTCCCGCCCCGAGCGGGCATCGAAGAACTCCAGCGCGAGGTCGTCGGCCCGGATCTCGCCGATAGGCGCAAAGCTCGGCAGCGCCAGCATCTCGTCGACCCCGGCCAGCAACTCGCCAAGGCTGCCCGCCCCGCCCCAAGCCATCTCCACATCGCCCAGTTGCAGGTCGAACTTGCCGTTCCGGTCCCGCACCGCCCGCATCGCCGCCCCGGTGATCGAAATCCCCCGTGGCTGGATCCGCCCCTCCAGCAGCGCGCCCTTTTCGAGCGTCGCACCCAGCGCCGGGACATGGACGATATGGGTGCCATCGGCGGCGCGGATATCGACATCGCGGAAGGTCACGCGCGGCAGTGCCGTGCGCTGGAAGATCACGTAAAGCCCGCCCATCTCCACCTGCGCGCCGCCCAGCCCTTCGTTCAGCCGGGCCTCCACCCGCGCAGCCAGCCAGTCCGGCGCTGGCAACTCGCGGCCTGCGGTGAGGAGGATGGCGAGGATCACGGCCACCACGCAAAGCACCGCCACATCAAAGGCCCAGACCAGCGGCCGCGCCAGCAGGCGGCGCTTGCGGCCCTTGCGGCGCGGCGCGGGCGCGGGTTCAGGCTCACCCTCCGGCGTAGGGTCATCACCGTCCGCGCCCTCCAGCGCCCCGCCATCCCGCAGCGCCGCCACCACCGATGCCCCGCCGGTCACCGGCACATGCGCCGCGCCCAGCGCCGGGGCCGCGCTCTCGGCAGGCAGCTCCGCCTCCAGCCCCACCTTCTCCGGCGTCAGGATCAGCAGCGGCAGTTTCTGCCCCGCGCCCGCAGGGTCCGGCGCGCGCTCCGGCACGCCCAGCGGCGGGGCCGCGCCCTCCACGCCCGCAGGCCCCAGCCGCCCCGCCGCGCGGGCCTCGCTGGCCAGCCGTTCGGCCTCGGCGGCGGCATCGAACCACCGCGCGGACGCGTCCTGCGCCGCACTCTGGGGCTTGTCACTGGGCGGGCTCATCAGCCTGTCGTTATCCTTCAGCTCTGGTCCCTCTGCTCTCGCGCGCCATATTCGCAGGAGCCGCGCGATTTGAGAAGCGCCTTGGACCCAGAGAGGAGACGACACGATGGACCTGACCGGCCAGAAAGCCCCTGATTTCACCCTGCCCCGCGATGGCGGCGGCGAGATTTCGCTCTCCGGCCTTCAGCCCGCGCCGGTGGTGCTCTACTTCTACCCGCGCGACGACACGCCGGGCTGCACCACCGAGGCCATCGAGTTCACCGCCGCGCTGGAGGCCTTCGGCAAGGCCGGGGCCAAGATCGTCGGCGTCAGCCGCGACGCCGTGGCCAAGCACGAGAAGTTCATCGCCAAGCACGATCTCGGCATCCCGCTGGTGGCCGATGAAGACGGCGCCGTCTGCGAGGCCTACGGCGTGTGGGTCGAGAAAAACATGTACGGCAAGAAGAGCATGGGCATCGAACGGGCCACCTTCCTGATCGACGGCGAAGGCAAGGTGGTGCGCGAATGGCGCAAGGTGAAGGTCAAAGGCCACGTCGAAGAGGTGCTTGAGGCGGCGCAGGGGCTGTGACGGCGTAGGTCGGGATTGATCCGGCTTTGCCAACTATCTCCGACACAAGCCGGTCAGCGCCGTCCCGTGGGGTGGCGCTCTCAACCTCCGTGCGTGCCACTTTATCGCGCAACAGTCATCTTCCCTCAGAGGTAACGCCCAACCTCACCAAAGCGCCGCCCCGGGGGGCGAGACGGCGCTGCCCGGCGCCTTACGGCGCGCACCGGGCAAGGCACTCCTCACCACTCCCACGCAAGCCGAGCAGCGCCATCTCGTGGGGTGGAGCTCACAACTGCAGTGCCTGCCACTTTATTGCGCAGCAGTCATCTTCCCCCTGAGGCCGCCCCCAACCTCACCGAAGCGCCGCCCCATCCCGCCAAAGGCGGGCCGACAAAAACTCGGCGCACCTTTGGTGCGACGGACGGGACGGCGCTGCCCGGCGCCTTACGGCGCGCACCGGGCAGGGCACTCCTTCTCACCCCACCTTCCCCCTCACCGCCCGCTCCCCTAAAACCCCCGCCATGACCACCACCCTCGCCGCCCTCGCCACCGAAGTCCTCACTTGCCCCGAAGGCCGCGGCAAGGCCGAGCTGTCGCGCCGCCACGCCGCCACATGGCTCGCCTCCCGCGAGGCCGGCACGCCGCTGCCCATCGGCACCGCGCAGCCGCCCGATGCGCCCGCCCGCCCCGCCAAGCCGGCCCTGCTCGATCCGCGCGACGTGCCCCGCCGCCGCCCCGGCACCGAGGCCGGCCGCAAGGCGATCCTCCACGCCGTCGCCCATATCGAGTTGAACGCCATCGACCTGCACTGGGATGTCGTCGCCCGCTTCACCGAAACCCCCATGCCGCTCGGCTTCTACGACGACTGGGTGCGCGCGGCGGATGACGAGAGCCGCCACTTCATGCTGATGGACGACTGCCTGCGCGAGCTGGGCATGGAGTACGGCAGCCTCGATGCCCACGCCGGCATGTGGCGCGCCGCCTCCGACACCGCGCATGATCTGCCCGCCCGCCTCGCCGTGGTCCCGATGGTGCTCGAGGCCCGCGGGCTCGACGTGACACCGGGCATGATCGACCTCTTCTCCAAGGCCGGCGCCACCTCCGCCGTCTCCGCACTGCAAACCATCTACGCCGAAGAGGTCAGCCACGTGGCCTATGGTGCTAAATGGTTCAACTGGATCTGCGGTCGCGACGGGCTGGACCCGAAAGAGGCCTTCCACACCCTCGTGCGCCGCTACTTCCCCGGCGGGCCGAAACCGCCCTTCAACGAAGAGAAGCGCGCCGAAGCCGGGATGCCGCCCGATTTCTACTGGCCGCTGGTCGAAGGCACCTGAGCGCGCACCCGGCCACCGCGCCCCTGCGACGGGCCGCCGCAGCCCGCGCCGCCGGGTGCCCCAACTGGCGCAAAAATCGGCAAGAACCTGCCGAATCGCGCGCCCTGACCAGCGGTTAACCACGTTGTGCGGCCAGCAAAACTTGCCATCCCTCACCCGGTTACGTTAACACGTTCGCAATCCGTGATGGCCGCTGGGGGGCCGTACGGGTGTATTTGGGGTACGGGAACAGGAACGGATCATTGAAAGCACGCGTCTTGCACCGCATGCACAGCGCCCTTGAGCGCCACTTGCCCGAGCAACGGCTCTTTCTGCGCTCGGATACCGAGACCCGGTTCATCCGGCTCAAGCCCGAAACGCAGCTCATCGCGCTGGCGGGCTCTGCACTGGTGGTCGGCTGGGCAATCATCGCCACCGCCGTCCTGCTGATGGACTCGATCGGCTCCGGCTCGATCCGCGAGCAGGCCGCCCGCGAGCAGAAGAGCTACGAGACCCGCCTCAACGCCCTCTCCGCCCAACGCGACGCCCGCGCCGAAGAGGCCGCCGCCGCGCAGGAACGCTTCAACGCCGCGCTGGCGCAGATCTCGGTGATGCAGTCCGACCTGCTCGCCTCCGAGGACCGCCGCCGCGAACTGGAAACCGGGCTGAACGTGGTGCAGGGCACGCTGCGCCGCACCATGAAAGAGCGGGATCAGGCGCTGGCCGGTCAGGCCGAGGCGATCGCCACGCTGGAAGGTGCCACCGGCTCCGCCAAAACCACCGATGGCCGGCTGACGGATGTCGAAGGCACGGTGGACTTTCTCACCGTCGCTCTTGAAAGCACCGCCCGCGAGCGCGATGCGATGGCCGATACCGCCGCCGCCGCCCGCGAAGAGGCCCAGGCCCTCGCCTTTGAGCGCGAACTGATCCTCGACCGCAACGACCAGATCTTCACCCAGCTCGAAGAGGCGCTCACCGTCTCCGTCGCGCCGCTCGACAAGATGTTCCGCGACGCCGGCCTGCCGCCGGACCAGCTGATCTCGACCGTCAAGCGCGGCTACTCGGGCCAGGGCGGCCCGCTGACCCCGCTGACCTTCTCGACCAAGGGCATGCCGCTGGACATGGGCCAGAACCGGGCAAACAACATCCTCAAGGGTCTGGAGCGGATGGACTACTACCGCATCGCCGCCCAGAAGGCCCCCTTCTCCGTGCCGGTCAAATCCGCCTTCCGCTTCACCTCCGGCTTCGGGCCGCGCTGGGGCCGCATGCACAACGGCACCGACTTCGCCGCCGCCTACGGCACCCCGATCTACGCCACCGGCGACGGTGTCGTGATCCACGCAGGGCGCCAGTCGGGCTACGGCAACCTGGTGAAAATCCAGCACGAGTTCGGCATCGAAACCCGCTATGCGCATATGAGCGCCATTCGCGTGAAAGTGGGTCAAAGGGTCTCGCGCGGGGATCGCATCGGTGATATGGGAAGCACCGGACGGTCCACTGGCGTCCACCTCCACTATGAAGTGCGGGTCGGCGGCAAGCCGGTGAACCCGATGACCTACATCAAGGCAGGACAAGATGTTTTCTAAATCCAGGATCAACGAGCCTGGCTCCGGCGCTGGCGCCGAGTCCGGCAAACCCGGTAGCTCCGACGCAGGCACCCCCGCCAAACAGGCAACCACACCGCCCTCGAGCGCACCCGCGTCCTCCGGCGCCTCCAGCGCGCCCAAGGCCAAGCCGCCCGCGTCGACGCTGTCTTCCGACCTGACCATCGTCGGCAACATCAAGACCACCGGCGACATCCAGATCGAAGGCACCGTGGAAGGCGACATCCGCGCCCACCTGCTGACCGTCGGCGAAGGCGCCACCGTGCGCGGCGAGTGCATCGCCGATGACGTGGTGGTGAACGGCCGCGTCGTGGGCCGCGTGCGCGGCCTGAAGGTCCGCCTGACCTCGACCGCCCGCGTCGAAGGCGACATCATCCACAAGACTATCGCGATCGAAAGCGGCGCCCACTTCGAGGGCTCGGTGCAACGGCAGGACGACCCGCTCGCCTCCGGCAACACCTCCGCCCCCAAGCCGCTGCCCACCCCCGAGGCCCCCAAGGGCTGACCGGCGACCGGCATCGCAAGAGTTTTGAAAGGGCGCCTCCGGGCGCCCTTTTTGCGTCTGGTGGCCTCGCTGCGCTCGGGGGGCTCATGCTGGACCGCCTACACTCGGGGTCCGACCTGCCCCCAAGCTGGCCCTCAGGTTTTGCTGGACGAAACCACGCTTCCCGGTCAGGCTGGGGCATCGCCTGTGTAGGAGACCGCAATGTCTACCCTCCACTGCCTTGCCCCTGCCGCCCTCGCCTTCACCCTGCTTCCGCTCGCCTTGCTGGCCCACGACGTGCCGCCCGAGGTGCAAGCGCTGGAGCTGGAGAAACTCCGGCTCGAACTTCTGCAGTTGAAGCAAGACACCGGCCCCGCCCAATGGCTCCGTTTCATCCTGTCCACTCTCTTCCTGCCCGTGGTGGTGGCCTGGTTCGGTTTCATCATTGCCCGGCAGCAAAAAAAGACCGACAATCGGATGACTGCGGCAGCGGAAGCGGCCAAGGCCGAGGCCGAAAAGGCGGCCCTGCGCTTCACCGCCCTAACTGAGGCCCGGACTGCCGCTTATGCCAAGGCCTTCGCACTCACCGAAGCCACCGCCCTGACGTTTCCACGGCGTCCCGAGGGGGCCGGAGAGGACACCCCCGTGCTCACCCCCGCCCGCTGCGCCGAGATGGGGCGCGGTCTCTCGGGCTGGTATTTCGGTGCCGGCGGGTTGCTCCTGACCGAGGGCACCCGGCGGGCCTATGAGCACCTGATGGAGGCACTGGCCAGCGCCGCGCGCAGCACCGGTCCGCTGGCCAGCGCGAGCTTTGCTGCCCATGGCACTATGCTCAGCGACAGCGAGATCCGGGCCACCCGCGCCAAACTGCGGCTGGGCGACCGGATGCCTGAGGGCTGGGCTTTCGGCACAGGGGACGGTGCTGAACCCAACCGGGACTTTGTGTTGATCCAGACCCTCGCCAGCCGCTTCCGTACTGCACTCACCCGCGACATCGCCAGCCGTGCGATGCCCGAGGTTGCAGATGAGGCTGTTGCCTGAAACAGGCGCTAAGACGGCCGCCTGCGGTGCCGTGCGCCCTGCTGCTGCCGTGGCGCAGAGCCGAAGGAGAACTAGGAGTATTGTCAGCAAGAAAATGAACCTGTGAAGCACTTGCGGTTGCCGGGCGTGCGGCCCATAGCGGGGGCATGGTTCAGGTTCTCTCCATCTCCGGCACGATCTTTGCGCTCATCGCCCTTGGCTGGCTGCTGGTGCGGCGCGGGGTCTTCGACGGCAAGGCGCTGGATGTTCTGGGGGCCTATGTCGTCACCTGCGCCCTGCCCGCGCTGATCTTCCGGGCGGTCTCGTCGCGCCCTCTTGGGGAGACCTTCGATGCCGCCTACCTGCTCGTGCTCTGCCTCACCTCTCTGGCGCTCTTCGGGGCGGCCTACTGGGGCCTGCGCCGGGCCTTCGGCCTCTCGCCCACGGCGGCGACCTTCGCCGCGATGGGGGCAAGCTGCGCGAACTCCGGCTTCGTCGGCTACCCCATGCTGGGGCTGGCGCTGCCCGAGGTGGCCGAGCATGCGCTGGCGCTGAACATGAGCTTCGAGAACCTCGTGATGATCCCGCTGGTGCTGGCGCTGGCCGAGGCCAGCAAGGCGCAGGGCAACGGCGGCTCCGGCGTGGGCTGGCTCATTGCCCGGCGGCTGGCGACCTCGCCGGTGATCCTCGCGCTCTTCGCCGGCATCGCCGTGGCCGCCCTCGCGCTGCCGATGCCGCAGGTGGTGACCGGCACGGTGAACATTCTGGCGAATTCCTCCGCCGCCGTCTCGCTGGTGGTGATCGGCGGCGGGCTTGCCGGGCTGACCCTGCGCGACCTCGGCCCGCTGGCCTGGGCGGTGACCGGAGCCAAACTGCTGCTGATGCCCGCGCTGGCCTGGGCGCTGCTGCTGCTCTTCGGCGCTGCCGGACTGGTCCCAGCCCCTGCCGCCCTCTCACCCGCCCTGCTGGTGATGACCGCCCTGCCCGCCATGTCGATCTACCCGGTGCTCGCCCGCCGCTACGGCGAGGTCACCACCCCCGCCGCCGTGCTCCTGCTGCAAACGCTGGCAAGCTTCGTCACCCTCACGGCCCTTCTGGCCCTGCTGGGCTTGGCCGCGACTCCGGCGGGTGGATGAGCGCGCGCTCGTAAAGGTGCCATGTCGCGTGGCCCAGCACCGGTAGCGCGATGAGCAGCCCGAGGAACCACGGCAGCATCGCCGCCAATAGCAGCCCTGCCAGCAGCGCCGCCCATGCCAGCATCACCACCGGGTTCTGCCGCACCACCGCGAGGCTGGTGAGCATGGCGGTGATGAAATCCACCTCCCGGTCCAGCGCGAAGGGGATCGAGACCACTGTCAGTGCGTAGAGCAGCAGGGCGACGCCCGCGCCAAAGAGCAACTGCGCCGCGATCATCCGGTAACCCGCCGGCGTCATCAGCGCCGTCAGCCCCTCGGATATGTTGATCAGCGCCCGCGGGCCGAGGAAGACGGCAAAGAGCATATGGGCGAAGAAGGTGTAGAACAGGAAGTAGATCACGATGATCGCCCCGATCCACGGGATCTGCCGCGCCCGCTCGCGCCAGACCCGGATCAGCACGCCGTTGCGGCCCAGAAAGGTCAGCCGCTCGCCGCGTGCGAGGCGGCGTGAGACCACGTAGATCCCGACCGCGGCGAAGGGCGCGATAAGCGGAAAGCCGAGCGAGAGGATCAGCACCGAGGCGACATGGCCGAGCGAGAGCTTGACCATGGCAAAGCCGCCAAGCGCGTAGACCAGCGCAAAGAACAGGCCGAACTGCGGCGCGCGGGTAAAATCGCGCCAGCCCGCCGCAAGGGCGGCGCGCAGATCGGATAAGTCGAGCCGGGCAACATCCGGTTTCGGGGCGGCCTCGGCATAAGTGGCGTCAAGCATGCTTCCTCCTGCCATGCTCGCGCGTTTCCCCGGCTATTTGGCCCAAGGCCGCCACATGGCGCAACCCCGCAGGGCGGGGCCCGACCGGCGTGTGCCGCCAAAGAGCGACCGCGCAGCCCCTACCCGGGCACCCGCGCCCCCGGCCAGTTCACCGCCGCGTGATACCCCTCCGCCAGCGCCAGCAGCGCCGCATCCGCGCCGCGCGGCCCCATCAGTTGCACTCCGGCGGGCAGCCCGGCCTCGCCGAAGCCCGCCGGCAGGTTCACCACCGGCAGGCCGATGAGCGAGGCGGGCACCACGCATTCCATCCAGCGGTGATAGGTGTCCGCCGCCACGCCTGCGACCTCGCGCGGATAGTCCCACTCCGCCGGGAAGGGCCACATCTGCGTACTGGGCAGGATCACCGCGTCATAGCGGGCAAACATCCGCGCGGCGGCGCGGAACCACTCCGAGCGGATCGCGCTGGCCGCCTGCACCTCCGCCGCCGAGAGCCCCCTGCCCTGCTCGATCTCCCAGATCAGCGCGGGCTTCAGCTTGCCGTCACTCGCCGGATCGTCCAGCAACGCGCCCTGCTTGCCCGCCACCGCCCAAGACCGCAGGGCCACCCAGCTCTCCCAGAGCTTCGCGGCCGGGAACGGCGGCGCCACCGGCTCCACCACGGCGCCCAAGTCCTCGAACACCGCGCAGGCCGCTTCGCCGCGCTCCAGCAGCCCCGGCTCCATCGGCCATGCGCCGCCCCAGTCGCCCAGCCAGCCGATCCGCTTGCCGCGCGGGCCATCGCCACCGGGCACGAAACCCGCCCCCACAGGCTGCATCGGGTCCGGCCCGGCGATCACGCTGAGCAGCAGCGCAAGGTCGGCGGGCGTGCGGGCCATCGGACCGAGGGTGGAGAGCGGATGCAGGATCATCTCACCCACCGGATCACCCGGCACCAGCCCGTGGCTGGGCCGCATCCCGTAAACATTGCACCAGGCCGCCGGGTTGCGCAGGCTGCCCATCATGTCGGAGCCATCGGCCAACGGCACCATCCGCGCCGCCAGCGCCGCCGCCGCCCCGCCCGAGGAGCCACCCGCCGTGCGGGAAGTGTCATAGGGGTTGCGGGTGACGCCGAAGACCGGGTTGTAAGAATGCGAGCCCAGCCCGAACTCCGGCACATTGGTCTTGCCGATCAGAATCGCCCCCGCCGCCCGCATCCGCGCGGCGATCAGGTCATCGGCCTGCGGCACGTGATCCGCATAAACCGGGCTGCCCCATGTGGTGCGGATGCCCTTGGTGGCCACCAAGTCCTTCACCGCCACCGGCATACCCAAGAGCGGGGCGGCACCGGGCAAAGGCGGCCCCGCCTCTTCCACCGCCCGCGCCTCGGCGAGCAACTCGTCTTCGCCGCGCAGGGAAACGATCGCATTGATCGCAGGGTTCACCTCGCCCACCCGGGCAAGCACCTCCTGCATCAGGTCCACCGGCCCCACCTCCCGCCGGTTCAAGCGCTCTGCAAGCGCGGTGGCGGAGAGGTCGGTGAGCGCCATCAGCCTTCGGCCTGCGCCTCGCTCCGGCTCTTGCCGGAGACATCCATCGCCAAGGTCGCAGCCATGAACCCGTCGAGATCGCCATCGAGCACGCCGGAGGTGTCAGAGGTCTCGTGGTTGGTCCGCAGGTCCTTCACCATCTGGTAGGGCTGCAGCACGTAAGAGCGGATCTGGTTGCCCCAGCCCGCCGAGCCCTTGCTCTCGTGGGCGGCGTTGATCGCCTCGTTCCGCTTGTCGAGCTCCATCTGGTAGAGCCGCGATTTCAGCGCCTTCATGGCGATGTCCCGGTTCTGGTGCTGCGACTTTTCCGAGCTTGTCACCACGATGCCGGTGGGCGCGTGGGTGATCCGGACGGCGGAGTCGGTGGTGTTCACGTGCTGGCCGCCCGCGCCGCTCGACCGGTAAGTGTCGATCCGGATGTCCGCCGGGTTCACCTCGATCTCGATGTTATCATCCACCACCGGGTAGACCCAGACAGAGGCAAAGGAGGTCTCCCGCGTGCCCTTGCCGAAGGGGCTGATCCGAACGAGCCGATGCACGCCGCTCTCCGACTTCAGCCAGCCATAGGCATTGGTGCCGCTGATCTTGTAAGCGCAGCTCTTGATGCCCGCCTCGCTGCCCGCTTCCTCGGATTGCAGCTCTACCTTGAAGCCGCGCTTCTCGGCCCAGCGCACATACATGCGCTGGAGCATCTGCGCCCAGTCACAGGCCTCGGTGCCGCCCGCGCCCGCGTTGATCTCGAGGAAGGTGTCGTTGCCATCGGCCTCGCCGTTCAGCAGCGCCTCCAGCTCCTTCTCGGCGGCGCGCTTCTCCAGCGCGATGATCGCATTCTCCGCCTCGGCAACAACCTCGGTGTCCTCTTCCATCTCGCCCAACTCGGCCAGCTCGATGTTGTCGGAAAGCTCCTGCTTCAGCCCGTTGTAGGTGTCGAGCGCATCAACCAGCAGCTGGCGCTCCCGCATCAGCTTCTGTGCCTTGGCCGGGTCGTTCCACAGATCCGGATCCTCGGTGCGAGCGTTGAACTCCTCCAGCCGGTGCTGGGCGGTGTCCAGCCCGAGCCGCTGGCCCAGAAGCTCCAGCGATTTTTCGACCGCGTCCACCGCGTTTTGTGCCTCGGCCCGCATGGGTCTGCCCTTTCTTTTGGTTCGATGTGCCTGATACCGCGTGGGGCGGTGAGGGGCAAGAATTGCGGTGCGTGTCGCCCGGCTGAACCGTCGCGCAGCGGGGGTTTCACACCCCCGCACCCCCGTGGGATATTGAGAGCAAGAAAATGAACGGGGGTGGATCAGAGATCGTGGTGGATGTGCAGCTGGTTGCCATCCGGGTCGGTCACGGTGAACTGGCGGAGGCCGTAGGGCATGTTCTGCGGCGCGGTCGGCTTGGCGGCAGCCATTGCGGCATGGGCGGCATCCACATCCTCGGCAAAGATCCACGCGACGCCGGGTGTGAAGGGGCCATCGACCTCGCGCAGGAAGAGCGCGCAGCGCCCATGGCTGACCGCCCCGATCCGCCCCTCCTCGTGGTGCCAGTTGGCGGTGAAGCCGAGCGCCTCCACATAGAAGGCCTGCGCCGCGGCCACGCTGCGCACCGGCAGCGCCGGAACGGCGGCATCAAGCTCCACGGGTCACCCCGCAGGCTGCGCCGCCGTGGCGCAGCTCAATAGAGGCCCCCGGAGCTGAGCGAACCAAAGCTCGCCTTGGGCGCAATCCGGGCCTTCTTGCCGGTCGAGGTGGTCACCGTGCGGGATTCGCCCTCGTCGCTCTCGCCCTGCGCGAACATCGGCAGATTGGCCCCCATCGCGAAGCCGCCGTCGAGGATCGCGGCCATGCCGAAGATCGGCTCCTCGCCCTCGCGGAAGTATTCCGAAACCACATGCGGGCCAGAGGCGCCGTCGCCCAGCCGGGCGCCGGTGAAGCGGTCGATCTTCACGAAGTAGCCCCCCGGCGGCACCTGGAACTTGCCGGCGCCGTATTTGGCGATGGCCGATTTCATGAAGCTGTTGAACACCGGCGCGCACATGCCGCCGCCCGAGGCGCCGGGCATGGTGCGGGGCCGGTCGTAACCGATGTAGCAACCCGCCGCGATGGTGTTGGTGAAGCCGATGAACCACACATCCTTGGCATCGTTGGTGGTGCCGGTCTTGCCCGCCACCGGCACGCCAAGGCTCACCGCGCGGCGCGCAGTGCCGCGCTCGACCACGCCCTGCATCATCGAGGTCAGCTGGTAGGCGGTGATCGCGTCGATCGCCTGCTTGCGGTTGGCGCTGATCTTGGGCAGCTCGCCCGGCGCCAGCGAGGCGACCTCGCAGCCGTCGCAGATGCGCTGGTCATGCCGGTAGATCGTCCGGCCCCAGCGGTCCTGCACACGGTCCACAAGGGTCGGCTCCACCCGCTCGCCGCCATTGGCGAACATCGAATAGGCCGAGACCATCTTGAACAGCGTGGTCTCCTGCGCGCCGAGCGCGTTGGCGAGGAAGGGGTCGAGCCGGTCATAGACACCGAAGCTCTCGGCATAGCTCGCCACGGTTTCCATGCCGACCTCCTGCGCGAGACGGATGGTCATCAGGTTCCGCGACTGCTCGATGCCGGTGCGCAGCGGCGTGGGCCCGTAGAACTTGTGGGAGGCGTTCTTGGGGCGCCACACGCCCTGCGGCGTGTTGATCTCGATCGGCGCGTCCACGACGATGGTGGCCGGGGTGTAGCCCGAGTCCAGCGCTGCGGCATAGACGAAGGGCTTGAACGACGAGCCCGGCTGCCGCGTCGCCTGCGTGGCCCGGTTGAACACCGAGTGCTGGTAGCTGAAGCCACCCTGCATCGCGAGCACCCGGCCGTTCTCCACGTCCATCGCCATGAAGGCGCCTTGCACGGCAGGCACCTGCCGCAGGGTCCAGCGGATGAAGGCACCGTCATCGGTCATCCGGCGCACATGCACCACGTCGCCACGCTCGAAATTGTCGTGGAAGTCGCCCTTGATCCAGGCGATGTCCTTGCGCGGCACGATGGGCGGCTCGGCGCCATCCATTGCCACGCCCTCGATCCCGAGCCCCAGCTCCTGATCGCCGACGCTGAGCACCACGGCGGGCAGCCATGTGCTCTCAAGCTCCACGTCCCGCGCGATCTCGACCGCCGAGAGCGCCTCGCGCCAGCTTGCCTCGTCGTCGAGCAGGGCCGCGTCGATGGTCTTGCCGGTGCCGCGCCAGCGCCCGAGGCCCCGGTCGTAGCGCTCCAGCGCGCGTTGCAGCTCCACCGCCGCCTTCTTCTGCAGCTCCGGGTCCACCGTGGCACGAATGGTAAGGCCGCCGCCAAAAAACTCTTCCTCGCCGAAGTTGCGGCTCAGCTGGCGGCGAATCTCGTCGGTGAAGTAATCGCGCGGCGGCAGGCTGCCCTTGAAGCTCTCGAAATCGCCATTCTGCACCGAGCGCAGCGGCATTTCGCGCTCGCTCTGGTACAGGTCGTAGGAGATGTAGCCGTTCTCATACATCTCCTTCAGCACGAAGTTGCGGCGGTTGGTCGCCAGCTCCTTGTCGCGCACCGGGTGATAGTTCGAGGGCGCCTTGGGCAGCACCGCCAGATAGGCCGCCTCATGCGGCTCCAGCTCAGCCAGCGTCTTGTTGAAATAGGTCTGCGCGGCAGCGGCCACGCCAAAGCTGTTCTGCCCGAGGAAGATCTCGTTCATGTAAAGCTCGAGGATCTTCTCCTTGCTCAGCGCCTGCTCGACGCGGGCGGCGAGGATGATCTCCTTGATCTTCCGCTCGGCGGAGCGGTCGGAGGAGAGCAGGAAGTTCTTCATCACCTGCTGGGTGATCGTCGATGCGCCGCGCAGCCGCCCACCCTTGGCCGCATCCACGGCGGCGGCGATCATCCCCATCGGGTCATAGCCCTTGTGGGAGTAGAAATTCTTGTCTTCCGCCGAGATGAAGGCCTGCTTCACCAGATCGGGGATCTCGCTGGAGGGGGCATAGAGCCGGCGCTCATGGGCGAATTCGTCCATGATCCTGCCCTCGCCGGAGTAGATCCGGCTGATGGTGGGCGGGGTGTATTGCGCCAGCTGCTCGTGGTTGGGCAGGTCGCGGCCATAGATCCAGAAGATCGCGCCAAGCATCAGCGCGCCAAAGGCGGCGCCGGTGGTGATCAGCGCGAAAAGCCCGCCGAAGATGCCGGTGAAGAATCTGAGCAACTGCCCGCTCCCGATGTGAACTCATGCTTGGTTTGAGGCCAAGTGTATACGGCAAGCGCGGTGACGAAGCAAAAGAGATTGCATGACAATTTCGGCCATTTGCCGCTCGCACGGTCACGGTTTTGCGAGGGGATACCGCCCCCCAAGCCGGGCAGCGCCGTCCCGCGGGGTGGCGCAAGCAACAGCTTTGCATGCCACTTTATGGTGCAACCGTCATCTTCCCCCAGAGGTGACTAGCAACCTCCCCCAAGCGCCGCCCCGGGGGACGGGACGGCGCTGCCCGGCGCCTTACGGCGCGCACCGGGCAAGGCATTCCGCATCACCGTACGCCCGCCCACACCGGGCAAGGCACCGCACTTCGCCCAATCCCCCCTACTGCCGCCGCAAAGCCCTCAACCGCGCATCCTCCGCCGCCCAGGCCGCAACCCCCTCGGCAATCCCGTCCGCCGCCTGCCGCCGCCACTCCGGGTTCTGCAACTTCTCCAACTCGCTCGTCGTCGACAAAAACGCCGCCTCCAGCAGCACCGCCGGAATGTCCGGCAGCTTCAGCACCGAAAAATCCGCAGCCCCCATCGGATGCTTGTGCAGCCGCACCCCTTTGCCGCGCAAACCGCCCACCATCGACCGGGCCAGCGCCAGCGTGCGCGGTGCGGTCTCGCGCCGGGCAATCTCCATCAGCGCCTGCGCCACCCGGTCGTCGGTCCCGCTCAGATCGGCCCCGCCCAAAATGTCATCGCGGTCATGCCGCCACGCCAGCTTGGCCAGCGCCTCCGAGCTTGCCTCTTCCGACAGCGTGTACACCTGCGCCCCCCGCGCGATCCCCTCCTCCACCGCATCGGCATGGAGCGACAGGAAGATATCCGCCCCCGCCCGCCGCGCGATAGTCAGCCGGGTCTCCAGCGACACAAAGCTGTCGTCCTCCCGCGTCATCACCACCTCGTAGTCGCCCGCCCTGAGCAGCGCCTCGCGCACGTCGCGGGCGAAGGCGAGCATCAGGTCGGCCTCCGTCACCCCGTCGCGGGTCGCGCCCGGGTCCACGCCGCCGTGGCCGGGGTCGAGCACCACCACCAGCGGGCCGCCCTCCGCCGGGCGGCGCTTGGGCGGCGCGCTGGCCGAGGGCGCCGGAAAGGCATCTGTGCCGCCCTGCCCGCTGGCCACCTGCGCGGCAAACTCTTCGTCGCTCACTGGCGCCAGCGCCACCTCGACCCGCGCCGAGCCATCCTCGGCCCCGGTCAACATCTGGGCGCTCTCCAGCCCCAACGGCGCAGAAAGCTCCGCCACCAGCCGGGTCCAGCCCGGACCCACGCGCCCAGTCCGCAGCGCCGCCACGTTTTCGAGAGACGACACATCTGGCCGCCCCAAGGCGCCAAAATCCACCTCGCGGAAATCCACCACCAAGCGCGGCGGGCCGTCCAGCAGCCGCACCCGGTAAGGCACCGGCTGCGAGATCGTCAGCCGCAGCACCACCTGCCGCCCGCTCTCCTCCAGCCCCGAGCGCGCCGGGTCGACCCGCGCCAAGCCCGAGAACCCCTGCGCCGAAGCCGCCACGCTCCACAGCGCCACGATGATGAAAAGGACTGCCGCCCGCATTGTTGCCCCGCTTGATCCCGGCCCTGCCATCTGCGGGCCCCGCCTGTTTTGCCCCGTTCTACACGAGGCCCGGCAGCGCACCAAGCGCGCGCAGATCACGGGGCCGCGACCCTCTCGCCATGAGAGAGTGCGCCCGGTTAACCGCCGCGACTTGTGCAAAAACCGCGTATGTATGGAATGTGCATCAGTTGTGCATGGGATGTGCATCCCCTGCATCACAGGGTTAACGGTGCCCCGTTAACCCTGATTTCCTCATTCGCCCAAGGGCTTCTTGCCCAAATGCTTGCGCAGCCGCGACGGCGTCGATTTGGTCTTGTTCTTGTAGGGGTTCGCATCGCCCTGCCCCCGGAAATACAGCCGGATCGGCGTGCCGGGCATGTCAAAGTCCTCCCGCAAGCCGTTGACAAGATAGCGTTTATAGCTCTCGGGCAGCTTGTCAGGGTGGGAACACATCACCACAAAGCCCGGCGGCCGCGTCTTGGCCTGGGTCATGTAGCGCAGCCGGATCCGGCGCCCGCCCGGCGCGGGCGGCGGGTGCTGTTCGAGCATCGAGATCAGCCAGTCATTCAGCTTGGCCGTGGTCACCCGGCGGTTCCAAACCTCATGGGCCTTCACCACCGCCTGCTGCAACCGGTCCAGCCCCCTGCCCGTCTTGGCCGACACCGTCACCAGCGGCGCCCCCTTCAGCTGCGGCAGCAGCTTCTCGAACGCCACGCGCAACCCCTTGAGCTTGGCCTGTTTTTCCGGCTCCAAGTCCCATTTGTTGACAGCCACCACCACGGCCCGACCCTCGCGCTCGGCAAGGTCGGCAATGCGCAGATCCTGTTGCTCGAAGGGGATCGCCGCATCGAGCAGCACCACCACAACCTCGGCAAATTTCACCGCCCTGAGCCCATCGGAGACCGAGAGTTTCTCCAGCTTTTCCTGCACCTTGGCGCGTTTGCGCATGCCAGCGGTGTCGAACAGGCGCATCGGCACGCCATCCCATTCAATCGCCAGCGAAATCGAGTCGCGTGTGATCCCCGCCTCGGGGCCGGTGAGCAGGCGGTCCTCACCGAGGATCGCGTTGATGAGGGTCGATTTGCCCGCGTTCGGGCGGCCCACCACCGCCACCTGAAGCGGCTTCTTTTTCGTGGGTTTCCAAGGCTCTGGCTCTTCGCCCTCTTCCACCGAAACCTCGGTTTCGGGGCTGTCATCCACCTTGTTAAGCGAAATTTCATCAACCACTGGCATCAAGGCGGCCAACAGGTCCGACATGCCCTCGCCATGCTCCGCACTCAGCGGGATCGGGTCGCCCAGCCCGAGGCTCCATGCCTCAACGATACCGCCCTCGGCCGCGCGGCCCTCGGCCTTGTTGCAGCCAACCAGCACATGGGCGTTCTTGCGGCGCAGGATATCGGCAAAGACCTCGTCGGTCGGCGTCACGCCCGCCCGCGCGTCGATGAGGAACAGGCAGATGTCGGCCATTTCCACCGCGCGCTCGGTGAGCTTGCGCATCCGGCCCTGCAGGCTCTCGTCGGTCGCCTCTTCGAGGCCGGCGGTGTCGATAACGGTAAAGCGCAGGTCGCCAAGGCGCGCCTCGCCTTCGCGCAGGTCGCGCGTCACACCGGGCTGATCGTCGACCAGCGCCAGGCGCTTGCCGACCAAGCGGTTGAAAAGAGTGGATTTTCCAACGTTGGGGCGGCCAACGATGGCAAGTGTGAAGCTCATGTTAACGGACCGGTGCTTAGGCGTAAGGGCGCCTCATACACCGCTTTGCGCTTAACGGAAAGCCACCAGTTGGCCCTTGCGGTTGACCACATAGAGCGCGCCCGCCACCACGATCGGGTTGCTCGCCGCGC
Source organism: Vannielia sp. SX4 (assembly GCF_052828525.1). The sequence continues at coordinate 3,044,872 of NZ_CM128247.1, forward strand.
CGCCGGGCAGCTCCACCGCCGAGACGAGGGCACCCGAGGTCGGATCGAAGCTGCGCAGCAGCCCGTCGTCCGAGGCCACCCGCAGCAGTCCGCCCGCCAGAACCGGGCCATAGTGGGCAACAACCGCCTTGCGGCGACGCTCCCGCCGGGCCGAGTAATCGGGCAGCTTGGCTGACCAGATCGTCTCGCCCGTGGCGGCGCTCACGCGCACCAGCTGGCTGGCATCTGTCACGTAAAACAAGGAGTTACCCGCAGGCCAGACCGGCGAATAGGCGCCATCCAGCGCGGTCCAGAGCCGCTCGCCGGTGTCCACGTTGAGCGCCACGGTGCGGCCCGATTGGGTGCCCACGTACACCGTGCTGCCCACCACCACCGGGTCGCCGGTGACATCGGTGTAGCCGGTATAGGCCCGCCCGCGCCGCTCGCCGGCGATGATCTCGGACCACGTCCGCACGCCCGAAAGCTTCAGCGCGCCCGTCACCTGGCTGTTGCCGAGCGGGAAGATCACAGAGCGGTCAGTCAGCGCAGGCCCTGCCCCGCCGGACATCACCGAAGGCGTCGGCGTGCCGGGCATCTCCCACTTGAGCCGTCCGTTGGAGGCTTCCACAGCAAAGGCCCGGTTGTCGCGGCTCACCACGTAAACCGTGCCGCCCTCGACCGTGGGCGTCCCCTGCACCGGCCCATCAAACCGCTGCCGCCAGCGCAGCCCGCCGGTGGCCACGTCGAGCGCAAGGAGTTCACCGTAACCGCTTGTGACGTATAGGGTATTTCCTGAAACAGCGAGCCCGCCGCCGGAGGCATCCGTGGTCCGATCCCGCGCCGGGGTGATGTCTGTCGACCAGATCACCGCGCCGCCGCTGGAGACGGCAGAGACCTGTGCCCGGCTGTCCATGGTGAAGATGCGGCCGCCCGAGGCCACCGGATCAGCGGTGATCCGGGCCTTCCGGCTGTCGCCCGAGCCAATGTTCGCTCGCCAGATCGCCTGCACATTCCGGGCCAGTGCCGGGTGCTGGATGCGGTGCTGCGGGCCACCGTTGCGGTGGGTCCATGAGCCGTGGTTGACCGGGGCGGGCAGCGAGATCGGCGCCGAGCCGCGATAGGTCGGGGCGGTCGCGCCGCCAATGTCGGCGACCCCGGCGGCCTCGCGAATGCCGATGCGCTTGCCGGGCAAAGGCTGCTCGCCCTGGCCACAGGCCGAAAGCAGGGCCAGGACCGTGCCTGCGGTGATCCACTTCGTTGCTGCTCTCACGGCGTGCCTTCCTTGCCCCGTCTCATCTCTCCGGCCCGCGCCTTCTTGAAGCTGCGGGCGCAGGTCCGATCAGCCCTCTTCGGGCTTTCCTCCCAGTGCCACAATCACTTGCAACAGCCGCTCTTGCAAGCCCCGGCTGAGGCCGTCTTCCTCGACCAGCGCCTGCGCCGCAGCCAGAGCGCCCTCCCGGTCGCCCGTCTCGATCAGCAGGTAGACCTGCTGCTCACGCGCCATCCGGGCCATCGGAGAGGCCGAAGCGGCGATCCGGTCGAGCAGGTCCTTGCGGGTGTCGGGCTCCACGGCCTCGGCCCCCAGCATCACCGCCTTCAGCCCGGCAAGGTCGCGCCACGGCTGCGGCAGGGAGGCGTCATTGGCCACCCCCAGCAGGGTCTCGGCCGCGCCCTTCGGGTCGTCCGCGCTTTGCGCCTCGGCGGCTTTCAGCAGGTCGAGCACGGCAGCAAATTCACCATCGGCTTCAAGGCCTTCGAGCGCGGAAAGCCGGGCCTCGCCCTCCTCCGCCTCGAGCGCCGCGAGCACCGCATCTCCGCGCGCTTCAGCCTCAGCCCGTGCGCTGGACCGCTGCCATTCGAACCACGCGGCGCCGCCGACCAGCGCCAGAATGATGACCAGAGGGATCCAGCCGTAGCGCCGCATCAGCGAAAACAGCCTGTCGCGCCGCAGCTCTTCGGTGACCTCGTCGATGAAGCTCTCGCTATCGCTCATCTGCCTGCCTTCTGTTCCCTGCGTCTTCTTTGCGCTCCGGGGTCTGCGCCCCGAAAGATCGGTGCTTCTTACCCGGAAACCCGCACCGATGCCAAGGGGATTGCAGCGCCCGCGCCCGGCCCTTGCCAGAGCGGCGCGGGCGCCCCTGTCAGGAGCGGTCAGGGCTGCGGGAACTGTTGCTTGCGCGGCGTCAAGCTTCCGTCTAATCTGAACCAAACGGTTCAGAACGCCGTATGGTCTTTAGGACTGTGCAGGTTTCTGCACCAGCGAAGGTTTGTCTGGGCGCGCCGGCGCCCCTTTGTTGCAAGGAAGGACCGGCCATGCGGCTGTTTTCGATCCTCATCGCGCTCTGCGTCGCAGCGGTGCTCTATCTCGCGATCATGCAGCGCGATCTGCTGCTCTCTGTCGCGGGCGGCGGCGATGCCGAAGAGGTACCGGTGGCCGAGGCCGAAGAGGCCCTCCGCTCGGTGGAAGAAGACGGCACCGGCGCGGGCGAGGCGCGGGTCGTTTCGGTCATGGCGCTGGAGAGCGTGGCCCGCGAGATCGACAGCGCGGTTGTCACCCGAGGCCGCACAGAGGCGGCGCGTCAGGTGGTCGTCCGGGCCGAGACGAGTGGCCAGGTGATCTCGGAGCCGCTGCGCAAGGGCGCCTTCGTGGAGACCGGCCAGATGCTCTGCGAGATCGATCCAGGCACGCGGCAGACCCAGCTGGCACAGGCCGAGGCGCAGCTTGCCTCCGCCCGCGCCGGGCTGCCCGAGGCCGAGGCGCGCGTGGCCGAGGCGCAGGCCGCCTTGGAAGAGGCCGAGATCAATGATCGCGCCGCCAGCCAGCTTTCGCAGGGGGGCTATGCCTCCGATACCCGCGTGGCAGCGACCCGGGCAGGGGTCTCCTCCGCCCGCGCCGCGGTGCAGGCGGCGCAATCGGGCGTCGAAGGGGCCAAGAGCCAAGTGCAAACCGCAGAGGCCGCCGTGGCCTCCGCCCAGAAAGAGATTGAACGGCTGACCATCACCGCCCCCTTCTCCGGCCTGCTGGAGAGCGACAGCGCCGAGCTCGGCGTGCTGCTTCAGGCCGGGTCCGACTGCGCCACCATCCTCCAGCTCGACCCGATCAAACTGGTCGGCTTCATTCCTGAAACCGAGGTGGGCCGGGTCGAAACAGGCGCCGGCGCCGGGGCGCGGCTGGCCACCGGCGATGAGGTCATGGGCGAAGTCACCTTCATCTCGCGCTCCGCCGATGCCCAGACCCGCACCTTCCGCATCGAGGTGCAGGTGCCCAACGCCGACCTCGCCATTCGCGATGGCCAGACAGTGGAGATCGCCATTTCCGCCGAGGGCGCGCAAGCCCACCTGCTGCCGCAATCCTCGCTCACCCTCGATGATGACGGTCTGCTCGGCGTGCGCTGGGTCGACGCCGAGAACATGGCCCGCTTCGCCCCGGTCACCGTGCTGCGTGACACCGTCGATGGCATCTGGGTCACCGGCCTGCCTGAGGCGGTCACGGTCATCACACGCGGGCAGGAGTATGTGGTGGACGGTGTGCCGGTGAAGGTCACCCTCGAGGAGCTGACCCAATGACAGGTATCGTCGACTGGGCCGCCGCCCGCGCCCGGATGATCCTCGCCTTCGTGGCGATGTCGATCCTCGTGGGCTGGGCGACCTATCTGAGTCTGCCCAAGGAGGGCGAGCCGGATATCGAGATCCCGGCGGTCTTCGTCTCGGTCCCCTTCCCCGGCATCTCGGCGGCGGACGCCGAGAAGATGCTGGTCAAGCCGATGGAAACCGAGCTTTCCGACCTCGACGGACTCAAGACCATGCAGGGCGTGGCCACCGAGGGCTACGCCAACGTGGTGCTCGAATTCGAGTTCGGCTGGGACAAGTCGGCCACGCTGGCCGATGTGCGCGCCGCGATGAACACTGCCGAGGCCAACTTCCCCGAAGGGGCCGACAATTACACCATCGGCGAGATCAACTTTTCCGAGTTCCCGATCATCATCGTCAACCTCACCGGCGCCCTGCCTGAGCGCACCTTGGTGAAGGTCGCCAAAGACTTGCAGGATAGCCTTGAAGGTCTGGAGCCCGTGCTGGAGGCCAGCCTCGCCGGACACCGCGACGAGATGCTCGAAGTGGTGATCGATCCGCTGAAGCTGGAGAGCTACAACGTCACGGCCGGTGAGCTTATCTCTGTCGTGCAGAACAACAACCAGCTGATCGCGGCAGGCGAGATCGAAACGCCCACCGGCGCGTTTTCGGTCAAAATTCCCGCCAGCTTCGAGACCAGCCAGGACGTGCTGAACCTGCCGGTCAAGGTGAACGGCGACAGCATCGTCACGCTCGGCGATCTGGCCGACATCCGCCTCACCTTCGAAGACCGCACCGGCACCGCCCGATTCAACGGGGTCAACACGGTGGCGCTGCAGGTCTCCAAGAAGAAGGGCTACAACATCATCGACACCGCCGCCGCGATCCGCGAGACGGTGGATGCCGAGATGGGGAAGTGGCCGCCGGAGCTGCGCGATGCGATCCGGGTGGGCACCTCCAACGACCAGAGCCGGGTGGTGAAGTCGATGGTGAGCCAGCTCGAAGGCTCAGTGATGACCGCCATCGCGCTGGTGGCCATCGTGGTGCTGGCCGCGCTCGGCATCCGCCCCGCCATGCTGGTGGGCATCGCGATTCCGATCAGCTTCCTGCTCTGCTTCGTGTTCCTCTCGATCATGGGCATCACCGTGTCGAACATCGTTATGTTCGGCCTGATCCTCGCCGTGGGCATGCTGGTGGATGGCGCGATCGTCGTGGTGGAATACGCCGACAAACGCATATCCCAGGGCGTCGGGCCGATGCACGCCTATGTCGAGGCGGCCAAGCGGATGTTCTGGCCCATCGTCAGTTCCACCGCGACCACGCTCTGCGCCTTCCTGCCCATGCTGTTCTGGCCCGGTGTGGCCGGGCAATTCATGGGGATGCTGCCGGTCACCCTGATCTTCGTGCTCTCCGCCTCGCTTCTGGTGGCGCTCGTGTATCTGCCGGTGCTCGGCGGCGTCTCGGGCCGGATGAGCCGGATGTTCCACAATGCCTCAGAGGGCCTCCGCCGCTTTCCGTGGTGGGTGCGGGCCGTGCTGGTGGTGCCTGCGCTCTACCTGCTCTTCATCGCCGCGCTGCAGTGCATCAACCCCGGCTACCTCTTCGGCGGCACCTCCCCCTTCTCCGGCTTCATGGCCGCGCTACCGGGACTGCTGCTCTTCATCGCCGCCGCCTTCCTCGCCACCATCACGCTGGACGCCGCCCGCATCGAGCGCCGCGCCAAGCGGGTCAAGGCCGGCCACCGCCGCTCGCCTTTCGGCTGGGTGATCAAGATGATCGCAGGCAACCCGATCATGCCGCTCGTCACCATCGGGGCCGTCGGCTTCTTCGTGATCTTCACCTTCGGCTACTACGGGGCCAACAACAACGGCGTCGATTTCTTTGTCGAGAGCGAGCCTGAGCAGGCCATCGTCTATGTCCGCGCACGCGGCAACCTCAGCCTCGAGGAGAAAGACGAAATGGTCCGCGAGGTCGAGGAGGCGATGAGCCATATCCCCGGCATCGAAAGCGCCTTTGCCTTCGCTGGCGAGGGCGGGCTGAACTCCAACACCGGCGGCAGCCAGTCGCCGCTGGACACCGTGGGCCAGATCCAGCTGGAGCTGATCCCGTGGGAGGACCGCCCCGAATACGCACGCACCCATGACGTGACCCTCGCCGAGCTCGATGGCGACGTGATCCTTGAGAAGATTGAAGAGGCGGTGCTCGACATCCCCGGCATCCAGCCAGAGATTCTCAACCTCGCGATGGGCCCCGGCGCGGGCAAGCCGATCCACCTTCGGCTGTCGGGCAATGACTTTGCCGCGCTTGAGGAGTCGGTCGCGACCGTCCGCGCCAAGCTCGAGAGCCTGCCCGGCGTCATCGACCTTGAAGACACCACCCCCCTACCCGGCATCGACTGGCAGATCGACGTGGATGTCGAGAAAGCCGGGCGCTACGGCGCCGATGTGGCCACCGTTGGCGCGATGGTGCAGCTGGTGACCCGCGGCATCCTGCTCGACACCATGCGGGTGGACAGTTCGGATGAAGAGATCGAGATCCGCGTGCGCCTGCCGCGGGAAGACCGCGTGCTCTCCACCCTCGACGAGCTGAAAGTGCGCACGGCAGATGGGCTCGTGCCGCTGTCCAATTTCATCACCCGCAAGCCGGTCGCCAAGATCGGCCGGATCGACCGGGTGGACCAACGCCGTATCTACGATGTGAAAGCGGATGTGGCCCCCGGCCTGACCAAGCTGGTCGAAGGCGAGGGCGCCGAGGCCACCACCCTCGCCGTTGTGCCCGCCGAGGAGGCCGATGCGCTGATCGCCCCCGGCGGCCGCTACGCCGGGGCCAGCAAGGTCTCGGTCAATGCCAACGAGCGCATCGCCGTGCTGACCGAGTGGCTCTCGGGCGAAGAGAGCCCCCTGCCCACCGGCATCGACTGGGAGTGGACCGGCGATCAGGAAGACCAGGAAGAGAGCCAGGCCTTCCTCGTCAGCGCCTTCGGCATGGCGCTGGGGATGATGTTCGTGATCCTGCTGGCGCAGTTCAACAGCTTCTACAACGCCGTTCTGGTGCTTCTGGCCGTGGTGCTCTCCACCGCCGGGGTGCTCTGGGGCATGCTGCTGCTCGGCCAGCCCTTCTCGATCATCATGACCGGCACGGGGATCGTCGCCTTGGCGGGGATCGTGGTGAACAACAACATCGTGCTGATCGACACGTATCAGGAGTTCTCCGCCTATATGCCAAGGCTCGAGGCGGTGATCCGCACCGCTGAGGCGCGGCTGCGCCCGGTGCTACTGACCACCATCACCACAATGGCGGGCCTGACCCCGATGATGCTGGGCCTCAGCCTCGATTTCATCAACGGCGGCTACTCACTCGATAGCCCCACCGCGCTCTGGTGGAAGCAGCTGGCCACCGCCGTCGTCTTCGGTCTCGGCACCGCAACAATCCTCACACTGGTCTTCACCCCGTCGATGCTGGCACTGCGCATCTGGGCCTCCAAGGGCGCCTATTGGGGCCTTCGGAGCGTCGGCAAGGTGGCCCTCGGTCGCTCCAGCCGCGTCGCCCGCGATGCCTCGCTCGCCCGCGCCGCCCGAAAGGTGAAAAGCCCCGAGATCATCTGGTCCGAAGAAGAGGCCCCTGTAGTGGAGGCCGAGGTGGAAGAGGGTAAGGGCGCGCCGGAGGTGCCGGAGGAGTCTTCCGCCGAGCCTGAGGCAGCGGCTTTGACCGATGAGCCGACGGCCGATGCCGATGCGGAAGACGCGAAGGACGAAGGCAAGGACGGCACCGGCAAACCGCCCCACATCCGCGCAGCCGAATAGCCGTGCCGCATCCTGCTTCGGAGCCCTCCACTGACGACAGAGCGGATGCGCAGCATCTGCGGAGTCGGGGTCGCCTGACACCCCAAGGGACGGCGGGCCGACCGGGGTCAATGAAAATCGCCGAGGGCCCCCTCCGGGGATACGGCTCTTTTCGTTGATGCCGGGCGGCACGTCGGCCATCCCGGGGTCAGGTGATGGAAGGCGCGCAAGCAGGTTCCTGCTTTGGTGAGTCCAGAGCTGAAACCACACCAGCCACAAGCGCAGGCCGGGCATGGCGCGGCGGGGTGGGTGCCTCTCGGGCATCGCTTCGCGATACCCTGTCGGCCCGGTGCCCGCTTTGCGGACCCCGCTGGCGGGAGCTGCGACATACCCGGCCGCACCTCACCCCAAAGCGCAGGTCAGGCCGCCTCTTCGCGCAACTGCTGCGTCCAGAGCGCCGCATACTTCCCGCCCAGCGCCAAAAGCTCCGCGTGAGTACCCCGCTCGGCGACCTCTCCGGCATCCAGCACGATGATCTCGTCGGCGCCCGCCACGGTGGAGAGGCGGTGCGCGATGGTCAGCACCGTGCGCCCCTCCGCCGCCCGCGCCAGCGCGCCCTGAATCTGCTGCTCCGTCTCCGTGTCCAGCGCCGAGGTCGCCTCGTCCAGCAGCAGGATCGGCGGGTTCTTCAGCATGGTGCGGGCAATGCCCACCCGCTGCTTTTCGCCGCCCGAAAGCTTCAGCCCGCGCTCGCCCACCATGGTCTCGTAGCCCTGCGGCAGGCTCTCGATGAACTCGTGAATACGGGCGGATTTGGCCACCTCGACAATCTCCTCGAAGCTCGCCTCGGGGCGGCCATAGGCGATGTTGTAGAGGATGGTGTCGTTGAACAGCACCGTGTCCTGCGGCACCACCCCGATGGCGGCGTGCAAACTTTCCTGCGTCACTTCGCGAATGTCTTGCCCGTCGATCCGGATCGCCCCGCCGGTCACATCGTAGAAACGAAAGAGCAGCCGCCCGATGGTGCTTTTGCCCGCGCCCGAGGCCCCCACGATGGCAAGGCTTGCACCCGCAGGCACAGTGAAGCTGACGCCCTTCAGGATGGCCCGCTCGGTATCATACCCAAATCGCACGTCATCAAAACGCACCTCGGCGCCGGCCACCTGCAAGGCCCCTGCCCCGCCTGCATCCTTCACCTCGGCGGGCTGTCCCAAAAGGGCAAACATCTCGCCCATGTCGGTCAGCGCCTGCCGGATCTCGCGGTAGACAGAGCCGAGAAAGTTGAGCGGCACGGTGATCTGGATCATGTAGGCGTTGACCATCACGAAGTCGCCCACCGTGAGCGATCCGTTCTGCACGCCCAGCGCCGCCATCACCATCACGGCCACCAGCCCGCCGGTGATCAGCACCGACTGACCGAAGTTCAGGAAGCCCAGCGAGTAGTTGGTGCGGATCGCGGCGTCCTCATAGCCCGCCATCGCGCTGTCATACCTTTCGGCCTCGCGCCGCTCGGCGCCGAAATACTTCACCGTCTCGAAGTTCAGCAGGCTGTCGATCGCCTTCTGGTTCGCATCGGTGTCGCTGTCGTTCATCTGCTTGCGAATGCGCACCCGCCACTCGGTCACCGCGAATGTGAACCAAACATAGAAGGCGATGGTGACGACGAGCACGCCGAGGTAGCGCAGGTCGAAGACCCAGGCCAGCACGACGCAGACAAGCACCAGCTCCAAGATCAGCGGGCCGATGGAAAACAGCATGAAGCGGAGCAGGAACTCCACACCCTTCACCCCGCGCTCGATGATCCGGCTGAGGCCCCCGGTGCGGCGCGTGATGTGATAGCGCATCGAGAGCGCGTGGATGTGGTTGAAGGTCTCCAGCGCGAGGCGGCGCAGCGCCCGCTGGCCGACGCGGGCAAAGAAGGCGTCGCGCAGTTGCTGGAAGCCCACGGTGAGCAGCCGCGCCATACCATAAGCCACGGTGAGCGACACCGCCGTGAGGCCGATGAGAAGGCCGGTCGAGGGCGTATCGCCCGCAAGATCGTCCACCGCCGCCTTGTAGAAGAACGGCGTGGCGACCGAGATGAGCTTGGAGACCAGCAGTGCTACCAGTGAGAGCACAACCTGCACACGCAGGCTGGTTTGCCCCTCGGGCCAGAGGTATGGCGCCACACGGGCGATGATCTGCCAGCCACTGCCGGGCACGTCTGGGGTTGGCTTGGCCATAGGCCTGGCGCACCTCTCGGGGTCGTGAACGTTTCGGCGAACCTAAGGCGCCCAGCCGCCGCGTCCAGTGCGATTGCAGCGCGGCCTGCGCAATGCGGGTTTGGCTGGCTTCCTTTGCCCGTCAGTCCGGCAAGTCGAAGATCTGACCGGGGTAGATCAGGTCGGGGTCGCGGATCTGGCCCTTGTTGGCCTCCAAAACCTTGTGCCACGACATTCCGTCACCGTAGCGGTCGCTGGCGATGGCCCAGAGCGAGTAGCCAGGCTGCACCGTGATGACCGACACTGCGAGCCCCTCGGGCGTGCCTGCTTCGGGCGCGGCACGGGCCAGCGATGCTTCGGTCTCGCGCAGGAACGGGGTTTCGAACCGGCCGGTCACCTTGCCGTCCTGCGCCAGTTGATCGACTCGCAGGGTGTATGTGCCGGGGTCGACATCGCTCAGTTCCGCCTCCCATGTACCATCGGTATCGAGCGGGGCCAGCGCGACCGGCGCGTTGTCGAGGTAGATCCTCAGGTCCGCCGGCCCGCCGGTGCCGCGCCCCGAGAGGGTGACGCCGCCCTGAGAGTAGCCGATGGTTTCGACCCGGAGCGGTACCTCGGCGGCCTCGGCAGAGGGTTGCAGCACCCGCAACCCCTCGTTCGACGCCACCAGAAGCTGCGGCTCGCGCGGGGCTGCTGGTGCCATGGCCTCTGCTGTGGTGGCACTCGCGATCGCCTCGGCGGGCGCGGTCTCGGGGGTTTCTGCCGGGGGCAGTTCGGTGGTTTCTGCTGTGACTTCATCTTCACTGGCCGTGGCCACATCAGCTGTTTCCGCCGGGGTGGCCGGCTCATCAGATACAACAGCCGTCGCAGTCTCCCCAGAGGTGTTCGTTGGGGCTTCCGCCACAGCCGCCGCCACCGCCTCCTCACTGGCCACTGGCTCAACATCAGAAGCAGCCACCTCCGGGCTGCCCGCCTCCGGCGCGGCGAGGTCTGGCGCGTCGGGCGAAGGGTTTGCGGCAGCCTCAGTGCCTTCGGGCAGGTCGGCCTCATTTGCGCCAGTTTCGGATTCAGACAGCGCTGCTGTTTCAACCTCCTCATATGCTGACGCGGCATCGGGCTCTGCGGTTTCCTCCACCGCGATGTCACCGGCCTCCGCGGTTTCTTCTTCGTCCGGCACTTCGGCAGCACGGTCATCCGTCTCCGCAACGGCCACGGCAGCAGGCGCGACGATCACACTTGCCTCGGAGCGTCTCTGCCCGCTTTCGCCGTCAGCCTGCAGTGTCAGAAACCGGGCGTCCGCGCCGGGTTGGATATCAGTGAGGATGACAAAGGCGCCCTGACCGTCCGCCTCGGCCTCGGCAACCGCCGTACCGTCGAGCATCAAAGTCACCCTGTCGCCCGGGCCCGCGCTGCCTGCGATCACTGCCGACCCGTTTGGCTCGATCCGGACCAAATCGAAAGCAGGGAGCGGTGCGGATGGTGTCTCATCGGCAGGGTTGCCAGCAGCCAGTGCCTCCTCAACCTGTTCTTCGGGCGCCTCGGCTGAAGCCTCATTCTCCGCCTCTAGGTCAGGCTCAATCGGATCGGCTGGCACGGACTCTTCGCCACCCTCGCTGTCGGCGGCAATCTCACCAGAGGTGTTGGCAATATTCTCGCTGAAGTCTTTGCGATCTTGCCCGGCCTCAACCGCAGCGGCTTCCACACCGTCCTCGGTGTCAGCCCCATCGCCGCCCGTTGCAGGAGTTTCGGCAGCGTCCACCACCGCCTGTTGACCGGCGTCAGGCGCCACAACTCCGCTGCCTTGCCAGAGCCAAAGCCCCACACCGGCCAGCGCCAGAACCGCAGCCGTCAATGCTCCCCGCAGCACGGGAGAGAGGGTCTTCCAAGCCGACATCGCCCTTCCTCGATCCAGCCTCATCAGGCCCGCCTCGGAGGGCGGGTTGAGCAAGCATAGCCATCCCGGTATCACCGGTCAAAACACTCCGCCTGCATGACAGCTCTTTTCAGCACGCCTTCCCACTCATCTGCCCAGGATTCCGACATGACAGCTCCCCTCTCCCTCTGCGTCTATTGCGGCTCCCGGGATGGCAACGACCCGGCCTATGCCGATGCCGCCGAAGCGCTCGGCAAGGCGATTGCCGATCACGGCTGGCGGCTGGTCTACGGCGCGGGGGACGTGGGGCTGATGGGCCGCGTGGCCCGAAGCGCGCAGGCGGGCGGGGCTGAGACCTTCGGCGTGATCCCGACCCACCTGCTGCAACGCGAGGTCGGCAAACGTGACCTCACCACCTTCATCGTCACCGAAACGATGCACGAGCGGAAGAAAGTGATGTTCATGAACGCCGATGCGGTGGTGGTCCTGCCCGGCGGCGCAGGCTCGCTCGATGAGCTTTTCGAGGTGCTGACCTGGCGCCAGCTCGGGCTGCATGCCAAGCCGGTGTACCTGCTGAACGTCAACGGCTACTGGAACAAGCTCACCGAACTGGTTGAGCACGTCGTCGCCAGCGGGTTTGCCGGCGACGACCTTCTGGGATTCTATCAGGTGGTGGGCAGCGTCGAGGCGCTCACCGAGGCTGTCGAGGCACTCTAGGCCTCGGCCATCTCGCCCTTCACCAGCTTCTCGATCTCGTCGACCGGATGGTTGGTGAGGGTCTTCGGCACTTCGAATACGACCTTGTCGGCCACCTCCTTGTGCATGACCTTCCGCAGCTCGCCAAGCACCTGCGGGGCGCAGGCCAGCACGATGCGGTCGAACTCGCCCTTGTGCGCCTTGGCGTAGAGCAGGTCCGCGAGGTCATGGGCAAAGCGCTCCTTGGCCAGCTCGTGCCAGTCGGTATCGTCCAGGGCCGAGCGTTGGCCGTGGCCCACATCGGGCATCCGGCCCGGCCGGTTGGCGCCCTGCTCGCGGTCGGAGGGGTTTTCCTGCCGTTCCTTGCCGGTCACCACCAGATAGGGGTCTTCTCCATCGGTGACGTTCTCCAGAAACAGCGCCTTCTCGCTGTCGGCGACGAGCACCCACGTGCCTTGGCTCAAGCGGCTCATTGATCAGCCTCCTCTTCTTCCATCGATTTGGTCACGCGGGTCGCGCCCGCCGGGCGCTCAAACGCGCGCTTCAGCTCATCCTTGGAGCCGACCTGACGGGCCAGTCGCCCGCCCTCGCGCCCGCCGTGAGAGACTTCGCCCTCGGCGCCAAGCACCTTGTCGGTATCGCGGCTCATGTCATTGGATCGTTTGCGTTCTGCCATCGTGTTTTCCTCCTTTGGAGGATCAACGGGCAGGCGCCGGGGCAGGTTCCGCCAAATGAAAGGCGCGACGCCCGCGTGGGACATCGCGCCTGATGGTCTTTCACAATCCCGCGCCAAGAGGCGCAGGGCCTCGGGGCTTACATCCGCGAGGCGACGTTTTCCCAGTTCACCAGCTTGTCGAGGAAGTTGCTGAGGTAGGCCGGGCGCTTGTTGCGGAAATCGATGTAGTAGGAGTGCTCCCACACGTCGCAGCCGAGCAGCGCGGTCTGGCCAAAGCAGAGCGGGTTCACGCCGTTCTCGGTTTTGGTGACCTTGAGGCCGCCGTCGGTGTCTTTGACCAGCCAGCACCAACCGGAGCCGAACTGGCCTGCGCCAGCGGCAGAGAACTCTTCCTTGAACTTGTCGACCGAGCCGAAGCTCTCGGTGATCGCTTTTTCAAGCTCACCGGGCATGGCGCCCTCGCCCGGGCCCATCATCTCCCAGAACTGGTTGTGATTCCAGAACTGCGAGGCGTTGTTGAAGATGCCGTTCTGAGCCACGGCGGAGGCGTCATAGGTGCCCTTGATGATCTCTTCGACCGATTTGCCTTCCCACTCGGTGCCGGCAATCGCCTTGTTGCCGTTGTCGACATAGGCCTTGTGGTGGATGTCGTGGTGATACTCGAGCGTTTCCTTCGACATGCCGAGATCGGCAAGGGCGTCGTGCGCATAGGGGAGATCGGGGAGTTCAAAAGCCATGGCTGGGTCCTCTCTGTCCTTGAGGTTTCGTTACCGGGATAAAGAGGGCGACTGGGGGCGAGGTCAAGGGCAGGTCCGGGCAAAACGCTGTGGCGGCTGCGCAATTATTGTCTCGGATCGGGCGACAAGCCTGCCCCGAGGGGTGACTTCATTGCCCTATCGCGTATGGTGGCAGCCAACCGGCCAGAGCTGCCGGACAGCAGCAGGGCCGCGCCGCAAAAGGCGGCCATTGAACGGGCGTTAACCCCTCGCCGATTGGCTCCGGGCCAAGGGGCGGATACAGGGCACGAACAGGGCTTTACATGAGCAACGACCGCTCTCTCGAGGGAGAGGACACCTCCGAAGACACCAAGGCCACCTACACCATCATGTCGATGATGAAGGACGAGGGGCATTGCCTCATCGAGTGGGTCGCCTACCACAACCACATCGGCTTCGATAACATCTGCGTCTACACCAACAACTGCAACGATGGCACCGATGCCATGCTGATGCGGCTGGAGGAGATGGGCTACTGCAAGCACTTCCGCAACGATGTGCCGGAGGGGAAGAAGCCCCAGCCCAACGCGCTGTCTCTCGCCGAGAAGAACCCCGAGGTGATGAACAGCGAGTGGATCCTGACGATGGATGCCGACGAGTTCGTCTCGGTCAAATGCGGGCGCGGCAAGATTCAGGATCTGTTCGAGGAACTGCCCGCTGACACCGATGCCGTGGCGATCACATGGCGGTTCTTCGGCTCGTCCGAACTGACCGACTGGAACCCCGGCATGGTGATCGAAAGCTATCGCAACGCCGCGCCCGACAAGTTTCGCAAGGGCTGGGGCGTCAAAACCATCTTCCGGCCGTTTGGCGAGATGAAGCTGGGCATCCACCGCCCGCATATGAAGAAGGCTAAGCAGATCCCCGAGCGTGCTCAGGAGATGCTGAAGCAAAAGTGGGTCAACGGCTCCGGCGAGCCGATGCCGACCGACTTCAACCTGTCCGGCTGGCGCTCGACCAAGCCGACGCTGGGCTACAAGCTGGTGGAGCTCAACCACTACGGGGTCAAAAGCTACGAGGCCTACCTGCTGCGCCGCATCCGGGGCAACGTGAACAACAAGGCCGGCAAGTATGACGCCGCCTATTTCTCGCTCTTCGACCGCAACGAGAAAGAGCAGAAGAACGTGCTTCGCCACGCCCGCGGCACCCGTCGGCTGATGGACAAGATGCTGCGGGACGACACGCTGCGCGCGCTCTACGAGGGGGCGCTTGAGTATCACAAGGGCCGGGTCGACATGCTGCGCCAGACCGGCGAATACGACCAGTGGCTGACCGAGTTGAGAGAGGCCAGCCAGATCCCGATCGACCGGCTCGACGAAGTGCTGTTCACTCAGCATCTGCCGAAGATCTGGCAGGAGAAGGTCAAGGAGATGCAGGAGGCCGGCGTGCCTCCCAAGGAGATCGCGAAGCTCATCAACGCCTCGCAGACCGCCAAGAAGGCCGAGACCCGCGAGGCCATGCGCGCCGCCGCCGAAGGCCGGGCGGTGGAGACCGAAAAGAAAACCTCCGCCGAGGCCGCCGAAGAGTTCGAACTCTCTGACGAGATGAAGGCGGTGATTGCCCAAAAGATTCGCGAGGGCCACGCCGAAATGGCCAAGGCGAGACAGGCCAAGGCCCCTCCCACGCCGGTGCCGCCAACGTTGGTGCCCGTCACCGGAGACGCGTCGACAAAGACGCCCCGCCCCGGGGCGAAGGCCAAAGCGCCTTCAGAAGCCGGGGCGAACCCACCCGCCAAACGCCGCGTGAAGTTGCGGCTCAAGGAGCAGTCGTCCGATACCATGGGGAGCGACAACCAATGAGCACCGCGCGCAAGATGGTCGTCACGACCATGAAGAACGAGGGCCCCTACCTGCTGGAGTGGATCGCCTATCACCGGCTGATCGGCTTCAATGAATTCACCGTGTTTTCAAACGATTGCACCGATGGCACCAACCTCATGCTCAACCGGCTCGACCAGATGGGCGTGGTGCGCCACTTCGACAACCCGCTCGGACCAAGGATGGACCCGCAGCGCGCCGCCTACTCCCGCGCCAACAGGCAGGAGGAGGTGAAGAGCGCTGATTGGGTGATGATCATCGACGCCGACGAGTTCCTGAACGTGAAGATCGGCGACGGTTCGGTTGATGCGCTCATTGACCAATGCCCCGAGGACACAGATGCGATCAGCGTCAACTGGCGGTTCATGGGTTCGGGCGGCGCCGCCCATATGGAGCCTGACGCGCTGGTCACCCGGCGCTTCTTGCGCGGCTCGAGCTTCGAGCAGCCTGAGAACGGGCTGATCTGGGGTTTCAAGACCCTCTTCCGCCCTGCCCGGTTTGACTACTTCGGCGTCCACCGCCCGAAGTTCCGCAAGGAGACAGAAGTGACCCCCGGCATGCGGCTCTGGGTCAACGCCGACGGCAAGCCAATGAAGGACCGGATCCTCGAGAAGGGGTGGCGCTCCAGCGCCGAGGACGTAGCCTATGACAGCGCGCAGGTGAACCACTACGCGGTGAAGAGCCGCGAGGAGTTCCTGCTCAAGCGGCTGCGCGGTACGGCGAACTCCAAGAACAAAGACCGCATCGACATGGGCTATTGGGACAAGAACGACATCAACACCCATGAAGACAAGTCGATCCGCACCGAGGGTCTGGCCGAGGCGGTGGCGGAACTGCTCGAAGATGCCGACCTCGCCGCACTGCACCGCGCCTGCATTGAGACCTGCCGCCGCGCCATCGCCTACCAGATGCAGGATCGCAAGCTCGCCGACTGGGTCAATGACGGCACATGGAAGGAGGCGGCGGAATGAGCGCCGCCCGGTTTCTTTGCGTCGGCACCCACCACAAGACAGGTACGGTCTGGCTGCGGCGCACGCTGCATCGGATCATGGAGCGGCAAGGTATCGGGCTGATGCAGGCCAACCGGCCCAAACGCATCGCGGACCTGCCCGAGAGCGGCCCGCAGATCGTGGTCAACTGGTCTTCTGGCTTTCCGGCCGAGTTCTTCGCCCTGCCCGAAGCCCGTTTCATCCACGTCATCCGTGACCCGCGCGACGTGTTGCTCTCTGGCGCTCGCTACCATGAGAAGGCGGCCATGGGGAACGAGAAGTTCCTGAAAGAACAAAAGCCTGAGTGGGGCGGGTTGAACTACAAGGATTACCTGAAGAGCCTCGAAACCCCGCAGGATAAGCTGCTCTTCGAGATGGAGCAGAAGCACGCCTCAACCCTCTTCGAGATGCTGGCCTGGCCTTATGGCCACCCGCAAGCGGTGGAGCTGCGCTACGAGGAGCTGATGGAGGATCACGACTGCACCCTCTTCCGCTCGGCGCTGGAGCGCTGCGCGATCGAAGGTCTCGATATCGACGGCGCAGTCGAGGCCTTCTGGGACTCAAGCCTCTTCGGCGGCTTGAAGGAAAAGGATGAGCGCCCGGCGCGTATCCTCAACCATGTGACGAGCGGCACGGGTGCCGAGGCGCAGTGGCGCTCCAAAATGCCGCGCTCGGTGGCCCGCATCTATGCCGACCGCTACGGCTCCGCGCTGGCCGCCCTGGGCTACGCGGAAGACGACAGCTGGGTGGAGCTCTGCCCCGAAGACGTGCCAGCCGCTCAGGAGGCGGTGGGCGCGAAGTAAGCCAACTCGCTGCCCGGCTCTGCGGCTTTTGACAGCAGGTCGAATATGTATTGCGCCACGGAGCGGAAGCAGACCACCGTCGCCTTCTCCTCGCTTTCCATCCAAAAGGCCGCCGCGACCTGCCCGATGTGGCTGCGCCGGAACTCGCCGGTGGGCAGAGCCTCGGGTGCTAGGTCAGCCGGGCAGAGCTTGGCCAGAAGGTCGCGAATGCCCGGGCCTTCGAGGGTGAAGACAGCCCGCGCGTCCGACACGTCGGCTGCGAGGAAGTGCTGGCCTTCTAGAGCCTTGCGGGCCTTCTCCAGAGCTTCGCCAGCGCCGCCGTAATCGCAGAACAGCAACAGTTCATCTGGCGAGGCCCACGCCGCGCCGCCACCGAGGCCGCCTTCGATCTGCCGTTGGGCTGGCACCCCCTGCCCCGTGGCCGCTTTCACGGCACTTGCAAGGGCCGCGTGATCGCCGCGCAGGGTCAGCATCCCCTGTACCCCCGTATCCTTAACCGTCAGGTAACCTTGGTAAACCGCGCCGCCGAGGGCGCTCTGCGGGTCAGACATTCTGCTTCTCCCCGTCCTTGTCGTAGAACACCGGATCGACGATTTTTGCCTCGACCGTGCTGCCATCGACCTTGTTGAATTTAATTACCTCGCCCATCCGCTCGGGCCCGTTGTGCACCAGACCCATGGCGATGCCACGGCCCAGCGTGGGCGAGTGGTAGGTGGAGGTCACCCGGCCCTGCGTATTGCGCTGGCCGTTCGCATTGCTGCCCTCTCCCAGCGCATAGGCGCCATCGGGCAATACCGAGCCGTCGATGGTCTCGAGGCCCACCAG
Source organism: Vannielia sp. SX4 (assembly GCF_052828525.1). The sequence continues at coordinate 3,062,859 of NZ_CM128247.1, forward strand.
CTTCCAGCGGTCGGCGCTGGCCATATGGCTGCGCTGCTGCGCCCGTTTGCCGAGGAAATCCTCCTTCTTCTTGGAGATTGCCCAGTGGAGGTTAAGATCCTGCGGGATCACCGTGCCATCGGTCTCGTCGCCGATCATGATGAAGCCCTTCTCGGCCCGCATCACGTGAAGCGCCTCGGTGCCGTAGGGCGTGATGTTCCACTCTGCCCCGGCCTCGACGATCTTTTCCCACAGCTCCAGCCCGCGGTTGGCAGGCACGGCGATCTCGTAGCTGAGTTCGCCGGAAAAGCTGATGCGGAAGATACGGGCGGGGATGCCAGCGAGAGTGCCATCGGCCCATTGCATGAACGGCAGCGTGTCTTTCGACACATCCATGCCGCCGAGTTTTTCCAACAATTTCCGCCCGTTCGGGCCGACCACGGCGATCTGGGCGTATTGCTCGGTGAGGTTGGCGGTGTAGACCTTCCAGTCCCACCACTCGCATTGCAGCCAGTCTTCCATATGGGCGTGGATGTGATCCGCGCCGCCCGATGTGGTGTGCACGAGGAAGGTGGTCTCGTCGATCCGCGCGACCACGCCGTCATCCATCAGGAAGCCGTTCTCGTTGCACATCAGGCCATAGCGGCATTTGCCGGGGGCCAGCGTGCTCATCATGTTGGTGTAGAGCATGTCGAGGAACTTGCCCGCATCGGGGCCGGTGACGAGGATCTTGCCGAGGGTGGAGGCATCGAGAAGACCGAGGGATTCCCGTGTGTTACGGACCTCTCTTGACACCGCAGCCTCGCGGCTTTCGCCTGCTTTCGGGTAGCAATAGGGCCGCCGCCACTGGCCGACCGGCTCCCAATCGGCGCCATTGGCCTCGTGCCACGCGTGGATCGGGGTTTTCCTCAATGGTTGGAAGGTGTTGCCCGTGCCCGGCCCTGCAATGGCCCCCATGGAGATGGGGGTATAGGGCGGGCGGAAGGTGGTGGTTCCGGTCTGTGGGATCGGCTGGTTCAGCGCCCCGGAGAGCACGGCGAGGCCGTTGATATTGCTGAGCTTTCCTTGATCGGTGGCCATGCCGAGCGTGGTGTAGCGCTTGGTGTGCTCGACGGACTGGTAGCCCTCCTGCGCGGCCAGCTCGACGTCAGACACTTTAACGTCGTTCTGGAAGTCCAGCCACATCTTGGATTTTTTCGCCTTGGACGCGCCCTGCGGCATGACCCAGACGGGGGCCATCTTGGCCTCTTCGACGCCCGTCGCGGAGGGGCGCCAGGCCTCTGCGGAATGGCCGAGGTCGGCCAGAGCGGCGACGGCGTTTTTACTCGCGTCCTCAAGCACTTGCTCGGTGAGCATCGCGCCGGAGGCGATGCCGGCGGTGCGGACGTATTGGGCGCCGCTATCGCTGGTGGGAAAGCGGGTTACATCGGGGTAGAAGTGGAAATTTTCCTCTGACCACAGGAGCTTACCGCCACAGTGGGACCAGAGGTGCACCACGGGAGACCAGCCGCCGGACATGGCGACGACTTCGCACTCGATGGTCTCAAGCACCGCACCCTCGCCCACCTGCGCACAAATATCAACTGATTTCAGCCGCTTGCCGCGCGTTCCTACACCGCAGATGGCCTTGCCTGATTCGACCCGGATGCCCGCCTCGCGGCAGGCCCGGGCCAGTGGCCCCTCGGAAGAAGGCCGCGCATCGAGGATACAGGCCACCGAAAGGCCGGAGTCATTAACGGCGAGAGCGGTGCGATATGCGTCGTCGTTGTTGGTCACGACCACCACGCGGTCGCCCGGGGAGACGCCGTAGTTGACGATGTAATCGCGGACGGCAGAGGCGAGCATCACGCCGGGGCGATCGTTGCCGGGGAAGCTCAGGGGCCGCTCCAGCGCGCCGGTGGCGGTGATGATCTGGCCCGCGCGGATGCGCCAGAGGCGGTGGCGGGGGCCAGCCGCGCCGGGGGTGTGATCTGTGCAGCGCTCGTAGGCGAGCGCGTAGCCATGGTCATAAACGCCGGAGCCCATGCAGCGGCTGCGGAGGGTAACATTCGGCGCGTTTTCAAGGGTTTCGACGGCGCGCTTGATCCACGCATCAGCGGGTTCGTCCTCGATCTCAGCGCCATCCACGGGCGCGCGACCGCCCCAGTGGGCCTCCTGCTCCAGCAGCAGCACCTTGGCGCCTGTTCCAGCCGCCGTGAGGGCGGCCTGAAGCCCGGCGATGCCGCCGCCGACGATCAGCAGGTCCACGTGGACGAAGGCGTGCTCGTAGCGGTCGGGGTCGCCCGGGTTGGAGGGTTTTCCGAGACCCGCCGACTTGCGGATGAAAGGCTCGAAGAGGTGCTTCCACGCGGCGCGGGGGTGGATGAAGGTCTTGTAATAGAAGCCTGCGGGCAGGAAGCGGGAGAGGCCCGCGTTCACGGCGCCCACGTCATAATCGAGCGTTGGCCAGTGGTTCTGGCTGATGGCGGTGAGGCCGTCGAAGAGCTCGGTGGTGGTGGCCCGCTGGTTAGGCTCGAACCGCCCGCCCTCGCCCAGACCGACGAGTGCGTTGGGCTCCTCGGCGCCGGAAGCCACTACACCGCGCGGGCGGTGATACTTGAAGCTGCGGCCCATCAGAACCTGATCGTTAGCGAGCAGAGCAGCGGCGAGACTGTCGCCCGCAAAGCCTTGATATTGCTTGCCATTGAAGGTGAAGCCGAGGCGCTTGGAGCGGTCGATCAGGCGGCCGCCGGTGGGCAGACGGGTGCTCATTTCAGGGCCTCCGGGTATTTGGCGCGGATCTTCTCGAGTATCTCGGCGGGCGGCTCGTGGGTTTGCGCGGGATAGGTGCCGAAGACCTCCAGCGTCGCGGTGTGCCGGGCGGCCAGAAACCACTTGCCGCAGCCCATCGCATGGCGCCAGCGCTCCAGGTGCACGCCCTTCGGGTTCTTCCGCAGGAAGAGATAGCCCTCGAACTCCTCATCCGCCGAGCCGGGGCCGTAACGCTTGAGATGGGCCTCGCCGCCGGCATGCAGCTCGGTCTCGGAGGCCTCAATGCCACAATAGGGGCAAGTAAATTTCAGCATCGGCGTTAACCCTGTTTGCGGAAATCGAAGAAAGGATGAATCGCCCCGTCAGCCGCCCGAAGGAGGGCATGCACAACCGATGCACATCCGATGCACATTCCATGCATACGCGATCTGCGGGCGTTGTGGCGGGGGCGATGTGTGAACACAAGGCGCGGTGCGTGCACGAAGGCGCCCTGAAAAACAGGCATGACCGCACCCCGAGGGAGAGGCGCGGCCATGACATGAGTGGTGGCAACCGCCCCCTGAGGGGTGGGCCGGGTCGTTTGGGGGCGAGGGTTACTCGGCGGGAGCAACCTCTTCAGCCGGAGCAGCCTCGGTGCCGGTGTCGGCGGGAGCGGTCTCGGCAGGTGCCGCGCTCTCTTCAGCCGGAGCCGGGGCCGGGGTGCTCTCGATGGTGACGGAGGCGTCACCGCCATCAGCCGGAACCGTGGTGACGGAGCTGTCGATGTCGCCGCCCATGAGGAACCAGGCGATGACGCCAACGGCAACGACGAGGCCGCCGATGATGAATGCGAGGGTGCCGGTACCGGAGCTTTCGCGCACGGGTTCACGCGGCACGTGGGTGTGGGTCGAATGGTCTTCGTACTGGGCCATGAGGGGCCTCCTTTGGGTTCTGTCTCCAATCGGCGCGCAGCGGCACGCGCCGTGATTGGGGGAAGAACGCCGGGTTTGGCGGCCCGGTTCCAAAGGATTTTAGCGGTCGGCATCAATGCGCCACCCCGGCGGCGACGGACTCGTCAATGAAGCGGCCTTCGCGGAAGCGTTCGAGCCCGAATTCGGCGGTGAGGGGCGAGTGGCCCTTGGCCATCAGCTCGGCAAAGCCCCAGCCGGAGCCGGGGATGGCCTTGAAGCCGCCGGTGCCCCAGCCGCAGTTGATGAAGACGCCATCGACCGGGGTTTTGGAGAGGATCGGAGAGCGATCGCCGGTCATATCCACAATGCCGCCCCATTGGCGGAGCATCTTCAGGCGGGAGAGCATCGGGAAGGTTTCGATGAGGGCGCGGGTGGTTTCCTCAATGTGCGAGAAGCTGCCGCGCTGGGTGAAGTTGTTGTGGTTGTCGGCCCCGCCGCCGATGACCATCTCGCCCTTGTCGGACTGGCTGAGGTAGCCGTGGACGGTGTTGGCCATGATGACGCAATCGAGCGCAGGCTTGATCGGCTCCGACACGTAGGCCTGCAGCGCCACGGCCTCGATGGGCAGGCGGAAGCCCGCCATTTCGGCCAGCTGGCCGGAGTGGCCCGCCACCACGATGCCGAGCTTGTTGCAGCCGATGTGGCCTTTGGTGGTTTCCACCCCGGTCACGCGGTCGCCCTCGCGGGTTACGGCGGTGACCTCGCAGGTCTGGATGATGTCCATCCCCATGTCGGAGCAGGCGCGGGCATAGCCCCAGGCCACGGCATCGTGCCGCGCGGTGCCGCCGCGCGGCTGCCAGAGGGCGCCGAGCACCGGGTAGCGGGGGCCATCGAGGTTGATGATCGGCGCGATCTCTTTCACCCGCTCGGGGGTGATGAACTCGGTCGCGACGCCTTGCAGGGCGTTGGCGTGGGCGGTGCGCAGGTAGCCGCGCTTCTCGTGCTCGGTCTGGGCCAGCATCATCACGCCGCGCGGGCTGAACATGACGTTGTAGTTGAGATCCTGGCTCATCGTCTCGTAGAGGCCGCGGGCCTTTTCATAGATCGCGGCGGAGGCATCCTGCAGGTAGTTGGAGCGGATGATCGTGGTGTTGCGCCCGGTGTTGCCGCCGCCGAGCCAGCCCTTCTCGATGATGGCGACATTGGTGATGCCGTGGTTCTTGCCGAGATAGTAGGCGGTGGCGAGGCCGTGCCCCCCTGCCCCGACGATCACCACGTCATACTGCTTTTTCGGCTCGGGTGAGCGCCATGCACGGCCCCATCCGGTGTGGTGGCGGAGCGCTTCACGGGCGATGGCAAAGGCGGAGTAGCGACGCATCGGGCAGGCCTTTCGGGCGGTGGTCCAACACCCGCCTTAATGCAATCCATGCGGGCTTTGAAGATGTGGGGAAACGACATGCTGCCAGCGGATTGCGACCCAAGGCAAAGGTTTGTGACGAGGCCGCCGGAACGCGCCCTGCGACCTTGTGACCGGGTGCGACGCCGGGAGGGGTGGAACGGCCGGGCGGGGGGCGGTATGGCAGGGCCTGACGAGCATGGAGGGACCATGGGGTTCTGGGTTTTTGCCGGGGGGCTGGCGGTGTTGACCGTGGCGCTGCTGCTGCGTGCGCTTCTGCGCGGGCGGGCCGCTGCGGTGGAGGCCGATGTGGCCGGGATCGCGCTGTATCGCGAGCAGCTGGCCGCCGTGGCAAAGGATGCCGAGGCGGGGCGGATCGATGCGGGCGAGGCCGAGCGGCTGGAACTGGAGATCAAGCGGCGGCTGCTGGAGGCGGACCGCGCGGCGCAGGGGGCTTCGGGCACCGGGCGCGCGCCGCGTGAACTGAGCCTCGGCGCAGCGGTGATCGTAGCCGTCGTGGTGCTGGCCGGCACGGGCGGGCTCTACTGGGTGCTGGGCGCGCCGGGCTATGGCGATGCGCCGATCGCGGCGCGGATCGCGGCGGCGGAGGAGTATCGACAGACCCGGATGCGGCAGGCAGATGCCGTGGCGCGGTTTGAACAGAACCTGCCCGATGTGCCGGACCCGGACATCTCGGAAGAGTTCAAGGGGCTGATGGCGCAGCTGCGCACCGCCGTGGCCGAGCGCCCCGATGACCTTCAGGGTCATGTACTGCTGGTGCGCAACGAGGCGGCAATGGGCAACTTCGGCGCTGCCGCCAAGGCGCAGGAGGCGGTGCTGCGGATCAAGGCGGAGGATGCCGGGGCGCAGGACTATCTGCTCTTGGCGCAACTCTGGATCACCGAGGCGGGCGGCTATGTGTCTCCCGAAGCGGAGGCGGCGCTGGCACAGGCGCTCCGGCGCGAGTCCGAGAACGTGGAGGCCCGCTACTACTGGGGCCTGATGCGGGCGCAGACCGGGCGGCCGGACTTGGCGTTCAACGTCTGGCGCCGGGTGATGGATGAGCTGCCGCCCGATGCGCCCTGGGCCGCAGACCTGCCGACGCAGATCGCCGCGGCGGCCCGTGCGGCGGGGGTGGAGTATACGCCCCCTGCCCCGTCCAGCACCGGTGTGCGCGGCCCGAGCGCCGAGGATATGGCCGCGGCACAAGACATGTCGCCCGAAGAGCGGCAGGCCTTCATCCGGTCGATGGTCGACGGGCTGGCCGAAGAGCTGGCGACCGACGGCGGTACCCCAGAGAAATGGGCGCAGCTCGTGCGCGCGCTCGGCGTGCTGGGCGAGGTAGAGCGGCAGGCGGAGATCGTGGCCGAGGCCCGCGAGGTGTTTGACGGATCGCCCGAGGCTATTGCCCTGATCGAAGCGGCGGCAGGAGGAAGCCAGTGATCTTTGACGCCTTCGAGGAGTTCGCCGGTGCCCTGCCCCGCGCCGGAGCGCTGGCCGGGCTGGACCTTGGCACTAAAACCATCGGCGTGGCGGTGTCGGACGGGTTGCGCTCTGTCGCCACGCCGCTGGAAACGGTGAAACGCAAGAAGTTCACGCAGGATGCCGAGGCGCTTCTGGACATATTGAACAAACGTTCAATTTGTGGCCTCGTGCTGGGCCTGCCCCGCAACATGGATGGCACCGAAGGACCGCGGGCGCAGAGCACCCGCGCCTTTGCCCGCAACCTCTCGCGGCTCTGGGAGGGGCCGGTGGGGTTTTGGGATGAGCGGCTCTCGACCGTTGCCGCCGAGCGCGCGCTGCTGGAGGCCGACACCTCCCGCGCCCGCCGGGCGGAGGTCATCGACCATGTGGCCGCGGGCTACATCCTGCAAGGCGCGCTCGACCGGCTCGCCTACCTCGGGAGGGGCTGATGGACGAGCTCTGGCGCCGCGACGAGATCGAGAGCCCCTGCATCAAGATCTGCGTGATCCACCCAGAGACCCGGCTCTGCACCGGCTGCCTGCGCACAATAGACGAGATCGCCGCCTGGGGCCGGATGAGCCCCGAGGAGCGCCACGCGCTGATCGAGGAACTGCCCGAGCGGGCGGCGCAACACCGCAAGCGGCGTGGCGGGCGCGCAGGCCGGGTGGAGCGCAGGGGCGGCTAGGGCTGGGCTATTGGGGGGAGCACCCCCACACCGCGCCTTTTAGTGGGGGGCCAGCCCCCCACACCCCCCGGAGATATTTGCAGCAAGAAAATGCAAGCGGGGTGGGGACAATTTTAGTCGAATTGTCGTTTGTGCGGCGGGCGGGTGGTGAGGCTGCCGGCCCAAAGTTTTGGCGCTTGTCGCGTCATCGCGGCGTTACCTCGCCGTGGCAGGCCGGGGAGGCTGGCCAAGGGGCGCGGGTTGCGCCAGTCTTGCCCGGACATTTCGAAGGAGCCATTTGATGATTCAGGAATTCACCAACACCCCCTACGACCAGCTCGAGGTGGGCATGGAGGCGGAGCGCAAGCGGCTCGTGCTGGCCGATGATCTCTATGTCTTCGCGAACAGTTCCGGCAACCTGAACCCGCTGCACCTGCCGCGCGAGGATGGCGATGGCGACGGGCTGCCCGAGGCGGTGACGCCCTCGATGTGGCTGGCGGCGCAAATTTCGGCGGTGTTCGGCAACCAGCTCCCCGGGCCGGGCACGCTCTATCGCAGCCAGGATCTGGAGTTCTGCGGCCGGGCCTTTGCCGGCGACGAGGTGGTGACCAAGGTGGTGCTGACGGCCAAGGAGCCGGACCGTGTGGCGCGGTTTCACACCACGGTGACGCGGGTGAGCGATGGCGCGGTGATCGTGCGCGGCGAGGCGACGGTGTTTGCGCCGGAGCATCCGCAGAGCTTCAAGGCCGATGACATTCCGGGCCTCACGGTGCGGCGGCACAAGCATTTCGATGCACTGATCGACCTGGCAGGCCCTCTGCCCGCGATCCCGACTGCCGTTGTGGCGCCGGAGGAGGCGAACTCTCTGGGTGGGGCGCTGCTGGGCTGGGATCACACGCTGATCACCCCCATCCTCATCGGCGATCCGCTGAAGATTGCCGCCGCTGCCGAGGAGATCGGGCGCGACATCTCGGGGCTGGAGATCATCGCCGAGCCGGATCATGCCAAGGCCGCCAAGCTAGGCGTCAGCCTCGTGCATGAGGGCCGGGCGCAGGCGGTGATGAAGGGGCATTTGCACACCGGGCAACTCTTGGGCGCGGTCTTTGCCCGCGAGGGCGGGCTGCGGACGGGGCGGCAGATTTCTCATGTGTTCGTGATGGATGTGCCGGGGCTGGAGCACCTGCTGCTGATCACCGATGCCGCGATCAACATCATGCCCGATCTCGAGACCAAAGTGGATATCGTGCAAAACGCCATCGACCTCGCCCATACGCTGGGGATCGCCGAGCCGAAGGTGGGCATCTTGAGCGCGGTCGAGACGGTGAACCCCAAGATCCCGAGCACCATCGACGCCGCCGTGCTGAGCAAGATGGCCGACCGCGGCCAGATCAAGGGCGGGTTGGTCGACGGGCCGCTGGCGATGGACAACGCGATTGACGTGGATGCGGCAAAGACGAAGGGAATCAAGGGGTTGGTCGCGGGCCGCGCCGAGATTCTGGTGGCGCCGAACATGGAGGCGGGCAACATGCTGGCCAAGGAATTGACCTTTGTCGCCCATGCCGAGGCCGGGGGCATCGTGATCGGGGCCGCCGTGCCAGTGATCCTGACCTCCCGCGCCGATGATGACGCCGCGCGCCTCGCCTCCTGCGCCGTGGCCGCGCTCTACCAGAGCAACCGCAAGCCATGAGCGCGATCCTTACGCTGAATGCAGGGAGCAGCTCGATCAAGTTCGGGCTCTTCGATGCCGAGACGCTGGAAGAAGAGGCTGGCGGACAGGTGGAGCGGATCGGGGGCGACACCGAGCTCGACCTCGAAATCCCCGATGAGCCCAAGCTGGAGCGGCGGATACCGGCGGCCAATCACCAAGAGGCTGTCACCGCCATTCTGGCCGCCATCGCCCCCTATCTGGGCGGGCGCGAGGTGGTCGGCATGGGGCACCGGGTGGTGCATGGCGGGCCGGATCATGGCGCCCCGCTGGTGCTGGATGATGCCGCGATCTCCGCGCTCACCGCGCTGGAGCCGCTCGCCCCGCTGCACCAGCCGCACAACCTCTCGGCGGTGCGCGCCGCGCGCCGGGCCTTTCCCGATACGCTGCAGGTCGCCTGCTTCGACACCGCCTTTCACCGCGGGCATCCTTGGGTGCATGACACCTACGGGCTGCCGCGCAAGTTCTACGACATGGGCGTGCGGCGCTACGGGTTTCACGGGTTGAGCTACGCCTATATCGCGGGCAAGCTGGCCGAGGACTGGCCTGCCTTGCACGAGGGTCGCGTGGTGGTGGCCCACCTTGGCAATGGTGCCTCGCTCTGCGCGATGGAGGGCGGGCGCTCGGTGGCGTCGACCATGGGGTTCTCTGCCCTCTCCGGCCTTTGCATGGGCACCCGCCCCGGCCAGATGGACCCGGGCGTGCTGCTTTGGATGCTGGACGATCAGGGCATGAGTTCCGCCGAGATCACCCAGGTGCTCTACAAGGAGAGCGGGCTGAAGGGCCTTTCGGGCATGACCAACGACATGCGGGCGCTGCTCGGTTCGGAGGCCCCCGAGGCGGCGCAGGCGGTGGACTATTTCGTCGACCGGGTGGCGCAGGAGGTGGCGGCGATGGCGGCGGCGATGGGCGGGATCGATGCGCTGGTGTTCACCGGCGGCATTGGCGAGAACGCCGCCCCGATCCGCGCCCGGGTGCTGGAGCAGCTCGCCTTTCTGGGCTTCACGCTGGACGCCCACTCCAACGAAGACGGCGGCACGCGCATCTCCTCCGGCCTGCCGGCACTGGTGTTGCCGACCAACGAAGAGCTGGTGATTGCCCGCGCGGTGCAGGCGGCGCTCTGAGCCGGCTCTTGCATCGGTCCGCGCAAGCGAGCAGATTGAAAGGAAGAAACGCCGCGAATAGGAGCGCAGGCAATGCCAAAGGTCACACGGCTCGGCGATATCGGATCGGGCCACAGCTGCCACTTTCCGCCCAGCCCTGCGATCGGGGCCTCGCCCAATGTCTATGCCGAGGGCAAGGCGGTGGTGCGCAAGGGCGATGCCTATGTGCCCCACGCCTGCCCCACCTGCCCGCTCCCGCCGCACCCGCGCGCGCTCTCGGGCGGGTCGGGCAGCGTGTATGTCAACGGCATCCCGGCAGGCCGTGTGGGCGATGCGATCTCCTGCGGCGGCGCGGCCGATGCGGGCGCTGCGGATGTGTCCTTCGGGGACTGACTGGCGCTGCCGGGCGCAGGGCGCTAGATACGGCCTGCCATGACGCCATCTGCCGAAACCACCCTTGAAGCTGCCCGCCTGTCCGTCGCCCCGATGATGGATTGGACAGACCGTCACTGCCGGTTCTTCCACCGCCAGCTGACCGCGCGCACGTTACTTTACACCGAGATGGTCACGGCGCCTGCGCTGGTGCGCGGCGGGGCGACCCACTTGCTGGAGTTCAACGCCGCCGAACACCCGGTGGCGGTGCAGCTCGGCGGCTCAGAGCCTCAGGAGCTGGCCGAGGCCGCGCGGATGGCCGAGGCGGCGGGCTATGCCGAGGTGAACCTGAACATCGGCTGCCCCTCGGACCGGGTGAAATCGGGCTGCTTCGGCGCGGTGCTGATGAAATCGCCCGGGCTGGTGGCAGACTGCCTCACCGCGATGCGCGAAGCGGTCTCGGTGCCGGTGACCGCCAAGTGCCGTATCGGGGTGGATGAGCAGGAGCCGCGCGAGGTGCTGCCCGCCTTTCTGGCGATGATTGAGCGCACTGGCGTGACCCGCGTCACCATCCACGCGCGCAAGGCCTGGCTTCAGGGCCTGAGCCCGAAGGAAAACCGCGAGGTGCCGCCGTTGGATTATCCGCTCGTCCACCAGATGCGGGCGGAGTTCCCCGGGCTGCACATATCGATCAACGGCGGCATCAGCTCGCTTGAAGAGGCGCAGGAGCATCTCGGCACCGGCGTGGATGGGGTGATGATTGGTCGCGCCGCTTATCACGACCCCGGCCTGCTGCTCTTTGCCGATGAGCAGGTCTTTGGCGAAGCGCCCAGCGGCAAGACCCGCCGCGACGTGGTGGATGCCATGCGCCCCTACATCGCCGCCCACCTGGAAGCAGGCGGCAAGCTCGCCCAGATAACCCGGCACATGCTCGGCCTTTTCCAGGGCCGCCCCGGCGCCCGCGCGTGGCGGCGCATCCTCTCGGAGCAGGCGCACCGCGAAGATGCGGGGCTTGAAGTGCTGGAGCGGGCTCTGGATGCCCTCCCCGAGACCAGTCTCGCCGCTTGAGGGCGCGCCAGAAGAGATTTGAGGCCGCCGGCGGGGATACTTGGAGCAAGAAAATGGACAATTTGAGTCAAATTGTGCGCACCGCCTGTGCATTTTCTTGCTGCAAATATCCTACCCCGCCCGCGCAACCGGTGCCTCCGGTTCGCTATGGGCAGAGGCCCCGCCACTGGCGGATAATAAAAGGAATGCACCCGCAGGGCGCGCGATTTGGCAGCGCTCAGATGCGGGTCAGGAGAGCGCCGATTTCCTTGCGGTAGTCGGGCAGGCCGCCGGGTTCTCGGATGACCGGGGCGGAGGTGACCACCACGGCCCCCTTGCGGCCTGACATCTTCCTTTCGGCCCAGGATTTCACGTAGCCCACGGTCTTGCCGGTCAGGAAGGGGTTGGCCCGGATCACCCCGGCGCCCAGCACGTCGATCAGCAGCGCGTCGTCGGGGTTGGAGAGCACAACCGCCGCGCCCTGCGCCCCGAGGAAGTGGCAGAGGTAGAGCCGGCCCGCAGTGATGCCGTGGCCGCGGGCGCGCAGGTAGCTTTCGCCCTCCATTGCTAGCCGTTTCACCATCTCGCGGCTGATGGTGGGGTCGTTCCGCAGCGCCAGAAGTTCGGCGCGGCTGAGGGTGGAGGCGAGGTCCGGGCGATAGGTCCGCATCATCCGGATCCAGGTGCTCTCGATGAACTGGCCGAGGCCAGTCGCGGTGGAGAGCGGGTTTTTCGCCGTGGCGTTGCCGCCGGATTCCACCCGGATGATCTGGTTGACCAGTTGCTCCACCGCGCCGGAGCCATCCGCTGTCATCCCGCCTCCGCCGCCCCCGCCGGAGGGCACCGAGGAGCCGAGCGGGTCGATCGCGGTGCCGCCGAGGTAGAGCTCGAAGTGCAGGTGCGGGCCGGTGGAGCGGCCGGTGGTGCCGACGTAGCCCACCACATCGCCCGCACTCACCCGCTGGCCGGGCTGGGAGCCGAACTTGGAGAGGTGGGCATAGCGGGTTTCCATGCCGCCCGCGTGGGTGATCTTCAGCAGGTTGCCGTAGCCGCCGCCGGGGCCGGTGTAGCTGACCGTGCCGTCGAAGGCAGCGTAGATGGGCGTGCCGGTGGGCGCGGCCCAGTCGACGCCCTTGTGGACGCGCACGGTTTTCAAAATGGGGTGGTGGCGCGGGCCGAAGCGCGAGGTCAGCACGCCCTTCACCGGGGTCACCATGCCGCTCACCAGCCCGCCGCCGCCGCCGGCCTTGGGCTTCAGCCCGAAGCAGCCCATGTCGCCCTCGGCGTTGGTGGCATAGACGAAACATTCAATATCCACCGAGTCGCCCTGGATCGAGATATAGAGGATGCGGCTGGAGCCATCGCCGCCCTCGTCGCCCTCGCCGGGCGGGGCGTAGAGAAAGCGCATCTTGTCACCGGGGTTGGCGAAGGCCGAGAGGTCGTGCTCCTTGCTCAGGAGCGCGATGGCCTCGCCCACGATCACCGAGGGGATGCCGTTGCGGATGGCGGCCGAGTAGAAGGCATCGAGCATCCGGTAGCGCTGCTCGGTCACCTCCTCGGCCTCGTCCTCGCCGGCGTAGTCGAAGAGCTCGTCATCCACCCAAGGGTCGGAGCCCGGGCCCACGTCTCCCTCGTCGGTCAGCGCCAGCGTGCCGAAGTAGACCTCATTGTCGTAGATCGACATCTGCCGGAAGGAGAGCGAGCCGCCGAGTTCGGGCTGGCCGCGCATGGCCACAACCTGCCCTGCCTTCACGCCCTCCATCTCAAAATACTCGCGCGCCGCCTCAGCGACCTTTTCGGCCTCGTTCTCGAAAAAACCGTTGTCGATCAGCAGGTCGTCGAGCGGGCGGTCGTGCTGAATTTTCACGAAGATGTCGCGGTCGAGCTTGGTGCGCAGGTCCTGCGGGCGGGTGTAGACGACGGAGGTGGTGTTTTCGATTGCCGTCTCGGTGAAGCCGGGCACGCCCTCCTCTTCATCGCCCACGGCCTCGCCCCAGCCGCCGGTGGCGTCGTCCAGCTCGGCCTCTTCGTAGCCCTCGGTCTCGGCGGCCTCGCCCAGGTCTTCGGCCACGTCTTCGGCGCCTTCGGCCTCCAGCGCCTCGGCCACCTCGCGGGCGTCTTCCGCATCCGCGGCCTCGGCCTGTTGGGGCGCGCTTTTTTGCAGCTGGAAGAAGGCAAAGTCTTCCTGGCTGGAGGGCAGCGTTGTGACGAAGCGGGCCTCGGTGGAGACCATCACATCGCTCACCAGTAGCAGTTCACCGCGCGGGGCGCGGGGGGTGCCGCGCAGGGTGGCCGGGGCCTCGAGCTTGCGCTTGGTCTCCTCGCCGTTCTCGGCGAAGCGGATGATCAGCGGATCGCCCGCGAGGTCGACGAAGGCGGCGACGAAGGCGGATGAGGCGGCTGCGGTGTCTTCATCCGAGGAGATGGCGAAGCCTTCTTCGAGGTCTTCTTCGGCCACCTCGCCGCCGCCGGTGTTGAACGACCACTTGTCCCATGTGAACCACACACCGAGGCCCAGCAGGATGACCGGTACGAAGGCGACCAGCGCGATCAGCACACGCCCGCGCCGGGCCGCCCGCTTGCGCCGTTTGGCGGCGCTGGCGGCTTGGGTGAAGCGCGGGTCTATCTGATCTTTCAGCACGGGGTCAGGATGGCAGGTTTCTGGTCCAGTTCAAGCGCCTCGCCGGGCGCATCAGCCGCCGATGGCACCGCGGGAGAGCCGGTTGATCCTGGCGGGCACCTTTGTGCCCCGGTCGGTGGTGGTGGGCTGGGTGCTGATCGTGCGGGTCGGGGTCTTGGGCTGGGTGCGGGGCGCGGGGGTGGCGGCCTTCTGGATCACCGTACGCTTGGGGCCGGAGGATTTGGCGGCAACCCGGACCGGCGCGGCCACGACACCTTCGCAAACCACCCCCGGCTCGAGCGAAAGGCGGCGGAAGGCAAGCTCGGTCGGCTCAGCCTTGGCCTCTTCGGCGCTCACCTTGCCCTTGGCGGTGTAGTAGCGCAGCAGCGAGATGCGGCTGACGCGGCCCCAAAGGCCATCGTTTGCGGCGCGGTGGCAGCCGACGCGGGTAAGTTCCTGCTGCACGCCGAGGGCGAGGTTGTCGGGCAGGTCGACGGCGGCCAGGTCCTCTTCGGAGGGGCCGCTGGGGTTGCGGGCGGCGGCGGCGGCCACCACGGCCTCGGCGGCGGCGACCCTGTCGGCGAGGCTGGGTGCTTCGCCCGCCTCTGCCCCTTCACCCACCGAGCGGGTCTCGTCCAGCATGGCGACTTCTTCGCCTTCGCCTTCGGCGGTGCCGGTCTCTTCTACATCATCGATGGCGACGATCGGGTTGGGCGTGGCATCGGCCAGTTCGACCGGCTCATCGTCGACCACGAGGATCTCGAGCGTCACCCCGTTGTCTGCCAGCGCGCCCACCACGTTGCGGATGCTCTCCTCGTCCAGCCCGCCGATGGCATCAAGGTCGGCCTCGGTGATCGTGGCGCCCTGCTCCTCGACCGGGGCGAAGTAGAACTGCGCGCGCAGGCTGGATTGGTCCCACGGCACCTGGGTTTCATGGGTGGCCTCGATCACCTCACCGCGCACGGCGATCATCAGGTCGGAGATCGAGATGCCCTTGGTCTCCATATTTTTCAGCATGGCGAGGGTGAAGGGGCTGTTGGCGCCGATCCCGTCGCGGGCGACGGCGCCGGGCTGGGTGGCGAAGGCCACAAAGCTACCGGTGCCGGTATCGGGCTTGGCCAACCCCTCGCCCGCCTCACTGCGCAGCGAGAGCGGCAGCGGGTTGTTGCGGCAGGCATCGAGAAAGAACAGCGACTGGCGGCCGGGCGCGGCGAGGCGGGCGACGATATCCTCGGAAAAATCCCATGTCTCACCGCGCAGCGCCTCGGGTGATTTCAGCCCGGCGTCGGCAGGCACGAGAAGGTTGCGCCCCTCCTGCTGGAAGGCGTGGCCGGAGTAGTAGAAGAGCACGGTCTCGGCATCTTCAGCACTGGCGACGAAGGCATCGAGCACGGGGGCGAGACGGTCTTTCGGGGCGTCGGTGATGAGGGTGACCTGAAAATCCAGCCGCTCCAGCGCCGAGGCTATGCCTTGAGCATCGTTCACCGGGTTGGCCAGCGGCTGAAGGTCGGAATAGGCGGCATTGCCGATCACCAGTGCCACCCGGCCCTCGGCCCAGAGCGGCTCAGCCACCCCGAAGGCGAGCGCCGCAAGCGCCAACCCCGCACGGCGGCAGGACAGGGCCCTCAGGCACACCCGGATCACAGTGAACATCGGCGCCCTCCCGGGTCGGCTGCGGGGCCGGGCCTTAGCGGAACACGCCGGCCCGGAGCTTCTTGGTCACGGTCTTCTTGGTGCCGCCCGACTTGGTGCGGACGGTGGTGGTGTTGCCCTGAATGCGCTTTTTGCCGGTGCTCTTGGCGGCGGCCTTCGTCGGCGCGGCGGCCCGCTTGGTGGCGGCCGCGGTGCGGACCTTGCTGATCGCCTTGGAGGCCTTTTTGGAGGCCACCTGCTGCACGGCCTTACAGGCCACCTCGTCATCGGACTGCAGGCGGCGCAGCAGCGAGTTGGAGGGCTCGAGCTGATCGGAAGCGATCTTGCGGGCGGCGTAGTAGCGGAAGAGCGAGACGCGGCTGCCCTTGCCCCAGTCGCCATCGATGTTCATCCGGTAGCAGCCGAGACGGCTCAGCTCGGTCTGCACGGCGGAGGCCAGCTCCTTGCCTGCCAGTTCCGGCGCGGCGGGGGCAACCCCGGCCTCGCGGGCGGCATCGCTGTTGCGGTCGATCTCCTGACCGATCACGCGGCTGCGCGGCTCGGCGGTGGTCGGCTCCAGCGAACGGGTCGGGGCGAGGCCTGCGAGGATCACCGCCTCGCGCTCTTCGCCATCGGGGCCGATCACCTTGGTGCGGCTTGCGTTGGGGTCGGGCGGCACGGCGCCTGCAACTTCGGTGCCCGTTACTTCTGCACCGGTCACTTCGGTCCCGGTGACACGCTCAGCGCCGGCCACTTCGGTGCCTTCCACCTCGGACCCCGTGACGCGCTCGGCGCCTGCAACCTCGGTGCCTTGCACCTCGGAGCCGGTCACACGCTCTGCGCCTGCCACTTCGGTGCCGGTCACACGCTCGGCGCCATTGGTGCCTTCGGCGCGCTCGGCCTCGTTGGAGGCCACGACGGTTTCGGCACCGGTGGTGCTGCCGGCCTTCTCGCTTTCGCTGCCGGTCACCCGCTCGGGGGCCTGATCGCCACCGATGATGACAACGGCACTCTCACCGCCAGCGGCGGTTTCGGCATCGTTGGAGGCCACGACCGTTTCGCCGCTGGCCTTGTCCGGGGTTTCGACCGGGGTGTCCTCATCGGGCACATCGACGATGTCGACGATGGCGACGGCCTCGACGATCTCTTCGACTTCTTCCTCGACCTCTTCGATCACGATGTTCGTGCCCGAGTTGCCAAGGGCCGCGAGCAGGCGCTTGCGGGTTTCAGGGTCGAGCGCGGCGATCAGCTCATAGTCGGCATCGGTCAGCTCGGCGGTCTTTTCGACCTGCGGGTTGAAGTAGAACTGGGCGCGGAGCGAGGACTGATCCCACGGCGTCTGACGGCCGAAGGTCTCACTCTCCACGTCGTTGCGCACGCGGATCATAAGGTCGGAGACCGAGATGCCCGGCTCTTCGATGTGGTTCAGCAGCGCCTGGGTGAAGGGGGAGTTCTCCCCTGCCCCGTCGGAGGTGACGTTGTTGGGCTGGGTGGCGAAGGCCACGAAGGTGCCGGAGCCCTTTTCCATCTGGGCCAGACCATCGGAGCCACTGCGCAGGTTTTCCGGCAGCGGGTTGTTGCGGCAGGCATCGAGGAAGATCAGCGTCTGGCGGTTCTTGGCCGCGAGGCGCTTGACGATCTCGTCGAGCCGCCATGTCTCGTTCTCGATGGCTTCCTTGGAGGCCAGCGTGGCATCGGTCGGCACGAGGTAGTTGGCACCGCTGAGCTGGAAGGCGTGGCCGGAGAAGAAGAACATCGCGCTCTCCGCGCCCTCGGCGGAGTCGGCGAAACTGTCGAGCCGCGCCCAGAAATCGGCCTCGGAGGCATCAGTCAGCAGGGTGACCTCGAAATCGAGCCGCTCCAGCGCCGCGGCAAGGTCGCTGGCGTCATTGGTGGCGTTCTTCAGGGCATAGACGTTGTCATAGGCCGCGTTGCCGACCACCAGCGCCACGCGCTTGGCTTCGGCCGTGAGAGTGGCGGCTGTAACGAAGATCAGCGCCATAGGTGCGCTGCGGGCTGCCCGGCCAAGCCCGGCCCTGCGGGCCGCACCACCGACGAGTGCAGACGCCGAGCGCAGCCCCGTGCCTGCACGTGCGATCCTGTGGGAAAAGCTCTTGGGGTCGGGCAGTGTCACCATTGTCTCCGCCAATCATCTCTGGGTCAAAAAAACTTGCGCTTCACTCTACCCGATAGGGGTCTTCAATGCGACCCTAGGCAGATCAAATCTTTATCTTCAACTAGATGTGATTGAACCATTCGCGATTCAACCCCGTCAGCCGCCACCCCGGGGCGTGATGAAGAGGGTCCAGCGCACCGTGGCCTGCGTGTCGACCTCGTGAAACATCGCCGCGCGGTGCCCGCGCTCCCAGCAACTCTCGATCCCTTCGATCTCGAAGGCCTTGGCGCCGATGCACATTGAAACGCTGCCATCGAGGATCGGTTGGCCGAAAACATCGGTCGCGTAGACGTAGATATACCGGTTGGTCAGCTCCTGCTTGATGACGTTCGCGCATTGGTTCGTGCCGATCGTCCACCACCCTTCGGTGCTGAACTGGCCGTCAACCAGTTGCGCAATCGCCACGTTAATTACATCAAAACTCTGGTTGCAGACGGCAAATTCAGCTTCTGCGGGTGCGGCGGAAATGGTGCCTGCAGCCAGCGCAAAACCAGCAAAACAAGCGTTTTTCAAAGAAACTCGGGAAGCCATGAGGCGACTTAAACCGCTTTTGATCCGGTGGGCAAGAAATCGCCATCTTTCAGCCGCACATTGAAAACAATCGCGTGACAGGGTAGTGTGGACACAACGCTGGAGAGAGACCATGACTGCAAAGTTCGCAAAGCCGTTGGTGGCTGTGACCGCCATGTCGCTGGCTCTTGCCGCCCCCGCATCCGCGCAGATCGCCAAATTCCACTTTATCGCACCCGCGGTGCCCGGACTGGTGAAGCTGGACCAGATCAACTCGACCGAGAATGCGCTGGCCGAATTTGTTGGCGCGACCTCCTCGATGTCGAAGGAAGGCGCGGCCTCTCTGGAAGAGATGCGGAGCGCCGAAGACATTAGCGCCTCCGCCAGCCAGGAAATCGACAGTGGCGCCAACGGCAATGATGGACCGGGGCGTGGTCAGGAGAATGCCGGTGTCTCCACGGGTGGCAACGACGACGGTGGCAGAACCAACCTGCCGAAGCCCGTCTCGCGCCCGGAGGTTGTTGCGGCTGCAGATGACGACCGCGCCGCCTTCCCGGTGACCGGCCGTCCGACGACTGAGCGGCAGGTGATCGTGCGGACCCGCACCAAATCCCCGCGCGGTGGCTCCAAGATCAAGGCCGGCTCGATGTGGAGCGTCGGCCAGTTCCGCTGATCCGCTGACCCGGTAGAAATTCAAGGCCCGGTGGTGCTTGCGCCCGCCGGGCCTTTTGCTTTTGTCGCCTCCCGGTTTTGCGGCCCCTCCCCAGCCATCTGCCCCGCCTCGCGCGATTTTTCAAAGCGGGGGCTTTGCGGCAGTGCGGGCCGCGTGTTAGCAATTTGTCCATAAGAACTCATCGCAACGGGGGGAGGCGCGACGTGCCTGTTCTGAAAACACTTTCTACCACGCTTCTCGCATCGGCCATGGCCGTCGGCACGGCCATTCCGGCCTTTGCCCAGGCGGGCAACTTCGGCCTCGAACTGAACGCCGCCCGCGATGTGGGCGAGGGCTGCCGGCTGACCTATGTGGCCACCAACAACACCGGCGAGGGCCTCGACAAGGCCAGCTACGAGGTGGCCGTCTTCGATCAGGATGGCGTTGTCTCGCGGCTGCTGATCCTCGAGTTCGGCCAGCTTCAGGCCGACAAGACCAAGGTCGTGCAGTTCGACCTGGCCGACATGCCCTGCTCGAACATCTCGCGCCTGCTGGTCAACTCGGTGAGCGAATGCGTGGGCACCGGCGACGCCGCGCCCGATTGCATGGCCGGGCTCACCACCTCGTCGCGCGCAGAAATCCAGTTCGGGCTCTGAGCAAAGGCTCGGCGCCCGGCAACGGGAGTAACGGATGGACGCCTATTTGCCCGCCGGGCTGAGCGGCTACGCATGGGCGATTCTGGCGGTGCTTGCGGGGGCTTCCCTGCTGGCGCTGACGGTCGCGCTCTTCAAGATCTTCCAGTTCATGCGCCTCGGCGTCGGGCGGCGCAGGCTGCCCGGCCAGATCGTGGAGAAATACCTGCGCGGCGATGGCGACGGGGCGCTGGCGATTGCCGACAAGCGCAACACCTCCGCCGTGCGGGTGCTCTTTGCGGCGCTCTCCGCCCTGCGGCAAAACCCCGGTGACCGCGACTTCGCCCGCGAGCTGGCCACCCAGACCGCGCTCGACGAGCTGGCGCTGATGGGTCGGCGGATGAACGCGCTGGAGGCGGTGGTGCAGGCCGCGCCGATGCTCGGCCTGCTGGGCACCGTGGTGGGCATGATCGAGGCCTTCGGGCGGCTGGCTCAGGCCGAGGGCGCGGTGGACCCGAGCGTGCTCGCGGGCGGCATCTGGACCGCGCTGATCACCACCGCCGTGGGCCTAGCCATCGCGATCTTCTTCTATTTCGTCTCACTCTGGCTCGAGGGCCGCATCGCCCGCGAGCGCGAGTCTCTGGAGCGACTGATATCGACCGTGCTGCACGGGCGGGTGGAGACCCGTCCGGGCAAGACGATCGTCTGATCGGGCGGGCGCGCCGATGTCTGGCAAGACGGTCATCGGCGGCCAGATGCCCCATGCCACCGGGCTCTCCGGCGGGGCCGGGCATACGGTGATCGGCGCGGCGATGCCGACGAGCGGCACCCGGCCCGGCGATGTGTACCTGCCCGACCCGCGCGGCGACCGCAAAGCCCCCTTTGCTCTCACGCCGCTGGCCGATGTGATGTTTCAGCTGCTGATCTTCTTCATGCTCAGCACATCTCTCGCGCCCTATTCGCTGATTACCCTCGGCACCCCCGCCGCGCCCACGGGCCAGAGCACGGCGGAACCCGAGGCGGCGGGCGGCGGAGCGCAGAGCATCGTGATCTGGCACATTGGCCGGGGTGAGCTGCGGGCCGGTTCCGCCGTGCTGCCGCTCGATGCGTTGCCGCAGGTGATCCCGGCGCTGAAGGAGAAGGGTCTGGAGGAGATCCTGCTGTTCACCACGCCGGTCGCCACCACGCAGGATGTGGCCACGGTGATCGAGGCGATCCGCGTGGGCGAGGTCGCCAAGCTGCGGCTGATCGGGAAGCCGGAGCTGTGAGGGGCGCGCACGCTCATCCACTGTTTGATGCATCCTCGCGGGGAGGTGCCTGATGCTCGCCTCCAAGCTCGCCGCACAACGCCATCGCCGCCGCCCCGATTTTGGCCTCGCGCAGGTCAACATCGTGCTGCTGCTGGTGCTGTTCTTCCTCGTGGTCGGCACCATCGTCGAGACCGATGAGCTGGCCGTGGAGCTCTCGGAAACCACCGATCTGCCGCTGGAGCGCCTGCCACGCCCGCTGCTCCTGATCGACGGCGAGGGCAATTGGGCGCTCGACGGTGCCGCGATGGCGGAGGCCGATGTGGTCGAGGCGCTCCGCATCCCGCCGCCCGAGGGCCAGCCCAATGCGGTTTACATCCTCGCCCCGCGCGACATGCCCGCCGACAGGCTGCTGCGCACCATGCAGGTGCTGCTGCCCGCGGGCCGCACGGTGAAACTGGTGACGCTGAAGGCAGGGGGCGACGAATGAGCAGCGCCACCACCTCCGGCCCGGTGCAATATATCGAGCCGCGCAACCAGACCGAGATCATCCTCTGGCTCGCCGCCTTGCTGCTCGCCGTCACCGCCCATCTGGCGGCGCTGACATGGGCGCGGGAGCAGATCCCCGAGTTGGAAGACAAGCCTGTGGTGGAAACCGAGGTGACGGTCGAGATGATCGAGATGGCCACGCAGGCGACCCAGCCTACGGTGGCCGAGGCGGAGGCCGTGGCGGCTGCCGAGGCCCCTGCCCCGCCCGAGCCCGCGGCCCCCGTTGCGGAGGCCGAGCGCGCCGAGCCAGTGGCCGAGCCAGCAGCCACCGCCGCCCCGGCGGAGCGGGTGGAGGCCACGCCCGCACCCTCCGAAGCAAACACCCCCGCTCCCACCGCCGCAGAGCCGGTGAGCGAGGGGGTCACGCGGATCACCGGCGCGCAGGTGGCCGCCGAGTCCGGCGCTGCCCCGGCGGAGCGGGCAGAAGCGGCGCAGCCTGCCCGCGCCGAAGAGGTGCGGGAGGCCCGCGAGGCCACGCCCGCCCGGATCACCGCCGCCCCGGTGGTGGCCGACGAGGTGAGCCGCGCCAAGGTGGCCAGTGCCGAGCGCCCGCCCGAAGAGGTGCCCGAGACCACCACCGCGCGGGTAGCGGAAGACCGGGTGGTGGCCGGGCAGGACGAGGGCCGCGAGCGGCTCAGGAGCGAGGCCGAGGTGGAGGCGCAGGAGGCGGTGCGCGAGACTGGCGAGGTGCAGGTCGCCGCCGCGCCGGAGCCTGCGCCCGAGCCCTCGCTCGAACCCTCCGAGGCGCCGTTGGCCGATACAGTCGCCGCCGCCGCGCCCGCAGCCCCCGAGGTGCCAAACACATCAGAGCGTGTGGCTGCCCGCCCCGTGATCCCCGAGGGGATGGTCCCCGAGCGCGTGGCCCCCGTGGCCACTCCCGCACCAGTAACCGAAGAGGCGCCGGAGGAAGAGGCCGCCGCGCCGCCGCCCGAACGGGAGAGCGAACTGCCCGGTCCCGGAACGACAGGCGGTCTCGCCGCCCCCGCGCCCGAGAGCGACATCTCAGAGGCCGACCGCACCCGCTACACCGCGATCCTCGACTACCTGAGAACCTACGATGGCGGCGCCTGCTTTGCCGCCCTGCCCGCGCTGGGAGAGGAGACCGCTCAGCTCACGCTCGATGCCTTCGGCCCGACCAGCGCCTCGCTCGATGGCTTCCGCGCCGGGCTGGAGGCCGAGACGGGCGAGATCCCGAACACCTTTCTCAAACCGGTGAGCGAGGCCCAGTGCGCCACGCTCGGCTTCATCCGCGAGGCCAGCGCCTACCCCGCCTTCAATCTCTATTTCGACATGGCCGAGCGCACTATCGCCTCGGGAGATTACCTCGAAGGCCGCATCCTCAACGTCTCGGGCCAGGTGGTGCACTTCCTGTTGATCGACGACGAAGGCACGGTGCAGGCGTTGGACGGCTTCCTGCAATTCACCCGGCAAGGCGCGAGCTTCTCGATCCCGATGAACCTCACCGCCGGTCCGGTCGTCACCCAGCAGCTCCTGCTCGCCGTCGGCACGCCCGCAAGGCTCGACGTGGTGAAAGAGCAGAACGGCACAGAGGCCACAGCCTTCTTTGCCGCCCTCACAAAAGAGCTAGAGGCCCGGGGGATCTCCCCGGACCTCTCGATGGTCGCCTTCTCGGTGGAGTGAGGCAGCCCGGTCCTGCTTTGGTGAACCCGGAGCGGTGCTCCCCCCGCCGCGTAGGGCCGCAGGTCAGTCGCTCAGCGAGCCTTCCTCGTCCCGGCGCTGCATCCGGGCCTTTACCACCTTGCCGACGAAGACCGGCAGGATGAAGCCTGCGATGGCGATCGCCCAGAGGGTGATGGCCAGCGGGCTGTCTACCAGCGTCCACCAGTTGCCGTTGTCGATGGTCACCGCGCGGCGCAGGTTGTTCTCCATCGTGTTGCCCAGCAGCGTGCCGAGGATCACCGGCACCAGCGGCACGTCGAGCTTGCGCAGGATCCACCCGGCGAGGCCGAAGGAGATCATCACCAGCAGGTCGAAGGACGAGCCCGAGATGCCGTAGATGCCGACGAAACTCACCATTGCCACCACCGGCATCAGGATGCGGGGCGGGATCAGCAGGACGCGGGTGAAGAGGCCCACCATCGGGATGTTCATCGCCAGCAGCATCAGGTTGCCGATGAAGAGCGCCGCGATCAGGCCCCAAACCACATCGGGGTTGTTCTGGAACAGCAGCGGCCCGGGGGTGATGTTGAGCGAGAGCAGCACGGCCAGCAGCACCGCGGTGGTGCCGGAGCCGGGCACGCCGAGGGCCAGCATCGGCACCAGCGCGCCACCGGCGGCGGCATTGTTGCCTGCCTCGGGGGCGGCCACGCCGCGCGGGTCGCCGGTGCCGAAGGTGCCCTCTTTGTCCACCAGCTTCTTCTCCATCGAGTAGCTGATGAAGCTGCCGAGCGAGGCCCCTGCCCCGGGCAGAACGCCCGCGACGAAGCCGAGGAAGGAGGTGCGCAGCATGGTCGGGATCGTCTTGATGACCATCGGCATGGGCGGCACGATGCGGCCCACCTTCACCTTGCTCTCTTCCGCATCGGCAGAGCCGTGGCGGTGCTCGAGGAAGACGAAGACCTCCGACAGGGCGAAGAGCCCGACGATGGCCACGAGGAAGTCGAGCCCGTCATAGAGGTGGACTTCGCCGAAGGTCAGGCGCGGCACGCCGGTTTGCGTATCGACCCCGATCATGGCGAGGCCGAGGCCGAGCATGGCGGCGAAGGCGGATTTGGCCTGGTTGGTCGAGGAGACGCCGCCGAGCGTGGCGAAGGCCAGCGCGAACAGGGCGAAGTACTCGGCCGGGCCGAAGAGCAGCGCCAGCTTCACCAGCTGGGGCGCCAGCAGGATCAGGCCCCATGTGGCGAGGAAGGCGCCGACGAAGGAGGCGATGCCCGAGAGCGCCAGAGCCTCGCCCGCCATGCCCTTGCGGGCCATCGGGTAGCCGTCGAGACATGTCATCATCGCAGGCTCGTCGCCCGGAATGTTGAGCAAGATCGAGCTGATCCGCCCGCCATACATCGCGCCATAATAGACGGCGGTGAGCAGGATGAGCGACGAGGTCGCATCCAGCCCGAGGGTGAAGGCCAGCGGGATCAGGATGGCCACGCCGTTCGACGGACCGAGGCCCGGCAGCGCGCCCATGATGGTGCCAAGGAAGCAGCCCAGCAGCGCGAGGCCGAGGTTCTGCCATGTCAGAGCGATTTCAAAACCGCCGTAGAGGTTTGCCCAGAGATCCATTGTCAGTCTCCCGCGCCGGTCGCGCCGGTTGCTTCGGGCGCGGCCTCTTCGGCCCCGCTGCCACCGAACATTTCAAAGAAGGCTCCGATGGCCCCGAGCACCGGGTCCACCACCGCGTCGACGTAGGCGTCGAGCGGGCCGCGGGCGAGCGAGAGGCCCAGAACCGCGTGGAAGATGATGTAGATGACCAGTGCCGTCAGCGCGCCGATCACGACCGACTGCACCACCGGCGAGCCAAGCCGCCATGTCAGGTACATGGCCGCCAGTGCGGTTGCGATGATGAAGCCCGCCTCGGGCAGGAACTGGGCGTAGAGAATCATCACCACCGCTGCCGCGCCAATCTCGGCGAGCCGGGCCAGCGGCGGCCAAACGGGCTCGGGATCGGGGCGCAGGGCGATGACCGCCGAGGACAGACCCAGAATGATTGCAATGATCACCGGAAAGGCCTTTGGCCCCACGGCATCGCTCAGAAAGCTCTCTTCGGTTTGCAGCGCGGCCCAGGCGTAGAACACCGCCAGCAGCACGCCGAAACCACCGAATATACGGTCGGTCATGGCCCGTCCCCCAAAGTAGGAAAAAGCGGGCGGCAGACCGGAGTCTGCCGCCCACCTGTGGTGGATTTATTTGATGATGCCGATTTCCTTGGAGATCGACTGGATCTGGGCCACCGAGTCAGACACGAAGTTCTGGAAGTCGGCACCCTGAAGATCGAGCGGAGCCAGGCCGTTGGCGGCCATGATTTCTTTCCACTCGTCGGAGGCGTAGAGGTCGGCGATCTTGCTGACCCATGCGTCATAGGCCTCGTCGCTCATGCCGGCGGGGGCATAGAAGCCGCGCCAGTTGGCGCCGATGGCGTCCACGCCCTGCTCCTTGGCGGTGGGCATCTCGGAGAACTCGCCGCCGAGGCGCTCGGGCGCCAGAACCGCGATCACCTTGATGTCGCCGCTGTCGACGAAGCCCTTGGCTTCGGAGATGTCACCGGTGAAGGCCTGCACGGAGCCGGCCAGCAGCTGGGTCACGGCCTCGCCGCCGCCGTCGAAGGCGATGTACTTGACCGAGCGGACATCTTCGATGCCATAGGCGTTGGCCGCGATCAGCACCTTGAGGTGGTCCCAGCCGCCCACGGCGGAGCCGCCCGCCACGGAGATCGAGGCCGGGTCGGATTTGATGGCGTCGAGCAGCGCGGGCAGCGTAGTGATCTCGCTGTCGGCGGCCACGGCGATCACGCCGTAGTCGGCACCGATGGAGGCGAGCCAGCGGACCTGGTCCATGGTGTTGCCCGGATAGGCGCCCTGCGCGAGACGGGTCGCGGTGGCCGAAGAGGCGGCAACGATCAGGTCGTTGTCATCGCCGCGCTTGTTGACGACTTCGGCAAAGGCCACGCCACCGCCGCCACCGGCGAGGTTGACGACCTGCATGGTCTTTTCGATCAGGCCCTGATCCTGAAGCGACTTGCCCACCTGACGGCAGGTGAAGTCCCAGCCGCCGCCCGGGTTTGCGGGGGCGATGCACTCGGGGTTCTCGGGGCTGAAGCCGTGGCTCTCTGCATGGGCGGTGCCGGCAAGGCCAAGGGCCGCAACGGCCATGGCCGCACGGATGATAGACGTTTTCATAAGAGTCCTCCTCACGTCGTGACCGGCGCACTCCCACGCGCCGGATGATGCCCCGCAAGGGCAGTGGGCACGGCGGCCCCTTTTCCTGCGGGTTGAGGATGTGTATCGCTTGTTGCTGTCATCAACCTGTCACCCCGGGCGACAGGTTGAAAAAGGCGCGGAGGAGTGCGGGCGCGATGCGGCTGTTGATGGTGGAGGATGCCGAGGATCTGGCCGAGGGGGTGGTCGCCCACCTCGCCCGCTCCGGCATTGTCTGCGACCTCGCCCCCTCGCTCGCCGATGCCCGCGATTACCGCGCCGTCCAGCGCTACGATGCGCTCATCCTCGACATCAACCTGCCCGACGGCTCCGGCCTGACCCTGCTGCGCGAGGTCCGCGCCGAGGCCGATCGCACGCCGGTGCTCATGCTGACCGCCCTTACCTCGGTCGACGACCGGATCACCGCGCTCGATCAGGGCGCCGATGACTACCTCGGCAAGCCCTTCGACCAGCGCGAGCTGGAGGCCCGGCTGCGCGCCCTCGTCCGCCGCGAGGCCGACCGCAAGGAAGAGACCATCACCCTCGGCCCCCTCACCTATGCCCCGCGCGACCGCTCGGCGCGGCTGGGCGGCACCCAGCTTGCGCTCACCCGCCGCGAGGCCGCCCTGCTCGACATGCTGATCCGCCACGCCGGTCAGTATCTGTCGAAGACGCGGCTCTACGATTCGCTCTACGGGTTCGAGGATGCCGACGTGGGGGTGAACGCGATCGAGCTTTACATCGCCCGGCTGCGCAAGAAGTTCACCGGCTCGGGCGTGGCCATCTCCACCCGGCGCGGGGTGGGCTACCGGATCGGGCTCGATGACTGACGGGCGCGGCAAAGCGGGCCTGAGCCTCACCGCCCGGGTGCTGGGCACGGTGCTGGTGATCCTGCTGGTGGGCGGGTTGCTGGTGGCCGGCTCGATCTGGTGGAACACGCGGGCCGCCGCCCGGCAATCCTACGACCGGATCCTGTTTGGCGCCGCGAGCGACATTGCCGCCGCCATCCGCATCCAGCAGGGCACGCCGCTGGTGGACCTGCCAGTCTCGGCCTTCGAGCTGTTGGCTCAGGCCCCGGACGACCGGGTGTATTACGCCGTCACCGGGCCGGGCGGCGCGCTGATCACCGCGCTCGACCCGGCCCATACCGTGCCTGCGCCCGACCAGCCCGCCAGCGCGGGCGCGACCTTCTTCACCGGCACGCTGAGCGGCGAGGAGGCCCGCTTCGTGCGGCTCTCGCGCAGCTTTGCTGAGCGCGACTTTTCCGGCGCGGTGGAGGTAGTGGTGGGCCAGACCCTGCGCGCCCGCAATGCGATGACCACCGACCTGATGCTCGACGCGCTGCTGCCGATGGCCGCCGCCGGGCTGCTGCTGACCCTGCTGGCCGCGCTCGTCGTCCGCTCGGCACTGCGCCCGCTCGATGCGCTGGTGGCCGACCTATCCCGCCGCGACCCCTATGACCTCACTCCCATGCCCGCCGAGGCCCTGCCCCGCGAACTGGGCGTGATGCTGGGCGCGGTGAACCGCTTCATGGGGCGGCTCGACGGGCAGGTTGAAGCGATGCGCACGCTGATCTCCGATACCGCGCACCAGCTGCGCACCCCGGTTGCGGCGATCCAGGTGCATGGCGAGAGCGCGGCAGAGGAACAGAGCGAAGAGGCCCGCGAGCGCGCCCTCGCCCGGCTGCTCGCCCGCACCCGCTCGCTGCGCACCCTGCTCGACCAGTTGCTCTCCCGCGCGCTCGTCGTTCACCGCACCGACAGCGCCCCGCGCACGCCGGTGGACCTGCGCGAAGTGGCTCTTGAGGTCATGGAGCGGGATGACCAGTCAGTGCTGCGCCCCGAGGCCGAGCTGCGACTGCGGATCGGGGATGCGCCGGTGATGGTGCGGGCCGATGCCTTCTCGCTGCAGGAGGCGGCGCACAACCTGCTGAACAACGCCCTGCGGCACGGGCAGGCGCCGGTCTCCATCGGGGCCGAGCAGCGCGGCGGCGAGGCGGTGCTCTGGGTGGAAGACAGCGGCCCCGGCCCCGCGCCCGAGGTGATCGCCCACCTTGGAGAGCGGTTCAACCGCAGCGCCGACAGCCGCGAACAGGGCAGCGGTGTGGGCCTTTCGATTGTCGCCAAGGTGGCCTCTGCCTTTGGCGGGCGGGTCGAGATGGGGGCGAGCGACACCGGCTTCCGCGCCGCGCTCGTGCTGCCATCAGAGGAAGAGCAACCATGAAGCGCCTCATCGCCCTCCTCGCCATGTTCCTCGCCCCGGCCACTGGTGCGGCACAGGAGGCGACAGCGCAGTTTGGCGCGGGCGAGACGCCCTTCCTAATCCGCTCGACCACCGATATCGGCATCATCCGCCCGGTGATGGAGCGCTTCGCCGCGCTCAGCCCGGAGCTGGCGATCCGCTATGAGCAATGGGGCTCGAACGACCTCTTCGAGATCAGCCGCGCCGATTGCCAAGAGGGCCGCCCGCCCGCCGATGCGGTGCTCTCCTCCGCCGTGCAGCAGATGGTCTGGCTGGTGAATGCCGCCTGCGCCGCGCCGCACCGCTCCGAGGCCACCGCCGCCCTGCCCGCCTCGCGGCGCTGGCGCGATGAACTATGGGGCGTGACCACCGAGCCTGCGGTGATCGCCTACAACGCCGAGCTCCTTGATGCCGAGGACGTGCCGCGCAGCCGCTTTGCCCTGCTCGACGCGCTGCGCGAGCGGCCCGGCACCTTTCGGGGCCGGATCGCCACATATGACATCGCCGAGAGCGGGCTCGGCTACCTCTTCGCCTATTCCGACAGTCTGGAGGCCACCACCTTCGGCGCGCTGCTGGAGGGCTTCAGCCGGGTGGATGCCGTGGCCACCTGCTGCTCGGCCGAGATCATCTCGGGCGTGGCCGAGGGGCGCTACCTGATCGCCTACAACGTGCTCGGCTCCTACGTGGCCAGCGCGGGCACGCCCAAGGTGGGCGTGGTGCTGCCGGAGGATTACACGCTGGTGCTCTCGCGCGGCTACATGATCCCGCGCGGCGCGGCGCAGGCCGGGGCCTCGGCGCGGCTGCTGGATTTTCTGCTCGGGGCCGAGGCGCAATCGCTGCTCGCCAGCGCCGGGCTGGTGATCGACATGGACGCCGAGGAAACCGGCCTGCCCAGCTCGGCTCGCAGGTTCATCCCGCTCTCGCCGGTGCTTCTGGTGGCGCGCGACCCGAACCGCCGGGCGCTGATGCTGCAGGTCTGGTCAGAGAGCTTTCGGCCCGCCGGAACGCCGTGAGGGCGCAGGGCTAGGCCTGCGCCGCCACATACTCCCGCAGCACCGCCCGCACGCCCTTTTGCTCCAGTTCCGCCAGTGCCGCCGCGAAGGCCTCGACAAAGCGCGGCGCCTCTCCGAGACGGCCGAAGATATCGGAGAGCGCAAGAAAGGCCGATGGGTCGGTTTGCGCCTTGAGCGCGGCGGCCTGCAGGGCTGCGGCGCGCTCGTCTTCCAGCGCGATCTCGCCCTTGGTGGTCTCGGCGCAATAGCGGCACCAGAGCGCCACTTCGAGCGCGAGGCCCTGAATGGCGCTGCCCGCATCAAGCGCCTCGCGGACGGTGGGAAGCACGAACTTGGGCTGGCGGTTGGAGCCATCGAGGCAGAGCCGTGCGATGGTGTCGCCCACCTCGGGGTTGGCGAAACGCTCGGCGCATTTTTCGAGGTAGGCGTCAAAGTCGACCCCGCCGATCTCCGGCAACACCGGGATCACCTCGGCGCGCATCAGCGCCTTCAGCCATGCGGTTACATCGGCGTCCTGCATGCCCTCATGGACGAAGTGATGGCCCAGCAGCGCGCTCGGATAGGCAATCGCCGCATGGCCCGCGTTGAGGATGCGCAGCTTCATCGTCTCATAGGGCGCGACATCGGGCACAAACTCCACGCCCACTTTCTCCAGCGCCGGGCGGCCTTGTGGAAAGCTGTCTTCCAGCACCCACTGGCGGAACGGCTCACAGACCACTGGGGCCTTGTCGTCCACGCCGAAGGTCTCCTTCACCAGTGCAATCTCGCGCGGGCCGGTGGCGGGCGTGATGCAATCGACCATGCCACAGGGGAAGGCCACATTGGCGGCAATCCATTCAGCCAGCTCCGGGTCCACCAGCTTGGCCATGCCCACCACGGCGGCCTTGGCGACATGACCGTTCTCGGGGAGGTTGTCGCAAGACATCACGGTGAAAGGTTCAAGCCCTGCATCACGTCTCGCCTTCAAGCCTTTGACCAACAGGCCAAAAACGGTTTTTGGGTCATCCGGCGTTTGCGCATCATCCACGATCTCGTGGTGCACGCTGTCAAAGCCGCCGGTCTCGGCATCCACGAAATAGCCGCCCTCGGTGACGGTGAGCGAGACGATGCGGATGGCCGGGTCGGTCAGCCGGGCTGTGAGCGCGGCGCTGTCGATCTCGCAGAAGTCCACCATCGCGCCGGTCACGCGGGCGGTGAGCGCCGCCGGGTCCAGCTCGACCACGGTGGTCAGCCAATCCTGCCCTTTCAGGGCCTCCCGCTTGGCGGCATCGAAGCTCTTGATCCCGGCGCCGACGATTGCCCAGTCATGCCCCTCGCCCTGCGCGAAGAGCCGGTCGAGATACCATGCCATATGGGCGCGGTGAAAGTTGCCGACCCCGATGTGCAGGATGCCGGCGGTCAGTGCTCCACGGTCATACTCGGGCACGGCCACGGCCTCGGGCAGCGCGTTCAGGGTGTTATTTGAAAGGTTTGTGGCCATCAGCTCATCCAATTCCCGCCGTCCACGTTGTAGGTTTGCGCGACGATGTAATCGGCCTCCTCCGAGGCCAGAAACACCGCCATGCCTTCGAGATCTGCCGCCGTGCCCATCCGTCCGAAGGGCACCGCCTCGCCGACCTCGCGTTTCTTCTGCCCCGGCGCCTTGCCCTCGTATTTGGCAAAGAAGGCATCGACGCCGTCCCAGTGCTCGCCATCCACCACGCCGGGCGCGATGGCGTTGACGTTGATGCCATGGGCGATGAGGTTCAGCCCTGCCGATTGGGTGAGCGAGATCACCGCCGCCTTGGTGGCGCAGTAGACGGCCACGAGGCTCTCGCCGCGCCGCCCGGCCTGGGAGGCCATGTTGATGATCTTGCCGCCCGCGCCCTGGGCGATCATCTGCTTCGCCGCCGCCTGGGTGCAAAAGAGCACGCCTGCGACGTTGACAGCCATCAGCCGGTCAAAGTCGGCCCGCTCGATCTCGACGATGGGCGCGGCAGAGAAGAGCGCGGCATTGTTCACCAGAATATCCAGCCCGCCCAGCGCCTCCACGACGGCGGCAAAGCCCGCGTCGATGCTCTCTTGCCGGGTTACATCCATCTCCACCGCCACGGCGCCGATCTCTTTCGCCGCCGCCTCGGCCCGTGCCAGATCGACATCGGCAATCGCCACCTGCGCCCCTTCCGCAATGTAGCGGCGGGCGAAGGCCAGCCCGATCCCTCGGGCGGCGCCGGTGATCAGCGCCCGTTTGCCGGCAAGGCGCATCATCCGATGCGCAGCCCGGCGCCGTCGAACCGGTGGGTCTTGCCGTCTTGCGGGGTGAGCCAGACGGTATCGCCATGGCGCAGGGCCATCTCGCCGTCGACCCGCACGGTGATCGTGTCTTCCACCGTGTCCGCCGTCTCGGGGTGAACGTAAAGGAAGGTGTCGGAGCCGAGGTGCTCGGCCACGCCGACGGTGCCCTTCCACAGGCCTTCGGTGGTGGAGACGGTCAGGTGCTCGGGCCGCACGCCGATGGTGGCGGCGTCATGCCCGACGGCATCGGCACCCTTGAAGAAGTTCATCTTGGGCGAGCCGATAAAGCCCGCCACGAAGAGGTTGCGCGGGGTCTGATAGAGCTCCAGTGGCGAACCGACCTGTTCGATGACGCCCGCCTGCAGCACCACGATCTTGTCGGCCATGGTCATGGCTTCGACCTGGTCGTGGGTCACATAGATCATCGTGGTCTTGAGGTTGTTGTGCAGCTCCGAGATTTCGAGCCGCATGTTCACCCGCAGCGCCGCATCGAGGTTGGAGAGCGGCTCGTCGAAGAGGAAGGCCGCAGGCTCCCGCACGATGGCCCGGCCAATGGCCACCCGCTGCCGCTGACCGCCCGAGAGCTGGCCGGGGCGCCGGTCGAGGTAGTCGGACAGGTTTAGCACCTTGGCGGCATAGTCGATCCGCTTGTCTTGCTCGGCCTGCGGCACGTTTGCCATCTTCATCGGGAAGGCGATGTTCTTGCGCACCGACATATGCGGATAGAGCGCGTAGGACTGGAACACCATCGCCAGACCGCGCTTGGCGGGGGGCGTGTGGGTGGCATCCACCTTGTCGATGCGGATCTGCCCGCCCGACACGTCTTCCAGCCCCGCAATCAGCCGCAGCAGGGTGGACTTGCCGCAGCCCGACGGGCCGACGAACACCACGAACTCGCCGTCTTCGATGGTCAGATCCAGCGGCGGGATCACGTTCACCTCGCCGAAGCTCTTGGCAACCTTGTCCAGAGTAATGCGTCCCATAATCCTGTTCCTTTACTTGACGGCGCCGAAGGTGAGGCCACGCACCAGTTGTTTCTGGCTGAACCACCCCATGATGAGGATGGGCGCGATGGCCATGGTCGAGGCCGCGCTGAGCTTGGCGTAGAAGAGCCCTTCCGGGCTGGAGTAGCTGGCGATGAAGGCCGTCAGGGGGGCGGCCTTGGTGGTGGTGAGGTTGAGCGTCCAGAAGGCCTCGTTCCACGCCAGGATGATGTTGAGCAGCATGGTCGAGGCGATGCCGGGCAGCGCCATCGGGGTCAGCACGTAGATGATTTCGGAGCGCAGGCTGGCGCCGTCCATCCGCGCGGCCTCGAGGATATCGACCGGGATTTCCTTGAAGTAGGTGTAGAGCATCCAGATGATGATCGGCAGGTTCATCAGCATCAGCACCACGATCAGCAGGATGTGGGTGTCGTAGAGGTCGAGGAACCGGGCGATCAGCACGATCGGAAAGAGCACACCCACGGCGGGCAGCATCTTGGTGGAGAGCATCCACATCAGCACATCCTTGGTGCGCTTGCCGGGCACGAAGGCCATCGACCAGGCGCTCGGGATGGCGATGAGCAGGCCCAGCACAGTGGAGCCGACGGCGATGATCACCGAGTTCATCAGGAAGCGGAAGTAGTTCGACCGGTCCTGTACCACCGAATAATTCTCCAGCGTCCAGTCGAAACCGAACCACACGGGCGGGTCGGCAATCGCCTGGGCTTCCGTCTTGAAGCTGGTCAGGACCGTCCAGAGGATCGGGAAGAAGATCGCGAGGCCGATGATCCATGCGGCGGCGGTGGCGACGATCTTGCGTTGTGTAGTGACGGCGCGTGCCATGTGCTCAGCCCTCCCTCAGTTGTCCAGGTTCTTGCCGACGATCCGCATCAGGAAGATCGCGACGATGTTGGCGAGGATGACGGCGAGGATGCCGCCCGCAGACCCGAGCCCGATATTCTGGCTCTCCAACACCCGCTGGTAAACGAGATAGGTGAGGGTGCGGGTGCCAAAGGCGCCGTTGGTGGTGACGAAGATCTCCGCGAAGATCGACAGCAGGAAGATCGTCTGGATCAGAATGACCACGGTGATCGCCCGCCCGAGGTGGGGCAGAATGATGTAGTAGAAGCGGCTGAGCGCGCTGGCGCCATCCATCTCCGCCGCTTCCAGCTGCTCGGAGCTGAGCGACTGCACGGCGGTGAGCAGGATGAGCGTGGCGAAGGGCAGCCACTGCCAGCTGACGATCCAGATGATCGAGAACAGCGGCAGCTCGGAGAGCCAGTCGATCGGCGTCGCCCCAAAGAACTTCCACAGGTAGGCGAAGAGCCCGTTCACCGGGTTCATGAACATGTTCTTCCAGACCAGCGCCGAGACGGTGGGCATGACGAAGAAGGGCGCGATCACGAGGATGCGCACGATCCCCTGCCCCCAGATCGGCTGATCGAGAAGCAGCGCCAGTAGCACGCCGCCGATCACGGTAATGGCGAGGATGCCGCCGACCATAAGCAGCGTGGTGCCCACCGAGCTGAGGAAGGAGGAGGAGGTGACGAAACGTTCGTAGTTCTCAAAGCCGACACAGCAATCGGCCACGCCGCGCAGCGGGCGGTAATCCATGAAGGAGAAGTAGATCGTCATGCAGAGCGGGATCAGCATCCACACCAGCAAGACAAAGACGGCGGGGGCATTCATCAGCCGGGCTGCGGCGCGCGAGTGCTGGGTTGCCATTGGGGTCTCCTCCTCTGTCGCCGCGGGCCGGGGTCCGGCTGCGGCCACCCTGAACGGGCGGGTCAGGCTCAAATGCGGGAGATCAGCCTCTCCCTGGGGCGGCCCCGGCCGCTCCGCGTGACATCGCGCAGCCGGGGCCGGTAGACCGGGCGCTTCTGCAAGGCAGCGCGCCCGGCACACGCGCGGGGAGGACCCGCGTGCTCCGTGAGCTTACTTGTAGCCCGCGGCTTCCATTTCCTCGTTCACGAGGTCCTGGGCCTTGGCGAGGGCGTCGTCAGCCGACTGCTGGCCAGCCAGCGCTGCCGAGAACTCCTGCCCAACCTGGGTGGCGAAACCGGCGAACTCGGGGATCGCGGCAAACTGCACACCGACGTAGGGCACCGGGTCCACGGTGGGCTGGGTCGGGTTGGCCGAGTTGATGCTGTCGAGCGTCATCTTGGCAAACGGCACCTTCTGGTACTCGGGGTTCTCATAGAGCGATGTCCGGGCACCCGGCGGGACGTTGGCCCAGCCTTCGTTCTCGGCCACAAGCTCGATGTACTCCTTGGAGGTCGCCCACTCGATGAACTCCTTGGCGGCATCCACCTTCTGCGAGCCGGCCGGAATGGCGAGCGCCCAGGCCCAGAGCCAGTTGCCGCGCGGGCCTTTGCCGGTGTCGGGCGCCAGAGCGAAGCCGACCTGGTCAGCCACGGTGGAGTCGTTGGGGTTGGTCACGAAGGAGGCCGCCACGGTGGCGTCGATCCACATGCCGCACTTGCCCTGCTGGAACAGCGCCAGGTTCTCGTTGAAGCCGTTGTTGGCTGCACCGGGAGGGCCGTAGTTGTTCATCAGGTCGAGGTAGAAGTCGAGCGTGGTCTTCCAGGCTTCGCTGTCGAACTGGGGGTTCCAGTCTTCGTCGAACCAGCGCGCGCCGAAGGAGTTGGACATGGCGGTCAGGAAGGCCATGTTCTCGCCCCAGCCGGCCTTGCCGCGCAGGCAGATGCCGTAAATCTCGTTGTCCTTGTCGGTCATCGCCTCGGCGGCGGCCTTGATCTCGTCCCAGGTGGGAGCTTCGGGCATTTCCATGCCGGCGGCTTCCATCAGGTCGGTGCGATACATCACCATCGAGCTCTCACCGTAGAAGGGCGCGGCATAGAGCGTGCCGTCAACCGACAGGCCGCCGCGCATGGCGGGCAGGATGTCGTCCACGTCGTATTCGGCCGAGAGATCGTCCAGCGGCACCAGCCAGTCTTGGGCACCCCAGATCGGGGTTTCGTACATGCCGATGGTCATGATGTCGAACTGACCGCCCTTGGTGGAGATGTCGGTGGTCACGCGCTGGCGCAGCACGTTCTCTTCCAGCGTCACCCACTCCACTTCATGGCCGGTCTTTGCGGTGAAGTCCTCGGTCAGCCCCTGCATCCGGATCATGTCGCCGTTGTTCACGGTGGCGATGGTCAGGGTCTCGGCAGCGGCAATGCCACCGATCGCGGAAAGGGCAGTAGCGCCCAGAAGGGCGCGAAGCGTGCAAGTCATTGATGTCCTCCCAATGCCCGTTTCGGGCAAATGCTATCGTAGTGGGCAAATACTCACTCAGCCTGCGGCAAGTTGTCAATCCCCCTCTCTTGCGGCTGCAAAAAGGGGCGGCAACCCGCTGGCAGGTTATTCGTTTTGCTTGGTTTTTCGGGGTGGCCGAGGTTCAGGCCAGAGCGAGCACGGCCTCGGCGGTGGCCTCGTCGGTGATCAGCGCGTTGATCAGCTTGCCCCTCAGCGCGCCCAGAATCGCCTTCTGCTTTGCGTGGCCCAGCGCCAGCCCGCAGACCCGCCGCGCGGTGCCCGGATCGAGCGGCGCCGAGGAGACGCGAGCATTGGTCAGCCCCTCGATTGGGCGGCCCTCGCCATTGAAGGCCCAGGCCACCATCTCGCCCACCGCGCCCTGCGCGATCAGCTCGGCGCTCTCTTCCTGGCTGATGAAACCGTCGACCGCGAGCGGTGAAGTTTCATCGATATGGCCGACGCCGACAAAGGTCACATCGGCTCGAGCGGCGAGCGCCAGCGTGTTCTCCACCGGCTCCTGCGCATGCATCAGCTTGAGATCGTCGGCGCAGCGCACCACGGCAATGAGCGGCATCGGATTGTGCGGCGCGCCGACCTTCTCGGCCAGCCGCACCACCACGTTGTAGGCCGTGGCCGACCCGTCCGGGCTCATGTTGCCGACGAGGCTGACGAGGTGATGCTGGGGGCAGTCCATCCGCGGCAGTTGCTCCACGCAGGCCCGCAGCATCCGGCCCGTGCCAAGGCCGATCACCCGTGGCTCCGGGTCGGCCAGCCAACGCTCCATCTCCGCTGCGCCCGCCGCAGCAACGCCGGTCGCCAGCTCGGGCGCGGCCGGGTCGGTGGGCACCACGTCGCAGAATTGCAGGTCGAACCGCTCGGTCAGGGCAGCAGCAAGGTCCATGCAGCGTGCGATGGGATGATCCAGCCGGAACTTCACCAGCTTCTCGGCCACCGCAAGGCTCACCAGCCGCTGCGCCGACTGCCGCGACACCCCGAGCTTGCGGGCGATCTCATCCTGGGTGTTGCCGGCCACGTAGTAGAGCCACCCTGCCCGGGCCGCATCATCCAACCTTGCCGTCTCCCCCGCAGCCCGCGCCATCCGCTCTCCCCGCTATGTGTCTTTTCGCAATTCGGAAGCCATTTGATAGAAAGCGGACCAGTTGTCAAAGGCCGGAAGGTCCGGCGGCGTGTCGATATCCTCCGGGGTGAAGCCGGCAAAATGGGCCCCGCCGGTGTAACGCCAGACCTCCATCTGCGCCGCCTGAGCCGCCCGGATTCCGGCCATGCTGTCTTCGATCACCAGGCAATTTTCTGGCTTTGCATTCAGGCACTTGGCCGCATGGAGAAAGAGGTCTGGCGCGGGTTTGCCATTCTCCACCTCGGAGGCGGTGAACACCCGTTCAAACTGCCGCTCCATCCCCAGCAGCGCCAGCGTGCGCCCCACCCGCTGCGGTGAGGAGGAGGTGGCGACGCAGGCCCGCACAGCCAGTTGGCCGAGCATTTCCCCCACCCCCGCCGTGGGCCTCAGCCCCGCCGCGAACTCCTCCACCAGCCGCCCGCGATACTCCGCCTCAAAGCTGCCCGGCAGATCGAGGTCGAAGTCCCTGCGGATCTTGTCGGCCACCTTCGGAAAGCTCTGGCCGACGAAGTTGCGATACACATGCTCGGTGGTCACCGTGACCCCGTGATGCTCCAGCGCCTCCACCAGCACCCGTGCCGAGATCACCTCGCTGTCGGCCAGCACGCCATCGCAATCGAAGATCACCAGCTCGATATGTTGCATAGGGACTCCCAAATTCTGCGGATCCTGCTTCGGAGCCACCCATCGCCTGCACCCCAATGGGACGGCGGGAAGGCTCGGGTCAATGAAAATTGCCGAGGGGCCCCTCTGGGGATACGGCCATTTTGGTTGACCCGAGACGGCCCGTTGGCCAGGCCGGGGTCAGGTGATGGGTGGCGCCACAAGCAGCTCCTGCTTTGGTGAACCCGGAGCTGTCTCCCCCCGCCAGCCAACCCGCAAAGGCCGGGCATGGCGAGGCGGGGTGGGCGGGCGGGAGCTTCGCCATGCCCGGCCGCACCTCACATGGCTACGCCAGGTTTTTCAACACCTTGGTGAGCACCTCGCCGATCCGGTCGATCTGTGCCTTGTCGATGATCAGCGGCGGCGAGAGGGCGATGATGTCGCCCGTGGTCCGAATGAGCAGCCCCTCGTCATAGGCCGCCAGAAACGCCTCGAAGGCCCGCTTGGTGGGGGCCCCTGCCACCGGCTCCAGCTCGACCGCGCCGACCAGCCCGAGGTTTCGGATATCCATCACATGGGGCAGCCCCTTCAGCCCGTGGAGCATATCCTCGAAGTAGGGCGCCAGCTCGGCGCAACGCTCGAACAGCCCCTCCTCGCGGTAGGTCTCCAGCGTGGCCAGCCCGGCGGCGGCGGCCAGCGGGTTGCCCGAGTAGGTGTAGCCGTGGAACAGCTCGATGGTATTCTCCGGCCCCTGCATGAAGGCATCGTGGATCGCGCCGGAGCAGAACACCGCGCCCATCGGCACCACCCCGTTGGTGATGCCCTTGGCGGTGGTCATCATGTCAGGCGTGACGCCGAAGTAATCGGCCCCGAAGGGTGCACCTAGGCGGCCGAAACCGGTGATGACCTCGTCGAAAATGAGCAGGATGCCGTGCTTCTCGGTGATCGCCCGCAGCCGCTCGAGGTAGCCCTTGGGCGGCAGGATCACACCCGTAGAGCCGGCCATCGGCTCCACGATCACGGCGGCGATGGTCTCCGGCCCGTGCAGCGCCACGATGCGCTCCAGATCGTCGGCCAGCTCGGCGCCATGCTCGGGCACGCCGCGCGAGTAGCTGTTCTGCTCCGGCAGGTGGGTGTGCGGCAGGTGGTCGACCCCGTTGAGCAGGGTGCCGAAGAATTTGCGGTTGTTCACGATCCCGCCCACCGAGATGCCGCCAAAGTTGACCCCGTGATAGCCGCGCTCGCGCCCGATCAGCCGGGTCCGCTGCCCCTCGCCCCGCGCCCGGTGATAGGCCAGCGCGATTTTCAGCGCGGTTTCAACACTCTCCGACCCGGAGTTGGTGTAAAACACGTGGTCCATGCCCGCAGGCGCCATGTCGACCAGCCGGTTGGCCAGCTCAAAGGCCTTGGGGTGGCCCATCTGGAAGGCGGGGGCATAATCCAGCTCCGCGACCTGCGCCTGCACCGCCTCCACGATCTTCGGCCGGGCGTGGCCCGCGTTGCAGCACCACAGGCCCGCGGTGCCATCCAGCACCTCGCGCCCATCGGCGGTGGTGTAATGCATGTCCTTGGCGGCCACGAACATCCGCGGGTTCTGCTTGAACTGCCGGTTGGCCGTGAAGGGCATCCAGAAGGCCCTGAGATCATTGGGGGATTGCACGTTCATGGCGGCCTCCGAAGGGTAAGAATTGCGCCGCGAGCCTGCGCCCGCGCCGATGCGGCGTCAACCCCGGCGATCAGGCCAGCGCGGCCAGAGCGAAGAGGCTCAGAAAGGCGGTCCAGACCATCACCTGCGCCACCCGCGCGGCGGGCACGTCGTAGAGCAGCGCAAGGCTCATCGCCATCGCGCCGGTGGGCGGGGCTGCGGCGAAGACGAAGAGCCTGTTGGCCTCCCATCCGCCCGCGAAGAGGGTCAGCAAAAGCGCTACGAGGGCCGGAAACACCACCAGCTTGATGCCGCTCACCACCGCCACCGCCGGGTCGAAGCGGAAGGCGACGGCGCTCAGCACCACGCCGAGCGAGAAGAGCGCCACCGGCGCGGCGGCGACGCCGTTGAAGTCGAGAAATGTCTGGACCG
Organism: Vannielia sp. SX4; assembly: GCF_052828525.1. Next base: position 3,102,709 of record NZ_CM128247.1, read on the forward strand.
GCGCAGGCACCGGCACGCCCGCCAGCCCCAGCGCCGTGCCACCGAAGATCGCCAGCAGCGTGGGCGTGCGGGCAAAGATCGCCAGCACCGAGCCGGGAGAGACCTTGCCCAGTTTGATCGCCTGCAGCACGAACATGGTGCCGCCAAAACTGACCGTGCTGTCGAGCACCACGACCATGGTGATCGGCAGCACCCCGCTTTCGCCATAGAGCAGCACGCCGATGGGCAGGCCATAAAAGACGTTGTTGGCGAAAATCCCGGCGTAGCCAAGGATCACCGACTCCCCCGGCCCGGCCCCGAAGAGCCGCCGCGCCAGTTGGTAGCCGACCGCAAAGAGGATCACCTGCGCCGCGGAGTAGAGCAGGATCGGCGTGAGGCGGAAGGTATCGAAGGGCGCGTTCCACAGCAGGTCGAGCACCACGATGGGCACCAGCACCGTCATGGCGAAGCGGTTGATCGTGCGCGCCGAGTCCTCGCTCAGTTGCCCGCCCTTCCCCAGCCCCCAGCCGAGCGCGAGGATGGCAAAGACAGGCAGGATCGGGTTGGCCAGAACGGTGAGAAAGCTCACGCCGCGAGGGCCTCTTCAAAGCCGATCCGGAGGATACGCACCATCTCGTCGATCTGCGCCTCGCTGATGGTCAGCGGCGGCGACATCACGCAGGCGTTGTAGACCGGGCGCAGCAGCAGCCCGTGGCGCTGGCAGATCGCATCGACCTGCGCGGCAAAGGCCATGTCCCGGTCTTCATCAGGGTTTTCGGGGTACAGCTCACATTCGATGCCCGCCATCAGCCCCTTCACCCGGATGTCGGAGATCACAGGAATGTCCGACAGGCTCCTCAGCGCCGCCTCGAAGTGGGGTGCGATGCGCTGCACGTGTTCCAGCAGGCCATCGCGCTCGAAGATGTCGAGGTTGGCCATCGCGGCGGCACAGGCGACCGGGTGACCGGAATAGGTGAAGCCCGAGGTGAAGCCTTTGCCCTCGTTGGTGGCTGCCGTGATCTCGGCAATCAGCCGGTCGGAGATGAAAAGCGCGCCAAGCGGCTGGTAGCCCGAGGTGAGGCCCTTGGCCGTGGTCAGCATATCGGGCTGCACGCCGAACACGTTCTCGGAGGCAAAGTAGTGCCCGAGCCGCCCGAAACTCGTGACCACCTCATCTGCGATGAACAGCACGTCATGCTTGCGGCAGACCTCGGCGCAGCCCGCGAGGTAGCCCTCCGGCTGCACGATCACCCCGCCCGACGCCATGACCGGCTCGGCGATGAAAGCGGCGACCTTATCTGGCCCGACGCTCAGGATCATCGCCTCCAGCTCCGCCACCTTCTCGGCGGCGAAATCCTCCAGCGACTGCCCCTCGGGCCGGTCCTTGGGCTTGGGGCAGGAGAGGAAGTGGATGTGATCCTCGATCATGTCCATCTCCGCCTTCTCCCGCATCTTGCCAGAGCAGGAGCCGGTCAGGTAGGTGGAGCCGTGATAGGCGTTGACCCTTGAAATGATGTGCTTTTTCTCCGGTCGCCCGAGGCAGTTGTTGTAGAAGAAGGCAAAGCGCAGCGCGCTGTCCACCGCCGTGGATCCGCCGGTGGTGAAGAACACGTTGTTCAGATCGCCCGGCGCCAGGGCTGCCAGACGTTTGGCCAGCGCGGCGGCCACGTCGGAGGCCATCGACCAGGGCGAAAAATACGACAGGCGGCGCATCTGGTCGGCGCAGGCCTCCACGATCTCCTCCCGACCATGACCCACGTTCACGCACCACATGCCCCCTGGCCCGTCGATCATCCGGTTGCCGTGACTGTCGGTGACATAGATGCCCTCGCTGTCCATGAGCACGGTGCGGGGCGTCTCGCCGATGGCGGTCACATCCTCCCACGGGTGGAGGAAATGCCGATCGGCGCGGTGGATGTCTTTTGTCGAGGGAGAATCAGTCATGCGCGGAGCATACGCCTCTGCGCGGGGAGGTGGCAGAGGGCGCGGCGCCCCCTGCCCTGCCCCGGTCACGCGCCATTGGGCGTCGCCTCCAGCACGGCATCGAGGCTTGCAGAGAGCTTATCCACCAGCTCGTCGATCTCGGCCTCGCTGCAGATGAACGGCGGCGCGAGCAGCACGTGGTCGCCCTGCTGGCCGTCAGTGGTGCCGTTCATCGGATAGCAGATCAGCCCGTTCTCCATCGCCTGCGCCTTCAGCCGGGCGGCGAGGCGGTGGGCCGGGTCGAAGGGCGCCTTGCTCTCGCGGTCGGCCACAAACTCCAGCCCGCGGAACATGCCGCGCCCGCGAATGTCGCCGACATGGGGGTGCTGGCCGAAACGGTCGGTGAGCGCCCCCAGCAGATAGTCTCCCATCCGGGCGGCGCGGGCGGTCATGCCGCCTTCGGTCAGCTTGGTCACCACCGCATCGGCGGCGGCGCAGGCGACCGGGTGGCCGATATAGGTGTGCCCGTGCTGGAAAAAGCCGGTGCCGCCCTCGATCGCACGGTAGATCTCGCCGCTGCAGAGCATCGCGCCGATCGGCTGGTAGCCCGCGCCGAGGCCCTTGGCGATGGTGATGATATCCGGGCGCACGCCGTCCTGCTCGCAGGCAAAGAGCGTGCCGGTGCGGCCCATGCCGCACATCACCTCGTCGAGGATCAGCAGCACGCCGTATTTGTCACAGATCTCGCGGATACGGCGAAAGTATCCCTCCACCGCAGGCACCGCGCCCGCCGTGGCCCCAACCACCGGCTCGGCCAGAAAGCCGATAACCGTTTCCGGCCCGAGCCGCAGCAGCTCGGCCTCCAGCTCGTCCGCCACGCGCTGGCCGTAGGCTTCCACGCTCTCGCCCGCCTCGCGGCCCCGGTATTCGTAGCAGGGCGCGATGTGGCTGGCCGAGACCATCACCGGATCAAACGGCGCGCGCCGCCACATGTTGCCGCCGGTGCCCAGCGCCCCCAGCGTGTTGCCGTGGTAGCTCTGACGGCGGGCGACGAAACGGGTGCGCTCCGGCTGGCCGGTCTCCAGCATGTATTGCCGGGCGAGCTTGAGCGCGGCCTCCACCGCCTCGGACCCGCCGGACACGAAGTAGACCCGCTCGATCCCCTCCGGCGCATGGGCCACCAGCCGGTCGGCCAGCGCCTCCGCCGGCTCGGAGGTGAAGAAGCCGGTATGGGCAAATTCCAGCGAATCGAGCTGCGCCCGGATCGCCCCGATCACCTCCGCATCACAATGCCCGAGGCATGAAACTGCCGCGCCCCCTGACCCGTCGAGATAGGCCTTTCCTTGCGAATCATAGAGATAGACCCCGGAGCCCCGCAGGGCCGTGGGCATGCTGCCCTTGGTGTGGCGTGGAAAGACGTGTGACATGGGCAACCCCCGGTGCATCTGGCCTGCCACCATGAAACAGATGATTCATGCGTTGACAATATCTGAAACAGATCAGACAGTCCGTGGATCACCGGGGGAGAGTTGTGTGACGCCCAAGTTCGAGGCACGCCTGACCGAAAGATACAGCGACCTGAGCGGGGCGCTGCGGGCCGCCGCCGACCACCTTGCGCGCAACCCGGTAGAGCTTGCTACACGCACCCTGCGCAGCATCGCCCGCGAGAGCGGCATCTCGCCCGCCGCCTTCTCGCGGCTGGCGCGGGCGCTGGGTTACGAGGGCATCGAAGCGCTGCGCGACGAGATGCGCGGGCGGATCGAGCAGCGGGCCAACGGCTTTGCTGGCCGTGCCGAACGGCTGCACAACGACCCCAAGAACCGCGAGGCGGGCGGCTTTCTGGAGGCGCATTTCGCCGCCTGCCAAGGCAACCTGCGCAGCTTCATCGACACGGTGGATCGCGGCGAGCTGGAGCGCGCGGTGGAGCGGCTGGGCGCGGCCCGCAAGGTGCTGCTGCTCGGCTCCCTCGGCTCCACGGGAGTGGTGGAATACCTCTCCTACATGGCCAACTTCTGCGCCGACAACTGGGCGCTGGCCAGCCGCAGCGGGGCTTCTCTGGGCAGCGGCCTCGTAGGGCTCGGACCCGAGGATGCATTGATCATCGTGACAAAGCCGCCCTTCTCCGACCGGGCGATCCGCGCCACCCGGCTGGCCCGCGATCAGGGGGTCTATGTCGTGCTCATCACCGACACGCTGGAGTGCCCCGCCTTGAAATACGCATCGGCCCGTTTCATTGTGCCGACAGGGAGTCAGCATTTCTACTCTTCCTATGTCACCACGGTCTTTCTCGTGGAGTGCCTCATAGGGATGCTGGTCAGCCGCTCCGGCCCTGCGGCCCGGGGGCGGATTGCCGAGGTAGAAGCTGCAAACCGGGTTCTGGCGGAAGTCTGGGACCTGTGAACGAAAAGAACATGAAACCAAAAGGGAGTTAAAAATGTTCGCCAAACTCAAACTCACGGCTATTGCCGCGGCAACGACCGCGATGATGGCCCCCGCGGCCCACGCCGAGGAATTCATCACCATCGGCACCGGCGGTGTGACCGGCGTGTATTACCCCACCGGCGGCGCGATCTGCCGTCTGGTGAACAAGGGGCGCCGCGACCACGGCATCCGCTGCTCCGTCGAATCCACCGGCGGCTCGGTCTACAACGTGAACACCATCAAGGAAGGCGAGCTGGAATTCGGCGTTGCCCAGTCCGACATCCAGTACAACGCCTTCAACGGCGTGGTGCAGTTCGAGGACGGTGCCTTTGAAGGCCTGCGCGCGGTGTTCTCCGTGCACCCCGAGCCCTTCACCGTTGTGGCCCGCGCCGATGCCGGCATCGCCACCTTCGACGACCTCAAGGGCAAGCGCGTGAACATCGGCAACCCCGGCTCCGGTCAGCGGGCGACGATGGAAGTGCTGATGGAGAAGATGGGCTGGACCGCGGGTGACTTCGCCCTCGCCTCCGAGCTGAAGGCCGCCGAGCAGTCTGCCGCGCTTTGCGACAACCAGATCGACGCGATGGTCTACACCGTCGGCCACCCCTCCGGCTCGATCCAGGAAGCCACCACCGCATGTGACTCGGTGCTGGTGGAAGTCTCCGGCGACGCGGTGAACGCGCTGGTCGAAGAGTTCCCCTTCTACTCCGTGGCCACCATTCCGGGCGGCATGTATCGCGGCAACGACAATGACACGACCACCTTCGGTGTGCGCGCCACGCTCGTGACCTCCGACTCCGTGTCGGAAGATGCCGTGAAGGCGCTGACCGCAGCCGTCTTCGACAACTTCGAAGACTTCAAAGGCCTGCACCCCGCTTTCGCCAACCTGACGATGGAAGAGATGGCCACGCAGTCGCTCTCCGCCCCGCTGCACCCCGGCGCAGAGGCCTACTACAAGGAAAAGGGCCTGATCGAGTAATCGGCAGCTCCTGCACATGACACTACCGGGGGGCGGCGCGCTGCCCTCCGGCCCACACGGGGACCAACAACAACAGGCCAGAACGGCCATGACGGGGGTGGACCATGTCCAAGGAAAATCGCGCGCTCAGTGAAGAAGAGCTACAGGAACTCGTTGCCGCCTCCGACAGTGGCGCAAGGGTGGTTCCGGGATCACTGGGCAGGGCGATCGCCATCGTCGCGCTGATCTGGTCCATCTTTCAGGTGCTGCTGGCCTCGCCCTGGGCGCCCTACCTGCTGCCCGGCGACCTGATCAACAACTCGCGGCAGATCCACCTTGCCTTCGCCATCTTCCTCTCGGCCATGGCCTACCCGCTCTGGAAGGGCGCCTCCAAGACATCGGTGCCGTGGTATGACTGGGTGCTTGCCCTCGGCGGCGCCTTCCTCGCGCTCTACGGCTACTTCTTCTACGAGAAGATCGTCAGCAACGGCGGTCTCGCCGACGACATGGACGCCTACGCCTCGCTGGCCGGTCTCGCCCTGCTCTTCATCGCCTCCTACCGGGTGCTCGGCCCGGTCATGGTGATCCTCGCCGTGGTCTTCCTCGGCTACGTGTTCTTCGGCGCCTCCGAGGTCGTGCCTGACCAGATCCGCTGGGCCGGCGCCTCGCTGCGCAAGGCCATGTCGCATATGTGGATCACCTCCGAGGGGGTCTTCGGCATCGCGCTCGGCGTGTCGACCAAGTTCGTCTTCCTCTTCGTGCTCTTCGGCGCGCTGCTCGATAAGGCGGGCGCGGGCAACTACTTCATCAAGATGGCCTTCGGCGCGCTCGGCCACCTGCGCGGTGGCCCGGCCAAGGCCGCCGTGGTGGGCTCCGCCGCAACCGGCCTGATCTCCGGCTCTTCCATCGCCAACGTGGTGACCACCGGCACCTTCACCATCCCGCTGATGAAGCGCGTCGGCTTCTCCGCCGAGAAGGCCGGCTCGGTCGAGGTGGCCAGCTCGGTCAACGGGCAGATCATGCCCCCGGTGATGGGCGCCGCCGCCTTCCTGATGGTCGAATACGTGGGCATCTCCTACGTCGAGGTCATCACCCATGCCTTCCTGCCCGCGATCATCAGCTACATCGCGCTGGTCTACATCGTTCACCTCGAAGCGGTGAAAAACAACATGCCCACCATCGGCAACAAGGTGGTGAACCTGTTCAACACGGTGATCGGCATGTTCCTCTTCTTCGCCGGTTTCGCGGCGCTCTGCTACGCCACCAAGTTCCCGGTGCAGTGGATCACTTCGATGTTCCCGGCAGGCTCCGGCTGGATCCTCGCGATCCTGCTTGGCCTCGTCTACGTGGTGCTGATCTACCTCGCCTCCACCACCGACGATCTGGAGCCCGATGACCCCAACGCCGAGGTCGTCGAGCTGCCCGAGATCCCCAAGATCTACAAATCGGGCCTCTACTACCTGCTGCCGATCATCGTGCTGGTCTACTTCCTGATGATCGAGCGCAAGTCGCCCGGCCTCTCGGCCTTCTGGGCCACCTTCCTGCTCTTCGGCATCCTGCTGACCCAGAAGTTCCTCAAGGCGGTGTTCCGCGGCGAGAATGCGGCGGCCAACAAGCTGAAGGACGGGGTGGTCGACCTCTACGAGGGCATGATCGACGGCGCCCGCAACATGATCGGGATCGGCCTCGCAACCGCGACCGCCGGTATCATCGTGGGCACCGTCTCGCTCACCGGCATCGGCCAGGTGATGGCCGATTTCGTCGAGTTCCTCTCCGGCGGCAACCTGATCCTGATGCTGATCTTCGTCGCGATCCTGTCGCTGATCCTCGGCATGGGCCTGCCGACCACGGCCAACTACATCGTGGTCAGCTCGCTCATGGTCGCCGTGGTGGTCGAGCTTGGCGCGCAGTCGGGCCTCGTGGTGCCGCTGATCGCGGTCCACCTCTTCGTGTTCTACTTCGGGATCATGGCGGATGTGACACCACCCGTCGGCCTCGCGTCCTTCGCGGCGGCGGCGGTCTCTGGGGGCGATGCGATCCGCACCGGCTTCACCGCCTTCTTCTACAGCCTGCGGACAGTGGCCCTGCCCTTCGTCTTCATCTTCAACACCGATCTGCTGCTGATCGACGTGACATGGGTGCAGGGCATCATCGTTTTCATCGTGGCGACCATCGGCATCCTCGTGTTCACCGCCGCCACAATGGGCTGGTTCCTCACCAAGAACCGGATCTGGGAGACGGTGGCCATGCTGCTGGTGGCCTTCGCCCTCTTCCGCCCCGGCTTCTTCATGGACATGATCCAGCCGCCCTTCGCCGATATCGAGCCTGCGGGCTTCGAGCAGGCCGTGGGCGAGGCGGATGCGGGCGATACCCTAAGGGTCGTCGTCTCCGGCCCCGACTTCGACACGCTGGAGATGAAAGACACCACGCTGGTGCTTCAGGTGCCTGAAGGCGACGACGCAGCCGCCCGGGTCGAGGAGATGGGCTTCCTGCTGGTGCCCGAGGAGGGCCGGATGTATCTCGACGAGCCCGCCTTCGGCTCGCCGATCTCCGAAGACCTCTCCAGCTTCGACTTCTACGGCGACGACCGGGTCGAGATCACCGCCGTGCGCGTCCCTGTCCACGGGCTGCCCAAGGAGCTGATCTTCATCCCGGCGCTGCTGCTGATGGCCCTCATCGCGCTGCTGCAAATGCGCCGCGCCCAACCCGCTCTGCGCGAAGGAGAAGCAGCATGACCCAGACCGTGCTCTGCGCCATCGACATCAACCGCCCCGAAGAAGAGGTGAAGGTGCTGCAGATGGCCAGCAAACTCGCCGAACTTGAGGGCGCCCAGCTCGATGTCATCACCGTGGTGCCGGATTTCGGCGCAACCATCGTCGGCGCCTACTTCAAGGACCATGACGTGAAAACCGCCAAAGACAGCGCCGCCAAGGTGCTGAAAACGGTGGTGAACAATGTGCTTGGCGATGAGGTGGACGTGAAGGTGCGCCACCTCGTGTCGGTCGGCACCGTCTACGAGGAGGTGCTGCGCGCCGCCAAGGTCTCAGGCGCCGACCTGATCGTCCTCGGCGCCCACCGCCCCGACTTCAAGGACTACCTCCTAGGCCCCAACGCCGCCCGCGTCGTACGCCACTCCAACTGCTCGGTCTACGTCGTCCGCTGAGGTTTAAGGAAAGCGGTCGGGCAGGTCTTTGCCCGACGCGCAGCCTAACTTGCCAGCAGGTTAAAGCGCCGATGCTCCGCAAAGCCGCCTCCAGCATGCAAATGAACCTCCCAAAAAATTGTTCGCGCAGACGGGCTGGAACCGCGAACCGACTGATCAAGGACCAAGCGGCCGTGCGCGACTCGTTTCGTCGCAACAGCCTAGAGGCCATAATGACGATGGGCCGATTGCCGGTCGTAAATAGCTCTAAATGGAAAGCAGCAAAAACTACGCCCAATACCCGACCGAATGGACCTGTGCCTTCGGCAGGCGGGCGTCTTCGGTGGCATATGTTCTGAGGTCGCGGGCGGATTGTTTTGATGCTGCGAACCACAGGCGGGTGTCGGCGGGGCAGCCTGCGAGCCCGTCGCGGACGTGGGACACGAGGTCTTGCTCCGTCGCGCCATCCGATCGGAACAGCCAAGTGATGTTGCAGGATGGCGGGTAGTGGTCGGGCATGTGGATGTCGGCCTTGCTTCCGACGAGGAGGGTCACCTTGCCACGGGTCTCGGGAGGCATGGTTTGCAGCGCCCGCAGGATGGCGGGTGCGCTGGTTTCATCACCGCCTACCAATAGGTCCCCACCCGCCTCGTCAGGCTCCGGTCCTGTTCTGCCGCCCGGTCCCATCAGGCCAACCGTCTGGCCAACGGGCACGGTCTCAGCCCAGTCGCAGGTGGGGCCGCCGGGGTGGCGGAAGATGTCGAAGGTCAGGCTGTGGTACTCGGGGTGGCAGAGGCGCGTGGTGAAGACCCGGTCGCTCAGCTTGTCGTCGCCCTCGGGCCAGCGGATCACGCCGGTTTCATCGAGCCGGGGCCAGACCGGTGCGCGCCCGGCCTGCACAGGCCGAAGCAGGCGGAAGTGCCAGTGCTCGTCGCTGGCAAACCGCGCGTAGCCTTCGGGCGAGAGCTTGATGCGCATGCGCCACCACGAGTCCCCCAGCGGCGCACAGCCTGCCACCTCCCCCGCTGCCAGCGTTGGCGGCAGCGCACCGGACTCGCCTACGCCCGACCATGTGAGCGGCGGCAGGCTAGCGTCGAACTCTTCCATATGGGCCGAGATTCCGGTGCGGAAGTCCGGCAACATGGAGGCATCGGCGCAGGCCACCTCGATCCGGCAGGCCCGGCCCGTGACCTGCACCGTCACGCGGGCAAAGCCGGCATCGGCCACCAGCATACCCGGTGCGGGCAGTTGCGGCTCCATGCCGTGCTCGAGGTATTCAGCGCGCCAGAATTCGAGCAAGCGCGCGCCCTCGTCGTGGCGGAACTCGATGGCGGAAAGGTGGGAGAGTTGGGTCATGTGCGGCCTTTCGCAGGGGCGGCGTGGCGACCGATGGGCACCATCATCGGTGTGCCGGCGACCGGATCGGGCAGAACGCGGGCGGTGAGGCCGAAGACCTCGGCCAGCATCGCTTCGGTGAGAATCTCCGCCGGCGACCCTGCACCAACGACCTGCCCGCCCGCCATGGCAACCAGCATGTCGGCATAGCGTGCGGCGAGGTTGAGATCGTGCAGCACCATCACGACGGTGGTGCCGCGGGCGCGGTTGAGGTCGGTGAGCAGGTCGAGCACCTCGACCTGATGGTTAATGTCGAGATAGGTGGTGGGCTCGTCGAGCAACAGCACATCGGTTTGCTGGGCGAGGGCCATGGCGATCCAGACGCGCTGGCGCTGGCCGCCGGAAAGATCTTCGACCAACCGCTCGGCCAGATCGGCGGTGCCGGTCATCTCCAGCGCCTCGGCCACGGCGGCCTCGTCCTGGCTCGTCCAGCGGCCGAAGAGGCCTTGGTGCGGGTGGCGGCCGCGGCTGACGAGGTCGAGCACGGTGATGCCCTCGGGCGCTATGGGCGATTGCGGCAGCAGGCCGAGGCGGCGGGCGAGCGTGCGGGGTGGCATGGCGTGCACCGGCGCACCATCGAGCAGCACCTGCCCCGCCTCGGGCCTGAGCAGCCGTGACATGGCCCGGAGCAAGGTGGATTTGCCGCAAGCGTTTGCGCCAACGATGGCGGCGATCTTGCCGCGCGGCAGGGCAAGGTCCATGCCTTCGATCACCGCCTCCGCGCCGTAGCCTGCTGTCAGCTCCTCGATCTGCAGCACCGTTTCGGTCACAGCGCGCCTCCTTTGCGGTTGTCGAGCAGGATCAGCGCAACGAGATAGGGAGCGCCGAGCACGCCGGTGACAATGCCCACGGGGTAGCGGGCGGGCAGCAGCACCTGCCCGGCGAAATCCGCCAGAAGCACCAGCGCTGCCCCGGTGAGTGCGGCGGGCAGCAGCAGCGAGCCATCGCGGCGCAGCAGCCGGGCGGCGATGGGGCCGGAGAGGAAGGCGACGAAGGCGATGGGCCCGGTGGCGGCGGTTGCGAAGGCGACCAGCCCCACGGCGGCGCAGATCACCACCAGCCGCACGCGGCCGATGCGCACGCCGAGCGCGGCGGCGGTGTCTTCGCCCATGCGCAGGGTTTCAAGGTCGCGGCGCAGCGCGAGCAGCGCGCCGCCGAAGACGGCCAGCGCCACGGCCAGCGGCAGGGCTTGGGCCAGTTGTGCGCCGTTCACCGAGCCGGTCATCCAGCGCAGCGCCTGTTGCAGCGACCAGCTCGGCGCTTGCGTCAGCACATAGGCGGTGAAGCTCTGGAGCATGGCGGCGATGCCGATGCCCACGAGGATCAGCCGCGCCCCCGCCGCGCCGCCCTTCCAGGCCAGCAGGTAGATCAGCAGCGCCACGCCCAGCCCCGCCGCCACGGCGACCACCGAAACGGCCGTGCCCGAGAGGCCCAGCATGACGATGCAGAACACCGCCGCCGCGCTGGCACCGGAGCTGATGCCGATGATGTCGGGGCTGGCCAGCGGGTTGCGCAGGAGCGTCTGGAAGGCCACGCCGCCGAGCCCGAAGCACATGCCCGCGAGCGCCGAAACCAGCACGCGGGGACCACGCAGCACCCCAACGGTGAAGGCCTCGCCGCCACTCTCCAGCCCGAGGAACACCCGCAGCACGGTGAGCGGCGGGGTCAGCGACTGGCCCACCATCAGCGTCAGCCCGGCCCCGGCGAGCACCAGCGCGACAAGCGCGGTGAGCATGGCCCGCCGCCTGCGGCCCATCCGCAACCGCAGGGCGGTGATGTCGGCCACAAGGCTCACAGCGCGGCCACCCGTTTGCGCCGCACGATCCAGATGAAGACCGGCGCGCCGATGAAGGCGGTGACGATGCCCACGTCGAGCTCTGCCGGGCGCGCGACGATGCGGCCTGCCACGTCTGCCAGCATCAGCAGAACCGCGCCAGAGAGCGCCGAGGCCGGCAGGATCAGGCGATAGTCCACCCCGGTCACCAGCCGGCTCAGGTGCGGCACCACGAGGCCGACAAAGCCGATTGGCCCGCAGACCGCCGTGACCGCGCCGCAGAGCATGACCGCGCCGAGGGCGGCCACGGCGCGGGCGCGCCAGACCGTCTCTCCCAGCCCGGCGGCGGTGTCGTCGCCAAGTGCCAGCAGGTTGAGCTTGCGGGCCGATGCGAGCGAAAGCGCAGCGCCGACCGCGATAAAGGGCAGCACCGGCGTGATCCTCTCCCACGTTGCGCCACCCACGCCGCCCACGAGCCAGGATTGCACCAGCCCGGCGATGTCGCCACGGGGCAGCACCACGGCAGTGGTCAGCGAGGTGAGCGCCGCCGTCAGCGCCGCGCCCGCGAGCGCAAGCTTGAGCGGCGTGGCCCCGCCCGCGCCGAGGCTGGCGATGGCGTAAACGCCAATGGCCGACAGTGCGGCGCCCAGCGTGGCGGCGAGAATGTAGCCGGTGAGCGAGCCGAGGCCGAAGCTGGCCAGCCCGATCACCACCGCCAGCGCCGCGCCCGCGTTGACACCGAGGATGCCCGGGTCGGCCAGTGGGTTGCGGGTCACGCCCTGCATCACCGCGCCGGTCAGGCCAAGCGCCGCCCCGGCCAGGGCCGCCAGCACGGTGCGCGGCACCCGGCTCGCCACTGCGGCCTCGCCCATGGTTTCTGGTGGGCCGCTCAGGGCGGAGACGAGTTCAGACAGGCTGGTAACACGCGCCCCGAAGGCGAGCGAAAGCCCTGCGGCGAGCACGAGCGCCGCCACCGCCGCGATCAACCACGCCGGGTTGGCGCCGCGCGCCACACTGCGCAGGGAGGACGGGGCGGGCCTCAAGCGCGCTCACTCCGCCTTTGCGGCGGCCTCGGAGAGCAGGTCGAGGTAGGCGTCTAGCACGTATGGGATGGCCAGCGGCGAGGGGTGTGCGGCGGTGCCGAGCGGATCGTTTTTCAGCAGGACGATGGAGTTGCGCGAGATCGCCGGCATCTGGCGGGTGAGCATGTAGCTGCCGAGCTGGCTCACCAGCGCGCTGCTACCGTAGGTCACCACGATATCGACATCGCCCAGAGCGTCGATCCGCTCGGAGCTGATCTCACCGGCAAAGCGGCCGGTGGCGGAGAGTTCTTTCACCGGCTCGGGCGAGACCAGCCCGAGATCGTGCAGGAAGGCAACGCGCGTATCGCGGTCGGTGTAGAAGGGAATGCGGCTGAGGTCGGTCGGGTCGAGATGGGTGACGAAGACCGCGCTCTTGCCCGCCAGCACCGGGTGCTCGGCCACGCCCGCCGCGATCTGCGCCTCGAGGTCCGCAATCAGCGCCTCGCCCTCCTCGGCCATGCCCATCCCGGCGCTGTTCATCCGGATCATCTGCCGCCATTCGGTCGTCCACGGCATGTCAGGGTAGGCCACCGTGGGGGCGATCTGGCTGAGGATCTGGTAATCCTGCTCGGAGAGGCCCGAATGGGCGGCGAGGATCACATCGGGCTCGGTGGCCGCCACCGCCTCGAAATCGATGCCGTCGCCCTCGTCAAAGAGCACGGGCACCTCGGCGCCCAGCTCGTCCAGCCGGTCGTTGACCCAGGGCAGCACGCCATCGCCGTCGTCATCGCCAAAGTTCGCGGCGGCCATGCCCACCGGCACCACCCCGAGCGCCAGCGGCACCTCGTGGTTGGACCAGTTCACCGTGGCCACCCGCAGGGGCTTTTCGGGCACCACCGTGGTGCCATAGGCGTGCTCCACCTCGACCGGCCAAGCGGTTTGGGCCGCGAGGGGCGCAGCGATGCCGAGCCACAGGGCAAAGGCGCAGAGATATCTGGGTCCGAGGCGCGAGACCTGCATTGTATTTCTCCCGGGAACGGGCGGACGCCCCGCCAGCGTTGGTGAGTGCGGTCTAACGAAGCGCAGCGGGGCTTTCACCCCCAATCCCAACTCTTTTAGTCAGAAAATGCCAAAAACCGGAGTCTCCTCCAAGATTTGGCAGAAGGCATCCGGTAAGGCTGCGGCTGAAATGCTGGCATTCTCCCCTCCTGCGCGCCTTCGGCGGCAGGTGTGGCGCGTGCCTGCCGCCACCCGCCCTGCGGTCAGCCACCTTCCCGCGACCCTTGGCCAAAACAACAACAGGAGCCAACCTGACGTGACCAGACTTTCCCCCTCCCCGCGCCTTGCCCGGCTGATGGCCACCAGCGCTGCAACAGCCCTGCTCGCTGCCTTCCCGGCACAGGCGCAAGACGCCCCGGCCTTCGAACTCAGCACGATTTTCGTGGAGAGCAGCGGCCCGGGCGATGCCGACAGTGAAACCACCGTGGCGAGCCAGATCAGCTCGGGCAGCGGCCTGCCGAATGACATTCTGGACAGCTCGGCCACCGTCTCGGTCGTGACCTCGGCAGAGATCGAGCGGCGCGGGGCCTCCACGACCGAGCAGGTGCTGCAATACACCTCCGGGGTGACGACCGACTTTTACGGGCGGGACGACCGCTATGATTTCTTCAAGATTCGCGGCTACGACGCCACCACCTACCGCGACGGCCTGCTGATCGGCGATGCCTTCGGCGGCGTGCGCGAGGAGCCGTTCGCCTTTGACCGGGTGGAGGTGCTGAAGGGCGCCAACTCCACCGCCTTCGGCCTGTCCGACCCCGGCGGCGCGGTGAACTTTGTCACCAAGAGCCCCACCGGCGAGCGGCTGCGCGAGATTTACGGAACGCTCGGCAGCTTCAACCACAAGGAGCTGGGCTTCGACATGGGCGACAGCTTCGGCGAGGGCAGTCCGTTCTCGTGGCGGCTTACCGGCAAGATCAAGGACGGTGAGGCCGAGACCGAGTCGTCCAACGATGACGAGAGCTTCTTCATGGCGGGCCTTGCGTGGCGGCCGACCGATTACACCACTGTCAGCCTCGTCTACGACAAGCTCTATCGCGACGGATACCCCAACAGCTCCGGCTACCCGGCCAATGGCGACGAGTTCGACCGCTCGCTCTTTCTTGGTGAGCCGGACTTCAACTATCTCGACACCGACCGAGACACCCTGACCCTGAAGCTCGAGCATGACTTCGGCAATGGGCTGAGCTTTGGCTCGACGGCCCGCTACACCAAGGGCACGGGCGGCTTTGGCTACGTGTTCCTCGGAGGGACCACCGGGGCGACGACGGTTTCGCGTTATTACTTCGCCAATGCCTCCGAGTTCGAGAACCTCGTGGTCGATGCGCACCTGCTCTACGAGACGGACATCGGCAATGTGCACAGCCGGACGATGGTGGGCGTGGAGTTCCGCGACAACTACCGTGAGAACAAGCTCTGGTACACCGCCGCCGCCGATATCGACTTTACCGATCCGACCTATACCGGCGGGCTCGATCTGGGCAGCACGGCGCCCTATCAGGACACCACCAACAAGGTGCAGGCCAAGTCTCTCTACCTCCAACAGGAGTTCTCTTGGGACCGGCTGATCGCGCAGGTCGGCCTGCGTCAGGACTGGATCGACCAAGAGCAGATCTATCACATCGCCGGGATGGACCTTCCGATCTCCGGCGAGTTCGAGGAAACCTCGCTGCGCGCCGGGCTGACCTACAAGCTCACGCCAGAGCTTTCGCTCTACGGCAGCTACGCGGAATCCGTGGTGCCCGCCTCCTTCAGCACGGCCTATGGCTACGGGCTGGAGCCGGAGCGCGGCAAGCAGTGGGAGCTGGGCCTCAAGTACCGGCCCGATGGCATGCGCGCGCTTTTCACTGCGTCGATCTTCGATCTGACCAAGTTCAACCAGACGGTCACCAACCCCGATACGCTGCTGGATGAACCGGTGGGCGAAAGCCGGGTGCGCGGGCTGGAACTGGAGGCCAAGGCCGAGATCAACGACCAGCTCTCCTTCACCGGCGCCTACACCTACCTTGAAAGCGAGATCGTCCAGTCGGACAGCGGCGGCAACAACGGCAACGAGCTGCCGCACACGCCGAAGCATCAGGCCTCGCTCTGGGTCAACTACCTCGTGCCCGGCGCGGGTGGGCGCGGTGACCTCGATCTCGGGCTGGGTGCGCGCTACACCGGCGAATACTGGACCTCGACAGCCAACACCGACCGGATCGACGCCGCATGGGTCTTCGATGCCGCCGTGGGTTACCAGATCGCCGACAACACCGCGCTGCGCCTGACCGTGACCAACCTGTTCGACGAGCAGCACATCGCGCAAAAGGGCTTCTCGGCCAATTACTACAACCCCGGGCGTCAGTGGAGCCTGACGCTGAACCACACCTGGTAAGGCCCCCCTGCCCGCCCCGCCCGGTCGTTTCCCCCGGGCGGGGCGGGCAGCAGGCTAAAGGGCGCGCGCCTAGCTGGCGCGCGCTTCGCGTCTCCAGGCCGAGGGCGTGGTGCCCTCGTAGCGCCGGAACACGCGGGTCAGGTGGCCCTGATCCGAAAAGTCGTAGCGCAGGGCAATGTCCGCGAGGCTTTCGTCGCTCCGCAGCAGGCTCTCTTTCACCATCGAGATCCGCAGCTCCTGCTGCCACTGCAAGGGCGTCTTGCCCGTGGTCTTCTTGAAGGCGTGGCAGAACCACCCTTCCGAGAGGCCAACGGCCTGGCTCAGCTCTGCGTTGGTTAGCCGCCCCTTGCCCCCGGAGACCAGCTGCCGCAGGCGGCGCATTTGGTTGGGCGTCAGCCCGCCCTGCGTGGTCATGTCAGCAGGTTCGGCTTGTGGCGGGTCGATCAACCCGGTCAGCAGGGCGATGGCGAGACTTTCGGCAAAATACGGCCCCCGGCTTGGCGCAGCGATCTCTTCGGTCAATGCGGTGGCGAGAGCCGCAAGCGCGCCGACATCCTGCACCTCGACGGGTAGGCGCAGCGCGGCTTCCGCCTCCTTCTCGCCGAACATCGGGGCCAGCCTGCGCACCAACCAGCCGCGGTTCAGGTGCAGATCGAGATGCGAAAACTCGTGCCGCGCGTGGAACTGTGTCCACATCGGCACCCCGGCGGGCACGTAGAGCGCCCGGAGCATCGGCCGCCACTGCGGCCCCGGCTCGGCCTCCTGCTCCGAAAAGGTGATCCGGTGCGACACATCGTTGAAAAACAGCATGACCCGCGGATCGGGCGAGCGGTAATAGCCGCGCGCACCGGGCTCGCCCTGCGCCTCCCAATGCACCGCGCACATGCCCTCGTAAGAGCGCCACTGCACCGGCGCTGTGCTCCGAATGCCATCTGTCTGGCAGATCATCGAATGCATGAACCCCACGGCGGTTCCTTTCCGACCGGGATGTTGGAGGGATGGCTGGCAGCGCCGGGGGCGGATGCGGGCTGGGCGGCAGACCAAACGGGCGCTGCCTGCGTAAAAACTAGGCCGGTCTTACTGGGCTTGCAAGACAGGCTCTACCCCTGCTCTGGCGCGCGAGGTGCCGGGGCCACGCCTGCGCCGGGGCATGGGGCTTCGCGCGTGGCGGATGCGCTCCTGCGCCCGTCGCAGGCTTCAATCGTCCGGGTCCGGTTGAAACAGGTCTTCGATCGTCACCCCGAAGTGCCGCGCCATCTTGAAAGCCAGCGGAAGGCTCGGGTCATATCGGCCCCGCTCGATCGCGTTGACGGTTTGCCGGCTGACCTCGAGGCTCTCAGCCAGCGCAACCTGAGACCAGTTCCGCTCCATCCGGAGCTCTCGCACCCGGTTGTTCATCCGAACCGAAACCGGCCGATCACCACGCCAACAACCCAGAGCGCCGCCATCAGCGGCCATACCGCGAACATCGAGATTTTCGGGAAGCCGACGCCTTCTAGAAACCCGTAGCCGAAGGTCAGCAGGGCCGTGCCCGCGAAAGACAGGGCAAGCGCCTCGTATTGCAGCTTTCTTTGCAACTCATCGAGCGTGCGGATGGTGAAGAGCACCGCACCGCAGATGAAGACGCCCGGGATCGTCGGGCTGAGCGCAACCAGCGCCCGCAGGATCGGGCTGCTGACACCCTGCGCAAGGATGGAATTGGACAAGACCAGCGCGCCAACATAGGCGGCCAGCCCCCCGGCGAGAAAGAGAAAAGCCCGCATTGCGACCTCCACTGTGTAAAGCTACCTTTACACTAGCCGCGCCAGCCCGGCATGTAAAGCACCCTTTACACACCGCAAGATCCTCACTTGCTCACGCCGGCACGGCAACCGTCTGGCCATCGGCGCGGCGCAGCACTTCCATCTTTACCGAATAGACCTCTTCCAATCGCGCGGCCTGCATCAGGTCGGAGGGCGGCCCTTCGAGCGCCACCTGCCCCTGCTTCAGCGCCACGATATGGTCACAGAACTGCGCGGCCATATTCACCTCGTGCAGCACCACCACCACGCTGCGCCCCTCATCGTGGCACATCCGGCGCACGAGCCGCATGACCTCGACCGCATGGGCGATGTCGAGCGCCGAGATCGGCTCGTCCAGCAACAAGGTGGAGGCCTGCTGCGCCACCATCATCGCCAGCCAGACGCGCTGCCGCTCGCCGCCAGAGAGCGTATCCACCAGACGGTCGGCAAAGCGGGCAACGCCACATTCTTCCATCGCGCGGGCCACGGTTGCCTCGTCATCCGGCCCGAAGCGGCCAAGCGCCCCGTGCCAGGGGTAGCGCCCCAGCGCCAACAGTTCGCGCACCAGCATCCCCTCGGCGGGCGGCGTGGTTTGCGGCAGAAAGGCAAGGCGGCGGGCATAGTCGCGGGCGTTCCAGTCGGCCAGCGCCCTGCCCTCGAAGTCAACGCGCCCGCCCGCCTCGATCTGCCGGGCCAGCACCTTCAGCAGGGTCGACTTGCCGGAGCCATTGTGCCCGATCAGCCCCGTCACCTTGCCCTGCGGCACTGCGAGGCTGATGCCCTCCAGCAGCCGCCTGCCCGGCACGTCGACGGTGAGGTCTTGAATGTCGAAGAGGGTCATTTGCCTGTTCTCATCATCAGCCAAAGCAGCCACGGCGCCCCGATGAGCGAGGCGAAGAGGCCGAGAGGGAGTTCATAGGGAAAGCCGGCCATGCGGGCGCCGAAATCGGCCAGCAGCATCAGCAGCGCGCCGACCAGCGCGGCCCCGGTGACGTGATGCACAGGCCGCGCAAGGCCAGCGCGGCGGGCCATATGCGGCGCCATCAGCCCGACAAAACTGAGCGGGCCGACCAACACGGTGGCGGCTCCAGTCGCCAACCCGGCCAGCAGGATGAGCAGAAGCCGGGCGCGGCGCAGCGGCAGGCTCAGGCCGCCGGCAACACCCGCCCCCAGCGGCAGGATGGTCAGCCAGCGTGCGGTGGTGAGCGCGGCGCCCCAGAGCAGCAGTGCCAGAGCAGCCAGCGCGAGCGCGCCGGGCATCAAAACCGCGGAGGAGGAGCCGCTGAGCCAGGCCAGCACCGTCCACGAGCGCGCATCCCCCGAAGCCATCATTGCCGAGAGCACCGCCGAGGCCAGCGCCGAGACCGCGATGCCCGCCAGCAGAATGCGCTCGGCGGGCATGTCGCGCCGCATCACATAGGCCGCCACCAGCGCCAGGGCGATCACCCCGCCGGTCATGGTGCCTGCATATAGCATCGGCCCGGTGGCGGCGGTGCTCAGATAGACCACAGCGGCAAAGCCAAGCGCGGCCCCGCCCGATACCCCCAGCACCTCGGGCGAGGCCAGCGGGTTGCCGGTGAGCCGTTGCAGCAGCGCCCCCGCCGTGGCCAGCGCCGCCCCTGCCGACGCGGCGGCGATCAGGCGCGGCAGGCGCATGGGGAGGAAATCGGAGAAGCTCTGAGCGTCGAGGATGGCCCAGCCGCCGGGCACCCGCCCGATCCAGACCAGCACGAGCGCCGCAGCGATCAGGGCCGCCAGAAGGCCGAGCAAAAGGAGCATGGGGCGGGCAAGGCGCGGCGCCGCACCCTCGGCGGCCTCCCGGCCCGGCGGGGTCGAGCCGCGCAGCCGGGGCAACAGCCAGATCAGCAGCGGCCCGCCGATCAGTCCGGTCAGCGCGCCGGTCGGGAACATCTCGCCACTGGCGCCTGCGACCGCCAGCACCACGCCGTCGCAGAGCGACAGGATCAGCGCGCCGATTACGGGCGAAAGCACCAGCCGCTGCGGAATGGTGCGCGCGCCAAGGCTGCGGGCCAGTGCTGGCCCGGCGAGGCCGACAAAGCCGATCAGCCCCAGCTCGGCAGAGACCGCCGCCGCCAGCCCCACGGCCACGGCAATGCCTGCCGAACGCACCGCCGCCACGTTGAGCCCCAGCCCCGAGGCGCCCTCGACCCCGAGCGAGAGCACCCGGAGCGGGCGCGCCAGCAGTGCGGCGGCAAGGCTCCCGCAGGCCAGCACGGCGGCCAGTGAGAGCACGCCCGACCAGTCCTGCTGCACCAGCGAGCCACCGTTCCAGATCACCAGCGAGAGCAGGTATTGCCCCTGCGAAAGCGTGACGGCGGTGGCCACGGCGCTCGCCGTAAGACCGACCAGCATGCCCACGATTACCATCGTCACCGGCGCGAAGCCGCGCCGCGCGCCCACCGCCAGCACCAGCGCCGCCGCCAGCGCGGCCCCCGCCATGGCCACCGGCCAGCGTCCCTCCACCAGCAGGCCCGGCGCGAAGATGGTGGCCAGCACCAGCGCCAGCTGCGCGCCCGAAGAGATGCCAAGCGTCGTCGGGTCGGCCACCGGGTTGCGCAGCACGGTTTGCAAAAGCGCGCCTGAAAGCCCCAGCGCCGCGCCCGCGACCAGCGCGACCACCCCGCGCGGCATCATCCCGAAGGCCAGCAGGATCTGATCCAGGCTCATCTCCCCGGCGCGGAACGGCAGGCGCGGCCACGCAGCGACCGGCAACATGCCTGTCGCCGCCCATGCCCAGAGCGCCAAGGCCAGCAGCCCCGCGCCCGCCAGACCGATCTGCGCCGCCCGGCTCAAAGCTGCACCTCGGGCGGGCGGGCGAGCGCCGCCGCCAGCAGCCGCGCAAACCGCAGCGCAGAGGGCAAGCCGCCAAAGGCATTGACCTCCGGCACCTGATACACCCGCCCTTCGGCGACCGCTGGCAGGGCCTGCCAGAGCTTTGCCCGCGCCAGCCCACGGCGGGCCTGCACCGGCACATTACCGACGATCACCACCCGCGCCTCGGGCATGGTGGCCAGTTGCTCGATCGGCACCGGTGCCAGAAAGCTGAATCGCGTCTGCCCCTCCCAGGCGTTCGCCAACCCGAGGCGGGCGGCGACCGAGCCAAAGAGGCTGTCGAACCCGAAGGCGCGCAGGTGGCGTGCATCTCCGATGTTGATGAGGCAGAGCGGCCGGTCGGAGAACGGGGCAACGGCGGTGGCGATCCGTGAGAACTCCTCCTCCGCCGCCGCCTCCGCGCGTGTCGCCGCCAACGGGTCATCTATGGCCCCGGCCAGATCGTGCAGGGCGGCCATGACCTTAGGCAGCGGCGGCTCGCCACGGGTGTAGAACGGCAGGTTGAGCACCGGCGCCAGTTGGCTCAGCCGCGCCAAGTAGCGGGTGTAATAGGGCGAGTTCAGGATCAGGTCGGGCCGGACCAGTTGCAGCAGCTCGAAATTCGGCGCGCCGCGCAGCCCGAGGTCCACCACCTCCTCCGGCACCGGAGGCTCCGGCGAATCCACCCGAAATCGGATCAGCTCGCAGGCGGCCACCGGCATATGACCAAGGGCGATTGCCGTCTCCAGCATCGCCCAGTCGATGGCCGCAAGGCGCGGCCCGCCCGGCGCGGCCCGCACAGATGAAACCGCCGCCAGCGCAAGGCCGGCGGCGATAAAGCTGCGTCGCGTGGGGGCGCCGCTCCCTACCACTTGTAGCTGACTTTGGCCGAAATCGTCCGGCCCTCGCCATAGTAGCAACCAAAGGAGCCGCAGTTGGAGAGATAGACCTCGTCGGTCAGGTTCTCGATGTTCAGCGAGGCTTCCATGTTGTCGCGGCTGTAGCCCACCGCCACGTCGACCAGCGTGACCGGGTCCATCGTGAAGTTGTTGGCCAGATCGCCCTTGCGCTCGCCGATGTAGCGCAGCCCGCCGCCGACGCGGACGCCATTGGCGAAGTCCTTGTCGAGCCAGAGGCTGGCCAAGTGGCGCGGCGCGTTGGGCATCTCGTTGCCATTGTTCGCCCCACTCGGGTCCAACTGCTCGGTCTCGTTGTAGGCGTAGCTGGCGCGCAGGTTCATACCATTGGCCAACTCGCCCACCGCGCCCAGCTCGATCCCGAACGACTTGACCTCGCCTACCTGACGCCGGCCTTGGGCACCGCCGAGGTTGATGGTCAGGTTCTCCTGCCGCAGATCGTAGATCGCGGCGGTGAAGAGAGCGTTGTAGCCCTCGGGCTGATACTTTACCCCAAGCTCCCACTGCTTGCCGGTGGTCGGCTTCAGCTGGTTGCCATCGCCATCGACGCCGATTTCTGGGTCGAACGAGGTCGAGTAGTTGGCGTAAACCAGCGTGCCCGGCGCAATCTCGTAGCCCAACCCGGCACGGCCCGAAAGCGCCTCGTCTTCCTGATCGATCACACCAGCCCCGGCGAAGTTGGTGTAGGTGGTGCCTTCCTGCTTCGACCAGTCGTAGCGCAGCGCCAGAGAGCCGCGCCACGGGCCGGCGATGATCTCATCCTGCGCATAGAGGCCAATCTGGGTCTGGGTCACCTCAGGCGTGCTGGTGTACCAGGCCGCACCGGTCGGAACGCCGCCATAAACCGGGTCCTGCCAGTTCAGGTTGGTCCCGTAGTAGAATTCGGTGGTCGTCTCTGCATCGTACTTGCGCAGGTCAAGACCGAAGAGCAGCTTGTGGGTGACGTTGCCGGTCACCACCTCGCCCGCAAACCGGGAGTCGAGGCTCAGGCCGGTGGTGTTTTCGAGCTGGTAGTTCGCGCCCCGCGTGATCTCGGTGTCGCCATTGGCGGTGCCGCTCACATAGTGGCCGTAGTACTCCCAGTCGAATTTCTCGTAGCGGAAGCCCTGGGAGAAGGTCCAGCCGTTGTCGAGCTCGTGGCTCAGCTCGTACCCGAGGTTGAAGATATTGCGGTCGTGGTCGTCCCAGTCTTCCTCGCCGGTGTAGAGCTCGCGGAGATACTCGTCGTTCCCCTGCCCCGTCAGCGCGAAGGGAACACCCGGGGGCGAAACCGGCGCGTCTTCGGTGTAAGAGGCGATGAAGTCCACGGTGGTGCGGTCGGTCGGTGTCCAGCGGGCGGCGAGGCCGAGATAGCCGCGCTCAAGGCCGACCTCCTCGACCTGGCTCTTGTAGTCCTTGCCGATACCGGTCACCCGGAAGGCCAGCGTATCGCTCACAGCGCGGTTCCAGTCGAAGAAGAGCTGGCCCGACCCGTTGTCATCGACCCCGGCCCCGATCTCGCCAAAGTCGAAGGCCTGCGCCCGCTTCTGCACCTGGTTGATGATCCCCGCAGGCGAACCCGCGCCGTAGAGCGAGGAGTTGGGGCCGTTCAGCACCTCGACCTGCTGGAGCGCGAAGGTCTCATAGGCCGGGGCGCCCATGTAGCGTAGCTGGCGCAGCCCGTTCACATATTGCGAGCCGCGCGCCTCGAAACCGCGGATAGTCGGGCTGTCAAAGCGCGGATCGACACCATAGGGATCGCCCAGCACGCCGGGGCTGTAGCGCAGGGCCTGGCCGAGGGTCTCTGCCCCCTGATCCTCGATCTGCTGCGCGGTGACGACCGAGACCGACTGCGGTGTTTCACCAACGGGCGTGTCGGACTTGGTGGCGGACTGGTTGTAACTGGCGACATAGCCATCGGCCTGCGTGGTCTCGTCGGTGGTGGCCGTGATGACGATCGCCTCGAGGTCGATCACGTCTTGAGCGGCAAGAGCGGCAGGAAGAAGGGCAATTACGCTCGCGCCGGTGAGCAGGATTGAACAACGTTTCGTTTGCATGGGGGACCTCGCGGGCGTTGGGCATTTGCTCACTGGCTTGAGCATATGCCCTCGCTCGCTATGGCGCTGGATACTCCGTTCCGCGGCAGAGTCCAGAGACCGGACGAGTCAGGCAATCCGCAGTAAAACGCTGTGGCTTGTTTGCAACGAGATTGGGCCGGTGGGCGGCTAGGCCGCGCATCGATAGTTGGCGCTCACAAGCGAGCAAAAGTAATCTCTTGGCGATGGGCTTATCAGAGGGCGGGGCTGTTTCAGTGAACTCTGCAGTCTCGTTCAGGGTCCTCGCCTCTCGGAGCAACTTGAACCAGCCAATAGGGGAAAACGCTGCTCGTGAGGACCAACTTGGGTCGGGCGGAGAACCCTCACCCGCGTTGCGCGTGACCTCTACCGGTAACGGTCGCGAAGTATAACGCGTGATCGCAATAGCGCCGCCATGTTAACGTCAAGCGCCACCATGTTCAGATGAAGGAATGTTAAGCGGAGATCTCAGTCTGCATACCATAGACGTTTACGATCTATGTTGGCTCCGGGTTGGTCTCGAATTCATTTCCTTGCATTAGGCAGAAAATCGATATCTAAAAGAACGCCGTCAGGGTCGCCTCCAACGTATTCTCGAAACGGATATGAACTCTTAACATCGCACTGTTCTCAAAAGCGCCTATGTTCAGAAATTCGCCAACGGTTTCGATCTAGGTTTGCCTGAAGGTAAATAAGAGATCCCTCTTAAAGATAATTTTCCCGTTTTTTTCCCACGTTGCTCGCCCTGTAGTTCCCGCCAGTTTCCCTTGCCCTAGGGAATACTGACACTGCTTCCGTCACCTGGATGCGAACTACAAGCCATAGAGAGAGGACCAAGATCATGCTCAAGTATTTTACCGCACTGTCCGTCGCTGCCGCCCTATCTACACCGGCTGCCGCCTCCGACATGAAGACGAAGCTCGCCGAAAAAATTGGAGTTTCTCCGGACGCCTATGTGCTCAATGAACTCATTGTCCTGGCAGAGGTCTCCGGATTTCAACGAAATCGCCTCAAGGCCGCCATCGACTCTCGGAAAGCCCGCGAGGTCGTGCACTTGCAGCAGCAACTCGGGGTCGTTTCTGTGACGACCAGCACGAGCAACTGAGAGGTGGCAACCGCCGCCCCACCCGCGTGGTCGTAACTCTGCGGGTGGGGCCACAATTGAATGTAAGCCAGGCATTTTGACTCGTGACGCTCGAATCTGTACCATTGGAGAAGGATCGCGCCGTTGAAGACGTTTTTTTACAGTGCGAAAAATTGCTTTCGGAAGTTGGTGGTGCCCAGTCGGGAATGTGTCCGTTGTCAGAGGGATTCCGATACAGGCTTTTCTTGATCGGTTCGCCCCGACTGGTTCGAAGTGACGGCACCGACCGTACCCCGTCATCCCTCCGAGCACGGGTGCTCCTCGCATATCTCGCGCTCATGAATGGCGCACCTGTTGAGCGGCCGCGCCTTCAAGACATTGCATGGAGCAATCGCCCGCAAATCCAAGGTCGCGACAGCCTCAAAAAGGCACTTTCTGAAATCAGACGCATCTTTTCTGCGGATGGCACACCACAACCTCTCCAGACAAGCGGCGGACCAGTCGCCCTGTCTCTTGAGTACATCGACGTCGACGTCCTTGAAGAGACCAGCGTTCTGAAATCTGACCTAGCTTCTGCAACGTTTCTCGAAGGCGTGGACTTGCCGGATGACCCCTTCAACGAGTGGGTGCAAGAGGTCCGCCGCCAGATGGACGATCGACGGGCCTCCGCCGCTAACTCGCAATGGTCAAATGACGGCACAAACGACCCGGTGATCAGTGGGTTATTCGGCCTCGCGCTTCTGCCGCCGATCGCTCATCCCACCTGTCTCGCCCAGGCACACCTCGCACTCGACACAATCATAGGACACGCTGAAGGGACTGGACTGTTCCTATGCTACGATTTCCGAGCGGGTAGCAATGTCCCAATCGACGGGACCAGATTTCCCTCCATTCTGATTGCATTGACGGCAGAAAGTGTCGGCACGTCTCTGGTCCTTAGCCTGCAAGCACGGCAGGCGGGGTCGAACCGTATCATCATTGCCGACCGCGCCAACTGCGCGACAGCCGATTTTTCCACGAGTGTAATCGATCGTTTCGCCACACAAGCCATCGATAGACTATGCGAAACCCTGTTAAATTTTGACGGATTTCGAGAGAGCGAACACTTGGCGTCGCGCAATATCCTTGCTGCCGTCGATCACATCTTCCGGCTTTCGAATTCAGATCTCGACCGGGCTCAGACCTTGCTGGCGTCGGCCATCGAGATCGCCCCTCGGTCGACGTTTTATGCGTGGTACGCCTTTCTTTCCGCATTTCAACTCGAAAAGCACGGGTCGGGCTCAGCCCAAGACCTCATGGACCGGACGATATTTCTTGCCAATCGTGCGCTGGAACTCGATCGACACAATCCATTGACCGCAGCGCTGGTAGGCCATTCGTGCTGCTTCGTTCTTAAAGACATGGACAAGGCCGAGCGTGTTCTTTCTCCGGTTCTACACATGGCGGACCGCGTCTCCTTGCTCTCGGATACGCTCGCGATGATGCACTTTTATCGCGGCAACTACCAAACGGCATTGAGTTACGGAAAAAAAGCGGCCGAGATCGGTCGCTTCCATCCTTTCTGCTACAGCTTCACGACTTCAGTTGCGATGGCGAACCTGATGCTCGGAAAGAACGAGGAGGCCGTCGCCAATGCGCGAAGAGCCTTGGGAGAACATCCGGTTATCGGTGGTCACTGTTACGAACCGACGATGCGCACGTTGGCCGCGGCCTGCGCCCTGACCGGAAGGATCGAAGAGGGACGCGCAGCGCTGGAAACACTGCGCCAGCAGAACCGGAATTTCAGTGCGGAACGGCTTGTGTCTGACGACGACGCCCGTTTTCCAAATCCCGAAGCCCTGAGTGTCGTCAAAACCGGACTGGAGAAATTGAATGGCTGAACCGTGTATCCACGATCCCTGTGCCTACAGTGTCCAAAACTACCGGATTACCGTCGAGGGAGAGATATTTACCTTCGACCCCAACAAGACTTACAGAGCAGAGTTCGACCTGTCCGACGACGAGGTAGATGCCCTACGGGACGAGGCCGTAACGCAGGCAAATCCGGACGGCGCGGACACGTCAGACATTTCGAGGCTGGCGAGTGCAGTTACGAAGATCTCCGTTCGACTCGATGAGGCTGTTCACGAGGACAATATGATCCTTCGGGCCAGCGCGCATTATGCGCTATCCAAGTCAAAGTCGAAATCCAAGTCCAAGTCCAAATCGAAGTCCAAGAGCAAGTCCAAGTCGAAATTCTTCTTCGATGGAGCCAACGGTACGTCGATGGCCGTGTGGGAAGAAAATCGGGAACTTCTGCTGACGCTGCTCCCACACCAGCGTCAGGCAATCCCGTGGGACAACCTGCCTTTGCCCCCGCCGCCGGGTCCGGACTGGACGAGGAAAGAGGTCACTGATCTGCAACGTCTGGAACGCGAACTGGCCGATGACGAAATCCGGCGAACCGAGATCGTTGATCAGGTCAGCACCGCAGACGTAACAGAGGTCCTTCGCCCGCTGGGACTGGGAGATGTCAGTGGCTTCGAGGCGACCGAGCGGCTGATCCTGACGGTGCTCGATATCGCCGAACGCGTCGGATACGTGTACAAGCGCAAGTTCTCGCGCGAACGTCCCAATCAGATCGCGACCCACCTCAGGCCGTTTCTGGACAACCCTCCCCACGAAGCCTACCCCTCCAACCATTCCTTCCAACTCTTTTCGGTTGCAGAGGTTTTCACCCGGATGCTGCCGGAAAACCGCGCGACTTCCGAGCTCTTTTACGCTGCACAGCGGGTGGCCGAAAATCGGGAGGCCGCCGGGATTCACTATGCTTCCGACAGCTTTGCAGGCCGCGAACTGGCCCGGAAGTTCGCCCCATACATGTTCATCGCGTGTCGTCGCCTGATGCGCGACGCAATGCAGGAGTGGTTCTGATGACTCGATCCCCATGCGCAAACCGCGAAGACTTCTACCTCTGGCACCTCCAGGACATCGGCGTTCTGGACGACAACCTGAAGAGCGCGCTTTGGGATGGCGCTTGCAAGCAAACGCCGGTCAAGGTTGCGATCATCGACACCGGGATCGACACCGGGCACCCGAACCTCGTCGATGCCTTTTCCGAGCAACAAGTCGATTTCACGCCGCATCTCTATGGCGCGATCTATGCGCCCCCGATGCCAAGTCTGGAAAAACTTCAGCATCGCCTTCAATCACCGGGCAATGAACTCGGACAGACAGCAGATGACCGAGAGGCCGAGATCAAGATACTGCGGGAAGAGGCGACCAAGGAAGTGACCGAATGGTCTGAATGCCTGTCGCTCGAACCCCACCGAATCACGAAGATTCTCGAAGCCTTGCGACAAAGAACCAATGGCGCAACCGAGACTGCCAAGGGACAGGCCTTTGTTGACGCGGTGACGGGTGAACTGGATTGCGCCGGCTACCCGCCGAATGGCAGTAAGACTTCCGGTCCGACGGAAGATCGTCCATTGCTTGACCTAAGGTCCGAAGGCTTCAATTTCATCGACGAAATCATGAAGCAAGGGGTAAAAGATCAGCCGGATGAGTTTATGGAACTTTCTCGGCTCTGGGAAGATCTGCAGGACAGGCGCACAGTCCGGTTTCCACTACGGGACCCGTCCCGATACTTCGGCGCTCACGGCACCGGCTGCGCCGGCCTGATCGGTGGACGCCCACCACCGTCCAATCCCGGCATGCCCGGCCCGATCTCCTATTTCGGGGTGAACCCGTTCTGCAAAATAATCCCGATAGCGACGCCGTACAGCCACGAAATCCTACCGATGATCCACGCGCTGCTCTACGCCGTGGCCGCCGGTGCCGACGTGATCCACATTCCGCGCGGCATGCCGGACTATGCCGAGCGGGAGAAACAGATGCGCAATGCCCATAAGCAAACGCGGATCGACCGGCCTTTACCTCACGGTTGTGAACCGCCAGACTACATCCTGCCAGAAGACCAGGCCGATCTGGTCAAACTGCAGGCGCACTCGAAGATGTTCGAGACGTTGCTTCGCGCCTTGAGCTGGCACCGATATATAGTGTTGAGTGCTGGCAACGACGGCTGGCAGAACCGCCTTTCCTATCCGGCCAGCATCCATGAGCCGAGACAAGACGGTTTGATCGTTGTCGGCGCACGAAACCGGACCAGCTACGAAAAATCGCCTTGGACAGACTACATCTCGTCCTATTCTAACGGCAGGGCGAACGACCCTCGGCTCGGGATCTACCACATGCTGAGCGATGACGCCTTCGCCCTTGATCGGAAAAGGTGGGCTTATGACGAGTGCGACAGGGGCGCGTCTGACTATAACTACGGACCGCATCGCCCGGCGGCCGCTAAGAATACCTTTTCGCCCTGGGCACCTCTTTCTCTGGATGTACGAGGAAGCTACGGGTATGCGGCAGGGCGCCCTTTCGATCCGCCCGAAAGCGATCCCGGGCAGCGAACAGGAGACCTGTATTCCCTGTTCGGCGGAACCTCTGGTGCCTCCGCTCTCGCCGCAGGCCTCATTTCGCTGTATCTTCAGAAAAATGGAAAGGCAGGTGCACTTTGCGAAAGGAGCCCAGATAATCCCGATCCCGATGGCGTTCTATCTTGGCCTTGAGGCTGAGGACGTACCTCGTGGCGCTTGAGGGTTAAGGCTGAGGCGCCATAGGATATGCTCGCAAATAGCCATTGGATACCGAGCTTGCTCACCACGGGCCCCGGGGAACGCAGGCCCACGGTAGGCCATCGCGCCGAGTTCGCAGAGAGCTCGCCCAGAGAGGTGTTAGCGAACGAGACGGGCTACTTGCTGTGGTCGCCTCCACAGGCTCTGATGACACCAGCAATCGATTAGATCAAACCGAGCAGTATCAAGTCTGCCACGAACTTTATGATCATTTGCCGATATTCTAACTCCACCATTTCCAGCTTTGCGCACTTTCCATGGTGTCAGCACACGGCAGAATCACACTGGCTTTTGTGACCTATTGGATCAGCACAACTGGCAGCAATATGCGGCGAAGCTAAAGGCCGGCGTGCTAGCGTTTCCCGTCGGTAAGATGCTCCAAGGCGTGCCACGTGCGCGCTTGAGGTACGACCACTCCGCAGGTCGCAACGCTACGCTGCCGCAACCATATGCCCTGACTGTGCCACCTTTTCGGTCGCCGGCCGGCATTTGTTATGTCGGCGGCCGGCTTCTCTCAAACGGGCGTCAGTCCGGCGCCTCGACGAGGATCTTCACATGGGACTTCTCCGCGACGAGCGCGTCAAAGCCTTCGGTTACGATATCCTTCAGCGCGATGCGCTTTGTGACCAGCTGATCGGCGTTGAAGTAGCCTTGGGTCATGAGGGCCATCACCGCCGGATAGACGTTGCGGTAGGCGATGGTGCCCTGCAGCTGGCGCTCCTTCAGAACGACGGTGTTGGGCTGGAAGGAGGCCTCCTGTTCCCAGATCGACACGACCAGAACCTGCCCCTCGTGGCGGGTGGCGTCGATGCACTGGGGCAGGACCTGGGGCACACCGGTCACCTCGAAGGCAACGTGAACACCGTTGGTGGCGCCGCGGATCTCGGCCACAGCGTCAGTCGCCGTGGGATCGATCACCGAGGTTGCGCCAAGCTCCAGCGCCTTCTGCCGCCGAACCTCAGACGGTTCGACAACGTGGATCTCAGAGGCACCGGCCACGCGCAGCGACTCCACCACCAATAGCCCGATCGGACCGGCGCCGAAGACGGCGGCCTTGTCACCGGCCTTGATCCGCGACAGGCGCACGGCGTGCAGGGCAACGGCTGCTGGCTCCACGAGCGCGCCCTGCTCCATCGACAGCCCGTCAGGCATCTTGTGGACCATGCGCGCGGGCACGACGCTGTGGGCGGCAAAGCCGCCATGGCCGCCGGACAGGCCGACGAAACCGAGGCTGTCGCACAGGTTGTACTTGCCTTCGAGGCAGGCCGGGCAGGCCCCGCAGGCGAAGATGGGCTCGATCGCGACACGGTCGCCAACCGAAAGGCCGGTGACACCTTCGCCGAGTTCGGCGACCGTGCCACAATACTCATGGCCCATGGTGATCGGCGCCTTGTCGTGGCTCAGGGGGTGGTCTTCGTCCACGGGCACAAAAATCGGCCCGGCGAGATATTCGTGCAGGTCGCTGCCACAGATCCCGGTCCACGCCACCTTGACCTTCACCTCGCCCTCGCCGGGCTTCGGCTCCGGAACGTCTTCAACGCGAATGTCCTTCACGCCATGCCAACGTGCTGCTTTCATGTCTTTTCTCCGATGTCAGAATGGATGCGCCCGGCTGGAGGACATGCCGGGCGCGCGGCGCGCCAGTGACGGCGCGCCGATTTAGGCATCACGACAGGTGATGAACCTCCTGCAGGCCGTAGACCGGGGTTTCGAGCCCCTCCATGCGGGCCTTCAGCTGCAGCGCGAGATACAGCGAATAGTGCCGCGACTGGTGCAGGTTGCCGCCGTGGAACCAGAGGTTTTGCTGCTGGGTCGGCTTCCACATGTTGCGCTGCTCACCCTCCCAGGGGCCGGGGTCCTTGGTGGTATCGGAGCCGAGGCCCCAGACCTTGCCGACCTTGTCGGCCACCTCCTGGCTGATGAGATCCGCGGCCCAGCCGTTCATGCTGCCGTAGCCCGTTGCCATGACCACGAGATCAGCATCCAGATGGGTTCCATCGGCCAGCACAACGCCGGTCTCGTCGAAGCGCTCGACCTGCCCCTTCACCAGCTTCACTTCGCCGTCGATGATCAGCTGGCTGGCGCCCACGTCGATGTAATATCCCGAGCCGCGGCGCAGGTACTTCATGAACAGGCCCGAGCCATCATCGCCCCAGTCGAGATCGAATCCGGCCTTTTCGAGCCCGGCGTAGAACTCCGCATCGCGCTCCCTCATCTGGTCGTAGAGCGGGATCTGGAACTCGTGCATGATCCGATAGGGCAGCGAGGCGAAGACCATATCGGCCTTCTCCGTCGTCATCCCGCCGGCCACCGCCTCCTCGGAGTAAAGCGCACCGAGGCCGATATCCATCAGCGTGTCGGACCGTACGATATGGGTCGAGCTGCGCTGCACCATGGTTACATCGGCATCCGCCTCCCAGAGCGCGGCGCAGATGTCATGCGCCGAGTTGTTGGACCCGACGACCACCACCTTCTTGCCGGTCCACGCGTCCGGCCCCTCGTGCTGCGACGAGTGCTGGATCGTGCCCTTGAAGCTCTCCATGCCCGGGAAGGACGGCAGGTTGGCCTTGCCCGACATTCCCGTCGCGAGGACCAGCTGCGTTGGCCGCAGCGTCACCTCCTCGCCGTCCCGATTGACCTTCACCTCCCATGTGCCGCTGGCCTCATCATAGCTGGCCTTCTGCACCTCGGAGCGGGTCCAGTAGTTGATCTCCATGACCTTTGTGTACATCTCGAGCCAGTCGCCGACCTTGTCCTTGGGCGTGAAGACCGGCCAGTTGTCGGGGAACTTGATGTAGGGCAGATGGTCGTACCAGATCGGATCGTGCAGGCAGAGCGACTTGTACCGCGAGCGCCACTGGTCGCCGGGGCGGTCGTGCTTGTCGAGCACGATGGTCGGCACGCCAAGTTGCCGCAGCCGTGCACCAAGGGCGATGCCCCCCTGCCCGCCGCCGATGATCACGGTGTAGGGCTGATCGGTATAGCCAAGGTCGGCCGCTTCGGCCTCGCGATGTTCCTTCCAAGACTTGCGGTTCTTGGCGGCGCCGTGTTCGGCCCCCATCGGGCGGCGCGTACCCCGCTTCTCCTCGAAACCCTTCAGCTCCTGCATCGCGGTAAGCAGCGTCCAAATGCGGCCGTCCTTGAGGCGCATCAGCCCCCAGCCGCGGCCTGCGGCGGTTTCGAAGGTGATCCAGGCGGTGATGACGCCGCCATCCTCACCGGGCAGTTCGCCCTTCTGGATGGCAAAGCCGCCGGGCTTTGTGTGCTTGAGTTGCGCCGCGAGCATGTCCTGCACTTCGGCGGGCCCTTCCACGGTCTTCAGGTTCCAGGTGACGGCGATCAGATCGCGCCAATAGCTGTCGGCCGCAAAAAGGGCGCTGGCGGCCTGCGCGTCCCCCTCCTCCAGGGCGGCGTTCAGGCTGTCGAGCATGTCCTGCACCTCAGCGGTGACGGTCGAGTCGAGCATTGCGTATCCTCCTCATAGGCAATGTGATGAGGAGAGTGTGGCGAGCGGGCATACCGCCCGGCCACGACAATCTGGCGATTTTCACTGTCAATGAGCTTGCGGCAGTGCAGCATGTTGCAAACGCAACGCCGTGCAACGGCTCAGCCGGGGGCGCGCAACCCTTCCTTGCGGACGCGGCGCAGAACGGTCGAGCGGTTCACCCCCAGCCTGCGGGCGGCCCGGGCCATGTTCCAGTTGCAGGCGTCGAGCACCGCTTCGAGATCCGGCTCTGCCTCAGTTGGCTGAGGTGGCGGGGGCAGATCCGGCAGGTCGATGACGTTGCCTTCTGCCATCGCGCAGGCCACGTCGAACACATTGCCCAGCTCGCGCAGGTTGCCGGGCCAGTCACGGGCCATCAGCTCGGCGCGGGCCGAAGGTGTAAGCCGCCACTCACCGCCGCAGCGCCGCCGCAGCAGCCGCTCGATCAGCCAGCCAAGATCCTGGCGCTCGCGCAGCGGCGGCAGTTCACACACCGCCCCGGCGAGCCGGTGATAGAGCGCGGATGGCAGGGACTCTTGAGACATCAGATCACTGGGCGTCAGGCCGCTCGTGCTGATCGGGCGCAGCTCGGGGTGCGCATCTAGAAGCCCGGGCAAGGTGCGGGCGGCATTTTCGGAAAGATCCTCGATCCGTCGAAGCAGCAGCGTTGCCTTGCCGGGCTGCGACGCCACAAGCCGCGCAATCTCGCCCGCCTCCGCCCCGGCGCACTCCACGGTCAAAAAGCCCCCGCGGCCGGAGGCCATGTGCAGCGCACGGGCGAGCTTGGTCTTGCCGCTGCCGCTCTCGCCGCTGACCATGAGCGGCACGGATGTGGTCGCCAACCGCTCCGCCCGAGCCAGGAGCCGCTCCATCCCGGGATCGCTGCCCGCAAGCCCGGTCACGACCCCCATGCCGGGGCGCGTGATCATCGCCCCCTGAGGGCGGCGCGGGGCCTGTGGTGCAATCGCGTGACCGAAAACCGCACCGCCATCGCCCAGGGCGACCACGCGATCCTCCGTCGGGCGGTCACGCATGAGGTCGGGCAGATCGTCGACGTTGATCCCGAGCAGACTGTCGATACGCTCTCCGATCAGGCTGCCCTCGCGCGAAAGCATCCGCGTGGCTGCGTGGGTCGCGCCGATCACCCGGCCCGACCCGTCGAGGGCGACCGCGCCTTCCGGGTCCACGTCGAGAAACTCCGGACTGGACGAAAACCGCAGCACCCATTCGCGGCGGCTCGCCGCCATCAAGTTCGCCATCTCGACCCGCCGCGCGGCTGCCGTCACGAGCGACATGGCGAGGTTCTGGCTGCTTTTCGGCGAGGGTGACCGCAGCAGCGAGATGTCGAGCACCGCCGCCATCTGACCGAGGCTGTCATAGATCGGCGCGGAGGTGCATGAGAGCGCGGTATGCGCGTTGCCGAAGTGGTCGTCCTGATGAACAGTGACCGGCTCGCCCGTCACGATGCAAGCGCCCACGCCGCAGGTTCCTGCAAGATCCTCCGACCAGTTCGACCCAAGGTAAAGGCCGGCCCCGCGCAACTCATCGGCGAAGAGACTGTCGCCGAAGAAGTCGACGCAGACGCCTTTGGCATCGGTCAGCAGCAGCACGTAATTCTGCCCCGCAACCTGCCGGAACAGGTTTTGCAGGCTGGCACGAGCCGCGCCGATCATCCACTCCGCCTGATCGCGATGGGTCCGAAGCTCGGCATCGGTTACGATATGCGCGGGCTCGGCGCGGGCCGGGTCCATGCCGTAAAGCTCGACGCAGCGCCGCCAGGACGCATCGACATAGCTGTCGCGCCCGGTGGCCCGGCCATCCAGAACCTGCGCGATCTCCTCCACGTGATGTCGTTCGAACATCAGAACGTTCTCCCGACGCCGAGTATACAGTCAATTAGCGCGCACCCGAGGGGGGACTTTGGTCTGAGGGTCTGGGTGCGTTGTGGCACTGAAGATTTGTGTGGTTTTGCGGGTTCTGGGACCAGAGAGGTGAATGCCGACCCTTGCTTGCAGTGTCAGGCAACACCGATGCCCGGTGACCTTACCCGCGTTTCAACGTCACCTTCGACGTTGAGGGGTGAATACCATTCATTGATCACGACACCTGCTCACATCAAGCTGTTCGGAAACAGCCGAATTTTCTGCAGTGGCGTTATTCTTACAGAGAAAATTCCGCACGATGAACGTAAGCTCTGTTCAGCGGCACGGCCCCTCATATATTCGAACGACCCGTCCGAGATCGGAGTGCTCTGGTAAAGAGCGTTCCATCTACAAGCAATTGCGCCTTTAAAGGTGTGCTTCCATTTCTCCTGCAAGCCGAGCCATCGCTGGCTATCAAACTGAGTCAGGTTGATCTGGAGTGAGATTGAGCCTTGCTGGACTGGGAATTTTGGACGCCAAAGTGGACACTCATCCATGTGCCAAAACGGCACCTTCCAAACTTCGTCAGTCCCGGGATTTTCGGTAGCAACCGAACGAAGGCGCACAGAAGCCATTTCTCCCGGCGCCCGCACGAAGCCGCATCGAAGCCCCTTAGAGCGCAGAAAACTTAGCTTTAAATGGTGCCCCCACACGGACTCGAACCGCGGACCCACTGATTACAAATCAGTTGCTCTACCAGCTGAGCTATAGGGGCACTTGGCGGTCTCGTAGCGTGGGGCCGGGCGCCTTGCAAGCCCCTAGCGGTTGGCGCGGGCGAGCAGGGCGACGGCGGCGAGGCCGGTGGCGCAGATCATCAGCGCGGCGGGGGCGGCTTGTGGCAGGTGTTCGAGCGAGGCTTCCTCGTAGACCCGCACCGCCAGCGTTGAATAGTTGAACGGGCGCAGCAGCAGGGTCGCGGGCAGTTCTTTCACGCAATCGACGAAAACCAGCAGCAGCGCGGTGCCGACCGAGGCGCGCATCAGCGGCAGGTAGACCGCGCCGAGCACCCCGCGCCGGGTGCGGCCGAGCGAGCGGGCGGCCAGCGGGATATTGGGCGAGATCCGCCCGAAGGCGGCATCGGCGGCCCCCTGCCCGATCGCAAAGAACCGCACCATATAGGCAAAGACCAGCGCGGCGGCGGAGCCTGTCAGCACCAGCCCCGGGTCCCACCCGGTGAGCGCCAGCACCGCATCGGCCACCCGGTGGTCGAGCGCGGCCAGCGGCAGTAGCACGCCCACGCCCAGCACCGCGCCCGGCGCGGCGTACCCCAAGGTGGTGACCGGCAGCAGGGCGCGCGGCAGGGCATGGCCCGAGAGGCGCACGCCGTAGACCATGAAGAGCGCCGCCGCCACGGTCAGCATCGCAGCAAGGCCGCCCACCACCAGCGTGTTGCCGAGCGCCTCCAGCAGGCGCGGGTCGAGCCAATCGGCCTTGGGGCCAAGCCCGTGATGCACCATCACGCCCACGGGCAACAGGAAGCCCAGCGCAAACGGCACCATGCAGAGGCCGAAGGCCAACCAGCGGCGCAGCGGGCCCAACTCCTGCGGAGCCACGGGGCGCACGCCGCGCGCGCCTTGGTGCACCTTGGCCCGGCGGCGCGAGAGCCGCTCCAGCGTGACCAGCACCAGCACCAGCGCGAGGATCACGCAGGCCAGCTGGGCCGCGCCGCCCGCGTTGCCCGCCTCCAGCCAGGCCGAAAAAATCCCGGTGGTCAGCGTCTGCACCGCGAAGAACTCCACCGTGCCGAAGTCGCTCACCGTCTCCATCATCACGATGGCGGTGGCGGCGGCGATGGCCGGGCGGGCGAGCGGCAGGCCGACCCGCCAGAACCGCGCCACCGGGCCTGCGCCCAGCGCCCGGGCCACCTCATAGGCGCCGCCGGGCTGCTCGCGAAAGGCGGCACGGGCCAGCAGGTAGACATAGGGGTAAAGTGAAGCCGAAAGCACGAGGATCGCCGCCCCCCGCGAGCGGATCTGCGGAAACCAGTAATCTCGCGCGCTGGTCCAGCCGAAGGCCTCGCGCAGCGCCCCCTGCACCGGCCCGGCATATTCCAGAAAATCCACCAGCGCATAGGCGCCCACATAGGCCGGCACCGCCAGCGGCAAAAACAGCGCCCACTCCAGCCAGCGCCGCCCCGGAAAGCGATACATCACCACCGTCCAGGCCGCACCCGCCCCCATCGCCGCAGAGAGAGCGCCCACGCCGACCATCAAGATCAGGGTGTTCTGCAGGTAGCGCGGCAGCACAGTGGCCGAGAGATGGGGCCAGATGTTCTCTTCGGGGGTGAAGGCCATCACCACCACCGCCGCGATCGGCAGCAGCACTAGCACGGCAATCAGCACCGCCCCGGCCGACCATCCGTCAAACCGCCAGCGCCGCCCTGCCCGCGCCCCTGCGCCTACATCTGCCATCGGCTTCCTCTCATCGCTCCCGTTATTACCCCCTCGCTGCCCGGTGGAAAGCGGTTTATCTACAGGGCAATCCGCCATAATGTGCCGTGACGCCGGCGCGGGGGCCGCCTGAAGGGCGCGACGAGGCAAAACGAGTAACAAGGGGACGATCCAATGCAGGTCGTGTACCACCTGGGCGCACATTGCACCGATGAAGACAAGCTCTTCCGGTGCCTTCTCAAGAACAAGGGCGCGCTTGCGGGCATCGGCACCATGGTCTCCGGGCCGGGCCGCTATCGCCGCGTGCTGCGCGAGGCCACCAATGCGCTCAAGGGGGTGCCCGCCACGCCAGAGCTGCAGGAGGATCTGCTCGCCGCGGTGATGGACGAGGACCACGCCGAGCGGCTGGTGTTCTCCAACGAGCAATTCATCTGCGCCGCCCATTCGGTGCTGGCCGAAAACAGGATCTACCCGCAGATCGGCGAAAAGGTGCAGTGGATCCGCAACCTCTTCCCAGAGGCGGCGGCGGAGTTTCATATCGGAATCGCCAACCCGGCCACCTTCATCCCCGACCTCTTCGGGCGCTGCAAGGAGGAGGATTTTGCCGCCTTCCTCGCTGGCGTGACCCCGACCGATCTGCGCTGGTCCGATACGCTCACCGCGATCCGCACAGCCGTGCCCGATGCCCGCATCGTCGCATGGTGCAACGAGGATACCCCGCTGATCTGGCCTGAGATCCTGCGCGAGATGGGCGGCATGCCTGCCGACATGCCGATCGAGGGCGAGAACGACTTTCTCGCCACCATCATGTCGGACGAGGGCGTGAAACGGATGGAGAGCTACCTCGCCTCCCATCCGGTCAAGACGGCCCAGCAGCGCCAGCGCGTGGTCACTGCGTTTCTCGA
Organism: Vannielia sp. SX4; assembly: GCF_052828525.1. Next base: position 3,140,792 of record NZ_CM128247.1, read on the forward strand.
CAAATACGCCCGCCCCGAGGCTGTCGAGGTCGAGATGGATCTGCCCGGCTGGAACGAGGCCACCGTGGAGGCGCTCACCACGCTCTACCTCGAGGATCTCGCCCGCATCCGGATGATCGAAGGCATCACCTTCCGCGCGCCCTGAGCGCCGCGCCCGACGTTACCAACAATTTTAGTGAAATCGCCCGCGGCGGTTAACCATCTCTTGGTGGTCCCCGGCCTATGCCCGCCCTGACCGACGGGAGGCTGCCCTTGCCTATCACCATCACCGCGCTCGACAACGAGTTTGCCATATCCAGCGGGTCCAACCTGAACAACGGGCCCGGCACCTCGACTTTCGATTACCCGCCCAATTCCACCAGCGATCTCACCATCACCTCCAACCAGGGAGACGGTTCGCCTTTCCAATTCTCGGTGGGCGACACTTATGATCTCACCTACTCCGGCAATGGCGGCGGCGGCACGTTGCAGGATGCGGTCGTGGTGCGCTCCGACTTCGTCGACATCAACGGCGATCAGGGCGGCGCGGTGGTGTTTCAGGGCCTCGATGGCAATGGCGAGCTGGTGCAGGTTGTCTGGTCCCCAGACTTCGACCTCGAAGGCTGGTATTGGGCCAACCACGATCCGCAGAACCCGCCGGGCTTCTACACCACCGATCAGGACGGGCTTCAGCAATACGGCTACGTCTGCTTTGGCTTCGGCACCCGCATTGCCACCGAGGATGGCATGGTGCCGGTGGAGCGTCTTCGGGCCGGGCAGCGGGTGCTGACCCATGACAACGGCGCGCAGCAGGTGCTCTGGATCGGGCAGAGCCTTGTGCCCGGTCTGGCTGATGCCGCACCGGTACGCTTCGAGGCCGGGGCCTTCGGCAATGCGGCGTCATTGGTGCTGTCGCAGCAGCACCGCGTGCTTCTGGCCGACCCTCTGGCCGAGCTGCACTTCGGCGCGGCGGAGGTCTTCGTGCCCGCGCGGGCGCTGGTGGGCCTGCCGGGGATCGACATGGTGAACATGCACGAGATCGGCTACGCCCACTTTCTGCTGCCCCAGCACGAGGTGATCGAGGCCGAGGGACTGGCCTGCGAGAGCCTCTATTTCGGCGATATCGCCCGCGCCCGGCTGGGCACGGCGGCCCAGCGCGAGATCGCCTCGGTCTTTCCCGGCCTCAGCGGCAGCATTGCGCTGCGCGAACTCGGCGGGCAGCGCTCTCTGCAACTGGCCCGCCCCACGCTTCGGTTCTATGAGGCCCGGATGCTGGCCTCGCTGATGTGGGATGTGGAGCTGCCCGCAGAGCCGCGCGGCTCAACGCCGGGGTTCATCGCGGCCTGACCGGCGCCTTGGCGCGTCCCGACCGGTAGACATGAAAACGCCGCCCGGAGGCGGCGCAATCGCAGTGGCCTGAGGGGCCTGTCACATGCCAAGCGCCTGCTTGTACATGTCGAGCACGGCCTCTTCCTCAGCAATGTCATCGGGCTCGCGCTTGCGCAGCGCGATCACCTTGCGCATCACCTTGGTGTCGTAGCCCCGGCCCTTGGCCTCGGCCATCACCTCTTTCTGCTGGTCGGCGATGTCTTTCTTTTCCGCCTCCAGCCGCTCGAACCGCTCGATGAACTGGCGCAGCTCGTCAGCCGCCACGCGGTAGGTGCTCGGGGAGCCGCCTTCGTCCATATCGCTCATGTGTTTCTCCTTCTGCCTCGGTCTCGTTCTTCGACTTGGCGCCCTGAGTAGCGGCGCGCGCACGGCTTGAAAAGCCCCACCGCGCGGTGTACCTGCCCGCGCATGGAACAAACCACCAGTGCCCTCGACCTCTCCCTGCTCGTCTGGCCCGGCGCCGCGCTCGCGCTGGCCGGGGTGGTCGGCATCCTCGCCTGCGTCCGCTCGGTGATGAAGGCTCGCAACGCCGGGCTGCCCGACGCGGAGATGGTCGCGCATATGCAGAAGATGGGCGCATGGAACATGGCCGCCCTCGGCGTCTCGGCCATCGGCCTCGCGCTGGTGGTGATCGGGCTTTTGCTCGGCTAAGCGCCGCGCGGCGGCTTCAGAGATCGCCCCAGCCCTGCCCGTTCTTGACCAGCTCGCCGAATTGCGGCGCAGGCTCCCAGAGCGCATCGCCGTGGCTTTCGGCCCGCGCAGCCAGTTCCGCCTCCACCCGCGCCAGCCCCTCGGCCTCGGCCCAGTGAAGCGGCCCGCCCTCGTGGCGCGGAAAGCCGCCCGAGGCGACCAGTGCTACATCGAGCGCCGCCGCACTCTCCACCGCGCCCTGCGCCAGCATCAACGCGCCCGCGTTGGCCATCGCAAGGCAGGCCGGGCGCACGAGCTTGGCCGCCTTCCAAGCTGGCAGATCGGCCGCTTCTGTGCCGCCAAAGCAGGTGCCCAGCCCGAAGCTGCCCCAGGCGGCATTCACCTCCGCCTCGCTGGCCTCGCCCCGCGCCACCTGCTCCTCCGCCGCCGCCCGGCCCGCGCCTGCGACGAGCGAAGCCACGGAAGGCTCGGCAAAAATCGCCTGAATGCCCAAGGCCTTTGCAAGGCCGAAACCCGCCGCAACCGCCTCTGCCCCCGCCTGTTCCAAAGCGCCGACTTCCAGCAGCCCGGCCCGGTGTGCCGCGTCATCGAAGCGCAGCGCGATGAACCGCTCAGGGTGCGGCAGCGGGGTCGCCAGTTGATCCAGATCGGGGCTGCGCGCCATCGTGGCCAGCACCGGCCCCGCGCCCAGCAGCTCGGAGAGCCGCGCCAGCAGGTCCGCCTTCAGCCCGCTCTCGTCCGGCAGGGTCTCGACGACGATGTCGCAGCCCTCCAGCCCGCCATCCTCCTCGGTGCCGCCGATCCGCGCCATCGAACGGTCAACTTCCTCGGTGCGCATCCGCCCGGCATCCGCCTCGCCCGTCAGCAGCGCCTCGACACGCTGTTTCGCGGCCTCCAGATGCGCCGCATCCTGCTCCATCAGCCGCACCTCCACGCCCGCCCGCGCGGCGGCAGCGGCGAGCGATGCGCCCAGCGGGCCGCCGCCCACCACGCCGATCCGCGCCACCCTGCCCGGCTTCTCGCCGCCCAGCCGCGCCGGGCGGGCGACGGCGCGCTCGGCAAAGAACACATGGCGCAGCGCGGCAGATTGCCGACCCTCCCGCAGCTCCTCGAAGGCATCCAGCTCATAGGCCAGCCCGGTCTCGAACGGCAGTAAAAGCGCACTCTCGATACAGTCGATCACCCGGTGCGGCGCCTCCAGCCGGGCGCGCTCCGGGTCGGCGGCGAGCGCCGCGCGGGCCTTGGCGATGGCCGCCTCGAAGGCCCGCGGGTCGCTCAGCCCGTCCCGCACATCCCGGCTGCGGCGCGGGGCGGCGGCTTCGCCCTGCCCCAACTCGCGGGCGAGCGCCAGCGTGGTCTCGGCCAGATCGCCCTCTACCACGCCATCCACCAGCCCCAGCTTTTCCGCAGTGCGGGCGCTCATCGGCTGGCCGCTCAGGGTCATCCGCAGCGCCGCCTCGGCGCCGATCAGCCGTGGCCCGCGCTGGGTGCCGCCCGCGCCGGGCACCAGCCCCAACGTCACCTCCGGCAAGCCCAGCCGGGCATCAGGCGCTGCGAGGCGGAAGTGGCAGGCCATCGCCAGCTCCAGCCCGCCGCCCAGCGCCGCCCCCGCGATGCCCGCGACCACCGGCTTGGGGCAATCCTCGATCAAAGTGTAGACCGCGCCAAACCACGGGTCCTGCCCCGGTTGGCCGAACTCGGCAATATCCGCGCCCGCCGAAAAGTTGCGCCCCGCGCCAAGGATCGCCAGCGCCGTCACCTTCGGGTCGGCCCCGGCCATGCGCACGGCCTCCCACAGCCCGCGCCGCACCGCGAGCGATTGCGCGTTCACCGGCGGCGCGTCGATCACGATCCGCGCCACGCCGTCCATCACGTTGAGCTTGACCGGAGATGCCATCGCCCTGCCCTCTGCATTCTTCCCGCCGCCTGCCCTGCGGCCTGCCGCATCAAAGCCGGGCCGGGGCAGAAAGACAAGCGCGTGCGGGCAGATAGGGCGCGGTGCGGAGGCCGCTCAGGGGGCGCAGGCCTTGCAAAACGGCGTCTGCGGCAACAGATCGAGCCGGGCGGCCGAAATCTCGCTACCGCATTGGGTGCAAAACCCGTACTCCCCCGCCTCGATCCGGGCGAGCGCGGCGCGGATCGCGGCCATCTCGGCCTGCCCCTTCACGCCCTGCCCCTCCAGCACCTCATCCTCCTCGCGCTCGGTCGCCAGCTCCTCCCAATCGGCGGAGTTGTGGCTCACCAGCTCGTCCTGAATCTCGTGAAGGCGGGTGTCGAGCTCGGCGAGGCGCTTTTCCAGCGCGGCCTTGCGGGCATTTACATCGGTCATGGCAGGGTCCTTCCAATCGCTGCGCCTCGGCTCAGGCTAAAGCGCTGGCAGCGGGGCGTCCTTGAGGTATATCAATCGGCGAGGCCCGGCGGTTCCATCCGCCCGGTCAAAGGCCCGCAGAAAGGACACCTCATGCCCGCGCCCCGCCAGCTCACGCCCAAGCTCTCCGTCTCGCCGCAGATCTCGCCCGAGGAGGTGCAGGCCATCGCGGAGGCGGGGTTCTCGACGATCATCTGCAACCGGCCCGATGGCGAGGTGCCGCCGGGCCTGCAGGCCGCCGATGTGGCAGCGGCGGCCGAGGCGGCAGGGCTGGCCTTCATCGTGAATCCGGTGGTGCATTCATCGATGACCGCCGAGGTGGTGACCCGCCAGCGCGCCGCGATCGAGGAGAGCGCAGGCCCGGTGCTGGCCTACTGCCAGTCCGGCACCCGCTGCACCGTGCTCTGGATGCTCGGCGCAGCGCCCGACACGCCCCCGGCCGAGTTGATTCAAACCGCCGCCCGCGCCGGCTACGACCTCGCCGCCCTCGCCCCCCGGCTGCAGGCCCTGCACGAGGGCTGATCGGGCGTAGCGCCAGGGCGAGGCGCGACTGACCTTCTGGCCAAACCCCTTCCGGCACAGCCACACCGCCGCCGGACCGCGCGGCTCAGGTGCCCGTCAACCCCTCAAGGTCCGGCAAATCGGGCAGCTCCGGCAATCCGCCCTCCCCCAGTTCGGGCAATTCCGGCAAGTCCTCCTCGCCGAGCCCGCCGAAATCGCCATCAAGCTCGGGGATGTCTGGCAGGTCCTCCAGCCCGGCCAACGGATCGACCCGCTCTTCTGCATCCTCCGCGCCCGGCAGGTCTGGCAGACCGGGCAGCTCTTCGGCGTCGGGCATGTCAGGCAGGCCAGGCAGGTCATCTTCGGGGTCGTCCAGCGCCGCCATCGCCGCGCCCATCTCGTCCTCCGGCTCAGAGAGGTCATCGGCATCTCTCAGCCGCACCGCGCGGGCGCCCGCCGTCTGCCCCAGCCGCCCGGCGGCCACCGCCGTGCCATCGCCGGTTTCCAGCCGCAGCGCGTTGATCACCCCCTCGGGCAGCGCAATCACATCGCCCTCGGCAAACTCCTGCACCTCGCCGATGCTGCGGCGGAAACGGTGCAGCACGGCGAGCAAAGTCACCTCCGCATCCATTACCTGCCCCTCCAGCCGCCGCTCCCATGCGGCGCGGTCATCGGGGTGCGGTTCCGCGCCCGCCTCGCCGCTGGCCGCAGGCCGCCCCTCCGGCGCGCGGCCCAGCGCCGGGAGGATCAGCTTGCCGCTGCCCTTGCGTGCGCCCTCGCCCAGGTCGAGCGCGAAGTCGAGCACGTGGTAAGGCTCGTCCTCCAGCATCAGCCCCAGCGGGCGGGCATCCGGCAGGTGGCAGGAAAAGCCGAATCCGCTGAGCCAACTCGCCTGCGCCGCCTCGGCATAGGTTTCGGCAAGAGCCCGCAGCACGGCGTCGATCCAGTCGGCACAAAGCGCGGCATCGGTTCGTGTAGGTTTGCGCGCCGTGGGCGCACCCGGCGCCAGCGCCCCCGCCGTCTGCTGCTCGATCAGCGCACCCATCAGCGCATTGTCGAGCACCATCACCCCCTGCGCCTCCTGCGGCCCCTCCAGCACTGCATAGAGCCCGTTGGCGGGCAGCTCATCGAGCAGTTCAGCAAGGCTGCGGGTGCTCTGTCCGGTGCTCTCGGCGGCGGCGACAAGCTCCATCAGCTTGTCCGACACCCGCGCCATCGCGAGGCCCAGCGCCTTGGCCACGGGCGGAAGCCCGGCCACGGCAAGGGCCGGGTCGGGCGCACCGGCATCCAGCTTCCGGCGCAGCACGAGGTCTCGCGTGGTGTCGGTCATGGCTCCATCGGGCAGGCCCCGGGGGCAGGGCGTTCAGGCCGTTTGTGTCACGCGGAGGTTTGAAATTGGTTAACCCCGGATTGCCTTTCGGCACAAATCCGGCCTTCCGTTCAGGCCGCCTGCCCGGCCCGCCGCGCCAGTGGCAGCCGCGCCCTGAAGGCCGCGCCGCCATGGCCGGGCAGGTAGCTCACCTCGCCGCCCAGCCGGGCCATGATCTCGCGGCAGATCGCCAGCCCCAGCCCCGCGCCCCCGGCGGCGGACGTATCTGTCAGCCTTGCGAATTTCTCAAAGATAATCTCCCGCGAGCGTTCCGCGATCCCCGAGCCGTTGTCGATGAAATCCACCGTCAGCTCGTGCCCCTCCGGCCCGGCCTCCTCGCCCACCTCGATCCGCAATTCCGGCGCCGGGGCATCGCAGTACTTCGCCGCATTGGCGATGAGGTTGATGAAGACCTGCACCAGCCGGTCGCCATCGGTCACCAACTCTCGGGCCTCGCGGGCGGGCGTGCGGTGAATCTTCAGCCCCGCCCCCGCCGGCGCCGCAGAGGCGACCGCCCTGTCGATCAGGTCCCCCAGCCGCGCCGGGCCAAGGTTGAGGCTCACCTGAGCGTTCTCCATCACCCCGAGGTCGAGCAGGTCGTTCAGCAGCCGGGTCAGCCGCTGCGCCTCGTCGTGGATGATCCCGGCGAACCGCGCCTGATCCTCCGGCGGCAGACCGCCATCGCGCAAGAGTTCGCTGAACGAGCGGATCGAGGTCATCGGCGTGCGCAGCTCATGGCTGATCTGGCTCAAAAAGGCGTCTTTCTGGATCGACAGCTGCGTGAGCTTCTCGTTGGCATCCCTCAGCTGCCCGGCGGTGCGCGCCAGCTCGTCTGATTTCTGCTCGAGCTGACTGGAGTATTCAAGGATCTGCTGCGCCTCATCGGCCACCCGCATCAGGTCTTCCACCAGCACCGAGGAGCCGCCCGCCAGCTGGCCCACCATCGCATGGGCCGTCGCCGCGCCGACCGAACCGGCCAGCTCCCGCTCCACCCGGCCGAGAAAGTCGGCGGTGATCACCGGCAACTGCCCCTGCCGCCCCTGATCCTCGGCCTCGCGCCGGAACAGCGCCTGTGCCTCCTGCGCGCCAAGGATGCGCTGCGCCATCATCAGCAGGTCTTCGGCCTCGGCACTGCCCCGTGCCCAGCCCCGCGCGCCAACAGTATGGGCAAAGACATTGACCACCTGCGCCGATTGCAGCCGCTCCAGCGGGCCGGGGAATGTGGCGAGCGAGACGCCCAGAAAAGCCAGCGTGTTCAACCCGATGGACCAGAAAAGCGAATGCACCAGCGGGTCCATCCCGCCGATCCCGAAGAGCGCGCGCGGGCGCAGCCACTCCAGCCCCAGCGGGCCTTCGGCAAGCACCGTCGCGCCAATCGGGCCGCCGGGGCCGAAGCTGGGCAAAAACAGCGTCCACGCCCAGAGCACGAAGCCAATCACCAGACCGGCCATCGCCCCCTTCCGCGTAGCCCCGCGCCAGAACAGCCCGCCAAGCAACGCGGGCAGCGCCTGCGCCACACCGGCAAAGGAGATCAGGCCAATCGCCGCCAGCGCCTCGGAGCCGCCGGAAAGCCGGTAATAAAGGTAGCCCAGCAGCAGCACGCCCGCGATGGAGATGCGCCGCGCGGTGAGTACCACCGCCCGCACGTCGCCCGCCATCATCGCCCCGCCCACCTGCTGGCGGCGCAGCCAGAGCGGCATGACGATGTGGTTGGAGACCATGGTGGAGAGCGCAATCGCCGCGACGATCACCATGCTCGTCGCGCTGGAGAGCCCGCCCAGAAAGGCCAGCATCGCCAGCCCGCCCCGCCCCTCGCTGAGCGGCAGGGTGAGCACGAAGAGGTCGGGGTTGGAACCCGCAGGCAGCCGCTCCAGCCCCATCACCGCAATCGGCACCACGAAGAGGCTCATCAGCAGCAGGTAGAGCGGAAAGGCCCATGACGCCGTCGCCAGATGCGCCTCGTCCGAGTTCTCGACCACCAGCACCTGAAACATCCGCGGCAGGCAGAGGATCGCGGCGGCGGAAAGAAAGGTCAGACCCGCCCAGCGGCTCGGCACAAGCGGCCAGTCGGCCATCGAGGAGGCATCGATCCGCGCCAGCATGTCGCCCACGCCACCCGCAAGGCCCCAGACCACGAAGATGCCCACCGCCAGCAGGGCGACCAGCTTCACCACCGCCTCCACCGCGATGGCGGTGACAACGCCGTGGTGGCGCTCGTTGGCATCGAGGTTCCGGGTGCCGAAGAGGATGGTGAAGAGCGCGAGGCCCCCTGCAACCCAAAGCGCATTGCGGGCCGAAAGCTCCACATCGCCGGACGACTGCGCGAAAACCTCCAGCGAGAGCGTGACCGACTGGAGCTGAAGCGCGATGTAGGGCGTAGTGCCGATCACCGCGAGCAGGGTCACGAGCACGCCCAAGGCGTTGGACTTGCCGTAGCGGTTGGAGATCAGGTCGGCGATCGAGGTGATCCGCTGCGTCCGCCCCACGCGCACCAGCTTGCGGAGCACCAGCCACCAGCCAGTGAGCACCAACGTCGGGCCGAGGTAGATGGTGAGGTATTCGAGGCCGGATCGCGCTGCATAACCCACCGCGCCATAAAACGTCCACGCCGTGCAATAAACACTGAGCGACAGGGTGTAGACCATCGGCGAGCGGAGCCAGCGCGGCATCCCCCTCTGCGCCCGGCGCTCGGCGAGAAAGGCCACCAGAAACAGGAAGCCGACGTAGAGCAGCGAGACCCCGACGAGGAGATTAAACGACATCGTCCCTCTCGTCGCCGGTGCCGGGCGGAAGCGGGGCCGAGAGCCGCGCGGCCACAAGCCCCGCCACGGCAATGAGCAGCGCCCAGATGCCGAAGAGGTAAATCACCCCGCCCCGCGTCTGCGGCCCCTCGCCCTGCCCGATCCACAGCAGCGGAAAGAGCACGAGGCAGAGGCCCACGACCGGCAGCAAACGGGCGGCATCCATCAAGCGGCGGCGGCGATAGGTCTGCCGGGCGAGAAAGAGCGGAATATCCTCTGCATCGACACTGTCGGCAATGTCGATCAGCCGCTGCCCCGGCGCGGCCTGCGACCCGCGCGGCGGCTCGCCCGCACTCATGCCCCCGCCAGCTCGCGCAGGCAGTCGAGCACCTCATCATTTGAAAAAGGCTTTGTCATGAAGCGGTTGGCCCCGAATTGCAGTGCCAGATCTCGGTCCTTGCCCTGCCCCTTGGCGGTGAGCATCAGCACCGGTAACGCGGCAGTCGCCTCCTCGGCTCGCAGTTCCCGCAAGATATCGAAGCCCGACTTTCCGGGCAGCATTACATCGAGGATCATCACATCGGGCCGCGCCCGCGCCACCGCCTCCAGCGCCGTGGCGCCATCGGAATGCGTATCCACGCGCCAGCCATCCCGGCTCAGGATGAACCGGATCGCTTCGATGATGTTCGGCTCGTCTTCCACCAAGAGCACCCGTTTGCCCAACCGAGCTCCTCCCCTTGCCCCGTCCAGCGACTGCACGGCATTTGACACTCATCCGCCCCGACTGTCAAAACGCCCCGCCGCCGCAGGCCGGGCAAGCCTCGCTGCGCCCGGTGGGCACGCGCCCCGCGCCGCGTCCCTCGCGCCCGCACCTCGCCAAAGTCCAGGTTCGTCCAAAAGAGATTCGAGGCCTCCGGCGGGAATATTTGGAGCAAGAAAATGGGCAAAGCGCGCGGCTGCCTGCATTTTCTTGCTGCAAGTATCCACCGCAACACCGCCACCCGCGTAAGGCCTGAAGTGAGCCCATACTGGTGCACCCCGTCATGGGGCGGCGGCGCGGGGTGGGCGGGCGGGCGCGCCGCCGCACCGTGACGGGCACGCCCCCCCTGCCCTTTGCCTTGCGCCCCCGCGCCCTATCTCTGCGCCAAGCCACAACGGACCGCCCCATGATCCTGCTCTACATCATAACCGCCGTCATCTTTCTCGTCGCAGACGCCATCATGCTGACGCAGGTGATGAAGCCGCTCTTCAGCCGTCACCTCGGCGATGCCCTGCGCGACGGCCCGCTGCTCGCCCCGGCGGCACTGTTCTACCTCGCCTATGTCGGCGGCCTCGTGTTTCTCGTCTCCGCCCCCGCCCTGCGCGATGCCGACCCGATGCGTGCGCTGCTCCACGGCGCCATCATTGGCGCGATGGCCTATGGCACCTACGAGTTCACTTCGATGGCGGTGATGAAGGACTGGTCCTGGGCGATGGTGGCGACCGACACCGCATGGGGCACCGTGCTCACCGGCGTCTCGGCCTGGGCCGGGGTGGTGCTGATGCTGAAATTTCAGGGCGGCTGACCACGCCCCCTTGTTGCGTCACCGCTTAGATCATAGCTGAACGGCATGAGTGCCACCGCCTGCCTGCCCGCCGACAAGCATGACATCGCCGCCGTCCACCGCGCGGCCGCGCTTGAGCCCGAGGCCCGCGCGCCGCTGCTGCCCGACCTGCTGGAATGGGTGCAAGATGCCAATTGGCCCGTCGCCCGCCCGGTGGCCGACCTGCTGGTGGCCGAGGGCGCCGCTCTGCTGCCCCACCTGCGCACCATCCTCCACGGCGAGGACGCGGTGTGGAAATACTGGTTGATCGAACTGGTGATCGCCCGCCTGCCCCCGCCCGACCTCGCCCCGCTGCGCCCGCTGCTGGAGCGACTCGCCACCGCGCCCGGCCCGGAAGACCGCGCCGAGGAGGTCCATCTGGCGGCGCGCGCGGCGCTCGCCCCGCAGCCGGGCTGAAAATCCGCGGACAACCGGCACTTTGCCCGGTTTGAGGCCGCAAATTTCCACCCCCTGCGACCACTTGCACATTGCCGTTCCTGAATGCGTTGCCTAAAAGCGGGTCCTGAAGGGAGAGCCGGGCCTTGCTGCGCGATGCATGGGCCCATTCGCTCGACCGCTCGGACAACCTACGCAAGCCGGGAGGCAGCACCTATGGCGGACGCCACCGTTCACGGTCACGACCACGAGGACAACCGGTCCTTCTTCACCCGTTGGTTCATGTCGACCAACCACAAGGATATCGGCATCCTCTACCTCTTCACCGCCGCGGCGGTGGGTTTCATCTCGGTGGCCTTCACCGTCTACATGCGGATGGAGCTGATGAGCCCCGAAGTGCAGTTCATGTGCATGGAAGGCTCGCGGATGATCCCCTCCGCAGAGGAATGCACCCCGAACGGCCACCTGTGGAACGTGCTCGTCACCGCCCACGGCATCCTGATGATGTTCTTCGTGGTGATTCCGGCGCTCTTCGGCGGCTTCGGCAACTACCTGATGCCGCTCCAGATCGGCGCGCCCGACATGGCGTTCCCGCGGATGAACAACCTGTCCTACTGGCTCTACGTGACCGGCACGCTGCTGGCGGTGGCCTCGGTGCTCTCGCCCGGCGGCAACGGCCAGCTCGGCTCGGGCGTGGGCTGGGTGCTCTACCCGCCGCTCTCGACCAACGAAGGCGGCTATTCGATGGACCTCGCGATCTTCGCCGTCCACGTCTCGGGTGCCAGCTCGATCCTCGGCGCGATCAACATGATCACCACCTTCCTGAACATGCGTGCCCCTGGCATGACCCTGTTCAAGGTGCCGCTGTTCAGCTGGTCGATCTTCGTGACCGCATGGCTGATCCTGCTGGCCCTGCCGGTGCTCGCCGGCGCCATCACCATGCTGCTGACCGACCGGAACTTCGGCACCACCTTCTTCGCCCCCTCGGGCGGCGGTGACCCGATCCTCTACCAGCACATCCTGTGGTTCTTTGGCCACCCCGAGGTGTATATCATCATCCTGCCGGGCTTCGGGATCATCTCCCACGTCATCGGCACCTTCGCCCGCAAACCGATCTTCGGCTACCTGCCGATGGTCTGGGCGCTGATCGGGATCGGTGTTCTGGGCTTCGTCGTCTGGGCGCACCACATGTACACCGTCGGCATGAGCCTCACCCAGCAGAGCTACTTCATGCTGGCGACCATGGTGATCGCGGTGCCCACCGGCATCAAGATCTTCTCCTGGATCGCGACCATGTGGGGCGGCTCCATCGAGTTCAAAACCCCGATGCTCTGGGCCTTCGGCTTCCTGTTCCTCTTCACCGTGGGTGGCGTCACCGGCGTCGTGCTCTCGCAGGCCGGGATCGACCGCGCCTATCACGACACCTACTACGTCGTGGCGCACTTCCACTACGTGATGAGCCTCGGTGCGGTGTTCTGCATATTCGCGGGGATCTACTTCTACTTCCCCAAGTTCACCGGCAAGATGTACTCGGAGACCGCAGGCAAGATCCACTTCTGGGCCATGTTCATCGGCGCCAACCTGACCTTCTTCCCCCAGCACTTCCTGGGCCGTCAGGGCATGCCGCGCCGCTACATCGACTACCCCGAAGCCTTTGCCTTCTATAACTACATCTCGTCGATCGGCGCCTTCCTCAGCTTCGCCAGCTTCGTGTTCTTCATCGTCACGATCTTCTACGCGATGCGCAAAGGCGCTCCCTCGCCCGCGGCCAACCCGTGGAACGAGCACGCCGACACGCTGGAGTGGACCCTGCCCTCCCCGCCGCCGGAGCACACCTTCGAGATCCTCCCCAAGCGCGAGGACTGGGACAAGGTCGCCCACCACTAAGCGGGCGAGACCAGAAACAAGATCAAGGGGCGCGTCATCACCGACGCGCCCCTTTTCCATTCCGGACCCTTCCACGATGCCCGCACCCAGATGACCCTGCTGACCGTTCTGATGATCGCACCGCTCGCCGCGCTGCTCCTGCTGCGCCACCACCCGCTCGCCCTGCCGCTGGCCCTGCTGGCGGGCTGGGCGGTGATCGCCCTGATCGCGGCCCTGTTCCCACCCTGGCCCCTGTCAGTGACCAGCAACGACCGCGCCTATCACGACACCTATTACGTCGTGGCCTACAGCCACTACCTGCTCACCACGGCCATGATCCTCGGCGGCACCGCCCTCGCCGTGCTGGTGGTGCGCGCCGCCGGGGCCCTGACCCTGCCACGCTGGAGCGCCGCCGCCCTCGCCCTCGCCGAAACCGGCGCCTGCCTGACGATCCTGCCCAGCTTCTCCCTGCACGCAGGTGGCGCGCCCCGCCGCTACATCGACACCCCGGACAGCATCGCCATGGTGAACTGGCTCTCCAAACTGGGCGGGCTGCTCAGCTTCAGCGGCCTCCTGTGCTGTGCCGCGCTCCTCCTCGCCGGCATCGCCCTCCGGCTCCGCGCCCGGCGCAAAGGCTGATGCCCACCGCATCGCTGCGACGAGCCGCCGCGCCGCGCGGCACGCGCCCGAGGCGCAGCCCTCTCGCCCCCGCCGCGCCGCGGGGATAAACTCGCCTCCATGCCCTACACATGGCAAACCCCGCCGCCCGACGGCACCCGCGCGGCCCTCTCGGCCTGGCCCTTCCGCTCGCTGCCGAAGGTCGGCTTCGTCTGGTTCATCGGCGGCACGGCGGCGCTGCTCTGCATCCCGCTGATCCCCGCCCTCGGCACGCCGGTCCTCTGGGGCCTTCTGCCCTTCATGCTGGGGGCGCTCTGGCTGCTCTATTTCTTGCTGCAAAAGAGCTACCGCGACGGCGAGATCCTCGAAGAGCTGACGCTCTGGCCCGATCGGCTGCTGCTCACCCGGCAAAACCCCAAGGGCGCGCGCCAGAGCTGGGAGGAAAATCCGCATTGGGTTCGCGTCACCCTGCACCGCAGCGGCGGGCCGGTGCCCTATTACGTCACCCTCTCCGGCAAGGGGCGCGAGGTTGAAATCGGGGCCTTTCTCAGCGAAGAGGAACGCAAGGCGCTCTACGCCGAGCTTGCCGCCCTGCTGCCGCTGAGAGACTGATGGCCCAACAGCCCGCCACCCCCAAATGGAAACGCGCCGCCCTCCGGGCCGCCGCCGCACTCTCGCCTGCGCTGGCGCGCGCGCTCGGGCCTGCACCCTCGGAACAGGCGGCGCTTACGCGCCGCGGCACCTTGCAGGCGGCGCCTTCGGCGCCGGAGGTGGTGTTCATCCTGCCGTTGGTTGGCAAGCACCACGTCGGCGACTGGGCGACGGTGGAGGCGCGTCTCTCAGAGACGCTGACCAGCTTCGCCGCCCAGACCAATCCCCGCTGGCGCGCCCTCATCTGCGGGCAGGACGCCCCCGCCCTGCCGCCCGCGCTCGAAGCCGACAGCCGCATCACCTTCCTGCCCTTTACTGAAGCGGTGGAGGGCAACGACAAATGGCGCAAGCTCGCCGCCCTCTGCCGCGCCCTGCCAACGCAGGGGCCGGAGGATGGCTACGTGATGCCCTTCGACGCCGATGACCTGCTCGCCCCCGGCACGGTGGCCGAAATGCTGGCCCGCCGCGCGCCCGGTGGCTACCTCGTGGAGGAAGGCTGGATCTGGGACGCCGGGCGCGGCACCTTCGCCCGCGCAGCCCCCCGCAGCCTCGCCCAGCCGGGGCAGAAACCGTTCTGGAAGCTCTGCGGCTCCTGCGCCGCCTTCCGCTGCACCCGCGATCCGGGCGATGCGGCGTTTCTGGAGGCGCTCACCGCCCATGAGCACCGGATGTTCCCCTACCTCGCCGCGCTGGCGGGCCGAAAGCTTGCGCCCCTGCACGACCCGGCGGCGCTCTACATCCTGAACCACGGCGAGAACTTCGGCGCGCGGCGCGGGCGGGTGAGCTTCAAGGCGCGGTTCGTGGAGCGGTTTGCCGTGCCGGCGGAGGAAGCGGCGAAAATTCGGGCTGCATTTCCGGCCTTGGACGCTTGAGGCCATCGTCGGCGTGGGGGCGCTGCCCCCACACCCCCGGGATATTTCAAGGACCAATGAGGAGGCAGGCGCGACCGGGCGCCGGGGCGGCCGTCAGGCCAGCCGGTCCTTCACCATCGGGCCAACGGCACCGAAATCCATCTGGCCGGTGTAGCGCTCTTTCAGAATGCCCATCACCCGGCCCATGTCGCGGATGCTCTCGGCGCCAACTTCCTCGATCGCCTCGCTCACCGCGGCCTCGGCCTCGTCTTCGGTGAGCTGGGTCGGCAGGAACTCCTCGATCACCTTCACCTCGGCCAGCTCACGCTCGGCGAGGTCGAGCCGTCCGCCCTCCTCGTAGGCGCGGGCGCTTTCCTGCCGCTGCTTCACCATCTTGCCGAGGATCCCCAGCACTTCAGCATCGGTCACACCGGCCTCGAGGCCGCCGTCCTCGCCCCGGGCGGCGATGTCCTTGTCCTTGATCGCGGCGTTGATGAGGCGCAGCGTCGAGAGGCGCTCGGCCTCCTTGGCCTTCATCGCCTCCTTCAGCGCCGTCGAGACGCGGGTGCGGATATCCATGCGGTAAAAACCCTTGATTGCGCCCGCCGCGCGTGAGTGGTTGCGCGTCCCCCGGGCCAGACAAGGGCGCAACTTACGCCGCCCTCCCGCGTGGGGCAACCCGTGCACCGGGCAACGTGGCGGAAACAGCACGTTTCAACGGCCCGCACGCCGTTCCGGTAGCGGGTTGACGCCTCCCCCGGACCCGCCTAGGAACGGGCGGATTTGCCCGCACTGACCTATGCCCCGAAGGAGTCGCGCCGATGCCCTCAAGCCAGCCCAAGCCCACCGCCTGCCTCGCCCTTGCCGATGGCACGCTGTTCTACGGACAGGGCTTCGGAGCGGAGGGCATCCGCACCGCCGAGCTGTGCTTCAACACCGCGATGACCGGCTATCAGGAGATCATGACCGATCCCTCCTACGCGGGCCAGGTTGTGACCTTCACCTTCCCCCATGTCGGCAACGTGGGCGTGAACCCCGAGGATGACGAAACCGCCGATCCGGTGGCCGAGGGCATGGTCGTCAAATGGGATCCGACGGAGCCCTCCAACTGGCGCGCCGCCGAGCAGCTGCAGGATTGGCTGGCCCGGCGCGGCCGGGTGGGCATCGGCGGGCTCGATACCCGGCGGCTGACCCGCGCGATCCGCCAGCAGGGCGCGCCCCATGTGGCGCTGGCCCATGACCCCGAGGGCAACTTCGACCTCGAGGCGCTGATCGCCGCCGCGCGCGGGTTCTCGGGGCTGGAGGGGCTGGACCTCGCCAAGGATGTTACCTGCGCCCAGAGCTACCGCTGGGACGAGATGCGCTGGGCCTGGCCCGAGGGCTTCACCAAGCGCGAGGGGCCGGGCCACAAGGTGGTGGCCATCGACTACGGCGCCAAGCGCAACATCCTGCGCTGCCTTGCCAGCGCGGGCTGCGATGTGACCGTGCTGCCCGCCACCGCCACGGCTGAAGAGGTGCTGGCCCACGGCCCCGACGGCGTCTTCCTCTCCAACGGCCCGGGCGACCCGGCGGCCACCGGCGCCTATGCCGTGCCGATGATCCGTGAAGTGCTGGCCAAGGAGATCCCGGTCTTCGGCATCTGCCTCGGCCACCAGATGCTGGCGCTGGCGCTCGGCGCGCGAACCATCAAGATGAACCACGGCCACCACGGCGCCAACCACCCGGTGAAAGACCTCACCACCGGCAAGGTCGAGATCACCAGCATGAACCACGGCTTCACCGTGGACAGCCAGACCCTGCCCGAGGGCGTGAGCGAAACCCATGTGAGCCTCTTCGACGGCTCCAACTGCGGCATCGCGGTCGACGGCAAGCCCGTGTTCTCGGTGCAGTACCACCCCGAGGCCAGCCCCGGCCCGCAAGACAGCTTCTATCTCTTCGAGCGCTTCGCCGCGGCGATGAAAGAGCGCGCACCCGCCTGACGCTTCCGGCGGGCTGCGGCCCGCTCGCGCCCCTTCGCGGTTAACCCTTCCTTAACCAAAAGGGCGGCACAGTGGCAGCCGTGGGGCCTTTGGCCTCATCTGCTGCCGGGGGGCTGCCAATCCGTTCCCGGTACCACCAGGGGAAGGATCTGCGCGCCATGAGCCCGCTGCCGAAGCGCCGCATCACCGATGCCGCGCCGTCGCCTGCCGACGGTGCCCTCAGACTGGTCACGCCCGAGCGTCCGGTCGAGACAGATCGCCCCCGCCTCGGCACCATCCTCACCGAAATGGGCGTGCTCTCTCCCGCCGACCTGCTGAAGGGCCTCGCCATGCAGGCCCGCGAGGATGCCCGGCTGGGCGAGATCCTCATCGCCCAAGGCATGATCACACATGCCGAGCTGATGGCGGCGCTCTCCACCCAATGGCGTGCCCGCGTGGTCGATGTCGGTTTCGAGCCGCCCGATCCCCGGCTGATCGACATGCTCGGCCCCGCCAATTGCCTGCGCGATGCCCTCCTGCCCTGGCGGCGGCTCGGCTCGCTGACCGTCATCGTCACCTCCCGCCCGCACCTCTTTGCTCGCAACGTCGAGGCGCTGACCGAGATCTTCGGGCCGGTGGTCATGGCGCTGGCGCAAGAGACAGACATCTATCAGGCGGTGCAAGAGATCCGCGCCAAGGCGCTGGTCAAGCGGGCCGAAACCCGCGTCGACGCGCCAATGAGCTGCCGCGACTTTGTCTCGCGGCGCAAGCAGTGCCTGCTCTTCGCCCTCTGCCTCGCCGGGCTGCTGGCCGTGATCGCCGCGCCCCGGCTCACCTTCGCCCTGCTCACCGGCTGGGCCGTGCTCACCCTCGTGCTGCTGATGGGGCTGAAGGCCGTCGCCACCGGGCTGGCCTGGCACCGGCTGCGGGCCGAGCGCCGCGCCCGCACTCGCGCCGCGCAAATGCTGGAGGCCGAGGCGCAGGCCCGCATGGCCAAACCCGGCAGCCGCGATCCTGTCCCCCTCGCCTCCGCCCTCCCCGCCTTCAACAGCCGCCGGGCGCGGCCCGCCATCGCCCGGCTGCCGGTCGTCTCGGTGCTGGTGCCGCTCTTCCGCGAGGAGCATATCGCCAGCCACCTGATCCAGCGACTCTCCCGGCTGACCTACCCCAAGGAGCTGCTCGACGTTTGCCTCGTGATGGAATCCACCGATGACACCACGCGCCTCACCCTCTCCCGCACGCCGCTGCCGCCTTGGATCCGGGTCATCATCGTGCCGCGCGGCGCGGTGCAGACCAAGCCGCGCGCGCTGAATTACGCGCTGGAGTTCACCCGCGGCAGTATCGTCGGCGTCTGGGATGCCGAGGATGCCCCCGAGCCGGAGCAGATCCACAAGGTGGTGCAACGCTTTCACGAGCGGCCCGCCGAGGTCGCCTGCCTGCAGGGCGCGCTCGATTTCTACAATGCCGGCACCAACTGGCTCTCACGCTGCTTCGCAGTCGAATATGCCAGCTGGTTCCGCGTCGTGCTGCCGGGGCTGGCGCGGCTGGGCTGGCCGGTGCCGCTCGGTGGCACCACGCTATTCTTCCGCCGTGAGGCGCTCGACCAGATCGGCGGCTGGGATGCCCATAACGTCACCGAAGATGCCGACCTCGGAATGCGCCTTGTGCGCCTAGGCTACCGCACCGAGCTGATCGAGAGCACCACCTTCGAAGAGGCCAACTGTCGCGCCCTGCCCTGGGTCAAGCAACGCTCGCGCTGGCTCAAGGGCTACGCACTCACATGGGCCGTCCACATGCGCCGCCCGGCCCGGCTCTGGCGCGACCTCGGCGCATGGCGCTTTGCCGGGTTCCAACTGCTGTTTCTCGGCACGCTGAGCCAGTTTATCCTCGCGCCGTTCCTCTGGAGCTTCTGGCTGATCGTGCTCGGCCTCTGGCACCCGCTCGCTGCATGGCTCCCCGGCTGGGCGATCTGGACCTTGGCCGGCACCTTCTTCGCCTCCGAACTCGTCACCATCGCCACCGGCCTCATGGGCACCCGGCTCGCGGGCCACAAATGGCTCGCCAAATGGGTGCCCACGCTGCACCTCTACTATCCGCTCGGCTCGCTCGCCTCCTACAAGGCGCTCTGGGAGATCGTCACCAACCCGTTCTACTGGGATAAAACCACCCACGGGCTGCACAACCCGGAAGACGAGGTGCTGACCCCGGTGATCGTGGTCGAGCCGCGCTCCGCACCGCGACAGCCGGTCAAACCCCGGCGCGTCACACCGCGCCGAACCGGCCCCGCGCCCGTGAGCCCCGGGCCAAAGCCCGTCAGTCCTGCGCCGCGTCCAGCTTGAGCCGCTGCTCGAAGGCCACCGAAATGTGCCGTCGCAGCGCCTCGCCCGCGCCCGCCTCGTCCCGCGCGGCCAGCGCATCCACGATCGCCTGATGCTCGCCCAGCGCCACCTCGCCCCGCCCCTCGGCAGCCAGCGATGTTGTCGCCAATAGCGCCATCGACCGATGCACCAGGTCGAGTTGCTGGATCAGAAAGCGGTTGTGACTGGCCAAGTGGATCTGCCGATGAAACCGCCGGTTCGAGCGGCTCAGCGCCGCCGGGTCATTCACCCGCGCGCGGTCCTGCTCCACCATCTGGCCCAGCACCTTCACCTCCTCCGCCGTGGCATGGCGGGCGGCCAGCCGGGCGGCCAGCGCCTCCAGCTCGGCCCGCACGATGTACAGCTCCGCCAGCTCGTTGTGATCGAGCGAGGCCACGATCAGGCTGCGCCCGTCCCGCACCAGCAGGGCCTGGGTCTCCAGCCGTTGCAGCGCCTCGCGGATCGGCGTGCGTGACACCCCGAACCGCTCCGCCAACTCGCTCTCCACCAGCCGGTCGCCGGGCTTGTAGGTGCCGTGGTCGATCGCCTCGAGGATCATCCCGTAAGCATCTTTCTGCTGCGGCCGCGCGCTTGGCATAGTGGTTCCTCCGTGTCCTGTCCGGCGAGCCTATGCCCCCGCGCCACCCGGAGGCAAGCGGCCCATGCGCCGCACCCTCTTTGCGGCCCCGCCCCTTGCAGCCCCGCGCCGCCCGCCATAGCGTCCGCCCCATGTCGCACGCCCCCCTCTTCTCCCATGTCGCCGCCTGGGTCTTCGACCTCGACAACACGCTCTACCCGCCCGAGGCCCGCCTCTTCGACCAGATCGAGGTGCGGATGACCGCATGGGTGATGGAGGCGCTCGGCGTCGACCAGCCCGAGGCCAACGCCCTGCGCAAGAAATACTGGGCCGATTACGGCACCACGCTGGCCGGGCTGATGCAGGTCCACGGGCTCGACCCAGGGCCATATCTGACCCACGTCCATGACATCTCGCTCGATCATCTCGAGGCCGACGATGCGCTCGCCGAGGCCATCGCCGCCCTGCCCGGCCGCAAGTTCGTCTATACCAACGGCTCCAAACCTTACGCCGAGCGGGTGCTCACCGCGCGCGGCCTCTCCGGCCTTTTTGACGAGGTCTTCGGCGTCGAGCATGCCGGCTTCCGTCCCAAGCCCGAGCGCGCCGCCTTCGAGACCGTCTTCGCCAAGGCCGGGCTCGATCCGGCCCGCGCCGCGATGTTCGAGGATGACCCGCGCAACCTCGCCGCGCCTCACGCGATGGGCATGCGCACCGTCCATGTCGCGCCCGAGGCACTGGAGGCGCCACACATTCACCACCACACCAGCGACCTCACCGGCTTCCTCCGCGCGCTCTAGCGCGCACCGTTCGGTTGGGTCATCTCCGGGCGTTTTGCATTTTTGTCGTATGCATCGGATGTGCATGGAATGTGCATCATTTGTGCATTGAGGAAATTCGTGGTTAACGCCGTTTTGGCTGCGGCGCACAGGCATTTTTGCAAAACCCCGGCCTGCGCGCATCCGCCCCCTTGGCAATTGCCCGGCCCGCGCCCTAAATCCCTGTCATGGCACGCAAATCCACCGATATCCTGATCGCGGGCGCCGGCATTGCCGGGCTGACCGCCGCCGCCTGTTTCGCGCAGGCGGGCTACAGCGTCACCCTCGCTGCGCCAAGCGCCCCACGGCGCGACAAAACGGAGGGAGATCAACGCTCTACCGCCTTCCTCGACCCGGCCATCGCGCTCTTCTCCGAGGCCGGGCTCTGGGCCGATCTCGCGCCCCACGCCCAGCCGCTGCAAGAGCTGCACATCACCGACACGGTCGGCTGGCCCCCGCAAATCCGCGACTCCCGCGCCTTCGCCTCCGAGGCCCCCGGCACGCCCCCGCTGGCGCAGAACCTGATGAACTGGCGCATTGCGGATGTGCTGCTCAACGCGCTGGAATCGCTGCCAAATGTCACGCTGCACTGGAGCGCGGGCTTTGCCTCGATGGTCACCCGCGAGCGCGAGGCATTGGTGCAGCTCACCGATGGCACCGGCCTGCGCGCCCGCCTCGTTGTCGGCGCTGACGGACGCGAGAGCGCCGTGCGCGAAGCTGCTGGAATCTCTGCCGAAATCTCCCGTTTTGGCCAGAAGGCCCTCGCCTTCTCCGTCACCCACCCGGAGCCGCACCGCAACGTCTCCACCGAGGTCTACAACCAGGGCGGCCCCTTCACCCTTATCCCGCTGCCCGACGAGGATGGCACGCCCACCTCCGCCGTCGTATGGATGAACCCCGGCCCCGAGGCGCAGCGCCTGCAAGCCCTTGACGCGCAGGCCTTTTCTGCCGAGGCCACCACCCGCTCCGCCGGGCTTCTCGGCCCGCTCACCCTCGCCTCGCCCCGCGCCCTCTTCCCGATCATCACGCTGCGCGCCAAGGCGCTCACCGCCCAGCGCACCGCGCTCATAGCCGAGGCCGCCCATGTGGTGCCGCCTATCGGTGCGCAGGGGCTGAACACCTCGCTCAACGACCTTGCCGCGCTGCTGCACACCGCCGAGCCGGAAACGGTGGGCTCCCGGCAACATCTTGACGCTTATGAAAAATCCCGCGCCCGCGACGTGGCCGCGCGGGTCGCGGCCATCGGGCTTTACAACCGCCTCACTCGCTCCGGCCTGCCGCCGCTGCAATCGCTGCGGCTGTCCGGGCTGAAGGCGGTGGCCGATGTGCCACCCCTCCGCCGCGCGGTGATGAAGGCAGGTATGGGCGGTTAACCCGCCCGTAACCTTCAGGCGATAACCTTGTCGAGAACCCGCTCGAGCCGTCCGAGCGTTGCCTCCACATCCGCCAGCTTGTCGAGCCCGAAGAGCCCGATACGGAAACTCTTGTAGTCGGCACCTTCGTCCACCATCAGCGGCACGCCCGCGGCAATCTGCACGCCCTCGGCGGCAAAGGCGCGGCCGGTCTGCAACTCCGGGTCTTCGGTGTACACCACGACCACGCCCGGCGCGCCAAACCCTTCTGCGGCCACGCTTTTCAGGCCCTTTCCGGCCAGAAGTGCCCGCGCCCCGTCGCCCAGCGCCTGCTGCGCGGCCTTCACCTCGCCGAAGCCCCGCGCTTCGGTTTCCTTCAGCGCGTCGCGGAATACCCGCAGCGCATCGGTCGGCATGGTCGCGTGGTAGGCATGGCCGCCCGCCTCGTAACTCTGCATGATCGCCAGCCACTTGCCGAGGTCGGCGGCAAAACTGTCGGATTTCGTCTCCACCACCTTTTCTACGGCCCGCTCCGAGAGCATCACGAGGCCCGCCGAGGGCGGCGCTGACCAGCCCTTTTGCGGCGCCGAGATCAGCACGTCGACGCCGGTCGCTTCCATGTCGACCCAGATGCAGCCCGAGGCGATGCAGTCCAGCACCATCAGCCCGCCAACCTCATGAACCGCCTTGGAAATCTGGGCGATATAGTCGTCCGGCAGGATCATCCCGCTCGCCGTTTCCACATGCGGCGCAAACACCAGCGCCGGCGCATCGGCCTTGATCCGGGCGACGACCTCCTCCACCGGGGCGGGTGCAAAGGGCGCAGTTGCCTCGTTGCCGCCCCGCCGGGCCTTCATCACGATCTCTTCGGAGGGGATGCCGCCTGCGGTAAAGATCTGGCTCCAGCGGTAGGAGAAGAACCCGTTGCGGACCACCAGCACCTTCTCGCCGCGCGCCAGCTGCCGTGCCACAGCCTCCATCGCGTAGGTGCCGCCACCCGGCACCACGGCCACTGCGGCTGCGTTGTAGCATGCTTTCAGGCCGGATGAGATGTCTCGCATAACCTCCTGAAAAGCCTTGCTCATATGGTTCAGCGAGCGGTCGGTGAACACCACCGAGAACTCCAGCAGCCCGTCCGGGTCAATATCTCCGCGCAAGGCACTCATGGGGCGATCCTCCGTTTAAGGTCGCCCATAGCTAGCCCCAAGGCGCGGCAAAGCAAAGCCCGTGTGTCAGCCGAGCGGCCCCCCGAGCGGCCCGGGCCGCCGCTCCTCGGTGAGCAGCACGTTGGCCTCCACGTTGCCCACGCCGGGCAGCGCCATGATCCGCCGCCGCAGCACTCGCTCGAAGTCGGCCAGATCGCGCGCCGTCACCCGCAGGCGGTAGTCATAGAGGCCCAGCACATGCTCCACAGTCTGCACCTCCGGGATCGCGCTGACCGCGCGCTCGAAGTCCTCCAGCGAGACCTGCCCCTTGGTGGCCAGCTTCACGCCCAGAAACACGGTCACCCCGAAGCCCAGCTTCTCGGCATCCAGCCGCAACCGCTGGCCGCTGATCGCCCCCGCCTCGCGCAACCGCCTGATCCGCCGCCATGCCGCCGGTTGCGAAAGCCCCAGCCTGCGCCCGACCGCGCCCGCCGAGAGCCGCCCATCCGCCTGCAAGGCCTTGACAATTTCCCAGTCGAGGTCATCCAGGGTCATACCGGCAGCGCCTCCTGCACCTTGATCCGGCTCACATGCATCAGCGCCTCGATGTCGGCGATATGGGGCAGCGCCATGATCTTCTCGCGGTAGATGCCCGTCCAATGCCCCATATCGCGGGCGATGACCTCCAGCCGCACGTCGACCCGGCCCAGAAAGGTTTGAATTTCAGTCACTTCCCGAACAGCGCGCGCGGCCTCGAGAAATTCGTCAAAGGCGCGTGGTAGGGTTTTGTCGAGCGTGATCCGCAGGCTCACCCGCACTGCAAATCCGAGCGCCTCCCAGTCGATCATCGCTTCCTGCCCCCGGATCACCCCTTCGCGCTCCATCCGCTCCACCCGCCGCCAAGCCTGCTGAGCAGAGAGGCCGACGCGTTCGGCCAGTTCGGCGGCCTTCAGCGTGGGTTCGGCCTGAAGTTGGCGCAGAATGCGCCTGTCGTGATCATCGAGCATGATTTTACTGCCAGGTTCAAAATTGACGAATGATCTTTTCACTCAGAGCGCCAAAAACGTCAACTCCAACTCTCCCCCAAGCGCCAAAGCACAGCTACAACCCGCCGCAATGCAACCACGCCCCGGAGGGACTGACATGCGCGTTTATTATGACCGCGATTGCGACATCAACCTTATCAAAGACAAGAAAGTGGCCATTCTCGGCTACGGCTCGCAGGGCCACGCCCATGCGCTGAACCTGCGCGACAGCGGCGCCAAGAACGTGGCCGTCGCCCTGCGCGAAGGCTCCCCCTCGGCCAAGAAGGCCGAAGGCGAAGGCCTGCAGGTCATGGGTATCGCCGAAGCCGCCGCCTGGTGCGACCTGATCATGTTCACCATGCCCGATGAGCTTCAGGCCGAGACCTACAAGAAATACGTGAAGGACAACCTGAAGCCCGGCTCCGCTATCGCCTTCGCCCACGGCCTCAACGTGCACTTCGGCCTGATCGAGGCGCCCGAGGGCGTTGACGTGATCATGATGGCCCCCAAAGGCCCCGGCCACACCGTGCGCGGCGAATACACCAAGGGCGGCGGCGTGCCCTGCCTCGTGGCCGTCCACAACGACGCCACCGGCAAGGCGCTCGAAATCGGCCTGTCCTACTGCTCCGCCATCGGCGGCGGCCGCTCGGGCATCATCGAGACCAACTTCCGCGAAGAGTGCGAAACCGACCTCTTCGGTGAGCAGGTCGTGCTCTGCGGCGGCCTCGTCGAGCTGATCCGCATGGGCTTCGAGACCCTTGTCGAGGCGGGCTACGCCCCCGAGATGGCCTACTTCGAGTGCCTCCATGAGGTGAAGCTGATCGTGGACCTGATCTACGAAGGCGGCATCGCCAACATGAACTACTCGATCTCGAACACCGCCGAGTATGGCGAGTATGTCTCCGGCCCGCGCATCCTGCCCTACGACGAGACCAAGAAGCGCATGAAAGAGGTGCTGACCGACATCCAGAAGGGTGTGTTCGTGCGTGACTTCATGCAGGAAAACGCCGTTGGCCAGCCCAACTTCAAGGCCACCCGCCGGATCAACGACGAGCACCAGATCGAGGCCGTGGGCGAAAAGCTCCGCGCCATGATGCCCTGGATCTCCGCCGGCAAGATGGTCGACAAAGAGCGCAACTAAGGCGCTGCCCGCAGCGGCAAATGCAAGATCGAGCACCCCCGGCCACCGCGCCGGGGGTGTCTTTTTCAGGAGATGAAGATGAACGTGCAAGCCCCTGAAATTACGGCCAGAAGCTGGGCGATGATTGCAACGCTCGGCGTGGTCTGGGGGGGCACCTTCATGGTGCAGAGCATCGCGCTGCAAAGCACGCCGCCGTTCTGGGTGGCCTCCGCCCGCATCGGCTTTGCCACCCTGCTCACATGGGTCGTCTGGCGCTGGCGCGGAGGGCTCATGTTCACCACCGGGCAAACCGACTGGCCGCGCCTCACCCTCGTGGCGCTGCTCTCCTCGGCGGTGCCCTTCATGTGCCTGAGCTGGGGCCAGCAGTTCGTGCCCTCGGCCTTTGCCGGTGTCTCTATGGCCAGCGTCACCCTCTTCATCCTGCCGCTCGCGCATCTCTTCCTGCCCGGCGAGCGGATGACCCTGCGCCGCACGCTGGGCTTTCTGCTCGGCTTCGCCGGAGTTGCGGCGCTGATCGGGCCAGAAGCGCTTTCAGCCACCGGCGCGGCGAACGAGAGCTGGGGCCGCGCCGCCTGCCTCGCGGCGGCGGGTTGCTATGCCGTCTCCTCGGTGATGATGCGCCGCCTGCCGCCGATCGACCCCATCGGCCTCACCTTCGCGACCCTCGCCATCGGGGCGCTGCTGGTGATCCCGGTCGCTGTGCTCGCCCACGGCGCGCCCGCCAACCCGGGCCTCACCGGCCTTCTGGTGCTCGCCCTGCTCGGCCTCGTGCCCACCGCCGGGGCCAACCTGCTGCGCATCCTCGTGATCCGCTCCGCCGGGCCGGTGTTCATGAGCCTCACCAACTACCTCGTGCCGCTCTGCTCCATCCTCTTCGGCTGGCTCCTCCTGTCAGAGCAACTGCCCGCCTCGCTCTTCCTCGGCATGGCGCTGATCCTCTCCGGCGTTTTCCTCAGCCAATGGGGCGCGCTGACCCGCCTGTTCCGCCGCCCCTGAGCGCCAGCGCACAGGTCACAGGGCCGAGGCGCGCATTGATATAACATAACACCGCCCCCATCTGCCCCGCATGACCAACCTTCATGTGAGCACAAGAGGGGGCCTGCCGACTGACATGCAGACCCTCCTTCGGGCCACCCCGCGCGAAACCTGGCCGGGGCACCCGAACTTCGCCGCCTCCGTCGCCAAGTGGATGGGGGCTCACCAGATGTTCCGCGACCTCGCCCGCGTCACGCGGGAGGATACCGAGGCCTATCTCGACAAGGAGATGGAAGACGCCGCCTTCACCCGCTCCCTCGCCCGCTACGGCGACCGGCTGGTGCGCAACCTCCACGGCCACCACGCTTGGGAGGATCGGCGGTTCTTTCCCGAGCTGAACGCGGCGGATGACCGCTTCGAGGCCGGGCTGGAGATGCTGGAAAGCGACCATGTCGAGATGGATGCCCTGCTGGAGCGTTTTACCGGCAAGGGCAACCGCATCATCCAGCTGGCCCATCTCGACCCGCCGCAAATGGCCGAAGAGGCCCGCGGCTTCCATGACGAGGCCGTGGCGGCAGAGGCCTTCTTTGCCCGTCACCTGACGGATGAGGAGGATCTCGTGGTGCCGATCATCCTGCACCACAAGCTGCGTGGCTGATGGCGCGGGCCTGCCCCTACCGGCAGGCCCAACCCCTCACGCCGCCGGATCGAGCCGCACGTTTGCGTCGATCTGCGGCGCCATCGTGCACCACCGCTCGCCGTTATAGACCCAATGCGCCTCGCGGGTCTCGGCCCGCAGCACCACCCGGTCCTCCGAGAGGTCCATCAGGTGGGCGGGCATCAGGGATAAAAACAGGTAGAGGGCTTCGGTCGTCATGCACATGGGAAGGCTCCTTGCGGGCTGCTCGAATGGTCCTCCCATGAGACAAGCCTGCGCCTTTTCTGCGGTGCAGCATAGCCTGCTGCGCCACCCGCATGACCGCCCGCAGCCTATCCCTCGAAACTGAGCAATTTCTGAACCGGGCGCCCGGAAATCAGGCAGCAGGCGCTCCGGCGGCCTCCACCTCGGCCACGATGCTGTCCACGACGCGCTCCAAAAGCGCCTCGTCCTCGCATTCGGCCATCACCCGGATCAGCGGCTCGGTGCCGCTCTTGCGGATCAGCAGCCGCCCCTGCCCGGCCAGTTCGGCCTCCGCCGCCTCCAGCCGCGCTTTCACCGAGGCAGCTCCCAGCGGGTCGACCCCCGCCTCGTAGCGCACGTTCTTCAACAGCTGCGGCACCGGCTCGAAGCTGCGGGCCAACTCGCTCGCCTTGCGGCCCGTGCCCACCATCGCGGCCAGAAACTGGATGCCCGCCAGCAGTCCGTCGCCCGTGGTGGCATAATCGGTCATCACGATATGGCCCGACTGCTCGCCGCCAAGGTTGAACCCGCCCGCGCGCATCCGCTCCACCACGTAGCGGTCGCCCACCCCGGTGCGCTCCAGCCGCAGGCCCTTGCCCTCAAGGAAGCGCTCCAGCCCGAGGTTGCTCATCACCGTGGCCACCAGCGCGCCACCCTTCAGCAGCCCCAGCTCACCCCAGCGCCCGGCCAGCAGCGCCATCACCTGGTCGCCATCCGCGATCTCGCCGTTCTCGTCGATGATCATCACCCGGTCGGCGTCGCCATCGAGGCAGATGCCCACATCCGCCCCATGCGCCACCACCGCCTCGGCAGCGGCCTGCGGCGAGGTCGAGCCGCATTTTTCGTTGATGTTGTAGCCGTTGGGTGAAACCCCCAGCGGCACCACCTCGGCGCCCAGTTCCCAGAGCACTTCGGGCGCGGTCTTGTAGGCCGCGCCATTGGCGCAATCGACCACCACCTTCAGCCCGGAGAGCGACGCCCCCACCGGAAAGCTCGCCTTGGCCCGCTCCACATAGCGGAAGCGGCCATCGTCGATCCGCTTGGCACGCCCGATGTTCTCGGCCGCCGCAGGCTCCACGCCCGAAGCCACCAGCGCCTCGATCTCCTCCTCGGCTTCGTCCGAAAGCTTGAAGCCGTCCGGCCCGAAAAACTTGATCCCGTTGTCATGGGCCGGGTTGTGCGAGGCGGAAATCATGATGCCCAGATCGGCCCGCATTGAGCTGGTCAGGTAGCCCACAGCCGGCGTCGGCACCGGGCCGAGCAGCAGCACGTTCATGCCTGTGCTCGTCAGCCCCGCCGTCAGCGCATTCTCGAACATGTAGCCCGAGAGCCGGGTGTCCTTGCCAATCACCACCCGGTGGCCGCTGGCCCCGTCCCGGCGGAAGTAGCGGCCCGCCGCCGCGCCCAGCTTCAGCGCCATCTCGGCGGTCATCGGGGCGGCGTTGGCCCTGCCCCGCACCCCGTCGGTTCCAAACAGCGTCCTGCCCATAGCGGCCCCCTCACATACCCCATTGCGCGCCAGCGAGCCTCAGGCCCTGCCGGGTTTCCCGCGCATCATGCACCCGTAATAGCTGCACCCCCTGCCCTGCGGCAAGCACGGCCAGCGCAAGGCTGCCGGGCATCCGGGCCACCGGTTCTTCGGCCTCGCCGATGGTGCCGATGAACCGCTTGCGGCTCACCCCCAGCAGCACCGGGCACCCCAGCGCATGAAAGAGCGAGAGTCGCCCAAGCAGCGCAAGGTTGTGCGCCATCGTCTTTCCAAAGCCGATCCCCGGGTCCACCACGATCCGCTCTCGCGCGATCCCGGCCGCCTCCGCCGCCGCGACACGCTCAGCGAGGTGGTCATACACATCGAGCAGCACATCGGTGTAGCGCGGGTCGTCCTGCATGGTCTCCGGGCTGCCCTGCGCGTGCATCAGGCAAATCGGCGCGCCCGCGTCGGCGGTGACCTGCGCGATATGAGGGTCGAACAGCATGGCCGACACGTCGTTCACCATGTCCGCCCCCGCCGCCAGCCCGGCGCGCGCCACCTCGGCCTTGCGCGTGTCGACCGAGATCGGCGTGCCGCAGCCGGATTCCCGCAGCGCGGAGATCACCGGTGCCACCCGCCGCGTCTCTTCCTCAACCGATACCTCCTCGGCCCCGGGGCGCGTGCTTTCGCCGCCGATGTCGAGCATGTCGGCCTCGGCGGCCAGCGCCAGCCCGTCCTCCAGCTCTTGCCCGAAGTGGCTGCCCCCGTCCGAAAAACTGTCTGGCGTCAGGTTCAGAATGGCCATTACGCGCGGCGCATCCATCGTCAGCCCGGCCACGGGCGCGCGCGGCGCGGTGAGCGGGGCCATCTCTTCCGGCGTCAGCGCCGCCACCGGCAGCACCGCAGGCGCGGCCTCGCGGCTCAGCACTTCCACCCGGTCAAACCAGCACCAGCCGCCAGCCAGCGTCACTGCGCCTTCCGGGCGGGCCGGGTCGGTCTGCACCAGCGGGCGGATGTATCTCATTTAGCCAGCTCCCGCGCGATCCAATCCGCCAGCGCCTCGGGGCGCGGCTCGGGTTGCTCCACGGCGGCGAGCACCAGCCGGGAGGGTGCCCAGAAGGCCGGGATGCCCTGCGCCGCGCAAAAGCCGATCTCGGTGCGCGACGAGACCACCCGCGCGCCCTCCACCGCCTCGGCCGCGATCCAGGCCGCCTGCTCCATCGCCAGCAGCATCACCCGGCCCTTGGCCTCGTCGCCCCGCGCCTTGGGCACATAGCCCGGCGTGACCACGTAAAGCACCGGCCCATCGGCGGGCGGCACGGCGGAGCCGAGCACCATCAGGCACACCTCGGGCACAGCGGCGGGCAGCGCCACGGGCTCCACCTCGCCCCGAACCCGCAGTGCCTCGACGCCCAGCACGAATTCGCCACGCTCCAGCTTGTCGATCCGCACCGCCATGCGGGCCACGCGCGGCTCCGAGAACACCCGCGCCGCGATCCTGTCCACCAGCGTTTCCAGCAGGTCCACCCGGCCCTCGGCGAGCGAGGCATCGACCGCGCCGATCAGCGTGTCGTAGCTCACCACCTTGTCCACATCGTCAGCCGGTGCTTCGCCCTCGACCTCGGCATGCACCTCGAAGCAAAGTTTCTGCACCACGCCGCGCTCGTCGGCAAAGGCGCCGATCTCCACGTCGCGATAAAGTTCACGAAGAGCGATCACGTCACGCGGGGCGTGAACGGAAAAGGCGAGGCCGGTTTCATCCATGCCTCGCCTCAAATCACGGCCCGTGGCCAAGATCAATCAGATCACGCGCACCTGCGTGCCCACCGGGGTCAGCTCGAAGAGCTCGGCGATCAGCTCGTTGTAGGTGCCGATGCAGCCCGAAGACGAGCGGCGCCCGATCTTGCGGGTGTCATGGGTGCCGTGGATCAGGTAGGCGGGCCAGCTGAGATACATCGCATGGGTGCCGAGCGGGTTGTCGGGGCCCGGCGGCATGTAATGCAGGCTGGGGTCGCGCTTCATCATCGAGGGGGTCGGGGTCCAGTCCGGGCCGACCTTCTTGCGCACGATCTCGGTGTAGCCGGTGCGCTTGAGGTCGTCGGTCAGCGGCACTGAGGTCGGGTAGACCTTGTAGATCGAGCCATCGCCCGACCAGAAGTGAAGCGCCCGGCTGATGGTGTCGCAAACGATCGTGGCCTTGCCCAGATCGCTGAAGTGGTCGCGCCAGTTCTGCGCCTGAAAGCTCGATGCGTTGCGGCGCACCTTTTCCTGGCTGCGAATGGCGGTCGGGTCGATCTGCTCGGCCCAGCCCACGGCGGGGGCGGCGGCCAGCGCGGCGGTGCCGGCAAGAAGGCGTCGTCTGGAAATCATGCTATGCGTGCCTCTGTCACGAATATCGGGTTGCCCCTCACCTGCCATGTCCGGGCAGGCATCGCTACTCACATATCAGTGAAACGGAATACGACATGGCAGCGTTGCGCCGCCGCCATGCCGCTGCGGTTCAGGAGCGCGGGTGGCGGTAGAAGCTGTGCACGCCGATCCGGGCCGTGCGCGGAAACTTCCGGGCCCATGCCGGGTTCACGGCGTTGGTGTGGTAGTGGGTCGCGCCGGCAGTCAGGGCGCGCGGGGCGCCGTTGAGCATCAACCATGCGATCTTGCCCACGCGCGAGTAGGCCGCCGGCTCGCGGATGGCGTCGGAGTAGCCATCGCAGGTGTAGGTGAACTGGCACTGGTACTTGCGGCCGGTGCCCTGATGGATCACGCCACAGACCGAGCCGGGGTAGAGGCCGGATTTGACCCGGTTCAGGATCACCTCGGCCACGGCGAACTGGCCTTTCACCGTCTCACCGCGCGCCTCGAAGTAGAGCGCCTCGGCGAGGCAGGCCCACTCGGCGCCGCCCTTGCGGGCCGGCTGACCATCGATCCAGTCGCGGCTGTAGCTGACCTTGATCGTGCCGGGGGTGCCGAAGCTGCTGCGCGGGGTGGTGGCGAGCCGTTTGATCCGCTTGCCGCTCACCGCCTGAAATGCCTTGCGCTCGCGGCCCAGAAGGGCATCCAGCTGACGGTCCAGCGCCGGATCGGCGGGGGCCGTGGCCTCGATCACTTCCGTCGGAACGGTGGAGGTCGACATCACGGTTTCAGCGTGGGCGGGGGCGGTCGCGGTCGTCAGGCTCAAAAAGGTGACGACCAGCGCGGGCATATTCCGGCGCAGGTTCAGCATCATCGTCTCGTATTCGCAGCACGTCCCAGGCTCGTGCCAAGCCGAGGGGGCGCTTAGCGGATGACACAACGGCCTGTCTACCCCGTGGGGTCCAACCGCGACCGATAGGCGCGGTTTTGCCCAGATTGTTTCCGTTTCGTGACCAATCGGCCCCGATTGTTGCAGAAAATCTTAACGGAGCCCTGTCGGCTCGTCGCCCACCTGATCGCGAATCGCGAGGTGCGCGGCGGCCAATCTGGCAACCGGAACGCGAAAAGGCGAGCAGGAAACGTAGTCGAACCCCGCTTCGCGGCAGAAGGCGATGGTGTCGGGGTCGCCGCCATGTTCGCCGCAGACCGAGAGCGTCACGCCGGGCCGCGCCGCCCGCGCCCGCTCGGCACCCAGCATCAACAGCTCGCCCACCCCCTCCTGATCGAGGGTGTGAAACGGGTCTTCCGGGTAAACCTGCTGCTGCACGTAGGCGCCCATGAACTTGCCCGCATCGTCGCGGCTGAGGCCATAGGTCATCTGCGTCAGGTCGTTGGTGCCAAAGCTGAGAAAGGTCGCATGCCCAGCAATATCGCCCGCCCGCAGCGCGGCACGCGGGGTCTCGACCATCACGCCGAGGCGGTAGTCAAAGTCCGCGCCGGTCTCGTTGCGCACCGCGGCGGCCACCCCGTCGATCCGGGTCTTCAGAAGCTCCACCTCGCGGCGGGCGCTGACCAGCGGCAGCATGATCTCGGGCACCACATGGGCGCCCTTGCGGCCCACGGCCACGGTGGCCTCGAAAATCGCGCGCGCCTGCATGTCGTAGATTTCGGGCACCGTCACGCCCAGCCGCACGCCCCGCAGGCCAAGCATGGGGTTGAACTCTGTCAGCGCCTCGACCCGGTGCATCACGTCGCTCACCGGCAGGCTCAGCGCCTCCGCCAGCGCCCGCGCGCCCTCTCGGTCGGAGGGCAGAAACTCGTGCAGCGGCGGGTCGAACAGCCGGATGCACACCGGCTGGCCCACCATGATCCCGAACAGTTGGGTAAAATCCTCGCGCTGCATCGGCAGCAACTGGTCGAGCGCGGCACGGCGATCTTCCTCTGTATCGGCGAAGATCATCTCGCGCATGACCATCATGCGCCCTTCCTCGAAGAACATATGCTCGGTCCGGCAGAGGCCAATGCCCTCGGCCTTGAACATCCGCGCCGTCTGCGCATCGGCCGGCGTGTCGGCATTGGCACGAATGCCAATGTCTCGCGCCTCATCGGCCCAATCGAGCAGCGACTGAAAGCTGTCATCCAGCGCCGGCTCCAGCATATCGACCTCGCCCGCCAGCACCTCGCCGGTCGAGCCGTCGATGGTCACCAGATCGCCCTCCTTCAGCACCCGCCCGTCCACGGTGCGCAGGGTCTTCTTTGAGGTCGAAAGCCGGATGCCACTGGCGCCAACGATACAGGGCAACCCGAGGCCACGGGCGATCACGGCGGCATGGCTCGTCATCCCGCCACGCTCCGTGAGGATGCCGTTGGCCACATGCATCCCGCGAATGTCTTCCGGCGTGGTCTCGCGGCGCACCAGCACGCAGGGCTCGCCCTGCGCGGCGTGGGATTGCGCCGCATGGGCCGAGAACACCAGCTTACCGATGGCGCCGCCGGGGCTGGCGGCAATGCCGCGCACCACCACGTCGCGCTTGGCCTTCGGGTCCACCTGCGGGTGCAGCAGCTCGGGCAACGCGCGCGGCTCAACCCGCAGCACCGCCTCTTCGCGGGCGATGATCCCCTCTTCGGCCAAGGCCACGGCGATCTTGAGCGCGGCACGCGGGCTGCGGCTGACGCGCACGGCGTCGAGCACGCGCAGCTTGCCGCGCTCCAGCGTGAACTCGATCTCCATCTCCTCGCGCAGCCTTGCGCGGCAGGTCTCGGCCATCTCGGTGAGCCGGTCGAAGATCTCCGGCTGTTCGGCCTCCAGCGAGGGGCCGCGCGGGTCTTCCAGCAGGTACAGCGCCCCGCCGCCTGCCTCCAGCGCATCGCGCAAAAAGCTCTGCCGCAGGTACCGGCCCGAAACCCGGCGCACGCCCGTCACCTGATCGACAAAGCGGATCACGCCCGAGCCGCTCTCGCCCGGCCCCACGCCCAGCGCCATCTCCTGCACCACAAGGCCCAGCCCCGCATCAGGCGGCGCCCCGCGGGCCTGCCGCAGCAGCCTTGCGGTCGTGCCCTCCCAAGCCCGCGCCATCGAGCGCAGAACCTCGGTCAGCTGCACCTCCGCATCCTGCGGAAACGGCTCGTCGGCCTCTTCCTCGTAGATGATCAGCGCCTGTTTCAGCCGCTCGGTCGCATCGGTATCGGTCAGGTCGAAGGCATCGGCATCGAGCCGGGCCACATGCACCGCGTAGCTCTGGATGAACCGCAGGTAGAGCACCGAGGCAGCGTCTTCACCGTGGGTCTGGCTCAGTTCCAGATGCCGCCGGTCGTTCATTCCGATGTTCAAGATCGCGCCCGGCCCGCCCCAATCCGGGTCCTGGCTGGAGGGGCGCACGCAGAGCAGCGAGCGCTCGCCGAAGGTCGCCAGCAGCTGCGCCACGTCAAACCCGAGGCCAGAGGCCAGCCCTTTTACCGCACCGAAGGAAAGCGCCACCGTATGGGGCACCGGCAGGCCCAGCCGGATCAACCGTTGCAGGCACTTCGCCCGTCCGCCATGGGTCGAGGACGCCATCGTCGCGGTGGCGGTGATCTCTGTAAATCCGGCGATCTGGGTCGGTTTCTGCAACGCAGCAATCCTTTCTGTGGCGCAGAATACCCCGAAAGGCGAGTCGGGCAAGTGTGACGTTAGGGTGACGTTACCGCCAACACCAACCCGACCAAGGGCTTAGCCTTCGAGCCGCGACAAATCGGCAACCTTCGAGCAGGTCTCGCGGATGCGATGCAGCAGGTTCAGCCGGTTCCGGCGCAGCACATCGCTGTCTGCATTGACCTGCACAGCCTCAAAAAACCCGTCGATCGGAGCCCGCAGCGCCGCCATCCGCGCCATCGCGGCGGCAAAATCCTCGGCCTCCACCGCGCTGGCGATCGAAGGCTCTGCGGCATCCAGCGCCGCAAACAGCGCCTTCTCCTGTTCGGCCTCTGCCAGCTTGACATCGGGGCCAAAGGAATACTCCACCCCATCGGCCGCCTCGGCCTGGCTGAGGATGTTGTTCGCCCGCTTGAACCCCTGCACGAGGTTCTCGCCATCGTCGGTGGACAGGAACGCCTGGACCGCCTCAGCCCGCTTCACCAGCAGCGTCAGGTCATCCTTGCCGGGCATGGCAAGGCAGGCGTCGATCACGTCATGCCGAATGCCCTGGTCGCGCAGATGCACCTTGAGACGGTCGTGGAGGAAGGCAAGGAGGTCGTCGGAGGTGTCGGGGCTATGGGCCGTCACCTTCTCGATCCACTCGGGCGCATCGCCCTCGATCCCGTCAACCACCGCCCGCGCGGCGGCGCCGAAAACGCCGTGCCGCGCGATCTCCGCCAGCAGTGCATCGCGCAGGGCAGCCGCCTTGGTGCCATCGGGCTCGATCTCGTGGCGCAGCAGTTGCGCGTCGATCAGCCGGTCGAGATGGAGCCGCAGGTTGTTGTTCAGCACCAGCCGGATCACCCCCAACGCTGCCCGCCGCAGCGCGAACGGGTCCTTGCTCCCGGTCGGCTTCTCGTCAATCGCCCAGAACCCCGTCAGCGTGTCCAGCTTGTCGGCCAGCGCCACGGCCACCGAAACGGGCACTGTCGGCACGTCGTCCGACGGCCCGAGCGGCGAGTAATGCTCCTCGCAGGCCGCCGCCACCTCGGCGGGCAGACCTGAGGCATCACTGTAATACCGCCCCATAAGCCCTTGAAGTTCCGGGAATTCAAAGACCATCTCGGAGGAAAGATCAGCCTTCGCCACCCGCGCCGCCTGACCGGCCAGTTTGGCATCCGCGCCAACCATCGGGGCGAGGCTCTCCGCGAGCGCGGCAATCCGCGCGATGCGGTCGGCCTGGCTCCCCAGCTTGTTGTGGAAGGTCACGTTCTCCAGCCGCGCGGTCCAGGCCTCCATGCCCTCGCTCTTCGCCACCCGCAGGTCGTTTTCCCAGAAGAACTTCGCGTCCGAGAGCCGCGCCGCCAGCACCTTCTGGTTGCCCGCAAGGATCGTCGCGCCATTGTCGCGCGTTTCCATGTTGGCGACCGTCACAAAGCTCACGATCCCGCCCTCGGCGTTCTTCACCGAAAAGAACTTCTGATGCTCCTTCATCGAGGTCTGAAGCACCTCCGGCGGCAGACCGCGAAACTGCTCTTCGATCTCGCCCATCAGCACCACGGGCCATTCGACCAGCCCCGAGACCTCGGCCAGCAGGCCCTTGTCCTCGACCAGCTCCAGCCCCTTGGCAAAGGCCAGCTGCGCCGCGTCATGGGCGATGGTCTCGGCCCGCTCCTCAGCGCTCAGCACCACCTTGGCGCGCTTCAGCTTCGCCTCGTAATCCTCGAAATTTGCAGCCGAAATCGCACCTGACGACAAGAACCGATGGCCCTGTGTCACATCCCCAGCCGCGATCCCGTCAATCTCCAACGGCACCACCTGCGCGCCGCTCTCGTCGCTCAGGATGCAGAGGATCGAGTGCAGCGGCCGCACCCAGCGCAGGCTGCCCGCGCCCCATCGCATCGACTTCGGCCACGGAAAGCCCCGCACCGCCGCTTCCAGCACCTCGGCCACGATCCCGGCGGCCTCGCGCCCCGGCTTCTCGATCACCGCAAAGAACACCCGGCCCTTCTTGTCGTCCCGCTCCTCGAGCTGGCTCTTCTCCAGCCCGGTGGATCGCAAGAATCCCTCCAGCGCCTTCTCCGGCGCATCCACCCGCGGGCCCTTGCGCTCTTCGCGGGTCGCCGGGCTCTTGGCAGGCAGGCCATCGACCGCCAGCGCCAAGCGGCGCGGCGTGGAAAACGCGCGTGCGCCCGAATAAGTCAGCCCCGCCTCCACCAGCCCGTCCGTGACCAGCTTTCTCAAGTCTTCCGCGGCCTTGCGCTGCATCCGCGCCGGGATTTCCTCGGAGAAAAGTTCGATCAGAAGATCAGCCATCGCTCTCGCCTTCCTGTGGCGTCGCCGCCTTGAATTCTGCTGGGTCCGGGCAGCCAGCCGGGGCAGGCTTGCCGTCAAACACCTCTTCGCCGCAGGGGTTGATCTGGTGCCAGACAAAGCCCCGCCCGTCGTCCATGATCGCCACCACCCGGTCGATCCCGTATTCGATGTTTTCCTCGCCGGTGTAGGCAATCGCGCGGCCCTCGGTCAGCGCCTCGCCCACCTCTTCGGCATCGTAGCAATCAAACCAGCCCGGCCCGGTCAGCGGCACGGCGCCCTCGTAGGGCGCGTAGGTCTCGCTCAGCATGGCCTGGCTCATCGTGGTGGTGAAGCAGGCGCGGTAGCGGATCGGCGAGCTGTCGGCGTCGATCGCCTCGAACCCGTCTGCGATGATCTCCTCGGGCTGACCCGAGACCAGCGAGGTCAGCTCCACGGCGGGCATGTCGGTGCGCAGCTCCACGCGCTCGTAGTAGCCGTAAACCTGAAGGTAATAGATCGCCACACCGGCGACAGCGGCAGCCCCCACGATGGCCCCTCCTGCGATCTTGCCGTTCATTCTGCGGCTTCCGGCACCCAGCCCCCGGCCTCGGTCTGCACGAAGGCATCGGCGCATTGCTTGGCCAGCGCCCGGACCCGGCCGATATAGGCCTGCCGCTCGGTGACCGAGATCACCCCGCGCGCGTCGAGCAGGTTGAACAGGTGGCTCGCCTTGATGCACTGGTCATAGGCCGGGTGCGCCATCACGATCCGGCGGCCGGTCTTCGGGTCTTCCGCCGGCGCCGCGAGGATGCGCTCGCACTCCGCCTCGGCATCCTTGAAGTGCTGCAGCAGCGTCTCGGTATCGGCCACGTCGAAGTTCCAGCGCGAGTATTCGCCTTCGGTCTGGCGGAACACGTCGCCATAGGTCAGGGCGATCTCGGTCTGCGGGTCGTTGTACGGCATTTCCATCACGTGATCGACGCCCAGCACATACATCGCCAGCCGCTCGAGCCCGTAGGTCAGCTCGCCGCTGACCGGGGCGCAATCATGGCCGCCAACCTGCTGGAAATAGGTGAACTGGCTCACCTCCATCCCGTCGCACCAAACCTCCCAGCCAAGGCCCCAAGCGCCCAGAGTCGGGCTTTCCCAGTCGTCCTCGACAAAGCGGATGTCATGCAGCGTGGCGTCGATCCCGATGGCCGCGAGGGAGCCGAGGTAAAGCTCCTGCAAGTCGGGCGGGCTTGGTTTGATCAGCACCTGATACTGGTAGTAATGCTGGAGCCGGTTCGGGTTGTCGCCATAGCGCCCGTCCGTCGGCCGCCGCGACGGCTGCACATAGGCCGCCGCCCAAGGCTTGCTGCCCAGCGCACGCAAGGTCGTCGCCGGGTGAAAGGTGCCTGCACCCACCTCCATGTCATAGGGCTGGAGCACGGCGCAGCCCTTGCCGCCCCAATAGGCCTGAAGCCGCAGGATGATCTCCTGAAACGAACGCGGTTTGTCGGGGCGTGTCTGCTCGGCCATGGGGCGCATGATCCTCGGGGTTTTGACGTGCAGCGCCTCAATAGAGCCGGGGCGCGAGACGGTCAAACCGTTTGCCTGTGGCCCCCCTGCCGCGCCCCGGCCCTTGCCCGCAAACACACGCATAATTGGGGTGCGCCCGGCGCAGGGGCTGATAGATTGCGCAGAAATCAAGCAGGGCGGCCTTTGAGAGCCCAGCCAGGAACGGGATATGGGACAGGCATGACGATTGTGACGAAGCGTATTTTTGCGGCGATCCTGATGGTATTTTCGCTGGTGGTGGCCGGGGGTGGCACGGCGCAGGCCCAAGGCACCGTTTGGGTGCAGATCGAGGCACAGCCCACGCTGGCCGAGGCAGAGGCCCGCGCCCGCGCCTATGCCGCCGCCTTCCCCAACACCGCAGGCTTCCGCATGCGCTCCGGCTGGTACGCCATCGCCCTCGGCCCCTACACCCCCGATGACGCCGACCGCGAGCTTGCCGCCCTGCGCCGCGAGCGCCTGATCCCGGCTGACAGTTTCATCGCCTTCCCCCAGCAATTCCGCCAGCAGTTCTGGCCCGTGGGCGCCGACACGCTGAATGCCCCCGCCGTGGAGCCCTCCGCCGCACCCTCCACCGGCGCCGAGGCGGCGCCCGAGGCCGGCACGGAGCCGGAAGCGGTCGTCGAGGCCACGCCCGAGCCCGCCCTTCCTGACGAAACCCCGGCCCAGGCCCGCCGCTCCGAAGCCCAGCTCAGCCGCGAAGAGCGCGCCGAGCTCCAAGAAGCGCTGAAGTGGGAAGGTTTCTACCAAGGCGCCATCGATGCCTCCTTTGGCCGTGGCACCCGTGGCTCCATGGCCGACTATCAGGCCTCCCGCGGCTATGAACCGACCGGCATCCTCACCACCTCCCAGCGCCGCGAGTTGGTGGAGGGCTACCGCGCCCAGTTCGCCGCCCTCGGCCTCGCCCAGCTGACCGACAGCCGCGCCGGCATTGATGTGATCGCCCCGCTCGGCCTCGTCGAGTTCGACCACGTTGAGCCGCCCTTCATCCACTACACGCCCAGCAACGACCGCGGCGTGCGCCTGCTGTTGATCTCGCAGTCCGGCGACCAGCGCACGCTCTACGGCCTCTACGACATCCTGCAAACGCTCACGATCGTCCCCGAAGAGGGCGAGCGCAGCCGTTCCGAGCGCAGCTTCACCCTCACCGGGCAAAACGCCGAGCTGCACAGCTACACCTACGCCCGCCTCGATGGCGGCGCGGTGAAGGGCTTCACCCTCGTCTGGAAGCCCGAAGACGCCAAGATCATGAACGCCGTGGTCACCCAGATGCGCGAAAGCTTCACCCCCACCGCCGCGATCCTGCCCGATACCGCCGGATCCGCGAGCGAGGAGCAGCGGGTCGATCTGCTGGCAGGCCTCGAGATCCGCACCCCCGAGGTCTCCCGCTCCGGCTTCTACATCGACGCCAGCGGCGCCGTGCTCACCACCACCGAGGTGCTGGGCCAGTGCGGCCGGGTCACGATCGATGAAACCTACGAGGCAGAAATCGCCGCCCGTAACGACACGCTGGGCCTGGCCCTGCTGAAGCCGCGCGAGCCGCTGGCCCCGCTCGGCCACGCCCGCTTTGCCGCCGCCACGCCCCGGCTCCAGTCCGAGGTCGCCGTGGCCGGTTACAGCTACGAAGACACCCTGAGCCTGCCGACCGTCACCTTCGGCACCCTCGCCGACCTGCGCGGGCTGAACGGCGAGAACGGGATGCAACGGCTCGAAGTATCCGCCCTGCCGGGAGATGCTGGCGGCCCGGTGATCGACCAGTCCGGCGCCGTCCTCGGCATGCTTCTGTCGCGCGCCGAAGACGGTGGCCGCCAACTGCCGGAGAACGTGCAATTCGCCGCCTCCGTGCCCACCATCGCCGAGTTCCTCTCCGCCGCTGGTCTCGCCCCCGCCGCCTCCGAAAGCGCCACCGCGCTGGCGCCGGAAGACATCACAACGCTGGCCGAGGGCATGACCGTTCTGGTGAGCTGCTGGGAGTAAGCGAAGGCGGGCATGTAGCCCCGCCTGAAGGCCCCTTGGGTGGGCATTATGCCCACCCTATGCATCAGCGCTGATAGTTCCGCGGGGCAGGTCACCTGCCCCCGCTACGACCGCCAGAAGTTCACCGTAAACAGCGCGTAAACCGCCAGCACCTCCAGCCGCCCCACCAGCATCCCGGCGGCCAGAAGCCACTTCGCGGTGTCGTTCAACGTGCTGAAGTTCCCCGCCGGCCCGATGATATCGCCCAGCCCCGGCCCGATGTTCGCAATCGCCGTCGCCGCGCCGGAGATCGAGGTCACAAAATCCAGCCCGGTGAAGCTCAGCAGCACCGCCAGCCCGCCCATCGACACGGTGAAGAGCACGAAGAAGCTCATCACCGACGAGAGCACATCCTGCCCGATCGGCCGCCCCTCGTAGCGCGGGGTAAACACGCCCGAGGGCGAGTGGATCGTGCGGATCTGGCTCCGGATCGACGCAAAGAGCAGCTGGTAACGGAAGATCTTCACCGAGCAGGCGGTCGATCCAGCGCACCCCCCGATCAGCCCGATAAAGAAGAACATGATCACGAGGAACCCGCCCCACTGCATGTAATCCACCGAAGCATAGCCGGTGCCGGTCATGATCGAGGTGATGTTGAAAAGCCCCTCCCGCATCGCTTGCTCCCAATGATGCGGAAAGATCGAGGTCAGGATTAGCGTGGTGATCACCACCAGCAGTGCGATGATCGCCAGAAACACCCGCACCTGGCTGTCGCGCCACAGCGGTGTGACATGGCCGTTCACCATTTGCACGTAACGCACGAAGGGCAGCGCCGCGAGCACCATGAAGACCGAGGCAGCATATTCCGGCGCCCCCTGAAAGGTGCCAAAGCTGGCGTCGTAATTTGAGAACCCCCCGGTGCTGACCGTGGTGAGCGCATGCACCAGCGCATCAAACCCGTTCAGCCCCAGAAAAAGGTAGGTCAGCAGGCAGGCCAGCGTGATCCCGATGTAGATCACCGAGATCTGCGCCGCGATCTGCGTCGCCCTTGGCAAGATCTTCCCCATCGTCTCAAAGGCTTCCGAGCGGAAAATCTGCATCCCCCCGACCTTCAGCTCAGGCAGGAACACCAT
Source organism: Vannielia sp. SX4 (assembly GCF_052828525.1). Next base: position 3,182,375 of record NZ_CM128247.1, read on the forward strand.
TGCCACAACGATGATCCCGATTCCGCCCAGCCATTGCAGGATCCCGCGCCAAAGCAAGATCCCCTTCGGCAGGTTGTCCAGCCCGGTGAACACGGTGGAGCCCGTGGTCGTCAGGCCCGACATTGCCTCAAAGAAGGCATCCACCACCCGCGCTTCGGTCGCCCCTAGGATGAAGGGGATCGCCCCGAAAAGCGGCAACGCCACCCAGACCAGCACGGTCAACAGGAAGGTCTGGCGCAGGGTCAGCCCCTCGGTCACCCCGTTTGCGCAGGCCAGCGCAATCAACCCGCCCGTCAGCACGGTGATGATCGCGCTTTCCAGAAACACCGGCCACTGGCTGTTGCCGAAATAGAGATCGGCCGCCATGGGCAGCAGCATCATGACCCCGAGAATGGCAGTGAGAAGGCCGATAACGTAACCGACCGGGCGAACGTCCAACATGGGGGGAACGGTTGGCGTGAGGGCCCGAGACTGTCAAGCACCCCGCCGCCGCCGGTTCACCGCAAATCAAGGTTAACGCGCCGCCCTGCCCCATTTTCTTGCTGCAAATATCTCCGGGGGTGTGGGGGCTGGCCCCCACTCCGACCTCAGCAATTTCATTCAGGCACCAAGGCACCGGCGCGCCGCCAAGCCCTCCTGGGTCCGGACAGGCCCCGCGCCCTAGCCCATCCGCTCCGAGCGATACCCCCCCGGCGAGGCAGGGAACACCACCGTCTTCGTCCCGTTCATCAGCACCCGGTGGTGAATGAACGCATGGATCGCCCGGGCAAACACCTGCGCCTCCACATCGCGGCCAAGGCTCACATAATCCTCCCCGCTCTGCGCGTGGGTCACCCGGACCGTGTCCTGTTCGATGATCGGCCCCTCATCCAGATCGGCGGTCACAAAATGCGCCGTCGCGCCAATCAGCTTCACGCCGCGCTCGAACGCCTGCTTATAGGGGTTCGCCCCCTTGAAGCTCGGCAGGAACGAGTGGTGGATGTTGATGATCCGCCCCGCCATCTTGGTACACATCGCATCGCTCAGCACCTGCATGTAGCGCGCCAGCACGATCAACTCCGCCCCGGTCTCCTCCACCACATCCATGATCCGCTGCTCGGCCTGCGGCTTGTTCTCCTTCGTCACCTTGATGTGGTGGAACGGGATATCGTGGTTCACCACCACCTTCTGATAGTCGAGGTGGTTGGAGATCACCGCCACGATCTCCACCGGCAAGGCTCCGATCCGCCAGCGGTAGAGCAGGTCGTTCAGGCAGTGCCCGAAACGGCTGACCATGATGATCACCTTCATCTTCTGCGCATCGTCATGGATTGCCCATTCCATGCTGAACGGCTCCGCAACCGTGCCGAAAGCCTCGCGCAGCGCCTCCAGCGGCACCCCTTCCTCCGAGTTGAAGCTCGTCCGCATAAAGAAGTTGCCGGTCCCCGGATCGTCGAACTGCGCGGAGTCGGTGATGTTGCAGCCTTTCTCGGCCAGAAAACCCGAGATCGCCGCCACGATTCCACGGGTCGAGGGGCAGGTCACGGTCAGGGTATAGGTGCTCATGTGGCGTCCTTGCGGGGGTCAATGTCTGAGGCCCCGGAGTAACCGCGCGCGCCCGCGCGTCAATCCGGGTTGAGGCCGACGTTATGGCTTCCGGCACAATCCGATTGCTCCAATACGACGCTTTATGTTCCGATAGGTCACAGCGGGCGCGGAGAGTGGGTTGAAACTGGTCGATACAGAGCGGGTGAAGGCCGGGCCGGGCTGCGATGGCATGGCGGGCCGCGTGGAGTTCGAGCCGCTCCGGGCGCTCTGGTGGGCCGGGCACGGTCTGGGCGGTCTCGCCGCGCTCATCCTCTTCCCTTCATGGGGCGGCCTCGCCGCCTTTCTCTTCCTCACCGCCGTCACCATCTGCGCCGGGCATTCCGTGGGCATGCACCGCCTGCTGATCCACCGCAGTTTCCGCACGCCGCTCTGGCTGGAGCGGCTCCTGGTCTGGCTCGGCACCCTCGTCGGCATGGCCGGGCCGATGGGCATGATCCGCGCTCATGACATGCGCGACTGGCATCAGCGGCAAGACCGCTGCCCACCTCACCCCTCGCACGGGGCAGACTTCTTCCGCGATGCCTATTGGCAACTCATGTGTCGCTACCAGCTCGCCCACCCGCCGCGCCTCGAAATCGAACCGGAAGTCACCAGCGACTCGTTCTACCGCTTCACCGAACGCACATGGATGGCCCAGCAACTCCCGCTCGCCCTTGCCCTCTGGCTCCTCGGCGGCTGGGGATGGGTGCTCTGGGGCATCTGCCTGCGCGTCTGGGTCTCGCTCACAATGCATTGGATGGTCGGCCACTTCTGCCACCGCTCCGGCCATCAGGGCTGGCACATCGCGGGCCTGCCGGTGCAGGGCTACAACCTCCCCGGCTGGTCGCTCGTCACCTTCGGTGAAAACTGGCACGGCAACCACCACGCCTTCCCCCATTCGGCCCGGCTCGGCGTCGAGCGCGGCCAACTCGACCCGGGCTTCTGGTTCATCCGCACGCTCAAATCCCTCGGCCTCGCCACTGAGGTGAAACTCCCCGCCAGCGAAGCCCCACGCGACGGCCTCACCCGCCTCGCCCCCGCAGAATGACCCAGCGCAGCATCCGCCAACTCACCGCCGAGCGCGACCTCGCCGCCATCACCGCCTTCTACAAGGAGGCCCCCGACTACTTTCTGATGGCAGACGGCGAGGCTCCCGGCCCCGCCAAGGCCCGCGCCTTCTTCACCGACGGCCCGCCCGGCTGCGACCCGGCGGACGCTCACCGCCTCGGCCTCTTCCTCGGCCCGCGCCTCTCCGGCCTCGCCGAACTCTCCTTCGGCTTCCCCGACCCGGGCGACGCCTACCTCGGCCTCATGCTCCTCGGCCCCTGGGCGCGCGGCGCAGGCCACGGCCGCGCCTTCCTCGCCGAAGTCGAAGCCCGCGCCCGCGCCGCCCGCAGCCCCGCCCTTACCCTCGCCGTGCTGAAGGCCAACCCGCGCGGCCGCGCCTTTTGGGAGCGTGAGGGCTTCACCGCGACCGGTCACACCGGCAGCTACACGGTGGGCGACACAACCCACCACCTCGCCCGGATGTCGAAGCGACTGTAAGCCGGGACTTGCCCCGAATCTCCTCTCGTAGAGCACACGCAAGCCGTGCAGCGCCGACCTGCGGGGTGGCGCTCGCAACGGCTGTGCATAGCATTTTATCGTGCCGTGGTAGCTCGACGTTTGAGGTCAGTCCTAACTTCACCAAAGCGCCGCCCCGGGGGGCGGGTCGGCGCTGCACGGCGCCTTCGGCTTGACTCCGTGCAGGGCGCGCAGCTCAACCCGCCCTACCCGCCATGCACCAATGTCGTGAACAGCTTCGGATCAAGGCTCTGCGCCGCGAAGGTCTCGCCTTCCGTCAGCACCGCCACCGCATCATGCGAGTGCAGGCTCTCCTGATGGCTCGCCACCACCCGGAAATCCCCCACACGCGGCTCCGCCTGCAACGCCTCGCAAAACGACCGCGCCGCATCTTCCACGAAAATCGGATTGGCCGCGTTCAACTCCGCAAAAGCCTGCTCGTCCTCGCGCTTCACCATCACCTGCGTCTCCGTGGGCACCGCCTTGCGGCACAACTCCACCAGATCCTCGAACCACAGCCGCGCGCCCGGCAGACACTCCACGCTGACCCGTGCCACCGAGCGCTGCGAATGCGGCGTCGCCAGCTGCCCGCGCGCCCGCCGCGCGTGCTCCGAAAGCTCCAGCGAACAGGGGCAGGTGCTCGAATAGACGTAATCGAGATGCATCAGCTTCTTGCGCCGCCCGCCCGCGTCGACCACCTCCATCGCAATATCGTAATACTGGTAGCCCTCCAGCCCGCTCCGCAGGCTGCCCACCTTCATCGGGAACGAAAACCGCATCTGGATGCGGGCATCAAAGCTCTCCAGATCGCCCTTGTAAGCCTCCAGCGTCTCCGAGATCACATCGAGCGAAAATTCCTTCTCGGCCTGCGCATAGAAGGTCCGCATGATGCGGCTCATGTTGATGCCCTTCTTTTCCGCCTCAAGGCTCACCGTGCCGGTGACCGAGGTCTCCAGCGTGATCCCCCCGCCATCGCGGGTATGAAAGCGGATCGGCAGGCGGAAATTGCTGATGCCCACATGCTCGATATGCTGCCGCGCCCCCCGGATCAGGCTCGAAGGCCCGTTCTGCAAATCCGGCAGCCCGGCCTTGTAGGCCTCGTCCACCGTGAATTCTTCAGGATAGGCCCGCGCCAGCGCGGGGTAATTCGGCAAGGGCGCGTCAGGCAAAAGCCGCGAGATCGCCGGATCGAGCGCCGCAACCTCCTCCGGCGTGGCCTTTTCCGCCCAGCGCCGCAGCTTTTCCAGCGCGGCGCGCGCCTCTTCCTCGGTGGTCTCGTCCAGCGTGGCAGCGTGGATATTCATGGCAATTTCCCCCTTTCAACCGGGTGCGGGCCATGGCCTGCATATGGGGCAAATACCCCGCCTTGCAAGTTATCCTTGTGTCTGCGGCGACGCTTGAGGGGGCAAATCGGCCATATCCGGCCGCTGCACCTGCGGCCGCGGCGCGGCAAGGCTGCCGTCGCCATAGCGCGCGCCACTGGCCGGCCAGAGCGTGAGATGACGGAAATCGCCAGTGGGTTTAGCGGCGGAATTGGGGGCGGGAATACGGGCGGTCATGGGCCCTCTCCTCTGATGCAGTGAAAACGCGTGTCGACAGGCCGGTCAGGCCATCTCCAGCGCCTGCATCACATCCGCCACCAGATCGTCGCCATCCTCGATTCCAAGGCTCAGCCGCACCAGCCCGGGGCTGATCCCCAGCGCCACCTTCTTCTCGTCCGAGAGCCGCTGGTGGGTGGTGGTGGCCGGATGGGTGATGATGCTCTTCGCATCCCCCAGATTGTTGGAGATCACCGCGATCTCCAGCGCATCCAGAAAGCGGAAGGCCGCCTCCTTGCCACCCTTGATCTCGAAGCTCACCACTGTGCCCGGCTTCTCCATCTGCGCCAGCGCGATGTTGTGCTGCGGGTGGTCCGGCAGGCCGGGGTAGAGCACCGCCTGCACCTTCTCGTGGCCGACCAGCGCCCGGGCCACCTTCTCGGCATTCTCCGCCTGCGCCCGGCAGCGCAGATCGAGCGTTTCCAGCCCTTTCAGCAGCACCCAGGCGTTGAACGGGCTCATCGCCCCGCCGGTGTGCTTGAGGTAGGGCTCCAGCGTCTTGCGGATGAACTCCTGCGTGCCCAGCACCACACCGCCCAGCACCCGGCCCTGCCCGTCGATATGCTTGGTGGCCGAGTAGACGATCACATCCGCCCCCAGCTCCAGCGACCGCTGGAAGACCGGCGTGGCAAAGACGTTATCGACCACCACCAGCGCACCCACCGCATGGGCCAACTCGGAGACGCCTTTGATATCAATCACTTCCAACGTCGGGTTCGAGAGCGCCTCGAAGAACACCAGCTTGGTGTCGGGCCGGATCGCGGCCTTCCACGCGCTGAGGTCCGTGCCATCGACGAACTCGACCTCCACGCCAAAGCGGGTCAGCACCTCGCTGAGGATGTACTCGCAGGAGCCGAACAGCGCGCGGGAACTCACCACATGGTCCCCCGCCTTCAATGGCGCGACCAGCGCGGCATTCACCGCCGCCATGCCGGAGGCCGTTGCAAAGGCATCCTCCGCGCCTTCCAGCAGCGCGATCCGCTCCTCGAACATCCGCACCGTCGGGTTGCCGTAGCGAGCATAGATGAACTCATCCTCGCCCAGCGCCTCGAACCGCCCCTCGGCCTGTGCCGCGCTTTCGTAAACAAACCCCTGGGTCAGAAAAATCGCCTCGCTGACCTCGCCATACTGCGAGCGCCGCGTGCCGCCATGAACCAGCTTGGTGCGTGTCTTCCGTTCAGACATGGTTGGCCTCCTTCGCCAAACAAAAAGCCCTCACCGCTGCCAAGCCGTGAGGACTCTCTCCTGCCTGACCTCTTTAGCGGAAGTGTTTAGAGTGGCCCGCAATCCGGTGAACAAATCGCCACTTGTGAGGGGGGATTACGCCTGCGCAAGCTCCGCGTCAATCCCGTAGGGCGTGCAATTTGTCCACCGCCGCTACCCTTCAGCGCCCGCGTGCGGACGAATGCCCTCCGCCTCGCAGCGGATCGCATACAGGAGCTGCACGAGCGGTGACTCCTCGCGTACGTCCAGCGCCCGCAGCCGCCGCTTGCCGAGACGACGGTCGAGCATGCCGAAGGCCCGAACGATCATGTCCTCCGAATGCATGGCGTCTTCGATGGAAATGTTCAGAAGATCAAACAGGGCTTCGTTGAAGTTCCAAGTTCCCAAAACTCCCTCTTCTGCCAAGGAGACCTCAATCGCACGTTCCCGGGCGAACATTTCGTCCAGTGTCGTCGGCTCGTTAGATTGCGTGGCTCGAAGCCCGGCACGTGCGTCCCAATATTGGGCCCAGAACCTCAAGGTCCCGGCACTGAATATCCGCTTGCCATCGACCGTGATCCAGCTCTCGCCAACTTGATCGTGGGATCCCCGGTAGCGCGTCGTCCAGACCTCGATACGCCCCCGCAGGCTGTCAGCAAACTGCGCCTCGGCACGCTGCTTCAGCTTGCTCCACTTCATGTGTTGTTCACTCTCACGCAACCCCGGTCTGCGCATATACTACCGGTTCAGCACTGATGCGCCACCCAGTGCACCCTCCCGGTCGCCCCCACCGTCAAGCCTTTACGGTGGAAAATCTCCCGCCACCCCGCCGACGGATCGCGCGGCCTGCCCCGTGTCATGCTGGCAACCAACATGGGAGAGACCCAGATGAATCGAGCACTCGCCACCGTCCTTATCGTCGTCACCACGATCGCCACCGCTCCCGCCGCCTTCGCCGCGCCCGAGGCCCGGCCCTGCGCCGAGGGCCAGCGCGGCGCTTGCACCCAGCCCCAGCGCGGCGAAGCGCGGCAGGACACCCGCCAGCACAACCCTCAGGCCAACCACCGCGCCGACAAAAAGGACGACCGCCACGCCGCCAAACGCTCCACCGAAAAACGCGGCCACGCCCCCACGCAGGCCCAGCTCAAACGCCTGCCAAAGCCGCCCCGCGGGCAGGAATACCGGGTGATCGACAATCGTGTGGTGCAGATCGACAGCGACACGCTCCAAACCGTCGCCGTCCTCGGCCTGCTCAGCGCGCTGCTGAACTGACCATTGAACTGACCGCGCCCCTCACCCCTCCGGCGGCCCCGCATGTGCAGGCGGGGCTTCCGGCTCCACTGCCCCCCGCCGCGAAAGCCACCGCGCCCCGAGAAAACACGCCATCGCCCAGGCCGCACCCGCCAGCCATCCGGCCAGCACATCCGTCGGCCAGTGCACGCCCAGATAGACCCGGCTCACCCCCACCAGCACCGTCATCAGCACCGCCAGCGCAAGAATATACACCTTCAGCGCCCGCCCCGGCATCACCCGCGCCACCAGCACGCCCAGCGTCAGGTAAGTCACGGCGGCCATCATCGAATGGCCCGAGGGGAAGGACGAGGTGATCACCTCCACCCCATGCGGCACAAGGTCGGGGCGTGGCCGGTCGAACAGCAGCTTCGCGCTGTGCGAAATCGCGATGCCCCCGCCCACCGAGGCCAGCAGATACACCACCGTGCCCCAGCTCCGGCGAATGGCGAAAAACCCTGCAACCGCGAAGGTGAAGATACTCAGCACCAGCGCCCCGCCCAGCGCCGTCAGGTCGCGGCCCATGACCTCCACCCAGCCCGGCCCGATTGGGTCGGTCAAGTCGCCCGGCGTGCGGAACATCAGCAGGAGCGCCTCGTCGAGGCTTCGGGTCTCGCCCTCGATCACCTCATCGGCCAATTCGCCAAAGGCCCAGACCCCGCCCACCACCACGGCCAGCACCAGCAGCGTGCGCAGCTCCACGTTTCGCCTGATCCAGTGCAGCGCGCGGCGGCGGGTCGTCGTCATGTCATATGCCATAAATCCCCAACGCATCCCGCACCCGCCGCGTTCCCGGCTTACCCGAGTGTCACACCGCTGTAACCGGCGCTTAATGCCAGCGTTGTAAACATCGGGCATCCAACCCCCAGATATTGTGGGGAGATCCCCGATGCCCCTGACCCATGCCAATGCCGAAGGCCCCCGGCTGGAGGATCCCGCCGGTACTGTCGCCCGCCTCCGCTCCGCGCTTGCCGAGGCCGCGCCCGATGCGCCCATCGCGATCATGGTCCACGGGCTCTCCTATTCGCCCCGCACGCCTGCCCGCTGCCCGCACCGCAAGCTCTATGGCCCGACCTGCCCCGAGGCCTGGGGGCGGCGGCTCGGCCAGCACGACGCCGATGCGCCGGTCGCCCTCGGCTTCGGCTGGGAGAGCCGCGGCTCGATCTGGCGCGCCTATGCCCGCGCCCCCGAGGCTGGCCGCGCCCTCGCCGAACTCACCGAGATCGCCGCCGCGCTGGCCCCCGAGCGCCGCATCTCCCTCATCGCCCATTCGCTCGGCGCCCGCGTCGCCCTGCAAGCCCTGCGCCACATGGCCCCCGGCACCGCCCGCCGCGCCATCCTTCTGGCCGCCTGCGAGTTTCGCCCCGCCGCCGCCCGCGCCCTCGACTGCGCCGCCGGGGCAGCGCTCGATGTGCTCAATGTTACCGCCCGTCAGAACCGCCTCTACGACATGGCGATGGAATACGGCTTCGCGCCCGGCCGCCGTGGCCACGCCACCCTGTCGCGCGGCATGGCAGGCCGCCCCGGCTGGCATGATCTCGACCTCTCCTGCGCCACTGCCCGCGCCACGCTCGCCCGCATCGGCCACCCGGTCGCCGCGCCGCAAACATGGGTCTGCCACGGCGCCACTTATCTCACCCCCGGCCTCTTTGACCTCTACCGCTCGGCCCTCTCCGACGCCTCCCTGCTGCCGCGCCTCTCCGCCGCCCTCGCCTCCGCCAGCCCGCCCCAGCGCCCCGCGCCCGGCACGCGGCTCTTGCCTTTCGGGCAGCGCAGTCCATCCTGACCCCTGACATTTTCAGGAGTACAGCATGGCACCCATCGATCTCTACTACTGGCCCACACCCAACGGCTGGAAGGTCTCCATCGCGCTGGAGGAGATGGGCCTGCCCTACGAGACCCACCTCGTGAACATCGGCGCGGGCGACCAGTTCAAACCCGATTTCCTCAAGATCGCCCCCAACAACCGCATGCCCGCCATCGTCGACCCCGAAGGGCCGGGCGGCGAACCCGTCTCGATCTTCGAGAGCGCCGCGATCCTGATGTATCTGGCCCGCAAGACCGGGCGCTTCTACGGCGAGAGCGAACGCGAGCGCATCGCGGTCGAAGAATGGCTGATGTGGCAAATGGGCGGCCTCGGCCCCATGGCGGGGCAAGCCCACCACTTCCTCAAATACGCCCCCTCGATGGACCCGCCCAACGACCTGCCCTACGCCAAGGACCGCTACCGCAACGAGGTGGACCGCCTCCACGGCGTCCTCGACCGCCGCCTCGCCGAAAACGAATACGTCGCCGGCCCGACCTACTCCATCGCCGACATGGCCATCTGGCCTTGGGCCATCCTCTGGGAAGGCCAGCAGCAAGACATCTCCGACAAACCCCACTTCTCCCGCTGGCTCGACCAGGTCGGGGAGCGGGAGGCCGTGCAAAAAGGCAAGGCGCTTGCGGCGGAGAAACGGGCGAACCTGCAGGACAACAAGGACGCCCAGAAGGTGTTGTTCGGGAAGCGGGAGTGAGATTGGGCGGTCTCTTTGAGCACTTTCCGTGGCTACGGGAACCTTGCTCAGCTTGTCTCAATGTCCTGCGCAAAACATGAGGTTTCATCCATATTCTTCAGTCGGAACTTTGGACCATTGAAACCCTCAAAAAGCCGAAGATGAGCACCGTAGGATGATTCTGAATTCCTGCGCCAATAATTTTCGGCCCATACTTCTAATTCCGCGATATTATTAAGAGAGCCAAGAGCAGATGCTCTGGAGAACAAGTTCCTACGACACTCGGACCACGGAATATCCGTCCAGATGAGGCAGGTTGCGCGGTCAATGATCGGGCTTATCAAGGCGCCATATACACCTTCGATGATCCATTTTTCTCTCTCTGCCGCTCTTTGTGTCTTTTCGACTGCAATCACCTTCTTTTCCTTCCGGCGATAATCTCCATTAATCCAGTGGATGCGATCAAGATCGACGACAGGTGATGAGAGCCTTTTACCCAGCCTCCCAGATAACCAGCTTTTACCGGACGCGGTATTTCCGATGACAACGGTTCTGTTAAGATCAATAGGTGTCGGTTTCTGCACCGCACGAGCCTCAGTCATTCCACGAAAGCCCTGCAAAAAAAATGCCTCTTGCGAATCGAGGTGTTTAACCCCCCGAGCGAAGACGGGCGCTTTTGTCCGCACAGCGGACCCATAGGATGACCGCAAAAGTTATTGGCATCCAGCCCCCTCACCCCACCAAAACCTCCCAAACCAGCTTCCCAGACACCACCGCCAGCGCCACCTCCACCAGCAGGTAAAACACCTTCTCCGGCAGCCAGCGCGCCACCCGTGAGCCACTCCATGCTCCGGCCAGGGCAAAGGGCGCCAGCCAGACGGCCTCGCCAAGGCTCGCCCCGGTGATCTGCCCGGCCATCACATAGGGCGGCACCTTCAGCAGGTTGACCACCGAGAAGAAGATCGTGACCGTCCCCAGATAGACCATCTTGTCCAGCTTCTGCGGCAGCACATAGGCCTGAAATGGCGGCCCCCCGGCATGAGAAATATAGCTGGTGAACCCCGCCAGCGTGCCCCAGAACACGCCCCGCGGCACATCCGCCTCCCGCGGCGCGGGCGCTTGATTTGCAAACCGGCCCTTCACCGAACCGACGAGGTAGTAAATCCCGATCCCCGCCACCAGCAGCTTGATCGCGTCGCCCGGCACCACCGACACGGCAAAGAACGCCGCCACGATCCCCGCCACCGCACCCGGCAGCATGATCTTCAGGAGCTTCGCGGAAAACGCCCGGCGGAAGAGATAGACCGCATACCAGTCGGCCACGATGTAGAGCGGCAGCAGCAGCCCCGCCGCCAGCGCCGGGTCCATGAAGAGCGACATCAGCGGCACCGAGAGCATCGCCAACATCGGCACCCCGCCCTTCGACAGCCCCATCATGAAGGCCGCCAGCGCGGCCACGATCCAGAACTCCATGCCCCTTCCCCGATCCAGAGGCAGCCCCGGGCAGCCCAGAAACCAGACCAGACCACTCCGGACAATTTAAGTCAAATTGCCCATTTTCTTGCTCCAAATATCTCCCGCCGGAGGCCCTGATCTCTTCAGGCACCCCCTGAGGGCTGAAGCCTCGGCCGGTCTACTCGCCGATGGTCGAAAGAAGCTCGGGCTGCACCACGAGGTTGCGCACCCCGTGGGCGTGGTCCTCGTCAAAGGGGTTGCCCTTCAGCCATTCCCCGACAGAGGTGATATCGAGCTTCGCCACCTTCGGGCGCACGCTCCAGCTGACCTGAAAGGGCGAACCCGCCTCGTTGTAGCCCGGCCCCGTGGTCGAGCCGGCATAGGCCACGGGCGTGCCGGTGTCCGAGGGGATGGCCAGCGCCTGATGCAGCCCGCCCCGCGTGCTCACCGCCGCCAGCGCGGTGAAATCGAGCGCGGCGGGGTCGTTGACCAGCACGAAGACCTGCGCCTCGACCCGAAGTCGGGGAGTCGCTGCGCCCTCCTTCAGGCAGGCACCCAGCGTCGGGCCCGGCGCAACCTCGGCGGTCGAAAACACCCAATGCACCTCGATCGTGTCGCCCGGCTCCAGCCCGCCATGGCCCTTGTCGGCAATCGGGGCTGCGAGCGGCTTGAGTTCTGCCGCACTCAGCGCGCCGTCGTAGACGAAGCCGGTCTCATACCCCTTGCCGTTGCCATTGCCCCGATACGTGCGAAATTCTCCGCCCCGGTGCTCGGCACTCTCGTGAAAGTGGATGTTGCACAGGTTCATCTCGCTGGCGTCCGGGGCGGCGGCAAAATGCACCGGGTTGGTGCCCGCAACCGCATCAATGTCGCGCGGCGACTGCGGGCCGAAGCCGGTCCGCTCGAAGTTCACCTTCAGCATCCGCCGCTGCCGGTCGACATAGCGGTCGGCCACCTTCAGCTCCGGCCGCATTGGCGCTCCCTGCGCGGCCAGCCCGCCGGTGCGGGTCGTCGGAACGATGGTGTTGGCCCCCGCCACAAAGGCGACGAGGCAGGCCGCGGCGGTCCCGGCGGCGATGAGTTTGGCGGTTTTTGCACCCTTTGCCATCTGGCGATCTTTCCCTCTCCGCCCGGGCCGGGCGGATCAGGCGACGGCGGCGGGCACTGAAATGTCCCGCCGAGGCTTCCGGGGCAAGCCGCGCTTTCTCATGTCCAAACCATGTCGAATCTGTGCTTTGCGCATATTTATGCGCTGAGCCAGCATTTCGGGCGTCGATTACTCGCTCTTCTCCGTCCCGTATTTCTCGATCAGCGGATATTGCGCCATCATGAAAACAAAGAGCGCCGCCGGCAGCCCGAAGGTCTTCACCGTCACCCAGACCCCGCTCGAGAGCGAGAATGCGATCACCGCATTCGCCACCGCCAACACCGCAAAGAAGATCGCAAAGCGCCGGGTCAAAATCATCCAGCCCTCATGGCTCATCGGCAGCAGCCCCTCCATGAGCCGCGCAAGGTAGCTCTGCCCCCGCGCCAGCCCGATCGCCAGAATGCCCGCAAAGAGCGCATAGAGGATCGTCGGTTTCAGCTTCAAGAACAGGTCGTTGTCCAGCACCACCGTCAGCCCGCCCATGAAGACCACCAGCACCAGCGTCATCACCTGCATCCGGCTCAGCGCGCCTGTCAGTGCCCAGAGCGCCCCCATGCAGATCACCATGGCGATGACGAACCAGAAGGTGATGTAGGTGAAGGTCTTCACCTCGTGGCCGAAGAGCATGTAGCTCTTGCCCTTCAGCAGGAAGAAGGCCACGAAGAAGCCCAGCACCGGGCCAAACTCCAGCGCCGTCTTCACCCATCCGGGCACCTGTTTATCGGCCATGCTCTCTCTCCGCGTTAACCCGCCATCTCAACTATCACCGCTCCGGCGGCGATCAACCCCATCAGGGCCAAACGTCGCGGCCCGACCCGCTCTCCGAGCAGCAGCCACCCGATCAGCGCGGCAAAGACGGTTGAGGTCTCCCGCAGCACCGCCGCCTCGCCCACCTTGTCGAGCCGCGTCGCCAGCATCACCGCCCCAAAGGAAAAGAAGGCCACCACGCCCCCGATCATCCCCCGCGCCATCAGCGGCCCCAGCGTGGGCGGGTCGTCCATCCGCCGGTATCGGGCCAGCGCCACCCAGGGCGCAAAACCCAGCCCGTCGATCATGAAGAACCACGCCAGAAAGGTGAACGGGTCCGCCGTCGCCCGGATGCCATAGGCGTCATAGGTGGTGTAGAGCGCCACGAAGAGGCCGGTCACCACCGCGAGGCCCAGCGCCGCCACCATCGTCTCCCGTTGCAGCGTTATGGTCCGCAGGTTGTAGGCCGCCAGCCCGTAGATCCCTGCCAACAGCACCGCCACGCCAAACCACTGACCGGGCGTGAAGTGCTCGCCAAAGATCACCCCGGCCCCGATCACCGTGAACAGCGGCCCGGTGCCCCGCACCACCGGGTAAACCACCGTATAGGCCCCCCGCGTGTAGGTCATCGCCTGCGTCACCTTGTAGGCCACGTGGATCGCCCAGGCCCCGGCAAAGATCGCCCACATATGCGGCTCCGGCCACGGCACCACGAACAGCGCGAAGGGCGCGGCCATGACGCCGTAACAAAAGTCGATCGCCCCCCGGCTCATCCACGGGTCATGCCGCCCCTTCTGCAGCGCCCCGAAAACCGCGTGCAGAAAGGCCGCCATCAGCGCCAGCCCCAAGGCCGCCACATGCCCCGCCTCGGTGCCTTCCAGTGAGGTGATCCAAGAACTCATGCTGCGGGCATATATTTGCAGGCCGGGATGGTCCAGAGCCCGCAGCCAGCGCCACGCGAGCCGTGCAGCGCCGACACGCGGGGTGGCGCCCGCAACGGCCGTGCATAGCACTTTATGGTGACGCGTTAGTCGTCGCTCACAGGTAGGTGCTGACCTCACCGAAGAGCCGCCCCGGGGGGCGGGTCGGCGCTGCACGGCGGCCTGCGGCCTTGATTCCGTGCAGGTGCAAAACTCTACCGTCCCGCCCCCAGCCGCTTCTCCAGCCGCCTCAGAGCCAGCGAGAGCGTCACCGTCATCACCAGATACAACAGCGCCACCACGTTATAGGTCTCGAAATACCGGAAATTCCCCGCCGAGGTCACCTTCCCCAGCTGGGTGATATCCGTCACCCCGAGCACCGAGACCAGGCTTGAATCCTTAATCATCGCGATGAAGTCATTGCCCAAGGGGGGCAGGATCACCCGCAGCGCCTGCGGCAGCCGGACCAGCCGAAACCGCTGCCACGGCGAAAGCCCCAAAGCCTCCGCCGCCTCGATCTGCCCCTCCGGCACCGAGAGCAGCCCCGCCCGAAACACCTCGGCAATGAAGGCCGAGTAGCCGATGGTGAGCGCAATAATCGCCCGCCACAGCAGCGAAAAATCCCGCGTCCTGATCCCCTCGCCCCCCAGCGAGGTCAGCACCCAATTCACCGCCACCACCATCGCAGGCGCCACCACGAAGGCCACGTAGAGCAGCAGCACCAATATCGGCACGCCGCGCACCACCTCCACGTAGAGCCGCGCCGCCTGCCGGGCGACGATCCAGCGCGACATCGAGGCCATCGCCAGCAGCAGCCCCATCAAGCACGCAAGCGAAAACGCCACCAGCGTCACGAACACGGTGAGGCCGACGCCCTTCATCAGCGTCTCCAGCACGTCCGAATAGAGCTCGTCCGCGATGACCTGCGCAAACAGCACCGCTCCCGTGGCAGCCAGGATCACCAGCCACCACGGAAAGTCCTTCTCGCCCGGGCGTTCCCTCACTCGCCGAGCTTGGTGTCGAGAAACCACTTCTTGTTCAGCGCATCGAGCGTGCCATCGGCCTCCATCGAGGCGATGGCGGCATTGATCGGCGCAACGAGGTCAGACCCCTTGGGGAAGATGAAGCCAAAGTCCTCGGTCCCCAGCTTCTCGCCCACCACCTTCAGCGCCCCGTCCGAGGCCGCCACGTAGCCCTCTGCGGCCACGCCATCGGTCAGCACGAGGTCCACATCCCCGGCCCGCAGTGCCTGAACGCCCGCGCCAAAGGTTTCGAAGAGCTTCACCCGCGGATTGGCCTCATCGCCATCCAGCACGTCATAGACCGCCACGTAAAACGGCGTCGTGCCCGGCTGCGCGGCCACCAGCAAGTCGTCATCCGCCGCAAAGCTCGCCGCATCGGCGAACCGCTCCTCATCGCCCCGCACCAGCATCGACATCTCGCTGCGCATGTAGGCATCGGAGAAATCCACCATCTCCTTGCGGTCATCCCGAATGGTGATGCCGGTCATCCCCATGTCATACTGCCCCTCCGAAACGGCGGGGATCATCGCATCCCAGCTGATGTTTTCGTAAGCCACGGTCATGTTGATCCGGCTGGCGATCTCGGCCATCGCGTCATACTCCCAGCCCACCGCCTCGCCATCGGCCATGTATTGCAGCGGCGGATAGGCGTTTTCGGTCACAACGGTGATCTCCCGGCCCTGAAGATCGGGCAGATCCTGCGCGATCACCGGGGTGACGAAGAGCGAGGCAAAGACGGCGGCGGCGGCGTATTTCATTGGAGCGACTCCCTGAGGTTTTGCCTCACAGTAGCCCAAGCCCCGGCGTTGGCAATTGCCCCGCCCACACAGGCGCAAGGCGGAACCGCCCGCCCCCGCCCGGTGTTGAGAGCGCAAACAAGGGGCCCGCATGGACCAGATCGTCACCGAACTCAAAGGCACCTTCGCCGCCGTGCCGCCG
The DNA here is from genome assembly GCF_052828525.1 of Vannielia sp. SX4. The sequence continues at coordinate 3,198,320 of NZ_CM128247.1, forward strand.
CTCACCGCCTTCATCCGCCTGCTCGCGGCGGCGGTACTGGGCGGGCTCATTGGGCTGGAGCGCGAATGGCGCTCCAAACCCGCCGGTCTGCGCACCCATATCCTCGTCGCCCTCGCCGCCTGCCTTTTCATCGTCGTGAGCCAGCAACTCTCGCAGCTCTCCTTCGGCCCGAAAGACAGCATGAAGGTCGATCCCCTGCGGCTGGTCGAGGCGGTCACGGCGGGCGTCGCCTTTCTGGCGGCCGGGATCATCTTCACCAAGGGCGACACGGTGAAGAACACCACCACCGGCGCCTCGATGTGGCTCGCGGGCGGCATCGGGCTCGCCTGCGGCGCGGGCCAGATGCCCCTCGCCGCCATGGCCACCGCCCTCACCGTTGCCGTGCTGTGGATCTTGAAGCGCGTGGTGCAGGCCGGGGAAGAGAGTTCCTGAGCGGCAGGCTGCGTTGCGTCGCGTTTTCCGCCTACTCGCGCGCGTAACTGGCCCCGATGGTCACACCCTCCAGCACCGCCGCAAGCGCCTCCGGGGTTACCGGCGCGCCCAGCGCCAGCGGCCCGAGCTGCGCCATGCCCAGCCCTTCCGGTGCATCGAGCCGCAGCACCATGCGCCCCTCAGGGTGGGGCAGCTCCGCGATGAAGGTCTCCACTGCATCCCGCGCGCCCGGCTCGAACCGCGCCCCCGGCAATCCGTGCAGCGCCTCGACCGCCGCCTTCTTCAGCGCCACCACCTGTTCCCGCGGCTGCGGCACCTCCTGCTCGCCGTCCTCAACCGTCTCCGGCACCGGCTCCAGCAGCATCTGCCCGAGCGGCACCAGAAACAGATGTTCGAAAATCCCGTTGCTCTCCATCTCAAGCTCCAGCGCGCTGAGCCGGGTGGTCAGCGCCGATTGCTGCATCGCAACGGCATCGGTCAGGTCCACCCCCTCGATCAACCCCGTCATCCGCAGCCCGTTCTCGCCCGGAAAGTCCCAGCGCGCCTCTTCGATCACAACCCGGCGGCTCTCCCTGTCCCACCAGAGGTGCGCCGAGAGTTCCATGCCATCGCCCACCTTCACCTGCTCGGTCAGCAACCAGCTCGTCAGAGTGTCTCCCGGCACGGTGAACACCGGATGCGCGCCCTGCACCTGCAGCTTCACGGCCAGCGGCGGCAACCCGTGGTCGAGCCGCTCCAGCCCGCCGATGTGCAGCTCCGCCCGCGGCACGCGGTAGCCAAGCGCGCCCACCCCGGTCGAGATCCGCAGGTCGGTGTAGGCGCAGCCGTTCTGATAGGGGCGCACGCCGCCCACCTCCACGACCCCGCCCATGCCCAGCACATCGACCCGCTGAAGCAATCCTTCGCAGGCGTCCGCGTTCAAGATGTCATAGGTCTGCGCCCCTGCCGGGGCACCCACCAGCGCGAGCGCAACCGCCGCCGCCCGGATCACGCGCCAGCGCCCGTCAGCGCCTCGGCAAACTCGCGCGGGTCGAAGGCATCGAGGTCGTCGATCTGCTCGCCCACGCCAATCGCATGAATCGGCAGCCCGAACTTGTCGGCCAGCGCCACCAGCACCCCGCCCTTCGCGGTGCCGTCGAGCTTGGTCATTACCAGCCCGCTCACATCAGCCATCTTCTGGAAGGTATCCACCTGGCTCAGCGCGTTCTGCCCGGTCGTGGCATCCAGCACCAGCAGCGTGTTGTGCGGCGCATCCGGGTCCTTCTTCTTGATGACGCGCACGATTTTCGAGAGCTCTTCCATAAGGTCCGCACGGTTCTGGAGGCGCCCTGCGGTGTCGATCATCAGCAGGTCCGCCCCGTCCGCCTGCGCTTTGGTCATCGCGTCAAAGGCAAGGCTCGCGGGGTCCGAACCCTCGGGCGCGGTCATCACCGGCACGCCCGCGCGCTCGCCCCAAACCTGCAACTGCTCCACCGCCGCCGCGCGGAAGGTATCGCCCGCCGCGATCACCACGCTCTTGCCCGCCGCCTTGAACTGGCTCGCCAGCTTGCCGATGGTCGTCGTCTTGCCCGAGCCGTTCACGCCGACGACCAGCACCACCTGCGGGCGGGTCGGATACAGCGGCATCGGCCGCGCCACAGGCTCCATGATCCGGGCAATCTCATCTGCAAGGAACTGCTTGATCTCGGCGGTCGAGACCTTCCGGCCATAGCGCCCCTCAGCCATGTTCGCGGTCACCCGCAGGGCGGTATCCACCCCCATGTCTGCGGCAATCAGCAGCTCTTCGAGGCTCTCCAGCATGTCATCGTCGAGCACCCGCCGCATGACAGGGCCTTCGCCCCTCCCCAGCATCCGCCCGATGAACCCCGGCCGCTTTGCAGGCGCCTCCTCCGCCCGCGGCGCAGGCGGAACAGGGATCGGCGGCAGGTCAGGTTCCGGTTCGGGCTCCGGCGCGGGCGGCACATCCGGCTCAGGCTCGGGCACCGGCTCCCCCGGCACATCCGGCTCAGGCTCAGGCTCCGGCGCAGGCGGCAGATCAGGCTCCGGCATCGGTGCAGGCGGCAGGTCCGGTGCGGCGACAGGCGCAGCCGGCGCATCCGCCACGCCCTCACCTACTGGCGCAGGCTCAGAAGACGATCCCTCCGCAGGCCCCGCCTCTTCCACAACCAGTTCCCCGGCCTCCACGGCCTCGACCGCTTCTACCGCCTCTTCCTCGCCGCCATCGGCGACGATCGCCTCAAGCCCCTCATCCAGCTTCGAGCTGGATTTGAAGAGCTTGTCCTTGAGCTTCTTGAAAAACGCCATCCGCGCCCCGCTGTTCAACTGCCCTCTGACCTAATCGCTCACCGCCCAACATGGAAGGCCCGGCATCCGGCTGGCCCGGGCCGCCTCAGCCGTTCAGCGGGCTCTGGTTGAACCCCCGGCCACTCAGCTTGGCATCATCCCAGAACGTGCCACGGCAGAAGCAGCACCGCACCTCGCCGTAGTGGTGCCCCGCCTGCCCCAGCTTGCGGATCACCTCGCTCAGCCGCTTCGGCGCGGTCCCGGCCTTGAAGATGCTCCGGTTGCGCAGGGTGACGATATCGCAAAACGCATTCTCCAGCGGTCCGCTGAGCAGGTAGTCTATGTCCTCCGCCCCGTGCATCTGGTCGTCCTTGGTCAATTCGTAATCCGGGCAGGGCTGCCCGCCGCCGAAACTCTCGCGCACGATGCCGCCCCCGCCGACGATACCCGCCAGCCCATCGGAGTAGACCACCGGGCTGCCATCGCCCCGCCGCCCCCGGCTGCTGGTCTGTTCCTCGATGGTCAGCCAGGCATGGCGGTCGACATAGAAGTTCACCACCATCCCGGGCGGCACGGTGAAGTTCTCGCCCCAGAACTGCCGCCGCCCATGCCCGTCGATTGCCACCGCCGTCGCCGGAAGCCCCTCGGTCTTGTGCAGATAGATACTGTGCCCGATTGCCGTCATCGTGGTCATCGTGGTCGCCTTCCTTAGAGTAAACGCCGCAACTCTCACCACAGCCCCGCCGAGGTGCAACCCCGAAACCCCTCGTCTCGCACAAACACAAAGCCCCCTCCGCCACCCTGCCCGACCCGCCTGCATTTTCTTGCTTCAAATATCCATTCCCGCCCTCTCCCCCGGCGCCTCCGCCCGAAACGGCGCACACCCGTGCAACCCGCCGCGGGGGCTGGGCGCGGGGCGGGCGGGTGGGCGCGCCCTGCCCCCGCGGCGCGCCCTGCCCGCGCCACATCGCCCCCTTCCTTCCGCCCCACGCCCCCCCTATTCTCCGCCCGAACCGGAGACCACGATGCCCCCCGCCGCCCTCTTCGCCGCTGCCACCCTCACCCCTGCCTTGCTGCTCGCGGCAGGCGGCACGCTGGGCGGCGCGTGGCTCATCGCCGCCGCGCTCACCCTCACCGTTTTTTCCGCCCTGATCGACCAGGCCCTCCGCCGACTCGGCGCGCGGCCCACCCCAACCGCCGCTCCGGGCGCATGGGCCGACACCCTCTCCGCCACCCTCGCGCTGTCCCATTTCGCCCTGCTCGCCCTCGGCATCGCCGCCGTCACCGGCGCCACCGGCCTCGCCTCGTGGGAGCGCGTGCTCGCCTTCTTCGCCTTCGGCCTCTTCATGGGCCAAGTCTCCAATTCCAACGCCCATGAGCTGATCCACCGCTCCACCCGGCCGCTCCGGGCGCTCGGCCGCTGGGTCTATATCTCGCTGCTCTTCGGCCACCACGCCTCGGCCCACCCCAAGGTCCACCACCGCTACGTCGCCACGCCCGACGATCCCAACTCCGCCCGGCTGAACGAAAGCTACTACCGCTTCGCGCTGCGCGCCTGGCTCGGCAGCTTCCGCGCCGGCCTCGCCGCCGAACGCGAGAAGCTCGCCCGTGGCGGCAAGCCCCGCTGGCAGAACCCCTATATCGAATACATCGCAGGCGCCGCCGCCTTGCTCGCGCTGAGCACCCTCGCCTTCGGCCCCGCAGGCCTTGCCGCGCACATCGGCCTCGCCGCCTATGCCACCGCGCAACTGCTAATGTCGGACTACGTCCAGCATTACGGCCTCAGCCGCGCCCGCCTGCCGAACGGCAAATACGAGCCGGTCTCAGACGCCCACAGCTGGAACGCCCCCCATGTCTTCTCCTCGCTGATGATGCTCCACGCCCCGCGCCACTCCGACCATCACGCGCACCCCTCCACCCCCTACCCGGCCCTCACCCTTCCGCCGCCCGCGCCCATGCTGCCCGGCCCGCTGCCCTCGATGGCCACGCTGGCGTTGATGCCCCGGCTCTGGAAACGGGTGATGAACCCGCGCGTCGCCCGCCTCCACGCCAGCGCGCCCAATCCTTCGGCAGCCGCCGCCCCATCCGGACAGATCGCGCGGGCGTGACCCGCCAAGGCCCCGCCCGGCCTTTTCGCGCCGCGCCCCATCTGCCATTCTGACGGCAAAACACAGGCAACCCGGAGCCCCCATGCGCCCGACACTTCTCTTTGCCCTGACCCTCGCCGCCACGCCCGCGCTCGCCGCCGAGCCGATGTCCGGCCCCGAATTCGACGCCTACACCAAGGGGCGCACGCTCTATTACAACAACCACGGCCAGGCCTATGGGGTGGAGGAATACCTCCCCGGCAACCGCGTCCGCTGGTCGTTTCTCGATGGCCAATGCAAGGAAGGCAGCTGGTACGAGCAGGGCCGGTTCATCTGCTTTCTGTACGAGGACCAGCCCGGCGAGCCGCAATGCTGGACCTTCTGGGAAGAACCCGGCGGCATCCGCGCCCTGTTTGAAGACAACCCCTCCGCCACCGAGCTCTACGAGGTGACCGACGCCGACGAGCCGATGCTCTGCCTCGGCCCCGATGTCGGCGTGTAACCCCTAAGGCGGGACGCGCCCGCCACAGGACCGCGCTCTAAAACAAGTCGCCCTGCTCTGGCGGCGTATCCTTGGGCGCGGCTTTCTTCTTCACCGCCCCGCCGCCCGGCACCATCCGCCCGTCGGCAAACTGAATCTCCAGCGGTGCCACCGCCGCTTTGGCCCGCGCCGCGCTCGTCACCACCTCGTCGCCCTCGCGCACCACGGCGAAGCCGCGCTTCAGTGTCTCCTCGTAGCCGAGCGAGCCGAGCAACCGCCCGAGCGCATCGAGCTTCCGCCCCCGCGCCTCCGCCTGCCCGCGCTGCGCCGCCTCCAGCCGGGCGGCCAGCGCCGCCACCCGCTCCCCGGCCCGCGCCGTGCGATCCGTCACCAGCGCAGGCCTGAGCCGCCCGGCCCGGGCCTCCAGCCGCTCCCGCGCCCGCGCCGCGCCGCGCGCCAACTCCGGCCCCAGCCGCGCCCCGGCCCGCTCCGCCCGCTCGCGCCGCTGGGCAATGCCCGCCCGGATCGTCCCGGGCCGCAACCCCGCCGCCGCCTCGCTGAGCGCCCCGCGCTTCTTCAGAACCGCCGTCCGCAGCGCCGCAGGCAACCGCTCGGCCCATTGGTCGAGCCGCTGCTGCGCCCCGCCCAGCACCACCTCTGGCCGTGGCAGGGCGCGCGCCAGATCGGTCAGCCGCTGCCGCCGCCCCCGCACGCTTTCCGACACCGCGCGGCGCAGACGCCCGCCAAAGCCGTCCACCGCCGCCATCAGCTCCAACCGCACCGGCACCGCCATCTCGGCGGCGGCGGTGGGGGTGGGCGCGCGCCGGTCGGCAGCGTGGTCAATCAGCGTGGTATCCGTCTCATGCCCCACCGCCGAGATCAGCGGGATCGCCGAGCCCGCAGCGGCCCGCACCACCACCTCCTCGTTGAAGCCCCAAAGATCCTCGATCGAGCCGCCGCCTCGCGCCACGATGATCAGGTCAGGCCGTGGCAAGGCCCCGCCCGGCGTCAGCGCGTTGAACCCCTCAATCGCGCGGGCCACCTGCGGCGCGCAGTCCTTGCCCTGCACGGCGACGGGCCAAACCAGCACCTTGCGCGGAAAACGGTCGCGCAGCCGATGCAGGATATCGCGGATCACCGCGCCTTGCGGCGAGGTCACCACCCCGATGATCTCCGGCAAGAACGGCAGTGGCCTCTTGCGGCCCGCATCAAACAGCCCCTCGGCGGCCAGCGCCTTGCGCCGCTTCTCCAGCATGGCCATCAGCGCGCCCACGCCCGCCACCGCCACCTCGACCGCGTTCATCTGGTATTTCGACTGGCTGGCAAAGGTGGTCAGCTTGCCCTGCGCCACCACCTCCATCCCCTCCTCGGGAATCACGCTCAGCCCGTCCACCTGCCCCTTCCATGTGGTGCAGGCCAGCACGCTCCGGTCGTCCTTCAGGTCAAAATACAAATGGCCCGACCGCGCGCGCACCACGCGCCCGACCTCACCCTTCACCCTGACGTAGCCAAACTCGCCCTCCACCACGCGCTTCACCGCGCCCGAAAGCTCGGAAACGGTGAACTCGGGGGCATTTCCGCCGGGGGTGGGGTCGTCGATCAGGTCCATGTCACGCTCTTGTGCTGCTCTGCGCCCGACCTTAGAACGCCCCCGAACCAAGGCCAAGGGAGCGGCGTCCATGAACATCCTCATCCTCGGAAGCGGCGGGCGCGAGCACAGCCTTGCCTGGGCAATCCAGCAGAACCCCAAATGCGACCGGCTCATCGTGGCGCCTGGCAATGCGGGCATCGAGGCGATGTGTGAAACCGCCGCGCTCGACATCGAAGATGGCAGTGCCGTCGCCGAGTTCTGCCATGAAAACACTGTGGATTTCGTCGTGATCGGCCCCGAGGCCCCGCTCGCCGCAGGCGTGGCCGACCGGCTGCGCGAGGCGGGCATCCTCACCTTCGGCCCCTCCGCCGAGGCCGCCCAACTCGAAGCCTCCAAGAAGTTCACCAAACAGGTCTGCGACGCCGCCCAGATCCCCACCGCAGGCTGGGCCTCCTTCACCTCTCCCGCCCCGGCGCGCGAGTACATCGAGGCCGTCGGCGCGCCCAAGGTCATCAAGGCCGACGGTCTGGCAGCGGGCAAAGGCGTTGTCGTCGCGATGGACGAGGCCACAGCCCTCGCCGCCATTGACGATGTCTTCGCAGGGGCCTTCGGCGAGGCCGGGGCCGAGGTGGTGATCGAAGATTTCATGACCGGCGAAGAGGCCAGCTACTTCATCCTCTGCGATGGTGAAAACGTGCTGCCCATCGGCACCGCGCAGGACCACAAACGCGTGGGCGAAGGAGATACCGGCCCCAACACCGGCGGCATGGGCGCCTACTCCCCCGCGCCGATCATGGATGACGCAGTCACGCAGAAGGCGCTCGAACAGATCGTCAAGCCGACCGTCGCCGAGATGGCCAAGCGCGGCACCCCCTACCAGGGCGTGCTCTATGCCGGGCTGATGATCGAGGACGGCGAGCCCGCCCTCGTCGAGTACAACGCCCGCTTCGGTGACCCCGAGTGCCAGGTGTTGATGATGCGCCTCGGCGCCCAAGCGCTCGACCTGCTGCTCGCCTGCGCCGAGGGCCGTCTGGCCGAGGCTCAGGTGAACTGGGCCGACGACCATGCGATGACCGTTGTACTGGCGACCGAGGGCTACCCCGGCAGCTACGCCAAGGGCTCGGTGATCGGCGGGCTGGAGGGGCTGCCGGAGACTTCCACCCAGATGGTCTTCCACGCCGGCACCACCACGGCGGGCGGCAAAGTCACCGCCACCGGCGGCCGGGTGCTGAACGCCACCGCGCGCGGCGACACGCTGGCCGAGGCCCGCGACCGCGCCTATGCGCTGGCCGAGACCATCGACTGGCCCGAGGGCTTCTATCGCAAGGATATCGGCTGGCGCGCCCTCTGACCCCCGCATAGGTCGGCAAGCCGGGCAGCGCCGTCCCGCGGGGTGGCGCATGCTACGGCTGTGCGAGGCACTTTATGGTGCCGTGGTCATCTTCCCTCGGAAGTAGGTGCTGCCTTCACCGAAGCGCCGCCCCGGGGGGCGGGACGGCGCTGCCCGGCGCCTTGCGGCGCGCATCGGGCAAAACTCTTCGCACAACCGACACCCCCTAACACACCCTCACCCCACCGCGCCGCACAGTTAACGCCAATTCCCGATGTCCTGTGCAAAAATCGCGTATGTATGGAATGTGCATCAGTTGTGCATCGGATGTGCCTGTGGCGCATAAGCCTCAAACCGGCCCCGCCGCGCCACTCCCTAACGGCACGTCCGCCCTATGCCAAAGCCCTCCGGCCCCTCGATCGGCCCCAGTTCCCGGGCGACCAATTTGCCCCCCACCAGCCGCACGCCGATCATCTCCTGCCAGCCCGGATCGGCCACCACCAGCTCCGGGCCGCCCCGACAGGTGCGCAGCCCACCGTGGATCACCGGATCGCCAAAACGATGGTTGGTGACGCCGGAAAGCGACGCAATCTCAACGAGTTGCCCGTCCGTCCATCGAAACACCCGGAGCACCCGCGCCAGATGCGGCCGGTCGACGAAAGCCACCTCAATCGCCCCGTCGCCATCCAGATCGGCCGCTGCCACCGGCGCCAGCCAGCGGTTGCGCGTGCCGATAAAGTCGGTCGCCGCCAACCGCTCCACCCCGGCCTCGCCAATTCCCCAAACCGCCAGCCGCGCGCCCTTCTGCGCATGGCTCTCCACCACCACGACCTCAGGCAAGCCATCCCCGTTCATGTCCCACAAACGCGGTGAAACATCTTCGAAAACAAGCTCTTGCGGCAGGTTGATCTGAAAGTTCGAGCGCCCCGCGCGGCAGGGCATCCCCAGCGTGACGCCAACAACAAGTGCGCCCCATTCCTCGTCATCGCCCAAGGCCCCATGCGGGTAGCGGCTGGTCGGGGCGGCATAGGTCGCGCCGCTGATCTGCGCCACGCATTGTACCGAAGGGTCAGCCGCAGAGGCCGGCATGGCGGCAAGCGCAAAACCCACCGCCCGCAGCGTTTTACCAATCGTCAGGAAGTTGCGCCAATCTGCCATCGACCGGCGCCCCCGCTCAGATCTGCTTTTCCGGCATCTGTACCACGAGCCCGTCCAGCTCGTCGGTGACCTTGATCTGGCAGGTGAGCCGCGAGCGGGTCTCGTCGGGCTCGAAGGCAAAATCGAGCATGTCCTCTTCCATCGCCTCGCGCCCGGGGAGCTTCTCGACCCAGGCGGCGTCGACGTAGACATGGCAGGTCGAGCAGGCGCAGGCCCCGCCGCAATCGGCGTCGATGCCCGGGATGCCGTTGTCCCGCGCGCCTTCCATGACGGTCATGCCATTGGCAACCTCGACCTCATGCTTGGTCCCGTTGTGCTCGATATAGGTGATCTTGGCCATTTCCTGCTCCGATGTGCCTGCTTTGGCCCCTTTACCGGATCGGCGCGGGAGATTCCAGCATTGCCGGGTCGCGGCAAATGTTCTACTATTGTTCTCATGTCGCCCGCTCCCACATGGCCCCGCCCGCCCCGCGCGCTCCCCGCCGCATGGCTCAACCGCCCGCCCATCGGCGCGCGGGTCACCGTGGCCGGCCTCGTTCTGGTGCGGCAGCGGCCCGGCACCGCCAAGGGGGTGATCTTCGTCACGCTGGAGGATGAGACAGGCACCTGCAACGTAGTGGTCTGGGCCAAGACCTACGAGCGCTTCCGCCGCGCGGTGATCGCCGGGCGGCTGCTACGCGTGACAGGCCGCATCCAGCGCGAGCAGGAGGTGGTGCATATCGTGGCCGAGCAGATCGAGGATATCTCCGCCCTGCTCGATACCCTGCTGGAGCCGCCCCCCGCGCCCTCCCAAGCGCCCGAGCCTGTTGCAAAAGGGGCGCAAGAGCCCGCCCCTCCGCACCGCCTCCCCGCGCCGGGACTTTGAGCCACGCCGCCCCCGCGCTACTCTGCGCCCAACGCGGCCCGCAAGAGAGCCCAGAGCAGTGACACGACCCAACGCCAAACGCCGCCCGCTCAGGGCCGCCCTCGCCTGCGGGATGCTTGTGCTTTCGGCCTGCGTGCCCACCGCCCCTGAGGTGCAAAAACGCGCCGCCCCGCTGCCAATCGTCACCACGCTCGAAGCCCCGCCCAGCGCCACCCCCGGCTCCTGCTGGGGCAAGGAAACCACGCCCCCCGAGACCCGCACGGTGATCGAGCCGGTGCTCGTCCAGCCCGCCCAGCTCTCCGCCTCGGGCGAGGTGATCAGCCCGCCGATCTACCGCCGCGCGCCGCAGGAATACGTGGTCAAACCCGCCGTCCAGCGCTGGTTTGAAACCCCCTGCCCCGCCGAGATGACGCCCGAGTATATCTCCTCGGTCCAGCGCGCCCTCGCCGCCCGCGGCTTCTACCAAGGCGGCCCCTCCGGTGAGATGGATGCCCGCACCCGCCGCGCCATCCGCAAGTATCAGTCCCCCCAAGGGCTCGACAGCGAGACCCTCTCGCTCGCCGCCGCCCGCACCCTCGGCCTCGCTCCGGCCCTTCTGCCGCAGGACGAAACCGCGCCCGAGGGTTGAAGCCCCCGCCCCTTCCTGCCTATCTGCCTTCTGACCGACAAAGACAGACAACGCAGGAGCAGCCCCGATGAAATCCCCCGTCTTCGACGCCGCCACCGCCTCCGGTGGCAAGAACCTCGGCGACCTCCCCGAGTGGGACCTCTCCGACCTCTACACCGCCGAAGACGCCCCCGAGCTGAAGCGTGATCTCGACTGGCTCGCCACCGAATGCCCCGCCTTCGCCGCTGACTACGAGGGCAAGCTGGAGGGCCTGACACCCGAGCAGATGCTCGACTGCGTCCACCGCTACGAGGCGATCGACCGTATCGCGGGCCGCATCATGTCCTTCGCGGGCCTGCGCTACTACCAGCTCACCGTCGACCCCGGCCGCGCCCAGTTCATGGGCAACATGCAGCAGCAGATCACCGACATCATGTCGTCGCTGGTGTTCTTCTCGCTCGAGCTGAACCGCGTCACCGATGCCACCTATGAGGCATGGTTCACCGGCAGTGCCGACCTCGTCCGCTACAAGCCCGTCTTCGACCGGATGCGCGCCCTCAAGCCCTACCAGCTCTCCGACGAGCTGGAGAAGTTCCTGCACGATCAGAGCACTGTCGGCGCCGCCGCCTGGAACCGCCTGTTCGATGAAACCGTCGCCGGGCTGGAGTTCGAGGTGAACGGCGAGACCCTCGGCATGGAAGGCGTGGCCAACCTCCTCTCCGAGCAGAACCGCGACACCCGCGAAGCGGCGGCCCGCGAGATCGCCTCCGTCCTCACCGACAACCTCAACATCTTCTCCCGCGTCCACAACACGCTGGCGAAGGAAAAGGCCATCGAGGACAAGTGGCGCAAGATGCCCACGCCGCAAACCGGCCGTCACCTCTCCAACCACGTCGAGCCTGAGGTGGTCGAAGCCCTCCGCAACGCCGTCGTCGCCGCCTACCCCCGCCTGTCACACCGCTATTACGAGCTGAAGCGCGGCTGGCTCGGCCTGGATAAAATGCAGGTCTGGGACCGCAACGCACCCCTTCCGATGGAGAGCGAAAAGGTCGTGGGCTGGGACGAGGCCAAGAGCACGGTGCTCGACGCCTACGCGGGCTTCGACCCGGAGATGGCCAAACTGGCAGAACCCTTCTTCACCAAGGGCTGGATCGACGCCGAGGTGAAGCCCGGCAAAGCCCCCGGCGCCTTCGCCCACCCCACCGTGACCGACGTCCACCCCTACGTGATGCTGAACTACCTCGGCAAACCGCGCGACGTGATGACGCTCGCCCACGAACTCGGCCACGGCGTTCACCAGGTCCTCGCCGCCGAGCAGGGCGAGCTGCTCTCCTCCACGCCGCTGACCCTCGCCGAAACGGCCTCGGTCTTCGGCGAAATGCTCACCTTCCGCAAACTGCTGGCAGCCGCCAAGGACGACGCCGAGCGCAAGGTGCTGCTCGCCGGCAAGGTCGAGGACATGATCAACACGGTCGTCCGCCAGATCGCCTTCTATGACTTCGAGTGCAAGCTCCACGCGGCACGGGCCGAAGGCGAGCTGACCCCCGACCAGATCAACGAAATCTGGATGTCAGTCCAAGGCGAGTCCCTCGGCCCGGCCTTCGAGTTCATGGAAGGGTACGAGACCTTCTGGGCCTACATCCCCCACTTCGTCCACTCGCCCTTCTACGTCTACGCCTACGCCTTCGGCGACGGGCTGGTGAACGCGCTCTACGCCGCCTACGAGGAAGGCGACGCCGACTTCCAGGCCAAGTATTTCGACATGCTGAAAGCCGGCGGCTCCAAGCACCACAAGGAGCTTCTGGCCCCCTTCGGCCTCGACGCCTCCGACCCTGCCTTCTGGGACAAGGGCCTCAGCATGATCGAAGGCTTCATCGACGAGCTGGAGGCGATGGAGGGCTAACAACCCTGCGGACGGCGGGTGGGGCGACGCGCCAAGGCGCGAGCGTCACCCTGCCTCCCTAATCCACCGCGATCTCCGTTTCGATCACCCCGGTCACCGGGCGGCAGTTGCCCGTGTCGGTGGCCGAGGAGATGATCGGGCGAAAGCACAGCTCCGCCTCGAAGGTCGCCACCAGCCGCCCGTAGCTGCCGTAGACTTCCAGTTCCACGATATCGATCCGCGCAGGCTTGGCCGCGCCCCGGCTGGTCCAGAACGGCCCGCCCATACCCTCCGGCACATGCATCACGTCAACAGAGAGCGGCTCCGCGCCCGGCGCGAACGGCCCCTCGAAGCGCACATCCACGCTGAACACGTCCCGCGAAGTGAAGCGCGGCTCCGGGTGCCCCTGCACCCTCAACTCGGTCAGCCGCGCGCCTTGCTCAAAGCTGGCTGTCGCCACCTTCCGCCCGCCCTGCTCCATCGTGATCGTGTGCCATTCCTCCGCCTCTCCCGCGATATAGGCCGTGATCCGGCCCAGTCCCTCGGCCGCAACAGGCAGGGGCAGCCACGAGGCCACCATCAGGGCCACAATCTGAGACAGCGCAAAAATCCTCATGCCCCCAGCTTGCCCCCTCTCCCCGCGCCCGGTCAAACGCCCTAGGGTGGGGGAAAGGCAGCAGCACCGCCCTATTTACAATTTGAGAGGAATTGGAGGCTAAGATGAAGATCACGCGGGCCACAGAGCAACCCTCGGGCACCGGCCCGGCAGAATACTTTACCGGCGCGGTCCGGCAAGAGAACCGCCACAACCCCGAAGAGGGCGCATCCGCCGGCGCGGTGATCGTCACCTTCGAGCCGGGCGCGCGCACCGCTTGGCACACCCATCCGCGCGGTCAGTTGCTGATCGTCACCGCCGGGCTCGGCTGGGTCCAGCGTGAGGGCGGCCCGAAAGAAGAGATCGCCCCGGGCGACAAGATCTGGTTCGAACCGGGAGAGAAACACTGGCACGGCGCCCGCGCCGACCACGCAATGACCCATGTGGCGATCCACGAGGTCGAGAACGGCACCAACGTCACATGGATGGAGCACGTGAGCGACGCCGACTACCTCGGCTGACGGCGAGAAGAATTTTCCCGAAAATTCTTCGGCCCCCAAAAATCTTCCAGAAGATTTTTGCCCCTCACCCGCCTGAAAAATCTTCGTTAAGATTTTTCGGCCTCACCGCACTCAGTCCAGCTCCGTCCACGGCCAGGGCTTCACCTCGCTGGCGGCGACAAGGTAACGCGCCGCCTTCGCCAGCCAGATGCCGAGGCTCTCGCCGAACTCCGCCAGCCGCGGGTTCGGCTCGCCCTTGCTCACCAGCATGACGACGAACTGCACCAGCGTCGCCACGCCCAGCACCGTCATCGCTACCTGAATCATCAGCCCGATCAGGATCATGTGCAGGAGCCGCATCAGCAGCCCGTCCTTGCCCGCATCCTCCTGCGGACCGTGCATCCGCCCCTCGAAGCGCTCGTCGTCCGAGGGCCGCATCACCCGCGCCCGCCCTTGGCATAGACCGCATCGATCAGCGCCTGCGTGCCCTTGGCGTCTTCAAGGCTCCACGGGTAGTCCGCCCCCTCCCGCACCGTCCGCCCGAAGTTCTCGACCTGCAGCACATATTGGTTGATGCCCGGAAAGCGCTCGATCCGGCGGCCCATGCCATCCTGATGCAGTTCCACCTCGGCCTGATCGAAGACATTGGCGTTGAACGGCGCGGTGAGCCGGATCACGCCCTCGGTGCCGTGAAAGCTCATATGCTGCCACGGGTGCATCCGCATCGAGTTGACCCAATGCGCCGTGCCGCTTGGAAAGCGCGCCGCGACCCGGGCCACCACATCCACACCCGCCTCGAAGGTGAGGTCCGCATGGGTGATCTCCTCGGGCTCCTCGCCCAACATCCAACGCGTTGATCCGTAGGTATAAACCCCGATATCGGGGATGCCCCCGCCACCCTTGGAGGCATCGTTGCGGATGTTGCCCATGTCAGGGTTGTTGTAGGTAAACACCCCGTCCACATGCACCAGATCGCCGATCGCCCCGTCGCGCAGCATGGCCCGCGCCCGCTGCCACTGCGGGTGATGCACGATCATGTAGGCCTCCGCCGCGTGCAGCCCGGTCTCGTCACGCTTGGCGATCAGCGCGTCGATCTCGCCCGCCTCCATCGCGATGGGCTTCTCGGTCAGCACGTGCTTGCCCGCGTCCATCGCCTTCAGCGTCCACTCGACGTGCAGGTGGTTCGGCAAAGGGATGTAAACCGCATCCACCCCCGGATCGGCCAGCAGCGCCTCGTAGCTGTCATGCACCTTCAGCGCAGGGCAAAAGGCCTGAAACGGCTTCGCCTTCTCGGCACTCGAGGTGGCCAGCGCCACCAGTTCGGCCCCCTCCGCGGCATGGATCGCGCGGCCCATGTGCTGAAGCGCAAAGTTGGCGGCGCCGAGGATGCCCCAGCGGATCGGTTCGATTGTCATGGCAGCTCTCCCGGTGTCCCTGTTAGCGCCAACGCTAACGACCCGCCGGTCAGCCCGCAAGCTAGCCCTGCTTCTCCAGCACCAGCCAGGTCATGATCCGCATCGGCGGCAGGCTGTCGCGCTCCACCTCAACGAGGCCGGGCGCGCCGAGTACGCGCGAGATCGGGAAATCCGAGTGCCAGCCGATCAGCCCTTCCAGCGGCGCAATCGCCCGCTCCACGAGGCCCAGCATGCCCTTCTCGGCGGCGAAGTGGTTCACGATCAGCACCTGCCCACCGGGCTTTAGCACCCGCGCGATCTCGCGCATCACCCGCTCCGGCTCGGGCACGACCGAGAGCACATGCATCGCGCTCACGTAGTCAAAGCTGCCATCGGCGAAGTCCAACTCGCGGGCATCCATCTGCCGCAGCGCCTCGACCCGGGTCAGCCCGTCTTCCTCCACCCGCTTCTCGGCCTTGGCCAGCATCTCGGGCGAAAAGTCGATGCCCGTCACCCGAACGCCGGGGCCGTAGAGCGGCAGCGCCAGCCCAGTGCCCACACCGACCTCCAGCACATCGCCGCCCCGCTCCGACACATAGGAGGTTGCCCGCCTGCGCCCGGCATTGGTCACGGCCCCGAAGGTGCTGTCATAGACCGGGGCCCAGCGTTTGTAAGAGTTTGATACCGCTTCAATCTTCATCACTGACGCTCCCCGTGGCGTGGTGCCGCGCACTCCATCCGACCAGCACGATATAGCCGAACTGTGCAATCGACATGACAACCCAGGGCCAGGTGGCGGCGATGGCGGCAAAGGCCACCAACCCGACAATCAGAAACCGGGCATTCTCCCGCGGCACCCGCATCGCCTTCAGCGAGGGGGTGGGCAGGCGTGAAATCATCAAAAGGCCCACGATCACCAGCCAGATGGCGACGATCCCGGCAGGCATCGGCAGGCCCGGAAAGTTCTGCACCAGCGCAAAAGGCGCCAGAGCCAGCAGCGCGCCACCCGGGGCAGGCACACCGGTGAAGGTGCCGGGCTTAGGGCGGTCTTCCTCCGCCTCCTCCCGCGCCGTCACGTTGAACCGGGCCAGCCTCAGCACGGCGCAGACCGCATAGATCAGCACCGCGATCCAGCTCAGCCGCGAGGTGGTGTCGAGGCTCCAGAGGTACAGCAAAAAGCCGGGGACCACGCCGAAGTTGACGAAATCGGCTAGGCTGTCGAGTTCCGCGCCGATCTTGGACTCGGACTTTAGCAGCCGCGCCAGCGGGCCATCCAACCCATCCAGCAGCGCCGCCAGAAGCACCATCATCACCGCCGCCTCGAACCGCCCCTGAAGCGCCAGCCGCAGGCCGGTGAGCCCCGCACAGATGGCCGCGATAGTGACGATGTTGGGCAGCAGGTGCAGGATCGGCAAGCGGCTCGCCCTGCGGCGAATGCGGGGGGCACGTGGCATGCGCTCAGTCGGCCCTTGCCGGTCGGGGCGTGCCCTGCGCGGTATCGGCCAGCACGGTCTCGCCAGCGATCATGGTCTGCCCCACGGCGACCAGCGGCGAAACGCCATCGGGCAAGTAGGTATCGAGCCGGGAGCCAAAGCGAATGAGGCCAAAGCGCTCGCCGCGTTTCAGCACCGTGCCTTCCTCGGTCAGCGGAACAATGCGCCGGGCCACGAGGCCCGCGATCTGGGTCACTACAAGGTCGCGCCCGTCATCCATCTCGATCAGCAGGGAGTTGCGCTCGTTGTCCTCGCTGGCCTTGTCCAGCTCGGCCGAGAGGAACTTGCCGGGCTTGTAGGCCATCTTAGCCACCCGCCCCGGCACCGGGGCGCGGTTGATGTGGCAGTTGAAGACCGACATGAACACACTGACGCGGAGGCGCTTTTCATCGCCCAGCCCCAACTCGGGCGGAGGCGCGGCCATCTCGATCAGGCTCACGATGCCATCGGCCGGGCTCACGATCAGCCCCTCGCCCTCGGGCACATGGCGCACTGGGTCGCGGAAGAAGTAGTAGCACCAAACGGTCAGCCCCAGCCCGATCCAGCCCAGCGGCTGCCAGATGAAGAACAGCAGCAGCGTGAGCACGGCGAAGACGCTGACGAACCGCCAGCCTTCCTTGTGCATCGGCTTGATGAATGTCTCGTGCAGCTTCACGCAGATCCCCCTCGGTTGCCCAAGGGTCTAGCCGCCCGCTGGCGCGGGTTCAAGCGCGCGCCAGCAGTCCCCGCTCCTTGGCAAGCTCCTGCATCCGCTTCTGCAGCTTCTCGAAAGCGCGCACCTCGATCTGGCGAATGCGCTCGCGGCTCACGTCATACTGACCCGAAAGCTCCTCGAGCGTGACCGGCTGCTCGTGCAGACGGCGCTGGATCAGAATGTCCTTCTCGCGCTCGTTCAGCACGTCCATCGCCTGCACCATAAGCTCGCGGCGCACTTCCATCTCGTTCTCTTCGGCGTAGCTCTTGGCCTGGTCGGCGGTCTCATCCTCCAGCCAGTCCTGCCATTGCGCCGAGCCGTCATCATCGGAGCCGATGGTGGCATTGAGGCTCGCATCCCCGCCTGAAAGGCGGCGGTTCATCGAGATCACCTCGTCCTCGGTCACGTTGAGTTGTTCGGCGATCTTCTGCACGTTCTCGGGGCGCAGATCGCCCTCCTCCAGCGCGCCGATCTTGTTCTTGGCTTTGCGAAGGTTGAAGAAAAGTTTCTTCTGGGCGCTCGTCGTTCCGAGTTTCACAAGCGACCACGATCTAAGAATGTATTCCTGGATCGAGGCGCGGATCCACCACATGGCATAGGTCGCGAGCCGAAAGCCCTTTTCCGGGTCAAAGCGTTTGACCGCCTGCATCAGGCCCACGTTGGCCTCAGAGATCACCTCGGCCTGCGGCAGGCCGTAGCCGCGGTAGCCCATGGCGATTTTCGCGGCGAGGCGCAGGTGGGAGGTCACGAGCTTGTGGGCCGAAGAGCTGTCTTCGGTTTCGACCCACCGCTTGGCCAGCATGTACTCTTCCTCCGGCTCCAGCATCGGAAAGGTGCGGATCTCCTGGAGGTAGCGGTTGAGCCCCTGCTCTGGAGAGGGGGCCGGAAGCTTGGAATAGTTACTCATGCGCGTCCCTTGTTGCGTGTTATCAGTGCTTTACCCCGGTCATGCCGGGCGGTTGATGGTCATATAAGCACTGAACTGATCGGTTCAAGTCTTAGCGGTGCCCTAAGGTTGCGACCATCCTAGACCTGATAAACGTGAAGAGAAGGTAAATCCGGCGCACCAATCTGTGTGACCGCACTTGTCATGCGTATTTGCATGAATGGTGAACGAAAACGGGGAATTCTATGCGGTCTCCGCATGGCCTATCTCGGGGACAACGCAACTTCAGCCCCCGGAGCCGCCCCATGCAAGCCTCGATCCAACGCACCACAGGCGCCCTCTACCTTGGCGTCATCGCCCTTGGCCTCACCTCCGAGTTCGCCATCCGCATGCCCTTGATAACATGGGGTGATCCCGCCGAGACATGGGCAGCCATCGCCGCCAACACCGGCCTCTTTCGCGCCGGGCTGCTGGCCGACAGTGCAATGATCGCGCTCGACATCGCCCTCGCCGTGCTGTTCTTCAGCCTCCTCCGCCGGGTCCAGCCCGAGCTGGCCCTCACCGCGATGGTTCTGCGCCTGATGCAGGCCGCCGTGATCGGCGCCAGCCTGCTCGCCAGTGTCGCGGCGCTCTCGCTGGTCAGCACCGGGCCCGAGGCCCCCGAGGCGCTGATGGTCCTGCTGACTACCCATTCCATTGGCTACGACGTCGGGCTCATCTTCTTTGGCGCGAACACGCTGATCACCGCATGGCTCCTCGCCCGCGCCGCGCTCGTGCCCCGCTGGCTGCCCCCCCTGCTGGGTCTGGCGGGCCTCACCTACCTCGCAGGCTCGCTCACCCGCCTCGGCGCACCGGAATTCAACGCGCTGATGCAACCGGCATACGGGGTCACGATCCTCGCCGAGTTGAGCCTTGCGCTGGTGTTCCTGCTCCGCCCGCAGCGGAGCGCGGCAACCGCCTGATGTCAGGCCGAATAGCTGCCACCGAGCACCGCAAGAAGCGCTCCCATGTCATCCGGCATGGGGGCGGCAAAGTCCATCTCGGTGCCTTCCACCGGATGGGCAAAACCCAGCGAAGCCGCATGCAGCGCCTGCCGTGAAAACGCCCGCACCGCCTCCGCCGCCTCGGCCCCTACCGCCCGCTCCGAGAGCTTGCGCCGCCCGCCGTAAACCGGATCACCGATCAACCCATGCCCGATGTGAGACATATGCGCCCGGATCTGATGCGTGCGCCCGGTCTCCAGCCGGCATTGCACCAGCGCCGCAACCTCCTGCAAACGCTCCACAACCTGCACCCGCGTCACCGCGTGGCGTCCGCCTGTGAAGCACACCGCCTGGCGCTGCCGGTCGGTCTTGTGGCGGGCCAGCTGGGTGGTGATCCGCAGCGTGCCGTCCGGCTCGAAATGGGTGCCCTTGATCCCCCGCAGCCGTGGCTCCGAGCCATCGGGGATGCCATAGCAGAGCGCGAGATAATGCCGCCGCGCAGTATGCGCCTCGAACTGTTCGGCCAGCCCGTGGTGGGCGGCGTCGGACTTGGCGACCACCAGCAACCCACTGGTATCCTTGTCGATCCGGTGCACGATGCCCGGCCGCTTCTCGCCACCCACGCCCGACAGCTCGCCGCCAAAATGATGCAGCAGCGCATTCACCAGCGTGCCACGCGGGCTGCCCGGCGCCGGGTGCACCACCATGCCCGCAGGCTTGTTGACCACCACGAGGTGTTCATCTTCGAAGGCGATTTCCAGCGGAATATCCTCGGCCACCATCTCCACCTCGGCGGCCTCGGGCACAGCGATTTCCACCTCGTCGCCCTCCGCCACCTTGGCCTTCGCATCTGTCACCACCGCGCCGTTCACCCGCACTGCGCCCTCGGCCAGCAGCCGCACCAGCCGCGACCGGCTCAGGCTCGCCTCGTCTGGCACATCGCGTGAAAGCGCCTTATCAAGGCGCGGCGGCGGCGTCGGGCCGAGGGTGAATGTCACGAGAGAGGCGGCCATGGCGGCTCCGGATGAAAATGAACTGCCGGTGGACCTGAAGTGGCTCAAGCGGCTGGTGACAGGGCTGACGCTTACGATGATCGCAGGGATCGCCGTAATCGCCGCCCTGCTTATCATCCGCCTCTCCGGCCCGCAAAGCCCCTCTTTTCCTGAGGAAATCGCCTTGCCTGCCGGGGCCGAAGTGCAGGCCTACACCGCAGGGCCGGGCTGGCACGCCGTGGTCACCACCGACGGGCGGATCCTGATCTACGCCGCAGACGGCACGCTGCGGCAGGAGATCGAGGTCACGCCCTGAGGCGGTGCCGCACTAGAGGCGCGTAAGATAAGTCTGCGAGACATAGCCCGTCATCGTCGGCGTCCGGTCCAGCGCAACCTCGCACCAGCGGGTGCCGCCAATGCGCGAACACTCCTTCACCCGCACAACCGTGCCATTGGGCAGCCCCGCCTGGATCGTGTAGCCGGTGCCCGGCCCCGCGCGGAGCTTCAGCATATCGCCCTCTTCCACGCCCGATACCTCGTAACGCGCTTGCCCAACTGCGATTGGCCCCGCGCTTTCGCACGCCGCAAGCGTGCCTACCACAAGGGTGCAGACCATGATTCTCAGCATGTTTTTCTCCTGCTTCTGCCTCGGCGCCCAGCTTAGGCGGCGGGCGGCAAAAGCGCCAGTTTCCGCAGGCGCGGAACGCCGGATCGGCGGGCATTTTCAACGGGTCTGGGGGAGTGGTACCACCTCCCCGGCTCGAACGGGGGACCTCCTGATCCACAATCAGGCGCTCTAACCAACTGAGCTAAGGCGGCACTCGGGGGTCGTTTAGCGCCCGTCCCGCACGATTGCAAGAGCCTCAGAGGTCAATCCTGTAGTCAACAACCACGGTATCCTGCCCGAATTCGTGCTCCGGCCGGCTGCCCAGCTTTTCAAAGCCCGCGCGTTCATAAAGCCGGCAGGCCGCCGCGTGGGATTCGTGGGTCCAGAGCACCAGTTCGCGGTAGCCCTTGTCGCGGGCGAAGTTCAGGCAGGCCTCCAGCAGCTTGCGCCCCAGCCCCAACCCGCGCGCCTCCGGCTCCAGAAAGAATAGCCGCAACTGTGCAGTCTCCGCTCCGCGCGAGACGCAAAACACCGAGCCGAGCCTGCGCCCATCGCCCCAAGCGATCCAGCCGCGCTCACGGGCCGGATTGTTGGTGCGAATGAACTCGGCCATGACCTCCGCCACCAGCGCCTCGAATGTCGCATCATAGCCCTCGTCCCGGGCATAGAGCGCCCCGTGGCGCTCCACGATCCAGCCTGCATCTCCCGGAGCAAGGTCTTTCAATTCAACATGTTCCGGCGGTTGAAAGGCCTGCCGCACACGGGCCAACCCCTCGCCCAGCAAGGCGCGGGCATCAGGCTCCATTCGGCCCAGAAAGGCGCCAACAGCGGCGCGGGAGGCCTTGTCATGGCTCGCGGCCAGCGCTTGCCCTTCGGCGGTTAGTTCAAGTGTGCGGCGCCGTGCATCCTGCGGGTCGGGCTTGCGGGCAATCCAGCCCTTCTTCTCGAAGCCTGCGAGCAGGCGCGAGAGGTAGCCCTCGTCCAGCCCTAGCAGTTCCGCGATTTCGCGGGCGGTCGACAACTCGCCATTGGCCAGCTCCCAGAGCACCCTCACTTCCGTGACCCCGAGCCCGGAGCCGAGGTAGCTCTGCCCCAGCAGGCCGAGGCGCTGGGTGTAGAACCGCGAGAAGCCGCGCAGCTGTTCGATGTCGTCCATATCCGACCCTCCGCCACAGAATTTCCGGCAGTTGCTTGCGTGGGTCAAGCATTATCCCCCCTTGCCTCACCCCGAGGTGCAGGCTAGCTGACGGACCACCGCAGCCGGAGAAACACCCATGGGCATCAATAGCGAGAGCGACTTCGCCGCCAACCTTCAGATCGGGCCGACCGATCAGGGCATGGTGCGGATCTACATTCAGGGCGACGGCGTGGATATTCCGATGGACTTCGACCCCGAAGAGGCACTCGAGATCGCCGAAGAGCTGAAGAGCGCGGCCCAGCGCGCGGCGGCCATGGTCGCGGGCGGCAAGAAGAAGCGCTAGAGCAGCCCCGAGGGACGTGGGTCGCGCAGGGCCTGAAGCCGCAGCGCGGCGTGGCGGGCGAACTTTTGCAGCATCACCTTACGCCGTGCGGCGGCCAGCTTGGTCTCTGGCCCCATGCGGATGATCTCTGCATCGTAAGGGTCCGCGATGATCAAGCCCGTCTCCGCAGGCAGCAGCTCTGTCGGAAAGTCCTGATCCACCGCCCAGAAGAAGCGGTCACACCACTCCAGATAGCCCTGCCACTTGTGATCGGCCATGTAGTCGGCCCGGCTCGACTTGCACTCGATCACCCAGACCTCTCCCTTCGGCCCGAGCGCCATTACGTCCACCCGCAACCCGCCCGTGGGCACCAGTTCTTCGACCGTCACGAATCCGTGGCTGAGCATGTGGCGGCACACCCCTCGGGCGAGCAGCTGGCCGGGCTGCAACTCGGGCGTGGGCGATTCTGGTGAGAGTTCCATGTCGCAAACATGAACAAACCAGAAACATCCTTCAAGCCCCCGGCCGAGCTTCAGAATTTAAAACAAAAATTTGCCACGATCTTGCCTCAAAACCCCGGCAACCGGGCGCCGATCGCTGCCGAAGGCCAGCATTGTTGACGCACCGCGAACAGTCGCCCGGTGATCGGGATGACAGACCGCCACCGCTGCCCTAGTTTCGACACATGGGGCGCATTTCTATCATAACCATGTTCATCGCACTCGCTGCCGCAATCGCCATTCCGGCGCATGCGGCCAACGACGGTCTGGCCGACAAGTTCTGGAGCTGGCTCTTTGCCGAGGAGGCCCCGGCGGAAGTTGAGGCCACTGCATCGGGCCGCCCGAAGGTATGGACATTGCACCCCTCCGACCGCACGCGGCACCCCGAAGAGAGCTTTCGCGGCTCCAAGTGGAAGGGGCATCGCTACTTCCCGTTCCAGCGTGACTACGTTGTCTATGGCGGCGGCCCCTCGCGTGGTCTCTCGATTGGCACCACCACGCCCAACGGCGCGATCATCCGCCAAGGGCGCCCCTCGCTCTCGCGCGGGATCAAGCGCTCATCGGTCAAGAGCAAGGTGCGCCGCGCCTTCCGCTGAGGGCCATGCGCATCGAATTCACCGCACCCCCTTGCCAGCACCCTGCCCCGGGCCTATCTCCGCTCGTGGCGGATCTGCTCTTCTCGTGTCGAGGCCCAATTCCAGTGGCCTTAAGCAATTCCATGGGAGTTGGCTCTGTCCGGGCCCTGGTCCGGTTACCCGACGCCCACCTGTATTTACAGGTCCCCGGGAATTCGAACGCCTTGCCGGTCGCTGCGGTCCCCGCCACCCTTTCTTCTCATAACGGCCAAGTGAAGCGCCCCGCGCTTCCCCCCGGGCGCGGCGTGCCTATACTCCCCGGGTCACGGTGGAGGGTGCGATGAGCCGGAAGATGAGCAGGAGCGAGGCTCGCGGCCTTGCCTATTCCAAAGAACTTGAGGGCCACCTCGGCGCGCTCGACAGCTTCACGCCGACCGCGCTCGGCGTGCTGGCCACCGCCTCGGGCATCTACACCTACCTCGGCGTCTCTTCGCTGCTGGATAACAACGGAGCGATGACCTTCTTCGCAGCCGTTGCCTATTCCATCGCCGTCTCGGTCGGCATTTTCGTGTTCTGGTCCTTCCTCATGCGCCTGCTCCCGGCGGTGCGCACCGCCTCGGCGCGGATCGGGCTGCTGCTCTCGATGGGCCTCGGCTCTCTGGCGATCGTGGCCATGTCGTCCTGGCTCAATGCCGCGGCGCTTGCAGGCGCGGCGGCGGTGGAGCAGCACCTCGCCAAGACGGTGCAGGACTATCAGGGCTCGCTGGAGCGCAGCTATCAGATCGCCACCGCAGGCCAGGGGCTGGAGCGCGATGTCGCCCGCGTGCGCCAGAGCTTCACCGACCTGTCTGAACAGGAGGCCACCGGCAACCTTTCGGGCCTCGCCGGGCGCGGTGCGGTGTTTCGGGTGCTGAACCAGAAGGCCGATGAGTTGAGCGGGTTGGAGGCTCAGATCGCCAGCCAGACCCCGCTGGTGGAAGAGCGCTTTGCGCAGGGCAACGTAATCCTCAGCCGGATGCGGGCACTGACAGTAGAGACCGGGCCGGTCGAGGCGCGCTCGGTCGAATTTTCCGAAGAGGCCGTGCGGCTGGCCGGGATCATCACCGAGTTGCGCCAGCTTTCCGTCGCGCCACTGGTGCAGCGCGCGGCGCAGGACCTTTCGCAATCCGTGGTGCTGCCCCAACTCGACGGGCGCACGGAGGAAGACCGCATCGGCCAGGCCTCGACGCTGGAATCTGTGCTGGGCGTGCTCGGCCAGCGCGCAGAAACCCTGCGTTTGGCAGCCGAGGGCGTCATGGGCATGACCCCGCCCGCCGAAGTTGCCTATACCCCCGTCTCCGCCGCCGATGCGGTGATCCTCTACGCCGAAAACTTTGTGCCCAGCTGGGCCGGGGCCATCGCCATCGACCTGCTGCCTGCGGTGCTGGTGCTGATCCTCATGGTGGTGCAGGCCGCCATCCGCGCGGGCCGCGACCCGGTGGACCTTGGCGACCGACTCACGATGGCAGAGCTGCGCGCCGCCCTCGTTGCCGCGCGGGACGTTGAGAACGCTATGGATGAACGGGACGAGGAGCCAGAGGCGGAGGACGAAGAAGAGGAAGAGCCGCGCCCCGAAAACGTCGAGCCGCTGGAAAAACCGGCCAAGGGCTCCGGCCCGCGGTCTGTCTGAGGGCTTGGCGATGGCTTTCACGGCAAAAACCGGCCTCAAGGCGATTTTCGGGCTGCAGATCGGCATCGCGGTCGTGCTGCTCGGGCAGGACTTTTCGCTCGTTGCGCCGCAGATCCGATGGCCCACCTCCGCCCCTGCCGTCTCCGACCCCGTGGCGCCCGGCGACCAGACCCGGCGGTTCGACCCCGATGAGGTGCGCCGCCCAACAATGCCCGGCATCCCGATGGAAGGCGCCGCTAACATGCCCAAGCGGCTGTTCTTCGAGGACCGGCCCGAGGGCGGCACGCGGATTGTCGGCGCGATCAAGGAGGGCGACGGGCCGCGCTTTGCCGAATGGCTGGAGCGCCAACCGGACGTGCCCGAAACGCTGTGGCTCCACTCCCCCGGCGGCTCGGTGGGCGATGCGCTGCAGATCGGGCGGTTGATCCGGGAGAAGGGCATCAACACCGCGATGGACGCAGGCGCCTTCTGTCTCTCCGCCTGCCCCTACATGCTGATGGCCGGCTCCGAGCGCCGGGTGCACGCCGAGGCCAAAGTGGGCGTGCACCAAAGCTATTACGGCCAAAGCACCGTGCTGCCCGCCTTCCTCGCGGTGGAAGACATCCAGCACAGCCAGGCCGAGGTGATCCGCTACCTGGGGGAGATGGGCATCGGGCTGGGGGTGATGGAACACGCGCTCTCCACCCCACCGGATGAAATTTACATCCTGCTGCCGGAGGAGTTGGAAGAGTTCTCGATCGCGACCGAGATCACCGAAGGCTAGCGCCTAGCTGAAGTCGTCAAACCCGCGCTGACGCGGGGCGTCGCGCGGCTCGGGGGGCACCTGCACCGCCACGGTTTGCAGTTGCACGGCCATTCGCTTGCCGCCGCCCCTGCCCCGATCTTCCGGCTCCGCCATCCGCACGATGGCGATGCCGAACTGCACGCCCGAAAAGACGATGCCATTGAACATGAACAGCAGAAACACCGCCAAAGGCCCCGCGGAGGTGTGGGTGACGAGGTGCCAGAGGTTGCCCACGTTCAGCCAGAGCAGCCCGGCCACGAAGAGCGCAGCGAGGGCAAAGCCGATCAGGACATGGCGGATGTAAAGCGATACGAGCTTGGGCATTGGCAGGGCCTCCGAGGCGACGCGCGTCACATTCAAGATAACGCAACTGTGCCTAACAGCCAGTTAATTCCACCCGGCCCCGGCCAGAATCCGCCCTTCCGCGTCAGAACGCCTCGGGCTTTGCCTCGCGGGCCATGTGGTCGAGCACCGCGTTCACGAACTTCGGCTCACGTCCTTCGGGGAAGAAGGCCTTGGCGATATCCACGAACTCCACGATCACCACCTTGGGCGGCGTGTCACTCTCCACCAACTCGGCCCCGGCGGCGCGGAACAGCGCGCGCAGGGTCGGGTCGATCCGGTTGATCGGCCATTTGGCCACCAGCGCCCGGTCGGTCATCTGGTCGATCTTGGCCTGATGGTTCACCGCATCGCCGACGAGCTTGCGAAACAGCGACGGGTCGCCCTCCACCATCTCCTCGCCCTCGAAATACTCGGTGCCGAAGCGGTGATCCTCGAACTCGGTCTCCACCGCCTCGGCGGTCTGGCCGGAGGCTTCCATCTGAAAGAGCGCCTGCACGGCGTAGAGGCGTGCGGCGGATTTTTTCGTGCGTTTGTCGCTCATGCGGTCTTGGGTCCTTCGCCGTCACCGGCCAGCAGGATTTCGTTTTCAAGCGGCGAGCGGAAGCCCACGCCCCGCTCCGGCTTGCCAAAGCGGCGGGTCAGCGCGATCAGGTGCAGCGCGGCAGCAGCAGCGCCGCCGCCCTTGTTCTGCCCCTCGACCTCGGCCCGCACTTCGGCTTGTTTGCGGTTTTCGACCGTCAGGATGCCATTGCCGATGCAGGCCCCTTCCAGCCCCAGCAGGGTGACGGCGCGGGAGCTGTCGTTGCAGACGGTCTCGTAATGGGTCGTCTCGCCTCGGATCACGCAGCCGAGCGCCACGAAGCCATCGAAGTTGCTCTGCCGGTGGGCGATGCGAATGGCGGTGGGCACTTCCAGCGCGCCAGGCACTTCGGCGATCTCGTGGAACGCCCCGCAGGCCTCCAGTTCGGCCACGGCGCCGGCAACGAGGTTGTCGGCGATGTCCTTGTAGTAGGGCGCGACGACGATCAGTATCTTGGGCGCGACGTCAAACTCCGGTCGGGGCAAAACGTAATGGCTCTCGCTCCCGGCCATCAGCCTGCCTCCTCGATCCGGCGGGTGCCGACGATCTCCAGCCCGTAGGCATCGAGCCCAACGATCTTGGGCGTGGGGGAGTTGGTGAGCAGCTCCAGCTTGTGGATGCCGAGCGACGAGAGGATCTGCGCACCGAGGCCGTATTGCCGCAGCGTCTGGGGCGAGGCCTCCTCGGCGGCGGCGATCTTCATGGTCAGGTCGCGCAGCAGCACCACAACGCCCCGGCCTTCGTCGGCCACGGCCTCCATTGCTGCGCCAAACTCATGCGCCCGGCCTGCACCGGCGGTGCCGACCACATCGAGCATCGGGTCGAGCGCGTGCATCCGGGTGAGCACCGGTGCATCGCCGGAGATATCGCCCTTCACCAGCACGATATGCTCGGCGCCCTGCACCTGATCGGTGTAGATCTTCATCTGCCACTCGCCGCCGAAGGCGGAGGTGATGGTCTCCTCCTTCTTCACGGCAACGAGGTTGTCGTGGCGGCGACGGTAGGCGATGAGGTCCGAGATGGTGCCGATCTTCAGCCCGTGCCGCTGGGCAAAGCTGACCAGATCCGGCAGGCGCGACATGGTGCCATCTTCGTTCATGATCTCGCAGATCACGCCCGAGGGGTTGAGCCCCGCAAGGCGGCTCACATCCACCGCCGCCTCGGTATGACCGGCCCGCACAAGCACCCCGCCCTCGCGGGCGCGAAGCGGAAAGACGTGGCCCGGCGTGGCGATATCCTGCGCGCTTTTGGCGCTGTCGATGGCCACGGCCACGGTGCGGGCGCGATCGCCGGCGCTGATGCCGGTCGTCACGCCTTCTCGGGCCTCAATGCTGACGGTGAAGGCGGTCTCGTGCCGCGAGGAGTTCTGCGAGGCCATCAGCGGCAGGCCGAGCGCATCAATCCGGGGGCCGGGTAGCGCAAGGCAGATCAACCCGCGTCCGTGGGTCGCCATGAAGTTGATCGCATCGGGCGTGGCCATCTGCGCGGGGATCACAAGATCGCCCTCGTTCTCACGGTCTTCATGATCCACGAGGATGAACATCCGCCCGTTGCGGGCATCCTCTATGATCTCCTCAACCGAGGAGATCGCGTCTGTATAGTTGGTCGAAAGGTCGTTCATCGGGCCGCCCGTCTGGTTTGCGGCTCCATCTAGCCCGGTTGAGCCGGGTTGGAAAGGGTGGAAGGCCGGGGCGAGACGCGAGGTCGCGGGGGGTCAGGGGCCGAAGTATTGCTCGGCAGAGACATGGCCTGCGAGGTTGGCGGTGGGGGCCCAATCGGCCTCCAGCGGGGTGTCGCCGACCAGAACCACAGCACCGGGCAGCAGGCCCGCGCCGTTCAGCATGTCGCGGATGCGGGAGCGGGTCTGGCCCCAAGTCTCCCGCAGATCGGGCGCGATGGCCGCCGGATCGAACCGAATGGCGTGCTCCGCCTCGATGCGCCGAGCGAGCGCCGCCGGGTCTTGCGGCGCGTGAGCCAGCAGCACCCTGCCACAGCGCGCCAGGTCCCGCAGCTTGGCCGCACGCGCTTCGGGCATCTGCTGGCCCTCGCGGATCATCCTGAGCGCGTTGTTGGAGAACAGGATCGCCACGATATCGCGGCCCGCCGAGTGGTGAACGCGGGCGTAGGTCTTGAAATCCAGCCCAAGCTCGCCCGCTCGCTTCAGCCTGCGCTGGATCACCGGGAGCGGCAGGGAGGGCAGCAGTTCCGCCCGCGCCCGCTTCCAGGCATAGCCGCGCCAGCCCGCGCCCGGCTCCATCGTGGGGCCGCCATTGTGGCCGGGGCCGTAAATCGGGCGCTCCGCCATCAACCAGCCTCCTGCAGCCGGGCCACGTATCGCGCCATCGTATCGACCTCGAGGTTCACCTCGTCGCCCTTGGCCACATCGCCCCATGTGGTCACTTCCCGCGTGTGCGGGATGAGATTGATGCCGAACTCCGCGCCCTCCACTTCGTTCACCGTTAGAGAGGTGCCGTTGAGCGCGACCGAGCCCTTGGGTGCGATAAACTTCGCCAGCGCCTGGGGCGCGCGGAAAGTCAGGCGCAGGCTGTCGCCCTCATCGGCCATGCCCACCACTTCGGCCACGCCGTCCACATGGCCCGAAACGATATGCCCGCCCAGCTCATCACCCACCTTCAGCGCCCGCTCCAGATTGAGCCGCTTTCCCACCGGCCAGCCATTGGCCGGGATCGAAGTTTTTGAGACAGTCTCCGCCGAGACATCCACCTCGAACCAATCCGGCCCGAGCGCTACGACCGTCAGGCACACGCCATCGCAGGCAATGCTGGCACCAATGTCGATACCGCCGGTGTCGTAGCTGGTGCCGATGCGCGCCCGCATGTCGCCGCGCATCTCCACTTTTTCCACCCGCCCGATGTCGGTGACGATGCCGGTAAACATGCCTCAATCCTTCTTCTTTTGACCCGAGTGCGCCTGCGCCCGGACATTCCGGTCTTAATTCTGCCGCAGGAATGGGTTAGGCCACAAGCAAGACCTGAGGAGATCGCGCCGCCGATGAGCGCCCTTGCCGCAGAAGACCGCCGCTTCCTGTTCCTGCAGGGGCCGCACGGGCCGTTCTTCCATCGGCTCGGCAAGATGCTGCGCGCGGCGGGCTGCGAGGTCTGGCGCGTGGGCTTCAACAAGGGGGATGAGGCCTTCTGGTTTCATTCCCGCAGTTTCATCCCCTATCGCGGCACCCCCGAAGATTGGCCTGACCGCTTCGCAGAGCTTTGCGGCGAGAAGGGCATCACCGATATCGCGCTCTACGGCGACACCCGCGGCATCCACGCCGAGGCGGTGCGCATCGCCAAAGAACGGGCGATCACCGTGCATGTCTTCGAGGAGGGCTACCTGCGGCCCTACTGGGTGAGCTACGAGCGCGGCGGCTCCAACGGCCACTCGCGGCTGATGGACTTCTCGATCGAGGATATGCGCGCCGCGCTGGCGATGTCGGATATCGACCTGCCCGATGCGCCCGCCAAATGGGGCGACATGCGCCACCACATCTTCTACGGCTTCCTCTACCACTACTTCGTGCTGCTCTGGAACCGGCCCTACCGCAACTTCCGCCCCCACCGCTCGCTGACCGTGGCGCAGGAATTCGCCCTCTATCTCAAGCGCTTGCTGCTTATGCCGGTGTTCTGGGCCGACCGGGTGCAGGCTACCTTCCGGATCAAGCACGGCGGCTTCCCCTATCACCTCGCGATCCTGCAACTGGAGCATGACGCCAGCTTTCAAAAGCACTCGCCATTCAAGACGATGACCGAGTTTCTCGCGGTCACGATCGAAGGCTTTGCCGCCGGGGCACCGCGCCACCATCACCTCGTGTTCAAGGCCCATCCGCTGGAGGATGGGCGCGTCCCGATCCGGCGAGAGATCCGCAGGCTGGCAAAGGCGCATGGGGTGGCTGGCAGGGTGCATTACGTGCGTGGCGGCAAGCTGGCGCAATTGCTCAACCACGCCCGCTCTGCGGTGACCGTCAACTCCACCGCCGCGCAGCAGGTGCTCTGGCGCGGGCTGCCGCTGAAGGTCTTCGGCGATGCAGTCTACGCCAAGCCCGACTTCGTCTCGGTCCAGCCTCTGCCCGAGTTCTTCTCGGCACCGACACGGCCCGACAGCAAGGCCTATCGCGACTATCGCAGCTTTTTGCTGGAGACCTCGCAGATCGCCGGGGGCTTCTATTCATCGCGAGGGCGCAGGCAACTCTTGCGGCAGGTAGTGGATATGATGCTGGCCCCGGAAGACCCTTATGACGCGCTCGCACAAGGCAAAGCCGGACCGCGCCTTCAGCTCCGGCTCGTGACCTGACGCAGCCCTTGGGGGTCGCTCCGCCTACTTCCACTACATCTGCCAAATAGCCGGGATTCCTTGGAGAATCCGGTTCAGGACTTATCGCCAAAATCGCGACACATCGGCAACACACCCTTGCCCTTCGGCACAGCCCCGCCGCCACCGTCCTTCCTTTTGACCCGCCCCGTCAGTAGGCTCGGCGCAAAACTTGAGGCAGAAATCCGTAAAGGAGCCCGAGCAGTGATACTCAAGACCTCCCCGCTGGCCCGCGCCGCGGCCGCTTTGGCCATGGTTGCCCTTGTCGCGTCCTGCGGCCTCCCCCGCAGCGGCCCGAACAAGCGCGAAATCTTCGCAGGCTCCGTGCTGAATGAGGGCGATGCGTTCGTGGTCGCGGTGAACAGCCGCGTCACCGCCGCGACCTCCGTGACCCCGGTGCTGGGCTTCTCCAAGGCCTTCCTCAACGCCGGTCGCATCGGCTCCGACACCATCCGCCCCGGCGATGTGCTCGGCCTCACGATCTGGGAAAACGTCGATGACGGGCTGCTGGCCAACGAGGGCCAGTCTGCGACCGTGCTCGAGGAAGTTCAGGTCGACAGTGCAGGTTTCATCTTTGTGCCCTACGCGGGCCGGATCAAGGCCTCCGGCAACACCCCGGAGCGCATCCGCCAGCTCATCACCGAAAAGCTCGACACCCAAACGCCCGATCCGCAAGTTATCGTCCGCCGTCTCGCCGGTGACGGGGCTGCCGTGTCGGTCGTGGGCGGCGTCAGCGCTCAGGGCGTCTACCCCATCGAGCGGCCCACCCGCACCCTTTCGGCCATGCTGGCCGCGGCGGGTGGCATTGCCATCGAGCAGGACGTGGCCCAGATCACCGTGATCCGCGGCAAGCACAAATGCACCATCTGGTGGGCGGATCTGTTCGAGAACCCCAAGTTCGACATCGCCCTGCGCGACGGCGACCGCATCCTCGTGGAAGAAGATACTCGGGCCTTCACCGCCCTCGGCGCAACCGGCACGCAGAACCGTATCCCCTTCACCACGCAGACTCTTTCGGCCATTGAAGCGATTGCCCAGGTGGGCGGCCTCAGCAGCAACCTTGCAGACCCGACCGGCGTGTTCGTGTTCCGCAACGAGCCCGAGGAAATTGCCCGGCAGGTGCTTGGCCGCACCGATATCACCGGCACCCAGCGCATGGTCTACGTGCTCGATCTGACCGAGCCGAACGGCATGTTCGAGGCGCGGGACTTTGTGATCCGCGATGACGATACCGTCTACGTCACCGAGGCGCCCTACGTGCAATGGCAAAAGACCCTTTCGGCACTGACCGGGGCCGTGGGCACCGCCAACCAGCTCAACACCGCCGCTGGCAACTGACGGGGTCGGCATGGCCCCCGCGCCAGACGAAACCCAAGCCGCCGGAGCCTCTGCGCCCCGGCGGCTTTTCGTTTACTCGGGCGGGTTCGTCTTTCAGCGCCGCGTGAGGCGCATTCTGGAGTTGGCCGGCTGGGAGGTGAAGCTCGGCCTGCCCGGCGCGGATGACAGGATCGGCGTGTGGGGCCGCTCGCCCTATGCCGCTCGCGGTGAGGCGATGGCGGAGAAGACCGGTGCCGCGCTGGTACGGATCGAGGATGCGCTTTTGCGGTCGATCCATCCCGGACGCGCGGATGGTGAGCCGCCCGTAGGACTTTTGATTGACGAGCATGGCGTGCATTTCGACAGTGCCACACCCTCGGGGCTGGAACGGCTCCTCGCCAACCACCCGCTCGACGATGGGGCTCTGATGGCCCGAGCCCGGCTGGCGATGGACAGGTTGAAGCAGGAACACCTCAGCAAATACAACGCCTTCGACCCCGACGCGGAGGTGCCCGCGCCGGGTTACGTGCTGGTCATCGACCAGACCCGTGGAGACGCCTCCATCGCGCATGGCAACGCATCTGAGGCGACCTTTCGCGAGATGCTCGCCTTTGCACAAATCGAACATCCGGGCGCCCGCATCCTGATCAAGACCCACCCCGAAACGGTTGCCGGGGCGCGCGAGGGGCATTTCGGGCCGGAGCAGGAGGATGACCGCACCAGGCTCTATTCCGATCCGGTCTCGCCTTGGGCGCTGCTGGAGGGGGCGGTTGCGGTCTATACCGTGACCTCCGGCATGGGGTTCGAGGCGATCATCGCGGGGCACAAGCCGCGCGTGTTCGGCCAGCCTTTCTATGGCGGATGGGGGCTGACCGCTGATGAGGCCCCCTGCCCTCGCCGCGAACGCAAGCTCACCCGCGCCCAGCTTTTTGCCGCGGCGATGATCCTTTACCCCACGTGGTACGACCCGTGGCGCGACCGTCTGGCCACGCTGGAGGAGGTGATGGACGGGCTTGGCGCGCGCACCCGCGCGTGGCGGGAAGACCGGCAGGGCGGCGTGGCCTATGGGATGCGG
This sequence comes from Vannielia sp. SX4, assembly GCF_052828525.1. The sequence goes on from NZ_CM128247.1 coordinate 3,231,808, forward strand.
CTGTGGAAGCGCAAGCCGCTCCAGCACTTCTTCGGCGCGGAGAAGCCCCTGATCTTCAATGACAAACCCGAGGAGGCCGCCGCCCGCGCCAAGACGCTCGGCGCCCCGGTGTTGGCATGGGCCGGGCGGGTGGACGAGGCGCTGGAGGCCGCGACGGCGCGGGCGCATGTGCCGCTGATCCGGGTCGAAGACGGGTTTCTGCGCTCGCGCGGGTTGGGGGCCGAGCTGGTGCCTCCGCTCAGCCTCGTGAACGATGATCTGGGCATCTACTACGATCCCCGCACACCCTCGCGGCTGGAGCATCTCATTGCCCGCGCGGCGCGGCAGGAAGCGCACCCCCGCGCGGCGGCGCTCATCGCGCGGCTGAAGGCGAAGGGCGTGAGCAAGTACAACCTTGGCTCTGCGGAGGTGCCCGAGTTGACCACGGGCCATCGCATCCTTGTGCCGGGACAGGTGGAAGATGATGCCTCGATCCGTTTCGGCACTGGGGAAATCAATACCAACTTTAAACTCTTGCAGGCCACACGTGAGGCAAATCCCGAGGCGGTGATCCTCTACAAGCCGCATCCGGACGTGGAGGCCGGGCTGCGTGCGGGGCGGGTGGAAAACCCGCTGGAGATTGCCGACATGGTGCTGCCCGGCACAGACCCTGCGGCGCTGATCGAGCGGGTTAACGCTGTCTGGACGATGACCTCGGGCCTCGGTTTCGAGGCGCTGATCAGGGGTGTGCCGGTCACCACGCTTGGCGCGCCGTTCTATGCCGGATGGGGCCTCACCGACGACAGGGGCAGCCCGCCCGAGCGGCGCGAAGCGCGGCCCTCGCTGGAGGCGCTCGTTCAGGCTGTTCTTGTTGATTATCCACGGTATTTTGACCCGCAAACCGGCACGGCCTGCCCGGTGGAGGTGGTGCTGGATCGGCTCGAAAGCGGCAATCTCCCCGGCCCCGGTTTTGGCAACAGGTTACTCTCGAAACTGCAGGGATGGCTCGCGGGTTACGCGCACCTGTGGCGCTGACCTAGTGTTGCCGAGCCCAGATCGCGAGCAGGTCCGGGCCGATTTTGCGCGCCTCTTCAAGCACATAACGCCGCGCTTCACTCAGAGCGGCAAGGCCCAGCGGCCCGACGGAAGGCTGCCCCTCGGCCCCAAGCGCAAGCCCGGCGGTGAAGCCGGCAAGCCGGTCTGCGAGGCCGGCCGAGATCAGCGAGGCCGCCAGCATGCCGCCGCCCTCGCAAAGAACCCGCGTCAGCCCACGATCACCGAGCGCCCGCAGCATTGCGGCGGGCTCGGGGTGCCGATCCAGCCCGAGCGGCACCTCGATCAGTTCCGCGCCGAGCGCCGCCCATGCGGCTTTGCGCGGCTCGGGCGCATCGGGGCCGTGGCAGAGCCAGAGCGGAACCTCGCGGGCGGTACGGGCAAGCTGGCCCTCGGTGGGCAGCTCCAAGCGGCGCGAGACGACGACCCGCACGGGCGGACGCCGCTGACCATAGCCGCGAAGAGTTAACGCCGGATCGTCGGAACGGGCGGTGCCTGCGCCGACGAGCACCGCATCGTGGCTGGCGCGCAGGCCCTGCACCGCATGGCGGGCCGCGGGGCCGGTGATCCACTTGCTTTCGCCCGAGGCAGTCGCGATGCGGCCATCGAAGGAGCTGGCGAGCTTGAGGGTCAGCTGCGGGCGGCCCTCGCGGATGCGCATCAAGAAGCCCGCGTGGGCCTTCTCCGCAGCCTCGGCCAGTACATTGGTAGCACAGGATATTCCGGCCTCCCGCAGCCGCGCGTGGCCTTGGCCTGCGGTGCGGGGATCGGGATCTTCGAGCGCGGTGACAACACGGGCCACGCCGGCCTTTACTAAGGCATCAGCGCAGGGCGGGGTTTGCCCGTGGTGGGCGCAGGGCTCGAGGGTGACGTAGGCGGTGGCGCCGCGAGCGGCCTCACCGGCCTGGGTAAGCGCGCGCACTTCGGCATGGGGGCGGCCGCCGGGCTGGGTCCAACCTCGCCCGACAACGCGTTGATCTCTCACAAGAATGCAGCCGACCGCCGGATTGGGCCAGACCTGCCCAAGGCCGCGTGCCCCAAGGCTCAGGGCACGCGCCATCCACCCGGCATCATCCGCGTGGCTCACTCCTCCGGGTCACCCGGCATGACCGGCGGGCGCAGCTCCGAGACGAAGCGGTCGAAATCATCCGCGGCCTGGAAGTTCTTGTAAACGCTTGCAAAACGCACGTAGGCCACGGTGTCGATCCGGGCGAGGCTCTCCATGACGATCTCGCCGATCACCTTGCTGTCGATATCGGTCTCGCCCATGCTCTCGAGCCGCCGGACGATACCGGAGATCATCTGGTCGATCCGCTCCGGGTCGATCGGGCGTTTTTGCAAAGCGATCCGGATTGAGCGTTCGAGCTTGTCGCGGTCGAAGTCCTCACGGCGGCCGGAGGATTTTATGACAACGAGATCACGCAGTTGGACGCGTTCGTAGGTGGTGAAACGGCCACCGCAGGCAGGGCAGAACCGACGCCGCCGGATGGCGACATGGTCTTCCGCGGGCCTGCTGTCTTTCACCTGTGTATCGACATTTCCGCAAAACGGGCAGCGCATTCCTGTCCCCTTCTTCTCTGCCTCTGTGGGGTTATGCTCCCCATTTATCCACAGGCACTATAGGGCAGCCCCTAGGGTTTGGGTAGCCTAAACCTGCCACCCCCATATGCTGCCGAGCGCACGCAGCATCGGGGCGTGTTAACCGAGTCACAACTGATGCACATCCGATGCACATTCCATGCATACCGCAGTGCAGCATGACCCGCAGATTAACCATTAATACGGGGTTAAAACGGCCACTCAATCGGGCGCGAAATGGGCCGCGACCTCGCGGCGGTGCGGTGCCGTGCGATGTTCGAACAAGTAGATGCCCTGCCAAGTGCCCAGCCGCATCCGGCCGCCCTGCACCGGGATCTGGAGTGAGACCGGCAGCAGTGCGGCCTTGAGGTGAGCGGGCATGTCATCCGGGCCTTCGAGCACGTGGGTGAGGTAGCTCATCGAATAGTCGTCGGCGGGCGGCACGAGACGGTGGAAGAACTCGGTCAGATCCACCCGCACATCGGGATCGGCATTTTCCTGGATCAGGAGCGAGCAGGAGGTATGGCGGACGAGCAGGGTCAGCAGCCCGTTGCCAGCGCCCTCGAGCCAGCGGGCGACCTCGCCGGTGAACATCGTGAGGCCGGGGCCGCGGGTGCCTATGGTGAAGGTGGTCTGCATGGGCGGAAGGATGCGCGGGCGGCAAGCGCATGGCAAGCAGCGGCGGAAATCGCGGCGCGGCGCGTTAGATAGTGATACCTGCCAGCAAGGAGACAGCCATGCCCGCCCTCAGCCGCCGCCAGATGCTCACCACCCTCGCCGCCCTGCCGCTTTCGGCGCTCGCCACCCGCGCCGCGCTGGCGCAGGAGGCCGGGCTGATCACCGGCAATGTATGCCTGATCCAGCGGGCGACGACCGAGGGGCCGTATTATATCGACCCCGGATTGATCCGCGCCGATGTGACCGAGGGGCTGCCCGGCCTGCCGCTGGCGCTCGCCTTGCAGGTGGTGGATGCCGACTGCCGCCCGATGGAGGGCGCGCGGGTGGACATTTGGCATTGCGATGCCACCGGGCGTTACTCGGGGTATGCGCGGGAGAACACGGCGGGCGAGACCTTCATGCGCGGCACGCAGGTGACCCGCGCGGGCGGAGTGGCGCGGTTCAAGACGATCTACCCGGGCTGGTATCGGGGCCGTGCGGTGCATGTGCATTACAAGGTGTGGCTCAACAGCCGCGAGGTGCTGACCTCGCAGCTTTTCTTCCCCGAGGCGGTCACGGATCAGGTTTATGAGAAGGTCGCGGCCTATGGCGGGCGCGGCACGCGAGATCGCCGCAACGAGACCGACCGGATCGCGCAGGGCGCGGGGGACGGGGCCGTTGCGGCGGTGAAGAATGCGGACCGTGGGCTTCAGGCCAGCCTTGTGGCGGGGGTTGCCGCCTGAAGCCTACAGGGCGCGGGTGCGGTCAGGAGTTGGGGCGCGGGCGCGGCTCGGTCACACAGGTGGCAACGGGGAGTTGCGGCTCCTCGATGGCGTCATGGGCCACGGTCTGGAGCGTTTCGGTTTCGGGTGCCAGCACGGGCGCGCCGGTGACCATCGCCAGCGTGGCTTGGCAGCGGGCCAGATCCTCGGGCGCCACGACGATTTCGACCACTTCGTCGGTCGGCATGCCGGGGTCGTCCGGATAATCGATGAAGGGGCTCGCGGCCAGGGGGCTGGCCAGGGAGCTTGCGAGCAGGAGGGGAGCTATCTGTTTCATGTCGCAGGAGAAACGCCGCTTGGGCGCGGCGGGTTCCCTGCGATGGATGGGCTTCGTTCGTCACGCGGCGTCACGAGGGCGTCAGCGGATGCCCTGTAAGCAGCCCGAAGTCAGTGGCCGCAGCTCAGTGGCCAGTGTGCTCGCGGCAGAGGGCGCGGGCGTGGGCGACGCTCACGGATTCGCCTTGGCGCGAGGTCTTGAGGATCAGCCCGTGGTCGGGTGCCGCGCCCGGATCGAGGCGGAAGCCGACGGTCTCGCCGCCCTGCCCGGCGATCCGGCCAGAGCGCGGGGTGCTGACCACCACGGCATCGGAGGGATCTGCCCCGAGCCGCTCGACGGCGTAGCTGGCCGCGGCGCAGAAGATGCCCGCGCTGCCCGCCCCGGCGATGGGCTGAACCACGAAGTTTTGCGGCCCGCCATCAACGGTGTGGCCATTGGGGGCCAGCCAGCTTGCGGCGAGCGCGGGCGTGGCGAGGAGGGTGGCGACGAGAGCGGTGATCTGGGCGGCGCGGCGCATGGGCTGTCCTTTCAACGGTTGCGCCAAGAATACCCCAGAGGGGCGGCGGCGCACAGGGCACAATCGCGTCAGTGGCCCGGGGTCAGTTGCATTGTGACCACAGGAACCCGCCGAAGCAGAGGTTTTGCGCCGCCATCGCGGCATCGAGCGAGTCAAAGCGCACCTGCGCGCTGCTCGGATCGCAATCGAGCGTGGCGAGGGCAGAGTCGCCCTGCACCACCTCCACCCCGGCGCCATTGGCGGTGGACCAGAGGGCATAGCCTGTCTTGCCGTTCCAGAAGACGGCGGTGGCCTGGCCTGCGGGGTGCTCGGCGGCGGGGGTATATTCGAGCATCTGGAGCGGCGTGGTGAGGGCAAGTTCGGGGGCCGCGCCGGAGGGGCCGAAGCTGTAATGCGCGCCGTTGGGGCCGACGCATCCGGAAACCGCCCTCGCCCCGCCGCCCGTGGTGCAGGCGAGGAAGGGCGTGGCCCCGACCGGGCAGGCGGAGGCCACGGGCGCGGCGCAGGCCTGCCAGCGGAAATCTTCCCAGCATTGGCCGATGGCGGATTTGGCCTCGTAGAGCCCCTCGAAGTTGGCGCGGATCGTGCCCGGATCACACTCCAGATCGGCGAGGGTTTCGTCGCCCCGGGTCACGGTGACGCCGGCGGCGGGTGGGTCGCCCTCGGGGGTGCGGTCAATCCGGTGCCAGACGGAGTATTGCACATCGCCGTTCAGAAAGTTCGCCTCCTCCCAGATCGAATTGCTGACGCCAGCCCATGGGATGAAATCCAGCTCCGCGAGCGGGACCGAAAGAACCAGTTCGGGGGTGCCGCCCTCCGGCCCGTATTGGTAGCCCGCGTCGCCCGGCCCCCAGCAGGCGCGCAGCTCCTTGGTGCCGCCTCCGGTCTTGCACATCAGAAAGCTCTCGGCGGCGGTGATGCAGTCGGCCACGGCGGGGCTGGCGGCAAGAAAAAGGGCGGGCAGAACGGCAGAAAGGCGGGGCATGGCAGGCTCTCGAAATGGAAGCTGGGCAATGGGGCGGGTTTGAACGTGGCCAGTGTCGGGCAGAGCGCGGGCGACGGTCAAGCCGGAGCTAGCCAGCCAGTGTAGCGGATCAGCAGCGCGCCGCCCGGCAGGCGCGCGCCGATGTCGAAGGTGAAGCGGCCCTGCGCGTCCACCCCTTCGTGGGAAAAGGAGCGCGGGGCGAGCCAGCCGGGTATGGGCAGGCCGAAGGCGCGGGTGCTGTCGATGGCGATGGAGATGCCCTCCGGGTCGGCGGTGAGCCGAAGCGCCACGGTGATCGCGCCGATCGTCTCGACCGGGCCGGGGGCGATGTGCGAGCGCATCTCATGGGTGCCAAAGCGGCGGGTCCACGCCTCGCCCTGCCCTTCTGGCGCGATCTCAAGCGTGACTGGCCCCCGGCCCGCGGGCGGGAAGTGCCCGAGCGCCAGCCCGAGACGGGCCAGAGGGTGGCTGCCGCGGGTGACCTCCGCCTCACCCGCCCAGCGCCCCGGCCCGGCATGGAGCGCCTGCACGGCGGGCGGCAGGCGGGTGAAATCGGCTCCAAGAGCTTCGGCGAAGGGGGAGGTCATGGCGCCTCCATGAAGCGGGCGCGGACCTCGGGCGTGGGCAGGTAGCAGGTGTCGCGCCGGCCGAAGAGGCGAAAGCGGTTGCGGGCGATCAACCGGTAGAGCGGGCGTTTGACCGGGCCGGGGGGCCAGCGGCAGAGGGCCAGCGCCCGCCATGGCCAGCCGAGTGCCGCCATCGCGGCGGCGAAGGCATCGAGGTGGGTGTGGATGCGGCCGCCGGTGAGGACGAGGTTGGTCTCGTAATCGTCCAGCGGCATGTTCAGTGCCGCATAGAGCGCCTGCCCGAGGGGCGATTGCGCGGTGGCGAAACGGAAGCGGGCCTGCCGGTCGTGCTTCAGCATGAAGCGGAAGAACCCGGTGCAGAGGACGCAATCGCCATCGAAGACGATGAGGTCGATCCCTTTGAGGCGGTCGGCCAGCGGCGCGGGCAGATCCTGCACCCGGCTCATGGCGCGAGGTCCGCCATGCGGGCACGGAAGTCGCCATCGTGTGCATCGATCCAGCGCAGCAGAGCCTGCCGCCGGGGCCAAGCCGGTTTGGCCATGCGCGAGAGCCAGACCCCGTTGACCGCCGCCATGCCACGGGCCTGCGCCAAAGCGCGAGGGCTGGGCAGAACGCGTGTACCCCAGACCGCGCGGAAGTGATCCAGCTCCTCGGGCGAGGTGAAGAGATACTCCGCCGCGCCATCCTCCACCCGCCAGACGAGCCGCTCCGCCGGGCCGGCGAGGCGTGGGCGAGGCGGGTCGTAGCGGGCGGCCTCGAACCACGGGCAGCTGCCGCCCGAAGCGGTGCGCGGGCGGTGGACCATGAAGGTCAGCCGGGTGGCGAAGGGCTCGGCCCGGAGGAGAAATTCGGCGCGGCGGGCCATGGCGCGAGCCTTGCGCGAAGGCCCCTGCCGGTCAAGCGGCGGCGGCGAGCCACTCGCCGCTTGCCTCGCTGCACCCGGCGGTTAATATCGCGCCGATATGGGCAACGCAGCAGCCACATGGACCTGATCACACTCGCCCCGCCCTGGGACGCCATCTTTGCGCTGGCCGTCGTGGGCGCGATGTTTCTCCTATTCATCCGCGAGAGTTACCCGCCCGAAGTGGTGGCCATCCTCGGCGTGGCAGTGCTGATGCTGTCAGGCGTGCTGCCCTACACTCAGGCCCGCGCGGTGCTGGCCAACCCGGCGCCATGGACCATTGCGGCGATGTTCCTCGTGATGGGGGCGCTGGTGCGCACCGGCGCGCTCGACTGGTTCACGCAGGTGGCCGACCGAAACGCCAGCACCCGGCCCGCACTGGCGGTGGGGGCGATGATCGCCTTCGTGGTCGTGGCCTCGGCCTTCGTCAGCAACACGCCGGTGGTGGTGGTGATGATCCCGGTCTTCGTGCAGCTCGCCCGCACGATGAACCTTTCGGCCTCCAAGCTGCTTATTCCGCTCAGCTATGCCGCCATCCTCGGTGGCACGCTCACCCTCATCGGCACCTCCACAAACCTGCTGGTCGATGGTGTGGCCCGCGCCAACGGATTGGACCCCTTCGGGATTTTCGAGGTCACGCCGCTGGCGGTGATCCTCGTGGCATGGGGCATGCTCTACCTGCGCTTCATCGCGCCCCGCATCCTGCCCGACCGCGCCAGCATGGCGAACCTGCTCTCGGGCGGAGACTCGGCGCGGCGCAAGTTCTTTACCGAGGTCGCCCTGCCGGAAGACAGCCCGCTGATCGGGCAGAAGCCCGGCGAGGTGGATGCCTTCAAGCGCGAGGGCGTGCGGCTGGTCGACGTGCTGCGCGGCGATGCCTCGCTGCGGCGGAACATGGGCGATGTGGTGCTGGAGGCGGGCGACCGGGTGGTGCTGCGCAGCCAGATGTCGGAGCTTCTGAGCCTGCAGGAGAGCAAACAGGTGCGGATGGTCGACAAGCTGTCGTCGGTCGAGACGACGACGGTGGAGGTGCTGATCACGCCGGGCGCCCGGATGGTGGGCCGCAGCCTTGGCACACTGCGTCTGCGCCGCCGCTACGGTGTGTATCCGCTGGCCGTGCACCGGAGAAACCAGAACATCGGGCGGCAGCTCGATGACCTCGTGGTGCGGGTGGGCGACACGCTGTTGCTGGAAGGCTCGCCCGCCGACATTCAGCGCCTTGCCGACGACATGGACCTCGTCGATGTGGCCGCCCCCACGGGCCGCGCCTTTCGCCGCCAGAAGGCGCCGATCGCCATCATCGCGCTGCTGGGCATCGTCGGCCTCGCCGCCTTTGGCATCGCGCCGATCCTTGCGCTCTCGATCTTTGCGGTGGCGCTGGTCTTCGGCACCCGCTGCATTGACGCCGACGAGGCCTTCTCCTTTGTCGATGGTCGCCTGCTGGCGCTGATCTTCTCGATGCTCGCGGTCGGGGCCGCGCTGGAAGAGAGCGGCGCGGTCAAGCTCATCGTCACCGCCATCGCCCCGGCGCTGGAGACGTTGCCGCCCTTCTTCATCGTTTGGGCGATCTACCTGCTGACCTCGGTGCTGACCGAGCTGGTTTCCAATAACGCGGTGGCGGTGGTGGTCACCCCCATTGCCATCGGGCTGGCCGCCGCGCTGGGGTATGACCCGCGCCCGCTGGTCATCGCCGTGATGGTGGCCGCCTCTGCCAGCTTCGCCACACCGATCGGCTACCAGACGAACATGCTGGTCTACGGGCCGGGCGGCTACCGCTTTACCGATTTCATGAAGGTGGGCATCCCGCTGAACCTGACCATCGGGCTGCTGGCCTCGGCGCTGATCCCGCTGATCTGGCCCTTGACCTAAAGTTAGCTTTAGCTCCCATCAATGGGCCTCCACCCCGAATCGGAGGCCCCCATGCCCAACTCTTTCGCACCGCCCGCCCCGCTCACCAGCCAGTTCGATACTGTCCCCCTGCCCCGCCCGCCTTGGGCGACCCGCCGGGGCAAATGACCGCCCTCTTCATTTTCTTGCTTCAAATATCTCTGCGGGGGTGTGGGGGTGCAAAACCCCCACTCCGGCCCTCTCCACTCTTTCCAAGGCCCGATCCCGGGCGTAAAGCGTGACTCATGCATACGATTCCTCTCCGTGAGGCCCACCGCCTCCCGCGTTGGCGCCAGCCGATGGTGCTGCTGTTCCTGATGGCGGTGGCCATGCCGCTGGCCTTTGCCACCTGGACCGCGCTGCTGAACAACTTCGTCATCGAGGTTGCGGGCTTTGACGGGCAGGATATCGGCTGGCTGCATACTGTGCGCGAAGTGCCGGGCTTTCTGGCCGTGGGGGTGATCGCGCTGATCATCTTCATCCGCGAGCAGGTGCTCGGGCTGATCTCGCTGGCGCTGCTGGGGGTGGCGACCGCACTCACCGCGCAATTCCCCAGCATGGGCGGCATCCTGACCATCACCATGCTCAGCTCCATCGGGTTCCACTATTACGAGACCGTCAACCAGTCGCTCCAGTTGCAGTTTCTCAAGATCGAACGGGCGCCGCAGATGCTGGGCTGGCTGCTGGCGGCGGGCTCGGCCTCAACGCTGGTGGCCTATGGGGTGATCATGCTGACGTGGGAGGCGTTCTCGCTCTCTTACGCCACGGTCTATTGGGTCTCGGGCGGGCTTTGTGCTGCCATCGCGCTCTTCTGCCTTGTGGCCTTTCCGCGTTTCGAGGGCGAGCACCGGCAGAACACCCGCCTCGTGCTGCGCCGCCGCTACTGGCTCTACTACGCGCTGCAGTTCTTTGCCGGGGCGCGGCGGCAGATCTTTGTGGTGTTCGCGGGCTTCATGATGGTCGAGCGCTTCGGCTTCGATGTGCATGAGGTGACGGCGCTGTTCCTGATCAACCTCGTCGCCAACATGATCTTCGCCCCGCTGATGGGGCGGCTGGTGGGCAAATGGGGCGAGCGCAATGCGCTGGTTTTCGAATACACCGGCCTTGTGGCCGTGTTCTCGCTCTACGGCGGGATCTACTGGTTTGGCTGGGGCGTGGTGCTGGCCTCGGCGCTCTATGTCATCGACCATCTGTTCTTTGCCCTCGCGCTTGCGCTCAAGACCTACTTCCAGAAGATCGCGGACCCGGCCGATATTGCCCCCACCGCGGCGGTGGCCTTCACCATCAACCACATCGCCGCCGTCTTCCTGCCGGCGCTGCTGGGCTACCTCTGGGTGATCTCGCCGGGCGCTGTCTTTACCCTTGCGGCGGGCATCGCCTGCGGCTCGCTCTGCCTTGCCTTGCTGATCCCGCGCCACCCGGCGCCGGGCAACGAGACGCGGTTTTCCGCCGCGTTGCCCTTGCCCGCAGAGTAACGATCGCGGCAAAAGACATGAACTCGGGGGCGATGATGCTATATCATCGGACAATCAACCCCAGGAGGGAGGCGAGCATGTTCGGATTCGGACGCGACAAGACGCAGATGGTGGGCGAAGGCGAGGCCCTGCCCGGGCGCATTGCGCCCATTCCCACTGCAAAGACCCATCAGCTCACCGGTGCACCGCTGACCAAGACGGTGCCGCCCGGGCAAGACGCGGCCATGTTCGGCATGGGCTGTTTCTGGGGTGTGGAGCGCCTGTTCTGGCAGATTCCCGGCGTCGAGCTGACAATGGTGGGCTACGCGGGCGGATTCACGCCCAATGCCACCTATGAGGAGGTCTGCACCGGTCAGACCGGCCACAACGAGGTGGTGCGCCTGCATTTTGACCCGGCGCGCGTGAGCTACGACGAACTGCTCACTGCCTTCTGGGAGGGCCACAACCCGACCCAGGGGATGCGGCAGGGCAATGACCGCGGCACGCAATATCGCTCGGGCATCTACGTGTTCAGCGACGCGCAGAAGGCCGCCGCGCTGGCCTCCAAGGAGGCCTACCAGCGGGCGCTGGATGCCAAGGGGCTGGGCCAGATTACCACCGAGATACTGATGGCCCCGGACTTCTACTTTGCCGAGGACTATCACCAGCAGTATCTGGCCAAGAACCCGAATGGCTACTGCGGGCTCGGCGGCACCGGCGTGAGCTGCCCGGTGGGCCTCGGCGCCAGATGAATGCCCTGCCCGGCGTCGAGGACGGCGCCTGGTACAATTGCATGACAGATGAATTGGGCGCGCTGCGGGATGCGGCGCGCCTTGCCTGTCATGAGCACGCCACCATCGACCCGGCCCAACGTGGCTCTTGTGCCCCGCAGCTGCGCGCGATCCTTGGTGCGATGGGCGAAGACTGCTTCATCGAGGCGCCCTTTCATGTCGCCTATGGCGTGAACCTGCATCTTGAGGCGGGTGTCTACATCAATGCCTTCTGCACCGTGCTCGACACCGCCCGCGTGACCATCGGCGCGCGCTCGATGCTCGGGCCGGGGGTGCATATCTACTGCGCGGACCATCACCACGAGGTCGAAGGCCGAAAGAAAGGGCTGGAGCGGGCGCTGCCGGTGTCGGTGGGCCGCGAGGTCTGGATCGGGGGCCATGCCACACTGCTGCCGGGCGTCACGGTGGGCGATGGCGCGATCATCGCTGCGGGGGCTGTGGTTACGAAGGATGTGCCGCCCGGCGCGACGGTGGCGGGCATTCCGGCGCGGGTGGCCCGCCCGGCCGGGGGTGAAGACGCCGCGCAGGGCGGGTGAGCCCGCCCCGACCACCCTTGACCGCACCCGGCAATCCTCCTACCCGGCAGGCAGACAAAGCCGGAGCCGCGCCCATGCCCACCTATACCGCCCTGACCACGCTTGAAGGCAAACCCGCCGCCGAGGCGCTCGGCGAGGCGCTGGAGCGGCTGGAGCCTGCACCGACCGGGGTTGGCGTGTTCGAGGTGGAGGATGACAGCGGCCTATGGGAAGTCGGCGGCTATTTCACCGAAAGCCCCGATGAGGCCGGGCTGGCCGTGCTGGCCGCCGCCTTCGGTGCCAAGCCCTTCACCATCTCCGAGCTGCCAGAGACGGATTGGGTGGCCCATGTGCGCCGCGAGCTGGCCCCGGTGGAGGCCGGGCGCTTTTATGTTTACGGCAGCCATGATGCCGAGACCGTGCCCGAGGGTGCAGAGCCGCTGCTGATCGAGGCTGCGATGGCCTTTGGCACTGGCCACCACGGCACCACGCTGGGCTGCCTGCGCGCCTTTGACCGGCTGCTCGAGGGCGGCCTTGCCCCCTGCCCCGTGGCCGATGTGGGCTGCGGCACCGCCGTGCTCGCCATGGCCGCCGCTCGGGTGTGGGATGTGCCGATCATCGCCTCCGACATCGACCCGGTGGCGGTGGAGGTGGCCGAGGCCAACCTCGCGGCCAACGGGCTGACCGGCAATGTCAGCTGCATCGAGGCGACCGGGCTCGATCACCCGGTGCTGGCGGGCGCTGCCCCCTTTGGCCTCATCTTCGCCAACATTCTGAAAGGCCCGCTGATCGGCCTCGCACCCGATATCGCCAAGGCTCTCGCGCCCGGCGGCCATGCGATTCTCTCCGGTCTGCTGAACGATCAGGCCCCTGATGTGACGGAGACTTACGTGGCGGAAGGCCTTACTGTCGCGAACGCCGAAACAATTGGGGACTGGACGACGCTCTGTCTGCAAAAATCCTGACGTCACGCCCAATTTCCGCCCAAATCATGGCGCACCTTCTGCATCAAGGCGGGGGCCTGAGCGACCACACTTTCGGACGGAGAGACCCTTGGCCGACCCAACCATGCAGAATTTCGCCGGACGCATTCGCCGGATCGAAAAAATCCACCGCAAGGGCGGTGGTTTCGAGGCCACGGGCACCCTTGGCCAGAGCTTTTATACCCGCTCCAAGCGCGTCAAGCGCCCGGTGATGCGGCCCGCGCTGACGGTGCTGACGGTGTTCCTCTGCTTCAAGGCGCTGACGCTGGCCCATCTTGGCACCGCCGATTACACCGCCCGCCTCGACGGGCTGCGGACCGGCAACAATGTGCAGAAGGTGGGCGCCCACCTGATGGCGATCGACCCGATCACCCAGGCTGCCGCCGCCGGGATCAAGCCGCTGCTGCGCTGAACGGTAAAGGCCTCGTTTCCAGACATTGGCGGGTGCGTCGTGAAGAGCGGCGCACCCGTTTGCTTTCAGGGGCAGCGCGCCGGCGCCTAGCCCATGCCCCGCAGCAGCCCGGCAATATGCTCGGGCCATTCACGCTCACCCACCGAGGCAGCCCGCACCAGCCCGTCAAAATGCCCGGTGATCGCCTGCACCCGCTCCCGGTCGCGGAAAGCGAGGTAGGAGGAGCCGAGGTAGAGCACCGCGAGGAGCGGGCCGAAGACGGTGACCGGGGCCGAGAACATCCGCCGCTGGTCGAAGAGGCAGATGCGGAGCTGCGGGTAGAACTGCCGGTGCAACTCGGCCATCCAGCCCAGTTGCTCGCGCCGCAGCGCCTCGGGCAGGCCGGCGTAATAGCCGGTGCCGCTGGCGAAGGCCTGCATCTCGTCGAGCGGCATGGCGATTTCATAGTCGCTGCCCGAGCCGCGCATCCAGTCCAGCCGGTCCTGCGCCGCGCCGATGGCCTGCGCCGTGGTCTTGCCGAGGTGCGGGGCATATTCCCAGTGCAGCATCTCAGGAGTCTTCAGCATGTCGGGCAGGGTCGCGGGAACATGGCGGATCTTGTAACCCGCCGCCTCGCGGTGCCATGCAAAGATCTGGTCGTCGATCAGCGCGCGCTCGGCCTGGGTGATCGAAAGCGCGGCGCGGGCGAGTTGCGCGGCGCGTTCGGGACGGTCGGAGAGGCCGAGCAGCCAGTCGGCGCTGACCCCGAGCGCCCCGGCGAGGTCACCCAATAGCTGCGCGCCGGGCAGCCGGGGCGCCTCGCTGCGCAGAAGTTGGGAAAGGGTCGAGCGGCTCACGCCCACCGCGCGGGCCAGCGCGGATTGGCTCATGCCCGCCTCCGCCAGCGCCTCGCCCACACGGGCGCGGAAGAGCGTGGCGCGGGTGCGCTTGTCGATAATCTTGTCCATATGTTTACAAATATTAACAACGCTCGAAGATGTTAACAAGAGATCATCTCCCGCACCGCGCCGCCAGCGCGTAACAGGAATGGGACTGCGCCCCGCGCCCCATCCGGAGACTTTTGTGAACGACCCCCGCCGCGCCGCCGGCACGGAATGGCCCACCCTCGCCCTGCTCGCCTGCTGCTATGGCACCTTCGCCCTCGGCACGAGTGCCGTTGCCGAGGTGGCCCTCCCGCTAGGCATGGTGCTAACCACCCTCGCCCTCGTGCTGCATTCGTCGCTGAGCCACGAGCTGATCCACGGCCACCCCTTCCGCTCCGCCCGAGCCAATGCGGCGCTGGTGTTTCCCGCGCTCGGCCTCTTCATCCCCTACCTGCGGTTCCGCGACACCCACCTCGCCCACCACCAAGACAGCCTGCTGACCGACCCTTACGACGACCCCGAAAGCAACTATCTCGATGCGGGCGACTGGGCCCGGTTGCCGCGCTGGCGGCGGGCGCTGCTGCGAGTGAACAACACGCTGGCGGGGCGTATCCTGCTGGGGCCGCTGCTGGGGCAGATCGCCTTCATAGCCACCGACTGGCGCGCGATCCGCGCGGGCGACAGAAGGGTTGCGCTGGGCTGGGCGCTGCATGCCGCGGGGCTGGTGCCGGTGGCGCTCTGGCTTGCCGTGGCGCAGATGCCGCCCCTCGCCTATCTCGCCTGCGCCTATGCCGCCCTGTCGATCCTGAAGATCCGCACCTTCCTTGAACATCAGGCCCACGCCCGCGCCCGGGGCCGCACCGTGGTGATCGAAGACCGAGGGCTGCTGGCGTTTCTCTTTCTGAACAACAACCTGCACGTGGTCCACCACATGCACCCGCGCACCCCGTGGTATCGCTTGCCCCGGCTCTACTTTGCCAACCCGGCGCGCTACCTCAGCCGCAACGAGGGCTACCGCTACCGCTCCTATGGCGAGGTGTTCCTGCGGCATTTCTTCAAGGCGAAAGACCCGGTGCCGCATCCGCTCTGGCAAAGGCAGGGGCCGCCCGCGCCCTGAGCCTTCCCATTCCTGCCCTGCCGTGATCCATAAGCGGCATGGACTGGCTCTGGATCCCCTTCGCACTCGCCGCCGCCCTTATTCAGGCGATGCGCTTCATGGTGCAAAAGCAGATGGCCGAGGCGGGGCTGACGGCCACCGGGGCCACATGGGCGCGGTTTCTCTACTCGCTGCCGATGATCTGGGCCGCGCTCTGGCTGATGGTCACCGTGCGGGGCATGGCGCTGCCCGAACTGGGCGAGCGCTTCTGGCTCTGGGCCGCGGTGGGCGGCAGCTCCCAGATCCTTGCCACGGTCTTCACCGTTATGCTCTTTGCCCGCCGCAATTTTGCGGTGGGGATCACCCTGCGCAAATCCGAGGTGCTGCTCACCGCCGCCGTGGGTTGGGCGCTGCTCGGCGAGGTGCCGGGCTGGGGAGGGTTTGCGGCGATGGTGGTGGGGATGGTGGCAATTCTGATGCTCTCGGGCACCGGCGGCAAGCTGCGGCTCGATGCGCCCTCGGCCACGCTCGGCCTCGGGGCGGGGCTGTTCTTTGCCTTCTCCGGCGTCGGCTACCGCGCCGCCACACTGGAGGTGGCAAGTGACGATATTCTGTTGCGCCCCGCCCTTGCGCTCGGCTGCGTCGTCATCCTGCAAAACGCGCTGATGCTCGGCTGGCTGCTGGTGCGTGACCGCGGCGAGATCACCCGCGTGTTCGCCGCTTGGCGCCCCGGCCTTGCGGTGGGCCTCACCTCCTTCGGCGGCAGCTTCTGCTGGTTCGCCGCCTTCGCGCTGCAAACCGCCTCGGTGGTCTTCGCGCTGGGGCAGGTCGAGGTGCTGTTCTCGATGGTGATCGGCGCCCGCGTCTTCTCCGAAAAACTCTCGGGCCGCGAACTTGCGGGCATCGCCCTGCTGGTCGCCTCGGTCATTGCGCTGGTCGCCGCAACGCACTGAGCCTGTACATTTTCTTGCTCAAAATATCCCGGGGGTGTGGGGGCAGCGCCCCCACTCCTGCCCTCTCAGTCAGCGCAGGCGCCGAATGCCTGCCACCAGATCGTCATTCTTCACGAAGGGCACCCCGTCGGGCGGCGCGTCATGGCCGGTCAGCTCCGCCACCTCGCCCAGCACCACCTCGGTGATGAAAGGCAGATCGAAGCTGCGGGCGCGGGTCAGCGGGATCCATTGCAGCAGCGACAGCTCGTCTTCGGCGCGCGAAAAATCATCCGCATCGCCCGCCACCCGGCTGGCGGGGGCGAGGAAGAAGCGGGCGTCGAACCGGCGAGGGCGGCCCGGCGGGGTGACGGCGCGGTAGACAAAGCGCAGGCCTTCGGCAGAGGGCAGGTGGCCGGTGGCGGCGAAGCCGCGCCAGCCTTTCGGGGCCGCACCCGGCCATGCGCCGGGTACGCCGAGGATCAGGCCGGTCTCTTCCCAAAGTTCGCGCACGGCGGCGGCCAGAAAGGCCGTGACCTGCCCCTCGCCCGCCTCCAGCGCCAGCCGCGCCGCGCAGAGCGGGTCGGGGCCGGTGGCGAAGGGCACGGTCGCATCCACCGCATCCACCGCGCCGCCGGGAAAGACGAACTTGTTCGGCATGAAGGCGGCGCTGGCGCCGCGCTGGCCCATCAGCACCTCGACCCCTTCCGCGCCTTCGCGGTAGAGGATGATCGTCGCCGCGTCGCGGAGTTGTGTCTTGTCCATGCGCCTCTCGCCCGGATCTGGCGGCTAGGGGAGCGGGCCGGTCAGCCGCGCTCGCCGCCGAAGCCGTGCATCCGCTTGGCCCATTGCAGGCCGACCATCAGCCCTTTCAGCCGGGGCAGAAGGTAGAGCGAAAGCGCCACGCATCCAACCGAAAACCCGGTCGCGAGGATCAGCGGATCGGGCCGGAAGGCGGTGTAGACATAGAGGATCAGCGGCGCGAGCAGGTGGCCGACGATCAGGATCGTCAGGTAGGCGGGGCCATCATCTGCGCGCTGGTGGTGCAGGTCTTCTTCGCAGACCGGGCAGGTGTCGCGCACCTTGAGGTAACCGGCCATCATCGGGCCATTGCCGCAGCAGGGGCAGCGGCGACGCCAGCCACGGATCATCGCGGTCTTTGCATCACGGTCTTCGATCATGGCCGGATCGGCCAGGGCACTCTCTGACGACATAGTCTGGGCTTCCATGGTTCGACTGCGGGGCTTTGCCCGTTCTGGCTCGGTGCTCACGCACGGCGCCTCGCTACGACCTAAGTAGCGCAAACCACGCCGCAACGTCAGGGCGCGATGTGTCCTTGCGTCGGGATGTCGCAAAACCGGGGACCGAAACTTTTTTGCCGGATTTTTTGCCGGGGCGCGACGGAAGCCCCGGCACCGCCCGTTTGAGAAGCATCAACGGGCCAGCACAACGGCCCGATGGCAAGAAACCCCGAGCACTCCTGAGGAGGATACACGATATGAAACGCGTTCTGCTTCTGACCACTCTCATCGCCACCGGCCTCGCCGTGGCTCCGATGGCCGAGGCCCGTGGCCCCGGCGGTGGCGGCATGGGCGGCATGGGCATGGGCCCCGGCGCCGACCCCACGCCCCCCAGCTTCACCGAACTCGACACCAACGCCGATGGCGCCCTTTCTGCCGAGGAGCTGGCTGCCGGTGACGCGGTGCGCTTTGCCCGCGCCGACAGCAACGGCGACGGCGAGATCAGCGCCGAAGAGCTGGTGGCCGCACAGGAGGCCCGCGAGGCTGCCCGCCGCGCCCAGCGCGCCGAGCGGATGATCGAGCGGCTCGACGCCGACAACAACGGCACCGTCTCGGCCGAAGAATTCGCCGCAGGCCGTCCGGAGCAGGCGCAGGAGCGCCGCGCCGAGATGCTCGAAAACCTCTTCGAGCGGATGGACACCGATGGCGACGGCACGGTGACCGAACAGGAATTCGAAACGGCCATGGCCTTCCTCGCCCAGCGCGGCGAAGGGCGTGGCATGCGGGACGGTGAGCGCATGCACAAGCGCGGCGAGCACCGTGACGGCAAAGGCCGTGGTGGCGACGGACATGGCCACTACCGCCGGAACTGACCGGCACGTTTCGATGCTTCCCTCCCCGCGTTTAGTGTCATCCCCTGAAACGCGCGGGGAGGGGGCCTTTCCGGTGCCCCTCGGCGGGGTGCCGGGCAGGCATTGAGAAGACCGAGAAGAGACTGTACTGACAGGCGATGCCCATGCCCCTCGATGCGCCACAGGAGCCGGACGACGAGGCGCTCCTGGCTCTTTTTGCCGGGGGCGACCGGGCGGCTGCCCGCACCCTCACGCTGCGGCTCACGCCGATGGTGCTGGGGCTGGCAACCCGCATGTTGACCGACCGCGCCGAGGCTGAGGATGTGGCGCAGGAGGCGATGATGCGCCTGTGGAAGATCGCGCCTGACTGGCGCACGGGCGAGGCCAAGGTTAGCACATGGCTCTTCCAGGTGGCCCGCAACCTCTGCACCGACCGGCTGCGCAAGAAGCGTGGTCAGGCGCTCGACAGCATCCCCGAGCCCGAGGACGACCGGGCCGGCGTGGTGGAGCAGATGGAGGCCGAGGAGCGCGCGCAGGCGCTCTATGCCGCCCTCGCCGATTTGCCCGACCGGCAGAGCGAGGCGGTGCGGCTGCGGCACATCGAAGGCTTGGGCAATCCGGTGATTGCCCGGCAGATGGACATTTCCGTCGAGGCGGTCGAAAGTCTGATCGCCCGCGGCAAACGCGCACTTGCGGCCCGTCTGAGGGGCGCCCGCGCAGAACTGGGGTTGAGCGATGGCTGACCATGACAAAGAGCTGACCGCCTCCGAGGAGGCCCTGCTGGAGAGCTTCTTTTCCGCCGCACGGGCGGATGAGGGGACGCAGGCGGAGCCCTCGCCCGAGCTTCTGGCGCGGGTGCTGGAGGATGGCTACGGCGTGCAGGACGGGCTGGCCGCAGCGGCGGCCCCAGTGGCGCCCGCCCGCGCCCCTGCCCCGCGCCGCAGCCTCATTGCCGCCCTGCTGGCCGCCGTGGGCGGCGCACCCGGTCTTGCGGGCCTCACCGCCGCGGCCCTCGTGGGCCTGTGGTTCGGCGCCCGCCCGCCCGAAGCGGTGGCCGGTGTGACCGCGGGCCTCTTCGGCGCCGCTGCGGCCACCACCGACACCACCACAGATGATGACCTGCTGGGCTATGACATTGCCTATGCCGACCTGCTGACTGACGGCTGAGACCCGAGATGACCGACCTGCAACCGCCCCCGCCCGAAACCACCCCGCCCCGCCCGCGCCGCTGGCTGCGCGTGGTTCTGGTGTTGTCGCTCGCCGCCAACCTCGCCGTGGCCGGCCTCGTCTTTGGCGCCTGGGTCAGTCATGACGGCAAGCGTGGCCCCGACGGGCCGCGTGGCGACAAGGATCGCATTGTGCGTGAACTGGGCTTCGGCCCCTATGCCCGCGCCATCCCGCGCGAGGGCCGCGAGGGGATGAAAGCCGCCATCGAGGCCCGCCGCAGCGGGCTGCGCGCCAACCGCGACGCGCTGCGCAGCGCCTTCGAGGCCACGCTAGCCACCCTGCGGGCCGAGCCCTTCGACCGCGCCGCCATGGCCGCGCAGATGGAGACCCAGCGCAGCGCCATCGCCGACAGCCAGAAGATCGGCCACGAGATCCTGCTCGACCGGCTGGAGGCGATGAGCCCGGAGGAACGCGCCGAGTTTGCCGACCGGCTGGAGCGCGGGCTGGGCCGGGAGCCGGGCAAGAGGAAAAAGCGCGACTGATGACGGCGCGGCAGGCCGTGCCGCACGCCCCATCTGCTGGACTCGCGCCGCGCCCGGACCGATATATGGCCTATGTCGCTGCCACCCGGATTCCTTGACGAGTTGCGCACCCGCCTGTCGCTGTCTGACGTGGTGGGCCGCAAGGTCATGTGGGACCGGAAGAAATCCAACCAGGGCAAGGGCGACATGTGGGCGCCCTGCCCGTTCCACCACGAGAAGACCGCCAGCTTTCACGTCGATGACAAGCAGGGTTACTACTATTGCTTCGGCTGCCACGCGAAGGGCGATGCGATCTCCTTCGTACGCGAAACCGAGAACGTGGGCTTCATGGAGGCGGTGGAGATTCTCGCTGGTGAAGCGGGCATGCAGATGCCCGCGCGCGACCCGAGGGCACAGGAAAAGGCCGATGCCACCACCCGGCTGACCGGGGTGATGGAGCAAGCGGTGCAGTGGTTTCGCCTTCAGTTGAAAACCGGCGCTGGCGCTGCCGCACGGGATTACCTCGCAGGCCGGGGGCTGGACGAGGCGGCGCAGGAGCGCTGGGGCCTCGGCTTTGCACCGCCGGGCTGGGAGGGGCTGCGCGAGGCGCTTGGCGCAAAGGGCGTGAGCGTGGACGACATGCTCGCCTGCCGTCTTCTGCGCGAGAGCGACAAGGGCCGTGCGCCCTATGACGCCTTCCGCAATCGCATCATGTTTCCGATCCGCGATATCCGCGGGCGCTGCATCGCCTTCGGGGGCCGCGCGATGGACCCGGCGGACAATGCCAAGTACCTCAACAGCTCCGAGGGGCCGCTCTTCGACAAGGGCCGCGTGCTCTTCAACCACCAGCAGGCGCGGGGCGCGGTGGGCAAGGGGCAAACGCTGATCGTGGGCGAGGGCTACATGGATGTGATCGCGCTCAGCGAGGCGGGGTTCGGCGCTGCCGTTGCGCCGCTTGGCACCGCGATCACCGAGGACCAGCTGCAACTGCTCTGGCGAATGTCGCCCGAGCCGGTGGTGGCGCTCGATGGCGACAAGGCCGGCCTGCGGGCCGCGATGCGGCTGATCGATATGGCCCTGCCCCAGATCGGGCCGGGCCGGAGCCTGCGCTTTGCGTTGCTGCCCGAGGGCAAGGACCCCGACGACCTGATCCGCGCCGAAGGGCCGCCGGCCATGCAGGCCGTGCTTGACCGGGCCGAGCCGCTGGTGGAGCTGCTCTGGCGGCGCGAGACCGAGGATCGCCCGCTCGACAGCCCTGAACGCCGGGCCGCGCTGGATGCCTCGCTGAGGGCCGCGACCGCGCTGATCCAGGACCCCGACGTGCGGCGGCATTACGAGGAGGCCTTCAAGCAGCGGAAGTGGGAGCTGTTCAACCCGCGCAGGGCCGAGGCCCCCGCCTCCGCCCCCAAGGGCGCCCAGCGTCCGTGGCGACCGCGCGGCGCCAAGCCCGAGGCGCTGCCCACGCCCTCCACCCGCAGTTCGGCGCTGGCGGCGGCGGGCAGCGAGATCGAGGAGCACCTGCGCGAGGCGGTGATCCTCGCCACCCTGCTCACCCACCCCGAGCTGGCCGATGAGTTCGCCCATGCGATCGAAGAGCTGGACTGGAAGGGCGATGGCCATGCCGCCGTGGCGATGGCCTTCCTCACCCATGCCGATGCCGCCGACCCGCGCCGGGCGCTGGAAGAAGAATTCGGCGCCGCTGCCCTTGAAAAGCTGTTCACACCGGCACATGTCCGCATTGCGCCCTGCATCCGCAATCCCGGCGACATGGAGCTCGCTCGCATGTGCCTCGCCCAGGATTTCGCAATCCTCTCCGCCGATCGCGGGGCCGCGCGTGAGATCGCCGAGGCGATGCACCAGATCGATGGTCTGGCCGATGAAGGCCTGACCTGGCGTCTGGGGCAGGCTTCGGAAGCCCGGCACCGCGCTGCCAACAACCATGAGACCGACAAGGCCGACTATGACATCGCCCCAAACGGCGCCCGCCTCGACCGTTCAGAGCGCGCCAGCCTCGACGCCCTGCTTGAGCAGATCGGGCACCAGAAGCCGCGTGGCAGGCGAGATTGAGTCGAATTGTCGGCATTCCCGCCACAGGGCGCACGCCTTTCACATCAACTTTTATGGGGTTCTGCTGGAATCTCCGGTGATTCGCGCTATTGATTCGGGAACCCCGAATCGCGCGCTCGCCCGGACCGCCCGGAACGCCCTTCAGGAGAGCTAGATGGCCGCCAAGGACAACGACGACAACAAGCCCGACGACAGCGAAGCCGAGCCGATGCTCGACGTGAGCCAGGCGGCGGTCAAGAAGATGATCGCCGAGGCGCGCGAGCGCGGCTACATCACCTACGACCAGCTGAACCAGGTTCTGCCGCCCGATCAGGTCTCTTCCGACCAGATCGAGGATGTCATGTCGATGCTCTCCGAGATGGGCATCCAGGTGACCGAGGATGACGAGAACGAGGACGAGGATGACTCCAAGGGCTCGACCGCCGTTGTAGAGACTTCCTCCTCGCGTGAAGTCGCCGTTTCCTCCAGCGAGACCGAAAAGCTCGACCGCACCGATGATCCGGTGCGCATGTACCTGCGCGAGATGGGCTCGGTCGAGCTGCTCTCCCGCGAGGGCGAGATCGCGATTGCCAAGCGTATCGAGGCCGGCCGCAACACGATGATTGCGGGCCTCTGCGAGAGCCCCCTCACCTTTCAGGCCATCACCATCTGGCGCGAGGAACTTCTGAACGAAGACATCCTGCTGCGCGACGTGATCGACCTTGAAACCACCTTCGGCCGCGGGGTCGACGGGGATGAGGACGAAGACGAAGAGGTGGCCGAGGCCACCCCCTCCTCCGACGAGGAGAAGAAGGAAGAGAAGCAGGAGCTCGACGCTGACGGCAACCCGATTGCCAGCGACGACGACGATGACGAGGACGACGAGCAGGCCAACATGTCGCTCGCCGCGATGGAAGCCGCGCTCAAGCCGCGAGTGCTCGAAATGCTCGATGGCATCGCCCGCGACTACACCGAACTGGCCGAGATGCAGGACCAGCGGATGTCGGCCACGCTCAATGAGGATGGCTCCTTCTCCGAGAAGGCAGAGAAGAAATACCAGAAGCTGCGCGGCGAGATCGTGCTGCTGGTGAACGAACTTCACCTGCACAACAACCGGATCGAGGCGCTGATCGACCAGCTATACGGCATCAACCGCCGGATCATGTCGATCGACTCGGCGATGGTGAAGCTGGCCGACGTGGCCCGCATCAACCGCCGCGAGTTCATCGACGAATACCGCGGTTACGAGCTGGACCCGACCTGGATGGACCGGATGGCCGAAAAGTCGGGCCGGGGCTGGCAGGCGCTGTTCGAGCGCAGCACCGACAAGGTCGCCGAGCTGCGGCAGGACATGGCCCAGGTCGGCCAATACGTGGGCGTCGACATCCCCGAGTTCCGCCGCATCGTGCAGCAGGTTCAGAAGGGTGAGAAAGAGGCGCGTCAGGCCAAGAAGGAAATGGTCGAGGCCAACCTCCGCCTGGTGATCTCGATTGCCAAGAAATACACCAACCGCGGGTTGCAATTCCTTGATCTCATTCAGGAAGGCAACATCGGCCTGATGAAGGCCGTCGACAAGTTCGAGTATCGCCGCGGCTACAAGTTCTCGACCTACGCCACATGGTGGATCCGTCAGGCGATCACCCGGTCGATCGCCGATCAGGCCCGCACGATCCGTATTCCGGTGCACATGATCGAGACGATCAACAAGCTGGTGCGGACAGGCCGCCAGATGCTTCACGAGATCGGCCGCGAGCCGACCCCGGAGGAACTGGCCGAGAAGCTCCAGATGCCGCTGGAGAAGGTCCGCAAGGTGATGAAGATCGCCAAGGAGCCGATCTCGCTCGAAACGCCGATTGGCGACGAGGAAGACTCGCAGCTCGGGGACTTCATCGAAGACAAGAACGCTGTTCTGCCGCTGGATTCCGCCATTCAGGAGAACCTGAAGGAAACCACCACGCGCGTGCTCGCCTCGCTGACCCCCCGCGAAGAGCGGGTGCTGCGGATGCGCTTCGGCATCGGTATGAACACCGACCACACGCTTGAGGAAGTCGGCCAGCAGTTCTCGGTCACCCGCGAACGGATCCGCCAGATCGAGGCGAAGGCGCTGCGGAAGCTGAAGCACCCGAGCCGGTCGCGGAAGCTGCGGAGTTTCCTGGATCAGTGAGCTAACTCTCCGTGGCGGAAAAGTTTGAAGTTCGAACTGAGGCGGAGAGGTTCATTCATAACGACCTTTCGAACTGCTCGTGGGATCTTCAACAGAGGATGAAGCAGCAGATCGAAAATGGAGAAAGGGCTGGCGTCTATCACATCATGATGGCCAGCTTGATCTTCTCCGCGTTCTCAATTGAAGCGAAAGTCAATTTTGTTGGCTGGAAGGTTCTGAAAAATGGATGGCCCGAACGCGCCAATCTGCGAGAAAAAATAGCTCTGCTGCTACAAATCCTGCCTTTGGAATTGTCGTGGGGGGAGCGACCTCTTCAAACGGTCGCCGAGCTTAAGCGTTTTCGGGATACTTTGGCACATGGAAAACCAGAGATAGTCGACGAGACCGCTATTGTGGACGTACCGCCCGAAATTTGGGATGCGCTCAAATCGCAATGGGAAAGCTCCGTAACCCCGGATTTTGTGAACCGTTGTCGAGAAGACGAAGACGTGCTTTGGCAGAAACTCCTTGGCGCTGCAAAAATAAATGTATCGGACACTATCACTCATGGTGGCCACGATTTGAAAAAGCTCGTCGAACCGGATTGATACAGTTGCAGTGATGGCCGCGCGCCATTCCCGTATTAAAGAAACGGCCTCGTGGAATACCCGGAGCACTGGGACTGCACATCATGGCATCGGGAGAACCGGGCCGCCTGAGCGGCAAGGGGGCGGTGCGCCATGAATGCGCACCCTACGCCGCGCAGGCTAACCATCCCCCCTTGACCCCCTCTCCATTTCCCGCCACCCACGGGGCGTGAAAGGAGCCCCCATGCGCACCGTGCTCATCGACTATGACAGCGGCAATCTGCATTCCGCCGAGAAGGCGTTTCAGCGCATGGCCGCGGAGACGGGCGCGGGCGAGGTCATCGTCACGCCCCGTGCCGAGGAGGTGGCAAAGGCCGACCGGATCGTGCTGCCCGGCGACGGCGCCTACCCCTCCTGCCGCGCGGCGCTGGCCGCCCGGCCCGGCATGATTGAAGCGATCACCGAGCATGTGGAGGCCAGGGGCCGCCCCTTTATGGGCATCTGCATCGGGATGCAGATGATGTCGACGCTGGGGCGCGAGCATGAGGATACGCCGGGGTTTGGCTGGGTGCCGGGCGAGGTGGTGCCGATCACTCCCGCCGACCCGGCGCTGAAGGTGCCGCATATGGGTTGGAACGACCTTGTGGTCGAAGGCAGCCACCCCTGCCTCGAGGGGATCGCCACCGGCGATCACGCCTATTTCGTCCACAGCTACCACCTGCGCCCCGAACAGGCCGCCCAGCGGCTCGCCTATGCCGACTACGCGGGCGAGGTAACAGCCATCGTCGGCGAAGGCACCCGTTTCGGCACCCAGTTCCACCCGGAAAAGAGCCAACAGACCGGGCTTCGGATCATCGCCAACTTTCTCGCTTGGGCGCCATGACGGCGGCCATCGGCTGGTCGTCCGGCAAGGATGCCTGCATGGCGCTGATCCGGGCGCGGGCGGCGGGCTACCAGGTGACGACCGCGCTGACGACGCTCAACGATACCTTCGACCGCGTGGCCATGCATGGCACCCGCGCCGCGATCCTCCGCGCGCAGGCCGAGGCAGCCGGGCTGGAGCTGCTGGAGGTGCCCCTGCCCTGGCCCTGCACCAACGAGATTTACGAGGCTCGGATGGCGAAGGCGGTCGAGGCGCTGAAGGGGAAGGGGATCACCCAGATGATCTTCGGCGACCTCTTCCTCGAAGATGTGCGCGATTACCGGATCGCCCAGCTTGAAGGCACAGGTATCACCCCGGTCTTCCCGCTCTGGGGCGAAGACACCACCGCGCTGGCCCGCGAAGTGGCCGAAAGCTTCGACACCCGCATCGTTACCCTCGACCCGTCGAAACTGCCCGAAGCCCTCGCGGGCCGAAGGCTCGACGCCGCGCTGCTGTCGGAACTGCCCGAAGGTGTGGACCCCTGCGGCGAGAACGGCGAGTTCCACACCTGCGTGCTGGATGCCCCCTGCTTCCGCGCACCGATTCCGGCAGCGCGGGGCGAGACGGTAACACGCGATGGCTTCGTCTATTCCGATCTCGTTCTGACGGGCAGCTGAGCCGCGCCGCGCGGCCTATTTCAGCCGCGTCCAGGTCTGATCCATGCAGATCGGCCCGGCGCAGCCCTTCACCAGCATCTTGTTGCCGTTCACGACCATCTGTGCGCCGTAGTCGCGCTTCATCACCGGCACATAGGCGCGGCCCTCGTAGGTGTTGCCGCCTGCAGGCGTCATATCCCAGAACACGCGCTTGCCCACGTTGGGCGATTTGATCGGCTGGCCGGAAGCGTTGAAGGCCTTCACGATGGTGCCGCAGACGGCAGCGCCGCATTTCACGGCCCGCACATGGGCCACGTTGCCCCGCTTGTCGGGGCCGGTCAGCCACGTGCCTTCAGGCGTCGCGGCCTGCGCGGCCCCGCCCATGAGCGCCAGAACGACGCCCGCAATCGTCAGTCTTGTAAATGTCATCACCGGTATCACTCCTTCTGGCGACACTGGCTCGCTTCGCTGGATCACAGCAACTGCAAAGCATAGTCGCCCTATGAGGGTAACGGTGACGCGGTGCAAGAGGTTCCTGCGGCACCCCGCCAGATCGGCGGAGCACCGCAGAAAGAAGGTTTATTTTACCTTCTTCCAGGTGCCGCCGTCGCGGCAGATGCCGAGCACGCAGCCAGACACCCTCAGCGTGGAGCCAGAGAGCACCAGCTTGGAGTTGTAGGTCTTGCCGCGGTCGGGCGAGTAGACCTTGCCCTTGTACTGCCCGCCGCCCGAGGGCTGCGTCTGCGAGATGATCTGGCGGCCCACATTCTCGGATTTAATCTCCTTGCCGCCCGGCCCGTAGGCCTTGATCAGCGTGCCGCAGAGCCCGCCACCGCAGGGCTTCACCTGCACCAGACCGGAGTTGCCGTTGTCATCCTTGGCGGTGCGCCACAGGCCCTCGAGCGGGTCCGCCGCCCAGGCCGGGGCCGCCACCAGCAGAGCCGCCGCCATCATTGCAATCTTGCGCATGGTTCTCCTCCCATTCGATACGCTGGCCGCATCCTCGCGCCCCCGCCCTGCCCCGCGCAACTGTAACGTTGGGTCGGGTCCGATCACATCTCTCAACCCCGTTCATTTTCTTGGCTCCAAATTTCTCCGGGGGGTCGCCACTCCCGCAGGCTCCACCCGGCGCACCGCCCGAAGCAGGGCCGCGCGTGGCAAGGCGGGGTGGGCGGGCGGGAGCCTTGCTATGCGCGGCCCCTTCCCTTC
This sequence comes from Vannielia sp. SX4, assembly GCF_052828525.1. Next base: position 3,259,337 of record NZ_CM128247.1, read on the forward strand.
CCCCGCCGCGCATGGCAAACCCCGCGCCAAAAGGAGCCAGCGCCATGATCCTCTATCCCGCCATCGACCTGAAAGACGGCCATGCCGTGCGGCTCCTGCGCGGCGACATGGACAAGTCGACCACCTTCAATGAAGACCCGGCCGCACAGGCGATGGAATTCGTGAACGCGGGCTGCGAGTGGCTCCACCTCGTCGATCTCAACGGCGCCTTTGCCGGTGAGCCGGTCAATGCCGCGCCGGTCGAGGCGATCCTCAAGGCCACCAAGACCCCGGCACAGCTCGGCGGTGGCATCCGCGACATGGCCACCATCGAGCGCTGGCTCTCAAAGGGCCTCGCCCGGGTGATCCTCGGCACCGTCGCAGTGGAGAACCCCGCGCTGGTGCGCGAGGCGGCTGCCGCCTTCCCCGGCCAGGTCGCCGTGGGGATCGACGCGCGGCACGGCATGGTCGCCACCAAGGGCTGGGCCGAGGAGACCGATGTGAACGCCACCGACCTCGCCAAATCCTTCGAGGATGCTGGGGTGGCCGCGATCATCTATACCGACATCAACCGCGATGGCGCCATGCAGGGCCCCAACGTGGAGGCGACCGATGCGCTGGCGCGTGCCGTCTCCATCCCCGTCATCGCGTCGGGCGGCGTCTCCTCGCTGGCCGACCTCACGGCACTGAAGGCCAAGGGCAGCATCGCCGGTGCGATCTCTGGCCGGGCGCTATATGATGGCGCGATCGACCTTGCCGAGGCGCTGGCCACCCTCCGCGCCTGAGCCCCGCATTATATTGCACAATTCCCGCCGGACCCGCGACCTTAGTCGCGCATTCGCAAGTTAACCCTAGGGAATCCGCCCGACTCATGCACTAAATTGCACTACGCAGGCACGCCGCAGGGAGAGGAGGCCCGGCTGCGTGCTCCCGCATGACCAAGGGAGGACACCAATGAAACCGATCTTCACCCAGGCCCTCGCCCGGGGCGACCGCCTCATGGCGCTGCAATCCGGCCTCGTTCACGGGCGGCTCGGACGCCGCCGGTTCATCCAGCTTGCGCTCGCGGCAGGGGCCTCGCTCGCCTCTGCCGAGGCCTGGGCGCAAGAACTGGGCGACGCGGCGATCACCCAGCGCTACAACGCGCAAAACATCGCGGGCCGCTACGATTACATCGTCGTCGGCTCCGGCTCCGGCGGCGCGGTGGTGGCCGGGCGGCTTGCGGCAGAGACTGACGCCTCGGTGCTGGTGCTCGAGGCCGGCGGCACCGACCAGATCGACGCCGTGCTGAACCCGCTGATGTGGCCCACCAACATCCGCTCCGAGCGTGACTGGGGCTACAGTGCCGAGCCCTCCGAGCACGTCAACGGGCGCTCGCTGATCCTGCCGATGGGCAAGGTGGTGGGCGGCGGCAGCTCGATCAACGTGATGATCTGGGCGCGCGGGCACAAGAACGACTTCGATTTCTGGGCTGCCGAGACCGGCGATGACGCGTGGTCTTACGAGAACGTGCTGGAGATCTACAAGCGCATCGAAGATTGGCAGGGTGCGCCGGATGACACCCGCCGTGGCACCGGCGGCCGGCTCTGGGTGACCGATGTGCGCGATGTGAACCCCATCGCCCCCGCCTTCGTCGAGGCCTGCGGCACCGCAGGCATCCCCGGCTACGCCGACATGAACGGCGAGATGATGGAGGGTGAAGGTGGCGCAGCCCTTGCCAACGTGCGGATCAAGGACGGGATGCGCCGCAACATTCCTTCGGACTATCTCTGGGAGACCCTGAAACGCCCCAACATCACCCTGCTCACCGGGGCCACGGTGCAGAGGCTCACGCTGAATGGCACCACCGTCACCGGCCTGACCTTTGAGAAGGATGGCGAGAGCTTCGAGGTGGAGGCCGGCCACACGGTGGTTTCGGCAGGCGCGATCAACACGCCGAAGATCCTGATGCAATCGGGGATCGGCCCGGCAGATCACCTCGCCGAGCATGGCATCGAAGTGGCGCATGACTTGCCCGGCGTCGGCCAGAACTTTCAGGATCATATCCTCGCCGCGGGCTGCGTGTGGGAGTACACCACGCCGCTGCCCCCGGGCAATTCCGCCGCCGAGGCGACCTTCTTCTGGAAGTCGGATTCCGCGCTCGACACGCCCGATCTCCAGCCCTTCCAGATCGAGGTGCCCTATGCCTCCGAAGTCCACGGCTCGGCCTACGCCCCGCCCGCTGGAAGCTGGACCATCGCGCCCGGCATCGTCCGCCCGCAGAGCACGGGCGAGGTGCGGCTGACCGGGCCAAACCCGAGCGATCCGGTGCAAATCGACGGCGGCTTCCTGAAGGAGGCGGCAGACCTCAAGGCGCTCACAACCTGCATCGAGCTTTGTCGCGAGATCGGCAATTCCGGCCCGCTCTCCGAGTTTGTGAAACGCGAGGTCATGCCCGGCCCGATCACCGGGGCCGAGCTTGTTGACTTTGCCCGCAATGCGGCGGGCACCTACTTTCACGAAAGCTGCACCTGCAAGATGGGCACCGATGAAATGTCGGTCGTCTCGGGCAGCCTCGCGGTTCACGGGGTCGAGGGGCTCTCCATCGCCGATGCCTCCGCCATGCCGCGCGTGTCGACCGGCAACACCATGGCCTCCACGGTGGTGATCGGCGAGCGCATGGCCGACATCCTGATCGGCTGACCTGAGGGGCGCGGGGCCCTGCCCTGCGCCCGTTCAGCCGCCCGCTGCGGCCCCGGTGAGCTTTTTGAGCGCGCCTTCCATCTGGACGATCACCTCGAGGTCATCATCCACGCCGACCTCGTCCAGCATCTCCTCGGGGTCTTCGTAGGAGAGCTTCACCGCGCCCTGCGCGTCCTCCCAGACCAGCACCTTCATCGGCAGCACCAGCCCGGCCATCGGGGACGACTGGATTGCGGGCGTGCCGAGCGTGGGGTTGCCGAAGATCACCAGCTCCATCGGTGCCAGTTCCATGCCCGCACTCTCGGCGCCTCCCGCATGGTCGACCCGGGCAAACACCGTAGCCCCCGCGCCCTCGATCGCGGCGACGAGCCGGTCGGCAACTTCGGCCACGCTGCCGGTCGCCTCCACGTTGATGATGTCGTCATCCGCCAGCGCGGGCGTGGCGGCAAGGGTCAGGGCAAGGGCGGCAATCGCGTGTCTCATGGCAGTCTCTCCGGGTTGGAACATGCAAGCTCAACCGCAGAATGCCTGCCCCGTTCCATGGGTCCATGAACGCCGCATCACATCTGCGCCAGCCAGAGCCGCACCTTCATCCCGCCGTGCGCCACATGCGGGCCGGGTGGCTCCCACGGCAAGCCGGTGGCGCGTGCCAGCTTCTCGTCACTGGTGACCATCGCCACCCGCCAGCCCTCGAAGCGCTCTTTCATCACCTTGCCGAAGCTGCCGTACAGCCCGAAGAGCGGCCCTTTGTTGCCGATCCGGCTGCCGTAGGGCGGGTTGCAGATCACCAGCCCCGGCGCGCAATCTGGCCGCTCCAGCGCGCTCACCGAGGCCTCCTCGAAGTGGCACGCCACCCCGGCGCGCGCCGCGTTCTCCCGGCTCATCCGCACCGCGCCCGCGTCCCGGTCCGAGCCAATCACCGGCCCCGCGCCCCGCGCCACCGGCGCACGGGCCTTCAGCGCGGCAAACCCCTCGGCGTCAAAGCCCGGAAACTGCTCGAAGGCAAAGCCGCGCCCGCGCCCCGGCGCCAGCCCGGCAGCGATTTCCGCCGCCTCGATGCAGAAAGTGCCGGAGCCGCACATCGGGTCCAGCACCGGCTCGCGGCCCGCGTATCCGGCCGCCCGCAGGAAGCCCGCGGCCATCGTCTCGCGCATCGGGGCGGCGTTCACCGCCTCCTTGAAGCCGCGCCGGTGCAGCGCCTCGCCCGAACTGTCCACGCTGACCACGCAAGTGTTCTGCTCGATCCGCACCAGCACGCGCAGGCCCTCCGGGTCCACCACCGCCCCCGCGCGGCCAAGCGCCTGCTCCAGCCGCCCTTTCACCGCGCCCGCGTGGTAAAGCTTGGAGTGCTTCGTCGCCGCCTCTGCCCGCACTGGCTGGCCCGGCGCGAGCACTGAGGCCCAATCGACCGCATCCAGCCCGGTCTCCAGCGCCCGAAAGCTCATTGCCCGGAAGCTGGCCAGCCGCACCAGCACCCGCCCCGGCACCCGCAGCACAAAGTTGGCCCGCCAGACCTCGGGCCACGCGCCCCTGCAGGCCACCCCGCCCGGCACCACGCGGGCCTTGGCAAAGCCCTGCTCGCGCGCCTCTGCGGCCGCCACCTCCTCCAGCCCCGGCGCGACCACCAGGAAGATCTCCAGTTTTTCCATGCCCCCAGCTACCGCCCCGCGCTTCCCTCCGCCAGCAAAACCGGCTATCGCAGCCCCATGCTGAAGACCCGCATCATCCCCTGCCTCGACGTGGCCGATGGCCGCGTGGTCAAGGGCGTTAACTTCGTCGACCTGATCGACGCCGGCGACCCGGTGGAATCCGCCCGGGCCTACGATGCCGCAGGTGCCGACGAGCTCTGCTTCCTCGACATCCACGCCACCCACGAGAACCGCGGCACCATGTATGATCTGGCGACGCGGACCGCCGAGCAGTGCTTCATGCCGCTCACCATCGGCGGCGGCGTGCGGACCCATGAGGATGTGCGCAAGCTGCTGCTCTCGGGGGCCGACAAGGTGAGTTTCAATTCCGCCGCCGTGGCCGACCCCAACGTCATCACCGAGGCCGCCATGCGCTTTGGCTCGCAGTGCATCGTCTGCGCCATCGACGCAAAGACGGTCGAGCCGGGCCGGTGGGAGATTTTCACCCACGGTGGCCGCCGGCCCACCGGCATCGATGCGGTCGAATTCGCCGTGATGATCGCGGAGAAAGGCGCGGGAGAGATCCTGCTGACCTCGATGGACCGGGACGGCACCAAATCGGGCTTCAACCTGCCCCTCACCCGTGCCATCGCCGATGCGGTGCCGGTGCCGGTGATCGCCTCAGGGGGCGTCGGCACGCTCGATCACCTCGTCGAGGGCGTCACCGAGGGCCACGCGTCTGCCGTGCTCGCCGCCTCGATCTTTCACTTCGGCACCTACACCATCGGCGAGGCCAAGGCCCACATGGCCGCCGCCGGAATCCCTGTGAGGATGACATGAGCCTGTCCGATCTCGCCGCCACCATCGAAGCCCGCAAATCCGCCGACCCCGAGTCGAGTTGGACGGCGAAGCTGCTGGCGAAAGGCCCGGAGAAGTGCGCCGAGAAGTTCGGCGAAGAAGCTGTCGAAGCAATTATCGAAGCGGTAAAGGGCGACCGCGCCAAGCTCACCGCCGAGGCCGCCGATGCACTCTACCACCTGCTGGTGATGTGCGCCGCCCGCGGCGTGACCCTGGCCGACATCGAAGCCGAACTCGCCTCACGCCAGAACCAATCGGGCATCTCGGAAAAGGCCTCTCGTTAGGCCCCGCCCGCCCCTCATTGGTCCTCTGAAAATCCCGGGGGTGTGGGGGCAGCGCCCCCACCGGCTCTACGGCTCAGCCAAACACCACGCTCAAGGCAGACGCGCCGTCACCTCGATCTCGATCTTCATCGCCGGGCTGATCAGCCCCGCCTCGATCATCATCGCCGCGGGCCGCGCCTTGCCGAAGGCCTCGGCCAGCACCGGCCAGCAGGGCTCGAAATCAGCGGCGACCGGCAGCACGTAGTTCACCCGCACCACGTCATCGAGGCTGGCGCCCGCCTGCTCCAGCGCGCGGCGGATGGTTTCGAGCGTGTTCCGGCACTGCTCCACCACGCCCTCGGGCATCTCGCCCGTCTCCGGGTCCGCGCCGGTGCTGCCAGCTACGAAGACCCAGCCGTCGCAAACCACCGCGCGGCTGTAGCCGATCTTCTCCTCAAAAGGCCCGCCCGAGCTGATCAGGGTCCGTTTCATCGCTTTCTCCATGTGTGGGGCGCGTCGTCATGACACACCAACAAGAAAGGCCCCGCTCCCGCGAGGCCCTGTGACGTGGGTGAACCCACCGTGATTCAGGCCGAGGCGTTCTCTGCCTTGCTGTCTTCGGAGTAGATGAAGAGCGGCTGGGCGTCGGAGGTTACGGCCTCCTCGTTCACCACCACCTCGTCCACTTCGCTCATGCCGGGCAGGTCGAACATGGTGTCGAGCAGGATGTCTTCCATGATCGAGCGCAGGCCGCGCGCGCCGGTCTTGCGCTCGATGGCGCGTTTGGCGATGGCGCGGAGCGCGTCGTCAGTGAAGGTCAGCTCGGTGTCTTCCAGCTCGAACAGGCGCTGGTACTGCTTCACCAGCGCGTTCTTCGGCTCGGTGAGAATGGTGACCAGCGCGTCTTCGTCGAGGTCTTCGAGCGTGGCGAGCACCGGCAGTCGGCCGACGAACTCGGGGATCAGGCCGAACTTCAGCAGGTCTTCCGGCTCCAGCTGGGTGAAGATCTCACCGATGCCGCGGCTGTCGTTGTCCTTCACATCGGCGCCAAAGCCGATGGCCGAACCCTTGCCGCGCTGGCTGATGATCTTGTCGAGCCCGGCAAAGGCGCCGCCACAGATGAACAGGATGTTCGTGGTGTCGACCTGCAGGAACTCCTGCTGCGGATGCTTGCGCCCGCCCTGCGGCGGCACGGAGGCCACGGTGCCCTCCATGATTTTCAGCAGCGCCTGCTGCACGCCCTCGCCGCTCACATCACGGGTGATGGAGGGGTTGTCGGACTTGCGGGTGATCTTGTCGACCTCGTCGATGTAGACGATGCCGCGCTGCGCCCGCTCCACGTTGTACTCGGAGGCCTGCAGCAGCTTGAGGATGATGTTCTCCACGTCCTCGCCCACGTAACCGGCCTCGGTCAGCGTGGTGGCGTCGGCCATGGTGAAGGGCACATCGAGGATGCGCGCCAGCGTCTGGGCCAGCAAGGTCTTGCCGCAGCCGGTGGGGCCGATCAGCAGGATGTTGGATTTGGCCAGCTCGATATCGCCGGTCTTGCCGGCGTGGTTGAGCCGCTTGTAGTGGTTGTGCACCGCCACGGAGAGCACGCGCTTGGCGTGGAACTGGCCGATCACGTAATCATCGAGAACTTCGCAAATCTCCTTGGGCGTGGGCACGCCGTCGGAGGATTTGAGGCCGGAACTCTTGGTCTCTTCGCGGATGATGTCCATGCAGAGCTCGACGCATTCATCACAGATGAACACGGTTGGCCCTGCAATCAGCTTGCGCACCTCATGCTGGCTCTTTCCGCAGAAAGAGCAGTAGAGCGTGTTCTTGCTGTCACCACCTGAATTCGTCGCCATTCATAACCCCTCGGGCTGCTCTGCCCGTTTCTTGCGTTCTGCCCCGTATGCGCCCCGGATTTGGAGAATCCTAGGGCAGCACCCAACGGGACACAACGCCAAATTAAAGTGAACGACGCATGCTTTGCCGCAGCTTACTTGCTGCCGCTGTCGTCGCCGCCCTTGTCGCGGTTCTCCACGATCTCGTCGATCAGGCCCCAGTCCTTGGCTTCTTCGGGGCTCATGAAGTTGTCACGCTCCAGCGCGGCCTCAACCTTTTTCAGGGTCTGGCCGGTGTGCCTAACATAGATCTGGTTAAGCCGGTCTTTCAGCTTCTGGGTTTCCTGCGCGTGGATCATGATATCCGTCGCCTGGCCCTGGTAGCCGCCGGAGGGCTGGTGCACCATGATCCGGCTGTTGGGCAGCGAAAAGCGCATGCCCGCCTCGCCCGCCGTCAGCAGCAGCGAACCCATCGAGGCGGCCTGGCCGATCACCAGCGTGCTCACCTTTGGGCGGATGTACTGCATCGTGTCGTAGATCGAGAGGCCCGATGTCACCACGCCGCCGGGGCTGTTGATGTACATCGAGATCTCTTTTTTCGGGTTCTCCGCCTCGAGGTGCAGCAGCTGCGCCACCACGAGCTGGCTCATGCCGTCATGCACCGGACCGTTCACGAAGACGATCCGCTCTTTCAACAGGCGGGAGAAGATATCATAGGCCCGCTCGCCACGGCTGGTCTGCTCCACCACCATGGGGACAAGGTTCATGTAGGTTTCAACGGGATCGTTCATGACTCGGGCCTCGGCATCTTGGGCCCCCGCTCGGCGGGGCCGTGGTTGTCTGCCCCTTGTCTTAGTGCTGGCATGGGGGGGCTGCAAGGGCACCCCGCCCAAAGACCCCATAACCGTGAACAATTGGTTGAGACAGCGGCGCCCGTTGCCGCAAAGGCTTCAACTCTTCTGCTCGGCCAACTCGTTCAGCAGGTCCAGCAGGGCATCCACCCGCTCGCGCCCGAAGGCGGCGTCGAGTTCGGCGAAGATCCGGTTGCTCTCGCCCATGTGGCGGGCAATCAGCGCGCGGCCCTCATCGGTGATCGCCAGTTGTAGCTTGCGCCCGTCAGAGGGGTCTTTGGCGCGGGTGATCAACCCGCGTTCTTCCAGAGATTGCATGATCCGGGTGAGGCTGGGGAGCAGAAGACAGGCCTGATGTGCCAGCTCCTTGGGCTCCATCGTGCGATTCTCGTCGAGCACGCGGAGCACCCGCCATTGCTGCTCGGTCACCCCGGTCGAGGCCAGCATGCCCCGGAGCGGGGCCATCACGGCCTCCCGCGCGCGCAGCAGGGCAATTGGCAGGGACCGGGACGTATGGCGCATTGTACCCTCCCCCTCCCGAGTCCCTCCAGAAGACTTCGGACCATCATTAGGCATATGATATGTATGACTTACGCAGGACGGTGCATCAAGCAGACTTATCGGCAGGTCGCAGCGAGCGCGCCAATAAAACTTGACACGCCCGCCGAAGTTACTTAACGAGTTAAAAAGTTTCGGGAGGACAGCTTGCCCCATATCCGCGTCGAATATTCCGCCAACCTCGAGCGCCACGCTGATGTGTCCGCGCTCTGCGAGGCGCTGCGTGTTGCCGGGTTGGAAACGGGTACTTTCCCGCTCGCGGGCATCCGGGTGCGGGCTGCCCGCTGCGACCACTACTCAATCGCCGATGGTGACGCGGCCAACATCTTCGTCGACATCTCGATCCGCCTGCGCGGCGGCCGCCCGCAGGACGCCAAGGAGGCCGCAACGGCGCATATGTTCGAGGCCGCCCGCAACTTTCTCGCGCCGGTGATCGAAAGCCAGCCCGTCATGCTCTCACTGGAGATGCGGGATATCGACCCGGCCCTCTCGCCCAAGCTCAACACCGTGCGCGACCATCTCGCCGCCAAGGAGGCCAAATGACCGACCTCGCCAGCAACGCCGCCAAGCTCGCCCCCCACCTCGCCGCCCTGCGCGAGACCGGCATCGCCCACCGCATCGGCGGGCGTGATGTGACCGGGGCCACCTTCACCAACCATTCACCGGTGGATGACAGCGTGATCTGCGAGGTCGCCCGTGGCACCGCCGCCGATATCGACGCCGCCGCGCAGGCCGCGAGAGACGCCTTTCCGGCATGGCGAGACATGTCCGGCACCGCCCGTAAAAAGCTGCTGCACGCCGTGGCCGATGCCATCGAGGCCAATGCCGAGAAGATCGCGCTTTGCGAGGCGTGGGATACCGGCCAGCCGATCCGCTTCATGGCCAAGGCGGCGTTGCGCGGGGCCGAGAACTTCCGATTCTTTGCCGACCGCGCGCCAGCGGCCCGCGACGGCCAGCACCTGCCCTCGCCCACGTTGATGAACGTCACCACCCGCGTGCCGATCGGCCCGGTTGGCGTGATCACCCCGTGGAACACGCCCTTCATGCTCTCGACATGGAAGATCGCCCCTGCCCTCGCCGCAGGCTGCACCGTGGTTCACAAACCGGCCGAGTTCTCGCCCGTCACCGCGCGTCTGCTGATCGAAATCGCTGAAGAGGCAGGTCTGCCCCCGGGTGTGTGGAACATGGTCAACGGCTTTGGAGAGGAGGCCGGCAAGGCGCTCACCGAGCACCCCGCCATCAAGGCCATTGCCTTCGTGGGCGAAAGCAAGACCGGCTCGATGATCCAGGCTCAGGGCGCGCCGACACTCAAGCGCGTCCACTTCGAGCTGGGCGGCAAGAACCCGGTGGTGGTCTTTGATGACGCCGACCTGCCCCGCGCGCTCGATGCCGCCATCTTCATGCTCTACTCGCTGAACGGCGAGCGCTGCACCTCGTCGTCGCGCCTGCTGGTGCAGGAGAGCATCGCCGAAAAGTTCGAGGCCGACCTTGCCGCCCGCGTTTCCAACATCCGCGTCGGCAACCCGCTCGATCCGCAAACCGAGATCGGCCCGCTGATCCACGAAACCCATTGGAAGAAGGTCACCAGCTACTTCGACAAGGCCAAATCCGAGGGCGCGACCATCAGCGCCGGGGGCACCTGCCCCGACGGCCCCGGCCACTTCGTGAACCCCACCTTCTTCACCGGCGCCAGCAACCAGATGGCCATCGCCCAAGAGGAAATCTTCGGCCCCGTGCTCACCGCGATCCGCTTCAAGGATGAGGACGAGGCGCTCCAGATCGCCAATGACATCCCCTACGGCCTCACCGCCTATGTCTGGACGCAGGACATCACCCGCGCCATGCGCTTCACCGGCGGGCTGGAGGCCGGGATGATCTGGGTAAACTCCGAGAACGTCCGCCACCTGCCCACCCCCTTCGGCGGGGTTAAGGCCAGCGGCATCGGCCGCGACGGCGGCGACTGGTCCTTCGAGTTCTACATGGAACAAAAGCACATCGGCTTCGCCACCGGCACTCACAAGATCCCGCGCCTCGGCGCCTGACGACACCCCGGAAACGCGCCCTCTGGGAGGAGACCCGCAATGCCCATTCCCGCACCCAACCTTTCGCCCGCCTTCAACATCCTGCGGCTCAGCCATGTCGAGCTGGTCGTGACCGACCTCGCCAAGAGCCGCGCCTTCTACGTGGACACGCTCGGCCTTCAGGTCACCGACGAAGACGCCGAGACCATCTACCTCCGGGCGATGGAAGAGCGCGGCCACCACTGCATCGTGCTGAAAAAGGGCACCGATCCGCGTGCCCGCGACCTGTCATTCAAGGTCTTCGATGACGAGCACCTCGACCGGGCCGAGCATTTCTTCCGCGAAAAGGGCCATGCGACCGAGTGGGTCGAGCGCCCCTACCAGTCGCGCACGTTCCGCACCCGCGACCCGCACGGGATCCCGCTGGAGTTCTACGCCCGGATGGACCGGCTCCCGCCGATCCACCAGCAATACAAGCTCTACCACGGGGTCAAACCGCTGCGGATCGACCACTTCAACTGCTTCTCGCCGGATGTGGATGCCTCGGTCGCCTTCTACAACGAGCTGGGCTTCCGGGTGACCGAATACACAGAGGATGAAGAGACCGGCCGCCTCTGGGCCGCCTGGTGCCACCGCAAGGGCGGCGTGCATGACATGGCCTTCACCAACGGCACCGGCCCGCGCCTGCACCACACCGCCTTCTGGGTGCCAACCCCGCTCAACATCATCGACCTGTTAGACCTGATGGCCACCACCGGCTGGGTCAAGAACATCGAGCGCGGCCCGGGCCGCCACGGCATCTCCAACGCCTTCTTCCTCTACATCCGCGACCCCGATGGCCACCGGATCGAGATCTACTGCTCCGATTACCAGACGGTGGACCCCGATCTCGAGCCGATCAAATGGGATCTCAAGGACCCTCAACGCCAGACCCTGTGGGGCGCCCCGGCCCCGAAGAGCTGGTTCGAGGAAGGCTCGCTCTTTGAAGGGGCAGAGCCGGTTCCGGCCACCCTCGCCGCACAACCCATCGTCGCTCCGTAAGACCGCGGGGATTGTCGCCGCCGCGGGGTGCAGGGATTGCCGCCCCGTACCAAGGCACTACAGTCCGCCCCAACGGACAACACGGAGGACCGACCATGTCGATGCCAAAGCTGAACGACCCCGAACTGCTGAAAGAGGCCTGCCTCGTTGCGGGCAAATGGGTGCCTGCGGGCGCGGATGCCATCGAGGTGACCAACCCCTCCACCGGCGAGGTGATCGGCCGGGTGCCCAAGCTCGGCGCGAAGGAAACCGACGAGGCCATCGAGGCCGCCCGCATCGCGCAAAAGCCCTGGGCCGCGCGCACCGCCGAAGACCGCGCCAATGTGCTGATGAAGTGGCACGACCTGATGATGGCCGCGCAAGATGACCTCGGCGCGATCATGACCGCCGAACAGGGCAAGCCGCTGGCCGAGGCCAAGGGCGAGGTCGCCTATGGCGCCTCCTTCATCAAGTGGTTCGCCGAGGAGTGCCGCCGCACCAATGGCGAGGTGATCCCCGGCCACCAGCCCGACAAGCGGATCGTGGTGCTCAAGCAGCCTGTGGGCGTTGTGGCGGCGATCACGCCGTGGAACTTCCCCAACGCGATGATCACCCGCAAGGCCGGCCCGGCGCTGGGCGCGGGCTGCGCGATGGTGCTGAAACCCGCCTCCCAGACCCCCTTCTCCGCCATCGCTCTCGGCGTGCTGGCCGAACGCGCCGGCCTGCCGCTGGAGCTCTTCTCCATCCTCACAGGCTCGGCTTCGGCCATCGGCGGCGCCATGACCGCCTCGCAAACCGTCCGCGCCCTCACCTTCACCGGCTCGACAGAAGTGGGCGCCAAGCTCTACGAGCAATGCGCCCCCACCATCAAGAAACTCGGGCTGGAATTGGGCGGCAACGCGCCCTTCCTGGTGTTTGACGATGCCGATGTGGATGCGGCGGTGGAAGGCGCGGTGATCGCCAAGTTCCGCAACAACGGCCAGACCTGCGTCTGCGCCAACCGGATTTACGTGCAGTCGGGCGTCTATGACGAGTTCGCCGAGAAGCTGGCCAAGAAAGTCAGCACGATGAAGACCGGCGACGGCTTCGACGAGGGCGTCAACTTCGGCCCGCTGATCGACGAGGCCGGGCTGGAGAAGGTCCGCGACCACGTCGAAGACGCAAAGTCCAAGGGTGCCAAAGTGATCCTCGGCGGCGAGGCGCATGAAAAGGGCGGCACCTTCTGGCAGCCCACTGTGCTCACCGGCGTCGACACCTCGATGAAAGTCACGACCGAAGAGACCTTCGGCCCCGTCGCCCCCCTCTTCAAGTTCGAGACCGAGGAGGAGGCCGTTGAGGCCGCCAATGCCACCGAATTCGGCCTTGCGAGCTACTTCTACGCCCGCGACCTCTCCCGCGTCTGGCGCGTCTCCGAGGCGCTGGATTACGGCATGGTCGGCATCAACACCGGCCTGATCTCCACCGCCGTCGCCCCCTTCGGCGGGGTCAAGCACTCCGGCCTCGGCCGCGAGGGCTCGTCCCACGGCATGGAGGAGTTCATGGAGCTGAAATACCTCTGCATGGACGTCTGAAACCGATCTGTCGGGTGGGTGAAATCACCGCCCACCCCACAAAGGAGCCCGCATGACCCGCCTCGCCACCGTGACCTGCCACGCCACCGGAGACACCCTCTGGGGCACCATCAGCGATGAGGGCTTCACCGCCCTCTCCCCGCATCACGTCACCTACCCGACCCTTCGGGAGGTGATCGAGGCGGGCGCGCTGGAGAAGATGGCGGCGGAGGCGGGGCCGGTCACCCACGGGCCGGGCGAGTTTTCGTACCAGATTCCGATCCCTTCGCCCGAGAAGATCATCTGCGTCGGGGTCAACTTTCCCGACCGGAACGCCGAGTACAAAGACGGCAAGGAGGCGCCGCCCAAGCCCTCGCTCTTCATCCGCTTCCCGCGCAGCTTCACCGGCCACGGGCAACCGCTGATCCGCCCGCCGGAAACGCCGCAACTGGACTACGAGGGCGAGATCGCCGTGGTGATCGGCAAGGGGGGCCGCCGGATTGCGCAGGAAGATGCACTCAGCCACATCGCCGCCCTGACGCTGTGCAACGAAGGCACCCTGCGCGACTGGGTGCGCCACGCCAAATTCAACGTCACCCAAGGCAAGAACTGGGATAGTTCCGGCGCCATGGGCCCCTGGCTGGTGCCCTTCACCGATGACGCCCAGATCACCAACGCCGACCTCGAAACCCGCGTGAACGGCGAGCTGCGCCAGCAGGACAACACGGCGCGGATGATCTTCCCGGTCGCCTACCAGATCGCCTACATCAGCACCTTCACCACGCTGGTGCCGGGCGACATCATCGTGTCCGGCACCCCCACCGGCGCGGGCGCGCGGTTCGATCCGCCGAAGTTCCTGAAGCCCGGAGATGTCGTCGAGGTCACCAGCCCCGGCCTCGGCACTTTGCGCAACGAGGTGCAGGACGCTTAGGGTGGGCAATCTGCCCACCACTGCTAAACCTCGCCAACCTCCGGCCTTGGCAGTGCCGCCAAGAGGCTCACCACGAGGCTCCGGCAGCGCTCGCCGGCCCAGCCGTCGGGCATAAAGCGGGGCGGCACCTGCGGCGCCTTCAGTACTACCCGGCGCCACGAATGCACCACCAGCGCCCGCAGCGCGGCCACCTCTAGCGGCGCCAGCCCCTCGGGCACCCGCACGGCAGCCAGCGCCTGCTCCAGCCGCGCGGCCTCGTCGAAAAGCTCTTCAGAACAAAGCCTTGACTGTACCCAGCCCGGCATAGCCTCAACCCGCCCGGCGGCGAACTCCGGCCCCGGCGCGGGCGACAGAACGGCACTGGTGGTGAGTTGAACCTCGCCCGGCCCGGCCTCTACCGGCCCGTCCGAGAGCGCCAGAAACCACAGCTCCGGCCCCTCGGCGCGGGCGGCATAGATCCTCGGCGCGGCCGCCTCAGACCCGGCCCTCCCGGCCTCGGTCAGCCGATGCACCGCGCCCCGCCCGGCCTTGCGGCTCTCGATCCAGCCTTCCTTGCGCAGCCGATGCAGCGCCACGCGCATCGCCTCGGGCTTCACCGCCATCGCCGCCATGATCCGCCCCAGCGCCGCGCCCTCGATCTCGGCCCCCTCGGCGCGGGCCAGATCCCCGAAGACGGTGACGATGAGCGACCACACCCGGTGCTCGCCGGGCCTCAATGGCGCGGCGGCCGCGAGGAATTCGGGCGATAGGTCAGTGGCTTCGGGGGCGGCGCTCATGCGGGCAGCATAGCGCCGCGCCGCTCACCCCGCCACCATCGTCAGCAGCTCGTATTCGGCCACCGTTGCGCCCTCCTGCTGCAGGATCTCCACCGCCCAACGCACCTCGCCATGCTCCGCGGTGCGCCGCTTCTTGGCCGCCACGGTGAGCCGCACGCGGATGCTGTCTCCCGGCACGACAGGTTGCATAAATGCAAGCCGCTCGAGCCCGGTATTGGCCAGCACCGGCCCTTCCTCGGGGTCCACGAAAAGCCCGGCTGCAAAGCTCAGGAGCAAGTAACCATGGGCCACCCGCCCGGGGAAGAAGGGGTTCCGCGCGGCGGCCTCCTCATCCATATGGGCGTAGAAGGTATCTCCGGTGAACTCGGCGAAATGTTCGATATCTGCTAGGGTGATCTCGCGGGCCTTGGTCTCAAGAACCTGACCGACCTCCAGATCACCATAAGCCCGGCGGAACGGATGGCCCTCGGAAGCCACCTCCGGCGCGCCCTTTACCTGCACGCCGCTCACCGCGCGCAGCATTTCGGGCGACCCCTGCACCGCGGTGCGCTGCATGTAGTGTTTCACCGCCCGGATGCCGCCCAGCTCCTCGCCGCCGCCCGCGCGGCCCGGCCCGCCGTGGACCATATGCGGCATCGGCGCGCCGTGGCCGGTGCTCTCCTTCATCGACACCCGGTCGTTCAGGTAAACCCGCCCGTGCCACGCCGCGAGGCCCATCACCGCCTGCTGCGCCACTGCCAGATCATGGGTGATGACCGAGGCGACCAGCGAACCTTCGCCCCGCGCCGCGATCTCGCAGGCGTGGGCCATGTCGCGGTAGCCCATCACCGTGCTGACCGGCCCGAAAGCTTCGGTGTCATGCACGCGGCTCACCGCATCCGGATCAGCGCGGAAGAGATGCGGCGCCACGAATGCTCCGCCCGTTGCCCGCTCGCCAACCGGCGTGAAGCCCTCCATGCCGCCGTAAACCAGCTCTGCCTCCGAGCCAATAATCGCCGCCTTTTCAAGCACATCCGCCGCCTGCCCCGCGCTCACCAGCGCGCCCATTCGCACACCCTCCTCGCGCGGGTCGCCCACCGTGGTTTTGGCCAGCCGGGCCGAGATTGCCTCGATCACCGCCTCCACCCGCGCCTCGGGCACGAGGATGCGCCGGATCGCGGTGCATTTCTGCCCGGCTTTCGCGGTCATCTCGCGGTGGACCTCTTTCACGAAGAGGTCGAACTCCGGGCTGTCCGGCCCCGCGTCCGGTCCGAGAATCGAGGCGTTGAGGCTGTCCTGCTCCGCCGTGAATCGCACCGAGTTGCGCAGGATCGCGGGGGTGCCGCGCAGCTTCAGCGCGGTGTCTGCCGAGCCGGTGAAGGTCACCACATCTTGCGTGCCGAGCCTGTCCAGCGTGTCGCCGAGGCCCCCCGTCACCAGTTGCACCGCACCCTCAGGCAGCACGCCGCTTTCCAGCATCATCCGCACACAGGCCTCGGTAACATGGGCGGTTGCCGTGGCCGGTTTGACCACAGCCGGCATGCCCGCCAGCAGGCAGGGCGCGAGCTTTTCGAGCATGCCCCAGACCGGGAAGTTGAAGGCGTTGATATGCACCGCAACCCCCTGAAGCGGCACGCAAATATGCCGCCCGCCAAATGTGCCCGCCTTGCCGAAAAACTCTACCTCCCCGTCCAGCAGCGGCCCCTCCTCGGGCAACTCCTTCACCCCTTTCGAGGCGTAGACGAAGAGCGTGCCTATGCCACCATCCACGTCGATCATGTGGTCCACGGCGGTGCCGCCGGTGGTGTAGCTCAGCTCGTAGAGCGCCTCCTTCTGGCCCGACAGATGCAGCGCCAGCGCCTTCAGCATCTTCGCCCGCGCCTTGAAGCCCATCGCCCGCAGCACCGGCCCGCCCACGTTGCGGCCGTGGTCCAGCATCGCGCCCGCATCCAGCGCCGCATTGCCCGCGCGACCAATCCGCTCACCGGTGATCGCGTCAAAGATGTCCCGCGCGCCCGCACCGGGGGCCATCCACGCGCCGCCCACATAGCTGCCAACTTCGATCATGCTGAAATCCTCCCTGTTGCGCGAATTAATTGACCAACCGGACGGTTTATGCAAACGATTCCGCCGGGAGGACTGCAAAATGAGCGAAACGATACGGGTGGAGTCTCACGGCGATTGGGTGGAGATCACCCTCAACCGGCCGGAAAAACTCAACAGTTTCAATGAAGAGATGCATATGGCGCTACGGGCTGCGTTGGGTGGCGCGGCGCAGGCCCGCGCGGTGCTGGTCACCGGCGCAGGCCGCGGTTTTTGCGCCGGGCAAGACCTTGGCGACCGCGACCCCGCCAAGATGGAGGGCACGCCCGACCTCTCGCAGACCCTCACGAATTTCTACAACCCTCTGGTCCGCCAGATCCGCGCCCTGCCCTGCCCGGTGATCTGCGCCGTCAACGGCGTGGCGGCGGGCGCCGGGGCCAACGTGGCGCTGGCCTGCGATATCGTGCTCGCCGCGCAGTCTGCCAAGTTCATCCAGAGCTTCGGCAAGATCGGTCTCGTGCCGGATTCCGGCGGCACATGGAGCCTCCCCCATCTCGTCGGCATGGCCCGCGCCAAGGCCCTCGCCCTCACCGCCGAACCGCTGCCCGCCGAAACAGCCGCCGATTGGGGTCTGATCTGGAAGGCGCTGCCCGATGAGGCACTGATGCCCGAGGCCCGCGCACTTGCCGAGAAGCTCGCCAAAGGCCCGACCCACGGCCTTGGCCAGATCAAGCAGGCCCTCCACGCCGCACCGGGCAACACGATGGACGAGCAGCTCGACCTTGAAGCCGCCACCCAGAAGCTCTGCGGCGCGCACCCCGATTATGCCGAAGGCGTCGCCGCCTTCCTGCAAAAGCGCGAGCCCAAGTTCGGGGCAAAGTCATGACCCCCGAGGCACGCGCGGCGCAATCGGCTGCGGTGATGTGGTCGCAGGATGCCGCCTCCAAGTGGCTCGGGATGGAGCTTGGCACGGTCACCGAGGGCGCGGCCACGCTCACCCTCACGGTCGCGCCGCACCACTGCAACGGCCACGGCATCTGCCACGGCGGCATCATATTTGCGCTGGCCGATTCTGCCTTCGCCTTCGCCTGCAACAGCCGCAACCAGTCCACCGTGGCCCAGCAGAACCAGATCACCTACCTCGCCCCGGGCCGCCTTGGCGAGACCCTCACGGCAACCGCCAATGAGACCTCCCTGCAAGGCCGCACCGGCCTCACAGATGTGACCGTCACCGGCGAGAAGGGCCGCGTGATCGCCCAGTTCCGCGGCCTCTCCCGCGCCATCCCCGGCACGCTCTTCGACGAAGGAGCCGACCAATGATCGACCTCACCCCGCCCCGCGATACGCTCGACCCCATCGAGGTCGCCTCCCGCGACGAGATCGAGGCGCTGCAACTGGAGCGCCTGAAGTGGTCGCTCACCCATGCCTACGAGAATGTGCCGTTCTACCGGGCCAAGTTCGATGCGGCGGGCGTTCACCCCGATGACCTGAAGAGCCTGAAAGACCTCGCGAAATTCCCCTTCACGGTCAAATCCGACCTGCGCGACAATTACCCCTTCGGCCTCTTCGCCGTGCCGCGCGCGCAGATCAGCCGGCTGCATGCCTCTTCCGGCACCACCGGCAAGCCCACGGTCGTGGGCTATACTGCGAAAGACATCGACACATGGGCCACCGTCGTCGCCCGCTCGATCCGCGCCAGCGGCGGCAAGCCGGGCGATATCATCCACGTGGCCTATGGCTACGGCCTCTTCACCGGCGGGCTGGGCGCGCATTACGGGGCCGAGAAGCTGGGCTGCACCGTGGTCCCTGTATCCGGCGGAATGACCGAGCGGCAGGTGACGCTCATCGAGGATTTCCGGCCCTCGGTCATCATGGTCACCCCCTCCTACATGCTCTCGATCCTCGACCAGTATCGCGCCGCCGGGCTGGACCCGGCGCAAAGCCCGCTGAAGGTGGGCATCTTCGGCGCCGAGCCCTGGACCAACGCGATGCGGCAGGAAATTGAACAAGCGTTCAACATGCATGCCGTTGATATCTATGGGCTATCGGAGGTCATCGGCCCCGGCGTGGCGAACGAATGTGTAGAAACCAAGGATGGGCTGCACATTTGGGAAGATCACTTCTACCCTGAGATCATCAACCCCGAGACAGGCCAGCCGGTGGAAGACGGCGAGCTGGGCGAGCTGGTCTTCACCACGCTCACCAAGGAAGGCATGCCGATCATCCGCTACCGCACCCGCGACCTGACCCGCCTGCTGCCCGGCACTGCCCGCTCGATGCGGCGGATGGAGAAGGTGACGGGCCGCAGCGATGACATGATCATCCTGCGCGGCGTCAACGTCTTCCCGACCCAGATCGAGGAGCAACTGCTGAAGTGCAAGGGCCTCGCCCCACACTTCCAGATCGAGCTGACGCGCGAGGGGAGGATGGATGCGCTCACCGTCCATTGCGAGCACTTGGGCGAGGCGGGGTCTGCCGGGGCGTCGGCCAAGGAGCTGGCGCATCACATCAAATCGGTCGTCGGCATCACCGCGCGGATCGAGGTGCATGAGCCGGAGGGCGTCGCCCGCTCGCAGGGCAAGGCGCAGCGGGTGGTCGACAACCGCCCGAAAGGCTGAGCCATGGCCCGCCCCATCGCCGCAGACCACGAGGAAAAGCGCGAGCACATCCTGCTCACCGCCGCCCGCGTCTTTGCGACAAGCGGCTATGACCGCGCCTCGATGGCCGAGGTGGCGCGGGCCTGCGGCATCTCCAAGGCTTTGATCTACCACTACTACGAGAGCAAGGAGGCGCTGCTCTTTGGCATTCTCGACGTGCATCTGAAGCGCCTGCGCGACCGCATCCGCGCGGTGGAGGCCGAAGAGGCCGAGGCCCGGCCCCGGCTGGTGGCGATGCTCCGGGTGATCCTGCGCGATTACGAGGGCGCCGACCACAAGCACCAGCTCCAGATGAACGCGCTGGCGACCCTGCCGGAGGAGAGCCAGGCGGTGCTGAAGGACTACCAGCGCGACATGGTGCGTCGGGTCTCTGCCGCGCTGGCGGCGCTGGCCCCGGCGGATCTGGCGGCGAGCAAGGCGCGGATGCGCGATGTCACCATGTCGGTCTTCGGGATGCTGAACTGGTTCCACATGTGGCAGCCCCGCGCGACACCGCAGGAGCGCGATGACTATGCGGCGATGGTGGCCGGGCTGGCGCTGGACGGGTTGGCCGGGGTGCAGGTGGCGCCGTAGCGCGGTGGGGGTTTTGCACCCCCACACCCCCGCAGGATATTTGCAGCAAGAAAATGAACAGGGCGCCGCTTACCGGGCCTGCCAGTCCTCGCCGGGATAGGTGACACGGTAGGTTTGTCCGGCGGTGAGCGTCACCCACGGGCCAATGGTGCCGTCCGGCCAGATCACCCGCGCCTCGCCGTTCTCCGTCGCCCCCAGGCCGAAGTGGAGCGGCATCAGTTGCGCGCCCGCGTGGCCGCCGCCGAGGGTCCGCTCCTGGGCCTCGGTCCGGTCGCCCGCCCGCAGCTCGACCCATGCGCCCACGGCGTTGCGGTTGGCCCCGGCCTGCACCGGGTCGATCGCCAGCCAGTTGCCGGTGCCTTCGGTCACGTTGCGCCACAGCTCCATCGGCGCGCGGCGGTTGATGACCACGATGTCGAGCCGCCCGTCGCCGTCGAGATCGGCCAGCGCCCCGCCCCGTGAGCGGTGCGGCGAGGCGACGCCGGCCTCTGCGGCGACCTCGTGAAACCGGCCATCCGCCCCTTGCATCAGCAGGTTGTTGGGGTCGTCCATCGCCATGCCTGGCATCTGGTCGACATTGCCCTTGGTCATGAACAGATCAGTGAAACCGTCGTTGTCGACATCGCCGAATTCGGCATGCCAGCCGGTGCTCGGGCGGCCATCCTGCCCGGTGTGCGGGCGGGCGGCGGTGGTGCCGCTCTCGTAGGGCGCGCGCACGTAGCCGGTGCCATCCCACTCCATCAGCACCTGATCGCCCATCGAGGTGAGCATCACCTCGGGGCGGCCATCGCCGGTCAGGTCGCGGCTGGCGATGCCCATGCCCCAGATCGAGACCGGCTCGAACCCCTCCGCCTCGGCCAGCAGGCGCGGCGTGGGGTCGAAGCGCCACATCTGCTCGGTGCCGCCCGACACGTAGTAATGCCGGTCGTTGGAGATGCGCAGATCCTGCGCGCCGCGGCGAGCCCAGTCGGAAAAGAGGATCGAGAGCGCGCAGAAGCCCGGCTCCAGCACGGTGACTTCGCCATAGCCCTCGCCCTCAGGGCGATAAAGGTGGTTCACGTCGCAGGCCTCGAAGGGGCCATCCGGGTCATCCCGGTTGACGTAATTGCCGAAGGCCAGCGTGGGCCAGCTTTCGCCCTCCTCCCATGTGGCCGAGAAGGCAGTGCTCCAGCGGTCGCCGCCGTCAAAGCCCCAGCCTGCTGGTTCAAAACCGCAATCGCCGGTGCCGCGCAGGATGCGGTTTTCGCCCACACGGGTGAGCACGATGTCGGTCAGCCCGTCGCTGTCGATGTCGATCGGGAAGGCCCCGGTGACGCCGGTGATCTTGGGGAGAGTGCCGGGCGTGAAGGCCATGCCGCCACCGTTCAAAAAGAGCCGCGCCGGAGAGGCGCCCCCGGCGGCCACGATCTCGGGCAGCCCGTCGCCAGAGCAATCGAACACCGCCACGCCGCCGCCGACGAAATGCTCCCAACCACCCTCGTAGAAATGGTCCACCGGCAGCTCCACCGGCGTGAAGCGCGGCTCGGCCATGGCCGGGCCGGCGGCCAGCGCCGCCACAAGAGCATGCCGGATCACGCCGTGGCCCGCCCCGCCAGCTTGCCTGCGGCGACCTCGAGCGCCAGCGCCGCTGCGCCCCGCGCCCAGACCAGATCGCCCCATGCGTTCACCGCCACATCGGGCGCCTTGCGGCCCCGGCCCACGATCAGCCCCTGCATCTCGCGCATCACCTCCTCCGCGTAGAGGTATTGATACTGCATCCGCTCGCCCGAGAGGATGATCAGCGACGGGTCGAACAGGTTGATCACATTGGCCAGACCGGCGGCCATGTATCGGCCCGCCCGGCGGAAGATGCTGCGCGCGCCCTCGTTGCCCGCCTTCGCCCGGTCATGCAGGCTTTCCAGCACCATCTGGGGCGAAAGCTGCAAGCGGCTGTCGAGTTCCAGCGCGGTATGGGCCTCGCGCACGAGGGCATAGTCTGAGGTATAGGCTTCGAGGCAGCCGCGCTGGCCGCATCGGCAGAGCGCGCCGTCGAGTTGCACCTTGGTGTGGCCCAGCTCCAGCGCCAGCGAATGGGCCCCACGGTAAAGCCCTTGCCCCAGAACCAGCCCCATGCCGACGCCCTGCTCGATGGAGACCACGGCAAAGTCGCGCGCCATCCGGCCGCGACCGAACCAGAGTTCGGCCAGGGTGAGCAGGTTGGTGTCATTGTCGATGAAGGCGGGGATGCCCAGCGCCTCGGTCAGCTTCTCGGCCAGCGGCACGCCCTCGCCTTCCAGCACCGACGACCAGAGCACCCGGCCCTCAGGGTGGTCGATCAGGCCCGGCAGCCCTGCGCCCAGCGCGATCACCTTGCGCTCAGAAACTTCGGCCCGCCGCGTGACCTCGCGCACAAGCTCGCCGGTCTCGGCCAGCACCGCCTTCAGCGAGCGGGCCTGCGAGGGCCGGGAGAGCGTGGCGGAGGCCAGAGTGGTGCCGGCCATGTCGGTCAGCACGGCGGTGTGCTTGAACTCGGCGATCTTTACGCCCACCACGTAGCCCGCCCCGCCGCGCACCCGCAGCGCCACCGGCGGGCGGCCCCGTGCGCCGGGCCGCGCGGTGCCCTCGACCTCTTCGACCAGCTCCGCACCGATCAGTTCCGAGACGACTGCCGTCACCGTGGCCGGGCTGACATCGAGCACGCGGGCCAACTCGACCCGCGGGATCTGCCCGGCGCTGCGAATCCGCTCGTAGGCCAGCTGCCTGAGCGGTGCGGCACTCTCGGGCGGCGCGCCAAAGTAGACCGGCCCGCATCCTGCGAGCTCGGCCCCATCGTCCACGCCCTGATGTGTCAGATCGAGCTGCATTGCTTTACATTATCAAGTTAATCTTCTCTCCCTGCCTTTGATCTAGCCACATTCATGGCGCTTCGCGCAAGGAGTTAATCACAAATCAAGTAGTTACCGTGTGAAGCACCGTTTTCGCCGAAATATTTATTTTGACAACAAAACTAAAGATCGCCACTCTTGCCCTGCCCGGACGAAAGAGTCGGGTGCCTTGCCATGCCTCCGGGCAGGCTGGGCTGGACCCTTGGGAGGACATCATGAAAAAGACCCTCATCGCCGCCGCCATGGCGTCGGCCGCCTTTGCCGCACCCGCTTTCGCCCAGACCGTGGGCGTCTCCTGGTCGAACTTCCAGGAAGAACGCTGGAAGACCGACGAAGCCGCCATCAAGGCCGCGCTCGAAGCCGCCGGTGCCACCTACATCTCCGCCGACGCGCAGGCCTCTGCCGCCAAGCAGCTGACGGATGTGGAATCGCTCATCACCCAGGGCGCCGATGCGCTCATCATCCTCGCGATGGACAAGGACGCCATCGGCCCGGCGATCGACGCCGCGGACGCCGAGGGCATTCCGGTCATCGGCTACGACCGCCTGATCGAGGATGACCGCACCTTCTACATCACCTTCGACAACAAGGGCGTTGGCTCGATCATCGCACAAGAGGTGACCGCCGCTCAGCCCGAGGGCAACATCGCCATCATCAAGGGCGACAAGGGCGACCCCAACGCGCTCTTCCTGCTCGAAGGCATGATGGAAGTGATCGGCGCCGACGTGGAAGCCGGCAAGCTCACCATCGCCTGCGAAACCTTCACCGACGGCTGGAAGCCCGACAACGCCCAGAAGAACATGGAGCAGTGCCTCACCTCCACCGGCAACGACATTCAGGCCGTGCTGGCCGAGAATGACGGCATGGCCGGCGGCGTGATCGCCGCTCTGGCCGCTCAGGGCCTCGACGGTATCCCGGTTGGCGGGCAGGACGGCGACCTCGCCGCCATCAACCGCGTCGCCCGCGGCACCCAGACCGTTTCGGTCTGGAAAGACAGCCGCCAGCTCGGCAAGGCCGCCGGCGAAATTGCCGTGGCTCTGGCCGGTGGCACCGCGATGGCCGATGTCGACGGGTCCGAAAAGTGGTCCGGCGGTGAGAAGGGCGTCGAGATGAACGCCATCTTCCTCGCCCCCACCCCGATCACCAAGGCCAACATCGGAGAGGCCATCGACGCAGGCCACATCTCCAAGGAGCAGGCCTGCGAAGGCGCGATGGACGGCGTGAACGGCTGCTGAGCCAGACGCGATAACAACCGCCCCGGCACCCTTCGCGGCGCCGGGGCACCCCTGCCCCACGCGGGCACCGCCTTTTTGGGGAGGAAGGCATGAGCAGCGACACCACCGACATTCCGGCCGAGATCGATCCGGCCAACCAGCCGCACCACACCACCCGTGGCCTCCGTGGCTTTCTCGACGCCACCGAGCTTGATACCCGCCTGCTGGGTATGGTCGGCGCACTGGCGCTGATCTGGGTGGGCTTCCACCTCTACGGCGCGCTGGTCAACGGCTTCGGCGCCTTCCTCACCCCCCGCAACCTCTGGAACCTCTCGGTCCAGACCTCCTCCATTGGCATCATGGCCTGCGGCATGGTGCTGGTCATTATCACCCGCCACATCGACCTCTCGGTCGGCTCGATCCTCGGCTTCTGCGCCATCTCGATGGGCGTGATCCAGGTGGATGTGCTGCCCGCATGGCTCGGCCTCGGTCACCCGATGATCTGGGTCATCGCCGCGCTTTGTGGCATCGCGCTCGGCGCGGTGATCGGCAGCTTCCACGGCTTCCTCATCGCCTACGGCAAGATCCCGGCCTTCATCGTCACCCTCGGCGGCCTGCTGGTCTGGCGCGGCGCGGCCTTCCTCGTGGCGCGCGGCGAAACCATCTCGCCGGTCGACAGCACCTTCGCCCTGCTCGGCGGCGGTCCCTATGGCTCCATCGGGGCCACCGGCAGCTGGATCGTCGGCCTCGTCGCCTGCGCTGCCATCGTCGGCCTGCTGCTCTGGGGCCGCCGCCAGCGCCGCAAGTTCCACTTTCCGTTGCGCCCGGTCTGGGCCGAATGGTTTCTCGGCCTGCTCGGCTGCGGCCTCGTCATCGGCGCGGTGCTGCTGGTCAACGCCTACCCCTGGCCGCGCGGGATCGTCCGCCGCTACGCCGAGGCCGAGGGCATCACCGTTCCCGATGGCGGCCTCTTCATCAGCCACGGCTTTGCCATCCCGGTGCTGATCCTTCTGGCCGTCGCTATCGCCATGACCATCCTGATGACGATGACCCGCTTCGGCCGCTACGTCTACGCCATCGGCGGCAACCCCGAGGCGGCAGAACTCGCGGGCATCAACTCCCGCCTGATGACGGTCAAGATCTTCTCGATCATGGGCGGCCTCGCAGGCCTCTCCGCCGTGGTCGCCTCCGCCCGTCTCAACTCCGCCACCAACTCGCTGGGCACGCTTGATGAGCTCTACGTCATCGCCTCGGCGGTGATCGGCGGCACCTCGCTCGCAGGCGGCGTCGGCACCATCTACGGCGCCATCCTCGGCGCGCTTGTCATGCAGTCGCTCCAGACCGGCATGGTGCTCATCGGCTTCGACGCCGCGATCCAGCAGGTCGTCGTCGGCTCGGTGCTGGTGCTCGCCGTCTTCCTCGACATCCTCTACCGGGGGAAATCCAAATGACCGATCAAACACCCCTCGTTGAGATGAAGGATATCTGCATCTCCTTCGGCGGCATCCATGCCGTGGATCACGTGAGCATCAACCTCTACCCCGGCGAAGTGGTCGGCCTGCTCGGCCACAACGGCGCGGGCAAGTCGACGCTCATCAAGATCCTCTCCGGCGCGTATCAGATGGACAGCGGCGAAATCCGGATCAACGGCGAGAAGGCGACCATCGAAAGCCCCCGCGACGCCCGGCGCTACAACATCGAGACGATCTACCAGACCCTCGCTCTGGCCGACAATCTCGACGCCGCCGCCAACCTCTTTCTGGGCCGCGAGCTGACCACGCCGCTCGGCTTTGTCGATGACGCCCAACAAGAGGCCGAGACCCGCAAGATAATGGCGCGGCTCAACCCCAACTTCAAAAAGCATAAGGAGCCGGTCTCCGCGCTTTCCGGCGGTCAGCGCCAATCGGTCGCCATCGCCCGCGCGGTCTACTTCAAGGCCCGCATCCTGATCATGGACGAGCCGACGGCGGCGCTTGGCGTACATGAAACCCAGATGGTCGCCGACCTCATTCAGGAGCTGAAGAAGCAGGGCCTCGGCATCTTCCTCATCAGCCACGACACCCGCGAGATGATGGACCTCTGCGACCGCGTCTCGGTGATGAAGAACGGCAAGGTCGTGGGCACCGAGCGGGTCGAGGACGTGACCGAAGATGACATCCTGTCGATGATCATTCTCGGCAAAAACCCCCTCCGCGAGGGTGCAGAGGAGCCTGCGTAACATGTTCCTCGGGCTCGATCTCGGCACATCCGGCCTCAAGGCCGTGCTCATTGACGATGCGCAAAACGTGGTCGGCGAGGCACATGCCCCGCTCACCGTGCAGCGCCCCCACCCCGGCTGGTCGGAGCAATCGCCCGCCGACTGGCTCTCGGCCACCGAGAAGGCGCTGGATACGCTGGCTTCCCGCCACTCGCTGGCGAAGGTGCAGGGCATCGGCCTCTCCGGCCAGATGCACGGCGCGGTCTGCGTCGATGCCGCCGACGAGGTGCTGCGCCCGGCGATCCTGTGGAACGACACGCGCTCCGCCCATGAGGCCGCCGCGCTCGATGCCGACGCGAGCTTCCGCGCGATCTCCGGCAACATTGTCTTCCCCGGCTTCACCGCGCCCAAGATCCACTGGATGGCCGCCCACGAGCCTGTCCTGCGTGAGCGCATCGCCCGCGTCTTCCTGCCCAAAGACTACCTGCGCTACTGGCTCACCGGCGAGGCGGTTTCGGAAATGTCCGACGCCTCCGGCACGAGCTGGCTCGATACCGGCGCCCGCGACTGGTCCGACGCGTTGCTGGAGGCCTCCGGCCTGACCCGCGCCCAGATGCCCGGCCTTGTTGAAGGCTCCGCCCCCTCCGGCACCCTCCGCGCCGAGCTGGCCACCCGCTGGGGCATGGGCTCCGGCGTGGTCGTGGCGGGCGGCGGCGGCGACAATGCCTGTTCGGCGGTCGGCGTCGGCGTGGTCGGCAAGGGGCAGGCCTTCGTCAGCCTTGGCACCTCCGGCGTGCTGCTGGCGGCGACCGAAAGCTACGCGCCCGCGCCCGAAACCTCGGTGCATACCTTCTGCCACTCGCTGCCTGGCATCTGGCACCAGATGGGGGTGATCCTCGCCGCGACGGATGCGCTGGAATGGTACGCCCGCCTCACCGGCTCCCCCGCCGCGCAGCTCACCTCCGAGCTTGGCCCGCTCAAGGCCCCCGGCCGCGCCCTCTTCCTGCCCTACCTCGGCGGCGAGCGGACCCCGCACAATGACGCGGCAATTCGCGGCTCGCTCACCGGCATTGAGCATGTGACCGATCTGGATGCCGGCACCCGCGCCGTGCTCGAAGGTGTCACCCACGCCATCCGCGACTGCCATGATGCCCTCGCCGCCACCGGCACGCATTACGACAGCATCCTCGCCGTCGGCGGCGGCTCCCGCTCCGATTACTGGCTCTCGGCCATCGCCACCTCGCTCGGCGTGCCGGTCGAGATCCCGGTCGCGGGCGACTTCGGCGGGGCCTACGGCGCCGCCCGCCTCGCCCTCATGGCCGCCACCGGGGCCGGGCCGGAGGTGGCCAAGCGCCCCGAGATCGCCCGCGTGATCCAGCCCGAGGCGGCGCTGCAAGACGCCTTCGCCGAGGCCCACACCCGCTACCAGAAAACCTACAAAGCCCTGAAAGGCCTGAGCTGATGTCCTACTTCGCCGGTATCGAAGCCGCAAAATACGAAGGCCCCGAAAGCCTCAACCCGCTCGCCTTCCGCCACTACGACCCCACCGAGATGCTGGGCGACAAGACCCTCGAAGAGCACCTGCGCTTCGCCGTCGCCTGGTGGCACAGCTTCGCCTGGGAGGGCGGCGACCCCTTCGGCGGCCGCACCTTCGACCGCCCGTGGTTCGGCTCCGAGATGGAGAAGGCCAAGGCCAAGGCCGATGCGGCCTTCGACCTCTTCGCCATCCTCGGCCAGCCCTACTTCTGCTTCCACGATGTCGATATCCGGCCCGAGGGCGCGGGCTTTGCCGAGAACACGGCGAACCTCGAAGAGATGGTCGATTACATCGGCACCAAGATGGAGAGCGCGAAGACCAAGCTGCTCTGGGGCACCGCCAACCTCTTCTCGCACCGCCGCTTCATGTCGGGCGCGGCCACCAACCCCGATCCGGATGTCTTTGCCTTCTCCGCCGCCACGCTGAAAACCTGCATCGACGCAACGGCGAAACTGGGCGGTGAGAACTATGTGCTCTGGGGCGGCCGCGAGGGCTATGAGACCCTGCTGAACACCGACCTCAAGCGTGAGCGCGAGCAGGCCGGGCGGATGCTCTCGATGGTTGTCGATTACGCGAAGAAGATCGGCTTCAAAGGCACCATCCTCATCGAGCCGAAGCCGCAGGAGCCGACCAAGCACCAATACGATTACGACGTCGCCACGGTCTACGGCTTCCTGAAGGATTTCGGGCTCGAAGGCGAGGTGAAGGTGAACATCGAGCAAGGCCACGCCATCCTCGCTGGCCACAGCTTCGAGCATGAGCTGGCCCTCGCCGCCTCGCTCGGCATCCTCGGCTCCATCGACATGAACCGGAATGACTATCAGTCCGGCTGGGACACCGACCAGTTCCCCGTCTCCCTCCGCGAAACCACCCTCGCCTACTACGAGATCCTCAAGGCAGGCGGCTTCACCACCGGCGGCACCAACTTCGACGCCAAGCTGCGCCGCCAGTCGCTGGACCCCGAAGACCTCGTCGCCGCCCATATCGGCGGCATGGATATCTGCGCCCTCGGCCTGAAGAAGGCCCACGCGATGATCGAGGAAGGCTCGCTGCAAGCCGCGCTCGACTCCCGCTATGCCGATTGGAACGACCCTTCCAACAAGGCGATGCTCTCCAGCGACCTCGCTGCCATTGCAGAGCGTGTGGCGAAAGAGGGCATCAACCCCGAGCCGCGCTCCGGCAAGCAGGAGAAGCTGGAGAACCTCGTCAGCCGCTTCGTCGCCTGACCGGCCCGGCCTCCCGACGGCCTTTCCTTCTCTTCGCCCTGGTCCTCACCGGGGCGAACACGCCTCGACGGGCGGAAGAGCCACACCCTTGCAATAGGTCCGATCCGGCCCTACCTTGAGACTCCAAGGAGGACCCTGCGATGACCGACAAGACCCCCGATCAAGCTCCCGACACCAGCCTCAAACACATGACCGAAGCCGCCAAGCGCCAGGACACCGAAGGCGCGCACCCGGCCACCAAAGCCGCCCTGCGCCGCCCCACCGCCCACGGCGAGGCCCGCCCGGCGCAATATGCCCGGATCGAGCGGGGCCACACGGCCTGACGCATGGCGCCTGAGGCGCAAAGCCTCTTGCCACTGCGCGCATTTCGCTCAATGTCTCCGGGCAACCCCCTGCCCGGATGACCACGATGACCCAACGCCCCGCCCGCTCCAGCTACGATGTCGTCATCATCGGCGGCGCGGTGATCGGGGCCTCGGTCGCATGGCACCTCGCCACCTCGCCGGACTTCACCGGCACGGTGCTGGTGATCGAGCGTGACCCGAGCTTCAAGACCTCCTCCACCGCTCTCTCCTCCTCCTCGATCCGGGTGCAGTTCTCCCACGCAACCAATGTGGCCATGTCGCTCCATGCCGGGCAGGTGATCGCCGACTGGCCGGAAGTCATGGGCAGCGGCAGTGACAAGCCCAGCCTCGGCTACCACCCGGGCGGCTACCTGTTTCTCGCCGACACGCCCGCGCAGGAGGCCGAGCTTCGGGCCAACCATGCGGTGCAGCGAGCAGTCGGGGCCGATGTGTCGCTCTGGTCGCCGGAGGAACTTGGTGCCGCCTTCCCGCATCTGCACACCACCGACATCCGCCTCGCGTCCTATGGCCACTCCGGCGAGGGTTGGTTCGACTCGGCGATGATGATGCAGGGCTACCGCGCCCGCGCGCGCGACAACGGGGCCGAGTTGCTGACCGGCGAGGTGACCGGCCTCACCCGGACCGGCCACCGCATCACCCATGTCGCCCTCGCCAGCGGCGAGACCATCGCGGCCGGCCATGTCGTCAACGCCTCCGGCCCGCGCGCCGCGCTCACCGCCCACATGGCCGGGCTGCACATTCCGGTCGAGCCGCGCAAACGCACCAGCTTCGTCTTCGACTGCGCCCAAAGCCCCGAGGGCAGCGCCAAGGTCAACGCGGGCCGCCTGCCGCTGATGATCGACCCCTCCGGCATCTACGTGCGGCCAGAGGGCCGCTACTTTCTGACCGGCTGCGCCCCGCCCGTCGACACGGCGGCCGATTTCGATGACTTCGAGCCGCGCCATCAGGACTTTGAAGAAATCATCTGGCCCGCCCTCGCCGCCCGCTCCACCGCCTTCGAGGCGCTGAAGGTCGTCAACTGCTGGGCCGGGCATTATGCGATGAACACGCTCGACCATAACCTCGTCGTCGGCCCCTCGGAGGAGGTGGAAAACTTCCACTTCGCCAACGGCTTCTCCGGCCACGGGCTGCAACAGGCCCCCGCCGTCGGGCGCGGTCTGGCAGAGCTGATCACCCACGGGCGCTACACCTCGCTCGACCTCGCGCCGATGGGCTACGCCCGCATCGCCGCCGCCGCACGGCAGCTCGAAACCGCGGTGATCTGAGCCGCCCCGCCGTTTTTTGTGCCCGGCGGTGAAACTTTGCGCGTCCGCCCCCCGTGTCTCTCCTCAAGGGCATCCCGCCCAGACACCAACAGGAAGGACATCTCATGCTTCGCACACTGACCCTCGCCGCCACCGCCGCCGCTCTCACCACCGGCGCCGCCATGGCCGCCAACCCCACCGTCGGCGGCGCGCCCATGCTGGTCGAGCGCAACATCGTCGAGAACGCCGTGAACTCGCCGATCCACACCACTCTGGTGGCCGCCGTCAAGCAGGCCGGCCTTGTCGATACGCTGGCCTCCGAGGGCCCCTTCACCGTGTTCGCCCCGACCGATGCCGCCTTTGCGATGGTCACGCCGGAATCGCTGAACGCGCTCATGCAGCCCGGCGCCAAGAAGCAGCTGACCGAGATCCTCACCTGCCACGTGGTCGGCGCCAAGGCGATGTCCACCGCCATCGCCGGGATGATCGCCGATGACGGCGGCATGCACCCCGTGCCCACGCTGGGCGGCTGCACGCTGCAAGCCAAGATGACCGGCGGCAAGATCACCCTGACCGACGAGAACGGCCGCATGGCCACCGTCACCGTTGCCGATGTGGAGCAGTCCAACGGCGTGATCCACGTGATCGACCGCGTGATGCTTCCCAAGCAGTAAGCCGCGCGACAAAAAACACATAAGCCCGCCGCTCTTCGCGGCGGGCTTTTTTGTGGGCACGGCACGGGGCGGCTGACCCGCCCCGCCAAGCGCAAGCCTCAGGCCGCTGCGGCCTTGGCCGCTTTGGCGGCCTTCCGCTCCGCCTTGCGCCGCTTCGCATCTTCCCGCCGCGCGCGGGGGAAGAAGCTGTAGTAGAACACCGGCGCTGCCACGAGGGTGAGGATCGAGGCAAAGCCGAGGCCGCCCATGATCGTCACCGCCATCGAGGCGAAGAAGGCATCCGAGAGCAGCGGGATCATCCCGAGGATCGTGGTCGCCGCCGCCAGGACCACCGGCCGCAGGCGGGAGGTCGAGGCATCCAGCACCGCCTTGCGGAAGGGCACGCCCTCGGCGCGCACAAGGTCGATTTCCTCGACCAGCACGATCCCGTTCTTGATCAGCATGCCAGAGAGCGAGAGCAGCCCGAGCAGCGCGGTGAAGGAGAACGGCAGGCCAGTGCCAAGCAGCCCGATCGCCACGCCGTTCACGCTCATTGGCACCAGCAGCCAGATGATCACCGGCTGGCGGATCTTGCCGAAGAGCAGCACCGAGATCAGCACCATGATGATGAGCGAGAGCGGCAGCTGCTTGCCAAGGCTCGCCTGCGCCTCGGTGGAGTTCTCGTATTCGCCGCCCCACTCCAGCACGTAGCCCTCCGGCAGCGGGATCCCTTCGATCACGCCGCGGATCTCGTTGAACACGCCCGAGGCGTTCACCCCGGCAGGCACGCCCGCGAGCACAGTGATCGTCGGCACCCGGTCGCGGCGCACGACGAAGGTGTTCTGCGCCTCCCAGTGGAAGCCATCGGTGATCTGCGCCACGGGGATATAGGCCCCCGCCGCCTCGGAATAGACAGGCAGGTCCACCAGATGCGCCGCACCCTCGCCCTGCGCACTGTCGGAGCGCATGATGATCGGGATCAGCCGGTCGCCCTCGCGGTAGTAGCCCACCTGGCTGCCGTCAGTGCCGACCTGAAGCGACTGCGCCAGATCCTCGCGCGAGACACCGGCCGCCTTGGCCCGCTCGTCGGCAAAGTCCGGCACGATCACCAACTCGCGCTCGCGCCAGTCGGTGCGCAGGTCCATCAACTGGTCCGATGCGCCCCGGAGCGCCGCCTCCGCTTGCTCTGCAAGGTCACGCAGCACCACCGGGTCCGGCCCGGAGAAGCGCGCGGCAATCGGCGCGCCGCCGCCGGGGCCGAAGGCCAGCCGCTCGGTGCGGAACTCGCCCGCCGTCAACGTGCCGCGCCCGAAGGCCTCCAGATCGGCGCGCAGCGGCGGGATCTGCTCAAGGCTTTCGGTTCGGATGATCAGGTGGCCATAGGTCGGCAGTGCCTCTTCCGGCGCGTAGGTCAGCATGAAGCGCGTCGCCCCGCCGCCGATGAAGGTGGCCACCGAGGTCACGTCATCCCGCTCCAGCAGCCACTCTTCGAGCACGCCCATGTCTTCCGAGACCTGATGGATGCTCGAGCCCTGCGGCAGCTTGTAATGCACGTAGAAGATTGGCGTGTTGCTGTCGGGGAAGAACTGCTGCTTCACCTGCCCGAAGCCGATGAAACAGAGCACCGTGATCCCGATCAGCGCCAGAATGACAAGGTGGCGCAGGGTGAGCGCCGCGCTCAGCACCGACCTATAGGCGCGGAACAGCGGGCCACCGTATTGGTCGGCGCCTTCGCCCGAACCCACCTTGAAGAAGTAATGCGCCAAGAGCGGCGTGGCGGTGATCGCCAGCACCCACGACAGCAGCAGCGAGATGCCGATGACAGCAAAGAGCGAGAACAGGAACTCGCCGGTGGCGTCGGGTGACAGCCCGATCCCGGCAAAGGCCATGATCCCGATCACCGTTGCGCCCAGAAGCGGCGTTTGCGTCTTGCTGGCCACGTCCTCGGCGGCATCGCGGGCGGATTTGCCCTGCGCCATGTCGCCCTGCATCCCCTCGGCCACCACGATGGCGTTATCGACCAGCATCCCCATCGCAATGATGAGAGCACCGAGCGAAATCCGCTCCATCTCGATCCCGAAGATCGCCATGAGGAAAATGGTGCCCACCACCGTCAGCAACAGCGTGGCGCCGACCACAACCGCCGCCCGCCAGCCCATGAAGAGCGCCAGCACGATCACCACGATCGCGACCGACATGGCAAGGTTCACCAGAAAGGCGTTGGAGGCTTCATCGACCACCACATGCTGCTGGTAAACCGGGTGCAGTTCCACCCCCGCAGGCACATCGCGCATAATCTCCGCAAGGCGCACATCCACCCGCTTGCCAACCTCCACGATGTTCAGGTCCGCCTTGCCGGCGACGCCCAGCGTAAAGGCCTCCTCGCCCTGAAAGCGGATGATCTCCGTCGGGTCGGTGACCCGCGCGCGCTCCACCGTGGCAAGGTCCAGCAGGTCGATCACATCGCCGCCCACGCCGATGGTGAGGTTGGCGATCTCGTCAACCGTGTCCGAGCCCTCGGGCGCCTGAATGCGAATGTCCTGCCCGTTCTGGGTGACCGATCCCGCAGGCGTGCGGCTGTCGGTGTTCGATAGGGCACCGGCAATCGCCTCGGCGCTGATGCCGAGGTTGGTGATGATCGAGGTGCGCGCATCCACGTATACCGCCTCGGCCGGAAGCCCGGCCACCGCCACATCTGCCACGCCCTCCACCGCCAGAAGCTCGCGGCGCAGGAACTCGGAAATCTCATGCACCTCGGCGTCGGTGAAGCCGGGGGCAGTGACCGCATAGAACACGCCGAACACATCGCCGAAGGTGTCATTCACGATCGGAGTGCCCGCCTCGGGCGGCAAGTTGCGCTGCGCATCCTCCACCCGATTGCGCAGCTTGGTCCAGATCGCGGGCAGCTCGGTGCCGTCATAGGTGCTCTCGATGTTCACCGAGATCCGGCTCACGCCCGGCTTGTTGGACGAGGTGATGAAGTCGATCTCGCCCATCTTCTGGATCTCGGATTCCAGCGGTTCCGAAACCTCCCGCGCCACCTGCTCGGCGCTGGCACCGGGATATTGCGTGATGATGATCGCGTTCTTGATGGTGAAGGCGGGGTCTTCGAGGCGGCCGATCGTGGCAAATCCCCAGATGCCGCCCAGCAGGCAGATCAGCATGAGGATCCAGGTGATCAGCGCCCGGTCGATGGAGGCGCGCGCAACAGACATGAGCTTACTCCCCGATACGGGTGAAGGGGCGCACCGGCTGGCCGTCGCTGAGCTGCGAGGCCCCGGTCACCACGATCTGGGTGCCCTCCTCCGGCCCCTCGGTCATGTAGAGCCGCCCGTCCTCATGCAGCTCGATCTCCACCGGGGTCTGGCGCACCCTGCCATCGGCAAAAACCATCACCGCCGCCGCGCCCGCCGGGTCAAACACCAGTGCCGTCTCGGGCAGGATGATACCATCGGGCACCTTGCCCTCCGCCGAGGCGTAAACCGTCACCGAAGCGCCGGGAAAGACGAAGGCACCGGGGCTCTCGGTGAAGGCCATCGTGATGGTGAAGGTCTGGCCCACGTTCGAGGTTTCGGCCTCGAACTCGCGCAGCTCCATCGGGTAACGGGTGGCATCGCCCGGCAGCGCGGCTTCGAAGGCCACGTTGTCGCCCGCGCCCGCCTGCCGGAACAGCACCTCGGGCACCTGAATGTCGACCCGCAGCTCCGAAACGTCATGCAGCCGCACCACCGGCGTGCCGGCAGAGACGGTCTGATAGTTGGGCACCAGCCGCCGCGCGACCAGCGCATCGAAAGGCGCCCGCAGCGAGGCGTCGCCCAGATCGGCCTGCGCATTGTCCAGCGCGATCTGCGCCAGTTGCAGCTGGGTCTGGGCATCGCGCACCGACACGTCAGACACCGCCTGCCCGCGCAGGCTGGCGAGCCGGTCCGCATCGCGCTGCGCCTTGTCGAAATTCGCCTTCGCCTGTGCCACCGCCCGCTCGTAGACCGCCAGATCGAGCTGCGCGATCAGCGCCCCCGCCTCCATGCTGGTGCCCTCGTCGGCATTGAGCACCTCAAGCTGCCCGCCGACCTGAAACGCCAGATCCACCGTCTGCCGCGCCGTGACCTGACCAAAGAACTGCCGCTGCAGCGTGACCGGCTCCGAGGAGAGCGTCATCAGCTTCACCGGCTTGGGAACCACGGCAGGCACTTCGGCCTCCTGGGCATGAACGGGAAGGGCGAGGAGCAGCGCCACGAGGGGCAGAGCGCGGGAGAGATAGGACACGAAGAAGGGCTTCCGATACGGAGTTGACGTCAATCTGCGCCGAGATAAGCCCTCCCCGCGAAAAAGCAAACCGTTTAGTTCACTTTTTCCGCAAACAGGTCAGCAGAGCCACTGTGCCCCCACGCACAACCGCCCCCTCGCCCGCTATCCGGGCAGAGTGCAGCGTCTTCAAGCACAGCAAAAACCAGCCCTGACGCCCGCGAAACGGGCCTGAAATGGCCGGGATATTCATCTGTCTCGGAGAGGATCACTCCCACCTCGGGGAGCGAATGGTGCGGTCGAGAAGACTCGAACTTCCACGGGTGTTACCCCACAGCGACCTCAACGCTGCGCGTCTACCAATTCCGCCACGACCGCACATCTTGGCTTGGTGCGGCGGTGTGTACAAAAAGCGCGGGGGGATGAAAAGCGAAATTCATCCCCCCGCACAGGTTTTTTTCGGGCCCGGTCTTCGGGCGTCTCAGTCGGCGATATTGAAGATCGGAACCACCGTCACCGACTCCTCGGCCTGGGCCGCGCCCTGCCCGCCTTTCAGCATCACCGCCTTGCGCAGCAACTCGGTGCGTCCGGGCTGTCCGGGGTTGAACACCGCCGCCGTGCCGCCCTCGAGCGCATCGATGGCGCGGGTGTACCAGACACCGGCCAGATCATCGCGGTCGGGCGTGCCGTAGCCCTGGCTCAGATGGTGGCCGACCAGCTCGGCGTAGGGCTGCTTGCCGAGCGCAACCAGCACCAGCGCGGAGCCAAGAGCGGTGTCGAGATCATCCATCTTGTAGCCGACGCCGAGGCAGACCACCGATGTTTTCTCCATCTGCGCGGGCGGCAGGCCGCTCTGCAGCACGAAGGCCCCGACATCGGAGAGCACCGCATCCGCCGGCTTGACCGAGGCTGCCGCAACATGCGGTTTCAGCAGGGCACCAAAGCCCTCGCACTGCTCGCCAACGCTGGACTGTGCGGCAGCCGGCAGCTTGGCCACCAGTTCCTCGCCCTGTGCGATCGCATAGGTCCGGGCGAGGCAAAGCTGCTGGCCCAGCGCCTGATCGGCGTCAACCAGCGTTGCGGCGGTGATGTAGCCGCCGTTGGTAGAGGTTTGCAGACCAACCTCGTTGCAGTGCGATTCCAGCGAGGCGGCCATCGGCGCGGCGGCAAAGAAGTCCGGCATGGCCGCGCCGCCCGTCGCGGCGGCAGCTTCAACCGGCGCGCCGCCCTGCACCACCGGCTGGGCCGGGGCAACCGGCGTTGCCGCCTGAAGCGACACCTGCGCCGAGGCGGTCTGGGTCTGCGGAAGCGCCGGAGCTGTCGTTACCGGAGCCGCCGCCATCTGGGTGCCGGTCTCATCCGACTTCGAGCACACCCCGTGCTGACAGCTGAACATTGCTGGCGTCACGTTGTAGGCCTGAAAGTCATTGCGTTCGTAGCCCTGCGGCGTCGAGGCAAACACCCGCACCGCGCAGGCCTGAGCGCTGCACCAGAAGGCCGAGCCTGAAACCGACGTGTCGAGGATATAGTCTGTCCGGCCATCGCCGTTCATGTCGGCCAGTTGGATGAAGCCCGAGCGCTGCACCAGCTGGTCGGCGGTCGGGTCGGAGCTGCGGGCGATCTCATGCACCGACTGCGCCACCACCGGCGGCAGGCCCCATTGCGAGACTGCGGCGCTCTGAACGCCCGGCATGCCGGCTCCGGCCTCGTCGCGCCACGTGAGCAGCACGCCGCGCATGCCCAGCGGGTTGGAGGCCGCCAGTTGCGCCACGGCAGGACCGCCCGCCTGGGCGCGATGGTAGGCCGACATCAGGAAGTTGCGCTCATAGACCGTGAGCTGCCCGGTCGGCGGGTAGCCCAGATGCGCCTGAAACGCCGTGACCGCCGCGCGCGAGCGCCGCCCCATCACGCCATCGGCGCCCCCGGCATCGAAGCCGAAATAGTTGAGCGCCGTCTGGGTTTCGCGGTTTTCCTGACGGGCCGCCGAGTTCGCGCTGCTCTTGTAGCGCTTGGTCCCGCCGGTCGTCCGACGCACCACGCGCTTGTTCTTCGAGCCATTGGCGATGGCGGCGCCAATGATGGCCCCACCGATGAGGGCCGCTGCGTCATTTGCGGAGGCTTGCGCTGGCGGCATGGCGACCGACGCAGCAGTTAATGCGGCCACAATGTGCCGGTTCTTCAAAAATTTCATATCCATCCCCGTGAAATCAGGACAGCCAATGCCACTCTTTTAGGGCCCCTCGACCCCACGATGACTTCCGGCAAAACGGGGCCAAAATTCCGGCCCGGCGACTCGTTCAACTCGACCTCAATTGTCTTGCCTCCACCTTCCCCCCACGTCACTTGACCTGTCAAGGATTCCCGCCTAGCTCCGCGCCATGGTGGAATGGATCACGTCAAAGGGCCTCACCGGCTACGATGCGGCGGTGGCCGAGATGGAAACGCGCGTCGCCGCGATCCGCGCAGGCGAGGCTTCCGAGGCCGTCTGGCTGGTGGAGCACCCGCCGCTTTACACCGCCGGCACCTCCGCCGATGCGGGTGACCTGCTCGCCCCCAATCGCTTTCCGGTCCACGCCACCGGGCGCGGCGGGCAGTACACCTATCATGGGCCCGGCCAGCGCGTCGCCTATGTCATGCTCGACCTCACCGAACGCGGCCGCGACGTGCGCGCCTTCGTCCACCAGCTTGAGGCGTGGATCATTGCCACCCTCGCCGAATTCGGCGTCACCGGCGAGCGGCGCGAGGGCCGCGTGGGCATCTGGATCCCGCGCCCCGAGAAGGCTCCCCTCCCCGACGGCTCCCCGCGCGAAGACAAGATCGCCGCCATCGGCATCCGTCTGCGCCGCTGGGTCAGCTTCCACGGCATCTCGATCAACCTCGAGCCCGACCTCGAGCATTTCTCCGGCATCACCCCCTGCGGCATCCAGGGCCACGGCGTCACCAGCCTCGTCGACCTCGGCCTTCCCATCACGATGGACGACCTTGATCTCGCGCTGCACCGTGCGTTCATCGCCACCTTCGGCTGAGCCGTGAGCTACGACCTTTCCCTCTACCTGCGCCGCGCCGCCGCTCCCTTTGCCAGCTTCTCCGGGCCTGGCTGGCAGGTGGTGACACACGGTCCGCTTGGCGTGGAGGATGAGGATATTCCGCCCGAGCATCTCGCCGTCATCGGCGCGCGGCGCCAGCTCTGGCAGATCCATATCGAAGGCGCGCGGCCGCCGGAGGCGCTGGACCGGCTGCAGGCCCTGCTCGATGCCGCCCTTGCCGATCACAAGGCGGTGCTGGTGGATGAGCAGACCGGCAGCTACCAGACCTCCCGCAAGAGCGGCCCCCTGCTGCCTGCGCAACGCGAGCCCGAGGCCGCCCCGCCTCTCGGCCCCTCCCTCCGCCTGTACTTTTCCGCCCCCGTCCCGCCGCCCAACGCGACCACCCTGCCCTATGCTCTCGAAGGCAAGGGCTGGGCCTTCCGCTTCGAGGGGCCGCGCCTGCTGACCTCAGGTCAGATCCCCCCGGCCCACCGGGCGGCGGCGGGCGGGCGGCTACATATGTGGCAGGTCACCGTGGAGGGCGCGCTCGATGCGCACCGACAAGACCGGCTGGAGGTGCTGCTCGCCTCGGTGCTCCATACCCACGACGCGGTGCTGATCGACGAAGCAGCCGAGCGCTTTGTCACGGCCCGCGACAGCGGCCCCCTGGCCAGCGCCGCATGGCTGTCGCAGCAGCAGCCGGGCGAGCTCAGCTTCTTCTTCGAAGACGCAGACGCCTTCCACCCTTCCCGGGCCGCCGCCTTCCTTTCGGCCTTGGCCGAGCACCTGCCCCAAGCCCTGCCCCGCCGTTTCGGCCCCTGGGAGCCGCTTCAGGGCAAGGTCGAAGGGCGCGATCTCTCGGAGCTTGCCCGCGCCTGGGAGGATACCCCCGACCTGCTGCTGAAAGCCGCCACCCCCTTCGGCCATATCTTCTGCTCGCTGCTGACCACCAAGGCGCTGGAGGGCTACCACCCCGATCACTTCATCCGCCGCGATTGCGTGGTCGGTCGGATTTCTTTCGAACTCCGGCCCAAGGCCTTCACCGACCCTGCCCTGATCGAGGCGATCATCGCTTTCATGCCCCAAGCCGCCGAGATCACCGGCGCCTTCTATGCTGAGTTGCGTCAGGGCGAATGCCCACAACGCAGCTGGTTCTGGCGCGGCCTGCCCCCCGGCCCCGCACGCGCCCTGCTGCTGGGTCCGCCCTACACCGCGCTCTGGCCAGAGGCCGCCGCTCTGGGCACAGAGCTTCCCGGCGGCCGCCTGCTGCTGCGGACCCGCCCGGGCCAGCCTGAGCTGCCCGAGCCGCCCGCCGCGCTGCTGATGCCGCCGCCTGCCCCCTTCGGCAGTCCTGCCCGCAGCGAAACCGCTATCACCTTCCCCTTCCCGCCGCCTGCCACGGCCTGAAGCAGCAATACGGTGCACCGGCCATCGGCGGGAAACTGCCGCTGCCTTCCCCAGCGTCACGCACGGCGTCACCCAACCGTTACACTCCGGTCACAAAACCGATTCCAGCACTGCCTAGGCAAAGCCGGAACGCTTGCATCCAAGCCATTCAGCCAGGGAGCCCCCACATGACAGACCAAAAGCACAACCTCTCCTTCGACGACTGGGATGAGGTCAACTTCCCCCGCCCCGAAGAAAACGACTTTGACCGTGTGGTCGAGCGCGCCGTCTCCCGCCGCGGCTTCCTCGGCTCGGTCCTCGCCTTCGGCTCCGGCGCTGCCGTGATGGGCACCGGCCTGCTGAAAGGCACCACCGCGCTGGCCGAAGGCCACGGCATGGCCAAGTCGCGCTTCCCCTTCACGCCGATCGACATCGCCACCGACCACGAGGTGCACGTGCCCGAGGGCTACACCGCCAAGGTGCTGGTGCGCTGGGGCGATCCGCTCTTCTCCGATGCCGAGGGCTATGACGTGAACGCCGGTGGCGGTGCCGTCGCTGGCT
Organism: Vannielia sp. SX4; assembly: GCF_052828525.1. The sequence goes on from NZ_CM128247.1 coordinate 3,300,056, forward strand.
CCGACCGGGTGTTCGGCGAGAACACCGACGGCATGGAGCTGTTCTCCTTCGACGGCCACGAGATCATCGCGGTGAACTCCGAGTACACCAACAACGATGAGAACCTGCCGGCCGAGCAGGAAGGCACCCCGGCCAATGCCGATGACGTGCTGAAGCTGCAAAACCTCCAAGGCGTGACGGTGATGGAAGTGGCCCCGGGCGACGATGGCTATGCCGTCGTGGTCGACAGCCCCTTCAACCGCCGCATCACCCACAACACCCCGATGACCATCGCCGGCCCCGCGGCAGGTCACGACCTGATGAAAACCGAGGCCGACCCGACCGGCACCACCTCGCTCGGCACCATGAACAACTGCGGTTCCGGCCGCACGCCGTGGGGCACCTACCTGACCTGCGAAGAAAACTTTAACGGCTACTTCGGCTCCACCGATGCAGACGCCGCGCGTCCCGATGGCTACGACCGTTACGGCATCGGCGCCGATGGCTGGGGTTACGACTACCACAAGCACGATGCGCGCTTCGACTACTCCCAAGACCCCAACGAGCCGCACCGCGTGGGCTGGATCGTCGAGATCGACCCGACCGATCCCGAGAGCACGCCGATCAAGCACACCGGCCTTGGCCGCATCAAGCACGAGAACGCGGCCTGCGCCGTGGCCCCCGATGGCCGCATCGTGGTCTACATGGGCGACGACGAGCGCGGCGAGTACATGTACAAGTTCGTCTCGAACGGCACTTGGGCACCCGGCGCCTCCACCGAGGGTCTACTGGACGATGGCACGCTCTACGCCGCCAAGTTCAACGATGACGGCACCGGCGAATGGCTGGCGCTGACGCCCGAGAGCACCGGCATGGCCTCGCTGGCCGAAGTGCTGATCTTCGCCCGCATGGGCGCCTCCGCCGTGGGAGCCACCACGATGGACCGCCCCGAGTGGATCGCCGTGAACCCCCACGCGGTCGAGGCCTACTGCTGCCTGACCAACAACAAGAACCGCGGCGCAGACGGCAAGAACGCCGGCGGCGACGCAACCCCGGCCAATGGTCCCAACCCGCGCGAGACCAACAACTTCGGTCAGATCGTGCGCTGGCGTCCTGCCGAGGATGACCACGCCGCCGACAGCTTCGAGTGGGATCTTTACGTCATGGCCGGCAACCCCGAGGTCTACCCGAACAACGAGTACGGCGGGTCCGATAACGTCACGCCGGGCAATATGTTCAACTCGCCCGACGGCATGGCGTTTGACAGCAACGGCCTGCTCTGGATCCAGACCGATGGCGATTACAGCAACGAAGGCGAGTTCGAGGGCCACGGCAACAACCAGATGCTGGTGGGCGACCCGGTGACCGGCGAAATCGCCCGCTTCCTCACCGGCCCCAATGGCTCCGAGGTCACCGGCGTCTGCTGGTCGGCAGACCGCCGCACCATGTTCGTCGGCATCCAGCACCCCGGCGGCTCCTGGCCCACGGGCGAGGGCCTGCCCCGCTCCGCGGTGATCCAGGTCACCCGTGACGACGGCGCGCTGATCGGCTGATCCGGCTCCTCTGTCAAAACCATCGGGCCGCCCCTCACCGGGCGGCCCGTTTCGTTTCCGGTGCGCCGCGCGCCTACCCCTGCCGCCCGATGATCGACGGCTCCCGCCGGGCCGGGCAGGCCTCGCGCGGGCAGATCCGGCAGCTGGTGCCCAGCTCCAACACCTCCCGCGCCTCTCGCGCGCCGCCAAAGCCCTCGTCCAGCAGCAGCATATGCGCTTCGAAGACCTGCGGCGCGCCAAAGCCCAGCGCGCCCACCGGGCGGCAGATCGCGAAGGCGGTAAACCGGCGCGGGCTGCGCCCGGCCATCTCCACCACCGCGCGCACCGGCATCGCCGGCCGGGTCAGCGCGGCATAGAGCGGCCAGAGCGCGCAGGCCGCCCCGAAGCGTGGCATCGGAAAGCCCTGCACCGGCTTGCGAAAGGTCAGCGTGCCCGAGCCGTCGCAGCTCACCAGCCCGATCTCGCCGGGCAGCCCCTCGCGCGGCAGGCTGGCGAGGCGGCGCAGCACCGCCTCCACCGGCAGGCCGTAACGCCCGGCAAGTGTGCCCGGATCGTAGCCCGCCTCATGGGCCGCCTCGGCAAAGGCGGAAAGCGGCATCGCTTCGGCATCAGCGCGGTAGCGCTCCAGCCGGGCAGTGGCCATCTCCCGCGCCGCCGCGCCGCGCAGTTGCCCGGCGCTCCGCGCCTCGGCCACCATCTTCTCCGGTCCACCCTCGCCGCCAGCAGCCCCGCCCGCCTCCAAGGCCTCCACGTGAAAACCGCTGCGCCCGAACCAGGCCTCCACCTCCTCCTGCGGCGTGCCCGCACCCGCATCGGCGCTGCCGCCGTCGTCGAGGTAGCGCACCAGCCCCTCGGCGCTCTCGGCCAGCCTTGCGCTGTCATCGTTGATGTTGCGGTGAAAGCGGTTGAGCCAGTCGCGGTCGAGGTCCGGCGTGTCCGCAAGGATCGCCGCCGTCGAGCGGATCGCGGTGACCGACGAGAGCATCTCGTGCAGGCTGGCGCTAAGGTGCGGGTCGTGGCTGAGCCGGTCCGAAAGCGCCTCCACGCTGCGCTCTGCCTCGCGGACGCGGGCATGGGTCTCGGCCAGCAGCGCCGCCCAGCCGGGAAAGCGCCCGGCGAACTCCTCCACCCGGTCCAACTCCTCCGCCGAGAGCGCGTTTGCCTTCTCCGGCCCGGCCCGCCCGGCAGGCGCCTCAACCGCCGCTTCGCGCAGCGCATCCACCAGCGCGGTTTCGGCGCCTTCCGATAGCGCTACCGGTTCGGTTTCGAGCGCGCGGGCCAATGCCACAAGGAGTTTGCCGCCGATTCTGCGGCGGTTGTGCTCGATCAGATTGAGGTAGGAGGGCGAGATCCCGACCCGCTCGGCCAGCTCGCTCTGCTTGAGCCCGTAGTCGGCCCGCCGGGCGCGGATCCGGCTGCCGGTAAGCACGTTCTTTGCCAAGGCAATTCTCCCGTCTTTTCAACGCCGTGCTGCAACTGCGTGAGAAGATTTTTACAACTTCGCCACAACGCCTGACAAAATATTTACAGAAAAATCGTTTCCATGAAAGCGCTTGTTGCCAGATTTGCCCCGACCACCTGATAATGAAGCAGGCCCTCAATGGGCCGTGGCGCGTGATACGGGGGAGGAGCCCCGAGCGCCCATAGACATAACGGGAGGACATCCATGTCGACATCCAAGTTCACACGCCGTGGCGTGCTGAAAACCGGCGCCGTTGCCGGTGCGGGCCTCGCCCTGCCCACCATCTTCACCAGCCGTGCCAACGCCTACGTCAACGAGCCCACCGGCGATACCGTGACGCTGGGCTTCAACGTGCCCCAGTCCGGTCCCTACGCCGATGAGGGTGCCGACGAGCTGCGCGCCTTCGAACTCGCCGTCGAGCACCTGAACGGTGAAGGCGACGGTGGCATGATGAACACCTTCTCGATGAAGAACCTGAAGGGCAATGGCATCCTCGGCAAGAAGGTGGCCTTCGTCACCGGCGACACCCAGACCAAGTCTGACGCTGCCCGCGCATCCGCCAAGTCCATGATCGAGAAGGACGGCGCGGTGATGATCTCCGGCGGCTCCTCCTCGGGCGTGGCCGTGGCCGTTCAGGGCCTCTGCCAGGAAGCCGGCGTCATCTTCATGGCCGGCCTCACCCACTCCAACGATACCACCGGCAAGGACAAGAAGGCCAACGGCTTCCGCCACTTCTTCGATGCCTATATGTCCGGCGCCGCGCTGGCACCGGTGCTGGCCAACGAGTATGGCAAGGAGCGCCGCGCCTATCACCTGACCGCCGACTACACCTGGGGCTGGACCCAGCAGGAGTCGATCCAGGCCTCCACCGAGGCCCTGGGCTGGGAGACCGTCGAGAACGTGCTGACGCCGCTGGCGGCAACCGACTTCTCCTCCTACATCGCCCCCGTGCTGAACTCTGGCGCCGATGTGCTGGTGCTCAACCACTACGGCGGCAACATGGTCAACTCGCTGACCAACGCCGTCCAGTTCGGCCTGCGCGACAAGCAGGTGAACGGCAAGAACTTCGAGATCGTCGTGCCGCTCTACTCCGAGCTTATGGCCAAGGGCGCCGGTGAGAACATCAAAGGCATCCTCGGTTCGTGCAACTGGCAGTGGTCGCTGCAGGACGAGGGCACCAAGGCCTTCGTGAAGTCCTTCGGCACCAAGTACGGCTTCCCGCCGAGCCAGGCTGCGCACACCTGCTACGTGCAGACCCTGCTCTATGCCGACGCCGTCGAGCGCGCCGGCACCTTCGAGCCCTGCGCCGTGGTGGCTGCCCTCGAGGGCGACGGCTCCTCGCTGGACGGCATCGACAGCGCCTCCAACTCGGGCCTCGTGTTCGACGGCCTCGGAAACGGCAAAACGCTGTACCGCGCCGCCGACCACCAGTGCTTCAAGGACGTGCTGGTCACCAAGGGCAAAGAGAACCCGACGTCCGAGTTCGACCTGCTCGAAGTGGTCGAAGTCACGCCCGTGGATCAGGTCTGGTACGAGCCGGATCACCCGATGTTCGCCGGCGGCGACCTCGGCACCTGCAACAACGGCGTCTGATTGCTTCAAACGCCACGGGGGGCGGCCACGCGCCGCCCTCCACTCCCGCCACGAGCGGGCACCGGGGCTGGGCCCGGCAAGACTTAGAAACATACCCATACAGGGATCTATCGAGGCCGAACGCGCGAGGGCAGATGCCGCCGCGCGCATGGTCACACTCATAACGCTAGCCGCTTGAAAAGGTGGGGACAGATGGACGCCATCCTACTTCAAATCCTGAACGGGCTCGACAAGGGCAGCGCCTACGCGCTCATTGCCCTCGGTCTGACGCTCATCTTCGGCACGCTCGGTGTGGTGAATTTCGCCCACGGCGCGCTGTTCATGATCGGTGCCTTCTGCGCCGTGACCATCCAGCGCCTGCTGAACCTCTCCCATGAGGTGATCGACGAAACGCAGACGGACTTTCTGGGCAACCCGCTCAAGGTGAAGGTGCCCTACCTTCAGGACTGGTTCGGGGAGAGCATGGGCTCAGCCCTGCAAGACTGGTCTGTGCCGCTGGCCATCCTCTTTGCCATCCCGGTGATGCTGGTGGTCGGCTACGTGATGGAGCGCGGGCTCATCAAGCACTTCTACAAGCGCCCCCACGCCGACCAGATCCTCGTGACCTTCGGCCTCGCCATCGTGCTGCAAGAGATCGTCAAGTTCTACTACGGCGCCAACCCGATCCAGACCCCTGCGCCCGAGGCGCTCTCCGGCGTGGCCCAGGTGCTGCCCGGCGTGGTCTACCCGGTCTGGCGGATCGTCTACTTTTGCTTCGCCGCCGCGATCATCGCGGGTGTGTTCGCCTTCCTCCAGTTCACCACCTTCGGCATGGTGGTCCGCGCCGGCATGGCCGACCGCGAGACAGTGGGGCTGCTGGGCATCGACATCGACAAGCGCTTCACCTTCATGTTCGGCCTCGCCGCGGCGGTGGCCGGCCTTGCGGGGGTGATGTACGGGCCGATCAACGCGCCGAACTATCACATGGGGATGGACTTCCTCGTGCTGAGCTTCGTCGTGGTCGTCGTCGGCGGCATGGGCTCTCTGCCCGGCGCCGTGCTCGCAGGCTTCCTGCTGGGGATCCTCGAAAGCTTCGCCTCCACCACCTGGGCCACCACCACCCTGCCCGGGATCAACCAGATCATCATCTACCTCGTCGCCATCATCATCCTTCTGACCCGTCCGCGCGGTCTGATGGGTCGCAAAGGCGTGATGGAGGACTAAGAACATGCTCGGACTGAACAAGAAAGATACCAACCTTCTGCTGGTGGTGCTGGCACTTACGATGCTGGCCCCCTTCATCCTCAACCCGTTCCCCACCGGGAGCGCCATGGCCCAGTTCAACGCGGGCTACCCCGACCTGATGCAGCGTTTCGTGATCTTCGGGATCTTCGCCATCGGCTTCAACATCCTCTTCGGCCTCACCGGCTACCTCTCCTTCGGCCACGCGGCCTTCCTGGGGGTGGGCAGCTACTCGGCGGTCTGGATGTTCAAGCTGCTGTCGATGAACATCCTTCCGGCGATCATCCTCTCGGTGATCATCGCGGGCCTCTTCGCGCTCTTCATCGGCTACATCTCGCTGCGCCGCTCGGGGATCTACTTCTCGATCCTCACGCTGGCCTTCGCGCAGATGTCCTTCGCGCTGGCCTACTCGGTGCTGACCCCCATCACCAACGGCGAGACCGGCCTGCAGATCACCCTGAGCGATCCGCGCATCCTCGGCAGCTCCGCCATGCCCGATGGCTCGATCCCGGTGACCAACCTCTTCGGTCTCGAGATGCGCGCCGCGTGGGATATGGCCGTGGGTCCGTGGACCTTCACCTTCTCCGCCGGATACTACTTCTGCGCGGTGATCCTGATCCTCGCCTTCTACCTCGCCATCCGGATCTTCCGCTCGCCCTTCGGCATGATGCTGCGCGCGATCAAATCCAACCAGACCCGGATGAACTACACCGGCCTCAACCCCAAGCCCTACACGCTGGCGGCCTTCGTGATCTCCGGCATGTATGCCGGTCTCGCGGGTGGTCTGATGGCGGCGATGGACCCGCTGGCAGGCGCCGAGCGCATGCAGTGGACAGCCTCCGGCGAGGTGGTTCTGATGACCATCCTCGGCGGCGCGGGCACACTGATCGGCCCGGTGCTGGGCGCCGGCATGATCAAGTACTTCGAGAACATCCTCTCGAAGATCAACGAAACCGTGCTGCACGGCTGGTTCGCCTTCCTGCCTGACGGACTCGAAGACTTCATGGTCTCCATCGTCTACCCATTCGTGGGCAAGGGCTGGCACCTGACCCTCGGCATCCTCTTCATGCTGGTGGTGATCTTCCTGCCCGGCGGTCTCGTCGAGGGGGGCCAGCGCATTGGCCGCCTGTTCCGGCGCCGCAGCGCCAAGGCCTCGGGCGCAGAGGCCGAAGCCGCCAAACAGCAACCCGGCGAATAAGGAGACGGACAGATGGGAATTCTTGAAGTCAAAGGCGTCAACAAGCGCTTCGGCGGGTTACAGGCCCTGGGCGATGTGAACCTCTCCGTAGAGGAGAACACCGTCCACGCCATCATCGGCCCCAACGGGGCGGGCAAGAGCACCCTGCTCAACTGCCTCGTCGGCAAGCTGATCCCCGATAGCGGATCGGTCAGCTTTGCAGGCCAGTCGGTGCTCGGGCGCACGCCCCACGAGATCAACCAGATGGGGATCAGCCGGGTGTTCCAGACACCCGAGATCTTTGGCGACCTCACCGTGTTCGAGAACGTCATGATCCCCTGCTTCGCCAAGCGCGACGGCACGTTCAAGCTCAACGGGATCGGCTCGGTCGGCTCGCAGCGCGACATCCGCGATCAGGCGATGGCGATGCTCGAAGACGTGAACATGGCCGACAAGGCCGATGTCCACTCCGCCTCCCTGTCGCGCGGCGACAAGCGGCGGCTCGAGATGGCGATGTGCCTCGCGCAGGAGCCCAAGATGCTCCTGCTCGACGAGCCCACCGCCGGCATGGCCCGCGCCGACACCAACAACACGATCGACCTGCTGAAGGAGATCAAGGACAAACGCGACATCACCATCGCCATCATCGAGCATGACATGCACGTGGTGTTCTCGCTCGCCGAGCGGATCACCGTGCTGGCTCAGGGCACGCCGCTGGTGGAAGACACGCCCGAGAACATCAAGGGCCACCCCAAGGTGCAGGAAGCCTACCTCGGAGGCCACGGCTGAGGCCGCAGGAGAAAGCGACATGAACGTCAAACCCGACTTTTCCAAGAACGCCAACCAGGCGGCAACCGCTCCGGCCTACTTTTCGGTCTGGGATCTCGAGGCCTATTACGGCGAGAGCTACATCGTCCAGGGCATCAGCTTCAACGTCCACGAGGGCGAGATCCTCGCGCTTCTGGGCCGCAACGGGGCGGGCAAAACCTCGACCCTGCGGGCCATCGCCCGGCTCGACGACCCGCAGGTGACCCGCGGCGAGATCTGGCTCGACCACGAGCCGCTGCACCTGAAAAAGGCCCATGAGGCCAGCCAGCTCGGCATGGGCCTCGTGCCCGAAGACCGCCGCATCATCCCCGGCCTGACCGTCGAGGAGAACATCAAGCTGGCCCAGATCGCCCCGCCCATCGGCTGGTCGCTCGACCGCCTCTATGAGCTGTTCCCCCGCCTCGGCGAGCGCCGCCTGCAAGAGGGCGTGACCCTCTCGGGCGGCGAGCAGCAGATGCTGGCGATTGCACGGGCGCTGGCGCGCGACATCAAGGTGCTCCTGCTCGACGAGCCCTACGAGGGCCTCGCCCCGGTGATCGTGGACGAGATCGAGAAGACCCTGCGCATCATCAAGGAACAGGGCATCACCACCATCATCGTGGAGCAGAACGCCGTGCGCGCGCTCGAACTGGCCGACCGGGCCGTGATCCTCGACACCGGCCAGATCGTCTTCGACGGCACCGCCGCCGAGGTGCTCGAGAATGAGAGCCTGCGCGCCGAATATCTCGCCATCTGATTGTGCGACCTTTCGGGGGCTGGCCCTTCTCCGGCCCGCCCCCTACCACATGGCATAGAGGAAGACCGGCCAGCAGAGCGCAGTCAGGCGCCGCGGCCGAGAGGAGGACCTGATGACCGAAACCAAATCCTATCCGCCCAGCGCCGATTTTGCCGCCAACGCCAAGGTCGACGCTGCCAAGTACGAAGAGATGTATGCCGCCTCGGTGAACGACCCCGAGGGCTTCTGGAAGGAGCAGGCTGGTCGGCTCGACTGGATGACCTTCCCCACCACGATCAAGAACACCACCTTCAAGTCCGATGACGTGTCGATCAAGTGGTACGAGGACGGCGTGCTCAACGTCTCCGCCAACTGCATCGACCGCCACCTCGAAAAGCGCGCCGACCAGACCGCGATCATCTTCGAGCCGGACGATCCCGAAACACCCGCGCAGCACATCACCTATGCCGAGCTGCACGAAAAGACCTGCCGCATGGCCAACGTGCTGCTGAGCCAAGGCGTCATGCGCGGCGACCGCGTGGTGATCTACCTGCCGATGATCCCCGAGGCGGCCTATGCCATGCTGGCCTGCGCCCGGATCGGCGCGATCCACTCCATCGTCTTCGCCGGCTTCTCGCCCGACGCGCTGGCCAACCGGATCAACGACTGCGGCGCCAAGCTGGTGATCACCGCCGACACCGCCCCCCGCGGCGGCCGCGTGACGGCGCTCAAGAGCAACACCGACGCCGCCCTGCTGCACTGCTCCGACAAGGTCCGCTGCCTCGTCGTCAAGCACACCGGCGACCAGACCACCTGGATCGACGGCCGCGACGTGGACGTGAAGGCACTGATGGAAACCGCCGCGCCCGATTGCCCGGCCCGCCCGATGAATTCCGAAGACCCGCTCTTCATCCTCTACACCTCGGGCTCCACCGGCAAACCCAAGGGTGTCGTCCACACCACCGGCGGCTACCTCACCTACGCCTCCCTGACCCATGAGGTCAGCTTCGACTACCACGAGGGCGATATCTACTGGTGCACCGCCGATGTGGGCTGGGTCACCGGCCACACCTACATCGTCTACGGCCCGCTGGCGAACGGCGCGACCACCCTGATGTTCGAGGGCGTGCCCACCTACCCCAACGCCTCCCGCTTCTGGCAGGTGGTCGAAAAGCACAAGGTCGCCCAGTTCTACACTGCCCCCACCGCCATCCGCGCGCTGATGGGCCAGGGCGACGACTACGTCACCGGCTGCGACCTGAGCAGCCTCAAGCTGCTGGGCACCGTCGGCGAGCCGATCAATCCCGAGGCCTGGAACTGGTACAATGACGTGGTCGGCAAGGGCAAATGCCCCATCGTCGATACATGGTGGCAGACCGAGACCGGCGGCCACATGATGACCCCCCTGCCCGGCGCCCATGCCACCAAGCCCGGCGCGGCGATGAAGCCCTTCTTCGGCGTCCAGCCCGTGGTGCTGGAGCCGACCACCGGCGAAGAGATCCACGACTACCCTACCGAGGGCGTGCTCGCGATCAAAGACAGCTGGCCCGGCCAGATGCGCACCGTCTGGGGCGACCATGACCGCTTCGAGAAAACCTATTTCTCCGACTACAAGGGCTACTACTTCTCGGGCGACGGCTGCCGCCGCGATGCCGATGGCGACTACTGGATCACCGGCCGGGTGGATGACGTGATCAACGTCTCCGGTCACCGGATGGGCACCGCCGAGGTGGAGAGTGCGCTTGTGGCCCACGCCAAGGTCGCCGAAGCCGCCGTGGTGGGCTACCCGCATGAGATCAAGGGCCAAGGCATTTACTGCTACGTCACCCTGATGAACGGACAGGAGCCGTCCGAGGAGCTGAAGAAGGAGCTGCGCACCTGGGTCCGCACCGAGATCGGCCCCATCGCCTCCCCCGACCTCATCCAATGGGCCCCCGGCCTGCCGAAAACACGCTCGGGCAAGATCATGCGCCGCATCCTGCGCAAGATCGCCGAAAACGACTACGGCGCCCTCGGCGACACCTCCACCCTGGCCGACCCTTCCGTGGTCGACGAGCTGATCGAGAACCGCGCCAACAAATAAAGTGGGCAACCTGCCCACTATGCGACCATTCAGAAGGCCGGGCCGAAACGCCCGGCCTTCCCCCCTTCCAAAGTCCAGCGTCAAATTCCGCGCAAAGGTGCTACCCTGCTCGCCATGCACCGTGACGAGGAGGAGCGGCGCCCATGCTTGAACATGCCCTGATCCGGGATACCCTCGGCGCGCGGATCCGCCACGGCGCCCGGTCCCGCTCGACCGACTGGGACGAGGTCGAAGCCTTCTGCCGCACCGTCTACATGCCCTATCGCGTCCGCCCGCTGGAGCGGCTCTCCCGGCCCGACGCCACCATGATCTCCGCGCGCGCTGGCCGCATCACCATGACCCGCTTCGCCTATGGCACCGGCATCCACCTTGACCGGTTCGATCCCGAGGCCGGCAACATCCTCGTCCTCAACACCCTGCGCGGCGCGCTCGACCATTCCACCACCGGCGGCTCCGTCGCTACCGGGGCGGGCGAGAGCTTCGTGGTGGATTGCTCCCGCACCGACTACTGGCTCGAAGGCGATGCCGACCACATGCAGCTCAACCTCACCATCCCCCACGATGTGATGGCCGAAACCGCCGAGCGCTGGTTCGGCTTCGTGCCGGGGGATGACCTCTGGACCAGCCGCGTCAAGATCGGCGGCCCGGGCAGCGCGTGGCTGTCTCTGCTCGATTACGCCGCCCGCGCGCTCACCCGCCCCGGCCCGGTCGCCACCACCACCGCCCTGTCGCGCCACATCGAAGAGATGCTCTGCGTCGAACTGCTCTGCCTCTGGGCCGCAGAGGCGGGCGTGCGGCTCGAGGACGGCGCCCGCGCCGCCGCGCCCGGCTACGTGCGCCGCGCCGAAGAGATCATGGAGGCCGAGGCCCGCGAGGCCCCCTCCATCGGCGAGGTCGCCGCCCGCGTCGGCGTATCGGCCCGTACCCTCTCCGGCAGCTTCCGACGCTTTCGCGGTCTGTCGCCCCGCGACTTCCTCGCCGCCCGCCGCCTCGACGGGCTGAAGCACGCGCTCGAAACCGCCCCGCCAAGCCACACCGTCAGCCGGATCGCCGCCGATTGGGGCTTCGCCAACTTCGGGGCGCTCGCAGCACGCTACCGCGACCGCTTCGGCGAGCTGCCCTCGCACACCCGCGCCCGCACCCGTCACTGACTTTCCTTCCGAAACCGGATAGTCCCTGCCGATCCCGAACAGCCGCGCCGCCCTGCCCGCGCTACCCTCCCCACCACGCGATCAAGGGAGGATCTCATGAAAGACACCATCACATCCGACATCACCACACGGTGCGACGCCGTGCTGAACGATCTCGCCACCGGCGACACCCGCGTGCCCGGCATCGTCGCCATGGTCACCGACCGGGACGGCGACATCTACGCAGGCAGCTCAGGCGAGCGCCGCATCGGCGGCGACCCCATGACCGAAGACACCGTCTTCGCCATCTTCTCCACCACCAAGGCCATCGCCGGCACCGCCGCCCTGCAATGCGTGGAGGAGGGCCTGCTCGACCTCGACGCCCCCGCCAAGGACTACGCCCCCGCCATCGGCGCCCTCCAGGTGATCGACGGCTTCGAGGCCGATGGCACACCCCGCCTCCGCGCGCCCAAGTCCGACGTCACCACGCGCCAGCTCCTGCTGCACACCGCGGGCTTCGGCTATGATTTCTTCAACGACACCTACTGCCGCCTCGCGACCGAGCAGGGCCAGCCCTCGGTCGTCACCGGCTCCCGCGCCTGCATCGAAACGCCCCTGCTCTTCGATCCCGGCGAGCGTTGGGAGTATGGCTCCAACATCGACTGGGTCGGCCAGGTGGTCGAGGGCATCCGCGGCAAACGGCTGGGCGAGGTCATGGCCGAGCGCATCTTCGCCCCGCTCGGCATGCAAGACATCGCCTTCACCCGAACACCGCAGATGAAGGACCGCACCGCCACCATCCACGCCCGCGGCGAGGATGGCAGCCTGACCCCGATGGACGACTTCGCCCTGCCCGATGATCCCGAGGTCCACATGGGCGGCCACGGGCTCTACGGCACGGTGCCCGAATACATGAAGTTCATCCGCATGTGGCTGAACGACGGCGCAGGCCCCAACGGTCAGGTGCTGAAGGCCGAAACGGTGGAGTGGGCCGTGAAAGGCGCGCTTGTTCCGCCCCAGAAGGTCACCATGTTGCCCGGCGTGATCCCCTCGCTCTCCAACGATGCCGAGTTCTTCCCCGGTGCGCCAAAGGACTGGTCCTACAGCTTCATGGTCAACTGCGAGCAGGCTCCGACTGGCCGTCCCGCCGGGGCCATCGGCTGGGCCGGGCTGGCCAACTGCTTCTACTGGATTGACCGCCAGAATGGCGTGGGCGGCTATTGGGCCACCCAGATCCTACCCTTTGCCGATGCGGCCTCCTTCACCGGCTACATGGCCTTCGAGACGGCGGTATACGACGCACTCGCCAAGGGCTGAACGCGGGAAATTGCGGAAGGCGGGCGGCTACCCCGGCAACTCGCCTTCCAGCACGTAGCGCAACATCTGCGCCACCTGTTCCGGCCGCTCCGCCACCGCCAGCGCCGCCGCATCCACCTCTTTCAAGGCATGCTGATGCTCGGCCCCGTGGAGCACGATCAGCGACTTGCCCAGCGCGGCGGCCATCCCGGCGTCGAACGCCGCATTCCACTGCTTATACTTCTCGCCAAAGCGCACAACCACCACATCAGCCTGCTCGATGCCCCGCCGCGTACGGATCGCATTCAGCTTCGCACCCTTGTGGTCATGCCAGAACTTGTTCGGCTCCGCGCCCAGAATGGCCACGCCACAATCATCGCTCGCCGCGTGATCCGTCACCGGCGCGCTGAACGAAACGTCCAGCCCCGCACACCCCGCGATGATCTCCTCACGCCAATCGGTGTGGATCTCACCCGAGAGATAAACCTTGAGCGTCATGACCTTCTCCTATCCAGCAATGTTGACCATGCCCCAGAACAGCACCGCCGAAAGCAGCGCAGCTGCCGGCACGGTGATGATCCATGCGGCCACGATTGTCATGAAATGGCTCCGCCGCACCAGCTTGCGCCGCCGCCGCTCCTCGGCGCCGTGCTCGGGCCGCGCGGGCAGGCTGCCCCGGGCTCGCCGCATCCGGCGGTCATAATCCCACTCGCGGAAGAACCCCACGCCAAAGACCCCGCCCACGGCGATATGGGTCGACGACACTGGCAGACCCAGCCAGCTGGCGACAATCACGGTGATCGCCGCCGAGAGCGCCACGCAGTAGGCCCGCATCGGGTTCAGCTTGGTGATCTGGCTGCCCACCATCCGGATCAGCTTGGGGCCGAAGAGGAAGAGGCCAAAGCTGATGCCCAGCGCCCCGATCACCATCACCCAATAGGGAATGGCCACCGCATCGGTGAAATCCCCGGTGCCCAGCGCCTGCACGATGGCGGCGAGCGGGCCCACCGCGTTGGCCACGTCATTCGCGCCATGGGCAAAGCTGAGGAGCGCGGCGGAAACGATGAGTGGAATGCCGAAGAGCACCTTCAGCGAGCGGTTCCGGTTCTCCAGCCCTTCCGATTGGCGGCGGATCACCGGGATCATCACCAGCCATATCAGCACTGCCACGGCAAGGCCTGCGCCCAGCGCGGTCAGCAGGTCGATCTTGATGAGCTTCTTGATACCCTTCAAAGCGATGTAACTGGCAAAGGCTCCGCCCATGATGCCCACCAGCACCGGCACCCAGCGGCGGGCGGCGGCGATCTTGTCTTCGACGTAGATGATGTTCGACTTGATGAACCACAGGAACCCGGCGGCGATGACCCCGCCCAGCACCGGCGAGATCACCCAGCTCGCGGCAATCGCGCCCATCGTGCCCCAGCTCACGGCAGCAAAGCCCGCGGCGGCAATGCCCGCGCCCATCACCCCGCCCACGACCGAGTGGGTGGTCGAAACCGGCGCCCCGACCCATGTGGCAAGGTTGACCCAGAGCGCCGAGGAGAGCAGCGCCGCCATCATCGCCCAGACGAACACATTGGCCGAGCCCATGCTTTCGGGCGCGATGATGCCCTTGGCGATGGTGCCCACCACGTCGCCCCCCGCAATCAGCGCGCCTGCGCTCTCGAAGACGGCGGCAATGGCGATGGCCCCGCCCATGGTGAGCGCGTTCGCCCCCACCGCCGGCCCCATGTTGTTGGCCACGTCGTTTGCGCCAATGTTCAGCGCCATGTAGGCACCGAAGACGGCAGCGATGATCACGATGAAGGTGCTGGAGGTCTGGCCGAAGAGCAGCGCCGCCAGAAGCCCGGCGAGCACCACGAACACGAAGGCCACGCCATAGCCCACCATCGGCCGCGCCACGTAACTGGTGGCAAGCTCGAGGTTGGAGATGCGGCCGAGGTCGCGGTCCAGCGTCTCCATATGGCTGGCATCATAGTCGGTCTCGGACACAGGCATCCCCCCTCAGTCAGTCTGGGGCATCACCTGCCCTGCGGGGGGGAGCGGAGTCAACCACGCGCGCGTCTCAGAGCCCGCGCAGGATCTCCTGCAGTTCGGGCTCCTGCACCATGTTGGCGGCATCCTTGGGACTGACCCACTTGCGCCGCCGCTCGCTGGCCTCGGGAAACTCCTCGGCCAGCTCCTCGACCTTGACCGGAAAGACCAGTGTCTCCACCGGCACGCCCCAGCCTTCGTCGCGGGTCTTCTCGTAGGTGTAGCTGCCGATCGCCGCCTTGGGCCGCTTCTGGCTGCGCACCCCGGCCTCTTCCCAGGCTTCCTGTAGCGCCGCGCCGGCGGCATCCTTGCCGCGCATCGGCCAGCCCTTGGGGATAATCCAACGGCCCGTACCCCGGCTCGTCACCAGCAAAACCTGCTTCTCGCCACCGCTCTTGCGATAGCACAGCGCGCCGACCTGCAAACGCCGAGGGCGTTGCAGCATGGGGCGAAGATACTCCGCCCAAGCATGCCGGACATAGGTAAGCATTGTGAGCCTGCCGATATTCTTGTTGTCGTTCGGTCACTTAGATAGTGCAACGGTTAACAAATTGCAAAGAGAACCCGCTTTCCGCCCGTCCGGCCGCTTGACTCGCCCCGCAATCCACCGCCAACTGATTACATGTTAACGACATCTATTTCCTGATGACGCCCCACAGCAACCGCGCCTGGCTGCTGCTTCTGCCCGCCATCGCCATCATGGGTCTCGTGGCCGTCATCCCGCTGCTGACCGTGCTCAACTACTCCTTCCACGACATCTTCACGCTCGAGAGCCGCTACTGGATCGGGCTGGAATGGTATGGCGAGATCATCACCTCGCAGCGCTTCTGGGCCTCGCTCGCCCGCTCCGCGCTGTTCTCCGCCGTGGTGCTCACCATTCAGGTGCCGCTGGGCATCGCCGTGGCGCTGCTTCTGCGCTCCACCCGCCACCCCACGCTCTATCTCATGGCGCTCGCCATGCCGCTCGTGGTGCCGTGGAACATGATCCCCGGCATGTGGCTCACCCTCGTCGGGCCGCAGGGGCTGGTGGGGCCGTCACTCATCGCCGCCGGGTTCGATTACAAGTTCACCGCGCTCCACACATGGGCGCTGATCGTGACGATGGACACCTGGCACTGGCTCGGCCTCGTGGTGATCCTCTCCTACGCCGGCCTCTCCGCCATCCCCCGCCCCTACTATCAGGCGGCAGAGATCGACGGCGCCTCCCGCGCCGCCATCTTCCGCCACATCGAGCTGCCAAAGATCGCCGGGGCGCTCGCCATCGTGCTGTTGCTCCGCTTCGTCGACAGCTTCATGATCTACACTGAGGCCTTCCGGATCAACGCGGGCGGGCCGCAGGGCGCCACCACCTTCCTCTCGCTCGACCTCGGCGAAGACATCAACGCCTACAGCTACGGCTCGGCGGCGGCGCGGGCGATGACCTACTTCCTGATCGTCATCACCGTGGTCTGGGCCTTCGTGCAGGTCACCCGCAGGCGCACGCCATGAGCGCCGCCGCACGCACGCTCGCCCTTGCGGCGCTGTTGCTCTTCATCGCCCTGCCGCTGGTGCAGACGGTGGTGCTCTCCTTCACCGCCACCCTGCCGCAGGACGGGCTGGAGACCGGGCAGTTCACGCTGATGAACTACGCCCGCATCTTCGACACGCCCGCGCTGGTGGCCTCCATCGGCAACAGCTTCATCTACGTCACGCTCAACGTGGCGCTCTGCCTCGCCGCCGGTCTGCCCGCGGCCTATGCCTTCTCGCGCTACCGCTTCACCGGCGATCGGCACGTGCTGTTCCTCATGCTCGCCTTCCGGGTCACGCCGCCGGTGGTGCTTTCGCTGCCGATTTTCATCCTCTTCGCCAACCTCGGGCTGGTGAACACGCCCGTCGGCATCGCGCTGGTGCATTGCGTCTTCAACCTGCCCATCGCGATCTGGATCTTGGAGAGCTTCATCTCCGCCGTGCCCCGCGAATTCGACGAAACCGCCTTTCTCGACGGCCAGTCTCTGCCCGGTTTCTTCTTCTCCAAGCTGATCCCGGCCATCGCGCCCGGCATCGGCGTGGCAGCCTTCTTCTGCTTCATCTTCTCATGGGTCGAGGTGGTGTTCGCCCGCATCCTCACCGGCACCGGCGGCAAGCCGATCACCATGGCGATCAACGCACTCTTCTCCTTCCGCACCGATATCGGCCTCGTGATGGCGATGACTGTCTTCTCGCTGCTGCCCGGCGTGCTGATGATCGTCTTCGTCCGCCGCCACATCGCCCGTGGCTTCGTGATCCGCACCTGAGCCGCCCCACCAGCCCGGTGCATTAACCATCAGGTCACTTTTCCGGGCCGCGTTAACCTCTTGCCCACTCTCATGAAGATATCGTGTCAGCCATGGGGTCCGTTAACGCAGGAGCTTGAAAAACATGACCATGGTGAGGCTCGACACCCAAGGCCAGTCGTCCCAGTCCCTCGCCCTTCCGGCGCAGGTGCTGGCCGCACGCCACCGGCAAAACACGGTGGCCTCGCAATCCACCGATATCCGCCCGCCCGAAAAGGCCGAGGCCCCCGCAAAGGCGCGGCTCGACACCGCGCGCGACGAGGTGCTCGGCTCCGATGGCGAGCGCCGCCCGCCTCCGCCGCTGAAGGAATATGCCCGCATCCCCACCGCGATGACGGCCGAGATCCTCCGCTTGCAGGAAGAGGCCCGCGAAAAGGCGCAGGAGGCCACCGAGGCAGAAGGCGCGGCTGAAACCGCCCGCGCCGCCGCCACCCAGGCCGAAGCCGCCGAAGAGGCCGCGCGCGAGGCCGAGGCCAGCGCCGAAACCGCAGAGGCCAGCCGCACCGAGGCACCCGCCGCCGCCCCGGCCAGCGCCTCCCCGCCGCGCTACGCCTCGGGCCTCAGCGCGGTGAACGGCCCGGCCCCAGCCCCCGGCCAGCTCGACCATCAGGCCTGACGCCGCTCCACCCCACCTGCCCGGCCAGCCGCCCCACACCGGGGCGCTGGCCGCCGGATTTTACCGGACCGTCACTTTGCCGAACGGCCCCGGCCTGCTAAACTCGCCTCGCATTTGAGCACCAATTTTCGATTCAACCCGCGAGGAACCTCAATGGCTGCCCCCGACTGGCTGCAACACATCAAGTGGAGCAAACCGCACCGCCTCTCCGACCTGATCGCCGACATGAAGCTGATCCCCGATTTCGAGGGGTTCTATGCCTTCAACGAAGACCCCGGCAAACTCGAGGTGGGCCGCGTGCTCTACATCGGTGAAACCGGGCAGGAAGGCGGCCTGCGCTCGCGCCTGCGCACCTACCTCCACCCCGACCCGGTGAACGGCCCCATCGTCAAACACTCCGGCTGCATCTGGATCTACCACCACCGCATCAATGTCTCGTCGGATGACAAGATCTACCTGCGCTGGTCGGGCTGGGAGAGCGACAAGCGCACCCGCATGGGCGTGGAGACCGGGCTGATGCAGTACTACCAAGCTTGGTACAACAAGCGTCAGATGAAAAAAGTCAGCGACCTCGAAACCATCTGACTCCCACTGACCATGCAAAAGGCCCGCCAGGTCTCCCCGGCGGGCCGTGTCTTGCAGGGCGGGCAATCTGCCCACCACCCGGTCCGGCTTACTGAAGCGCGGCGTCCGAGATATCCATCGTGTAGGCGCCTTCCGGCTCCTTGGTGATCACCGGGTCCGAGCCACCGCCCAGCAGCGTGGCCACCGTGCGCTCGTAGTCGGCCGGGTCGAGGGCCCCGTTGGAACCGGCGGTGAGCTTGGCGATCTCGCCCATCATCCGCACCTGATGGCCCTCGGTCTGCGCGCCGGTCTCGTCATTGTCGAGCACGATCATCGCAGCGTCTTCCGGGTTCTCCTCGGCCCACTTCCAGCCCTTCATCGAGGCCCGCACGAACCGGGTCATCTTGTCCTTGAAGGCCTCGTCAGCGAGGTTCTCTTCCATCACGTAGAGCCCGTCTTCCAGCGTCGCCACGCCCTGATCCTCATACTTGAAGGTCACCAGCTCCTCTTCGGGGATGCCAGCGTCGATCACCTGCCAGTATTCGTTGTAGGTCATGGTCGAGATGCAGTCGGCCTGCTTCTGGATCAGCGGGTCCACGTTGAAGCCCTGCTTGAGCACCTCCACGCCATCCTCGCCACCCTCGGTCGGGATGCCCAGCGTGCTCATCCAGCTCAGGAACGGGTACTCGTTGCCAAAGAACCAGACGCCCAGCGTCTTGCCCGGAAACTGCTCCGGCCCTTCGATTCCGGTTTCCTTCAGGCAGGTCAGCATCATGCCCGACGATTTGAACGGCTGCGCGATGTTCACCAGCGCCAGCCCCTTCTCCCGCGCGGCCAGCGCAGCGGGCATCCACTCTACGATCACATCGGCACCGCCACCGGCGATCACCTGCGTCGGGGCAATATCCGGGCCGCCCGGCTTGATCGTCACGTTCAGACCCTCTTCCTCGTAGAAGCCCTGATCGGCGGCCACGTAATAGCCCGCGAACTGTGCCTGCGTGACCCACTTGAGCTGCAGCGTCACGTCATCCGCCGCCTGCGCCGCCCCCGCGGCCAGCGCCAGCCCGGCGCCGAGTACGAATTTTTTCATTGTCACTCTCCTTGTTGGTTTTTGGTTTGGGTATCAGTGCGCCCCCCGGCGCGGGTCTCCTCCCACTCAACCAACCCGCTGGCTCGGGTGCCAGAAGGTCACGAGTTTCTCGATCATGGCGACGATGCCATAAAACGCAGTGCCCACAAGGGCGGCCACGGCGATCTCGGCCCAGACGAGGTCAATCGCCAGCCGCCCCACGCCGGTCGAAATCCTGAAGCCCATGCCCCGGATCGGGCTGCCGAAATACTCGGCAACGATGGCCCCGATCAGCGCCAGCGTGGTGGCAATCTTCAGCCCATTGAACACGAAGGGCATGGCCGCAGGCAGGCGCAGCTTCACCATCGTCTGCCAGTAGCTCGCCGCATAAGTCCGCATCAGGTCGCGCTGCATCGCCTCTGTCTCCTTCAGCCCCTGCACCACGTTCACGAGCACGGGGAAGAAGACCATCACCACCACCACGGCGGCCTTCGATTGCCAGTCAAAGCCGAACCAGCTCACGAGGATCGGCGCTATGCCCACGATCGGCAGCGCCGCCACGAAATTGCCAATGGGCAGCAGCCCGGCGGTCAGAAAGGCGCTGCGGTCAATCGCGATGGCCGTCACAAAGGCCACCCCGCAGCCAATCAGGTAGCCCGAGAGCGCCCCCTTCAGCACGGTCTGCACGAAGTCCTGCCAGAGCACGTCGGTCGAGGTCACGAAGGTGCGGGCAATATCCGTTGGCGCCGGCAAGATCACCGGGCTCACCTCCAGCCCCCGCACCAGCCCCTGCCAGAGCGCCAGCACCGCGAGGCCAAAGATCACCGGCACGGCGATCCGCACCGCGCGGGCCTTACGCCAGCGCGAGCGGGCGAGCGCCACGTTCAGCCCCCATGCCGCGAGCCAGAAGGCCACTGCCGCAACCACCGCCGTCATCGCGCCATCCCCATCCGCTTGAGCACCAGCGCCTGCACCCCGCCGATCACCGTCACCAGCACGCCCGCGAGGATCGCGGCGGCAAAGAGCGCCGCCCAGATCGCCAACGGCGTGCCGAACTGGTCGCCGATCAAAATCCGCGCGCCCAGCCCGCTGATCGCCCCGGTGGGCAATTCGCCGACGATGGTCCCCACCAGCGCGGCGGCAATCGCTACCTTCAGCGAGGTGAAGAGATAGGGCATCGAGGCCGGCAGCCGCAGCTTGAAGAAGCTGTCGCGCCCGCTGGCGTTGTAGGTCTTCAGCAGGTCGAGCTGGCTGGCCGAGGGCGAGTTCAGCCCCTTCACCATGCCGACCAGCACTGGGAAGTAGCACAGGTAGGCCGAGATGATCGCCTTCGGCACCGTTCGCCCCTCGATCCCCACCGCGTTGGAGAGCACGATGATCATCGGCGCCAGCGCCACGATCGGGATCGTCTGGCTGACAATCGCCCATGGCATCAGGCTCATCTCCGCCACCCGGCTGTAGGTGATCGCCACCGCACCGAGAATGCCCAGCGCGACCCCCAGCGCAAAGCCGGTCAGCGTGGCCCCCAGCGTGATCGCACCATGGTAGATCAGGCTCCGCTTGCTGAAGGCCCGGCCCCGCAGCGCCATCTCGCCGGTGGTCTTCCACAGTTCGGCCGCCACTTGGTGCGGCGCGGGCAGGCGCGGCCGCTCCTGCCGCATGGTCTCGGTAAAGAGCTCTCCGGCGCTCAGTTCCACCCCGGCCCGCTCCGCCTGCGCCAGCGCCCAGGGTGTGTTCATCCGCCACGCACCGAGGTACCAGATGGCGGTCAGCACGGCGAGAACCGCCAGAACGGGGAGCGCGCGGTGCATTAGTTAATGCTCCTGAATGCAGCGTGCGTATGCATGGGATGTGCATCAGTTGTGCATCGGTTGTGCATGGGCGGTTTCACAGGGTTAATCATCGTAGGAATGCCCTGCTCGCAGCCCCTCACGCACCCTGTGTGCCACTTCAATAAACTCCGCTGAGTCTCTGATTTCCAAAGGTCTTTCGGCAGGCAGCGGGCTGTCGATCACATCGCTGATCCGGCCCGGCCGGGGCGACATGACGACAATCTTGGTTGAGAGATAGACCGCTTCGGGTATGGAATGGGTAACAAACCCTATCGTCTTGCCCGTCCGCGCCCAGAGCGCCAGCAGTTGTTCGTTGAGGTGGTCGCGGACAATTTCATCAAGCGCACCAAAGGGTTCGTCCATCAGCAAAATCTCGGCGTCGAAGGCCAGCGCCCGGGCAATCGAGGCCCTCTGCTGCATCCCGCCCGAAAGCTGCCAAGGGTATTTTCCGCCAAACCCTTCCAGATCAACCAGTTGCAGCACGTTTTTTACGCGCTCCTCCTGCTCGGCCTTGTCGAACCCCATGATCTCCAGCGGCAGCTTGATGTTGCCCGCGATGGTCCGCCACGGGTAAAGCCCGGCGGCCTGGAAGACATAGCCGTAAGCCCTTGATTTGCGGGCCTCCTCCGGGGTCATCCCGTTCACGCTCAGGCTGCCGCCCGTCGGGGTTTCGAGGGCGGCGATGCAGCGCAAAAAGGTCGTCTTCCCGCAGCCGGACGGCCCGATGAAGCTGACGAATTCGCCCTTGCCGATATCGAGCGAAACCCCCTTGAGGGCATGTACCGGCCCGTCCTTCGTCTGGAAGGTCAGGTCGAGGTTTTCGGCACGGATGACCGTATCGTTCACGTGGTTTTCTTCCGTATTCTCAGAACTTTCCGCCTCATCAAACCCCCGTGGCCGGAATGCCCTTGCGCTCCACCGGGCGCGGCGCCGTCAGCTCTTTCCAGGTGGAAAGCGCCTCGTTAACCGTTGCGTTAGGCTCGCGTGCTACAAACTCGCCGTGGCCTTCCTGCGTGCGGATCTCCCCGTCATGCACGGCCACATGGCCACGGGTCAGGGTAAAGCGCGGCAGCCCCTTCACCTCCTGGCCCTCGAACACGTTGTAATCGATGGAGGATTGTTGAGACCCGGCAGAGATCGTCTTTTCCTTTTTCGGATCCCAGACCACGATATCGGCATCGGCACCCACGAGGATCGCACCCTTTTTCGGGTAGCAATTCAATATCTTGGCGATGTTCGTTGATGTGACGGCGACGAATTCGTTGGGCGTGAGCCGCCCGGTCGCCACGCCGTGTGTCCAGAGCATCGGCATCCGGTCTTCCAGCCCACCGGTGCCATTGGGAATCTTGGAGAAGTCGCCTACCCCGTAGCGCTTCTGCTCGGTGGTAAAGGCACAATGGTCGGTCGCCACGACCGAGAGAGAGCCGCTTTGCAGCCCGGCCCAAAGCGAGTCCTGGTGCTTCTTGTTGCGGAACGGCGGCGACATCACCCGACGTGCGGCATGGTCCCAATCGGGGTTGAAGTACTCGCTCTCATCCAGCGTCAGATGCTGAATCAGCGGCTCGCCCCAGACCCGCTTGCCGTTCTGCTTGGCCCGGAGGATCGCCTCATGCGCCTCCTCGCAGGAGGTGTGCACCACGTAGAGCGGCACGCCGGCCATGTCGGCGATCATGATCGCCCTGTTGGTCGCCTCGCCCTCCACCTGCGATGGCCGCGAGTAAGCATGCGCCTCGGGGCCGGTGTTGCCCTCGGCCAGCAGCTTGGCGGTCAATTCAGCCACCACGTCGCCGTTCTCGGCGTGCACCATCGCCGTGGCGCCCAGTTCAGCCAGCCGCTGGAACGACGAATACATCTCGTCGTCGTTCACCATCAGCGCGCCCTTGTAGGCCATGAAATGCTTGAAGGTGTTGATTCCACGGTCTTTCACGACCGTCGCCATCTCGTTGAACACCTGCTCCCCCCACCATGTCACGGCCATGTGGAAGGAGTAATCGCAGTTCGCGCGGGTGCTCTTGTTGTCCCACCGCTTCAGCGCGTCCAGCAGGCTTTCGCCGGGGTTCGGCAGCGCGAAGTCGACCACCATCGTCGTGCCCCCCGCCAACCCGGCGCGCGTGCCGCTCTCGAAGTCGTCGCTCGAATAGGTGCCCATGAAGGGCATCTCGAGGTGGGTGTGCGGATCGATCCCGCCGGGCATCACGTAGCAGCCCGTGGCATCCAGCACCTCGTCGCCTTTCAGCCCCTTGCCGATCTCCACGATCTGCCCGCCTTCAACCAGAACGTCGGCCTCATAGCTGAGGTCGGCGGTCACCACCGTGCCGCCCTTGATGACTGTGCTCATGGTCTAACTCCCCGTTTTAATTGCAGGACTTACCGCCCGCCGTAATTTCATGGCTCTTCAGAAGCAGCTTTATCCCGCGGGCCTTGCTGTCTTCGCAGATCGCGTCCCAGTCGAGATCCGCATCGTCGTATTCGATCGCCAACACATCCTTGCCCGCCTCGGTATAGGGCTTCAGATCGTCGCAGAAGTCGTAGGCGTAGCACTCCTCGACCATGATGAAATCCATCGTCTCCACCAGCGCCGGCACCAGTTGCGGCGCGTTCTTCTGGGCCACTTCCAGCCCCAGCAGATGGGCGTAGGCGGCGAGGTTCTTCACATAGGTGAGCGCCGCCTCCTCGCTGATGTCAAAGCCGCTATCGTTCTCGAAAACGTCCATGTTATCAAGCTCCGCGGCCATGAAGCCCCGGTCGGCGCAGTCCTGCAGCCGGGCCTGCATGATCTTCATCACCCGGTCGTCGCGAATGTCGACATAGCGCTCATCGGGCCAGTCCCCGAGCGGCTTGCCGAGCACCTCCTCGGGAAAGCTGTCCTTGTCGTCGCGGTATTCCTCCCACGATCCAACGGAGACATAGCACACCGGCTTCACGCCACGGTCGCGCAGCGCCATGATCGTGTCACGCTCGTGGTCGTCCTTGTCGAGGGCGAGAACTTTTACATTGATATCAAGGTCATAGGGGTGGGTGAGCTGCCAGTCCCAATAGGCCTGCTCGCTCCCTCCGATGATGAAGATCCCAAGTGCCGTCAGTCCTGCCGTCAGTCCCATCTCCGCCTTCCTAGCCGATGCAGTAGGGCTGCCCGTCAAAGCCCCCGTCGCGCATCTCTTGGGTGGTCACAGGGTAGATCGCACCCTCGTAGAAGATGTAATAGCACCCGTCCCGCACCACGATCTGGTCCAGCCGCACATCCGCCGGAACCGATGCCATCACCTTCTCCGGGATAGGCTGGTCGGCGGGCGCATATCCGGCCGGAGCGCCGCTCGTCGTGGTCTGGCATGCGGCCAGAAAGGGCAGCAAAATCAGCGCTTTCTTCATTCCACGATCCCCGCCGTCTCGACCACCGCGTGAAATAGCACATCCGTCCCGGCGGTGGCCCATTCCTTACTGATCTCCTCCGCCTCGTTGTGGCTGAGGCCGTCCACGCAGGGGCACATCACCATCGAGGTCGGGTACAGGTCGTTGATCCAGCAGGCATCGTGGCCTGCGCCCGAGACGATATCCATATGGCTGTATCCCAGCCGCTCGGCAGCATCGCGCACGGCCTTCACACAGCCCTCGTCAAAAGCGGGCGGGTCAAACTGGCCGACGATCTCGGCGGAGAATTCAACACCGATATCCTCGCAAAGCTTCGGCGCCTTCTCCATCAGCTCCTCGACCATGCCATTGAGCTTGTCGAGCAGGTGAGTCCGCATGTCCACGGTGAAGACCACCTTGCCGGGGATGATGTTGCGCGAGTTCGGATACACGTCGATATGCCCGATCGCGCCCACCGCGTTGGGCTGATTTTTCATCGCGATTTCATGCACAAGCTCCGTCACCAGCGCCAACCCGCGCCCAGCGTTCTTGCGCATGTGCATCGGGGTGGAGCCGGTGTGGCTCTCCTTGCCCGTCACCGTACACTCGATCCAGCGCAGCCCCTGCCCGTGAGTGACCACGCCAATGTCCTTGCCCTCGGCCTCGAGGATCGGCCCCTGCTCGATGTGCAGCTCGAAGAGGGCGTGCATCTTCCGGTCGCCAACCTTCTCCTCGCCCTTCCAGCCGATCCGCTCCAACTCGTCGCCAAAGCGCTTGCCCTTGGCGTCCACCCGGTCATTGGCCCATTCGAGCGTGTGCTTGCCCGCAAACACGCCCGAGGCCAGCATGGCGGGCGCAAATCGGGTGCCCTCCTCGTTGGTCCAGTTGACCACCACGATCGGGTGCTTGGTTTTGATGTCGAGGTCGTTCAGGGTGCGCACCAACTCCAGCCCGCCGAGCACGCCCAGCACGCCATCATACTTGCCACCCGTAGGCTGGGTATCGAGGTGCGAACCGACATAGACAGGCAGCGCATCGGGGTCGGTGCCCTCGCGGCGGGCGAACATGTTGCCGATCTCGTCGACCCCCATGGTCATCCCGGCGGCCTCGCACCAACTCTGAAACAGCGCACGCCCCTCGGCGTCTTCATCGGTCAGCGTCTGGCGGTTGTTGCCGCCCGCCACGCCTGGGCCGATCTTGGCCATCTCCATCAGGCTGTCCCACAGCCTGTCTCCGTTGATCCTGAGATTTTCTCCTGGGGCAGCCATGCGCACTCCTCGGGTCTTCCGTATCGAGGGCGCGGGCCCTCCCTGTGTGGCGCGGCTTTGGTGCGGCGCCTTGTTGTTTGACCAATTGGTCAGAAGGACGCTACCACTCTCAAGGGACGGGTCAAGAAAATGCGCCGCCGCGCTGCAGCCCCTCCGATGATTTTTCAGCGCGGGCCGGGCAAAACGGCTGCATTTTGGGCGCATTTGAAACGGGCATTGAAGCGAGGTCTGACCGGTGACAGCAAACGCGCGCAAACCGCGCACGAGGATCCAGCAAAAGAACACCGCCGCCATCCTCGAGGCCGCGCTCGATGTGTTTTCGTCGCGCGGGTTTCGCGGCTCCACCGTCGACCAGATCGCCAAGGCCGCCGGGCTCTCCAAGCCAAACCTGCTCTATTACTTCCCCTCCAAGGAGGCGATTCACCGGGAGCTTTTGAGCGGCCTGCTCGATACCTGGCTCGCCCCGCTGCACGCCATGAAGGCCGAGGGCGACCCGTTGGAAGAGATCATGGCCTATGTCCGCCGCAAGCTGGAGATGAGCCGCGAGATGCCGCGCGAGAGCCGGCTCTTTGCCAATGAGGTGCTGCAAGGCGCGCCCAACCTCGAAGGCGTGCTGAAAGAGCACCTCAAACCGCTGGTCGATGAAAAGGCCGCCGTCATTGAGGGCTGGAGCGCGGCAGGCCGGATCGCGCCGGTCCACCCTTATCACCTGCTGTTCTCTATCTGGTCGCTGACCCAGCACTACGCCGACTTTGACGTTCAGGTGCGTGCCGTGCTGCCCCAAAGCGAAGCGGGCGACCCCTTTCCGGAGGCCGCCCGCCATGTGGATGCGATGTTTCGCAAGATGCTCACGCCCGGGGGCTGATCAACCGTTCAGGTAGTTCCACTTGAAGCCATTGCCCACCTTGGTCAGCGGCAGTTCGGGGTAGTAAAGCTTTTTGTAAGATTTCGGGCGATAATCACAGACAAGCCGCTCGTTGGCGTCCTTGATGAAGCAGTAGACGCCGTTTTCGTCCTGCCACGCCACGCCGCCCGCTGCCGCAATGGTCATCGCCTGAATGTGGCCCCCCGAGGCAAAGAAGCTGTAGTCGTCCACCGGGTAGATCCCGTTGCGGTAGCGCTCCGGCTCCTTGGCCTTCACCTCCGCCACGAGTGAGGCGGTGTGGTCATCGACGGCGGCTTTCACCACGCCGGTTACCATGGCCGGAACGGCGAGGATGGCACCGGCTACAACGCCTGCCGCGCCGGTGCCGTAGATAAAGGCATCGCCCGCATCGGGGCCGGTGCCGGTGGCGATCCACACGGCGGGCTGCACAAGGAGCCCTGCCACGCCACCACGAACGCCGCCGCCCAATGCGCGCGAGAGCCCTTCGGAGGAGACGGTGACGACGATATTGGTTGCTGAATTTTCTCCGGCCATAGGATGGTCCTCAAGTCATAGGTTTAAGTCATGAAATTGCCGCAGCGGATGAGCGCCTGAAATATGGCTGCTGCGGACAGTGCTGTAATGAAACACTTATTTGTCCATGCAGGTCGCGCTTGTCAACAGGTCCGGCTCGGTCTGGCCGGGCTGAAGGTCACCCCCACAGGCAGTGGGCAAGCGTCGATGGAGCCTGGGCGGTCTGCCGGACCACAAAATTCGCCCCATCCCCAAATCGGGGGTTCAAAGCGCTTGCGCTTTCACTTACCTCGCAGAGAGCGTATAAGCCTGCCCATAATTTGTGCCCGGCATGAACCGGCGCAGGCAGAAAGAGGACGGCATGAGTAAGACCCACGATGCAGACGTCGCCTTTATCCAGGCGCTGGCAGAACTGCTGCGGACGAACGATCTGACCGAGCTTCAGGTGAAGCGCGATTACGGTCAGGATGACAGCCTGAATGTGCGGGTGAGCCGCAAGATGGAGCAACAGGTGGTGGCAATGGCCCCCGCCGCCCCGGCCGCTGCACCTGCAGCCCCGGCCGCTCCGGCAGCCCCCGCCGCTGCCCCCGCTGGCGACAATGATGATCCGGCGCAGGCCCCCGGCGCGGTGACCTCCCCGATGGTCGGCACCGCCTACCTCCAGCCCGAGCCGAACTCGCCCGCCTTCGTCAAGGTTGGTGACACGGTCGAAGAGGGCCAGACCCTGCTGATCGTCGAGGCGATGAAGACGATGAACCAGATCCCCGCGCCCCGAGGCGGCACCGTCAAGCGCATCCTCGTCGAAGACGGCGCGCCGGTGGAGTTTGGCGCCCCGCTGATGATCATCCAGTAAGGCACTGGTTATGTTCGACAAGATCCTCATTGCGAACCGCGGCGAAATCGCCCTGCGGGTGGTCCGTGCCTGCCGCGAGATGGGCATTCCTTCGGTCGCGGTGCACTCCACCGCCGACAGCGATGCGATGCACGTGCGCATGGCCGACGAGGCCATCTGCATCGGCCCGCCCTCCTCGGCCCAGAGCTACCTGAGCTTCCCGGCGATCATCTCGGCCTGCGAGATTTCCGGCGCCAACGCGATCCACCCGGGCTACGGCTTTCTTTCCGAGAATGCCAACTTCGTGCAGATCGTCGAGGATCACGGCCTCACCTTTATCGGCCCGACCGCCGAGCACATCCGGATCATGGGCGACAAGATCACTGCCAAGGACACGATGAAAAAGCTCGGCGTGCCCTGCGTGCCCGGCTCCGATGGCGGCGTGCCGGATATGGAAACGGCCAAGGTCGTCGCCGAAGAGATCGGTTATCCGGTGATCATCAAGGCCACCGCAGGTGGCGGCGGGCGCGGCATGAAGCTGGCGAAAACCGCCAAGGATCTAGAGACCGCCTTCCGCACCGCGCGGAGCGAGGCCAAATCGGCCTTCGGCAATGACGAGGTCTATATCGAAAAGTATCTCGGCAAACCCCGGCACATCGAGGTGCAGGTGTTTGGCGACGGCAAGGGCAATGCCGTGCATCTGGGTGAGCGCGATTGCTCGCTGCAACGGCGGCACCAGAAGGTGTTCGAAGAGGCCCCCGGCCCCGCGATCACCCCCGAGCTGCGCGCGCAGATCGGCAAGACCTGCGCCGAGGCCGTAGCCTCTATCAACTACGCTGGCGCGGGGACCATCGAGTTTCTCTATGAAGACGGCGAGTTCTACTTCATCGAGATGAACACCCGCTTGCAGGTGGAGCATCCGGTGACCGAGCTGATCTTCGGGCAGGATCTCGTGCGCGAGCAAATCCGCGTCGCCGCCGGCATGCCGCTCTCGTTCAGCCAGGACGACCTCAAGATCAACGGCCATGCCATCGAGGTGCGGATCAACGCCGAGAAGCTGCCCAACTTCTCCCCCTGCCCCGGCCGGATCACGCAGTTTCATGCGCCGGGCGGGCTAGGCGTGCGGATGGATAGCGCTCTCTATGACGGCTACTCGATCCCTCCCTATTACGACAGTCTGATCGGCAAGCTCATCGTCCACGGCCGCGACCGCCCCGAGGCGCTGGCCCGGCTCAACCGGGCACTCGGCGAGCTGATCGTGGACGGGGTGGATACCACCGTGCCGCTGTTCCGCGCGCTGCTCGAAGAGGGCGACATTCACAGCGGTGCCTACGATATCCACTGGCTGGAAGGCTGGCTGGAAACCAACCTGCAAGCCTGAGGCCGGGCGGGTGGAGCCGCTCTCGACCGACCTCCTGCTGCGCGCCTACCGGATGGGCCTCTTCCCCATGGCAGACGATGCCGGAGCGGAAGAGGTCTATTGGGTCGAGCCGCGCCTGCGGGGTATCTTCCCCTTGGAGAATTTCCACATTTCCCGGTCGCTGGCCCGGCTGATCCGGCGCGAGGCTTTCACTATTACGACAAATGCTGATTTCGGTGGCGTGATGGATGGCTGCGCCGACCGGGAGACGACATGGATCAACAGCGAGATCCACCGGATCTACCGCCAGCTTCACGCCGAAGGCCACGCCCATTCGCTCGAAGTCTGGGACGGCGAGGCGTTGGTCGGCGGGGTCTACGGCGTTGCACTCGGCGGCTGCTTCTGCGGTGAAAGCATGTTTTCGCGCCGCCGCGATGCCTCCAAGGTGGCGCTGGCCTACCTCGTCGATCACCTGCGGCGCTGCGGCTTTACCCTGTTCGATGCCCAGTTCATAACACCCCACCTCGCCAGCCTCGGCGCCATCGAGATTCCGCGCGAGGACTACCGCAAACGGCTTGCCGCCGCGCGCAAACTCGACTGTGATTTCAGGAGCATAACCGAGGTGCCGAGCGGTTACTCAGTGGTGCAGCGCAGCACCCAGATATCGTAACGCTGGTGGTCCAGCGCGTTGAGCGCCGGGGCCGAAGCGAGCATCCAGCCGGCAAAGGCAGGCGCATCCCCGGCGCCATCCTCGATCACCAGATAGGCGGTTGCCCGTGCCGGGGTGCCCTCGGGGTAGCGGCAATCGGAAAGCGTGACCTGCAGGTGCCCGTAGCGGACCGTGTCGCCAATCTTCACTTCGAGATCGGACGTCAGGCTCGAGAGCTTGTCGAGCCCGCGCAGTACCGCCCCTGTGCCTTCCAGCACAGTCTGGGCCTCGGCGGCTCCACTTGCCAAAAGCCCAGCGGCCAGAGTGGCTTGCAGCACACGCTTCATTCGTCCGACCCAGCCACGAACTTGGTCAGCAAGCCAATCAGGCTCACCGCGCCTTGAGTATCCAGAATCTCGCCCCCCTCTTCGAGGTTGAAGGGCGATCCGCCCGGAACGATCTCGATGAAATTGCCCCCCAGCAGCCCCTCGGAAGAGATTGCGGCGGAGCTGTCTTCCGGCAATTCGATACCCTCGGAGATGGCAAAGGTCGCCTCCGCGCGAAAGCTCTGGGCATTCAGTTCCAGCGCCCGCACCGAGCCGATCTTCACACCCGCAAGCCGCACATCGGTACCAACCGAAATGCCCTCGGCTGAACGAAAGCTGGCTTGAAGCGGATAGCTCGCACCACCGGATCCACCCGCATCGGTCACCCCTGCGGCGTACCACAGGAAGCCTGCCGCTGCGACGAGCACACCGGCCCCAACCAGCGCTTCGGTCTTGGTCTCTGACATTGCCCCCTCCGGCCCCTTACTCAGGGCTCCAGGCCTCGTAATCCTGCCGCTCCACCGGCTGGGCGCGGCGGATCGACCCGGCGGGTGCATAGGCCAGCGGCGTGCCGGTGAGGTTTTCGTGGTGCGGTTTTTCCCACGGCTTGTGGGTCAGCGGCCGGTCGGTCGGCGGCTCCTTGAAGGTCTTGTGCAGCCAACCATGCCAGTCGGGGCTGATACGCGAGGCCTCGACCTCGCCCTTGAAGATCACCCACCGCCGGGTGTCGTCGACATTGCGGTAAAAGGTGTTGCCCTCTTCATCCTCGCCCACCTTGGTGCCCTTGCGCCAGGTGAACAGCTGGGTGCCGAGCGTGGAGCCGTTCCACCATGTGACGGCACGCAGGAGAGTGTTCATGATACCCATCGGCTCGGCTCCTCTTGGTCTCGCCTGATATGCAACAGCGGCGCGGAAAGGTCTAGAGTTTCGAAGAAATCACCCCGGTGTTGATCCCGCCCATCCTCAGTTCGCCGAACAGCCTCTGATACTCCATCTTGGGGCAAAGGTTCTGGATCACCGTCACGCGGCGCGCTTCGGCCATCGCGGCTGCTTCGGCGTTTTCGACGCCGATCTGCATCCACACCGTCTTGAGCGCGGGAAAAGCGGTGAGCGCCTCCTCCACGATGGGCGGCACATGCTCGGAGCGGCGGAAGATATCGACCATGTCCACCGGCGCAACGATCGAGGCAAGGTCGGGCATGATTGTTTCGCCGAAGAGCGTTTTGCCCGCATGACCGGGGTTTACGGGAATCACCCGAAAGCCCTTGAGCGCAAGGTAACGGGCCACGTAGTAGCTCGGGCGCACCTCGTTCATCGAGACGCCAACGCAGGCGATCACCTTGGTTTCGGTCAGAATGCGGCGCAGCAGCGCGTCTGGGTAGCGCATCAGCGACACCTCCGGCGTAAAAAAGCGCCCGGACCATGAGGCCCGAGCGCAAGTCGCGGAACGAGGGACAGTGAAGTGAAACGCTGGTGTTCCGAACCAGCGCTCATGCTCTTCGAGGTAGTCACGAGGAAACACTTTCCAAGAGGATGTAATAAACCTGTGAACACGAGGTTAACGCGAGAGAGCAAAGCTGAAAATGACTTTCCTGCCCCTCACATCTCGCGAAACCTCAGTTTTTCAGAGGTTTGGGCCAGTGCGCATCGGCGGAAGAGATGTGGCCGGGGATGTCCTGCTCCCAGATGCCGCGCACACGGCGGGAGTAGTTCAGATAGAGCTTTCCCTCGTGCACGGTGAAGGCGGATGGGTCGGTTGGGGCAACATAGCCCTGCGATGCCGCATAGGCGCAATATCCGCCGTATTGCGGGGCAAAGCGCTGTGGGTTGCGCTCGAAAGCCTCTCGATTGGCCGCGCTGGAGAATCGCCACGTGGCCCCCATCCACATCAGTTGGTGCGCCTCACTCCCTTCCACCGGCTTGCCCTCATTGAAATAGGCAACGGGGTCGTAGCCCTGAATGGCGAGGCGGTTGGCGGCAAAGATCGGCGGTTCCTCGGCCATGGCAGGCATGGCGAGGGCGGCAAGGCCGGCGGCGAGCATGAGGCGGCGGGTGAGCATGGGTGTCCTCCTTGGCTGGGCCAAAGGATGGCGCCGCGGCCTGCGCCTTGGCCAGCCCCTTCGCGCAAAGGTGAACTTATGAAAACTTTCGCGCAGAGGCGTAAAGCGACACGGCAGCCGCGTTGGACACATTGAGCGAGCCGAAGGCCCCGGCGAATGGGATTTTCACCAGATGATCGCAGGTCTCGCGCGTGCGTTCCCGCAGGCCCGGCCCTTCTGCGCCGAGCACAAGGCCGATGGCCGCGCCTTCGGGCAGGCTCTCCAGCACCGGGTCGAGCGCGGCCTCGGCCTCACCTGCGAGGCCAAGCAGGGTAAACCCCGCGCTCTTCAGCTCCTCCATCGCGTCGGCAAGGTTGCGCACCCGCAGGTAAGGTTGCCGCTCCAGCGCGCCGGAGGCGGTTTTGGCCAATGCGCCGGTTTCGGGGGCAGAATGGCGGGCAGGTGCCACCACGGCACGGGCGCCGAACACCTCGGCCGAACGCAGGATGGCGCCCACGTTGTGCGGGTCGGTCACGCGATCGAGCAGCACCACGAGGGGCCGGCCCTCACCTGCGATGCAGCGGCTCTCGACACTGCCCCAGTCAAGCGGCTTGACCTCGAGCGCCGCACCCTGATGCACCGAGCCCGGATCGAGCGGCACCGGAAACTTGCGTGGATCGGCGATTTCAGGCTCGATCCCGGCACCTTGCCAGCAAGCCTCGCCCAGCCGGTCGGCGGCGTTGCGGGTCAGCACGAGGCGCAGCTTTTCACGCACGGGATTGGCCAGCGCATCGCGCACCGCATGCAGCCCGAAGAGCCACACCGTCTCTGCCGCGCTCGCCCGTTTGGCGCGTTCTTTGTCTACCACCCAGCTCGGTTTCTTTGCCACGCTACATCGCCTCCGCTTGCCGCGCCCCTGCATGGTCGCGACGCAAGAAAATCGCAAGGTTTTTCGCCTTGACGGGGGTGGGCGGGCTTTGTATTCCGCTCCGGCGTCGGGCGACGAGCTGCAAGGTGCGGCAGCGGACTGTAACTCCGCCGGGGAGACCCATGCCTGGTTCGATTCCAGGGTCGCCCACCATTCCCCCTTAGATCAATGACTTAGGCTGCGAAAACCGCCGGTGGGCCACAATGGTGGGACACATCATGCACCTTGCAGCCTATCTGTGCACCTCTCGACACGGCATATTCTACTTCCGCTTCCCGATACCGGTGGAGTGTCACCCGACCCAGAAACGGGCAAGTATTAAGGTGTCGCTGGGCACGCGGGAGCCTCGCGTAGCCCGACAACTGGCCCGTCTCCTCGGTCTGGCTGGACAATCCATCTTCACCCGGCCAATGGTCCGGGCCATGCGATACGATGACATGCGCGATCATGTGCGCGACCATTTCACCACCATGCTCCGGGAGTTCCGTGAGCGCAGCGCGGCTGACGGCCCGGCCAGCGGCTTGGATATGGACGCATTGCAGGCCGCTCAGGGGCTCTCTGAGGGCGATGCTGGGTCTTGGGCTGCCGTGGCACACGCTGGGGGCGCTGACGGCCTCCTGCGGGCCTTCTGCGAGGCGCGTGGCATTGTTCCCGAGCCCGAGGGGCGGGCGCGCAACTTACTGCTGGCGGAGTTGCAGAAAGGCTACCAAGAGTACATCTCCAGAGCGCTCGAACACACCACACAATTCGACACGCTCTCACTAGAGGCCGAGGCAGCCCCGATGCCACGCGACCTGCGAGAAACCGGTTCGCGTGGATCGGCTGAACCTGATGCCCTGCCTCTTGAGGCCGTGCTGTCGCGCTACTTCGCTGAACTCGACCGGACACAGGCACTCGCGGCAAAAACCGAGAGCGAGAAACGGGACGCGCTGGCGCTCATGGCTGAACTCACCAGCAGCAAGCCGCCCGCACACATGACCAAGGCCGATGCTCAGGAGGTCAAGGCGGCACTGTTCAAGCTGCCCAAGAACAGGAGCAAAAATCCGACAACCCGAGAGCTGCCGCTGGGTGAAGCGTTGGAACTGCCCGGCGTTGAACGCATCGCGGCGCGGACCATGAACGTGTACCTCGGCCATATGCAGCATTTCTGCGGCTGGGCGGTGAACAACGGGTACGCCGTCGAGAATGTCTTCCACGGGCTCCGGCTCAAACGCACGGCGCGCAGCAGCGATGAAGGCAGGAAAGCCTTCTCTGCCGATCAACTCCGGCTCCTGTTCTCGCACCTCACGGATGCTGACAGCCCATTGGTGCGAAAGGACGTGCACAAGTGGCCTGCACTCATCGGCATGTTCACCGGATTGCGCCTCAACGAGGTGGCGCAGCTAGAGGTTCAGGACATCGAACTGCGGGACGGGGTGTGGTGCATCAACGTGACCCCGGACGGCGAAGACAACAAGCGCCTCAAGAACGCATCGTCCAGGCGCCGCGTCCCCGTGCACGACAAGCTCGCGGCGGCAGGCTTTCTCGACTTCTATGAAAAGCAGAAGGCTGGAGACCATTCACGCATGTTCCCCAGCCTCACTTACTCGCCCCAGAACGGCTATGGGCGCAATGCCGGGCGCTGGTTCAACGAACGTTTCTTGCCCGAGCTTGAACTTGGCGGACAGGGCCTAGTGTTCCACTGCCTGCGCCACACGATGATTACGCGATTGGCGCAGGCCGGAGTTGCGGAGCCGATGGTCAAGGCCCTCGTTGGTCACAGCCAAACAGGCGTGACGTTCAGCACGTACTTCAAAGAGGGTTTCCTGCCGTCTCAGCTCCAAGAGGCGATAAACCGGTTCGACTTCTAGCTCCGCATGGGGGCCTAGAGGTCATCCCAGTATCCTGACAATGGCTCCTTGACCACCTGGCCCCCACCAAAGTGAATTTCGGTCGTGCCATCTGGAAGTTCACTGATCCTGGTTGACGTCATGCCGCGACGTTGTGCGAGCGCGATGATCTCCTCTATCCGCGCGGCGCTCGCTCTCATCCGGCGGCTCGTCTTCGGACTTGTTGCGGCGATTTTGTCCAACATCTCTCACTCCTTACTCGACTGGCTCAGTGTCACGATATTCTGGCGGCTGATGCCCTCGGACCGTGCCTTGCGCTTCTGCCTGAGCCGCGCCTCAAGGGCATTGAACTCCGACTGCTGCGGAGCCTCAGCGGTGATCTCGTTGTGCCGCAGGAACTGCTGGATCAGCCCGAGCATCGCCGGGTTCAGCATGCTTGGCTTGATCTTCGCCATCTCCAGATATTCGCGGTAGGCAATGGTCAGGTCAGCATGCAGGGCCTTCAAGTCCTCGGTGCGACCGGCCTGTGTCCCGAGCGGAGCCGGAGGCGCAGGAGGGAGTACCTCCTGCACCGCAACGGTTTTACCCTTCCCCTGTGCGGGGTCTGGTGTTTCTGGCATCTGTTCTTCCTCCTCGCTCATGGCAGGCCATTCTCCCGCCCGATGCGTCGGGCTTTCCTGAGTTCCGCCTCACGGCGGTCGATGGCCTCGAATGACAGGCGGCTTCCCGGTCCGTGCAGTGCGTCCATCGCAGCGACGTAGGCTTGGGAGGTGATGCCCTTGCCAGCCTCGGGCTGAGGCATGGGCTTGGGGGCGCTGTACTGCTCCGTATGCACGTGCCTGTCCAGCGACGGTGCCTTGCCGGAAACGACGGCTTGCAGGCGCTCCACGGCCCGCTGAGCCGCTAAGCCGCCCTTGCCCATCTCCATGACGTAGCCTTGCAACTCGGAGGTGGACAGCGTCTCGCTGGCCTGCTCCATGAGCCGCTGGAAGGCATGAGGGCCGTTGGCGTGCTGGTAGAGGTCATTGGATACCCGTTCGTCCCTCGGGCGCATGTCCCGCGCGAACTGTTCCAGCCTCTCCATGATGGCCTTGGCCCTCCGGGGGCCAATCTTTGCGGTGAGGGCCTTCTGATCGACCATGCTGGGGTCGCGGGCCATTGCGGCCTCGAACAGGAGTTCCTTGGCATCGTCGGTAGACAGCCCGACATTCTGGAGCGTTCGCAGGGCTTCATCTGCACCGGTGTGCCCTGTGGTGCCCCAAACAGTGGCATCAAGCGGGGTATCTGCTTTGTCGTCTTCGGTCTCCAGATCAAGCGCAGCTAGGCGCTCCT
This sequence comes from Vannielia sp. SX4, assembly GCF_052828525.1. The sequence continues at coordinate 3,336,830 of NZ_CM128247.1, forward strand.
CCTCGGATTTCTCCTCCCGCTGGGCATCTTCGCTTTGGCCCTGCTCGTCGCTAGGGGCGTCTGCCTCAACCTGCGGGGCGGCTTCGGTGTTGTCGTGATCTGCCGGGGGAAGACCTTCCGCGCTGTCAGCAGGGGGCTGGCCGGTCACGGCTGAGGGGTGTGTGGTGTCGGTCATGTGGTGGTCCTTTGGTGATGTTCTCTCGGAGGCTCCGGGTGGCGGGCCTCCAGTTCTGCAAGTGCGGCGCTGAGGAGTTCAGCGGACTGATCGAAGGCCGCTTCTAGGTCGTCATTTTGCGACCCGGCGGCTGCGATCCGGCGGCTGAGGTGTGTCAGGGTGCCAGACGTGGCGGAGCAGAACCGCATGAGTTCTGCGTCCGTCTTCCTCGTGAGGTCCGGGGCTGCCATCTCAGACGCGAATGCCCTGAAAGCCGCCTTGAGTGGCAGCCCCTGCTCCTGCACCTCCGGCAGCTAGCTGCGTGAGTGTCTGGCCGGAGCCGATGCCGGTGCGTCCGAATGCGTTGATCTCCAGAACGGAAGTCGGGCTCCGCCCTTCTGCAAGCATCATCTGCGCCATGGCTGCCACTGGGCCGCGTTCGTCACTGGCCGTGTCGTAGGTTGCGCGGATGGACCCGTCTCGGGGGCTTTGCTCGATGAAGCCGGTATCGGTCGCAGATACGCGGATAGTCACCCCGGCTTGGATCGACGCCCGGAACTCCGCCCGCCGCGCTTCTTCCTCAGCACGGGTAGAGGCAAGTTCTGCGTTGCGCTTGATTTCGGCTTTGTCGGCCTCCAGCTTCGCACGGCCCCAAGCCGTGATGACTTCTAGGGTGTCCATGAACTGCTGGAACTTCTCCTCCGAACCTCGGCAACGAAGTACGGCGTCTCGGGCTTCACGGCGCAGCTTGGTGGTCAGGCCGTGCCGGTCGCCGGGGAAGGATACGGCAGTCCAGTTCGTCACGGTCGGGTCGTACTCGTGCCCGAGGTGCTCTGTCTTGCGCGTCTCGGTCGCATCGGGCGTCTTGGAATTGGTCTTCATAGGTTGGTTCTTTCTTGGTGGTGGGCATGCAGCCCTGATGAGCGGCCCCATGACGGGGCCGGATGATCTTGGTGAAAGCGGTCAGGTGAGGCTGTCTTGATACCAGCCAATGGCGCGGGCCTTTGGCAGCACGGGCAGCCCGTCGAACTCGGCTTCCCTGAGGGCGTAGTCTGTCCGCCCGGTGATGAGTTGCAGGTCAGTAGCTATCCACCGCCGAAGCAGGCTGGCCTGATAAGGGCCGATGTCTGCCCGCTCTGCCTTATTGCCGTTGGACAGCGCCCGGTGCACGCAGCGGAGCCATGCCTTGTCGGCGTGCCGGGTGTAGCCGGGTTGAGGGGTCCAGACGCCGCGCTCAAGGAGGATGCCGAACGCGATGTGGTGATCGATGAAGCGGCGCGGCTCAACCCGGTGGCGAAGGCTCAGGCCGTAGGCAAGGTAGGCCGGAACCCGCTTGTCTGCGCTCTCAAGTTCCGCTGCCCGCGCGTAGCACTTCCCGGGGAGGGTCTGCACAGCGTGAACCGCACGGGCCAGAACCGGGGCGTCGTTGACTTTGTTGAGTTGGAGTTTCACGGCGTCCCGTACCCGGTAGAACTCGGGCCAAGGAATGTCGCACGGGTACGGTGCGCCCATCCGGTGGCAGAGCCGCGTGTGGTACTCGCAGAGTTTCACGGCATAGGAAGCCCGGATGAACGGGTCTTGATACGCGAGGTCTTGGCAGTCATGCATCTCGCATTGCAGGTGGCGGGGCGGGACTTCTCCGGTCAGATCGTAGTGGTCTCGGGTGGGCCGGAAGCCGCGTTGCCCGGGCACCGGCACGTTGTGCCAGCGGCCTAGTCCAGTCTTGGCCAAATCGGTGTCCTTTCATGTCTCCGAACTTCGCTCGCAACAAGCGTGGCCGGGTGGTGGTGATTGCGGGTGGTGGTCCTTCGATCCGGCCTGTGAGGGCCGTTTGCGTGAACGGCAGAGAGGGAGGCCAAGCGGCCCCTGAACTAAACCACGAGGCTCAACCTCTCTGCCGTCCTCAGCCCCACTCAGGAGAAAGGACCAAAAGCCCTGAGCGGGTACATGGCCCGTTGGTCGGGCTATGTGTTGTTGTTGCTTTGATATCGGGTGAAGCACCCGCCACCGGCCCTGATTACAGCGCCTGTGTAGATCGGCCGTTTAGGGCGACCGTTTAAGGCAGCGGGCAACCCCAATCAGATCTTGTGCGATGCTCTCGTGTCCAGGTGCGATGTCAGGCTCGGTGCCGTTTACGGCGCCTGTTTATGACGGTTGTTTACAGCGCCAGCGGATCAGCAGACACGGGCAGAGCGGCCAGTGGGTCTCCCGGCACTGTCTGGGTCGTGGGGCTCTGAACATGCAGCGCCGCCAGCGGATCACGGCTTTCGTGCACCGGGGCGGTTGGTTGCTCCAACCGGTGCAGAATGTCGAGCACCTGCTTCGGCCCCCATGATCCGCCGTTGGCCGTGGGGATGCCCGCTTGGCTCAGGGTGGCAGCGATCTCCCGGAGGGATTTGCCATCAGCCCGGAGCGGGAGAATGTGGCCGGAGAGTTCCTCGGATCGCCGCTGGGCATCTTGCTGGCGCTGTTCGTTCGGGGCCGCGAGGCGCGTGCTGTGGGTCATGCCGCGAGCCCTTCGGAACTGTGCGCGTGGTACTCGCAGCGGAGGGAGCAATGCTTTTTGCCCCATGCCGTGCTCTGGGCCGGGTCGAAGGTCTGGCCGCAGTTCGGGCAGGGCTTGAAGCCGCTACACCCGACCGGAGCCGGGGCGGTGTTGATGGGTGCATGTATCATTCTGGTGTCCTTTCTCGATGATGATGCAGAGCGCCAGCAGGGCCGCGTGGAGCGGCCCCGTGGGCGGGTTCTTGTAGCTTGGGTAGGGTCACAGCCGGGGGGCGTCAGATGTCGCCGCAGAGCCATCTCTGGAACAGGCTGCGCATCCGCTTGGACGGGACGTACAGCGTGATCTGCTTGCCGTCCCGGATCGCAGACCGGTACACGAACTGGACCATCTCCGACACGGCGAACAGGTCATTGAACTCGCCCTGCGAAGGGACGCCCAGCGTCTTCGCAATGCCGGGGTTCAGGTTCTTGTTGTAGAGGTAGATGACGGTCTGGCAGTCGCGGAAGGCGTTCGTTCCCCGGGTCACATTCGCAGACCAGCGGGAGAGGTTGAACAGGCCCGTGGTCTTGCGGCCCTGCTTGCAGATCGGCCCCGGCTGCGGCTTGCTGCCCGGGGGCAGATCAGCTTCGGACTTGCCGTCTCGATACCACAGGCTCTTCAACGATGTGACAAGCACGCTTCCGGCGGGTGCTTCCTTGAGGTCCGTGACCCGGAGCCGCTTGAGCGCGTTGACCATCCGCCGCTGGTGCGTCGCTGTGAGCCTCCCGGGGTCGAGTTCGTTCACGGTGAACTGCATGCCATCAATCCCGGGGATAGTCGTGACGGTGATGAGTTCCCTGGCCCGTGTCCGGAGGCGTTCCTCCTCGGCTTGGTGCTCGGGTGTCCGCCCAGCTTCGTACCGGATGCCGTGCTTGTCCATGAACGCCTGTAGGAGGCTGCCTGCGAACCGATAAGTCATGATGGTCAGGGACCGGCCCGAGGTCAGGAGCGCCACGGGTAGTTCCCAGACGAGAACCGTCTCGCCACACGCCCAAAGGCAGCCCGCCTCAGCATGGCTGTAGAGCGTCTGGCTGAGAGTGTTCTCACCCCGCAGCACATCGTTGCGCCACTTGTCGGTTGGGTGCACCTGCCTGTTCTCACGTATCTCCGCATAGCCATCCCGGAGGTACTGGTTCCGCCAGACAATACCGTTGACCCGATCTGCCGAGGGGGTCTTGGACCCGGAGGAGAGCAGGTCCGAAGTCTTGGGCACTTCGTCAATGCAGATGTCGTATCCGGTGAGCAGCCCTTCCCGGGCAACATACGCCAAATCGCTGTAGAGCGCGTGCGTGCACACGACGCTTTCACCGGCCATCAGCAACTCCCGAAGGTGCCCCCGCTTCGTATGGCTGATGTCATTCGGATCATCCGGGTTTGCGAGTTCCAGCCGCGCCACAGGCTGAACCAAGGGCACCTCGGCCCGGTGAATGATCTCCTGCACATCTTCAAGCAAAGGCGTCACGATGAGGTACTGCCGGAGTGGGTTGAGGCTCGAAATCATGGCAGAGGTCTTCCCTGCCCCGCAGATACGGTCGATGACCTGAACGACAGGAGCAGCCGCTTGAAACTGCGGGGTAGTATCGTCCGGGCTGATGCCGAACTGCCGCAGGATTTGCGGCGAATGGTCGAGCATGGCGCTTGTCCTTTCATGCTGATTTGCCCCACGGCGCGGGGCCATGGGATGCGTCTCAGGAGGATCGTGCGGGTGATCTTCCTGAGGTTCTTTCTCTTTACAGGCCGGGGGCGTCCGAGCCTTATAAATAAGGGGTTCCAGAGCAGCCGCGAACGCACTTTGCGTTCATGCTTTCGTCCGGAGGCTCATTGCAGCGCCCATCCGGGGTTGCCTGCGAGATGTTCCACCGGGCGGTATCCGAGGTGTTCAGGAGATGTGAGGCCCTCGGGCAAGCCCCCGTCACAAGAACTCGAAACAAACAGGCGGGGCTGAGCTAATGCCCCGGGTTCTGCGTGCATCTGGATAGGGTGATTTTTCGGGTTGCTACACGAATGAACGAAACTCCCGGGTGATCCGGGTATCCACTCAAATGCGCACATCAAGCATCCGGGCATAGCAGATCGCCTCCGGTCGCAACCCCAACGGGAGAGATGGGTCACGGCAGGCAAGTGGAGGCGATCAGCGATGGCCGGGTAATCAGGGGCATCTGCTAGGCGTCGTGTCGAAGCACTAACGCGAGGCTAGGATCACTCCACCCGCCGTCAGCGTATACTGTCTGAGTTGACCCAGCAGACGCGAGTGGAGTGCCTAGAAAATTGTTCTATTTCTCCGTCCTAAAGCCTGCATTGCTGCAGGGTAGGCAGCCAGTGGGTTGCTAAGACCAGTCCTTTGGAGACCATCCCCTGTTTTCTCAGGGAGCACGTTGCTCTTTCGTCCGACCCAGTCGGTACCGCCGGTGTATCCACGGGTCCGGTTCCACGGACGTCCCGCTACTGTCTGGTTTTCACACCACCCTAGCCTTCACCGGCTTCAGTCGGGTTACACTTCTGGCGTTCCTTCGACCGGGTTTCCTCGGCTCGTCGGAACAGCCGAGACATAGTTATTGGGATCGCACAAAAACAAGGAGCCCGCGCCAAAATAATTCCAACTAACTGATTGTAATAGAATAATAAATCCAACGTATTCAGCTCTTCATATAAGTCTTGTGTACTACTGTTTTGTGCGGTCCTAGTTCAGCCTGCCGTGTTCCCTGCGAAGGCTTCCAAACCTAGCAAACTTGCCCGCTCAACTGCAGCGTTCTCGGCGATGTGAAAGTGCACTGTTCACAGCGGGTCACTGCGCCCTCAGGCTGCCTTCGCTTCCCAAGCCCGCAGCACGCCGTCCGCCTTCGCAGGATCGGCCTTGATCCGCAGAACCGTTTGGCGTGAAAGCCCGGTGGCCTTTGCTATCTCCGATGCCCCAGCCCCCTTTCCCAGCAATTCGAGCACGGCTACGAGGCCATCCCGATCATAAGACGGCTTCCGCCCGAGGTAGCTCTCTGGCTCTCGCTCCTTGGCAGCCGCTATCCCGGCCTTCTGAGCCTCCTTGGCGGCCTCGGCCTGGGATTGAGCCATGGCGGCCATGAAAGCAATCAGAGCGTCCCTTACGGCCTCCTGCATCGGGTCTTTGGTGGCCCCGTCGAAGGTCAGTCCGTTGATGACCGTGCGGATCACCACGCCCTTGCGCATGAACTCCCGGATGCAGTCGGTTACGTCCTGATAGTTGCGCCCAAGGCGATCTACCCACCTGACGACGAGGGTATCGCCCGTGCGAAGCATGTCGAACAGCCGCCTCCCCTCCGGCCTTTCCCGCAGCATTGTGCTGATGCCGGAAATGCCCTTGTCGGATACAACGTGGTCGATCTTGAAGCCTGCGGCCTCGGCTTGGGTTTTCTGGTGCTCTAGCGTTTGATCGGACGTGGAGACGCGGGCGTACAGAATGGTCTGTGACATGGCTCTAAACCTATGTTCGTATGGGTCATGTCCGCTGAGTATGCTGTCCGTTGGCGAAAGTCAACCCTTACGGACAGGCGCTAACCGGCAGCGCCAAGTGACCGCTACGCTATACTCTTACGGGCGCGTCGGTGGGGGCCGCAAAGATGGGCATGTAATATCCTCGGGGGGGTATCCGACCAGGCATGCGCCAAGGCAACTTTGGACATGAGTTATCGGGTCCGGGATGCAGCAACTGCCCCTTGAGGTCTGGAGACATGGACTTCGGCCAGACCGGGCCACGCGAGGGCGCGCGACCCGAGTTAGGCTTGGTGCCAGACGGCGTGCACCTAGCAGCCCCCTATGGGGGAAGGTCGCGGTCGGGATGGAATAGATATCCTCTCGCAAAAATTCGTCAGAAATTCTGGGCCGCTCGGATTGGCCGATGCAGTCGGACCGCTAGCCTTCTGATTCGTGCCAATCCCGGATCGTTCGGGTCAGATTGGACAGGGCGAACCCCCGGCTGACCCGGTAGTCCAAATGCGCAAAGCCCTCGGAGAACATTGGCGCGGTTTGCCCGTCCACGAGGAACTCGTAGCGCCCGCTCTCGTCGTCCACTCCCGGCTCGGCTTCCAAGTCATAACCTACGACACGCCAAGTGCCCAGAACCTCACCATCGCGCGTAATGACATCCCCCGAGGCAAGTCTGACCGCGTATCCGCTATCCAGCCACTCCTCGTGGCCAACGAAATTTATTGGATAGATCAGCTCCATACCGTCCCAGATAGGCGAAAGCAGAAAATGTGGCAAGCTGTGTGCGATACAGGCGGCAAATATTGCTTTCCGCCGCAAGCTGGCATCCTGCGGGCACCACCATGACTGCGGTGCGGCCCACCAAGGCGGAGTATCCATATACCAATCGAACCCTCCAGAAGTTGGTTGAAAATTTCCGTTCTCAAGCTCATCATCACGGTGGATTTTGAAAGGTAGAATGGATGAGTGAAGCACTCTGGGCACTTGTTGGCGTTATAGTTGGCGGCCTTTTAACGGGATGCGTCGAGTTATTTCTGCAAAGGCGGCAATTTCAGCATGAAATAAGACTCCTGAAGCAGCAAAGGCTCGGTGCTGAAGTTGCTAAGGAGATCTTGACGGAAATGCTGAATCACAAGTCTTACGTTGATCGCTCATTCCAAGCGCTAAGACGACCGATTGGCGGATTCACCGATGAAGAAGTTCGACAGATGCTTCATGAAGTCAATGCTCGTCGAGTTGAACGCGAAGATGGCTCCGAATGGTGGTTTCTGCGGTCCCGAGCAGAAGAGCGCCAAAGGAATCCCGAGTGACAAGCTCCCTAACCGCCCAAAGCTGATTTACATGCGGGGACAAATGTCATTTACCGGCCGCAAGAAATCGCGCCTGATCCGCCCCGCTAAAACGGGCTATTCGCGAATACACCTTGAGTCTCGAGAGCGCTTAATTCGCAAACTCTTAGTTCAAGCAAACCTTCAGCAGTCTGATTTCAAACTCGCTTAACCGATTTCGCACTCCGTCGCCGAGTTCGTCAATTTGACGACGGGCAGATTCAAAATCATCACTCGGCAATATGCCGGATAAGCGCTGAATAATCGGCACAGGAACACCAAACTCATCCAAGGCACGAAGTTCCCCCGGAATGAATAACCCTTGTAGCTGACCAGCATAAACGCGGTAATCGACCTCTCCAACTCCAATCACGGCATCCACCACGTCGTTGAGTGCTCTCAACACTTGAGGAAAAGTGTACTCTGCGCCACGGATGAAATTGAAGCAGCGATCAATCTCCGATTGGGCCGGTAAACCCCCAGAGCTTACAAAACGATCTAGGAAATCTCGCATAGACTCGCTTACCCTCAAACGATTTGCAAAATGCGCTACTGCTCGCGCCGAGCGCATGTCGTGTTTGCTGAACCGCAGGATATTCCAAGGAACGCCAAATGTTGCTTCGGCTTGCTCAAACGCCGGCACCCCCTTCCAGCGCAATAAGGAGTTCTCGTGCGCAAACTCTTGCAAGACCACTTCCGCAAGTGTGTTTAGCTCGTCAACCCCAAACTCTGCCCAACGCGAAAGAACTTCGGGTGGCAACTCGCTTGCGCCCTGAATAGCTCTCTTCCTGCGTCGCGCTGGGTCCGACAATACATCGTCTTCCAACTGCATAAGCAGTTCCGGTTGAAGCAACTCATCTGGGTTGAATAAGGGAACGTGCACTTCAAAGTTTTCCGGCTCAGGCGTTGGGTTGTATAAGAACACCTTCCCAATATTGTGCCTGAACATGCGGCCAGCACGACCCTTAATGTTGTCGAAAGTAAATCGATCCAGTTTAGTGGTGTTAATGTTTCGGTCATAGATGAAAACATTCTCCGCAGCAGTGTTAATGCCTTCGATCATGGATGATGTGCAGACAATGGCCGCCAAGTCGCCCTTGTTAAACAAGCTAATCATTAAGTGAGCTATTGAACGCGGTACGCGCCCATGATGAATCCCAATACCCCTAGCTACACCCTTTGCCAGGAACCACTCTGGGTGGAAGTTATCTGCAAGCCAACTGCCCAACTCTTGCGTGAAGTCCGATCTCCTGACCAGTCCGGACTTCAGTAGGTCATTGGTCAAACGAGATGCCGATGGAGGTGACTGCACGTATATCAATGAGTTTGTCCTTTCAACGGACTGCAAGTCTTCAATTAGATGCCTTGAACTTGGCCCAACGTCCGTCCGGTCAATGATATCTGCGGTAACTGGGCTGTAGCGTGTCCTTAAGAACTCAACGTCGTCTCTGAAACTACCAGCATTTGGAACTTCATCAATGGAAGGTCCCAAAAGGTAGATTTGTTTGGCCGTCTTCCCGTACCTCGCGAGGATTGTGTTTAGTGCCAAAGACCGCCTGTCGTTCCGCTCCAGGTCGAGCTTGTAAAATTCATCAATGACAAAGAGGTCGATATTCTCAATGCGCTCTCTCTCCAGCAGTCTTTCTTGAGTTCCTATGAATATCGCGTGTACTTGAGTTCGCTCCTCGGTTGTTCGAGTTATAACTTGATATTCGGGAAAGCGCGCCTCCATCCTGCGTCTAAATTCATCTAGAAGCGCGATGGTAGGGACCACAGCTACGACTGTCCGAGGCTTGTTTTTGGATATGATCGCGTCAATGAGCAAACTCTTTCCAAAGCTGGTGGGCGCCGAGAGAATTAAGCTTTTTCCCTGTGCCAGTTTATTGAATACGATTGCTTGTTCGATGTGGAAAACGAAGCCTTCCATGCCTGGAACGCGCATGGTCTCGGTCGCAAGTTGGTCGCGCCAGCCTCCCCTTTCTTTGATGTAGGGGAAAAGTCCTACTTCGCGTAGGATAGCATCGATCATTGGTCCAATGCCGGGCAGCTTTGCTTCAAGCTCCTCACGTCTGTCCAGTACACGAATAATCAGGTCGAGTGCTACTTGATCATCCGACCAAGCAGTCTGAAAATAATACGCTACTGCTCGGACGATCTTGAAAATCTCGTCGCCGTCCTCGAGCGGTCCGGAGACTCTGAAAATAATACGCTACTGCTCGGACGATCTTGAAAATCTCGTCGCCGTCCTCGAGCGGTCCGGAGACTCTCATTCTCAATTCCTCGGGGTTCATAGAAAGCTTTGAACCTTTGCATTGAAGTGGTTTTCGATCTTCTTCTTGCAGTCCAAGGGCACCAATATAACGGCGAATCGAACTCCCTCTGGAACAGAGCTTCCAAAGTATTCTTTCGTCTTTTCAAGCTCTTCCTTTACCGCTTCGATATATGCCGCATCACGCGACGCAGCTCCTTTAGTTGGATCGAAGTCGGCAGCGATACAGATAGGTATAACGATCCTGTCGATAACTTGATCTAGGGAAGTTTCGTCTGCAAAAAGCCAAGAAAGCTCTTCCCCATATCCGGCACCGGAATCAATTTTCGGTCCGATCAGTGCCTTCATCTCCTCTAAGAATTCAGGGTCCCAAAGGGGCTTAATTGATTCTAGAGCCTTGTAGCGTGCTTGGGCTATATCTTTGTAGAGCTTGGCCTCGCCAAGCCAAAGTTCGAGCTTCCCTGTGTCGGCGTTCTGCAAAACGTGGGCAACATCGACGCTTGTTACGCTGTCGTTACTGCGCATCTTGTAGAACAAGCGCGCTACAAATGGTGCGGTTCCATACTCTTGTCGGCAGGCCGCATGAAGGAGAACCTCACCGATTTCCCCACGCTTGTCCGGGTCCTCGACGTCAAAGACACGCCGACAAGCTTGTGCGAGAGTTTTGTGCGGCTCCGCCAACATTGATAATCGCTCGTTTGGCCTCAACGCAGCGTCAGGAAGCCAATCAAAAAGGTGATCCGCGAGTTTTTTGTATCTCCAGTTTCCAACTTCAAAATCGGGACACAAAGCCACGGACCTGTGTTCGCCGGTCAAATCGACGATGCAATCCAGCAACTTGGTGGGAAGAGGGAGATCAATCTTCTGTATGGACAGATTCAATTGCGCAGATCTTTCGAAATTCGCCTAACCGACATTCGTTTTTGGAGACTAAGCGGTTTGATCCCCTCAGCGCAACATTCGCTTTACTTCCGTATCCAGTGCATCGCCGCCTTTGGAGTGGACCGCAGCGAATGGCAGCAATCTGCCTTCGTCTCAACGGCCGGTGTCGTGCTGCGCATTGAATGGTGTCTCAGTAGGCTGGAACCGGTCATCCGCTGTGTCATGCATGAACTGCAGCAACGGGCTTAGAACGGCTATCCTAGTCGCTCGGCACGGAGGTCGGCTCAAGTTTCAAAGCATCCTCGCAATGCTCACTCCTTGACAGGTGGAACACAAGTGAGCCACATGGGTGGGACAAATCGCAACTCGCCCAACAAGCGGTTGCAGCCAAATCAATGGCTTACAGGTCTGGCAGGCGTTCCAGGGTCGCCCACCACTCCCCCCTCTAATCACCAAGCAGAACTGTCAGTTGGCAGCCGCCCGGGCGCCTGTAGTGATGAGCGACGGCGTGATCTGGCGCACGGCCCGGCCCCAGCGGGTCACCGGCTGCTCCGCGACGAAGACAACATCGTTCGGGCGCAACTCGAACCGAGCCGCGAGGGTGAAGTTGGCCGCATTGCGCCCGTCGAGGTGCCATGCGGTGACGGCGCCAAACTCGCGCGGGTCGGGTGAGGCACGCAGCACGTAGATTTCCCGCACATTGCCGGTCTCGAGCGGAATGCCCCCTGCCCCCTCGAAGAGCGCATCGGCAAGGCTCGCCTGCCGTCCGAGCGGCAGCGGGAAACGGGCCTGCTTTTGCACCTCGCCGGTCAGATAGACGTAGTCGCGTTCCACCGCGTCGAACTCCACCTGAGCCCGGTAGTTCTGCCGCGCCTCGTTGAGTGCGTCGCGGCGGATCGCAATTTCGGTCGACAGTTCCGAGAGGGCGTCGCGGCGTTGCTGGCTGCGGAAGCCCGCGAGCGTGATCTGCTGCTCGAAGTAGGCCTGCGCTTCCCCCAGCTCGTATTCGGTATCCACAAAAACCGAGTCGCCATCCACCAACCGTACCCGCTTCAGGCCGGAGCGGGCGTAGAATTCCTTGAGCGGGATCTGGTAGAGCGCCCCGTCGCGGTAGATACGGATCGAGGTGTAGTCCTGATCGGCGGCAGAGATGCCGCCCGCCGTGGCAAGCGCCTGATCAAGATAGAGCGGTGTCAGCCGGATCGGCGCCACGCCGGGGTTGGAGACAGCCCCGCCCACCGAGACCTTCTGCGAGTTGAACTCGGCGATCTCGAGCGAGAAGGTCGGGTCGATCTGGGCTTCGACCAACCGTTGAAACAGCACATCCTCGGCGCTCTCAACGGTCATCCCCGCAATGCGGACCCGCCCGACGCCGGGGATGTTGATGGAGCCGTCATCCTGCACGGTGTAGCCCTGCCGCGCGTTCTGGGCGGCGAGAAGCCCCGTGAGTTCCTCCACCGTATCGCCCGCTCGCGGCGTGGCCAGCAGCACAACGTCGCCCACGCCGATGGTGTAGGGGCCGGGGTTTGCCTGCGGCGGCAGGCGGGTTTCGAGCGTTCCGGGCCTGCTCGCACGGTCGATCACCGGCTCCGGTACAGGGCCGCCCGTGCGCAGCCCGCCGCCTGTGCCAGCCCCGGTCGAAAAGATTGCCGGAAGGGCCTTTGGCCGGTAGCGGGAGCGGTTGGCGAGCAAGGTAGTTTCGGCCGTAACCGGCACGACCCGTACGCGGGTGCCGTCGGCCACGCCATCGCGCACCTTGGGGCTCTGGTAGGCCGTGCCGCACCCCGCGAGGGCCGCGATCAGGCAGAGCAGTCCGATTTTACGCATGTGTCCCCGTCCCTCGGTTTTTACCAACACTCATTCGATCACCCGGCGCATCACCAGCGGCCCGGTCAAATCGCCCGCCCATTGGCGGGATTGCAGCACCTCCCCCGAACCGGCGCCGAGCCAGTAGAGGTTGGTGAAGCTCTGGTCGAGGCTGCGGCAGTCCTCTTCCACCAGCGTGGTCGCCACCGGCTTCAAAGCCCCCGCGCGGGTGCCGACCTGAATGCTCCGCCCGCCCCGCACGGCAACGATGCACACGTAGCTGCGGGTGACCGCCTCGTTCTCGCCATTCAGGAAGGTATGAAACCGCTCGGCTGTGCCGCTGCTGCGCCGGGCCACCAAGGCAAGGCTTTGGGACACGTCCGAGCCGGTCATATCGGCCCCGAGCCCGGCGGTGCCAACCAAAAAGCCGCGGCGGGTCTTGAGGACAACACCATCACTGCTCACAAAACTCTCCACCCCATCTCGGATGACCTCACGCAGGGCGATGGTGGCGGTTCCGTCGTTTTCCACTGCAATCTGGAGCGCGGGCGTGCCGGACCGGAGCAGTTGGGCGTAGCGGGCCGTGGCCTGCGCGCGCGTCTGGTTGGGCGTCGGCGGGCCTTCGGAGCCCAGCCCAAGCCCGCCACAGGCGGCAAGCATGGCGCAGCTTAAAAGCGGCACGAGCCGTCGAACCACTGCCCCTAAGTGCTTCGTCTCGGTCATCGCAGGAACTTGCCCCAGCTGTTGGTAATCTCCCGCCCGCGAAACGGCTCCACCACGCCATAAAGCCGATTGCGCACGCCCAATCGGGCGCCGCCGTCGCGCAAGATTGGGCGGACCGTCTGGCTGAGCTTGGCCCGCGAGGGCTGCCCGGTGACCCAGGAGAGCGGCAGTTCCACGAAGATGCCCTTGTCGAAGGAGCCCTCCCCGAAGTCATCGAAGGAAACATCGGTGAGCGTGGCAAAGGCCCCGACCTTGAAGCCGTTCTTGAACCGGCGATCCAGCGTGAGTGTCGCGCCCCAATCCCCAGCCAAGTATCGGCCCACATCGAGCTGGCCATGATAGCCGCGCCCTAGGTCGTAGTAGGCCGAAGCGTGGCCGGTCCAGACGGAATAGTCCTGAAAGCCAAAGAGCTGGTCGAAGTCCCGCTGCACCGCGTAATTCAGCTCTGCCCCCAGCGCGAGACGGCTGTTGAGCGGGTACCAGAGCAGCTCGGCCGAGACCCCGCCGAACATCGGCTCGAGGTAACCAAGGGTCACGCGGCCGAACATGTCCTCACGCGGGCGGAAGAAGTATTCGGCCGTCAGGTGGCTGATCTGGAGGTCGGATTGCTGTGCATAGAGCACGGCATCGGAGCGCACATGGGGCAGCACGCTGTCAGATCGGCGGGTGGCATCGTCGATGGTGCTGGTGAGCGGCTTGCGGATCTGGCCCGAGAAGATGAGCCCCGGGTGCGGCTCCCAAGCCGCATTGAGCTGAACGCCCAGTTCGTAGCGCAGCGGATCGTCAGGGTCGAAGAGCGAGACCGCCGCATAGGGAGAGAGCCCCCATGACAGGCGCGGGTAGGCCCCTGCGATAGCACCAGCGCGGCCAACCCCGAAGGCATCGTTCATCTGCGCGCGCGCCAGCATGTGCCACTCGCCTTCCAGCGCGTGTTCCTGCTCCTCAAGGTCCGCGCGCGCAACGGTGACGGTCGTCATCGGCATGCCAGCCTCGGTCAGGGTGACCTCGAAGCGTTCGACCGAGGGGGCAACGGTGTTGGCCAAAACCCGCGCGGCACGGCCCACGGCCTGCGCGCTTGCGTCAAAGCGCAGGTTCTCGATCTGCACCCGCGCGGTACGTGCGCTGAAATGGTAGGACATCAACCGCAGGCCCTGCTCGCCGAGCCTGCCGCGCACAGCCTCGCCGGCCGGGATGACCTGCCGCTCGGGGCTGCCGAGGTTCCAGCTCTGGCCCGCCACGGTGGAGCGCGGCAAAAGGCTTGGCGGTGCCGTCTCTTGCCCCCCAGGCGCGCGCGGGTGCACCGGGTCGATCACGTAAGAGAACCGCACTCCGACGGTGTTGCCGTAGAGGTAGTAGGCCCCCATATCGAGCCCGTTCCTGAACCGGTAATTGAGGCCGAAATTATAGGGAGAGGCCTGCGGCGCCAGCCTGCCCGTGGTCTCCAGCCTGTATGTATCGCTGGAGTATTCGGCCACCAGCGTCAGCCGCTCCGTCGCGTGCCACTTGAGGCCGCCGAAAAAGGCGGCATCGCCGCGAAACCACTGGTCGAACCCGATTTCACCGGTGCGCGTGTCCTGCTCGGGGCGCGTTTCAAACCGGTCATTCAGAATGCCCAGCGGGTTCTCAAACCGGCCCCGCCCCGCAAACCGGCCCCATCCGATCCCGCCTGTCAGCTGGAGTGTCGGGGTCACGTATTTAGAGGCGACGACATACTCGCCGCTATAAATGCCCGTTCCGCCGAAGTCCCTTAGTCCGAGGGCAATCGCCGGCCAGTAAGCATCCTCCTCGCGGAGCAGGATATTGAGGTCGAAACTCCTGTCATATTCGGGAATGGCCGGCCCGGGATCATTGCCCTGGGCGGCATAGCGGAATGACGCAGAAACGCGCGGTGAGAGCTGGAAGGTCAGCGTATGCCGCCAGATCGGCCCGTAGTTTGCCGTCGTGAGGGCAAGGCTGCCATCCGGAAGGGCCTCGGCGGTGGGCATGTCGACGAGGCCGGGCGTGCCGTAGAACGAGAGGGTCTGGGCGGAGGCCGAAGGCGCAACGGCCAAGGCGAGACCCGTGGCGAGGAGCCAGCCCAGCACGGGGCGGCCAGAGCAGGGATCAGCTCCGCGCGTAGACATCCTCGAACCGCACAATGTCATCCTCGCCCACATAAGTTCCGGTCTGCACTTCGATCAGCACCATCGGCACCTTGCCCGGGTTCTCCATCCGGTGTTTCGACCCCAGCGGGATGTAGACGGACTCATTCTCCGTCACGAGTTTGACTTGGTTGTCGATCGTCACCTGCGCCGTGCCCTCCACCACGATCCAGTGTTCCGAGCGGTGGAAGTGGCTTTGCAAAGAGAGCGCCGCGCCGGGATGCACGTGTATCCGTTTTACTTGAAAGCGGTCGCCCACCACGAGGCTCTCAAACCACCCCCAAGGGCGATGATCCTTTGGGAATTGCGTGGCCTGAACTGCCTGTTTCTGCTTCAGCGCAGTGACGGCGAGCTTTACGTCCTGCGCGCGGGAAGAGTCTGCCACCAGCACGGCATCGTTCATCGCGATCGCCATGATGTTCTTCAGACCGATGCCGACAACCTGCAGCCGGTCGCTATCTGATCGCAGCAGGGTATCGTCGCAATCGATCGCAACGGCTTCGCCGGAGGTCACCACACCGCGCAGGTCGGCGTCGCTCTCCCGACGGACGGCATCCCAGTCGCCAAGGTCCGACCAATGGCCGGTGAAGGGGACCACGGCAAGGTTGTCTGCCCGCTCCATCACCGCATAATCGATGGAGATGTCTTGCGCGCCGCTCCATGCATCGGGATCAAGGCGCAAGAACCCTAGGTCGGGCTTGCCCTCGACGACGGCCTCGCGGACTGGCTCAACGAGGTCTGATGCATGGGTGGCGAAGGCTTCGAGCATGTCCTTGGCGCGGGCCAGAAAGATCCCGGCGTTCCACAGATAGGTGCCATCTGCCAGTAGCCGCTCTGCGGTTTTCTGGTCCGGCTTTTCGACGAACTGAGTCAACGGATATGGCTTGGTCTCGCCAGTCGGGGCTTCGGGCAATTCGAGGTAGCCATAGGCAGTTTCCGGATGTGTCGGCGTGATTCCGAAAGTCACGATCCGGCCCTCTTCGGCTGCGGCCAGGCCAGCACGCACCGCGTCTTTGAATGCATCCGTGTCGGGGATCAGGTGGTCAGAGGGGGCGACGAGCAGGATGGCATCCGGGTTTGCCGACAGCGCGTGGAAGGTCGCGGCCAGCACGGCAGGCGCCGTGTTGCGCCCCTCCGGCTCAATGAGGATCGCACCCGGATCGATACCGGCTTCTGCGAGTTGCTCGGTGACGATGAAGCGAAAGTCGGAGGCAGTCACGACGATGGGGGCGGCAAACCCCGCGCCGGATGTGCGCTCCGCCGAGCGTTGAAACAGGGTCCGAGACCCTACGATCCTGGAGAACTGCTTGGGATAGGATTTCCGCGACAGGGGCCAGAGGCGGGTTCCCGAACCGCCACAGAGGATCACGGGGGTTATGTCCATTCAAATCGTCCGTTTTTCAAACCTGCGCAGGGGCAGGTTAGCGCCCCGTGCTGCGCAAAACCACGCTTGTCGTGCGCGCGATCAGGCTCAAATCGTGCCATATGCCGAAAGAACGGGCGTATTGGGCATCCATCTGCACCCGGTCCGCGTATGAAATTTGATTGCGCCCCGTCACCTGCCACGGGCCGGTGATGCCCGGCCGGACAGAAAGATAGGCTGCACGGGCTTTGCCATAGCGCTCCAATTCCTCGGCCACGACCGGCCGGGGGCCGACAAAGCTCATTTCTCCGCGCAGGACGTTCCAGATCTGCGGTAGTTCGTCGAGGCTTGTCTTGCGCATGAATTGACCGAGCCGGGTCACGCGCGGGTCATCCTGAAGCTTGAAATCGCGCGCCCATTCGGCAGCAGCCGTGGGGTTGCTCGCGAGGTGTTCTCCAAGGCGTTTTTCCGCCCCGCTCACCATCGACCGGATCTTCCAGCAGAGAAACTGCCTGCCGTTTTTGCCGATGCGGAGGTGGCCGTAAAGGCTGGCGCCACCATCTCGACGCACAAGCATGCACAGCGCAAAGATCACCGGCGCGACCAAGGGGAGAAGGGTGAGAGCCAGTGCAATATCGAGCAGGCGTTTGCCGCTGCGCCGATAGATCCCGGCATAACCGGCTATCTGGCCGGATATCTCAATTGGAACGGTGGCACCGATCTTTGCGACTTTCACCGAGCATCCCCCGAACCTGATTGTTTGCTCGCCGGCACTATTTTTCTGACCCGTGAAATTGACACAGGGCCTTGACCGGTTTTCGGTAGAAACATTCTTGAGGCTGTAGCTTTTTTGGCTCCAGATCTGTCATTCTTTATGAAAGTCTTATTCTTAAGAAAACGTTAACGGGTGCACTGGCGCAGGAATTTCTCAACCTCCCAATGCCCCCTCCGCACTCATCAAAAGCCTCGGACTGACTAGGGAGCATCTTTCCATTGAGGGCCGGCACTCGCGCTTAACGCGAACCTGCCCGCTTCGGGCAGGCCTCGACTCCATGTCGGATCAGGACTTCACCCTTCATTCGATACAACCCATTGGTGCGCATCCGTCCTTCAGCCATGTACCAATCCGCGATGGCCGGTGGGTAGTGGCTCGCGATCAGTCGTGAGAGGGACTCAAACTGAGCCGGGCTCAGCCGCCCGATCGCCATAACGGGGCCGTGGAACCCAAAGGTCGTTTCCGGCGAGACACAGACATCGTCCGCGCCGAGGAACATCGTGCAGGTCGAGAAGCAGACCTTGCCACGTATCTCCACCCGTTGCCCGCGCGCCTTGATCCGCTGCAGCTCGGCGAGTCGGGCACGGATGAAGCCCCCCCTGTCGCTGCCAATGACTACCGCGCCAGCGGATTGTGCCGCGACCGGGGCGGGACTCGTCACAACCAATGGCGAAACCACGAAAACCGAGAGAATACCGAAAGAACGCCGCAATATGCGGCAGGCCGACCGAAGGCCGGTTGCAAGCTTCCACTCCATGGAACACCACCTTTTCCTCGCCGCCGCGAGCGCAACTGCACGCTGCGCATCGCAGGGCCACCCAATGCAGGGGGCAGTTGATCAAGGTGTGCTTAAGGCGAGGTTTATGGGTTCCGCAACAGAGCCGACAATTTGACTGAACTCAGCCGTGTGGCGAGCGCTCGATCAGCGGTCGAAAGTTCCCGTGGTTCCAGTCGTCCCAGTGGTGCCCGTCGTGCTGGGCGTTCCACCACCACCCCCGAGACCGCCAAGTGCCAGAAGCCCGGCCGGAACGGCTAGAAGCGGCGCAGCGTTGGTGGCGAGCCTTGGCACCGGAAGCATGGAGGGCTTGCACTCAGCGCGCTGAATATTTGCGGGTGCGGTGCAGTCGATACCACCTGTGGTTTGGGCAAGGCCGGGGCTCACACACACCACCAAGGCGAACGGGGACATCACGTATCGAAACTTCATCCTGGCCTCCATCTGGCACTCCTTCCCCTACCACGGCTCCGGCGTTGAAAGAACCCTACACAACCTCAGGTATGCTTTTCGCAGATTCACTTTGTAGCATCTCTGGACGATCAGTACGAATTGTAAAGTTTCTCGACATTTTAGCCGAACTATCGCAATCACGGAGTGTGCGGTGTGTATCAGGCCGCACCAACACTGCGTTGCAAGCTCGCTCTGAAGGTATCTCGCGAATAGGGGATCGGGGATCAGAATGCATCAGGATAAGGGAATTTCAGGCGCGAATGCGGTAGAGCAAAATCAGGCAATCCACGCGCGCGAAGACGAGGTTATCGACCTCGGTGCGTTGCTGGCCTCGCTGTGGCGAGGCAAATGGATCATCGCAATTTTCGCGGTGCTCGGGATTTTGGCCGGGGGCTATTACGCCTACGTTGCCGCCGTGCCGATCTACCGCGCGACTTCGGTCGTCATTCTGGAGACGGACCAGCAATCGGTGGTTGATATCGAGAGCGTGGTGAGCGGGCTCTCTGCCGACACGGTGACGATCAACTCCGAGATCGAGGTGATGAAATCGCGCAGTCTGGCGGGCCGTGTATCGGACCGGTTGGACCTTGAGCAGAACCCCGAATTCAACAGAAGCCTGCGGGAGCCCAGCGCCTTTGCGCTGCTCAAATCGAAGGTCCGCCCGTTTATTCTGGGCGAGCGGCCAACGGTGGAACGCAGCGATGCTGAGCGGGCCGAACGGCAGCGCAACCGGGTCATTGATGCGCTGCTGGAGCGGGTCAGCGTCTCCAATGTAGCGAACAGCCTGGTGTTCCGGATTCAGGCCAGCTCCGAAGATCCGGCTGTTGCCGCGGCCATCGCCGACATGCTCGCGGAACTCTACATTCTCAATCAGCTAGAGGTGAAATTCGAGGCCACCCAGAAAGCGACCTCGTGGCTAACCGGCCGTGTTGCAGAACTGCGCGTGGAGCTTGAAGCCGCCGAGGCCCGCCTTGCCGAATTCAGCGCCAATACGGAGCTCGTTTCGGCCGTGTCCCTGCGCGCCATGGAACGGCAGCTCAAGGAGCTCCGCGACCGGATCTCGCTCTCGGAAGAGACAACCACCACCCAGGAAGCCCGACTGGAGCGCCTTGTGGCTGCTGTGGCGCGAGAGGCGCAGGCCGCAGCGGCAGATGATGCTCAGCTGCTCAGGTTTTTGCCTCAGGTGAGCGGCGACGCAACTATTGCCGATGCCTTCGACACCCGCTTCGCCCAACTGGTCGAGCGGGCGCGGCTGGACCTGAACCGCAGCACGCAGCAGATCACAACGCTCCGCCAATCGGCTGCCGATCTGGCCGCGCGGATCGAGAGCCAGAGCGCGGATCTCATCGCGCTGCAGCAGCTTCAGCGGGAGGCCGAAGCAAGCCGGGCGCTCTACGAGTATTTTCTCGGGCGGCTCAAGGAAACCTCTGCGCAGGAGGGCATCCAGCAGGCTGATAGCCGGATTCTCTCCAATGCCGTCATACCGCAACTGCCTTCCGAACCGCGCAAAACGCGTATACTCGCACTGTCAGCCCTGCTCGGGCTGGTTCTTGGCGCCAGCCTCGTGCTGCTGCGGGAGGCACGCAATCGCAGCTTCCGCGGTTCGGCAGAGCTGGAGGCGGCCACCGGCCTAAGCGTGCTGGGGCAGATCCCGCGCATTCCTGTGCGTTCGCGGGCCAAGCTGCTGGAGTATCTCAGAACCAAACCCACTTCGAGCACCGCCGAGGCCTTCCGCAACTTGCGGACCTCAGTGCTGCTCTCCAACGTCGACGCGCCGCCCAAGGTGATCCTGTCGACCTCCTCGATCCCCGGTGAAGGTAAGACAACCAATGCCCTCGCCCTCGCTCAGAACCTCTTGGGCATGGGCAAGAAGGTGTTGCTGGTAGAGGGCGACATCCGCCGCCGCACCCTGCACCAATACTTCGACGCAAGTCCCGGGAAGGGCCTCGTTTCACTCATCGCTGGCGAGGCGACGAAGGAACAGGCCATCTGCGAGCCAGAGGGCATGGGCTTGCATGTGCTGATGGGGGAGAAAACAAACGTCAACGCGGCGGACCTGTTCTCATCCAACAAATTCCGCGATCTGATCGACGATCTGCGCGCGGATTTCGATGCCATCGTGATCGACACGCCGCCGGTGCTCATCGTGCCCGATGCACGGATCATCTCGCAGCAGGCCGACGCCGTGCTCTTCACTGTCAAATGGGATAGCACCTCGCCCGATCAGGTGCTGGAGGCGCTGCGGCTGTTCCGGCAGGGCGACCAAAAGATCACCGGCCTGATCCTCTCGCAGATCAATCCGCGTGGCATGAGGCGCTACGGCTACGGTGGAAGATACGGCGCTTACGGGGGCTACGGCTCGAAATACTACGCCAACTGACCGGGACAGATGCGCAACGAAAAAGGCCCGCGGCAGGGGTGCAGCGGGCCTTGGCTCAAGCGGGCCGGGTCAGCTGGCGAAGCTCTTCTCGATCTTGTCGAGCGTCTCCATCGCGGCGAGCGTTTCGGCCACCGATCCATTGGGTGAGCGGCCTTCGCGGATTGCGGCAAAGAACTCACGGTCGATCAGTTCGATCCCGTTGTCGGAGACGGCTACACCGCTGAGATCAATCGGGTTTTCTTTGCCGTCGTACAGGTCGTCATACCGTGCGATGTAAGTGCCGTTGTCGCAGATGTAGCGGAAGAACGTTCCGAAGGGGCCATCGTTGTTGAACGACAGACTCAGGGTGCAGATCGCGCCGGAGGGCACCTTCATGCCGATCGACATGTCCATTGCGATGCCAAGCTCCGGATGGTGCGGGCCTTGCAGGCCGAAGGCTTCCGAGCAGGTCTCGCCGGTCTGATACTGGAACAGGTCGACCGTGTGACAGGCGTGGTGCCAGAGCAGGTGATCGGTCCAGCTCCGGGGCTCGCCCTTGGCGTTCATGTTGGACCGGCGGAAGAAGTAGGTCTGCACGTCCATTTGCTGGATCTTCAGCTCGCCCGCTTCGATCTTGTTGTGAATCCACTGGTGGCTCGGGTTGAAACGGCGAACCTGCCCGGCCATGGCGACCACGCCGGTTTCCTTTTGCTTCTCCACGAGGCGGCGAGAATCCTCCAGCGTGTCGGCCATCGGGATCTCGATGAGTACGTGCTTGCCGGCCTCCATGCAGGCCACACCCTGATCGGCGTGCATCTGCGTGGGCGTGGCGAGGATCACCGCGTCCACGTCATCGCGAGCGATGCACTCTTCGAGCGTGGTCGCGGCGTGGCCGATGCCCCGCTCGGCGGCCAGCGCCTCGATCTTCTCCTTGGTCGGCCCCATCACCGAGGTGACCTCGACATCGTCGATCGCCGCGAGGGCATCCAGATGCTTGATCCCGAAGGCCCCGTAGGCCCCCGCTACACATACGCGCATTTGCTTTCCTTCCGCTGAATTAAGCGTGATTTTCCAGGATGATATGACCAACGGCCGTGTTCGAGGCCGGCACGTGGTAGTGCCGGTGAATCTCGGTCACCTTCTCGTCGAGCGCGCCGCGCATGACGAGCCACATCACCATCTCGATCCCCTCGGAGCCGGTCTCGCGCAGATACTCCAGATGGGTGATATCCGCCGCTGCTTCCGGGTCGTTTGCCATGTAGTCGAGAAAGCGGTTGTCCCACTCGGGGTTGATCAGCCCTGCCCGCTCGGCTTGAAGCTGATGGCTCATGCCGCCGGTGCCGAAGATCATCACGTTGAGGTCTTCGGGGTAGCTGTCGATCGCGCGGCGGATGGCCTTACCGAGGTTGTAGCAACGGCGCCCGGTGGGGGCCGGATATTGCACCACGTTCACCGCCAGCGGCACCACGAGGCAGGGCCACTCGTCATCGACCCCGTGCTCCCCGAACATGACCGAGAGCGGCACGGTGAGGCCGTGATCCACCTCCATCTCGTTCATGATCGTCAAGTCGAACTCGTCGAGAATGACCGATTGGGCGATGTGGCTTGAGAGCTTCTGATGCCCCTTCACAACCGGCACCGGTCGCGGGCCCCAGCCCTCGTCGGCGGGCTGGTACTCGGCGGCGCACCCCAGAGCGAAAGTGGGGATGCAGGAGGCATCGAAAGCCGTGCAATGGTCGTTATAGACAAGGAAAATAACGTCGGGCTTGTTTTCCTTCATCCACTCGCGGCTTTTGGTGAAGCCCTCGAACAGGGGCTGCCAATAGGGCTGCTCGGTGATGCCGGTGTCCATTGCCACGCCGATGGCGGGCACGTGGCTGCATGCCACGCCTGCGGTGATCCGCGCCATTATTTCTTCTCCCATTCCGATTTGCTGCGGTTGCCCTCGATGGACCGACCGCCGTGGAGCATCATGTCGCGGTATTCATCCCGGCTGACGCCCGTCATCATCGCGGCGAGATCCTGAAAGGTGATCCCGTCGAAGGCCGCGAGTTTGCTGGTGTAGTAGATGTTGCCGCCCAGCTCGAGAAGCCGGTTCCAGGCGCGGTCACGGATGGCCTGCTTCTGGTCTTCCGTCATCGGGAAGCGGCTCATGTATTCCTCGGGGTCAGCTTTCATCGCGTCGCGCGCCTTTTGCGTGCGGAGCGAGATGCAGAACTGGTTGAGGTGATACCCCTCCCGCGAGCGATCGGCATCGAAGACGTAAGTCCCCGGAATGTCGTCATATTCCTTTTCGTCTCTCATGACGTCCTCCCTATTCGGCGGCACGGGGCGTGCGCGCCATGGCGTTGCTGATCCGGTCGGCGCGACCGGCATGATCTTCGGGGCTATCCGCGAGGCGGAGGCCGAGGTCACCTGCCCGCTGCTGCCACTCCACGATGGCGCGGGACATGTCGGCGGGCAATCCGAGTTCTTCGACCGTGCGCGCCACTTCGCGCATCTCTGCCGCGCGGCGCAGGCCGTGGGTAGTGGCGCGCTCCATGTTGTAGGCGGCACGCATGGGCCAGTTCCAGCCCGGCATGGAGGCGTCGAGCGAGGCAAGCACGGCCTCGTCGACCCCGGCGCGGCGGCCTGCAAGCAGGCACTCCAGCGTCAGGGCCTCGATGCCCTTGATCATGACCGAGCGGACCATCTTGGTGGCACTGGCGATACCCACGTCTGGCCCCGCGATTTGTGCTTCCATATCAAGGCTGTGGAGACATTCGGCGGCGGCCTGGGTGTGGGGGCCAGAGATCAGAAGCTGGGTGCGATGCAGCTTGGGGTGCACCGGCGCCATGACGGCCACATCCACGTAGCGGATGCCCTGCGCTTCCAGCGCCGCCGCGCTCCGGCGTTTGGCGCCGGGGCTGCAGGAGTTGCAGTCGAAGAACAGCGTGCCGGGGGCCAGAACGGCCGCGGCGTCCTGCGCGGCGGCTTCGGCCTGGTCCGCCGTGACGAGGCTGAAGACCGCGCCGGAGCCCGAGAGCGCGGTGAGGCCCTCCACGCCATGCGCGGCGTAGTCTGCGCGCTTGGCCTCGGCAGTGTCGGGCGAATTTGTTTTGATATCAAAAGCGGAGAGATCGGCAGGCACTCCAGCCGCTTTCCAGCCCGCCGCAAAGGCCTGACCCGCTTCGCCGAAGCCAAGCAGAACAACCAGTATCCGGTTTGAAACCTGTGCGTTATCAGACATTTGCGCCACCTCCTCGTGACGAGGGAGTCTCTATCAAGTTTCTGCGCTGGCGAAAAATCGAAAGGCGGGACGAGCCATTCAATTATTCAATAGAACAGCTATCCGACAGACCTGCGCAGACCCTGCGCAGATGTTCGATCAGCCGGGCCTGGGCGGGTGTGGGGTGCCAGGATTTGCGGAAGGTCAGGCCGATGGTGCGCTTGTTGCCCTCCAGCGGGATCGGGAGGGTGGTCAGCACGCCAAGCTCTTCCTCCATCTCGATCTGGCGGCTGGACATGATCGTAAGGTAGGGCCCGCGCCGCATGAGACCGCGCACCAGCACGAGGGAAGAGGAGACGATCTTGACCGGGGTGCCGGGGAGGGTGTCGATCTTCAGCGTGTCGAACAGGTAGGAGCCCGCGGGCGTCGGCTTTGGCGGGGCGATCCACGGGTAGCGGAGGGCATCTTCGAGGGTGACAGTCGCCTCGCCCGCCAGCGGATGATCCTTGCTGGCGACCACGGAGAGCGGGTCGTCGAAGAGCGCCTCCTGCGACACGTCATCGGCGGGCAGGGGCTGGCGGAGCGCGCCGATCATGAAGTCGATCTCACCAAACCGCAGGCCGCGCAGCAGGTCGGGATAGGGGCCTTCCACAGTGCGGATTTGAGGCGCGCTGGGGGCAGAAGTGATAACATCGTCAATCACTTGCGGCAGGATGGACGAGCGGGCCAGCGGCATGGCCCCGATCACGATGGTGGTGGCTTCCCTGCCCTGCTCCTCTGCGATCTCGAAGACGGCCTGCCGCAGCTCGGCCGCCGCAAGGCGAGCCTGCCGCGCAAGGATTTCTCCGGGCAGGGTCAGGGCCACGCCGCGGCGGTTGGTCTCGAACAGGCGGATGCCCGCAAGGCGTTGCATGTCCTTGGCGGCGCGGTGCACGGAGGGCTGCGAGACGCCGAGCGCGCGGGCGGCCTGCGAGTAGTTGCCGGCACTGGCCATGGCCAGCAGCGTGCGCAGGTGGACCGGCGTCAACGCACCGTGAAAGTCCTTTCGGACAGGCCCCTCCTCGCCGGATTTCTCATCGCGGCTGGCGCGGCGCACGGCCTCTGCCGCGCCCTCGCGCAGCAGGTCGATCATCCGCTCCGCGCGCACCAGAAAGAGCTGGCCCGCACGGGTACAATACATGCCGTCAGGGCGCCGGTCAAAAAGCTTGACGCTCAGATTTTTCTCAATCTTAGCAATGGCATGCGTCACAGCAGGCTGACTGAGGTGAACCACATCCGCCGCCAGCGCGACACGTTTCAGCCGTGCGGTCTCGACGACGGCTTGGAGGTGGCGGATGTTGGGAAATTCCATGAGGCGGCGCCGGAAGCAAGGATATCCGATTTACATAAGCTATAGCAAAAATCGATTGGTGCCGCCAAGGTTGGAATTTCCGCACATGCCCCCTGCCCCTTAGAACCCTCCGCAAGGCAGGGCCGTGGGAGGCCGTGCAGCAGGAGGATAGCGACCCATGAGTGACAAGAAGACAGCGCTGGTCATCAGCGCCCATTCCGCGGATTTCGTCTGGCGCGCAGGCGGGGCCATCGCCCTGCACCAGTCCAAGGGCTACGAGGTTACCGTGGTTTGCTTGAGCTATGGTGAACGCGGCGAGAGCGCGAAGCTCTGGAAGCAGGAGGGCATGACCCTCGAAAAGGTGAAGGCCGCCCGCCAGGAAGAGGCCGAGAATGCCGCTGCTGCCCTTGGGGTGAACGACATCCGCTTTCTCGACCGGGGCGACTACCCGCTCGATCTGGGCCGCGAGACGCTGGAGCAGATGGTGGACATCATCCGCGAAGTGCAGCCCAAGTTCATGTTTTCGCACTCGAAATGGGATCCCTACAACACCGACCACATGCGCACGACCGACTTTGCGCTGGAGGCGCGGATGGTGGCGCAGGCCTGGGGCCACAACCCCGGCCAGAAGGTGCTGGGCGCGCCGCAGCTTTACCTGTTCGAGCCACATCAGACCGAGCAGATGGAATGGCGGCCCAACGTCTTCCTCGACATCACACCGGTGTGGGACAAAAAGTGGGCCGCGATCCAGTGCATGCAGGGGCAGGAGCACCTGTGGCACTTCTACGAGAACGTGGCCGAGAACCGGGGCAACCATTTCCGCCGGAATTCGGGGGGCCAGTCGGGTGGGCGGGATTGCCGCTATGCCGAGGGCTTCCAGTCGATCTTCCCGCGCACGGTGGATGAACTGGAATGAGCTATCAGCCGGGAACCACGGGCGTTGTCGTCCAGAATATCGAGCGGGCTGACCCTCAAGTCATTGACGGGCTTGCAGAATGTGGCGTGGCCACGGTGCATGAGGCGCAGGGCCGCAAAGGCCTCCTGGCCGCCTACATGCGCCCGATCTACACCGGCGCGCGGGTGGCGGGCTCCGCCGTGACCATCCTCGCCCCGCCCTGCGACAACTGGATGATCCACGTGGCGATCGAGCAGATTCAGGCGGGCGATATCCTCTGCCTCGGCACGATCACCCCCTCGAACGCGGGCTACTTCGGCGACCTGCTGGCCACCTCGGCGCAGACGCGGGGCTGCCGCGGGCTGGTGATCGACGCCGGCGTGAGAGACGTTAAAGACCTGACGGAAATGGATTTTCCGGTCTGGTCCAAGGCGGTGTTCGCGCAAGGGACGATCAAGGAAACGCTCGGCTCGGTGAACGTGCCGGTGGTTTGCGCCGAAGAGATGGTGAACCCCGGAGACGTGCTGGTCGCCGATGATGACGGGGTCGTCGTCGTCCGCCGGGAAGAGGCCGCAGAGGTGCTGGTAAAGGCGCGTGCACGGGAGGCCAACGAGGCCTCCAAACGGGCGCGGTTCGAGGCCGGAGAGCTGGGGCTCGACATCTATGCGATGCGCGAGCGGCTGGAAAAAGCCGGATTGAAATATGTTTGAGGGGAATCTCGCTGCGGTGCCGAAAGGTATCTGAGCACCCCAGCACAAGTGATGCACAACTGATGCACATTCCATGCATATCGCAGGTGCAGCATGTTAAGATTTCTCACCCGCACCGCGCGTTATGCCGGTGCAGAAAGACGGGCAGATGAGCGACGGCACGAGATGCATGTGGATGCGCGGCGGCACCTCCAAGGGAGGCTACTTTCTGGCCGCTGACCTGCCGGAAGAGCGGGATGCCTTCTTGCTCCGGGTCATGGGCTCGCCGGACATTCGCCAGATCGACGGCATGGGCGCAGCGGACCCGCTGACCTCGAAGGTGGCGGTGGTGAAGGCCTCGGAGCGCGACGGCGTGGATGTAGACTATCTCTTCCTGCAGGTCTTCACCGACCAGCCGATCGTGACCGATGCCCAGAACTGCGGGAACATCCTTGCCGGGGTCGGCCCCTTCGCCATCGAGCGCGGGCTGGTCGCGGCGCAGGACGGTGAGACGCCGGTGACTATCTACATGGAGAACACCGGGCAGATCGCCGTGGCGCGGGTGCGCACGCCGGGCGGCAAGGTGAGCTACGCTGGTGAGGCGAAGATTGATGGCGTGCCGGGGACGGCGGCGGCGGTGCCTATTGCTTTCAAGGATACCGCCGGATCGAGTTGCGGGGCGTTGCTGCCGACCGGGAATGCCTGTGACGAGATCGAGGGGGTGGACTGCACCCTGATCGACAACGGGATGCCCTGCGTGGTGATGCGGGCCGCCGACATGGGGATTTCGGGCGAGGAGACGCCGGAGGAACTGGAAGAAAACGCCGCGCTTCGTGAGAAGCTGGAGGCGATTCGGCTGAAGGCGGGGCCAATGATGAACCTTGGCGATGTGGCTGAGAAGTCGGTGCCGAAGATGACGATGGTGAGCGCGCCGAAGACGGGGGCGATCTCGACACGGACGTTCATCCCGCATCGCTGCCACAAGACGATTGGCGTGCTGGGCGCGGTGAGCGTGGCGACGGCCTGCCTGACGGAAGGCTCGCCCGCCTATGATCTCGCCCAGCGCGGCGAGGGGCGGGAGCGGGCCTTGTCGGTGGAGCACCCCACGGGCGAGATGACGGTTGTGGCCACCGTCGAAGGTGGCGAAGTGACAGAGGCGGCGATCCTGCGGACGGCGCGCAAACTGATGGACGGGGAGGTTTTTGCATGAGCGACGTGCAGGTGATGGACGCGGATTGGCTGGAGTTTCACCCCAGCCCGAAGAAACCGGATTTCAAGCTGCCCGAGGGGGCAGTGGATGCGCATTGCCACGTGTTCGGGCCGTCTCCGGAGTTCCCCTTTGCGCCGGAGCGGAAGTACACGCCCTGCAACGCGGGCAAGGACAAGCTGTTCGAATTGCGGGATTATCTGGGGTTTTCGCGCAACGTAATCGTGCAGGCGACCTGCCACGGCAAGGACAACCGGGCGATGGTGGATGCCTGCCGCGCCGCCGGGGATCTGGCGCGCGGGATTGCGAGTGTCGGCCCCGATGTGACGGATGAAGAGCTGGCCGAGATGGATGCGGCGGGTGTGCGCGGCGTGCGGTTCAACTTTGTCAAACGGCTGGTGGATGCGACGCCCAAGGAGGTGTTCGTCGGCATTGCCGAGCGGATCGCCAAGTTGGGCTGGCATATCGTGGTCTATTTCGAGGCAGCCGATCTGGAAGAGCTGGTGCCCTTTCTGGAGAGCCTGCCGACGGTGCTGGTGGTCGATCACATGGGCCGGCCGGATGTGAGCAAAGGTGTGGATCATCCTGACTTCCAGCGGTTCATCGAGCTGATGGCGCGGAATGAGAACATCTGGAGCAAGGTCACCTGCCCCGAGCGGCTGAGCCTGCAGGGGCCGCCCTATGACGACGTGATCCCCTATTGCCGGGCCATCGTGGAGCGGTTCCCCGACCGGGTGCTCTGGGGCACCGATTGGCCGCACCCGAACATGAAGAGCCACATGCCGGATGACGGGGCGCTGGTGGATTACATCCCCAAGATCGCGCCCATGCAGGAGCAGCAGCAAAAGCTGTTGGTGGACAACCCGATGCGTCTCTACTGGGAGAGATGACCGGGTGATTTGTGGTTGAACGGGCGTCACGGAGCGGCGCCCGTTTGCGTTTGTGCCGCACCGCGCCGCCATTCGTTTTCCGCTACCGTAATTCGAAGCGTGCCAACCGGGGGACCGGCTTGATTCAGGTCAAACTCCGGCCCGCCGCCGCCATGCGATACCGCCATAGAGCAATGGAGGACAGCATGACGCAACACAGCCACGATTATCACATAGAGATCCCCGGCACGACGGTGTTCGACGGGCGGATGGCCATGAAGGGCTATGCGCTGAACAAGATGTGCTACGACTTCAACCGGGCCGAG
This sequence comes from Vannielia sp. SX4, assembly GCF_052828525.1. The sequence goes on from NZ_CM128247.1 coordinate 3,366,383, forward strand.
AACCGGGAGGGCTTCAAGGCCGATCCGGAGGGCTGGATGGAGGCCTATGGGCTGCGGGAAGAGCAGCGACAGGCGATCCGCGACAATGACATTTTGCGCATGATCGAAGAGGGCGGGAACATCTATTACCTCGCCAAGCTGGCGGGCATCTTCAAGCTGAGCGTTCAGGACGTGGGCGGCATGCAGACGGGCCGGACGCGCGAAGAGTTTCAAGCCTTCCTGGCCAGTCAGGCGTGAGGGCAGGCACATGGCACAGATACTCGGTGGCATCACCACCTCGCACATCCCCGCTGTGGGCAACGCGATCGACAAGGGGTTGCAGGACGATCCCTATTGGAAGCCCTTCTTCGACGGCTATCCGAAGGTTCATGCGTGGATCAAGGCGCACAAGCCGGACTACGTGGTGAATATCTACAACGACCACGGGCTTGGGTTTTTCCTCGACCGGATGCCGACCTTCGCGATTGGCGCTGCGCATGAATACCGGAATGAAGATGAAGGCTGGGGCCTGCCCTCGCTGCCGCCGTTTCCGGGCGCGCCGGAACTGAGCTGGCATATCATCGAGAGCATGGTCGAGGATGAGTTCGATATCACCTCCTGTCAGGAGTTGGCGGTGGACCATGGCTTCGTGGTGCCGATGCAGCTGTTCTGGCCGGGGGCGCCGAACAACCCCGACATGCCGCGTGCGGTGCCGATCTCGGCCAACACGGTGCAGCACCCGATCCCGACGCTGAAGCGGGCGCTGGATTTCGGCAAGGCGCTTGGCAAGGCGCTGCGGTCGTTCCCAGAGGAGGCCAAGGTGGTGATCCTCGGTACGGGCGGGCTGAGCCATCAGTTGGATGGCGCACGGGCCGGGTTCATCAACAAGGAGTTCGACCAGTATTGCCTCGAAAACATCGTTTCGAACCCCGAGGCGCTGACGAAGATCTCGCGGATGGAACTTGTGGAAAAGGCAGGCGCGCAGGGCACCGAGTTCTTGATGTGGATGATGATGCGCGGGGCGCTGGGGGATGAGGTGACGGAGATCACCCGGAACTACCATATCCCGATCTCGAACACCGCGGCCGGAACGCTCTTGCTGGAGTGTGCTGCCTGAAGAGATTTTGGGCCTCCGGCGGGGATATTTGGAGGACCAATGAGGAGGCAAGACGGTCTGCTCTCATTGGTCCGGGAAATATCCCCGCCGGAGGCCTCATATCTTTTTGGGAGCAACCTCGAAATTGAACGAACGTTCAGCCGAGGAAGTGCTTCAGGATGCGCTTGGTCCATTTGCCGTAGGGCGGGCGGATGAGGTGGCTGCCGTTGGGTTTGCGCTGGGTGAAGACGGATTTGGCGTGGCTCATGGATTTGAAGCCTTCCGGCCCGTGGTAGCTGCCGAGGCCGGAGGGGCCGATGCCGCCGAAGGGGAGGTCATCGACGGCGACGTGCAGGAGCGTGTCGTTCACCGTGACGCCGCCGGAGGTGGTGCGGGTGAGCACGGCTTCGCGCGCGTCATCATCGGGGCCGAAGTGGTAGAGCGCGAGGGGGCGCGGGCGGGCGTTGATGTAGGCGATGGCGTCTTCGATTGTGTCATAAGGGATTACGGGCAGGTGGGGGCCGAAGATTTCTTCCTGCATAATCGGCATCTCGTCCGTCACACCCGTCAGCATCGCGGGGGCGTTCTCGCCGTCCAGCAGAGGGAGGCGGCGGGCGCCTTGCGCGACGGCGTCATCGGCCAGTTTGGCGAGGCGGGCGGCGTGGCGGTCATGGATCGGGAGGGTGAAGATCTCGTCCGCCGTGCCGGATGGGTAGAGCTTGCGGGCCTCGGCCTGCATGGCCTCGCAGAAGGCATCCAGTTTGTCGCGGGGGACGAGGGCGTAGTCTGGCGCGATGCAGGTTTGGCCGCCGTTGACGAGCTTGCCGAAGGCGATGGAAGCGGTGGCCTCGGCTACGTCGGCCTCGGGCGCGATGATGGCGGGGCTTTTGCCGCCGAGTTCCAGCGTGACGGGCGTGAGGTTGGCTGCGGCGGCCTGCATCACCTTGCGGCCGACCTCGGTGCCGCCGGTGAAGAAGAGGTGATCGAAGGGCAGCGCGGAAAACTCCGCGCCCAGCTCGGGGCCACCTTCGACTACGGAGACCTGATCGGGGCGGAACAGCTCATCGAGCAGCTCGCGCATGGCGGCGGAGCAGGCGGGGGTGAACTCGGAAGGTTTCAGCATCACGCGGTTGCCGGCGGCCAGCGCCGTGGCGAGCGGGGCGAGGGCCAGCAGGTAGGGGTAGTTCCAGGGCGAGATGATGCCCACCACACCCTTGGGCTGGTAGTGGAGGCGGGACTTGCCGGGCCATAGGGCGAAATGGGTGCTGCGGCGCTCGGGGGCCATGAAGCGGCGCAGGTTGCTGTCGAGATATTCGATGGCGTTGATGGTGGGCACGAGGTCGAGCAGCTTGGTTTCGCTCGGCGCGCGGCGGCCGAAATCCTCGTTCGCCGCCTTGGCCAGCACATCGGCCTTGGCCTTCACCGCCTTGGCGAGGCGCGAGAGGTCGGCGCGGCGGGTGGCCAGATCGGGCGGCGGGGCGGCGAGGAAGGCGGTGCGCTGGGTCTCGAGGATCTGGTTCAGGTCGGTCATACGGTTTCGCCTTTGCTCATTCTGTCGAGGAAGGTTTCGGCTTCGCGCAGTACGGTCTCGCGCCGGGCTTCATCCATCCTGTCCCATGTTCTGTACATCTGGGCGGTGCGGGGGCCCTGTTCAAACCTGTCGCGATGTCGCAGCAGGAAATGCCAGTAAAGCAGGTTGAAGGGGCAGGCCCCCTCCCCTGTTTTCGTGGCTACCGAATAGTCGCAGGCGCCGCAGTAGTCGGACATCTTGTTGATGTAGTTGCCGGAGGAGACGTACGGCTTGGAGGCAATCACGCCGCCGTCGGCGAATTGGCTCATACCCACGGTATTGGGGGCTTCGACCCATTCGAAGGCGTCGATGTAGACCTCGAGATACCATTCGTGGACCTCCGCGGGATTGATCTGCGCGATCAGGGCGAAGTTGCCGGTGATCATCAGCCGTTGGATGTGGTGGGCGTAGGCCTCTTCTTCGGTCTGTTTCACGGCCAGCGACAGGCAGTTCATCCTGGTTTCGGCGCCCCAGTAGAGCGGCGGCAGGCTGCGCTGGTGGTTCAGGGCATTGCGGCGGGGGTAGTCTGGCCCTTCGTGGAAGTAGATGCCGCGGACGTATTCGCGCCAGCCAAGGATCTGGCGGATGAAGCCCTCGGCGGCGTTGATCGGGGCCTTGCCCTGTTGCCATGCAGCCTCGACGCGTTGGCACACGTCGAGCGGATCGAGCAGGCCGATGTTGAGGTAGGCGGAGATCAAGGAGTGATAGAGGAAGCGCTGGTTTTGCAGCATCGCGTCCTGATAGGTACCGAAGTTCTCCAGCGCATTCTCGATAAAGTGGCTCAGCACCTGCTCGGCTTCTTCGGCGGTGGTGGCAAAGCCGAAGGGGCGGAGTTTGCCGAAGTTCTTGCCGAAGCGGGACTCGACGAGGCTGAGCACCTCCTCGGTGGCCTCATCCGGTTCGAACCAGAGGGGCTTGGGGAGGAAGAGGTCATCTTCGGCGGGTTTGCGGTTGTCGTGGTCGTAGTTCCACTTGTCGCCAGCCGGATTGTCCCCCTCCATCAGGAGGCCGGTCTTGCGGCGCATCTCGCGGTAGAAATACTCCATCCGTAGGGCCTTGCGGCCCTTGGCCCATTGCTCGAAGTCGTCGTGGCTGGCAATGAAGCGGGTGTCTTCGAGCAGGTCGATCTCGAGTGGGCAATCCTCCAGCGCCTCGATCAGGCGCCATTCGCCGGGCCGGGTGGCGATGACCTGTTTCGCGCCATGCTCCTCGGCGCGCCGAAGGAGTTCGCCGGGGATGGAGCCGGCGTTCTCTTCATCGTCCAGACGGGTGTAGGCGACCTGCCAGCCATCCTCCGAGAGCCGCGCGGCGAATTTGCGCATGGCGGCGAAGATCAGGGCGATCTTCTTGGGGTGGTGGCGGACGTAGTCGGTTTCGGCCGCGACCTCGGCCATCACCACCACGTCCCTGCCCTTCTCCGCCGCCGCGAGGGCGGCGACGGAGGGGGTCAGCTGGTCTCCCAGAACGAGGACGAGGCGGGGTGCGCTCACCAGTCGCCGGTGTTTTCCATCGAGGCCCAGGGCTCGGCGCTTGGCAGGGCGTCGCCCTCCTGAATCAGCTCGATGGAGATGTTGTCGGGCGATTTGACGAAGGCCATGCGGCCATCGCGCGGGGGGCGGTTGATGGTGACGCCTGCGTCCATCAGTTTTTGGCAGGTGGCGTAGATATCATCGACCCGGTAGGCGAGGTGGCCCCATGCGCGGGCGGTCTCATACTTCTCGTCGCTGTCCCAGTTGTAGGTCAGCTCCAGTTCGGGGGCGCGGGTCTCTTTGGCGCTGGCCGCGTCCTTGGGGGCGGCGAGGAAGATGAGGGTGAACTTGCCCTGCTCGTTGTCGATCCGGCGGATCTCTTCGAGGCCGAATTTGGTGACCCAGAAATCGAGACTCTCCTCGACATCGGTGATCCGGACCATGGTGTGAACGTAGCGCATTGCTGCCCCTCCTTTGACTGTTGGGGCCAAAGGATAGGGCGCGGGGGGCGGAGGGCCAGTGTTGCGGCCCGTCCGGCGCTAGGGGATCAGCACCTGTTTGCGCGGGATGATGGATTCGGACAGCGAGCCATCGTCATACATCATGCGGATCGTCACGCTCTCGACCGTGTTGGCCGGGGCGGTGACGAGGGGGATCGGGTCGCCATCGACCATCACGTTGGGGTTGGAGAACTCGGTGTGGCACTCGGCCATTTCCAGCGCGCGGGTGGGCGGCTCGTCGTTGAAGCCGAACTGGACCGAGTCCACGCCGCAGCGCCATGAGACGATGGGGGTGAAGAACACGTAATCCTCGTTACCCTCGACGCGAATGGCGATCCACTTGTCCTTGATTGTTTCAAGGATCGGGCGCACCTCGGCGGCGGTGGTGAAGTTCTCGGCCTGAAGGGTGAGGGGCGCGATGGCGAGCAGCGTGGCGGCTGTGAGCTTGAGGAAACTCATCGGGGATTTTCCTTTTCGGCAAATGGACTTTGGCTATAGTGGCCCCGAAAATGCGGGGTCCCGAGCAGTATGGCCGCGAAGCGGAAGAAATCAAAGCCTTTCAACATCGTCGTGGTCGCCCAGGGGGGCAGACTTCAGTATGAGGCGGCGCTGTTTGCGGCCTCGCTCCGGCATTTCGACCAAGGCTTCGAGGGGCGGCTTTTTGTGGCCGAGCCGCAGCCGGGGCCGCGCTGGCCGGATGATCCGCGGATCGACAGCGCAGCGGTGCGCAAGCTGCTGGTGGAGGAGCTGGGGGCGGAGATCCTGCCGTTCGAGAGCCGCCACTTTGGCGCGGACTATCCCTATGGCAACAAGATCGAGGCGCTGCGGGCGCTGCCCGAGGGCGAGCCTTTTATGTTCTTCGACAGCGACACGCTGGTGACGGGGGCGCTCTCTGCCCTGCCCTTCGATTTCAGCCGCCCCTCCGCCTCGATGCGGCGCGAGGGCACATGGCCCGAGGTGCCGCTCTATGGGCCCGGCTACGCGGGCATCTGGAAGAGCCTCTATGACAAGTTCGGGCTGGCGTTTGAGCCGAGCCTCGATTTGAGCCAGCCGGATGAATACTGGCGGCGCTACCTTTACTTCAACGCCGGGTGGTTCTTTGGCGCCTGCGGGCCGAGCTTTGGCGCGCGTTTCGAAGAATATGCGCTGGCGATCCGGGACGATGCGCCTGATGCGCTGGCCTGTCAGGAGCTGGACCCATGGCTCGACCAGGTGGCGCTGCCGCTTGTGGTCCATTCCTTTGGCGGCGGACGGCCCGGCCCGGAGTTGGACGGGCTGGACGGCGATGTGACCTGTCACTGGCGGGTGATGTCGCTGCTCTATGCCCGCGAGTCCGACCGGGTGGTAGAGGCGCTGGCCGAGGTGACGGCGCCCAACAAGATCAAGAAGGTGCTGAAGGAATACGAACCGTTCAAGCGGCTGATCTTTCAGAGCAAGGGCGAGCGGGCGCGGGCGCTGTTTGACCGGGACAAGCTGCCCCGCAAGGAGCAGGCCATTCGCAACCAGTTGAAGCGTGAGAACCTGTGGATGCGGTGATGGGTGCGGACTTCTGCAAGGCCTTCCGAGCCTTACCGCTCCATCGGTTTGGCTGAGAGCCGAGCGGCCCATGCGGCGCGCAGGGTTTTCACCGCCTCGTCGCGGGCGAGCGGGCCGAGGGCTGCATCGATCTCTTCCAGCGTTTCGGTGGTGAGCGTGCCGTCATGGGCGGCCTGCATACCGGCCACGGTGCAACTGCCCATCTTCAATTGAAACCGCAGGCGGTTCTCTGCGGCTTGCAGGTTGGGCGTGGCCCCGACCCAGGCCTGCCCGCCGGTGCGGGCGGCGTAGATCACCCAGTGTTGCGGGGCCTCCTTGGCGGCTCTTCGGGCGGCTTGCTTGTCGATCATCTCATTCGTCCTTTGCTGGCCCGCCAGTTGACATATTTTTACCCGGGTGTAAATAGCAGGCATGGACGAGACATTCACCGCATTCGAGGGCGCCCGGCGGGTGGCGCAGGGCACGCGGCCCGCGCTGACCGAGGCGCTGCAGGCCAAGGGCTACGGGCCGGGCGCGGCGCTGCTGGTGTTCAGTGACCTGACCGGGCGGGAGACGGACCTCGACCTTTCAGCCCCCCCTGCCCCGCCGGCCGACGCGCCGCCGCGCGGGCGCGGACGACCCAAGCTGGGGGTGCGGGCCAAGGAAGTGACCTTGTTGCCGCGCCATTGGGAGTGGCTGGCCAGCCAACGCGGCGGAGCCTCGGCCACGCTCAGGCGGTTGGTGGAAGAGGCGATGCGGCAGCCCAACCCGGCGGCGCGGCGCGATGCGGCCTATGCCTTTTGCACCGCCATCGCGGGCGACCTGCCGGGCTATGAAGAGGCGATGCGGGCGCTCTATGCCGGCGAGGGGTTTGCCGGGGCGGTCGCGCATTGGCCGGACGATGTTCGGGCCCATGCGCTGTGGCTTGCCGGGGCGCCAGACGGCAGCACGCCTCAGCCGTAGCCGCCGCCCTGCGCGCCGCGCAGGTAGATATTGTAGGCCTTTTCGCACCCCGCCTGCGTGGGGGAGAAGCACTTGATCCACTGTCCGGTGGCGCTCATCTCCCAGATTTCTTCGCTCTTGCCGTCTGCATAGGTTGCCCGTTCGCGGCGGGTCTTGAAGGTGCGCGCGCCGATCTTCACCTCGCCGTTCGGCAGCTTCTCGACCTTCACCGGGCGCTCGATGCCGTATTTAGGCGCGATGCCAAGGCCGGTTCCATCGGAACAGGCCGTGAGGATCGAGACCGCACCAAGCAGGATGAGGAGCTTTATCAAGGTCTTCATTTTGTTACCTTTCCTGAAATCTCGTGGCCGTAGGTGACGGCGCAAAAGCATTGATCAATGACGCAGGGTCACCCGGATGGGCGTGACCTGTCAAATCGCGGGGCTTTGAGAGGCCCTAAAGGCGGGGTGCGCCATCGCGGAGCGCATAAAGGTCTTGCGCCGATTTCACGCTCGCCCCGATTGCCGCGCCTTGAGCGCTGGCCTAGGGTCACGACCAATCATGACGTAACGGGAGGACACCCATGAGCTACGGCTTCGACACGCTTCAGATTCACGCAGGCGCACGGCCCGATCCGGCGACCGGCGCGCGGCAGACGCCGATCTACCAGACCACGGCCTATGTGTTCCGCGATGCGGATCACGCCGCCGCGCTCTTCAACCTGCAGGAAGTGGGCTACATCTACTCGCGGCTGACCAACCCGACCGTGGCGGTGCTGCAGGAGCGGATCGCCACGCTGGAGGGCGGTGCGGGCGCGGTGTGCTGCTCGTCGGGCCATGCGGCGCAGATCATGGCGCTCTTCCCGCTGATGGGGCCAGGGCGGAATGTGGTTGTGTCCACAAGGCTTTACGGCGGGTCGATCACCCAGTTCAGCCAGACGATCAAGCGTTTCGGCTGGTCGGCCAAGTTCGTGGATTTCGACGATCTGGGAGCCATCGAAGCGGCCATCGACGACGACACGCGCGCGGTTTTCTGCGAGTCCATCGCCAACCCGGGCGGCTACATCACCGACCTGCCCGCCGTGGCGAAGGTGGCTGACAACGCGGGGCTGCCGCTCATCGTCGACAACACCTCGGCCACCCCCTACCTCTGCCGCCCGATCGAGCATGGCGCGACGCTGGTGGTGCATTCGATGACCAAGTACCTCACCGGCAACGGCACCGTGACCGGTGGCGTGGTGGTGGATTCGGGCAAGTTCGACTGGGCGGCCTCGGGCAAGTTCCCCTCGCTCTCCGAGCCGGAGCCTGCCTATCACGGCCTCAAGTTCGCCGAGACCTTCGGGCCGCTGGCCTTTACCTTCCACGGCATCGCCATCGGGCTGCGTGACCTCGGGATGACCCTGAACCCGCAGGCCGCCCATTACACGCTGATGGGCATCGAGACCCTCAGCCTGCGGATGGAGCGACATGTGGCCAACGCCAAGAAGATCGCTGGCTGGCTGGAGACCCACCCGAACGTGGAGGCCGTGACCTACGCCGGCCTGCCTTCCTCGCCCTATGCCGGGCGGGTCAAGACGGTGTGCCCCAAGGGCGCGGGCGGGCTCTTCACGGTGACGCTGAAGGGCGGCTACGAGGCCTGCGTGAAGACGGTGGACAGCCTCGAGCTATTCTCCCACGTGGCCAACCTCGGGGACACCCGGAGCCTTGTGATCCACTCTGCCTCCACCACCCACCGCCAGCTCACCGAGGAGCAGCAGGTGGCGGCCGGGGCCGCGCCGAACGTGCTGCGGCTTTCCATCGGGATCGAGGATGCCGACGACCTGATCGCCGACCTCGGGCAGGCACTGGAGAAGGCACACCAATAGGCGCGACGGCGGCGGATTTCCGCCCGCGCGGGGCTTGCAGTTTCACGACATTGTCAGCCCCGCACCTCCAACAATCCGGCCCCTCCGCGGGCCGGATTTTTCGTTTTGCGACAAGGCGCTTTGGCGCGAGGTGAAGGTGATGCCGCAGGAGTCGTGAAAAATTGAAAACCCGCCGTTAAGCCTGTATAGACTAAGGAGCTTTCACGCGGGCCCTGCGGCGCCCGCCCCCATTGGCCGGAAACTCCTTGGATGACCCCCGATTTAGCGCTTGATCTCAGCCTCGACGGTATCTCGCTTTTGCGGCGTGCGGAGGATGGGTGGCGACGGGTTGGCGCGGTCTCGCTGGATGCCGACCGGCTGAGTGATGACTTGGCCGCGCTGCGGGCGCAGGCGGGGGACGCGGTGGCGACCAAGCTGGTGATCCCCAACGGCCAGATCCTTTACACCACCTGCCCTGCGAGCGGCCGAGACGAGCTGGCCGACGAGGTGCGGGTGCGCGCCGCGCTGGTGGGGGCCACGCCCTACGAGGTTTCGGACCTGCTGTTCGACTGGGAGTCGGACGGCGAGACGCTGCACATCGCCGTGGTTGCCCGTGAGACGCTGGAAGAGGCCCGCGCCTTTGCCGCCGAGCACGGCTTCGGCCCGGTGGGCTACGTGGCGGTGCCGCCGCGCGGGGCCTTCCTGCGCGAGCCGTTCTTCGGCCCGGTGGATCGCGGCCCCGGCGCTGGCCCGGCGATGCTCGCCGATGCGGAACCGATCGAGGTTGTGGGCGACTGGGAAGAGCCTGCAGCGTTGGCTGAGGAGCCGGTGGAGGCAGTGGCTGAGGCGGAAGCAGATGCCGAGGCTGTGGCCGAGGTGGCGGAAGTTGCGGCGGAAGAGGCCGTTCCGGAGGATGTTGAGGCGTTGGAGGCTTCCGACAAGGTGGAGCCTGCTGAAGAGTCTGCGCCCGTCGTTGAGGAGGTCGCCGAACCGGAGACGGTTGAGGCTGAAGTCGTCGAGACCGAAGAGGTTGCGGCTGTTGCCGAAGAAGCCGCGCCCGAGGTTGTTGAGGCGGCTGGTGATGAAGCGCCCGCTGAGGCCGACGCGCCGGCGCTGGAGGATGAGTCTCCTGCTGTGGAGGCTGTGGCCCCTGAGGAGGTTGCGGCGCCGGAAGAGGAGGCGCTCACCGAGCATGAGCCTGCCGAGGATGCGGAGCCTGAGGCGCCGGCGGCTGCAATGCCTGCCTTCAGCTCGATCCGCGCCCAGACGCCCGAGGGGCAGGCGCCCCGGTTGGGCGCGGCGCGGTCCGACACAGCTAGCGGCGCGGTGCGCAAGCTGGGCGGCGCGACGCGTGGCAAAGCCGAGAACACCGCAGCCAAGCCCGAAGCCGTGGCCAAACCCGAGCCGCAAGAGAAATCGGCGGCGAAACCCGAGGCCAAGCCTGCCGAGACGGCGGCACGGACCATTGCGGCGATGACGCCCGAAGCCGCGGAGGGCGCACCTGCGGCCAGGCCGAACCCGGAGCTTGCCTCGCAGGATGCCAGCCCGCGCAGCAAGGCGGCCTTTGCGGCCTTCCGGGACAAGGTTGGCACGTTGCGCCGCAAGCCCGAGGGTGGCTCTGCGCTCACGCCCGAGATCATTGCCGCGCCGCTGCCCAAGCCCACGCCGGACGATCTGCCCAAGCGCCTCTCGCAAGAGGCCGCGGCGGGCGACATGACCATTTTCGGCGCGCGCGGCAAAACCAAGCCGAAGCAGCGCAAGGGCTTCCCCATCGGGCTGACGCTGGGGCTGGTGCTGTTTCTCGGCATGGTCGGCCTCTGGTCGAAACTCTTCATCGCGGGCGGCGACACAGATGGCGCCCCCGTGGTCGTCGAGCAGAGCGTGGCAGGCACGCTGCCGCTGCTTAGTGGGAACACCGGGGCCGATGGCGCCCTGACCCGCTCGATCACCTTCTCGGAGACCGGCACCAGCGGTGCGACCACCGAGCCAGAAGGCGAGGCCGAGCTGGCCGAGGCCCTGCAGGCTCCGACCCCGACGGACCCGGCGATGGAAGGCGAGGCCCAGATGGCCAGTCTTGCCGACGACCCCTTCTCCGCGCTGCCGGAGGAAGAGCCGCGCATCGCAGAGCCGATGCTCGAAAACCCGCCGTTGCCCGAGATCGACGCCGATGCCGACCCCGCCGAGGACGAGTTGGCCGACATGGAGCCGGAGCCGGAGGCCACCCCTGCCGCGCCGCTGAGCCCGGAGGAGGCGCAGGCCGCCTACGCCGAGAGCGGCATCTGGCAGCAGGCCCCGCAGCCCGCCAGCCTGCCCGCCGAAGAGAGCACCGACGACATTTACATCGCCTCCATAGACCCGGCGGTGACCGGCTATGACGCGGTGGCGCTGCCCCGTGCCGAAACCGGCAGCGGCAGCGATGCCGCCCTGCCCCGCCAGCCCAGCCCGATGCCCCCCGGCCAGGACGTGGAGTTTGATGCCGATGGCTCGATCCGCCCGACGCAGGACGGCGTGGTCACCGCTGGCGGCGTAACGCTTTATGCCGGTCGCCCTCATGTGGTGCCGCGCGTGCGGCCCGGCACGGCGCAGGAGGCCAGCGCCGAAGCTCAGGCTGAGACCGAGGCGGAAACGGCGGGCGAGACCGAGGCCGACAGCGCCCTCGCCGGGCTGCGTCCCAAGGCCCGCCCCGAAGGGCTGATCGAAGAGAACGAGAAGGCCACTCTCGGTGGGCGCACCCGTGCTGAATTGTCAGGGCTGCGGCCCAAGGCGCGCCCGCAATCGGTGCAGGACGAGGCCGAGAGCGCCCGTCAGGCCGCCATCGAACAAGCCGTGCGCGACAGCGAGAGCGAATCCGCCGAACTGGCCGCCGACGAAGAGCGCGCCGCAGCAGAGGCACAGGCCCGCGCCGAGGCCGAGCTGCAGAACGCCTCGCGCTTGGCCGTTGCCGCCTCGCGCAAGCCCGCCGCCAAGCCGCGCAACTTTGGCAACAAGGTCGCCGCCGCTCGCAAGAAGGCGGAAGAAGAGGCCGAGGCGCAGGCTCGCGCGGCCGCAGCCGCCGCTGCCCGCTCGACCACGGCGCCCCAGGCCGACAGCGGCTCCACGCAGACGGCCTCTGCCGCCGTGGTCCTGCCGCGCAACCAGAGGGTCGCGCCCTCGGTGCCCTCCAGCGCCTCTGTGGCCAAGGCCGCAACCGACCGCAACGTGCTGAAGCTGCGCGACATCAACCTGATCGGCGTCTTCGGCTCACCTTCGCAGCGCCGCGCCCTCGTGCGCCTGCCCTCGGGCCGGCTGATCAAGGTGAAGGCGGGAGACCGGCTTGATGGCGGCAAGGTTGCCGCAATCGGCCCGAACGAGCTGCGCTACGTGAAGCGCGGGAAGAACATCACCCTCGCCATGCCATCGGGCTAAGGCGCGCGGGCGGGGCTGTTTGACATCCCCGCCGCGCCGGTGTTCCTGTGACCCGAAATCTGGCAGCAGGAGACAGGCCATGACATCGGTGGACCTCGGCGGGTTTTCCATTGCGAACGACAAGCCCTTTGCCCTGCTGGCCGGCCCCTGCCAGCTGGAGAGCCTCGACCATGCGCGGATGCTGGCCGAGAAGATCGGCGCGGCGGCGGACGAGCGCGGCATCCCTTTCGTGTTCAAGGCGAGCTACGACAAAGCCAACCGCACCTCGCTCTCGGGCAAGCGGGGGCTTGGGATCGAAAAGGGGCTGGAGGTGCTGGCCACGATCCGCGAGGAGTTTGGCTGCCCGGTGGTGACCGATGTGCATGATGTGGCGCAGGCGCAGCGGGCGGGAGAGGTGGTGGATATCCTGCAAATCCCCGCGTTCCTCTGCCGCCAGACCGACCTGCTGCTGGCCGCCGGAGAGACGGGCAAGGCGATCAACGTGAAGAAGGGGCAGTTTCTGGCGCCCTGGGACATGGCCAATGTGGCGGAGAAGATCGCCAGCACGGGTAATGAGCGGATCATGCTCTGCGAGCGCGGCACGAGCTTTGGCTACAACGCGCTGGTGAGCGACTTCCGCGGCCTGCCGATCATGGCCGAGACGGGCTATCCGGTCGTGTTTGACGCGACTCATTCGGTGCAGCAGCCGGGCGGTCTTGGCGGCTCGACGGGTGGCAAGCGCGAATACGTGCCGGTGCTGGCAGCCGCGGCCGTGGCGGTGGGCTGCGCGGCGGTCTTCATGGAGGTGCATGAAGACCCCGACAACGCGCCTTCGGACGGGCCGAACATGCTGCGGCTGGCGGACCTGCCGGCGGTGCTGGACAGGTTGAAGGCGCTGGACGCGGTCACGAAGGGCTGAGGCGCGGGGCGCTCATTCGCCCTTCGAGGCGTTTTCACAGGGGCACTGAAGAGCCCGCCTTTCAGGCGGCGTCTTCCGGCTTCAACTCGCCGCTCTCGATCTGCTCCTGCTCGATGCTTTCGAAGAGCGCCTTGAAGTTGCCCTCGCCAAAGCCGTCATCCCCCTTGCGCTGGATGAACTCGAAGAAGATCGGGCCGATCACCGTTTTCGAGAAGATCTGCAGCAGGATGCGGGTTTCGCCGCCGTCCACCACGCCCTCGCCGTCGATCAGGATGCCGTGCTTCATCATCCGGTCTAGCGGCTCGTCATGGCCCTGCACCCGGTCCTTAGACATCTTGTAATAGGTCTCCGGCGGGCCGGGCATGAACTTCACGCCCATCTCGGCGATCTGGTCGGTCGCCTCGTAGATGTCGCGGGCGCCCACGGCGATGTGCTGGATGCCCTCGCCGTTGTACTTTTTCAGGTAGGCGACGATCTGGCCGGTCTCGCCCCGGTCCTCGTTGATCGGAATGCGGATGCGGCCGCAGGGCGAGGTCAGGGCGCGGGAGAACAGGCCGGTGAACTTGCCCTCGATGTCGAAGAAGCGGATCTCACGGAAGTTGAAGAGCTTGCCGTAAAACTGGAACCACTTGTCCATGTTGCCCTTGAAAACGTTATGGGTGAGGTGGTCGAGGTAGTAGAAGCCGACGCCCATCGGGTGGGCGCTGTCGTGCCAGTCGAACTCGGCGTTGTAGGCGCTGGTCTCGAAGTAGTCTTCGATGAAGTAGATCAGGCTGCCGCCGATGCCGCGGATGGCGGGCACGTCCATTGTTTTGCCGGGGCCTTCATAGGGCTCGGCGCCGTTTTTCACGGCGTGGTCGAAGGCGTGCTGGGCATCCACCACGCGCCAGCCCATCGAGGGGGCGCAGGGGCCGTGCTCTTCCACGAAGTCGCGGCCGTGGGTGCCGGGCTCGTCGTTCAGCAGGTAGCTGATATCGCCCTGCTGCCAAAGCTCGATGCGCTTGGTCTTGTGGGTGGCCACGTGGGTGTAACCCATCGCGCGGAAGGTCTCGCGCAGGTGCTCGGGGTCGGGGTGGGCGAACTCGACGAACTCGAAGCCATCGGTGCCGGCGGGGTTTTCGGGGGTGATCGTCGCCTTGGGGGCGTCGTGGGGGAAGGGGCCCATGTGTCTCTCCTGTGCGCTTTCGGCCAGTTTAGCGCGGGATGCGGGCGGGGAGTGCGCGTTATGGCTGGAAATTACAGGACAATCCGCGTTTACTGCGCATAAAGTCCGCCATTACCGTTAATACCCCGCATGACACTCGACAAAACCGACTCATCCCTGCTTCGGCTCCTGCAACAGGATGCCAACCAGACCGCCGAGACCCTCGGTCAGAAGCTGGGCCTCAGCCCGAGCCAGGCCGGGCGGAGGCGGCAGCGGCTGGAGGCGGAGGGGCTGATTGCGGGCTACGGCGCGCGGGTGGACCCGGAGGCGGTGGGGCTGGGGGTGCAGGCGATGATCCAGGTGCATATGGCCGCCCATGCCCCCGATGCTGCGCAGAGCTTTGCACGGCTGGTGGAGCGCACCGGGGAGATCACCAGCGCATGGGTGATGACCGGCGATGCCGATTACCTGCTGCGCATCTACTGCCGCGATCTGGCCGCGCTCAACCGGCTGGTGCAGGAGGTTCTGCTGCCCCATCCCTCGGTCGCGCGGGTGCAAAGCCAGATCGTGATGGACCAGCTCAAGCCGGACGGCCCCCTGCCCCTGTGAGCGCCGCGCCAAGCGCCCCCGGGCGCGCCGCTGTAACCAAGTGAAAGATAATGTGCCCTGCCGCACAGCGTTTTCGCCCGCTGCGGGGCGCTGCGGCCATTCCATTTTGGCCGTTGCCTGATACTTCTGGAAAGGACGAAACAGGGCGGGCGCTATGGAAGAGTTCCTTTATCAGGCGGTGATCTACCTCAGCGCGGCTGTGGTCGCGGTGCCTATTTCGGCGCGGCTCGGCATGGGATCGGTACTGGGATACCTGCTTTCAGGCATCGTGATCGGCCCGATCCTCGGCCTTGTGGGGAGCGAAACGCAGGAGCTTCAACACTTCGCCGAGTTTGGCGTGGTGGTGATGCTCTTCCTGATCGGTCTGGAGCTGGAGCCGAAGGCGCTGTGGAACATGCGGCACCGGCTTTTGGGGCTTGGCGGGCTTCAGGTGGTGGGCACCTCCCTTGTGATTGCGGGCTGCGGCATGGCGCTTGGCCTTACGTGGAGCCTCGCACTTGCCGTGGGCATGACCTTTGCCCTCTCCTCCACCGCCATCGTGCTGCAGACCCTGAGCGAGAAGGGGCTGATGCAGTCGCCCGGCGGGCGCTCGATCATCTCGGTGCTGCTGACGCAGGATATCGCGGTGATCCCGATCCTTGCGATCCTGCCTCTGCTGCCGGTGGCCTTTGTGCCCCAACTCGATGACAGCGGGGCCATTCAGGTGGGCGGCGAAGAGGCGCATCATGCGATGTCGCTGGTCGAGGGGCTGCCGGGCTGGGGCGTGGCGCTGGTGACGGTGGGCGCGGTGGCGGCGGTGATCCTTGCGGGCATCTTCCTGACGCGGCCGCTGTTCAAGTTCATCCACATGGCCAAGCTGCGCGAGCTTTACACCGCCACAGCCCTGCTGATGGTGGTGATGATCGCCTTCCTGATGAACCTTGTAGGCCTCTCCCCTGCCCTCGGTACCTTCCTTGGCGGCGTGATGCTGGCCAACTCGGAATTCCGCCACCAGATCGAGGCCGACCTGAACCCGTTCAAGGGGCTGCTGCTCGGCCTGTTCTTCATCACCGTGGGCGCGGGCATCAACTTTACCGTGCTTTGGAACAACATCTTCACCATCATCGGCCTGACGCTGGGGGTGATGCTGGTGAAGGGGCTGATCCTCTTTGCGCTGGCGTGGATGTTCAAGCTGCGGACCAAGGGGCAATGGCTCTTTACCCTCGGGCTGGCGCAGGCCGGTGAATTTGGCTTCGTGCTGGTCGGCTTCATGACCGGGCAGCGCATGCTCGACCCTGTGTTGGCGCAGATCCTCCTGCTGGTGGTGGCCATGACCATGCTGCTCACGCCGCTGTACTTCATCCTCTACGAGAAGCTCTCGGAACGAATGGCCGAGGAGAGCGAGGCACCGGAGCCGGACGAGATGGACGAGACCGCGCCGGTGATCATTGCTGGGCTTGGGCGCTTCGGGCAGGTCGTGAGCCGGATGGTCAGCGCCGCCGGGGTGAACACCACCGTGCTCGACCACAATCTTGAAACCATCAACCTGCTGCGACGCTTCGGCTTCAAAGGGTTCTTTGGCGACCCGACCCGCCCGGAGTTGCTGCACGCCGCAGGCATCCACCATGCGCGGGTTCTGGTGGTGGCGCTCGACAACCCCAAGACCGCCGTGCAGTTGGTGCATTATGCCCGAGAAGTGCGGCCCGACATTCACATCATCGCCCGCGCGCGGGACCGGCTGCATGTGTATGAGCTCTACAAGGCCGGGGCGAACGACATCATCCGCGAGCTGTTCGACTCGAGCCTGCGGGCCGGGCGCTATGTGCTGGAGAACATGGAGTTCTCGGAGTTCGAGGCGAGCGAGGTGGAGCGCCGGTTCTACAAGCACGACCGGCACATCCTTCGGGAGCTGGCGGAGCTGTGGAACCCGGATATCCCGCTGAGCCAGAACGAGGCCTACGTCGCCCGGACCCGCGAGCTGAACTCGGAGCTGGAAGCAGCGCTGGTGCGGGAGATCCTGCAGGGCCGGTCGCAGGGCGGTGCGGATGCGGCGGAGTAAGATAACCCGCCAAATGAAAAGGGCCGCGCCCGGAGGCACGGCCCTTTGAAAGCATAGGCTGCGGCCGTCAGGCGGCGGCGCGGCTCACCAGCACGTCGTCGACCTGCTTCTGGGCGCCAGCCTCGTCGGTGCCCGACACGGCAGCCACTTCACGGGTAAGGCGCTCGAGCGCGGCCTCGTAGAGCTGACGCTCGGAGTAGGACTGCTCGCGCTGGTCGTCGGTGCGGTGCAGGTCGCGGACCACCTCGGCAATCGCGATCAGGTCGCCGGAGTTGATCTTTTGCTCATATTCCTGCGCCCGGCGGGACCACATGGCGCGCTTGACCTTGGCCTTGCCCTTCAGGGTCTTCATGGCCAGCGACACGGTGTCGGGCGTGGAGAGCGAGCGCATGCCGACCTCAGTGGCCTTGTGGGTGGGCACACGGAGAGTCATCTTGTCTTTCTCGAAGGAGATCACGAAGAGCTCCAGCTCGAAGCCGGCGACCTCCTGCTTTTCGATCGAGACGATTTTGCCTACGCCGTGGGCCGGGTACACAACGAAATCGTTGGGGCGAAACTCGGATTTCTTCTTGGTCATTCAGGGCCTTCCTTAGCCGATCCCTTGGAGCCGAAAAGACCCTACCCCGGCGCGTGTGCTTCCGGGAGCGGGCCTTGTTTGCGCTATGAATTCCCCCGGTCTGGCGAGCAGCGCAGCGACGGGAGCCTCAGGATTTATGTTCCATCGGCAAGGAATATATCACAAAAATCGCGATTCTCAAAGCGCGTCGCGCGGGGCCACGCGCGACGTTTTGACCAAATGGTCAATTTCAGGCGGCGCCGTGCGGCTTAGCCGCCCTCGCCAGCCGCCTCCGAGAACAGGTCCATCTTGCCCGGTTTGCCGTCCATGTCGTCGGCATTCGGCAGCGGATCCTTCTTGGTCACGATGACCGGCCACATCTCGGAGTACTTGCGGTTGAACTCCACCCACTTCTCCATGTCCGGTTCGGTATCCGGGCGGATGGCGTCGGCGGGGCACTCTGGCTCGCAAACGCCGCAGTCGATGCATTCGTCAGGGTGGATCACCAGCATGTTCTCGCCCTCGTAGAAACAATCCACGGGGCACACCTCGACACAGTCGGTGTATTTGCAGGCGATGCAGTTGTCGTTGACGATATAGGTCATGCGGGCCTCTTTGCCGTTCGGGGCAGAGGTATTTCAAAGCAGAGGGTCATTCAAGCGACTTGCCACGCATTCGGAGCGCGATGCGTCGATCACGCGCAGTCGGGCGAACGTCGGCCTTCGGTTCGCCCGGATCGCGGGACGGGCGTTCTGGCGGCGCGAGATCTTCGTAGAGCGCCTGGGCCTCGGGGGCCGGGCCACGGCGGGTGCCCAGCGCGACGATGCGGATGACGCGGATGTGCCGGTCCTTCGGGAAGGTCAACGTGTCACCGGGCGAAACGGTGCGGGAGGGCTTGGAGATGGGCGTGCCATCGACCCGCAGCTTGCCCTCGCTCACCAGTTTGGCGGCGAGGCTGCGGGTCTTGAAGAAGCGGGCGTGGAAGAGCCATTTGTCGATGCGGAGGCTGGTGGCCTCGCCCGGCGGCTGGCGCTCCGGCGCGGCCCCTGTCACTCCTTCTTCAGCCCCATCAGCGCCTGGGCGAAGGGGTTGTCGGGGTCGATCTGCTTTTCCTTGCGGGGCGGGCGGGACTGGAAGGTCTTGGTGCCTTCGTCGCGGCGGGGGCCGCCCTTGCCTTTGGGGCCACCCTTGCCGCGCGGCTTGCCCTTTCCCTGCCCTTTCGGGCGGTTGCCTTGCTGGTCATTGCGGCGGCCGCCGCGGTTGCCGCCCCATGTGAAGGTGTAGAACACCTCCATCTCGGGGCCTGCGATCTCGGCATCCGGCGCCGTGCCGGGAGCAAGCTCTTCGGCGGGCGTTTCGGCCACCGGCTCTTCGGGCAGAGGCTCGGCGGGGGTTTCGGCCACGGGGGCCTCGCCCGCATCCGGCAGGGCCTCGGCCTCGGGCGAGATGTCATCTGCCGGGGTCTCGGGCGTGGGCTGCTCGATAATGCCGCCTTCGGGCTGCGCCTCGGCGGCGTCCATCACCGGCACGTCACCCTCGGGCGCGGCGGCGGCTTCGGCCTCGGGCACTACGGCGTCGACCGGTTTGACCTTGGCGCGCTCGCCCTTCGCGGCCTTGTAGCCAAGGCCGCCCATGAGGTCGGCGAACTGCTCCAGCGTCATGCCGGTGATGGAGAGCATGTCTGCGGTGGCCTCAAAGCCGCCGCGGCTGTCTTGCCCGCGCAGCTGGTCTGCGAGGCGCTCCAGCATGTCGATACGGATCGCGCGGCTGCCCGCGCTGCGGTAGCCAGACATCGGCGCGTAGCCCTCGGGCATGCCCTGCGGCGCGGGGATGGTCACGAGGCCCGGCGGGGGGCTTTCGGGGAACTCCTGAAGGCCTTGGGCCAGCGACCAGAGCACCAGACGGAGCCGGGTTGGCGCGGGCTTGAGCAGAAGCGGCATGAAGATGGTGAACTGGCCGAAGCGGACACCGTGCTTGCGCAGCGCACCGCGCGCGTCCTGGTCCAGCGCTTTTACATCCTGCGCGACCTGCTCGCGGGGAATGACGCCGAGCGCCTCGATCAGCTGGAAGCCGAAGCCGCGGGCCAAGCCAGTGAGCGCCTCGTCGTTCTGCACGTTCATTAGCGGCTCGAAGAGCGCGGCAATCTTGCGGTCGATGAAGTGCTGCAGCCGGCGCGTGACCTTCTCGGCCACCTCGGCGCCTGCCTCGTCATCGACGAAGGCCTGCACCTGCGGCTTGAGCGCCTCGGAGCCTTTGACCAGCTTGCCGACGGCATGTTCGCCCCACATCAGCCCGCCCTGCTCGGTGAAATCGAGCTCGGTATCGGGCGCATTGTAGAACCGGTCGGAGAGCAGCGAGAACTGCGGGCCGAGGGCGGCCACGGCGGCAGAGCGCAGGGTCTTGGCCTCTCCGGCATCGCTGGTGTCGGCCTGCCTGAAGCGGAAGCCCTCGAGCCGGCCCACAACGTGGCCGTCGATCGCCACTTCACCCTTGTCGTTCACGTCAGCCACGAGGCTCTCCTTCTGTTTCAACCGCCGCAGCAATGCTGAGGTGCGCCGGTCGACAAATCTTTGGGTCAGTGCGCCGTGAAGGGCATCTGACAGGCGGTCTTCTACCGCGCGGGTCGCGCCGCGCCAATGGGATTCGTCGTCGAGCCAGCCGTTGCGTTGGGCCACGTAGGTCCATGTGCGGATATATGCCAGCCGCTTGGACAACGTATCAATGTCGCCATCGGTTCGGTCGATGCGTTTGATCTGGCGGGCGAACCAATCATCCGGGATGCGGCCGAGCCCGTGTAGATCGGCGAAGATCTTGGCCAGAAGGCTGGCGTGTACGGCATGGGAGATGCCACGAAAATCGGGGATGCGGCAGACATCCCAGAGCAGCTTGGTGTCGGCGCGAGAGGTGGTGCGCGGGGCCAGCTCGGGCATGGCGGCAAGGGCCTTGAGCGCGCCGAGGTCATCGGCCTCGCGGGCGCGTGCGAGCAGCAGATTGTCGGGCCGGGCCTCCAGCGAGGCTATGAGATGGGCGGGGGTGCGATAATCCAGATCGGGGTTGCGCCACTCCAGCTTGCGGATCGGCTCGAAGCGGTGCTCGGTGATCGCCTCCACGGTCTCTTCATGCAGTGGCGCGGCCTCACCGGTCACGCCAAAGGAACCATCGCGCTGGTAGCGCCCGGCGCGGCCGGCGATCTGGCCCAGCTCCTGCGCGGTGAGCGGGCGCATGCGCCGCCCGTCGAACTTGGAGGTGGCGGAGAAGGCGACGTGATGAAGATCGAGGTTGAGCCCCATGCCGATGGCATCGGTGGCGACGAGGTAATCGACATCGCCGTTTTGATAGAGCTCCACCTGCGCATTGCGGGTGCGGGGCGAAAGCGCCCCCATGACCACCGCGCAGCCGCCCTTCTGGCGGCGGATCAGCTCGGCGATGGCGTACACATTTTCAACCGAGAAGCCGACGATGGCCGAGCGGGCGGGCATCCGGCTTATCTTTTTCGAACCTGCGTAGGTCAGGTGAGAGAACCGCTCGCGTTTGACGAACTGGGCACGGGGCACCAGTTGGGCGATGGTCGCGCGCATGGTCTCGGCGCCCATGAAGATCGTCTCCACCCGCCCACGGGCGTGCAGCAGCCGGTCGGTGAATACATGACCGCGCTCGGGGTCGGCGCAGAGCTGGATCTCGTCCACCGCCAGAAAGTCATGCTCACCGGTCACCGGCATCGCCTCGACTGTGCAGACCCAGAAGCGCGGGCGCGGCGGCATGATGCGCTCTTCGCCGGTGATCAGCGCCACCGCATTGGGGCCGCGCAGCCCCACGATCTTGTCATAGACCTCGCGGGCCAGGAGCCGCAGCGGCAGGCCGATCACCCCGGAAGGGTAAGACAGCATCCGCTCAATAGCGAAATGGGTCTTGCCGGTGTTGGTTGGCCCCAAAAGGGCCGTGATCCGCGCGTGTTCGCCGCCCATAGGGCCTCTCTTGTCAGGCCTGGGGGCGCGTCAGATGCGCTTGCCCATCACTGTGAACTCGAGCCGCTCGACGGCCTCTTTCACGTTGGGGCGATGGGGGTGGATCTTGAGCACTTCCTGATAGGCGGTGAGCGCCCGGGCCTCCTCGCCCATCTGCTCCATGATCACGGCGAGGCCGGTGAGCGCCGCGAAATGGCGCGGGTTCAGCTCCAGCGTGCGGCGGATATCCTCCAGCGCCAGCCCGTATTCATCGAGCTGGAAGAAGGCGGTGGCGCGGGCATTGAAGCCCTCGGCGAACTCCGGCGCATGATCGGTCAGCGCGGTGAGGTGCTCGATGGCGAGCTCGTAGTCTTGCCGCTCCAGCGCCTCGCGGCCCTGCTTGAGCAGCAGGTCCATCGAGGCAGAGCCGGAGCGCGACCACTCGATCCAGATTGCATCTTCGATCCGCTGCCAGCCCATCTGCTCGGGCTGGGACAGTTCGGCAAAGAGCTGGTCGAGCGAGGGGCGCCCGCCTTCGGGCTCGGGGGCCACGGCAACCTCGGGCGAGGGCGTGGGCATCTCGGGCGGCGCATCGGGGGCATTTTCCTCCTGCGCGGCGAGAGGTGCGGCAAAAGCCAGCAGCACGGCAAATGCCGTGACGTGAAAGTTGAGGTGTCTGGCCAAGGGTCGCATATCTGTGCATGAGTTTAGCGCAAGCGCCGGGACTGCCAAGCCCCCGGTCGGTCACATTGGAAGGAGAACAGGAATGAGTGCAGTTGTCGAAGGCGCCGTTGCGGCCCTGAACGAGAAGATGGATGGCGGGTTTGACGGCACCGCGAAGTTCGTGATCGAGGACGAAGGCTCGATCATCGTCGACCAGAATGGCGCCCGCGCCGGTGACGATGAGGCCGAAGTGACGATGACCGCCGATGCCGAGACCTTCCAGTCGATTCTCTCCGGCGATCTCAACCCCACCGCCGCCTTCATGGGCGGCCGCCTGAAGGTGGATGGCGATATGGGCATGGCGATGAAGCTCGGCGGCGCGCTGAGCTGAGGCTTGCAGGACGCCCCGCTATACGATGAGGCGGACGGCCCCGAGGGGGGCCGCGCCTATTGGCTGACCTGCGCCGACGGGGTGCAGGTACGGATGGGGTGGTGGCCCGCCGAAGCGGCGAAAGGCACCATCCTCTTCTTCCCCGGCCGGACTGAATACATCGAGAAATATGGCCGCGCCGCGCGGGAATACGTGGCGGCGGGCTGGAACATGGCGGCGATGGACTGGCGCGGCCAGGGCCTTGCCGACCGGGCGCTGAAAGACCCGGCCACCGGCCATGTGGACGAATTTGCCGACTACCAGCTCGACGTGGATGCGATGGTCGAAGCCGTCACCGCGTTGGAGGGCGGCCCCCTGCCCCGCGTGCTGATCGGCCATTCGATGGGTGGCTGCATCGGGCTGCGCGCCGCGCAGAGGCTCGATCTGAAGGCAGCCGCATTCTCGGCGCCGATGTGGGGCATCCGGTTTCATCCGGCGGTGCGCCCTGCGGCATGGTTGCTCTCCGCCCTTTCCCGCCCGCTCGGCATGGGTGGGCGCTACGCCCCCGGCACCCAGCCCGAGACCTACGCGCTGGCTGC
The DNA here is from genome assembly GCF_052828525.1 of Vannielia sp. SX4. Next base: position 3,389,523 of record NZ_CM128247.1, read on the forward strand.
CGAATTCGCGGGCAACATGCTCACCCGCGATGAGGAGATGTGGCTCTACATGCGGGCCCAACTCACCGCGCACCCCGAGCTGGCCCTCGGCGGCCCCAGCCTGCATTGGCTGAACCGAGCACTGGTGGAGATGCGCGCGCTGCTGCGCGCCCCCGCGCCCGACCTGCCTTGCCTGACCTACCTCGGCGGCAATGAGCGCATCGTCGATCCGGCTGCGGTGCGCACCCGCATGGCCACATGGCCCGGTGCGGAGCTGGTGGAGCCGGAGGGGGCGGAGCATGAGATTCTGATGGAAACGCCGGATGTGCGCGACGCTTTCTTCGCCCGCACGATCGCGTTCTTCAACACGCATGCCGGGGTTCCTGCTTCGGTGAACCCGTAGCCCCTTCCCTAAGCCCTCCGCTTCAGCCCAGCAGCGGCCACAGGCGCCAAAACAATAAAAGAGAATTCGCCCGCAGGGCGCGCGATTGACCAACAGCGGTGCAATAAAAAGGCCCGCGCGGGGAGCGCGGGCCAGGTTTTCTCGCCTGTGAGAATTCAGATCATTCCAGAGAGAGCGCCACGAAGCGGGGCTCGCCGGAACGGCGGATCAGCAGCAGGAGCGATTTGCGGCCAGCCTCACGGGCCTCTTCGACCCGGTCCTCGAGATCGTTCACGGCGCGGACCTTCTGCTGCCCGGCTTCGGTGATGATGTCGCCAGCGCGCAGGCCTTTCTCGTAGGCCTCCGACATCTCGTCGACCTCCTTGATCACGAGGCCTTCCTCGTTGCCGTCGAGGCTCATCTGCTCGCGCAGCTCGTCGGTCAGGGTGGTCACCGTCAGGCCGAGAAGCTCCTGCTCCTGCGGCGCTTCTGGCTCGCCCTCCTCGCCGCCATCCGCCACGGCAGGCACGGCGCCTTCGGCTTCTTCGCGGCGGCCAAGGGTGACCTTCAGCGTCTCGGTGCTGCCGTCACGGAAGACCTTCATCCGGACGGTCTTGCCGACCTCGGTGTTGCCGACGCGGCGGACTAGGCCGCGCACGTCTTCGACCTCTTGGCCGTCAAAGCTGATGATCACGTCGCCCGATTTCATGCCAGCGTCCATCGCCGGGCCTTCGGGCACATCGGTAACCAGCGCGCCCTTGGCGGGAGTCAGGCCGATGGCTTCTGCCACGTCCGGGGTCACGTCCTGAATGCGGACGCCGAGCCAGCCGCGGCGGGTCTCGCCGTATTCCTTCAGCTGGGCGACGACCTTGGTCACGACGTTGGAGGCCATCGAGAAGCCGATGCCGATGGAGCCGCCATTGGGCGAAAGGATCGCGGTGTTCACCCCGATCACCTCGCCGTCCATGTTGAACAGCGGGCCGCCGGAGTTGCCGCGGTTGATGGCGGCGTCAGTCTGGATGTAGTCATCATAGGTGCCCGAGAGCGCCCGGTTGCGGGCCGAGACGATACCGGCGGAGACCGAGAATCCCTGCCCCAGCGGGTTGCCCATTGCGATCACCCAATCGCCCACGCGGGCGGTGTTGCTGTCACCGAAGGGCACGAAGGGCAGCGCCTCTTCGGGGGTGACCTTCAGCAGGGCGATGTCGGTGTTGGCATCGGTGCCCACCACCTCGGCGGGCAGTTCTTGGCCGGAGAAGAACTCGATGGTGATCTCATCCGCGCCCTCGATGACGTGGTTGTTGGTGACGATGTAGCCATCTTCCGAGATCACGAAGCCCGAGCCCAGCGCCGAGCTGCGGCGCGGACGGTCGGGGTTGCCCTCACGATCGAGGAAATCGCGGAAGAAATCCTCGAAGGGCGAGCCTTCGGGCACCTGCGGCGTCGGGCCGGTGCGGCGCGAGACGGTGGTGGAGGTGGTGATGTTCACCACGGAAGGGCTGATCTGGTCGGCAAGGTCGGCAAAGCTGCCGGGGATGGTGCGGGACTGGGCGTTCACCGCCTGCGCGGTGATCAGTGCCAGACCGATGAGCAGCGCGAAGAGGCTGCGCAGCGCGAAGGTGCTGCGCCGGTCCTGAACCACTGTTTTTGCAATTGCCTGTGAAGTCACTGGATGGTCTCCCTTGATCGTCAGGGCGGACCGGCCGGCGCGAACCCCGGGCTGTGCGGGGGGTCAGCCGGTCAGATGCCCTTATCTGCTTCTGCCTATTTCCCAGATAGGGAGGCGAAAGCGCAACTCAATGGCTCTCGCGGTGCGTCACTTGGCCGTGAGAACCGCGTCAGCCCTTGGCCGGGAGTGTTTCAGCCGGGCGCCACTGGCGCAAGGGTCCGCGTTGCCGCAAGGGATGAAATCTGCCGTCATGCGCCGCTGGCGCGGGCCGCTGGGCCATGCGGGAGCGGTCAGCCGCCGATCCATGCCGCGCCCCAGATCAGGAGCGCGCCGCCGGTCAGGGCCAGAAAGCCCACGGTGCGGCGGGCCTCTACGGGCAGGCTGACCAGCCAGCGGAGGAAGTCTTCATAAATCTGAGGGGCCAGTGCAATCACCAGCCCCTCGATCATCAGGATAGCGCCCAGCGCAAGGAGCGCCGTGGCCATGGGTCAGTTCCCCGTGGTGTCGTCGGCGGGGGCCTCCTCTGCGGGAGCCTCCTCTACCGGTGCCTCTTCCACGGGCGCCTCCTCGGCAGGTGCTGCCTCGGCGGGAGCGGTCTCGTCCGTCGCGCCTTCGGCGGCCTCACTGGCCACGGAGGTATCGGGAAGCTCCTCGATCACCGCTTCCGCCTCGCTGGCGGTTTCGGCGGCGCTCTCCTCGGCGGCACGGATGGCGGCCTCGTTGGCAGCCCGTGCTGCCGCAGCGGCGGCCTCGTCGACCGGCGCGGGGGCCACGCCTGAGCCCGACCCATCGGTGCGCAGGTAGTTGAAGAACTCGGAGTCGGGGCTCATCACCATGGAGGAGTTGTTGCCCTTCAGCGAGTTTTCATATGCCGAAAGCGAGCGGTAGAACTCGAAGAACTCCTGATCTTGCCCATAGGCTTCGGCAAAGATCCGGTTTCGCTCGGCGTCGGCCTGACCCTGGATGATGCGGGCATCCCGGTTGGCCTCGGCGATGATCTCGGCGTAGGTCCGGTCGGCGGCAGCGCGCACGCGCTGGCCGGCTTCCTGACCGCGGGCCCGTTCATCGATGGCCTCACGTTCCCGCTCTGCGATCATCCGCTTCAGCGTAGCGTCGAAGTTCTGCTCGGGCAGGTTGGTCTGGCGCAGGCGCACATCCACAACCTCGATGCCCAGCTCGCCGGCACGGTCGTTTACCCGCACCTCGATCTGATCCATCAGAGCGGTCCGCTCGGGCGAGAGGATGGTGTTGGAAGTCACCCCCTCGGAGCCGAGAACGGCGCGGATCTGACCGTCGAGAATGTCGTTCAGCTGGATCTGCGCGGCGCGTTCGTCGCCGATGCCGATGGCCTGACGGAACTGCACCATGTCGGTGATGCGCCAGAGCACGAAGGCATCCACCACGAGGCGGCGGTCATCGGCCGGGGTCACCTCGATCAGCGGCGTTTCGATGGAGAGGATACGATCTTCGTAATCCACCACCTCATCGAAGAGCGGCACCTTGAAGTAGAGCCCGGGCTCGGTGCGCTCCTGCTTGATCTGGCCGAAGCGCAGGACAAGGACCTGCTCGCGCTCATCGACGATGAAGATCGACGACAGCAGCGCCGCGAGGGCGATGGCGACGATAGGAAGGAGATAGGACAGGCGGTTCATCAGTTGCTCCCTCCCGTGCTGCCGGATCGGCGCAGCTCATTCAGCGGCAGATAGGGCACCACGCCCTGACCGCCTTCACCCCCTTGATTTTCAAGGATGATCTTGTCGATATCGCCCAGCACCTTCTCCATCGTTTCGAGATAGAGACGCTTGCGGGTAACCTCGGGCGCGGCGCGATACTCTTCGAGCACCGACAGGAAGCGCGAGCTTTCACCGGTGGCCTGGTTCACCTGCTCGGAGCGGTAGGCCTCGGCCTGCTCCAGAATGCGGGCGCCCTGACCACGGGCCTGTGCGAGGCGGCCGTTGGCATAGGCGTCGGCCTGGCGTTGCACCTGGTCACGCTCCTGTTCGGCGGCCTGCACATCGCGGAAGGCGTCGATCACCGAGGTGGTCTTGGTCTCGCCGTTGATGTCGGTCACCGCCACCTGCTGCGCGGGCGGGTCCACCTTGTTGAAGTTGACGCGGACCACGTTGATGCCGGTTTGCTGCTGGTCGAGGATCTGCTGGATCAGCTCGTCCACGCGGGCTTCGATCGAGGCCCGGTCCCGGTTGAGGATCGGGGCCAGCTCGGATTGGGCGATCACCTCGCGCATGGCGCTTTCGGCCACCGAGCGCACGGTGATTTCGGGCGCCTCGAGTGCGAACAGGAAGTCGGCCGCGTTCTTCACGTTCCAGACCACCTGAAAGTCGATATCCACGATGTTTTCGTCGGTCGTCAGCATCAGGCCGTCATTGCCGGACTGGCCACGACGCACGCCGATATCCTCGGTGCGGTTGGTGGTCACGTCGATGACCTCTGCCGTCACCAGCGGCCAGGGGGCAAAGTTGAGACCCTCGGTGCCGATATCGGAAAACTCGCCAAGGAAAAGCTCGACCGACTGCTGTTCGGGCCGGACGGTGTAGAAGCTGGCAAAGGCCCAGAGCAGCGCGGCTGCGCCGGCGCCGATCAGCAGGGTGCCGCCGGTCAGCCAAGGGGCGCCGCCGCCACCACGGCCACCGCCGCCGGTGCCACGGCCGTTGCCGCCGCGTCCGCCCATGAGCACCTTAAGCTGCTCCTGGCCCTTTTTCATGATCTGGTCGATTTCGGGGATGCCCGAGCCTTCACCGGGCCTCCGCCCGCCGCCGCCCGGACGGTTGGAACGGTCGCCATCGTCGCCGTTGCCTCCTCCGCCGCCGGACGATCCGCCGCCCCAGGGGCCGCCGTTGTTGCCAGCCATATGTGTCTCTTTCCTCTTCCTTGCGGTTCCGCCTGCATCGGCGGTGTGTTGGTGATTGTCTAGCACAAGTGGTCAGGAAAGCGCCAAATTCAACCGTTTCCGGCCGTTCGGCGCCCTAACGCACCGGTGACTTCATCGTCACCAGCTCCTCTGCCATGGTCGGGTGAACCGCGCAGGTGCGGTCGAAGTCTTCCTTGGTTGCGCCCATCTTGATGGCGATCCCGGCGAGCTGGATCATCTCGCCCGCCTCGGGTGCGACGATGTGGCAACCTAGCACCTTGCGGGTATCCTTGCCGACGATCAGCTTCATCATCACCCGGTCGTCGGTATGGGCGAAGGCGGTTTTCATCGGGCGGAAGGAGGTAGAGTAGACCTCGAAGGGCTCGCCGCCCGCCTCCATCGCGCGCTCTGCCTCATTCTCCGTCATCCCCACGGTGCCCAGCTCGGGCTGGGTGTAGACCGCCGAGGGCACGAGATCATGGTCGACCGGTTGGGGCTTGCCGTGGAACACCGTGTTCACAAAGGCCACGCCCTCGCGGATCGCGACCGGGGTCAGCTCCACGCGGCCGGTCACATCGCCGATGGCATAGATCGAGGGCACGTCGGTCTGGCTGTATTCGTTCACCACCACCTCACCGAGGCGGCCGAGCTTGACGCCGGCCTCCTCCAACCCGAGGCCCTTGGTGTTGGGGTCGCGGCCGGTGGCGAAGAGGATCTTCTCGTAGAGCCCCTCGTGGCCGGTGGTCGTGCGCACGGAAATCTTGTTTTCGAGCTTCTGCATCTCGGTAATCGAGGTGCCGGTGTGGATCTCGATGCCGAGGCTGGCCATGTGGTCGGCCAGATGGCCGCGGGCCTCGTCATCGAAACCGCGGAGGATCTGGGCGCCGCGCAAAAAGAGCGTTGTCTTGACCCCCAAGCCATTGAGGATGCAGGCCATTTCGCAGGCGATGAAGCCGCCGCCGATGATCAGCATGCTCTCGGGCAGCTCCTCCATCAGGAAGATGTCGTTGGAGCTGATGCCGAACTCCTCGGCCCCCTCCAGCGGGGGGAAGCTGGGCGCGCCGCCGGTGGCGACGAGGATGTGGCGGCATTTGAACTCGGTGCCATCGGCCAGCGCCACCGTGTGCGGATCCTTCACCACGGCACGCTGCGCGTGGATCTCCACACCGGCCTTTTCGAGATTGCGGGTGTAGATCTGCTCGAGCCGGTCCAGCTCGGCGTGGAGGTGATGGCGGAACTTGCCCCAGTCGAAACCGCCGGCGTGAACCGTCCAGCCATAGGCCTGCGCGAGCTTCATCTCTTCGGGGAAATGCGAGGCGTAGACCATCAGCTTCTTGGGCACGCAGCCGCGGATCACGCAGGTGCCGCCCATGCGATATTCTTCAGCCAGACCAACCTTCTGGCCGGCCTCCGAACTTGCCAGCCGGGCCGCGCGCACCCCGCCGGAGCCGCCGCCGATGACGAAAAGGTCGTAGTCGAATTCCATTGCTCTGCCTCTGCTCTGCCGTCCCTGCTCCTCCTCAGAGGTCGGCGAAGATGTTGTCTCCCTCGAGAAGGTCGATTTTCTCTTCCTCCTCAGTGCCTTCGTTGATGTCGCGCACCTGAACGCGCCCGTCACCGTGACCGACGATCACCACGTCGCAGATATCGATGAAGAGACCGTTTTCAACCACGCCCGGCACCTGGTTGAGCACGAGGCTCAACTGCCGGGCATTGCCGATGCGGCGCAGGTGCAGGTCGATGATGTAGTTGCCCTCGTCGGTGATGTAGGGCGCGTCGTCGTTCATGCGCAGCGAGGTGTCGCGGCCCAGAACATCCATGTTAATAAGAGTTTCCTCGACCAGCGCCTTGGTGGTCTGCCAGCCGAAGGGGATCACCTCGATGGGCAGGGGGAAGGCGCCGAGCGCGGTCACATCCTTGGCGGCATCGGCGATCACCACCATGCGGTCGGAGGCGGTGGCGACGATCTTTTCCTGCAGCAGCGCGCCGCCGCCGCCCTTGATCAGGTTCAGCTCGCCATCGAACTCGTCGGCCCCGTCAATCGTGAGATCGAGCCACTTGGCCTCATCCAGCGAGGTGACCGGGATGTCCAGCTCACGGGCCAGGTCCGCCGTGCGGGTGGAGGTTGGAACGCCAATGATATCAAGGCTTTCTTCCTGCATCTTCTCGGCGAGGCAGCGCACCATCCAGGCCGCCGTGGAGCCAGTGCCAAGGCCAATCCGCATGCCGTCCTGCACGTAGTCCACCGCCCGTTTGGCGGCGACGAACTTGGCCTTGTCGATGGGCGAAAGATCGGTCATCGGCGGGTCTCCCGTGGTCGCGGTCGCAGAAGGTTATAGGGGCAGTGGCCCGGCGGTGCGAGGGCAAATCGCCCTATCCGTGGCCGATCAGTCGGGGGGCCTCGCAGGCGTGGGCGGCGCACTCCAGCTCGAGGGTGGCGTGGTGGATGTGGTAGCGCTCCGCGAGGGCCTGTTTGAGGGTGGCCTTGATGGCGTCGGCCTGGGCCCAGTGGCCCTCTTCGATGACGACATGGGCCTCCAGCGCGGCCTCGTGCTCCTGCATCTGCCAGAGGTGCAGATGGTGGATGGAGGCCACGCCGGGTGTGGCGGCAAGCCTTTGGGATACTTCGGAAATATCCATGCCCGGGGGCGTGGCGAGCATCAGCATGCGGATCACGCCGGGCACCTCGGCCAGCGCGTGCCAGAGGATGTAGGCCGAGATCAACAGGGTGACGATGGGGTCGGCCAGGCGCCAGTCGTAGAGCAGGATCAGGGTGCCCGCGACGATCACCGCGACCGAGCCCAGCGCGTCTGCGAGGTTGTGCAGGAAGGCGGCCCGGATGTTGGCGGAGGACTTCGACATGGCGAAGGTCAGCAGGGCCGTGACCGCATCGATCACAAGGGCGATGGCGGCGATGATCACCACCATCCAGCCCTCGACATCCTCGGGCGCGAAGAGCCGCATCACCCCTTCGTAGGCGAGGTAAATCGCCAGCAAAATCAGCGTTGTATAGTTGATCAGCGCGGCCACCATCTCGGCCCGGCCATAGCCGAAGGTCATGCCCGCGTCGGCCGGTTTGCGGGCGATCCGGCGGGCGGCGAAGGCGATGACGAGGGAGACCGCATCGGAGAGGTTGTGCAGCGCGTCTGCGATCAGCGCGAGCGAGCCGGAGAGGAGGCCGCCGACGATTTGCGCCACGGTCAGGCCGAGGTTGACCAGCACGGCGAGCGCGAGGTTTCGGTCACCTGTTTCGGCGCTTACGTGGTGGTGATGGTGGTGGTGGTCGTGCGGCATGGGGCGAAGCTAACGCGGGCGCCGCCGGGGGCAATGCGTTAATTCGCCCACGCCGGGGGCGAAACGGCGTTAACCCTATATTTTACTGATGCACAACTGATGCACATTCCATGCACATCCCATGCATACGCGATATTGCAAGGCGCCCGAGTGTTACCCCACCGCGCGGGCCGGGTTGACGGGGGTCAGGCGGGCCTCAGCCGGGTTGGCGGATGCGGGCTACGAACATGGGCCGGAGCGGGTGGCCCTCGTCGATGTCGGGGTGGTCGAAGGCCAGATCGGGGGCCTCCGCCATGCCGATGCGGGCCATCAGGGCGCGGGAGGGCGTGTTGAGCCGGGGCGTGTAGGCGAGGATCTCCTTCAGCCCCTGATCCCAGCCCCAGGCGAGCCAGGCGCGGGCGGCCTCGGAGGCCAGCCCCTTGCCCCAGGCCGCCGGGATGAAGCGCCAGCCGATCTCGACGCAGGGCGAAATCGGGATGCCCTCGGGCCGGTGCAACCCGCACATGCCGAGGAACTGCCCGCGATGGTCGGTCACCGCCGAGAAGGCCATGCCGTTCGCCGCCCAGAGCGCGGTGCAGCGGGCGAGCATCTCGCCGGTCTCCGCCTCGGACTTGGGCGCAGGGAAGTAGCGCATGACCTGCGCATCTGCGTTCATCGCCGCGAAGGCGGGCAGATCACCCGGCTGGAAGGGGCGCAGCAGGAGGCGGGCGGTCTCGATCATCGGTCGGGCATCGGTGGGACTCGGTCGGGCTCAGTGCGGGCCCGGCGTGGGAAGTGTCGTTTTCAGGCTTGCTACGCGGCGCGGCGCTGGCATGGTGGCGGCCATGTTCGTCTCCGTCTTTGAAATGTTCAAGGTGGGCATCGGCCCGTCATCGTCTCACACCATGGGGCCTATGGTGGCCGCCGCGCGCTACCTCGAACGGGTGCGCGGCCTGCCCTTCGAAGTAACCGGCCTGAGGGCGCGGCTGCACGGCTCGCTCGCCTTCACCGGGGTCGGCCATGCGACCGACCGGGCGGTGATACTGGGCCTCGCGGGGCTGGTGCCGGAAACCTACGAGGCCGAGGCCGGAGAGGCGGCGCTGGCCGATGTGAAGGCGCGCGGCGTGGTGGAGCCGGAGGGGCTGGGCGTGCTGCGCTTTGCCCCGGCGAACGACCTGATCTTCGACTATGATGCCCCCCTGCCCGGCCACCCAAATGGCCTCGCCTTCGAGGCGCTGGACGCGCAGGGCGACGTGATCGACCGCGAGGTCTATTATTCGGTCGGCGGGGGCTTTGTGCTCAGCGAGGCGGAGCTGGCGGCGGGGGCGGATACGGCGCAGGGCGCGCCGGTGCCCTTCGCGTTCAAGTCGGCGCAGGAGATGCTCGACATGGCCGCCGAGAGCGCGCTGAGCATTGCCGCGATGAAGATGGCGAACGAGCGGACCCGCCGGAGTGCGGCAGAGATCGAGAAGGGGCTGGCGCGTATCTGGGAGGTGATGGACGGCTGTTTGACCCGTGGGCTGGAAAGCGACGGCGTGCTGCCCGGCGGCTTGAAGGTGAAGCGCCGTGCGGCGGGGATCTGGCGGGCGTTGCAGGCGGAGCGGGGCATGAACCTGACCGCGCCGCACACGATCAACGACTGGATGAGCTGCTACGCGATGGCGGTGAACGAGGAGAACGCGGCGGGTGGACAGGTGGTGACCGCGCCGACCAATGGGGCGGCTGGGGTTGTGCCGGCGGTGATAAGGTATTGGCTGGACCATGTGCCGGGGGCCGGGGCGTCTCGCGTCGGGGAGTTTTTGCTGACGGCGGCGGCGGTCGGCGGGCTGATCAAGCACAACGCTTCTATTTCCGGCGCCGAGGCGGGGTGCCAGGCGGAGGTGGGCTCGGCGGCGGCGATGGCGGCTGCCGGTTTATGTGCGGTGATGGGCGGCACGGCGGAGCAGGTGGAGAATGCCGCCGAGATCGCGCTGGAGCATCATCTGGGGATGACTTGCGACCCGGTACGCGGGCTGGTGCAGGTGCCCTGCATCGAGCGCAACGGGCTGGGGGCGATCAAGGCGGTCTCGGCGGCGAGTTTGGCGCTGCGGGGGGATGGCTCGCATTTGGTGCCGCTGGATGCCTGCATCAAGACGCTGCTGGAGACGGGGCGGGATATGAGCGAGAAGTATAAGGAGACGGCCTTGGGTGGGCTGGCGGTGAATGTGCCGAATTGTTGAGTTAAAGACTTAGCGACCCTTGCGGGCAAACCAAATATCCCTAGGCTTTCTTCCTATTTAGGAAGGATTTGATTTTGGAAGTTATTCTCGGCGCAATTGGATTAATTGCCTTTCTGCTCATAGGCGGCACAATCAAGAACGCGGAACGCTCCGCCAAGAGGGCCATGAAGCGAACGATCCGCGAAGGGTTTTCTTCGCAGCCGCCAAAGCGCCGGGCGGCCCCGGTGAAACAGACCGCACGACCCACGCAGCCGGCACCGAGGCCTTCCACGGCGGTTGCGAAACCTAAACTACCGGCACAGTCGGCTGCTACGCCCTCCCCGCAAACTCGAAGGAATATCGACAACCCTCCTCCCTTCGATGAGACAAGCGCCGAACCGAGCCTAGAACACGAAGAAATTTCGGGCGCGGCCTATGTGGTGGACGGGGATACCATCACGATCAACAAGACCCAGATCAGGCTTTTCGGAATTGATGCACCAGAAATGAACCACCCATTCGGCAAGAAAGCCAAATGGGCATTGGTCGCCCTGTGCAAGGGCATGAAGATTCGGGCCGTGATTACCGATACCGATGACCACGGGCGCACGGTGGCGAAGTGCTTTCTGCCGGACGGTCGGGATCTCTCGGCGGAAATGGTCAAGATCGGTATGGCCATCGACTGGCCGAAGTTCTCTGGGGGCATCTATCGGCCTCTGGAGACAGAGGACGCCCGAAAAAAGCTCTGGCTTGCCGATGCCCGTCAGAAGGGCCGGATGCATGTCTGGGCAAAATTCGAGGCGCGGCAGAAGTCAGGAACGGGCGCAAAGTGACGGCCAGCCCCGAGATCGAGATGCTCGGTTAGGCGTTAGACCCGGCCGCCACCGGCGGCCAGCGCCCGTCCCGCCCCCCCCACGGGGCGGGCGCTTCGGTGAGGCTGGATCAAGCGTAAATGGTGCGTGCAGCAGGAGGAGCAGCGCTTGGGGAGAGGTGCCCCGTGCGGGACGGGCGCTGGCCTTGCGAACGTGATCGAAGGTTTCGCGGGCCGAAGGGGGGGGTGGCAGGACAAGTCCGGCCCTCCTGCCCCTTGCCTCCTCCCCCAATCCCTGCTCACCTCCCCCCATGACCACCAAACGCCGCACCCCCTCCGCTCCGATGGCCCTGCAAGGCGGGTCCGCCCCGGCGGCGGCCCTGCCCTCCTCCGCGCTCGCCTTTGCGCGGACCGAGTATCACGAGCGGCTGGCGGCCGTCCGGGCGTCGATGGAGGCGCAGGGGGTGGAGGTTCTGGTCATCTCGGACCCGTCGAACATGGCGTGGCTGACGGGGTATGACGGCTGGTCGTTCTACGTGCACCAGGCGGTGGTGGTCAGCCAGCGGCATGATCCGATCTGGTGGGGCCGGGGGATGGATGCGGCGGGGGCGCGGCGGACGGTCTGGATGTCGCACGATCATATCTTCGGCTACGAGGATTGGCTGGTGCAGAATCCGCAGGCGCATCCGATGACGGTGCTGGCGGAGCTGATGGTGGACTGGGGCCACGGGACGGCCAGCATCGGGGTGGAGCTGGACAATTACTACTATTCCGCCGCCGCGCATCGCGCCCTCACGGCGGGGCTGCCGGATGCGGATGTGAGCGACGCGACCGGGCTGGTGAACTGGTGCCGGGCGGTGAAGTCTCCGGCGGAGATCAGCTACATGCGCCGCGCGGGCGAGATCGTGACCGAGATGCACCGGGTGATCGCCGAGGTCGCGGAGCCGGGGATGCAGAAGAACGCGCTGGTGGCGGAGATCCTGAAGGCGGGCGCGCTCGGCACGCGGGGGGCCTGGGGCGACTACCCGGCGATCGTGCCAATGACGCCCTCGGGGATGGATGCCACCGCCCCACACCTGACGTGGGATGGCGCGCCGATCCCGCGCGGGGTGCCGACCTTCTTCGAGATCGCGGGGGTGCACCGGCGCTACCATTGCCCGCAGTCGCGGACGCTGTTCTTCGGCGAGCCGCCGAACAATTACCGCAAGGCCGAGGAGGCCCTGATGGCGGCCACGGCGGCGGTGATGGGGGCGGCAAGGCCGGGCGCGACCTGCGCCGAGGTGGCGCGGTCCTTCACCCAGACGCTGAACCGCTACGGCTTCGAGAAGACCAGCCGGTGTGGCTATTCAGTGGGCCTCAGCTACCCGCCCGACTGGGGCGAGCGCACGATGAGCCTGCGGGAGGGCGACGAGACCGAGTTGCAACCCGGCATGGTGTTTCACTTCATGCCGGGGCTGTGGCTGGAGGACGGCGGGATTGAGCTGACCGAAACCATGCTGATCAATGATGCGAGTGCGGAGTATCTGGCGACGACGCCGCCGGGATTGGTGGTGAAGCCGTAGGGAGGGGGCTGGGCGCGCTGTCTACGGAACGTCCGCTTTGAGCCCATAGCACAAATTCCTTCGTTGCTCGATCCCGTCCGCAATGCGTAGCCATTGGCTGGCCTCACAATTGATCTACCATCAGTGCCAATAAGTGAACTAAAACAGAACCGACTGCCCCGAGTTCTGTTCCGTACGGAACTAACTGGTGCTTACCGATAGGCACTCAGAATGCACGCAATCAACTAGCCAGCTTGGCCTATGACTACTATTTCACTTGCCCCCTGCCTTTCGCAAGTTCCGTGACCTGAAGGACCACCTCAGTCAAATCGAACGATCGACCCTGTGCGTCGTCAAAGGAATTGATTGCAAGTTCACATAAATGAAAGTAGTCATAATGATACTTGCCTTTATCACTGCCGCCAACAACACAAAAAGCGACAAGTATATTTCCCCCGTTTTGCAACTCAATTCGATCCATATGATCCTGAAATCGATCAAAATTTGGATGAATAAAACTATACCGGCGCGGATCGGCATAGTGCACAACAATATCATGAAGATCAATCACAAAAGAAACATCATTGCCCTTTATTCTCATATTGCACTTCTTACACGATGTGGCGAGGTTTCCTATCCGATATGCCAGCGCCGGATAAGTGCTCTTGGGCAGTATGTGTTCTCGATCTAGGACCATATTGAACTCGCCATGAAGATTTTTGTGGCAGTAACAGCAGAGTTGATTTCTTCTTTGGAGATGAAACTCGCGAATCCGATTCTTTAATGCGGCCAGCACCACCGTGTGAGCGGCGAGTGCTGCCGCGTCATGCTTCCAAGGATCGTTCGTGGCTAATGCGGCTTCTACGGCGGCCTCCTCATCAGCGGTCAAAGCAAAACCATCTAACGGCGGGGTATAGCAATCAGTCATCTCTCACCGTTCCGTAAGGGGCCGACCCACAATGCGTTCGGCCAAATGAACAAAGTCATCAAGAAAGAGCTTTTGGCGATCATCAAAGGCCGCTTTACGGTATTGGTCGACCACCTGCTTTAACTGTGCAATACTCAGTTTTCCTTCCTTCAACACTTGCAAGTGATCTGCAAGCACCTCGCTTAGGTATCGGTTCACCGGTGTGATTGTCTCGAATGCTTCCCACAACAACTCTTCAACGCCCTCGGAACCATGCCGATCTGAACGAACCAGATCCAAGGGAGAGAGTTGATTTCTACTGACCCTGTAGACTTCAGGTCTGACTCCTTCAGACTGTAGTGCCCCCGTAACAACAAGAGGTGAGTGAGTGGCGATTACTATGCTGGTTTCCTTGTAGCCCAAGCCCACCAGAACAGTTTGCAAATACTCCTTCTGCCATCGAGGATGAAGGCTATTCTCGGGTTCATCAATTAAAATCACCGAACCATCACGAGCATTCGAAGATAAGAATAGAATTGATGAAATGAGCGAGAGTTGGCCAGAGCTAGCATTCTTAAGTGGCACTGCTCCGCTTTCTTTGCGTAAAAATACTTCGACATCCTTAAGCACACGGATCTTTTTCAGGCGAACCTCATTTTGGATCACTGACAAAAACTGTTCGAGAAAAGAGGCTTGAAATGAGTCTCTAAACTCTCCGAGTTCTATCCATGAGATTTCTCTAACTGATAGGCGACTTGCGAGAGTGGCAGCGTGGTAGATTTCATCAATGGCCTCTTGATCAAACCCAAGTCCTTCGAAATCAAAATCGTTGAGCTCACGCGCCCACCGATATCCTGGGCGTATTCGTAAACCAATAGCGCCTTCGTAGCCACAGTATTCCAAGATAGCTTGCACGTGGGTGGGTCTGAACTCACCTCGCTCGTAAAGAACTGAAATTGTGCGCTTGATTAGTCTTGCGGGTAGTCCCGAGCCATGCGTGGACGCCAACTTTTTTATGTCTCTAAGCCTGCTCAGGCGGTCGTGGACAGTATTGATGATAGCAAGGACATCGCGATAACCCCTTACCCCGATGGCAAGACTTCGAAGGGCCTGGCTCTTGCCTGCACCATTGGGCCCTACAAGCAACGATACGGCAGGCTTGCCGTCTTCAACTATGCTTCTCTCAAGCGCAGGAATATCCATGCTAAGAGAACATCAGAAGAGAGATAGCTGTTCAAGTAGTTGCTTTCGAAGGCTCGATCGGGGTCATTTCCTTGGAGTGCCGTTTACAAGATGCCGGGAGAAGGCGCCTCGCAGAAGCAAGCCTTGGTGCAACCGCGGGGAAGATCTGCTTCGTCCCGCACAGCCGACCTTGGCCATTGCCTGGCGACCAAACCCCATCCCCCCTCCCCACCCTGCCCCTCCTCATGCTACCCTCCCCGCAAGGCCCACCGAGCAGGAGGTTCCTCATGAGACGCAGAATGCGCATTTTCGTTGCCGTTATCTTCGCACTGTCAGGCTTCGCGCCCGGCGTGTCCACGGCGCAATCAGGCATTCCCGGCTGGCTTGCGGCCCATGTCGGCACCGGGGAGGGGCAGATTGCGCCTGTGGTGCTGGAGCGGGCGCGGGGGCTGTATCGGGACCGGGTCAGGCGGGGGCAGGTGAAGAACCCCTGTTACATGGCGATGGATGCCACGCGGGCGGGCGGGTCGCGCCGATATTACACCATTTGCGAGGCGCAGAAGGTGTTTCGGGCCGTCTCCTCGGGGCATGGCAACGGGCGCAAGTTGCAGCAGGCGAATTTTGCCAACGGGCGGCAATGCGCGCGGCATTTCAGCAATGCGGAAGGCTCCAAGCTGACGATGGGGGGCGATTACATCACCGCCGAGACGCGGACCTCCTTCAAGGGTTACATCCGGCAGTCGGGCAAGCTGGTGCCGTTTCATCGCACCTTCCTGCTGTTCGACGGCACCGGGGAGACCTCGAACGCCCGCGAGAGGGCGATTGGCGGGCATCAGGCGGTCTTCGTGAAGTGGCAGTGCCGGATGCAGATGCCGCAGAGCCCCTATGCCGACAAGGAAGGCTACGTGCCCGTGGGGCGGCTGGTGGATTACACCGGCGGGCGGAGCAACGGCTGCACCACATGGTCGGGCGAAGCGACGCGGGAGATCCTGCGGCTGACGGAGCGGCGGCCGACGACGCTGTATATCTACCCCGAGGGGAAGGATATCGAAGCGGTGGAGAAGGTGGCACGGGCGGGGGCCTCGGTGCCGGGCAACGGGCTTTATTGGAACAATGCGTGCCTGCGCGAGATCGGGGCGCCGAAGTTCTGGCCGAAGCGGAAGTTGCAGCCGGTGATCAACCGCTGGCGGCGGTCGCTGCCGAAATCGGAGCCTCGGGAGTTGCCGATCTGCGGATAGGGGCGCGGGGCGGGCTGGCCCGGCGGTGAGCCTTTGGCGGATGCGTGCTGGCCGGTGCCGCGCTGCGGGTGATTGCATCCGGCGGGGCATGGGCTACACGCGGCGCGATGGCGCCTTATTTGACCCTCTTCCTCGCCGCCTTCGTTGCGGCCACGCTGCTGCCCGCGCAGTCGGAGGCGGTGCTGGTCTTTCTGCTCAGCGATCCGGCGCTCTCTGCCACTCTGCTGGTGGCCACGGCGACCTTGGGCAACGTGCTGGGATCGGTGGTCAACTGGTACTGCGGGCGGGTGTTGCGCCGGTTCCGGGGGCGGCGGTGGTTTCCGGTCTCGGAGCGGGGGCTGGCGCGGGCGGAGGCGCAGTATCATCGGTGGGGACGCTGGAGCCTTCTGGCCAGTTGGGTGCCGTTCATCGGTGACCCGTTGACGGTGATGGCGGGCCTGCTGCGGGAGCCGCTCTGGAGCTTTGTGCTGATCGTCACCCTCGCCAAGGGCGGGCGCTATGTGGCGGTGATGGCCGTGGCCCGCGCCTGGCTCTGAGCTGCGCCGGTTTCGGGGATTGCCGCGGCGGGCGGGGCGAAATATGACTCCGTCATGCAACAGGCGGACAGGCCCCTTTTAGGTATCACGCTCATGCTGGGGTTCTGCCTTCTGGCGCCCCTCGGTGACAGCGTGGCCAAGCTGCTCGGCGGGCATGTTCCGCTGAGCCAGCTGGTGTTCTTTCGGTTCGCCATTCAGGCACTGATTCTGGTGCCGATCGTGCTGCTTGCGGGCGGAACGCTGCGGATGAGCCGGCGGGCGCTGGGGTTCACCGCGCTGCGCACGGTGCTGCATATCGTCGGGATCGGATCGATGTTTCTCAGCCTGCGGTTTTTGCCGCTCGCGGATGCCGTGGCCATCGCCTTCGTGATGCCCTTCATCATGCTGCTGCTGGGCTGGTTCTTTTTGGGCGAGGAGGTCGGCACGCGGCGATTGACGGCCTGCGCGGTGGGGTTCCTCGGCACCTGTATGGTGATCCAGCCCTCCTTCATGGCGGTCGGCTGGGCGGCGCTGCTGCCGGTGCTGGTGGCTGTGAACTTCGCATTCTTCATGCTGGTCACGCGGATCATGCGGGCCGATGTGGACCCGGTGGCCATGCAGTCGATGAGCGGGCTGATGGGCACGGCGCTGCTGGCCCCGCTGCTGCTTATCGCCGATGGCAGCTGGTGGGCGGAGTTCGACGTGGTCTCCCCTGACCGGCCTACATGGATGCTGATCGCCGCGATGGGCTGCATCGGCACGATGGCGCACCTGCTGATGACATGGAGCCTGCGCCATGCCCCCACCGCCACGCTGGCGCCAATGCAATACCTCGAGATCCCCTTCTCCACCCTGATCGGCTGGCTGGTGTTCAAGGAGTTCCCCAACGGGTTGGCGCTCGCCGGGATCGGGGTGACGATTGGCGCGGGACTTTACATCATCTGGCGGGAGCAGCGGGCCGGGCGGCAAAGCCTGCCAGCAGAGCGCCCAGCGCCTCCGGCGGCGTGATCACCACCATCCCCGGCTGATCGAAGCGCAGCCGCACCGGGCCGGTTACGCGGTTGGAGGTGCCGATGCGGGTGGAGGGGCTAAAGGAGAGCCCGTCGATCGGCCATTCGAGCCCTTCTGAGTGGCCGGTCACCGAAGCCAGCGGGTAGAGGGACAGGCGGCTGCCGGGCGGCAGATCGAGCGCCAGATCGGGCGGGGCGGCAAAGGCGATGTCATCGGCCCCGAGCAGGAGGCAGGGCTGGTGGACATGGGTCACCAGCGCGGTCAGCGCGGCGAGTTGATGATCGAGCCGGCGGCCCAGAAACCCGACCGCAAGAAGCAGCGGCGCACGGACCCGCTGGAGCACTTTTTCGAAGTCGGTACTGTCTTGCTCGGCGACGTGGTGGAGCACCTCGGGAGGGAGCGAAGCTTTCGTTACGTCACTCAGGCTGTCGAAGTCGCCGATCACCGCTTCGGGCATTAACCCTTTTTCGAGCGCCACATCGGCCCCGCCATCGGCTGCCACGAGCCGTGGTGCGCGGTTTAAGGCATCTTTAAGGCGGGCGGCGTTAACCTCACCACCACCCAATAGGGTAATAATATCTGGTGAATCGATGAGGATCGGAGCCATGCCGAGGGTATGCCCGGTTTACCCTGAGGTCACAATGAAGCCCAAATATGATACCCGAAATTTCCCCACTCTGTTGCTTCTCTCGAACCAATACGTGGTAAACAGACCCCGCTGGGCTATGAGAAAGCGAGCAGAACAATGATGGGATCGAGCAAGATTCTGACGGTGTCGTACGGCACCTTCTCGTGCACCCTGGAAGGCTTCGAGGATTCCTTCGGCACGATGAAGGCGATTGCGGAGTATTTCCGTGATCTCGCTGCGGACGATCGGTACTTTGGGGCCGAGCCGCCGACGCCGGATGCCGACATGCTCCAGCGGATCGCCGAGAAAGAGATTCAGCGGCGGGTGGAGGCGAAGATCTCCGAGAGCGGCATTCTGCTGCGCGCCGCCGAAGGGGTTGGCGTTGCGGCGCCGGCTGTGGCGGCTACCGCTGCGCCCGAAGTGAAGGCCCCGTCTGAGGAGCCGGTTGAGGCGGCTGCACAGGCGCCCGCGCAGGCCACCGTGGCCGACGCGCCCGCTGCCCGGCCCGAGCCTGAGGTCGAGGCCCCTGCCCCGGTTGCTGCCGCGCCTGCCGCGGCCCAGAGCGCCCCGGAAGACGATTACGCCGATCTTGCCCCTGCTGCCCCGGCCCAGGGCGACAGCGTGGCCGCCAAGCTGGCCCGTATCCGCGCCGTGGTGAACCGCAGCCGCCCGGAAGAGGCCGAGGCTGCCGTGGTGGAAGACGAGGTGGAAGAGGCCGAAGTACAGCCGCTCGCCGCATTCGATGCGGTCGAGGACGAGGCTGCGGCTGACGACGTGGCCGAAGCGGAGGCTGTTGAGGCTGACGTTGAGGACGTTGCCGAGGCGGAGACCGCCGAGGTTGAGGCCGCCGAGGAGGATGCGCCTGAGGCCGAGGTGGCCGAGGATGCGCCGGTTGAAGAGGTTGCGGCTGAGGAAGAAGCTGCGGTCGAGCACGTGGCCGAAGAGGAGGCCGCTGCCGAAGAAGAGACCGCCGAAGAAGAAGCCGTGACCGAAGAGGCCGAGGCCGAGACGCCGGTGATGGCGGAAGAGGTCGAAGCGGCGGCGGATGAAGCCGAAGCGGAAGCTGTGGCCGAAGCGGAAGAGGTCGCCGAGGCGATTGCCGCAGTCGAGGCGCTGACCGAGACCCCGGAAGTGGAAAAGACTGCCGAGGTGGAAGAGCCCGAGGCAGAGCCCGAAGCTGAGGCTGTGCCGGAGAGCGAAGAGGTTGCCGAGGCGATTGCTGCCGTGGAGGCGCTGACCGAGGCGCCTGAGGCCGAAGAGTCCGAAGAGGCCGCGGCGATGGACGCGCCTGAGGCCGATGCGCCGGAGATGGCGGAGGCTGACGACGAAACCGCGGTGGAAGACGCCGAAGCCGAGGAAGCCGTTGCCGAGGAGCAGGCCTCTGAGGCGGAAGAGACGGTGGCCGAAGAGGTTGAGGCTGAGGCGGCTGAAGAGGTTGCTGCGGAGGTGGCTTCCGAGCCGGAAGCGGCTGTGGCGGAAGAGGGCGCGCAGGCCGATGAGGCGGTTGTTGCTGAGGACGAGGCTGTTGAAGCTGAGGCTTCTGAGGCTGTGTCGGAAGAGGCTGCTGAAGTCGAAGCTGCTGCCGACGAGGCGCAGATGGCCGAAGAGACCGAAGCGTCGGGCGACTCCGATGAGAGCGATATCGAAGCCGTGATGGCGTCGCTCGAGGACGACAGCGAAGAGGTGGCCGAGACGGAGGTCGAGGAGACCGAAGCTGCTGCGGACACCAGCGCCGAGGAAACCGCCGAGGCGGAGCCTGAAGAGGCCGCTGCCGAGGAAGAGGTCGACATGGCCGATGTGATCGGTGCGCTCTCGGACGAGGATTACGGCTTTGGCCCGCTCACCAGCGAGGGCGACAGTGAAGCGCCCTTCGTGCTGGAGGACGACAGTGCCGAGGCGGCTGCAGACGAGCCGGAAGAGATGGTGGCGGAGGCCCCCGAGGAGGAAGCCGCGCCGCGCCGGACCCGCGTGATCAAGGTGAAGCGCTCCGCCATGGCCTCGGCCCTGGCCGCCATCGGCCTGCGCCGCAGCGAGGAGACCGCGACCGAGGAAGTGGAAGAGGACGTGGCCGAGGCCGCCGACGCGTCGGCCGATGCGGGCGATGACGCGCCGAGCAGCCTGTCTGCCGAAGCCGAGGCCGACCTTCTGGCCGAGCTGGCCGCTGTGGAGCAGGAGCTGGCTGCGAGCGAGACGGGCGAAGAGGCCCGCACCGATGCCGCTGAGGATCTGCGCGGTGCGCTGGCCGATGAACCGGGCCTTGCGCAGGGGTTCGCCTCTGTCGGTTCGACTTCGCCGGAAGAGATCGCCGAGGAGGATGCCTCGGAAGAGGACGAGCTCGCCCCCGAGGCGCTGGAAGCGCTGGCCTCCGAGGTGATTGACCTCGAAGAGCCCGAGGTGGCTGTGTCTGACGCCGAAGAGACGGCGGAAGACGACAGCAGCGACATGGTCGACACGCTCTCTGCCTTCCTTGCCGAAGACGATACCGAAGAGGACGAAGTGGCCGAGGAGGCTGCCGAGGTCGAGGCGGTGGCTGAAGAGGCCGTCGAAGAGGTCGCTGAGCCCGAAGTTGAGGAGGCCGCAGAAGAGGTCGCCGAGACAGAGGTGGACGAGATCGAACTGGTGGTGTCCGAGACCGAGGCCGACGAGACCTTCGAGGACGACGATGCTCCGATGGCGGTTGAAGGGCTGGTTGCCCAGATGGCCGCAGAGGCCCAGAACGAGGCCCGCTACGAGGCTGCCCGCGTTCGTCGCGACCGGATCGTTGAGACCGAGCAGGCCGACGACCGGGTCGAGCGGCTGATGACCGAGACCGAGGGCAAGCTGCGCGGCCCGGAGATGGAGCGCCGCCGCTCGGCGATTGCCCACCTCAAGGCCGCCGTGGCCGCAACGAAAGCCGAGGGCGAGAGCCTGCTGGGCGACGACGACGAGGCCCGCGCCTACCGCGACGACCTCGCCTCGGTGGTGCGGCCTGTGCCCGCTGTCGATGAGGACGACGCCGAGGACATGGGGGCCGAGGAGGCCAGCGCCGAGGCCGGGATCGCAGCGGTGGCAGACGAGGTCGAAGACCGCGTGGCCGAAGAGACCGCAGGCGACGACACCGGCGGCCAGCCCGCCCGTCCGCGCCGCCCGATCCTGCGCAAGACCACCACGCGCCGCCCGCAGACCGCCACGCCGCTGGTGCTGGTGACCGGCCAGCGCGTGGATGACGCCGAGGCCCACGGTGGCGCCGAGGGCGAGGCCGAGAGCGCCCGCCGCGAGACCACCCCGGTGCGCCCGCGCCGGGTGACCGACCGCACCCTCGACGCCGATGCGGAGGCGCCGGAAGGGGCCGAGGGCATGGTGAAGAGCGACGCCGAGGCGACCGGCATCTTTGCCGACTGCAAGAGCTTCGAGGAGTTCTCGGAGAAGATGGGTGCGCGCGGTCTGGAAGACCTGCTGGAATGCGCCGCGGCCTACAGCTCCTACGTGGAGGGGCGCACCCACTTCTCGCACCCGCAGATCATGCGGCAGGTGGCGCAGCTGGGCAACGTGGAGAGCTTTACCCGCGAAGACAGCCTGCGCTCCTTCGGCCAGCTGTTGCGCCAGGGCAAGATCCGCAAGTTGAGCCGGGGGCAGTTCACCCTTTCTCAAACTTCTCGCTATACGCAGGAGCAGCGCCGGGCGATGCTCTGAGCCGCCGGGCGCAGGTCTGGTGATCAGTACGGACGGGGCGGCCAGATCGGCGCGCCCCGTCTTGTTTTGTCAGGGGTGAGGATTGCGGGCTGCCGGGTTTGGGGCGGGCCGGGGCGGCTGGGAGACAAGGCAAAGCATGGCGGGCGCCCGGGAGGGCGCTCGTTTTTGTAGGTACAGGGTGTAGGGGCGCGGCTGGCGAGCCAGCGCGAGCAATCAGGCGTCGGGGTCGTCCTTGCCGACGCCGTAGAACACCTTGCGCACCGGGATCGTCCAGGCCACGCCGAGCACGATGAAGACCAGCAGCTCGACCAGCACGGGCAGGTCGGGCAGCAGGCTGGTGATCCACCAGGCGAAGGCGATGTAGAGCGGGAGCCCGACCAGCAGGATCACCAGCGACCAGCGGCGGCGTGCCTTGTAGCTGAGTGCCATCGCCCTGCCCTCCTCAGTCCGAGAACGGATCGGTGACGAGGATGGTATCCTCGCGCTCGGGCGAGGTGGAGAGCAGCGCCACGGGACATTCGATCAGCTCTTCGACGCGCTTGACGTATTTGATCGCGCCGGCGGGCAGGTCGTTCCACGAGCGGGCGCCCTCGGTCGATTCCGACCAGCCGGGCATCTCCTCATAGATCGGCTTGCAGCGGGCCTGCTCATCGGCGGCGGTGGGCAGGTAATCCAGCCGCTTGCCATCCAGCTCGTAGCCAACGCAGATTTTCAGCGTGTCGAAGCCATCGAGCACGTCGAGCTTGGTCAGGCAGATGCCGTTGATCCCCGAGATCGCGCAGGTCTGGCGCACCAGCGCGGCATCGAACCAGCCGCAGCGGCGCTTGCGCCCGGTGGTGGTGCCGAATTCGTGGCCGCGCTCTCCGAGGCGCTGGCCGTCTTCGTCATGCAGCTCGGTCGGGAAGGGGCCCTCGCCGACGCGGGTGGTGTAGGCCTTCACGATGCCGAGCACGTAGTTGACCGCGCCGGGCCCCATGCCGACCCCGGTGGCCGCCTGACCGGCGATCACGTTGGAGGAGGTCACGAAGGGGTAGGTGCCGAAGTCGATATCGAGCAGCGCGCCTTGGGCGCCTTCAAAGAGGATGCGTTTGCCCGCCTTGCGCTTTTCGTTCAGCACCTTCCAGACCGGGGCGGCGAACTGCAGGATCTTGGGCGCGATTTCCTTGAGCTGGGCGATCAGCGCATCGCGGTCGATGGCCTCGAGCCCGAGCCCGGAGCGCAGCGCGTTGTGGTGGACCAGCGCGCGGTCTACCCGGAGCTCCAGCGTGGCCGCGTCGGCGAGGTCGGCCACACGGATGACCCGGCGGCCCACCTTGTCTTCGTAGGCCGGACCGATGCCGCGGCCGGTGGTGCCGATCTTGGCGACGGAGTTCTGGCTTTCACGCGCGCGGTCCAGCTCACCGTGGAACGGCAGGATGAGCGGGGTGTTCTCGGCGATCATCAGGGTCTCGGGGGTGATCTCGACACCTTGGCCCCGGATCGTCTCGATCTCTTTGATCAGGTGCCACGGGTCCAGCACGACGCCGTTGCCGATGACCGAGAGCTTGCCCGAGCGGACCACGCCGGAGGGCAGCGCGTGCAGCTTGAACACCTCGCCGTCGATCACCAGCGTGTGGCCTGCGTTGTGCCCGCCCTGGAAGCGGCAGATCACATCGGCCCGCTCCGAGAGCCAGTCGACGATCTTGCCTTTTCCCTCGTCACCCCACTGGGCGCCGACGACGACAACATTGGCCATGATGAATCTCCTGCATGGAAAGCCCGCGCCCGTATATCGGGGCGGGCGGTGCGGTGAAACCTCAATCTTCGGCGCAGGCGGCGGCGAGGGAGGAAAGGTCGTGCCAGCCGTAGGCGACCTCGTCGAAGCTCTCGTGCTGGACGGGCACGGTTTGCTCTTCGAGATACGCCCCGCCGAGGCGTTCGTAGAAGTGGCGGGCGCGGGTGTTGGCGCTCATGACCCAGAGGGTTGCGGGGGCGAGCCCTGCCGCGTTCAGCAGGTGCGCCCCGGCGGCGAGGAGCGCGCGGCCCCTGCCCTGCCTCTGCGCGCCGGGGTGGATATAGAGGATTTGGATCTCGCCCGGCCATTGGGGCAGAAAGCGCGCGGTGCGCTGGGGGCCGATGCGGATGAAGCCCTCGACCTCGCCCGCTGCGCCCGCCGTGCAGAGCAGGGTGCGGCAGCGGCTGGTCGGGGCCTCCTCTTCGGTCAGCAGGCGCGACCAGATCTCCTGCTTACGCTCCAGCGTGGTGGCGGCGAGCATCGTATCGGGCACCATGCCGGGGTATGTGGCGTGCCATGCGGCGACCTGCACCCGCGCCAGCGCGCGGGCATCTTTGAAACAGGCAGGGCGGATCGTGATGGGCATGGCGGCGGCAGGGGTTGCGGCATGAGGCCTGACGGATTAGATAGCCCGCCGAAACCTCGCGGGAAAGCTCAATGGAAAACGTCCTCCTCATCGTCCACCTGATTCTGGCGCTCTGCCTGATCGGCGTGGTGCTGCTTCAGCGGTCCGAGGGGGGCATGGGCTCCATGGGCGGCGGCGGTGGCGGCGGCGGTGTGATGACCGGGCGTGCGGCGGCGACCGCGATGGCCAAGCTGACGTGGATCTTTGCGATTGCCTTCATCTGCACCTCGATCGCGCTGACCATTCTGGCCGCGGCCGATGCCGGATCGTCCTCTGTGGTTGACCGGATCACCGACACCGGCGGCGACGATGCCCCGGCGGGCGACGGTGCCCTGCCCGCGGGCGAAGACCTGCTTCCGCCTTCGGCGGATGGCGATGCGCCTCTGGTGCCGCAAGCCGCCGACTAAGGCCAAAGGGCGCCCCGCGCGCCCACCCCAAGCGCCCGAACGCCGGCCCCGCCCGGCGGCGGGCTGACCACCTCCGACAAGACCCACAACCCGTTGGGGCGACCCGACGAAACCCAACATCATGTTGCGGCAGGCATGGACTTTGCCGCGCGAATCTTCTATATCTCAAATCCCGTGATGCAGCGTGGTTTGAGGCCGCGCAGCGGCGCATTTCAAGGCGAATACACGGGAGCTCCACACCACATGGCACGTTTCATCTTCATCACCGGCGGTGTGGTCTCTTCTCTCGGGAAAGGTCTCGCCTCGGCGGCCATGGGGGCGCTGCTGCAGGCGCGGGGCTATTCGGTGCGGCTGCGCAAGCTGGACCCTTACCTGAACGTCGATCCCGGCACGATGAGCCCGTTTGAGCATGGCGAGGTGTTCGTGACCGATGATGGTGCGGAGACTGACCTCGACCTTGGCCATTACGAGCGATTCACGGGTGTTGCGGCGCGGCAGACGGATTCGGTGAGTTCGGGGCGGATTTACTCCAACGTGCTGGAGAAGGAGCGCCGGGGCGACTACCTCGGCAAGACCATCCAGGTCATTCCGCACGTCACCAACGAGATCAAGGATTTCATCTCGATCGGTGAGGATGAGGTGGACTTCATGCTCTGCGAGATCGGCGGCACGGTGGGCGACATCGAGGGCTTGCCGTTCTTCGAGGCGATCCGGCAGTTCGCGCAGGACAAGCCGCGCGGGCAGTGCATCTTCATGCATCTGACGCTGCTGCCCTTCATCAAGGCCAGCGGTGAGCTGAAGACCAAGCCGACTCAGCACTCGGTCAAGGAGCTGCGGAGCATCGGGCTGGCGCCGGATATTCTGGTGTGCCGTGGCGAAGGGGCCATTCCGCAGAAGGAGCGGGAGAAGCTGGCGCTGTTCTGCAACGTGCGGCCCGACAGCGTGATCGCGGCGCCGGACCTCAAGAGCATTTACGAGGCGCCGCTGGCCTATCACCGCGAGGGGCTGGATCAGGCGGTGCTGGATGCCTTCCAGATCTCCCCTGCCCCGCGCCCCAACCTGAGCCGTTGGGAGGATGTGTATGACCGCATCCACAAGACCGACGGCGAGGTGAAGGTGGCGATCGTCGGCAAATACACCCAGCTCGAGGATGCCTATAAATCCATCGCCGAGGCGCTGACCCACGGTGGGATGGCGAACCGGGTGAAGGTGAAGATCGAGTGGGTCGATGCCGAGCTGTTCGATCGCGAGGACGCCGCGCCGCATCTGGAGGGGTTCCACGCGATCCTCGTGCCGGGCGGTTTTGGCGAGCGCGGGACGGAAGGCAAGATCAAGGCGGCGCAGTTCGCTCGGGAGCGGAAGGTGCCCTACCTCGGCATTTGCCTTGGCATGCAGATGGCGGTGATCGAGGCCGCGCGGAACCTTGCGGGCGTCGAGAAGGCGGGCAGCGAGGAGTTTGACCACGAGGCCGGGAAGAAACGCTTCGAGCCGGTTGTCTATCACCTCAAGGAGTGGGTGCAGGGCAACGAGAAGGTGAAGCGCAAGAAGACCGATGCCAAGGGCGGCACGATGCGGCTGGGCGCCTATGACGCGGTGCTGAAGGGCGGCTCGAAGGTGGCCGAGATTTACGGCAGCACCGCGATCGACGAGCGCCACCGCCACCGCTACGAGGTGGATATTGCCTACAAGGACAAGCTCGAGGAGAGCGGGCTGGCGTTTTCGGGGATGAGCCCAGATGGCCGGTTGCCCGAGATCGTCGAGGTGAAGGACCATCCGTGGTTCATCGGGGTGCAGTTTCACCCCGAGCTGAAGTCGAAGCCCTTTGCGCCGCATCCGCTGTTTGCCGATTTCGTGCGCGCGGCGGTGGAGAATTCGCGGCTGGTCTGAGGAAAGAGCAAAGAGCCGGGGCACGCCCGGCCAAGCGACGAGGGAGGCGCCCATGTTCACCGAGTTCCTGCACAGGCTGACAGGCACGGCGAAGGCTGCTGACAAGGTGCTGCCGGAGCTCGACTCGCGGCTGGCGCTGGCGGCGCTGCTGGTGCGGATGGCCAAGAGCGACCACACCTATCTGGCGAGCGAGATCGGGCGGATCGACAAGTTCCTTTCACAGCGGTTCGGGCTGAACCCGGTTGAGGCGGCCAAGCTGCGGGCGACGGCGGAGAAGCTGGAGCATCAGGCGCCGGAGACCGAAGTGTTCACCGCGCTCATTCGCGATGCGGTGAGCTACAACGAGCGGGTCGAAGTGCTGGATGCGCTCTGGCAGGTGGTGATGGCCGATGGCGAGGAAAAGCCGGAGGAGGCCGAGATGATCGGCTTTGCCGCCGGGGCGCTGGGGGTGGCCGAGGCGGATGCCGCGGCGCTCGAGGCGCGATACATGCCCTGAGGGGCGCCGCTCGCCTGCCTTTCGCGGCGTCCTCTTGGGGGCGGCTGGGTTTGGCGACATCCGAAACCGGCAAAGACACGGGCGTTCACTTGCATGCGCCCGCCCCGAGGAGCGGCTTGCAGCGCGGGCGGGGGCGGCTATATCTCACCGCATGTTTGCAGATCTGATCAAGCGCCTGACCGGCGAGACCGATACCCAGCCCAGCGATGTGGACCCGAGGGTGGCCTTTCCGGCGCTTCTGGTGCGGGTCGCGCGGGCCGATGGCGAATATGCCGAGGTGGAGCGCGACATGATCCGCGGCATCACCCAGCACTGGATCGGCGGCTCGCCCTTTGAGGCGGCGGAGGTGCTGCGGCAGGCCGAAGAGCTGGAGGCCGGGGCCTCGGACACGGTGCGCTTCACCCGTGCGATCAAGGACAGCACGGCGCTGGAGCAGCGGCGCGGGGTGATCGGGGAGATCTGGCGCGTGGTGCTGGCCGATGGGCGGCGCGACGAGGAAGAAGATGCGCTGATGCGGCTCATCGCCAACCTGCTGGGCGTGAATGATCGCGACAGCAACATGGCCCGCAAGGCCGTGGAGGATAAGCGCTGAGATGCTCCGCGCCGGCTTGCCGATGTATCTGCGCCCAGAGACGGCGCCTGCGCTGGAGCGGTTCTGGCAGATCATCCGAGAGGGGCTGATCGCCCGTGGCGCGGCGCTGGCGGATGATTTGCCCGATGCGCTGGAGGCCCCCGAGAGCCTGTGGTCGCTGTGGGAATCGCCCGACCTGATCCTCGGGCAGAGTTGCTCGCTGCCCTACCGGGGGCGGCTGAGGGGCAAGGTGGAATATGTCACCACGCTCGATCACGCGCTGCCGGGCTGCCCGGCGGGGCATTACAACTCGGTCGTGGTCACGCGGCCGGGCGGGGTGCCGGAGGGTGTGCTGGCCTACAACAGCCGCAACTCGCAATCGGGCTGGGCGACGGCGCGGGAGGTGATGGCCGCGGGCCGGGCCAGCGCCAGCGGCGTGCTTTCGACTGGGGCGCATGTGGCTTCGGTGCAGGCGGTGGCCGAGGGCCGCGCCGACTGGGCCTGCATCGACGCGCAGACATGGGCGATGCTGCAAGACTGGGAGCCTGCCGCGGGGCGGCTCGAAGAGCGCTTTCGCACCGCGCCCACCCCCGGGCTGCCGCTGATCTGCGCGCCGGGGCAGAACGCCTCAGAAATCGCCGCTGCGGTCGAGGAGGCGGTTCAGCTGCTCGACGAGGAGGCCCGGCAAACCCTTGGGGTGCAAGGCGCGGTGCGGCTCGGGGCGGCGGCCTATCTGGATATGCCTATTCCTGAGGCACCTGCCGCCTGAGCGTGCGAACGTGACGGAAAGGCCGGGTGTTCCGCCTTGCAATCACACGGATTCTGCGCCCTACTCCGGGCTTGCAACCGAACCGAAGAGGCCCCGTGTCAAAGGCAGCGACCCAGCCGCAACCCGTGATTGAGATCAGAGGCCTGCACAAGGCCTATGGCAGCCTTGAGGTGCTCAAGGGGGTGGATATGGCGGCCCGCAAGGGGGAGGTCGTCTCGCTCATCGGGTCATCCGGATCGGGCAAATCCACGCTTCTGCGCTGTGCCAACCTGCTGGAAGACAGCCAGCAGGGGGAGATCCTGTTCAAGGGTGAGCCGGTGCGGTGGAAGGGCGAGGCGGCGCATCGCCGCCCGGCCGATGCCAAGCAGGTGCTGCGCATTCGCACCAACCTGAGCATGGTGTTTCAGCAGTTCAACCTCTGGTCCCACATGACGATCCTGCAGAACGTGATGGAGGCGCCGGTAACGGTGCTGAAGCGCGACCGCGCCGAGGTGGAGGCCGCCGCGCGGAGCTATCTGGCCAAAGTCGGGATCGGCGACAAGGCCGATGTGTACCCGGCCCAGCTTTCGGGCGGGCAGCAGCAGCGGGCCGCCATTGCACGGGCGCTGGCGATGGAGCCGGAGGCGCTGCTCTTTGACGAGCCGACCAGCGCGCTGGACCCGGAGCTGGAGCAGGAGGTGGTGAAGGTCATCAAGAGCCTCGCCGAAGAGGGCCGCACGATGATCCTTGTGACCCACGACATGCGGATGGCCCGTGATGTGAGCGACCATTTGATGTTTCTTCACCAAGGTCTGGTGGAAGAAGAAGGCGCGCCTGCCGAGCTGTTTGGTGCGCCCAAATCGGAGCGGCTGCGCAGCTTCCTGTCGCATTCCGGCGAGATGGCCTGATGGCGCTGCGCCTTGCATTGGCGCTGGTGGCGGCGGGCCTCGGAGCGAGCGCCGGAGCCGCAGCGCAGGAGGTGCGGATCGGCACCGAGGGCGCCTTTCCGCCCTATACCTATCGTGACCGGGCGGGCGAGCTGCGGGGCTTCGACATCGAGCTGGGCAACGAGATCTGCCGCCGGAGCGGGCTGGATTGCGCATGGGTGGTGAACGATTGGGAGAGCCTGCTGCCCAACCTCGTGGCCGGGAAATACGATGTGGCGATGGCCGGGATGGCGGTGACCACCGAGCGCGCCAAGATGGTCGCCTTTTCGCTGGGCTACGAGGTCGGCAGCAACGCGGCCTCCGCCGTGCTGATGCAGACCGGCGCCTCGACTTCGGACGCGCCGCATGTGGCGGTGCAGCGGGCGACCATTCACGAGGATTGGGCCCGCAGCATGGGCTACCGGGTCAGCACCTATCCGTCGCTGGTCGCCGCCGTGGAGGCGCTGTTCGACGGGCGGGTGGACGAGGTGCTGGGGCCGCAGGCCTTTCTCGAAGGTGTGGCCCGCAACGGTGGCGGGCGGGTGGAGATTGCCGAGCTGTTCGGCATCCCCTCGGGCGACACCGCCGCCGCCTTCCGCAAGGAGGATCGCGCCCTGCGCGAGACATTCGATTCCGCGATTGCGGAGATGCTGGCCGATGGCAGCATCGACGCGATGGCCGAAAAGTGGTTCCAGGCCGGGGACGGCACGGAATGAACAAAGCAAAACAAGGACCAACGGGAGAAATCCAATGATGAAATCCATCCTGACCCTGGGCACCGCCCTGGCGATGACGGCGGGCGCCGCCTTTGCCGAGAGCCATGCCATGACCGTGCGGATCGGCACCGAGGGCGCCTATGCGCCGTTCAACTTCATCAATGACGCCGGCGAGATCGACGGCTTCGAGAAGGAGCTGGGCGACGAGCTGTGCGTGCGCGCCGAGCTGACCTGCGAGTGGGTGAAGAACGACTGGGACAGCATCATCCCCAACCTCGTGAGCGGCAACTACGACATCATCATGGCCGGCATGAGCATCACGCCCGAGCGTGACGAGGTGATCGACTTCACCCAGAACTACACCCCGCCGTCGGACAGCGCCTTTGCCGCAGCTTCCGAGGATGTGGACCTCGAAGGCGGCGTGATCGCCGCGCAGACCGCCACCATTCAGGCGGCCCACATCGCCGAGGGCGGCGCGACCCTGCTGGAGTTCGCCACCCCCGAAGAGACCGTGGCTGCCGTGCGCAACGGCGAGGCCGATGCGGTGTTTGCCGACAAGGACTACCTCGTGCCGCTCGTCGAAGAGAACGCCGAGCTGATGTTCGTGGGCGATGACGTGCCGCTGGGCGGCGGCGTGGGCGTGGGCCTGCGCGAGAGCGACACCGAGCTGAAGGAAAAGCTCGATGCCGCCATCGCCTCGATGAAGGAAGACGGCACGCTGAACACCATGATCACCAAGTGGTTCGGCGAAGACGCCAAGACCTACGAGTGATCTGAGACATGGGGCCGGCCTCTGCGGGGGCCGGCCCGACCTGATCTATGTTTTCCTACTGCACCGACCCCGAAACGCTCACCGGCCTGCGATGGCTGAGCTGCTACCTCACGACGGGGGTGCATTTCTCGTTCTATTGGGCCTTCGGGAAGGTGCTGCTGCTGCTCGCGCTGGCTGCCCCCTCGGCCCTGCTGATGGGTTTTCTGGGCGCGATGGCCGCGCGCTCGCTGATCGCGCCGCTGCGCTGGATCGGCAAGGGCTACATCTCGGTGGTCCGGGGTGTGCCGGATGTGGCCTTCTTCCTGTTCTTCGTCATTGCGCTGGACCAGTTCTTCGAGTGGGGCCGGCACAAGATCAAATGCCCGGAGTGGACCGACCCGATCCGCCAGGGAAACGACTTTCTTGTCTGCCCGGCCGCGAAGCTGCCGCTTGGCACCGCGCCGGAGTGGCAGCATGAGACCTATGGCTTTTTGCTCGCCGTCCTGACCTTTGCCATCGTCTTCGGGGCCTTTGCGGCCAACGTGATCTTCGGCGCGATGCGGGCAGTGCCGCGGGCGCAGATGGAGACGGCGGAGGCCTATGGCATGACCCGGCGCCAGAGCTTCTGGCGGGTGATGGTGCCGCAGATGTGGGTCTATGCCCTGCCCGGCCTGTCGAACACGTGGATGGTGCTAATCAAGGCCACGCCGCTGCTGTTTTTGCTCGGGATCGAAGACATCGTGTATTGGGCGCGGGAGCTGGGCGGGACCAAGACCGCGCGGTTCTCTGACTATCCGCATGGCGATTGGCGGATGTGGTACTTTCTGGCGCTGCTGGTCTTCTACCTCGGCTTCACCCGGCTCTCCGAGGTGGTGCTCAGGCGGCTGAACGCGCGGCTCTCGCGCGGGCAGGCAACGGCGGCCGGGGAAGCGCAGAGGAAGGCAAACGCATGACGGATCGCGTAAACTGCAACCGGGTGCCGCACGCAGTCGCTGCGCGACCGCTTTCGCGCACGCGGTGCCTCCTGCGGAGGCCCCGAGTATGAGCGAATGCGCGCAGACCATCGCCGATTACGCCTTCCGCTCGCTGGGCTACGGGGAGCGGCTGCTGCCGCGCTCCGATTTTACCCTGTGCCAGCATTTCGTGCTTATCGGCTCGGGGCTGTTCTGGAATATCTACTTTGGCCTGATGGCGCTGTGCAGCGGGTTCTTCCTCGCCATTGCGGTGGCGCTCGGCAAGGCCTCGGCCAACCCTTGGCTGCGCAAGCCGGCGGAATGGTTCATCCTGCTGTTCCGGGGCACGCCGTTCTTCATCCAGTGTTTCTTTGCCTACTTCCTCTTCCTGTCGTTGAAGGGCAGCTACCCGTTCTTCGACAGTTTCACCTCGGCTTGGCTGGGGGCGGTGATCGTGCTGTTTTTGAACACCTCGGCCTATTCGGGCGAGATCTTCTATGGTGCGCTCCGGTCGATCCCGAAGGGCGATATCGAGGCGGCGGATGCCTATGGGCTGAGCGGGTGGATGCGGTTCCGGCGCATCACCTTTCCGACGATGCTGCGGCTGGGCTGGCCGGCCTACACCAACGAGGCGATCTTTCTCTTTCACACCACGACGCTGGTGTTTTTCAGCGGGTTCCCGGCGCGCCAGCAGGCGGGGGATGCGCTCTATTACGCCAGTTACTTTGCTGACAAGACCTTCAACCCCTTCATCCCCTACCCGATCCTCGCCTTCTATTTCATCCTGCTCACGCTCTGCATCATCGGGGTCTACACCCTGATCGGGCGGCGGCTGAACCGGCATTTGCCGCAGGAGAAGCGGGCGAAGTTCCGGCTGAGACCACAGTTGATCCGATGAGCGAGACAATCCGGTTTGGCGCCGTTGACCTGAACGGCCAGGCGCGGGGCAAGCGCGTGCCCGCGAGTTATGCAGAGAAGCTGGAGGCGGGCGTGGCACGGCTGCCGCTGAGCGTGCTG
This sequence comes from Vannielia sp. SX4, assembly GCF_052828525.1. Next base: position 3,422,269 of record NZ_CM128247.1, read on the forward strand.
AACGTGGACCTCTGGGGCGAGGACATCGAGGACAGCCCCTTGGTGTTCAAGAGCGGCGACCGGGACGGCGTGCTGCGCCCCTCGCCGCGCGGGCCGCTGGCGCTGCCGTGGATCGACCGGCCCAGCGAGCTTTGGCTGATGCGGATGCACTTGCAGAGCGGCGAGCCCTTCGAGGGGTGCCCGCAGCGGGCCTTGGGGCGGGTGCTGGAGCGCTATGCGGCCAAGGGCTGGCGGGTGCAGGCGGCCTTCGAGATGGAGTTTCATCTGCTCGACGATGTGGACGGCACGCTGAGCGCGCCGATCAGCCCGCGCACCGGGCGGCGGGTGCGGCGGGCGGATGTGAACTCGCTCCTGGGGCTGGATGCCTTCGACGATTTCTTCACCGATCTCTACGACGGCTGCGACGAGATGGGCATTCCCGCAGAGGCCGCCATTTCGGAGGCGGGTGTGGGGCAGTTCGAGCTGTCGCTCACCCATGAGGCGGCCGAACGGGCGGCGGAGAGCGCCTGGGCCTTCAAGCAGCTGGCGCGGGGGCTGGCGCGGCGGCACGACATGGCGGCGAGCTTCATGGCCAAGCCCTTCGAGGATGACACCGGCAACGGGTTGCACGTGCATTTCTCGGTGCTGGATGAGGACGGGCGCAACGTGTTCGACGATGGCTCCGAGCAGGGCAACGACTTGTTGCGGAGCGCGGTGGCGGGGTGCCTTGCCGCCCTGCCCGCCTCGATGCTGATCTTCGCGCCCCATGCCAACAGCTACGAGCGGCTGGTGCCGGGCGCCCATGCGCCGGTGCAGGCCAGCTGGGCCTATGAGAACCGGACGGCGGCCATTCGCATCCCCGCCGGGCCGGGCAAGGCGCGGCGGATCGAGCACCGGGTGGCGGGGGGCGATGCCAACCCCTTCCTCCATCTCGCTGCCGTGCTGGGGGCCGCGCTGAACGGCATGGAGGCGGGCGCGGTGCCGCCTGAGCCAATCAGCGGCAATGCCTATGAGCAGGACTTGCCCGAGCTGCCGACCGATTGGGCGAGCGCGATCGATGCCTTTGACGAGAGCCCGGAGGTGGCGGAGATCTTCCATCCGAGGCTGATCGACTGTTTCACCCGGACCAAGCGGCAGGAGCTGCGGCGCTGCGAGGGCATGGCGCGGGACGATTTGGTGCTCTTGTGTCTGGAGACGGTTTGAGGGGTGGGTGGGACCCAACCAACAGTGTGAAGTTGCGTTTCACCGGTGACACGGAGAACCTGCACGGAATCAAGCCGCAGGCGCCGTGCAGCGCCGTCCCGCCCCACGGGGCGGCGCTTCGTTTAAGTAAGCTCTTCCCTCGGAGGTCAGATGACCGTTGCACCATAAAGTGCCCCGAACTTCCGTTGCATGCGCCACCCCACGGGACGGCGCTGCACGGCTAGCGCTCAGATTGGTAGGTTGGCACTCACCAAACACCGACGCCCACCAACACCGCTTGCGGCCCCCTGCGGCGGAGAATACCGTTTAGCCAGCCAGAAGGAGGCCCCCATGCTCATCGGCATTCTGCAATGCGGCCACATCCCGCCCGAGCTGCAACCGCACACGGGCGACTACCCCGAAATCTACGCCAAGCTACTGGAGGGCCACGGCTTTCAGTTCGCGCATTGGGCGGTCTGCGACATGGAGTTTCCGAACTCGATCGACGCGGCTGACGCGTGGCTCGTGACCGGCTCGCGCTATGCGGCCTATTCGGAAGAGCCGTGGATCGAACCGCTGGAGCAGATCATCCGCGCAGTCTATGCAGCGCCAAAGCCGATGGTGGGCATCTGCTTTGGCCATCAGGTGATCGCGCAGGCGCTGGGGGGCAAGGTTGAGCTGAGCGAGAAGGGCTGGGGCGTGGGCCGGCAGGAGTACCTGTGGGGCAACGAGGTGGTGGCGCTGAACGCGTGGCATCAGGATCAGGTGGTGGAGCCGCCGAAGGAAGCGTCGACGATCTCTTCCAACAAATTCTGCGAACATGCGGCGTTTCTCTATGGCGACAAGATCCTCAGCGTGCAGGCGCATCCGGAGTTCGACAGCAAGATGATTCAGGGCCTGATCAACGTGCGCGGTGGTGCGGTGCCCGAGGCGCGGCTGGCCTATGCCCAGAAAATGCTGGAGGCCCCGGTGGACAACGCCCGGCTCGGCAATGACATCGCGGACTTTTTCAAGGCCGAGCGCGCGTGGCAGGAGGCCGGGGCATGAAGGATTATCGCGACCAGCTGCCCGAGGCCGCGCGGGCCTATATCGAGGGGCGCAGGCTCGACGAGGTGGAGTGCATCGTCGGCGATCTGGCGGGCGTGGCGCGGGGCAAGGCGGCCCCGGCGAGCAAGTTTGCCCGGCAGAGCCACTTCTACCTGCCCAACTCGATCTTCCAGCAGACCATCACCGGCGAATGGGCCGACCTCGAAGACCAGCCCTTCACCGAGCCCGACATGGTGCTGACCCCCGATTACTCCACCGCCACGGCAGCGCCCTGGACGGCGGACATAACCCTGCAGGTGATCCACGATATCAACGACCAGCAAGGCAACCCGGTGCCGGTGGCCCCGCGCAATGTGCTCAAGCGCATCGTGGCGCTCTACGAGGAGATGGGGCTGACCCCGGTGGTGGCGCCGGAGATGGAATTTTACCTCGTGGCGCCCAACGTGGACCCGGGGCACGAGATTCAGCCCCCGATGGGCCGGACCGGGCGCCGGGCGGCGGCGCGGCAGGCCTATTCGATGGCCGCGATCGACGATTTCGGCGCGGTGATCGACGACATCTACGATTTTGCCGAGGCGCAGGGCTTCGAGATCGACGGCATCCTGCAGGAGGGCGGCGCCGGGCAGATCGAGATCAACCTGCGGCACGGCGACCCGGTGCTGCTGGCTGACGAGATCTTCTACTTCAAGCGGATGATCCGCGAGGCGGCCTTCCGGCATGACAGCTACGCCACCTTCATGGCCAAGCCCATTCAGGATGAGCCGGGGAGCGCGATGCACATTCACCATTCGGTGGTGGAGCGCGCGACGGGGCGGAACATCTTTTCGAACGAGGACGGCAGCGAGAGTGCGGCTTTCGGGCACTTCATCAGCGGCTTGCAGCGGTATATGCCCGCCGCGATTGCAGTGATTGCGCCTTACGTGAACAGCTATCGCCGCTACGTGCCGGACTACTCCGCGCCGATCAACCTCGAGTGGGGGCGCGACAACCGCACCACCGGGCTGCGCGTGCCGGTCAGCGGCCCCGAGGCGCGGCGGATCGAGAACCGCCTGCCGGGAATGGATTGCAACCCCTACCTCGGCATCGCCGCCTCGCTGGCCTGTGGGCTCCTCGGCCTGCGGGAGAAGCAGGAGCCGCGGGCCGAGGCGAAATCGGAGGCCTATACCGCCGAGGCCGAGGTGCCGACCACCCTCGGCGAGGCGCTGGAGCTGTTCGATGCCGAAGCCGCGCTCAAGGAGGTGCTGGGCGACGCCTTTGCCGAGGTTTACCTCGCGGTGAAGCGGCTGGAATACAAAGGCTTTATGCAGGTGATCTCGCCATGGGAGCGCGAGCATCTGCTGCTGAACGTATGAGGCTGCTCTACGCAAACGGCAGGCGCGGCGAGCATACATCGAGCTGGTATGCCGCGAGCGCCGAGGCCCCCGGCCCCTACCCTGCGCTGAAGGGCAAGGTGCGGGCCGATGTGGCCGTGGTGGGCGGCGGGTTCACCGGGCTGTCGGCGGCGCTGCATCTGGCGCGGGCCGGGGCGAAGGTGGTGCTGGTGGAGGCGCAACGCGTCGGCTGGGGCGCCTCGGGGCGCAACGGCGGGCAGGTCGCGCCCGGGCTGAACATGCATCAGGACGCGCTGGAGGCGAAGCTGGGCCGCGCCGCCGCCGAGGGTTACTGGCGGATCGGGCAGGAGGCGGTGGCGCTGGTGCGGGCGCTGGTCGACGAGTTGGCGCCGGAGGCGGACTGGCAGCCGGGGGTTCTGCATTCTTTCTGGCAGGCAAAGGAGGCCGAGGAGGCGGCGGCCTATTCAACCTATCTGCGGAGCGAGTACGGCTACGAGCATCAGGAGGTGCTGGACGAGGCCGGGGTGCGCGGCTTTGTCGGCACGGAGGCTTACAAGGGCGGCGTGGTGGATTGGGTCGCGGGGCATATCCATCCGCTGGCCTATGCCTTTGGCCTCACGCGGGGGGCCGAGGCCGCCGGGGCGCAGCTGCATGAGATGAGCGAGGTGCACCGGATCGCGCCCGAGGGCGGGCAGGTTCTGGTGGCCACGGATCGGGGCCGGGTGATTGCGGACCAGGTGATCCTTGGCTGCAATGGCTACATGGAGGGACTGGCGCCGAAGATGCAGGCCCGCGTCATGCCGATCAACAACTACGTCGTGGCGACCGAGCCGCTGGGCGACCGCGCGGCGGAGGTGATGCCGCGCAATGTGGCGGTGGCGGACAGCAAGTTCGTGATCAACTACTTCCGGCTGAGCGGTGACGGGCGGCTGATATTCGGCGGCGGCGAGAGCTATGGCTACCGCTTTCCGCGCGATATCGCCGCCAAGGTGCGCAGGCCGATGGAGCGGATCTTTCCGCATCTGGAGGGGGTGAAGATCACCCACGGCTGGGGCGGCACGCTGGGGATCACGGTGAAGCGGGTGCCGCTCTTCATGCGGGTCGCGCCGGGAGTGATGGCCGCCGGGGGCTACTCCGGGCATGGCGTGGCGCTGGCGACCAAGGCAGGCGAGATCATGGCCCGCGCGGTGGGTGGCGATGTGGCGGATTTCGACCTGATGGCGCGGCTGCCGGCGCCGGTGTTTCCGGGCGGGCCGCTGCTGCGCACGCCGATAACCACGGCGGCGATGATGTGGTATGCAGTGCGGGACCGGCTCGGCGTTTGAGGCGGCTTGAGGGGGTAAGCCCTGCCCGGTGCGCGCCGTAAGGCGCCGGGCAGCACCGTCCCGTCCCCCGGGGCGGCGCTTGGGTGAAGTTTGCGCTTACCTCTGAGGTCAGATGACTATTGCTCCATAAAGTGCCACGCATAGCCGTTGCATGCGCCACCCCACGGGACGGCGCGGCCCGATTGACATTGGCCTGCTGGCAGAACGTTTTCCCACCCACGGGTCTGTTATCGAAATTTCACTTGGGGGTGCCTGTGCTTTCAGCTACATGTTTCCTGAAAGAGCATTTCAGAAAACCTGAAAGAGGTACGCAGTGATGACACAGGCTCCCAACGTCTACGACGCCGAACCCATCCCCGAGGCGGCGCGCGCCGAGATCGACCGCCTGCTGCAATCGGGCGACCTGTTCCGTTACACCGCGCCCGAAAACGCACCCGTTGCCCTGCTGGAGCGCGAGTTTGCCGAGCTGATGGGCTCGCAATACGCCCTCGCCGTCTCCTCCTGCTCCGCTGCGCTGTTTCTGTCGCTGAAAGCGCTGGACCTGCCGCGCGGGGCCAAGGTGCTGATCCCCGCCTTCACCTTTGCCGCCGTCCCCTCCGCCGTGGTGCATGCCGATTGCGAGCCGGTGCTCTGCGAGGTCGGCGAGAACTACCGGGTCGATCTGGCCGACTTCGAGGCCAAGCTGCCGGGCGTGGATTGCGTGCTCATCAGCCACATGCGCGGCCATACCTCCGACATGGATGCGATCATGGCGCTGGCCGATGCCGCCGGTATCCCGGTGCTGGAAGACGCGGCCCATTCACTCGGCACGGTCTGGCATGGCCGCAAGATCGGCACCATCGGCAAGATCGGCTGCTTCTCGTTCCAGAGCTACAAGCTGGTGAACGCGGGCGAAGGCGGCATTCTGATCACCGATGACGCCGAGCTGGTCGCGCGCGCGGTGATCATGAGCGGCGCCTATGAGCACGCCTGGAAGAAGAACATGGGGCTGGAGGCGCATTACAAGCGCTGGCAGAACAAGCTGCCGCTCTACAACATGCGGATGCAGAACCTGTCTGCCGCCGTGATCCGCCCGCAGCTGGGCGAGGTCGCCCGCCGGGTGCGCGATGGCCGCGCTGGGCATGACCGGGTGGCCGCCAGCCTCAACATGAGCCCCTGGCTCGACGTGCCGCCGCCGCTGGAGGGGGAACTTCGCGCGCCCGACTCGATCCAGTTCAACCTCGTGGGCCTCACGGATGCCGAGGTGCGCAGCTTTGCCGAGGCGAGCGCGGCGCGGGGCGTGAAGGTGCAGGTCTTCGGGATGAGCGAAGACAATGCGCGGGCGTTCTGGAACTGGCAGTTCCTCGGCGATGTGCCGGAGCTGCCGCAGACCCGCGCCATGCTGATGCGCGCCTGCGACGTGCGCCTGCCCGCGCGGCTGACCGATGCGGAGCTGGATTATATCTCCGACGCGCTGGTGGAGGCCGCGAGCCAAGTAAAGGGCGCGATTGCCGCCGAGTGAGGCGGTAGCGACCGGAAGATTGAGGCGCCATCCTTCGGGGTGGCGCTTTTGCTTTGGGGCCGCGCGTATGGTCTTGCCGGAGTCGGGACACGCTCCGACCTACAGCAGCTTCAGGTCGTCTTTCAGCCAGGGGTGCCGGGCGACCGAGGGCGTGACCACCAATTCGTCGATCAGCGGGCGGAGCTTGGCGGCCATGCGGGTGGGCATGGTGGAGAGCACGCCGGCGCGGGCGTTCAGCGAGATGGTGCGGGAGAGCGGCGCGAAGGGCAGCGGCAGGATGTCGGCGCTCTGCTGGAAGCGGTGGGCACGGGCCAGCGCGAGGGGGGTCAGGATCGTCCACCCGGCCCCTTCGGACACCAGCGCCATGATGGCGTGGTAACTGTCCAGCTCGAAGCGGTGCGAGAGGCGCAGGTTCTGGCGGGCCAGATGGTCGGCAATGGTGCGGCCCATAAGGTGGCGCTGGGTGTATTGGATGAGCGGCAGCTTTTGCAGCTGGGCCGCGAGGTTTGCCGCCGGGTCCACCGCGCCGGGGGGCGCGGCGACGACGAAGGGCTCGGTGAGGAGCGGGTGCACCTCCATCCAATCGGCCGCGGCGCCGATGTCGGCGGCGACGACCACATCGAGCGTGCGGGTATCGAGCAGGTCGAAGAGGTGGTGGGAGGCGCCGGTCTCGAGCAGGAACTGGCAAGCGGCCAACTCACCGGCCATGGAGCTCAGGAGGCGGGGCGTTACGTCGGCGTCGAAATCCTCGATCATGCCGAGCCGCAGCGAGGTGAGCGCGGCCATGTCGCCCCCGGCGATCTCGGCGCGGGCTGCTGCGGCCTCGTTGAGGATGTTCTGCGCCCGGCGCTTCAGCGCCTCGCCTGCGGGGGTGAGGGCGACGGGGCGGGTCGAGCGATCCATCAGCGGGACGCCCATCGCCCCCTCCAGCGCGGTGAGCTGCTGGCTGACAGCGGAGGCCGAGGCCCCGAGCCGCCGTGCGGCGGCCGAAACGGCCCCCTCCTCGGCGGTGGCGAGGAAAACCTCGACCTGCCAGAGGGTGATGCGGCCCGTCTTGTCTGTCATGTCGCGTCTGTCATGTGTTGGCGGGCATAGGCGGCTCCGTGGATGGGCGCACGCTATGGCCATTGCGGAGGCTGCGCAACTCGGTCAGGGTCGCGGCCATGGAGACAACCGGACGCTGCCTTTGCGGGGAGACCCGCTTTGCCTTTGAGCCCGATGCTGTGCTCTGGCAGGGCCTGTGCACCTGCGAGAGCTGCCGCCGTGCGAGCGGCGCGCCGGTGGTGGGCTGGGTCGGCGTGCGGAACGGCGCATGGCGCTGGGAGGGACGGGCGCCGAGGCGCTACCGCTCCCGCCCGGATGTGGAGCGCTGCTTTTGCACCCAATGCGGCGCGCCGCTCTCCTATGCCGTTGCCAATTACCCCGATGAGACCCATTTTCTGGCCGCGCAGCTCGACCACCCCGAGCGTTACGCGCCCGATCGCAGCTATCACACCGATGAGGCCCTGCCGTGGTTGGCGGCTCATCTCTTGCCACCGGAGGCACCATGAACAAACCGCAAAGCTGGGAGGCCCGCGCAGAGGCCGCAACCCTTTATGGCTTCACCGATCTGCCCACGATCCATGACCGGGGGACGGTGGTGCTGACCCACGGCGAGGGGCCCTATGTGGTGGATGTGCATGGGCGGCGGTATCTGGATGCCAACTCCGGGCTGTGGAACATGGTGGCGGGCTTTGACCACCCCGGGCTGACGCAGGCGGCGCAGGAGGCCTATGCGCGGTTTCCGGGCTACCATGCCTTCTTTGGGCGGATGAGCGACCAGACGGTGATGCTCTCGGAGAAGCTGGTGGAGGTTTCGCCCTTTGACCGGGGGCGGGTGTTTTACACCAACTCGGGGAGCGAGGCGAATGACACGATGGTCAAGATGCTCTGGTTCCTCGCAGGCGCCGAGGGCAAGCCGCAGCGGCGGAAGATTTTGACGCGGAAGAATGCCTATCACGGGGTGACGGCTGTGAGCGCCTCGATGACCGGCAAGCCTTATAACGAGGTGTTCGGGCTGCCGCTGGACGGGTTTTTGCACCTGACCTGCCCGCATTACTGGCGCGAGGCGTTGCCGGGAGAGAGCGAGGACGAGTTCGTCGCCCGGCTGGCGGCGGAGCTTGAGGAAGTGATCGCGCGGGAGGGGGCCGACACGATTGCGGGCTTCTTCGCGGAGCCGGTGATGGGCGCGGGCGGGGTGATCCCAGCGCCGGAAGGGTATTTTGCCGCCGTGCAGAAGGTGCTGAAGGCGCATGGGATTCCGCTGATCAGCGACGAGGTGATCTGCGGGTTCGGGCGCACCGGCGCGGTGTGGGGATGCGAGAGCTACGGGTTCGTGCCCGATGCGATCATCTCGTCCAAGTGCCTCACTGCCGGGTTTTTCCCCATGGGGGCGGTGATCCTCGGGCCCGAACTGGCGGACCGGGTGCAAGCGGCCTCCGAGGAGATCGAGGAGTTTCCGCACGGGTTTACGGCCTCCGGGCATCCGGTGGGCTGCGCGATCGCGCTCAAGGCGATCGAGGTGATCCTTGAGGAAGGGTTGATCGAACGGGTGCGCGAGCTGACACCGATGTTCGAGGCCGGCATGGCGCGGATCGGCGAGATGGCGAACATTGGCGAGGTGCGCGGGCGCGGGCTGATGGGGGCGCTGGAAGCGGTGGCCGACAAAGCCGGGAAGGTGCCGTTTGATGGCGCGCTTTCCGTCAGCGAGCGGATCGCGAATGCCTGCACCGATGAGGGGCTGATTTGCCGCCCGCTGGGTCAGTCGATCGTGCTGTGCCCGCCGTTCATCATGACCGAGGGTCAGATGGAGGAGATGTTCGGGAAGCTCGAAGGGGCGCTTGGCAAGGTGTTTGCCCAGGTCGCTTGACGGAAATGTCGGAGTGGGGGCGCTGCCCCCACACACGGCTTTCAGTGGGGGGCCAGCCCCCCACACCCCCCGGAGATATTTTCAGCAAGAAAATGAACAGGGCGGCGCTCTTGCGGGCGGCGGCGCCGTTAACCTTGATTTCGAGTTAACCGGCTTCGGCGGATTGGCCGAGGAGCGCGATGGCGAGGCCCGTGGCGGCGAGGGTGTAGAAGAGCGCGGCGCGGGGGCCGGTGCTGGCGCGGGCGGCAAGCAGGCTTTGCAGCGCGTAGTAGAGCGCGAAGGCACGGCTGGCGAAGGCGATGATCTCGAAAACGTGGTAGCCCCATGTCAGCGCGAGGCCAGCGGCGGTGAGGAGCGCGTAGGCGGCGGGCTGGGAGACCCGGCCGCGCGTAAGTTCCTGCACGAGGCCGCCGGAGCCGCCGGTATCGGCCACAGCGGCGGAGAATTGCGCGGCCAGTGCGGCGGCGACGAGGAGCGGCGGCAGGATGGGGGCGACGACGCGCATCATGTCGATGATCGCGGTTTCGGAGGTTTCGATCTCGCCGGGCGGGAAGATATAGGCCGCGAGCAGGATGTAGGCCATGTAGATCGCGGTGGCGATGAGCTGGGCGCGCCTCATCGAGGTGATGCGGCGCGGGGCGGTGTAGCTCTGGCCGAGGTAGCGCGAGGTCTCGAAGCCCTGCACGGTGACGATGAGGCCCATCGCGAGGGTGAGCGCGGGCCAGGGGCCGAGCTGCACCGGTTTGACGATGAGCTCCCCTGCCCCGGCCTTGGCGGTGAAATACACAGCGAGGCCAAGGAGCAGCCCGGCGATGATCGCGAGCTTCAGGGTGACGGCATAACGCTCCATCCCTTCGAGCGCGGCGAAACCGCGGGACCAGCCAGTGACAAGGATCAGCGCGAAGGCGGCGGTGGTGGTGAGGCGCGCGGCAAGCGGGCTGTCGAACGGGGTGAGGGTGACTGCGAAGCTGCCGAAGAGGTTGAGGTAATAGGCGACCGAGATGACATAGGCGAAGGCCAGCGCCCATGAGGCCAGGGTTTCGATATGGCTGTCTGCTGCCGGTCGCTGCCCCTCTTCGATCCGGGCGATGTTGCGGCGGATGGCGGCGCCGAAGCCCCAGGCGAGGGCGCAGAGCGCGGCCATGACCGCGGGCGCCCATGCCCCGTAGGCGTGGTCGAGCAGCGGGCCGAGCACCAGAAAGCCGGAGCCGATGATCGAAGCCAGCGGGGTGACGGTGGCGCGCCAGCCCTCGGCGCGGGCGATGCGAGGCCAGAGCAGAACGCCGCCGGCAAGGAGCACGGCGGCGAGAACTGCGAGATCGAGGGCAGGCAAGGTGCGGGGCTTTTACTTGCCCAGCTTGGAGAGCTGCTCCTGAAGCGCGGCGAGCTGGCTCTTTATGGCGTCGAGATCCTGGCCGTCGTCCTTTTTGCCCGCGGCGGGCTTGGCGGCGGGGGCGGTGCCCTCGTCATCCGGCGCGGGGCCGGAGGAGCCGAAGGGGGTGGCGATGCCGCCGGTCATGGCCTTGAGGAAGGCCTCCTGCTGCGCGCGCATCGCGTCGAACCCGGGCATGGAGGCCATCGGGTTCATCTTGGTCATGTTCTCCATCATCGTGCTCTGGCCGTTCTGCAGCATCTCGAAGGAGGATTGCAGGAAGGCGGGCACGATGGACTGGGCCTGACTGGCGTAGCTGCGTACGAGATCGGTGAGCACGCCGGTGGGCAGCACGTTGTCGCCCTTGCTCTCGTGCTCGGCGATGATCTGGAGAAGGTATTGGCGGGTCAGGTCATCGCCCGATTTCAGATCGACGATCTGAACCTCGCGGCCATCGCGGATGAAGTTGGAGATATCCTCCAGCGTCACGTAGTCGGAGGTTTCGGTATTGTAGAGCCGCCGGCTCGCGTACCGCTTGATGAGCAGCGGCGCCTTGTCGTCCGACATGCAAGTTCTCCCGTTTTGCAGTGCAGCGAAGGGGAGCGTAGTGCAGCATTTTTGAAAAAGAAAGCGTTTAGAGCAGGACGGCCCTGCCCCGCGCTCCCGCTCCCCGCCCACCCGGCCCGGCCCCGCAAATGAAAATGGGCGGACCGCGCGGTCCGCCCATTTCAGTGCGCCCTCAGGGAGGAGGAAGGGCGCGGGAGTGTGCTACAGCCTTGCGGGCGCCTTACTTGGCGGCAGCGGCTTTCTTGGCAGCGGTGGTCACGTCGGCGGTGGCCTTCTTCACGGCCGCGGTGGCCTCTTCGGAGAAGTCCTTGCCGGCGGCCAGCATCAGCTCGACGGTTTCCATCTGCACCTTCTTCGCAACTTCAGCGAAGGCGGCCATGTTCTCGGCGGTCATTTCGGCCTGGGCCGAAGCGAAGTCGGTCATGGCTTTGGTGTAGTCGGTGGGCTCGTCCTTCACTTTGGTGAGGGCGGAGGCCTTCGAGATGGTCTCTTTGGTCCACTTCGAGGAGATCTCGGTGGAGGTGGCAGCGGCTTCGAGAGCCACGGCGGAGAGTTTCTCGCCGAGGGCGGCGGAAGATTTGAAGACGTCCTGCATGGCGGTGGCGTCCACGGGGAACGCGGCCATCATGTCTTGCATCATCTTGGTCATGTCGTTGGTTGCGGCTTTGGCCATGGGTCTATCTCCTTCAGGTGCGGCGGGCACCGGTTGCTTCGGGTTTGCCTTGGATGCGCTGTTGCACCCTCTGGCGTTGTCTTCGAGAAGATAGATACATGCTGCAGTGCAGAAATTCAAGACTTTTTCTGCACCGCAGCAAAAATTTAGTTTTCAGCAAAAACAGCTATTTAGCCGCGATCACATAGGTTCCGGGCGCTTTTGCGAGTGCAGGATGGCTGGAATCGCCCGGCTGGCGGGCCGCGACCTGCTTGCCGGAGCGCTTGCGCAGCCAGCTCTCCCACCGGGGCCACCACGAGCCCTCGTTATACTCCGCCGCCTCCTGCCAGTCTTCCGGCTCGGCGGGCATGTCGGGGTTGGTGTAATGGCCGTATTTCTTTTTGGACGGCGGGTTGACGATGCCGGCGATATGGCCGCTTTCCGAGAGGATGAAGGTCTTGTCCTTCGAGCCCATCTGGCGGACGCCACGATAGCTCGCCTTCCATGCGGCGATGTGATCGGTCTCGCAGGCGATGGCGCAGACCGGCACGTCGATGTCGGACAGCGAGAGGCGGGCATCGCAAAGCTCGATCTCGCCCTTGGCCAGCTGGTCCTCCTGACAGAGCTTGCGGAGATACTCGACCGACATCTTGGCGGGCAGGTTGGTGCTGTCGCCATTCCAGTAGAGCAGATCGAAGGCCGGGGGCGTCTCGCCCATCATGTAGCTGCGGATCGCCGGGCGGTAGATGAGATCGTTCGAGCGCAGGTAGGAGAAGGTGCGCGACATGTAGAAACTGTCGAGATAGCCCTTCTCCGTCACCTCGGCCTCGATGCCGTCGACGAAATCATCGGTCAGGAACACGCCCACCTCGCCCTGATCGGAGAAGTCGGTGAGGGTGGTGAAGAAGGTGGCGCTTTTGACCGTATCGTCGCCGCGCTGCTTGAGCAGCGAGAGGGTGAGCGCCAGCGTGGTGCCGGCGATGCAGTAGCCGATCACGTTGACCTTCTTCTCGCCGGTGATCGCCTTCACCTCGTTCAGGGCGGTGAGGTAGCCCTCTTCGATGTAGTCGCTCATGCCGGTCTCGCGGTAGCCCGCATCGGGGTTGACCCAGCTCACCACAAAGAGCGTGTAGCCCTGTTCGGTGATCCATTTGATCAGCGAGTTCTGCGGCTTCAGGTCGAGAATGTAGAACTTGTTGATCCACGGCGGGAAGATGATGAGCGGGGTGGCATATTGCTTGTCGGTCGCGGGCGCATATTGGATCAGCTCGAACATGCGGTTGCGGAACACCACCTCGCCCTCGGTGGTGCCGATGTTGCCGCCGACCTTGAAGGCCTCCTTGTCGGCGAGGTTGACCACGAAGTCGCCGTGGTGGTCCTCGAGATCCTTAACGAGGTTCTCCAGACCGTCGACGAGGCTTTGGCCATCGGTCTCCACCGCGCGCTCCAGCGCCTCGGGGTTGGTGGCCAGAAAGTTGGTGGGGCTCATCAGGTCGACGATCTGCTTGGAGAAATACTCCAGCCGCTTCTTGTCGCCCGGCTCCATGCCATCGAGCTCCTCGACCGCGTTGCCGATGGCCTGCGAGGAGAAGAGGTACTGCTGCTTGATGTAGTTGAAGTAGGGGTGGGTTTGCCACAGCGGCGAGGAGAAGCGCGGGTCGGTGCCGGAGGCATCCTCGGGTGGTTGCAGCTTGCCATGCGCGAGTTGCTGACCGCTGTCGATGTAGTGCTTGAGCGTCTTGCCCCAGTAGCTGACCTGCTGCTCGAAGATCTTGGAGGGATTCGACATCATCTCTTGCCAGTAGGCCGCGGCGGCCTTGGCATAGAGCTCGGGCGACGGGCCTTGCAGCGAGGGGGCGACCTGACGCTGGTGGCTCAAGGCAGCGACAAGACGTTGCGAAAGCGCCTCTATCTTCGCCAGGTTCTCCTCCAGCTTGGAGGGATCGACGGGTGCGCCGTTTTCGTCAGTTGTCATGGTAAGCATTCCCCCCTAACTTCTTTTTAAAAGGTAGCGCCGCAAGCTTGGGAGGGGCAAGCGGCATGTTGCCCCAGCGGCACGGAGGGGCCGAGGGGCAGAGAAAGGCGCGCGATGAAGAGCATGATGAGCTATGATGCGATGGAAGCGCTTCGCATCACCAACCAGTGGCTTGGCGCGTCTGCCAAGGCGCTTTACTCCTATCCGGCCTTCGGGCTCTCGACCAATCCGTTCGTCGCGATGACGGCGGCATGGGGCGAGGTGACCGAGCGGAGTTTTGCCCGGATGGTGCTGAAACCCGACTGGAACATCTCGCACGTGGTCGGCGAGGATGGCCGTGACCATCTGGTGAACATCGAGGTGGAGGTGGCGCGCCCGTTCGGCGACCTGATCCACTTCAACGTGCTGGGCCGGGAAGAGAAGGAGCGCAAGGTGCTGCTCGTGGCGCCGATGAGCGGCCACTATGCCACGCTGCTGCGCTCGACCGTCATCAGCCTGCTGCCCGATTGCGAAGTCTACATCACCGACTGGCACAACGCGCGCGACATTCCGGTGAGCGAGGGCAAGTTCGACATCGAGGATTACACGCTCTACCTCGTGGACTTTCTGCGCGAGCTGGGGCCGGACACCCATGTGATTGCCGTCTGTCAGCCCGCGCCGATCGCGCTGGCCGCCACGGCCTATCTGGCCGAGGAAGACCCGGACGCCCAGCCCAACACGCTGACCCTCATCGGCGGCCCGATCGACCCGGGCGCCGCCCCCACCGAGGTGACGGACTTTGGCCGTTCAGTCACGATGGGCCAGTTGGAGCAGCACGTGATCCAACGCGTGGGCTTCAAGTATCGCGGCGCCGGGCGGCTGGTGTACCCCGGCCTGCAACAGCTTGCCTCTTTCATTGCGATGAACTCCGAGACCCATGCCAAGGCCTTTGCCGATCAGGTGGTGGCCGTGGCCAAGGGCGAGGCCAGCGAGAGCGACCGGCACAACAAGTTCTACGACGAATACCTCGCCGTGATGGACATGACCGCCGAGTTCTACCTTTCGACGGTGGAGCGGATCTTCAAGGAGCGTGAGATTGCCCGCAATGTCTTCGAAGTCGATGGCAAGCGGGTGGATATCTCGAAGATCACCGATGTTGCCGTGAAGACGGTTGAGGGCGCGAATGACGATATCTCCGCCCCCGGCCAATGCGTGGCCGCGCTGGAGCTTTGCACCGGCCTTCCCGACAATATGAAGGCGAGCCATCTTGAGCCGGGTGCCGGGCACTACGGCATCTTTGCGGGCCGCAGCTGGCGCAACAACATCCGGCCGCTGGTGCTGGAGTTCATCGACGCCAACTGCCGCCACGCCAAGAAGGCGAGCAAGCCGCGGGTGGTGAAGAAGGCCTCGTAGGCGAAACGGGTGGTGGGCAGAGTGCCCACCTGCCCTCACCTCAAGACGAGCGGTGCGTCGAAGAAGTCTTTCAGCGCGTGGTTCACCGCAGAGGGATGCTCCAGCGTGAGGTAGTGCCCGCCGCCGGAGATCACCTTCAACTCGGCATTCGGGATCAGCTCGGCCAGAAACTCGTGGCGCTTGGGGCCATAGAGGTGATCTTCCTCGCCGCACATCACCAACACCGGCTGCTTGGCCTTGCGGAGGGTGCGCTGCGGGTCGGGGCGGCGCTGCAGTGCGCGGGATTGGCGGACGAAGACATCGGGGCCGAGGGCCTCGGCCATGTCGAGCATCAGCTCGATGACCTCTCCCTTATGCGCCACATCGCCCACGCCAGCGGCCTCGATCCGGGCCTTGGCGACCTCGATCAGCCGGCCGTTGCGCACGCCGATAATGCCCGGCTCCCGGTCGGCGGCCACATGGGGCGGCTCGGGCAGGGCTGTGGTGGAGATCAAAGCAAGGCGGCTCACCCGGTCGGGCGCGCGATTGAGCACCTCCATCGCGACCATGCCGCCCAGCCCCACGCCGCAGAGCACAAAGCGCTTGGGCGCGCCGTCGAGCACCCGCTGGGCGAGCGCGCCGATGCTGTCGGCATGGGCCATCGAGCCGATCTGTACCGCGCGGCTGGCGGAAAAGCTCATGATCTGCGGCCAGAAGGCCCGCGCATCGCACATGAACGCGGGTAAGAATACGACGGGGTCGGCCATTGTCTGCCAGTCCTTGCCTCGCGCCGCTCTCAGGGGGCGGCTTCGGGCCAGAGGCTACCGCCGCGCCCCTGCTGCTGCAAGGGCACAAGAGCGTGTGGGGTGGGCGGAGACCCGCCGCCGGGCAGCCTGCCTAGGCTGCGCCGTTCCACTGAAACTCGCCATTCGGCCCGAGCGGGGAATGCGGGTTCCACGCGATTTCCCAGATGTGGCCCTCCGGGTCGGCGAAATAGCCGATGTGACCGCCCCAGAAGATATCATGCGCCGGTTTCAGCACCCGTGCCCCGGCGGCCTCGGCCCGCTCCAGCAGGGCGGCGACCTCTTCCTTTTCGCGGACATTGTAGGAGTAGGTCGCGGCGCCGTGGCCGAGGCTCTCGACTGGCACGCCCATGTCACGCGCCAGCATCTCGATCGGGTAGAGGCCGAGGGTGGCGCCGATGAGATCGAAGGCGATGACCCCGTCAGGCGCCTCGGCCCGCTGCCAGCCAAGCGCCTCGTAGAAGGCTGCGGCCTTATCCGGCTCGCGCACGCCGAGGGTGATGAGGCTGATCCGCTGGTCCATGAGGTTCTCCCGCTTTGATGCCCGCAAGTTAGGCAAACAAAGCGTGAACGTCTAGCCCTTCTTGCGGGTCAGGATCACGTACATCGCGAGGCAGAGGGTGATGATATCGGTAATCATGGTGGGCGCGGGCGTGTAGCCCGGTGCGCCCGCATCGCCGGGATCGAGCTGGCGGATAGTGGCGGTCAGCTCCTGGCTGTCACCCGCCGAGAGGCCCAGATCATCGCCGCCTTCGACCAGCTTTTCTAGCGCCTTGGCGAATTGCTCCCAGGCCAGATCAGGGCCGACCATCGCGCCGAGCAGGTCGGCAATGGCCTGGGCCAGCGCCACTGCCTGCTCGCGCAGACCGGCGATATTGGCCTGATGCGACCGCATGGACTGGCGCTCGGGGTAGGACAGCTTGCGCGGGTTACCGAAGCGGAGGGTCAGGAAGCCCTCGGCTGAGCGCAGATCGCGCTGGATCATCTCGAGCTGGCTCTTCCAGCGCTCGACCTTCTCCATGATCTCGCCGTGCTTGGTGGAGGTGGTCTTCACCGAGGCCCCGGCCTGCACCTTCATGGTTTCGGCCACGACCTGCTGCGTCAGGGTGCGCAGCATGATCTTTTTCGCTTCGTGGTTCATGGGTCACTCACTCGTCATGTGAAATGAATTTTCAGGATGGGTCGGGGAGCCGAAATTTCTCCCGCAAGGTGGAAGGTAGTGAGCCGCGCGGGGGCGCGCAACCGTGCGGTGTGGATTTTACAAAGGCGTCATCTTGGGCCGGGGCGGCGCCTAGAGCGCGGCGAGCACCTCGGCCACGGCCTGCTCGATCAGCGCCAGTTGCGCCGGGGCGGAGAAGCGGTGATCG
The DNA here is from genome assembly GCF_052828525.1 of Vannielia sp. SX4. The sequence goes on from NZ_CM128247.1 coordinate 3,439,649, forward strand.
GCGCCCTTGACCAGCGTGAGGCGGATGTCGTCGCCGGTTGCGTGGGCGAGCAGGCGCAGGGCGACATCCTGACTCACATCGGCGTCCGCCGTGCCCTGCAGCATCCGCACCGGGAAGGGCAGCGGCAGGGGATCGCGCAGCACGAGCTGTTGGCGGCCTTCCTCGATCAGGCGGCGGGTGATGATGTAGGGCTCGCCGTAGTCGGAGGGCAGCGCCACTTGCCCGGCCTCGGCCAGCTCGGCCTTTTGCGCCTCGGAAAAACCGGCCCACATGCTGTCTTCTGTAAAGTCCGGCGCGGCGGCGATGGTGACGAGGCCAGCCAGTTTTGCGCCCAGCCGCTTGGCCATCAGCAGCGAGATCCAGCCGCCCATGGAGGAGCCGACAAGCACCTGCGGGCCGTCGGTCAGCGCGGTGATCGCCGCAGCGGCATCCTCGGCCCAGTCGCCGATGGTGCCCTCGGTGAAGGCGCCGGAGCTTTCGCCGTGGCCGGAATAGTCGAACCGCAGGAAGGCGCGGCCCTGTGCCTTGGCCCAGGCTTCCAGATGCACCGCCTTGGTGCCCTGCATGTCGCTCTTGAAGCCGCCGAGAAAGACCACGCCCGGCCCTGCCCCCGCGCTGCGGTGGTAGGCGATGCGGCGGCCCTGGGGCGTTTCGAGATATTCGGGCATTGAGGCTGTCTCCGTGGTGTTGGCGGCCAACCTACGGTCGCCCACCTGCCCCATCAACCCTCTTGCCCCGGCGCGCATTTTCGGCGCAAATCCGGCCCCATGACATACCCGCGTTACACCGATCTGGCCCAGGGCCTGCCCTCCACCGTGCCGTTTGTCGGCCCCGAAACACAGGAACGAGCCAGAGGCCGCGAGTTCGACGCGCGGCTGGGCGCCAACGAGAGCGGTTTTGGCCCCTCGCCCGCAGCGATCCGCGCAATCGGCGAGGCGGCGCGGGGCGCGTGGATGTATGGCGACCCGGAGATGCACGACCTGCGCCGCGCCCTCGGCAGCCACCTTGGCGTGGCCCCCGAAGCGGTGATGCCGGGCGAAGGGATCGACGGGCTCTTGGGCTACCTCGCCCGCCTGCTGGTGGCGCCGGGCGATGCGGTGGTGACCTCGGATGGCGCCTACCCGACCTTCAACTTTCACGTCGCGGGCTATGGCGGGGTGCTGCACAAGGTGCCCTACCGCGACGATGCCGAAGACCCCTCCGCATTGGTGGCCAAGGCGGCGGAGGTGGGGGCCAAGATGGTCTACCTCGCCAACCCCGACAACCCGATGGGCAGCTTTCACGGCGCCGAGGCGCTGGCCGGGATGCGTGCCGCCCTGCCCGAGGGCTGCCTGCTGGTGCTCGACGAGGCCTATGTGGAGTTCGCCCCCGAAGACGACCTGCTGGAGCTGGACCCGTCTGACGAGGGGATCCTGCGGTTGCGCACCTTCTCCAAGGCCTACGGGCTGGCGGGGCTGCGCGTGGGCTACGCGGTGGGCCACCCCGAACTGATCGACGCCTTCAACAAGATCCGCAACCACTTCGGCCTTGGCCGGGTGGCACAGTCGGGCGCGCTGGCCGCGCTGGCCGATACCGCGCATCTCGCCCGCGTGCAGGGTGAGGTGGAGGCGGCAAAGCGGCGGATCGGACGGATCGCGAAGGCCAACGGGCTCACCCCCCTGCCCTCGGCGACCAACTTCGTGACCCTCGATTGCCACGGCGGTGTGACCCGGGCCAAGGCGCTGGTGGCGGAGCTAGGCAAGCGCGGCGTCTTCGTGCGGATGCCCTTTGCGGCTCCGCAGGACCGATGCATCCGCATTTCGGCGGCCCCGGAGGCGGAACTGAGCGTGTTCGAGCGGGTGCTGCCCGAGGCGCTGGCGGCCATCGGCTGAGCCGATCACGTAAATGAGACTCGTGGCGCGCTAGACCGGCGTTAGGCTTGGGCCAGAACCGGAGAGAGAAATGCGCCATCGCCCCATCGGACGGGTTGAAGACTATACCGTGCCGTTCCTCGTGAGCGCGGGGTTCACCCTGTTCTTCGGGTTCATGATTGTGGCCGCGCTTTGGGGCTGGGGTGCGGTGCTGCTGGTGAGCGTCACCCTCGACCGGCTGATCGCGCGGCTGCGGCGCTAGGCCTGCCGCGCGAACGCCGAGTCAGGCGCAGGCCCGGGCCGCTGCCTCCAATGCGCCACGGCCATGGTCGATCTCGAGCGCGGTCATCCCTGCCTCGATCGCACCGAGCGCGCCCAGCACCATGTGGGTGTTTAGGTGGCCCATGTGACCAATCCGGAAGAAGCCATCGCCCTCGGGATCGTCGCGGCGATACATGCCGAGGCCGATGCCGAGCGTGACGCCGGTGTTGGCCTCCAGCCATTTGCGCAGCCGTTTGCCGTTTTCGCGCCCGATGGAAAGCGCGGTGACGGCATGGGTGCGCAGGGCCGGATCCTCAACGTTGAAGCGCAGCGGGCCGCCCTGCCCCCAGGCCTCGACCGCCGACCAGACCGCGCCGGCAAGCCGCCGATGCCTCTCCCAGACGTTCTCGAGCCCTTCCTCGTGGATCATGGTCAGCGCTTCGCGCAGGCCGAAGAGGTGGTGGGTGGGGGCGGTGCCGCCGAAATACTGGTAGAAGAACTGCGGGTTCGCGCGCGGCGTCCAATCCCAGTAGAGGGTGACCATATCGGCGCTCTTGTGCGCCTCGTCGGCGCGGTCATTGAAGAAGACGAAGCCAAGGCCCGGCGGGGTCATCAGGCCCTTCTGTGAGGCAGCGACCATGAGATCAGCGCCCCAGGCATCCATCTCGAAGGTGTCGCAGGCGAGCGAGGCGATGCAATCGACGCAGAGCAGTGCGGGGTGGCCGGCCTTGTCGAGAATATCGCGCAAAGCCTTGATATCATTTCGCACCGAGGTGGCGGTATCGACATGGGCCACCAGCACCGCCTTGATCTTGTGGTCCTTGTCGGCGGCCAGCGCCTCGGCAAAGGCGGGCTGGTCGACCGTGCCCTGATTGCCAAAGTCCAGCCGCTCGACTTCGGCGCCCAGCTTTTCGGCCACATCCGCCCAGCCGTGGGTGAAGCGCCCGGTGCAGAGCGCGAGAACCTTGTCGCCGCGCGACAGCACGTTGGTCAGCGCTGCCTCCCACGCCCCGTGGCCGTTGCAGATGTAGATCGCGGCATGATGCTGCGTGCGGGCCACGGCCTTGAGATCGGGGATCATCGCATCGACCATATCGGCCAGCGCGCCCTCGTAGATATTGGGGGCACCGCGGTGCATGGCTTGCAAAACGCGGTCGGGCATCACAGATGGGCCGGGGATGGCGAGGTATTCGCGGCCGTTGGCGAGGGTCATGGGCTTGCTCCGGGGAGGGTCGTTGCCGCGCACCTTATGCCCGCTCGGCGCGGCGTCAACACCGCACGCGCTTGTTTGGACAGGGCGCAGAGGCTATTCCCCGCGAAACAGTTGGAAAGGGGCCCCATGCTGGACGGGCTGAAGAAATGGCTGAAGAGCAAGGAGCGGGCGATCCGCACCTCCTTTGGCGATGACATCTCCACGCCCGAGAAGCGGCGGCAGGCGAAGTGGCATTTTCACCTCTTCGACCATGCATGGCTGCGCACCTTCTGGACCAACTTCGACAAGGTGGCCGAGGGAGTTTACCGCTCCAACCACCCCGGCCCCGAAAGGTTGAAAAAGTACAAGGCGATGGGGATCACCACGGTACTCAACCTGCGCGGTCAGGAGAGCGGTTTCTCGCCCTGGCTGTTCGAGGAAGAGGCCTGCCGGGAGCTTGGGCTGAACCTCGTGGTGGCCAAGATTTATGCAAGGCGACCAGCCACTCGCGCGGAGATGTTGAACCTGATCCACACGCTCAAGACGATTGAGAAGCCGTTCGTGATGCACTGCAAGTCGGGCGCGGACCGGGCGGGCCTTGCCTCGGTGCTCTACAAGCTGATTGTTGAAAAATCCTCCATCGAGGAGGCACGTAAGCACCTCTCGCCGCGCTATCTTCACCTGAAATGGACCAAGACCGGCGTTTGCGACCACATCATCGACATGTGGGAGGCCGATCACATCGCCACGGGCATCGGGGCGGAGGAATGGTTTCTCACCAAATACGACCCGGAGGCGGTGGCGCGCAGCTTTGCCGCACGTAGCCGGAAGGACGCCGCGTGAGCGAACCGCGGCACACAGCCTTTGGATGGCTTTGGCGGGGCTACCTGAAGCCGCATTGGCCGGCGCTGGTGTTCGCCGGGATGCTCATGGCCATCGAAGGCTCGATGCTGGGCTTTCTCAGCTACATGATGAAGCCGATGTTCGACTCCGTCTTCATCGCCGGGCAAAGCGGCGCGCTCTGGACGGTGGGGCTTGGCATTCTGGCCATTTTCCTCATCCGCGCCTTCACCTCGGTGGGGCAAAAGCTGTTGCTGGCGCGGGTCGCCTCGAACGTGGTTTTCAAGATGAAAACCCGGCTCGTCGCCCACCTGATGCGGCTCGACACCACGTGGCACGGGCGCAACCCGCCCGGCGCGCTGATCGAGCGGGTCTCCAACGACACGGGTGCGGTGCGCGAGGTGTCCAATGTGGTGATCACCGGGCTCGGGCGCGACGTGGTGGCGCTGATCTCGCTGCTGGCGGTGGTGCTCTGGATCGACTGGCAGTGGACGCTGGTGGCGCTCATCGGCACGCCGCTGCTGGTGGCCCCGACCCTGCTGGCGCAGGCCTTCATCCGCCGCACCGCCATGAAGGACAGGCAGCTGGCGCAGCACATGTCCGTCAGGCTGGACGAGGTGTTTCACGGCATCAACCCGATCAAGTTGAACCGGCTGGAGGACTACCAGTCGCGCCGGTTTGACGGACTGGCCGCCGAGCGCAGGGGCACGGAGGTGCGCAATCAGGTTGGCCGCGCGGCGATTCCGGCGCTGATCGACGTGATGACCGGCATCGGGTTTTTCGCCGTGCTGATCTACGGCGGCCGCGAGATCATCGGCGGTGACAAGACGGTCGGCGAGTTTATGAGCTTCTTCACCGCCATGGCGCTGGCCTTCGAGCCGCTTCGGCGGTTGGGGCAGATCAGCGGGGTCTGGCAGGCCGCGCAAGTGAGCCTTGGCCGGGTGCGCGAGATGTTTGACGTGCGGCCTTCGCTGACCTCGCCCGCCGCGCCCAAGGCCGCCCCGGCGGGGGATATCGTATTTGACGACGTGCGACTGAGCTATGGCGATGCGCCGGTGCTGAACGGGCTTTCGCTCACCGCCAAGGCAGGCGAGACCACCGCGCTCGTCGGCCCGTCGGGTGCCGGAAAATCGACCGTTTTCAACCTGCTGACGCGGCTTGTTGACCCATCTTCCGGGCAGATCACGCTGGGCGGCACGCCGATTGGCGCGATCGGCCTGCCGGAGCTGCGCGGCCAGTTCTCGATGGTGAGCCAAGAGGCGCTGCTGTTTGACGACAGCCTGCGCGAGAACATTCTGCTGGGCCGCGAGGTGCCGGAGGCGCGGCTCGACGCGGCGCTGGAAGGCGCCCATGTGGCGGACTTTTTGAAGGACTTCCCCGAGGGGCTGGAAAGCCCTGCCGGGCCGCGCGGCTCCAGCCTTTCAGGCGGGCAGCGGCAGCGGATTGCCATCGCCCGTGCCCTGCTGCGCGACGCGCCGGTGCTGCTGCTGGACGAGGCCACATCGGCACTCGACACCAAGAGCGAGGCGGTGGTTCAGGCGGCGCTGGACGCGCTCAGCCAGGGCCGCACCACGCTGGTGATCGCACACCGCCTCTCGACCGTGCGCAATGCCGACAAGATCGTGGTGATGCAGGCCGGCCGGGTGGTGGAAGAAGGCACCCATGACGCACTGCTGGCGCGCGGCGGCACCTATGCCGAGCTCTATCGCCTGCAATTCGCCGAGGAAGGCTAGCGCCCTATGTCTGCGCCCATGGATCGCACCGTTTTTCGCATCACCGGTACCGACCGGCTCGAGTTCTTGCAGAACCTCGTCACCAACAACGTGAAGGGGCTGGAGAACGGCCTTGTCTGGGCCGCGCTGCTGACGCCGCAGGGCAAATATCTGGCCGATTTCTTCCTCGTGCCGGAGGGAGAGGCGCTGCTGGTCGATGTGGCCAAGCCGCTGGCCGCCGATCTGGCGAAACGGCTGAAGATGTACCGACTGCGGGCTGATGTGCAGATCGAAGAGACCGAAGTGGGCGTGACCCGTGGCACCGGCCCTGCCCCCGAAGGCGCCCTGCCCGACCCGCGCGATCCGGCGATGGGCTGGCGGGGCTACAACGGTGTGCCGGGAGATGACACCGATTGGGACGCCATGCGCGTGGCGCATATCGTGCCCGAGAGCGGGGTGGAATTGGTGCCGGGCGAGAGCTACCCGCTTGAGCTTGGCTTCGAGCGGCTACACGGCGTGGATTTTCGCAAAGGGTGCTACGTGGGGCAGGAAGTGACCGCCCGGATGAAGCACAAGACGGAGCTGAAAAAGGGCCTCGTGCGGGTGGCCGTGGAGGGCGCGACGCCAGTGGGCACGGAGGTGCTGGCCGGAGATCGGCCTGCGGGCGTGCTCTATACCCAATCGGGCGGTCAGGGGCTCGCTTGGCTGCGGTTTGACCGGGCCGACGGGCCGATGCACGCGGGCGATGCGACGGTAATCTGGGACGGACAGCGGCCCTAAAGCGGTAAAACAGGCTCCGAAGGGTGCGCCAAAACCGCACACCCATCGGTTGAAACAGTCTGTTCTCGATCTCCGATCAGGCGCGCTCGGCGTATTCCATCGTTTCGGTATTTACGATGATGTCTTCATCCTGACCGACGAAGGGCGGCACCATGACTTTGACGCCATTGTCGAGGGTCGCGGGCTTGAAGCTGTTGGCCGCGGTCTGGCCCTTCACGACCGGCTCGGTCTCGACGACTTTGCAGGTCACTTTCTGCGGCAGAGTGGCGCTCAGCGCCTCGCTCTCGTAGTACTCGATCACGATGGTCATGCCGTCTTGCAGGAAGGGCCGACGGTCGCCGAGGATGTCGGCGGGCAGCTCGATCTGCTCGTAGGTATCGGTATCCATGAACACCAGCATCCCATCGGATTCATAGAGGAATTGCTGGTCTTTCTGCTCGAGGCGCACGCGCTCGACCTTGTCGGCGGAGCGGAACCGCTCGTTGAGCTTGGAGCCGTTGCGGAGGTTCTTCATCTCGACCTGGGCAAAGGCGCCGCCCTTGCCGGGCTTCACGTGGTCGACCTTAACGGCGACCCAGAGGCCGGCGTTGTGCTCGAGCACATTGCCCGGGCGAATTTCATTTCCGTTGATCTTCGGCATTATGGCGAAACCTTGGCAAAATCTTGAAAGCGGTTTGGCTGGAGCTATATCTTGCCGCTGTTGGGCTGACAAGCCGACTAGATACGGTGGAAGGTGACGTAGAGTTATGCAATGAACGCATAGCTGCCATGACTTAGGCGGCATATCGAATCGGGATGAAACACTCCTATATCGGCGGCACGCCACATCCTCAAGACCAAGAAAAACAAGGAAAACGCATGATTGACTTTGTCGACGGCACGGCTTTCAACCAGGAACAGGGCCAACGCGCTCGCAAGCTCTTTGCGGCGGTTGTTCTTGCGGCTCTGGATGATGCCATCGCGGATGACAAGAAATACGGCAACGGCCCTGAGCAGATCGCCCGCTGGGCGCGGTCGCGCGATGGCCGTGAAGTGCTGAGCTGCGCCGGGATCGACCCCAATGAGCGGGTCGTGGGCGGGCTCATGGAATTTGTCGGCAAGGGTGTCCGCACCTCCGTCGCGCTGTCGCGCGAGGAGAGCGAGCGTCGCCAGGCTGCCGAACAGGCCGAAGCTGCCTGATCCCAACTCCAAGATTTCTGCTCTGCTGCCATGAAATTGCGCCGGCCCCTGTGCCGGCGCTTTTTCGTTTTGGGGCCAGTTTTTAGCGCCCGGCCTTAACGAATGCCGCGGGTCTCCAGCGCGCGGGCGATCTCGCGGCGCACCAGCTTGCGGACGTTCTGGGTGATGCGCTCGCCCATGCGGCCCCTCAGCTCGGCGCGGACCACCTCGGAGACCAGATCGGCAAGGCGGGCCTCGTCGATCATGGCGGGGGCGGCGAGATCATCGGGGGTGTCTGCGAAGGCGATATGGTCCACCTCCGGCTCCCACGGGTCGTCATCATCTTCAACGCTGGTCGCCGCATCGCGGGCATCGGTGCTGATGACGTAACCGTCGAGCGCGGCGTCTTCCGGCTCGGGCGCGTGGCTGGCGCCGCGGTGGCTGCTGCGGAACACAAGCGGGGCATCGGCCTCCATCTCGATCTCTTCCGCCTCGGGCACGCCTTCCGCGCTCGTCTCCGTCGCTGCGGCCTCTGCCTCTTCGGGAAGGGGCAGATCAGGCGCTGTCCAGTCTTCCTCGGGTTCGGGCCAGTCTTCCTCGGCCTCGGCTTCCTCTGGCAGATCCTCTTGCGGGGCCTCCCACTCGGCCTCGGCGAGGGCTGGCTCCTCGGGCAGCTCCGACTCGGCGCTCACGGCAGGCTCGGGGGCCGCTTCCGGCGCGTCCGGGGTGAGGTCGATCACGTCATCCGGCTCGGCCCGGGTAAAGTGCAGGCGGCCAGCGGGAATGTCGGGCGTGGAGAGGTCGATCACCGTGTCGGCGTCATCCTCATCATCCCAGTCGTAGGACGACTCCGAGGCGGCCACCTCGGACCCATCGGGCTCGAAGGCATCGCCATCGTCAAAGGCCTCCTCCAGCCCGGCGACACGGGACTGCAGAGCATCTTCCGGCGCATCGGGCTGAGACGCGACCTCTTCGGCGACCTCCTCCTCCGGCGCATCACCGCCCGCAAGTTCTGCCCAGGATGCATCAAGCGCCGACTCATCCTGCGCTTCGGCCTCAGCGGATTCTATCGCCGGGTTTTCAGCCGCGGCCTCTTCAGGCGCAGCCTCGGGCTCATCTCCGACCCGCAGCGAGGGGGTGAGCACCAGTGCGTCATCGGCCTTCGGCGAGTCGCTGGGCGGGCCAGACTCCGCTTGCGGGCGCGGGCGCGTGGCGTTCTCCGACACGAGGCGCCGGATGGAGGACAGGACATCCTCGATTTCAACGTTCGACATCGGATCAGACATCTACACCTCTCGCCGCGTCAGACTCAGCTTATCCCGCATCATTTCATGGGTGGCTGACGCTTTTGCCCTTTCGCTCCTGCTTTTCCGCAAGCCGTGGCCTGCCGGTCACGTTGGCAGGGGCACGCCCGATACGGAGCCGACCGGGGATCACCGGTCAGAGGTTAACTTTTTGGAGCCCGGCGCACAACTGCGGCGGCAGAAAGCTGCACCGGTGAGTGGCGCTCACTGGCGCTGGAGACGTTCCAGCACCCGGTCGAGCTGCTGCCCCTGTCTGGAGCGCTGTGCCGGTGCGGTTTTGACCGCATTGTAGTAGGCCGCCGGATCATAGGTCTGGATGCCCAGACCGAGGTGCTCCACGGTCAGGAGACCCATCGCAGAAAGAAGTGAATAAAGTGCTACGTATTGCTGGGCCTGCGCATCAATCCGGGCCGAGCGGGCATCAAGCAGGTCTTGCTGGGCGTCGAGCACGTCGAGCGTGGTGGCGGCGCCGAGGTTCTGCTCTTCCTGCACGCCGCGGAAGGCGACGGTGGCCGCGCGGATCTGCTGATCGGTGGCCTGAAGCTGGGCGATGGCGACCCGGAGGTTGGCCCATGCGTTGCCGACGAGCTGTTGCACGTTGTGCGTGGTGCTGAGCAATGCGGCGCGGTTGGCCTCGGTCTGGTTGCGCGCCTTGCGGACCTGCGCCGAGAGTTTGCCGCCGGCGTAGATCGGCTGGTTCAGCTCCAGCCCGAAGCTGGAGCGATCATTGCCCTGATCGTCGAAGCTGAGGTTGGCGGAGCCATCGACACTGAACTTCATCGCCGCCTGCGCCTGCTTGATGCCAAGCTCGGAGGCAGCGACGGTGTGCTGGGCCTGCCGGATCAGCGGGTGGGTGCGCACGGCCACGGCCTGCGCGGCCTCCACGGTGGCGGGGATCTTGGGGGCGCCCGGCGGCGGGGCAAGCGCCTTGGGGTAGCTGCCCACGGCGACGCGGTAGCTTTCGCGCGCAACCTCAAGCGTACCCTGCGCGGCGGCCTCGGAGCTGCGGGCGGCGGCCAGCTGGGCTTCGGCCTGGGCGACCTCGGTGCGGGTCACCTCCCCCACCTCGAAGCGGTCGCGGGCAGCACGGAGTTGCTGGTTGGTGAGCCGGACGTTGGACTGCGCCAGCGCGAGGCTTTCGGCGGCGGCGGTCACATCCATATAGGCCTGAACGGCGGCCAGCAGCACCTGCTGCTCGTAGTTCACCAGCGCCTCGCGGGTGGCGAGCACCGTCTCTTTCTGCACCTCGACGCCAAGCTGGGTGGCGCCGTTGTCATAGAGCGTCATGCTGGCCGAGAGGGTCACGGTGGCACCCAGCTCGTAGTTGGAGGTGGCAGAGGCCGAGGCCCCGGCGGCAAAGGCGATGATCGGGCGCAGGTCGGCCAGCGCGATGGCGACATCTTCATCCGCCGCCCGCAGCAGCGCGCGCTGCTGGTCGAGGATGTGGCTGTGCCGGTAGGCGGTGATCAGCGCGTCGGTCAGCGTTTCGGCAGCGGCGGCCAGCGGTGTGAGGGCGGTGGCCCCTGCCAGAGCGAGCGCAGCCAGCCCTTTGCGAAACTTGAAAAACTTTGCCATTCCGGCCCTCGCCTGCTCGCGCTCTTTGGCGCTGGTCTCTATTGCGTGGCGCGGGGCCACGGTGCCCTCAGAGGGCGAATTCTCGGGTCGCCTCGAAGCCCGGCAGAACCGGAGCAGAGGCGTTGAAGGCGAAGCGCCATGCGATGCGCCCACCCTGCTTGCTGCCAATCTTCACGGTGCCCAGCGTGCCTTCCATCATCAGGCAGGCGATGCGGCCGCCCTCCTTGAGCTGGCCTTCGATGGCCTCGGGCAGCACGCCCACCCCGCCCTCGACGATGATGGCATCATAGGGGCCGTGCTTGGCGGCACCCTCGGCCAGCGGGCCAGTCAGGACCACGGCGTTCATCACCTCTTCGCGGGCGAGGATCGCCTCGGCCTCGGAGGCGAGGTGCTCGTCCTGTTCCAGCGCGACAACGGTATCGGCCATCTCGGCCAAGACCGCCGCCGAGTAGCCCAGCCCGCAGCCCAGATCGAGCACCATGTCGGCCGGGCCGATATCGAGTGCGTCGAGCATCTTGGCGAAGGTGCGTGGTTCCAGCATCACCCGGCCCGGCGCCAGCTCGAGGTTTTCGCCCATGTAGGCAGCCTCGCGCTTGTCGTCCGGCACATAGGCCTCGCGACGGATTTTCAGCATGGCGTCGATGATGGGAAACTTGGTCACATCGGAGGGACGGACCTGGTTGTCGACCATCATCGTGCGGCGGGTGTCGTAGACGCTCATTGGAAAGTAAACTCTTCGGTTCGCTTCGCTTTTCTAGAAGTGCCACGAAACGCCGGGCGAGGCAACATGGGCAATATGCACATGGTGCACAGGGTGTTGCACTTTCTGTGCACTTAAAGGCCTGATCTTTGAAGCCTTTGGCTGGTCGGCGCCCGGGAGGAAGGGCCGACGCGGCGGGCAGTTGGCTCCCCTGCCCCGGCTCGCGGCTTGGAACGCGCGCCGGGGCGCCAGCGTATGATCCGGAGAACGGGTACGCCCCGCGCCCCTCAGATCGGCTCCGGGAGGCCCGCCCCGCAAAGCGCGCGCATCCAGCACAGAGCCACTTGAAAGCCCCCGAGAAACCCGCTACCTCCCCCAGCACCACCCGAATGGACGGCGAGTTGGCGGAGTGGTGACGCAGCGGATTGCAAATCCGTGTACACCGGTTCGATTCCGGTACTCGCCTCCAAACAATTTCAATGACTTAGACGAAATCGAGGCCGCCGCGGCAGCGCCGTCTAAACATTTGTCTAAACATTCTGTTTTTGTTCCGTTCTCATTCGCTGCGCCTCAATAGCCCTGACTTTCTGCCTCACCTTCTTGGTGTAGTGCAGCACCATCGCCGGGCTTTGGCCCGTAATGGATGCGACCAGATCATCCCCGCAGCCAGCTTCGACCAGCTCGCAGGCTGCGTTGTAGCGCCAACTGTGGATGTCATAGTCGAGGGCACCGATTTGCTCGCGAACCGCTCGCACGGCGGCTGACGCGCCCCGGTAGGACCACCTATTGGTACCCCGTTCATTCGTCAGAATGAACACCGAGTTGCGGCTAGCCACTTTGAGGGCCGCTTCCAGCTCTGGAAGGATCGGCACCCAAAGCTCTTTCTTGGTCTTGCTTTGCTTCACGCAGAAGCCACCGTCCTGAATGTCAGACCAGCGCATTTTGAGCACATCGCCGATCCGCTGGCCGGTGCAGACACAGAGTTCCATTACGAGCCGTTGGCGGGTGCCAAGAGGGCAGGCCTCGCGGTAGGCATCGAGCAACTGTCGTGGCCATGGCTCACGCTCGCGCTTCTCTGTTTTGAATTCCGGCACGCCCCGCGCCGGGTTGTTGTCACGCCAACCGAGATCAACGCAGTGTTCCATGAGGACACGAAGCACTCTGAGCGAGTAGTTAGCAAAGTACGCCTTCTCAGCGTTCGCATCGCGCAAGCGGATCACATCCTTGCGCTGCATCTTGGCCGGGTTCCTGTCGCCCATGATCGAGACGAAGAAATCGAGGTGCTTGTCGTAATCCAGCCCTGTCCGAGGCTTGAGGTTCCGATACCTGGGCGACGCCCGGTAGCTTGCGATGAGGGCGACGAAGGAGCGGTGCGCTATGACCTTGGGCTGATCTTTGGTCGCAAGGATATCGGCGTATTCCTTCCAGAACGCAGGCGTCCCGAATTCGCTCTCGAATTTGCGCGACGGCCATCCGCGCCGCTGGAAGTAAATACCGTTCCTTTGACGGTAGACGTGTTTTGGAAGCTCACGCTTTGCCATGACGCATATCTATCCCCTCAAATTCGTCGCCTTCTTTGGGCCGAGAAAGAACAAGTTCGATTTTTCGGCCCTCTATCGTGACACGCCCCACCGACTTTCCGGCGCGTTCAAAAGCATTGAGGAGGTCCAGCGCTTTTTGCTCGATCTTCATCCTTGCCATTGCACGCTCCTCGGGGTTCGCTTCTTCCTTCTGTTCGCGCATCCATGCTGGCTGAATGTGCAGTTAACGCCCATGCAAACGGCGATAGGAAGAGTCTAGGCACACCCCGAATCGGAGGCAACGATCGGGCAGAACAAAAATCTTGAGCCACCAATTTTGTGTCACTAACTGCATATAGGAAATGTGACATTATTATAACAATTGAGCTCGAAAAATCATCTCGCGTGGCCAGATCTACCCCTTACTGCTTGACGCGAGTTTTGGCCCAAAAACTGCCGGAGACAACTTGGTGGGTTGTGTCACTAAATGCATACAGGAACGAGAGGTGCGCGCGTCTACGCGCGCGCGTGGGAACTCCACGCACGCGCTACCGAGGCTGTCCATGACGGGTTGCAGCTGACCTGCGATCAGCGCCCGCCGAAGGCCCGCCTCCTCCCCCCTCCGATAATTGAAGTCTCCGGGGGAAGGAGGCTAGCGACAGCCCCAAAAGCCCAACGGGTCGCGTTACTTTCCAGAGGCCCGGAAAATTCGCCTCTGAGCGCAACAAGCCCCTTGTCGGCCACCCACCCACTCGAAAGCCCCGATTGAGTTGATCTAAACGCCTCTCCGCGCCCCTGATGGCCGATCTGGCGCTAACGGACTGACCACTCTAATTTGGCGGCAAGAAGTATACGCATTACCCAAAGTTACCTTGGGCTCGGTGAACAGTCGCCCACTCGGGCGGTAATCGGACAATCTCTTCGAGCGCAAGTGAACCATGCCATGCCCGCGAAAGCGAACACAGACGGCCAACTCCCGAGCAAGTGAGAAGCAAAACTCTTGCGCCGGAATTGAGCTGTGTTATCGACACTCAAGGCTAAAGTGAACACGCCTCGATTCTACATCGGTTATTGTTTGTGGATTCAATATGTCCATACCAGTGATTTGGTCGCGATAGTTTCTGAATGCGGTATTATAAAAAGATCCAAGGATAAACTCCACAAATCGAAATGGACTTAGAGCGGAACGCATAGGGATCCTACAATTCTTATACTGCCCAATCGTTACGTGGCTCCTAGGGTGGTCTCCTTCGACAAACGCTTCCAAATCAAAATCAAATCGGAACGGCGTCGTAACTACCTTGCTCTCAACTATCTCCGCATATACCAAGTCCGACATATAGACTTCGGGCTCATTCTGAAATTCCGAAAGGTCCGGTGAAGGAAAGAACCCAAGTCGATGCTTTACAACCTCATCATCCTGGAAGATGTACTGCATTTGAATTATGCCGCCATCCGGAAGAGATACATTATAGTCTCGATTCTTCTTGATCTCGGAATATATCTCCGTATAAGAATTATTTTTTAGGACATAAGCAAGGCCCGCGTCTCCTTCAAAAGTAACTTCGGATCGGCCTTCGCCCACCTCCCTAATAATTGCGTAGTTTTGATCATCGGATAGGCCAAGCTCAATCAGCTGGCTTGTAAGCTGATTTAACTCGTCCCTAGTGTCTACAAGATTAGCCATCTCAATCGCCACCACCAAAGATCGCTCGAAGGCGCTCAGTTACTTTAGGAGGTAAATCCTCAATCATCACGCGCCCAGCTTCGACGTCCTCTATCAACTTGCTCAGCTGCCGAGAAGAATCTTTGGCGGCCTGCTTCTCCGCTTCGGTCATATCTCGGTTGATAATGTTCATAGTCTTCCTGACTTCCGGCGTTGGGTATGTAAAATGAAGTTTGTAGCCGGAAGCCTTCAGCGCTTCATACTCGTCGATCAAAGCTCTCATTCCATCACCAACTCCGACGACTCTTACCCACGACTTACTTCTTGTAATCGCGGTGAACAGCTGGTTGCGAACTCTGGCGAGGTTTCCGAATGATGACGCACAATTTTGTGCGTTCATGATGTAGACCATCCCGGCCTCATTGCCTTTTGCTCTGAAAATCCCCGTGAAAGCGACGGATTCGTTTCTTTGGTCAAAAAACACGTCAGCCGAAACATCTACGCCAGCGAGGTGCGTCTCGATGTCCCTCTCAAAAAGAAGGCGCCTAGGCTTTCCAACTTCGGCACGAGTTGATAGCGGATCTGGATTGATCACAATAATGTCGTCGGCGTCGAGTTCATCCTCTTTCAGGTTCTTTTGTATCTGAGCAGCCAACCACTCTGCCTGTTGCTCTTTCGTCTCAAAATGCACGAACTGAATTAGATCGTCCACGTCCGAGTGACTTTCGAGGAAGGTTGGACTTGTTTCCGGAGGTCGCGAGAGCGTGACCTCTTGCCCGTCTTCCAGCGCACCTGCTTCAACACGGTATCCAACGTCTAACCAGAGTTTGCTCTGGTCGAACATTTGAATCAGGCCGGTACCGGTTTTTTCATCAGGCTTGCGATAGATGCCAAAGCCCAAAGCGTGCGCCGTTGCCAACACTGGGCGGGAGTTACGGTAGCATTTCTCCAGAATAATATCTTGCTGTGCTTGCCCCGGAGTCGGCGCGTTAAAAATTACACGGGGTGTTCCATCAGCTTTCTTGCCAAATAGTTCTTCGGGCGGCGGAAGACTTGAGTCCGTTAGCGATTGCAGTTCGTCATACGCATACACAAGACGTTTCTTTTCAGAAAGCATTGAATAGCACATCTGGAAAAACGGTGGCGAGAAATCTTGAGCCTCATCGATCAAGATTACATCATACAGGTGCTTTTCTTTCTTTGTGGAAGTCGCCATGAGAGCTTCGCTGCACACCCCCGCGAAGGCTCCATCATATGAGTATTTCCGACGCGCCGCCTGAAAATCAGTGTACTCCAATCCATGGGCCTTTGCGAATTGGTAGTATAAGCCGCTTCTCGCTGGTGCACCGGGCGCGCCCCAAGCATTTAGGACCGAAATGTGTGACCAGACCGGTTCTTCACCAGCTTGTTCAATCACAAAGGTATTGATGAGGCGCCTAAACTGTTCCTTCAAAGAACGAGTATTGAAAGTAACCGCTATCCGCCACTCAGGGTGCTGTGTGTGGAGGTATGCAGCTTTCAAGGCGAGAACGATTGTCTTTCCTGAGCCGGCAAGACCTCGAACACGTTGAACGCCTTCAACCGTCTCAATAACGGCTCGACCTTGGATGTTGTCAAGATTGGCAATTGAGTCCTCTAGTGACTTTAGTTTCGCACCTCTTGAATCTGGCTTTTGTATATCTCTACGTCGCTTCCCTTTTCTGATGGTAGAAATGGACTGAATTACAGATAAAGCACTTTCCAGAAGCTCCGGGTAATCCCACGACAACTCATCGATAGCCGCTCCAATGGAGTCCATATTGCAGAGCGGATATCCCGGAACCTCTCGCCCAGCAATCTGAGCTGCGGGTGCGAAAGTTATAACCTCGGGAGCTGCCAAGAGTTTTCGTCCGCGCATAAGCTCTCGGTATCCACGCAGCTTGGTTTCAAGACGGTTTGCGCTTTCGTCTTGAGCGGCATCATAATCGTCAAGTCGCGTTCCCTCGACTAAACTAAATATCACGAGCCCCTTTTCGCGACTTATAAGCAATGCATCAATTGGATAGGCGCCCTCAGGTGCTGCTATGATTGGGTAACCAATATACAGCTCGCCATCGAGGTCAGGTTTATTATTCTGGATGTACTCAGCAAGTTGCTGACTAGAGACAGGCTTGCGCGTCGTGCCCCAAATAACGTTTATCATATTCTTCTACCTTTAGGTGCAGGGTCATGGGGCAATCTGATGGCTGACCGACCTAGCCGACTACCTTTGCCGTAGGCTATATCGGCCAGTCTAGGATGCCAATGTGGGGCGACGCAGCGGTTGATCTTACAGTGCGCAAGCGGATCCGGGCTCTGAGGTCATCACAGAAAGGTTTGAGGCGTGCCCACACCGGTGCGTCCGCGGCGAACGTCCGCTTCGGAGATGCTGCCGCGCAGCAAACCGAAGGCCGCCGTACGTCCTCTACAGGCCGCCTCCGAACCTTCATAACGGCACTGTCACCAATTCCGCCAACTCAAGCCCATTGTTGCGGCAATACTCTCAGGACAGCCAGCACGCACACGTGCGCGGTATGCGCGAACGGACAAGCCGTTCTTCAGGGCCTCGACTTCCCATTCGTCATTCGGATCGTGTTCAATATCGCGGGTACTCTCAGTTGCAGCCCGCTCCCCTGACCAACCACGCTTGAGGCGGGCTTTGAAGGTACTGAATGCTATCCCGTTTTCCTCGGCGACAGGCCAAGCCGGAAGACCGTTGTCCAGTTCTGCCAGACTATCTCGTCTGCGGTTTTCAAATGCAGCTCTATCGTACGGGTAATCGGTGTATTCACATTGGACCGCCCAACACTTGGTACCACCACCAGAATCCAACAGATCGACCACCCCGTTTTCCTTGATTGGATGCGGTTGGAGGCCGTAGCGCCAGCAAAGCCACCACGCAGCTTCAGGACTGGCAGCTTTGCCGATTATCTTGCCGCCCAGCGGCGCAACATTGTTGATCAATAGTATCTTCCCTATGAGCGCTTTGGGCGTGAAGCCCACGATGCTCACAGGTTCTAGTAGGTTTGGTGGGCCGACTGAAAGCGAAAACCCCGCCTTTAGCCTGATGCTGTGGCCTGTCTAAACATTCGCGAAATGTTCGCGCGTTTTGAGGGGATTGTCTAAACACTTTTTCTCACGTTATCAAATGTTTACCCACTCTTGCAAATCCGTGTACACCGGTTCGATTCCGGTACTCGCCTCCAACCTCCCTTTCAGCACAAGCGAAGCAAGCCGGCGCCTCAGGCAGGTGTTTTGTTGCGCAGCGCTGCATAGAGCGCCGGTTCGTCGAGGGGTTTGCCGGAGAAGTGGGCCCAGGCGTGGACGCCTTGCCAGAAAAACAGCTCAAAGCCGGAGATGATCGAGAGGCCGGCGGCTTCGGCGTCTTGCAGGAAGCGGGTGTCGAGCGGGGTGTAAACGGCGTCGAAGGCCCATTCGGCGCCGGGCAGGCAGCGGGCGGGGATGGCGGTGCCGTCGTGGCCGACCATGCCGACCGGGGTGGCGTTGACGAGGCCGGTGGCCCCGGCGGCGAGCGCGTCGACCTCGGTGCCGGTCACCACCGTTGTGCCGTGGGAGGCGGCGCGGAGTTCTTCAGCCAGAGCCTCGGCCTTGGCGGTGTCACGATCGACGAGGCGCAGCTCGGTGGCCTCCAGCGCCACAAGGGCGAAGGCCAGCGCGCGGCCCACGCCGCCGGTGCCCACGAGGCAGACCTTGCCCGGCCCCACCTCGCCGCGTGCGGCGCGGTAGGCGGCCATGAAACCGGTGTAATCGGTGTTCCAGCCGGTCGGGCCGCCCGGCTCGAAGAGCACGGTGTTGACGGCACCAATGGCGGCGACCAACGGGTCGGATACCTTTGCCTTCCGCGCGACATATTCCTTGTAGGGGTAGGTCACGTTCACCCCGCGATAGCCCTCACGGGCGCAGCGGGTGAAGATGGTGTCAAAATCCTCGCCCAACGCGGGCGGGATCAGGCTGTCATACTGCACCTCCATGCCGTTCTGCGCGCCGGCGAGGCGGTGCAGTCGGGGGGAAGAGGAGGCGGCGATATTGTCGCCGATGAGGCCGAGAAGCAGGTCCGGCATCGGTCAGCTTTCCTTCTTGCGGAAGAGGCGTGCCTTGCCCCGGCTCCAGAGCGGGGTTTGCGACACGAAAATCAGGATGACGGCGATGAGCAGCGTCAGCGAGAGCGGCGAAGAGACCACCCCGCCCATAAAGCGCCAGAAGTCCTCGCGCTCCGAGATGATGGCGCGGCGCCAGTTGTCATCGAGCAGCCGCGACAGGATCACGCCGAGGATCACCGGGCCGAGCGGGTAGCCGTAATGCCGCATGAAGTAGCCGAAGACGCCGAAGCCGAGCATCCAGTAGACATCCGTCAGCGAGTTGTTCACCGCGTAGGCGCCGACGATGGAGAGCAGCATGATCAGCGGGATCAGCACCGAGCGGGGCATCTCGACGATCTTGGTGAAGAGCCGGATGCCGGTGAGGCCGAAGATCAGCATGAAGATATTGGCGGTGACCAGCGCGCCGACGATGAACCAGAACATATCCGGCTGGTCGATCATCAGCATCGGGCCGGGGTTGAGGCCGTGGATGAAGAGCGCGCCGATCATGATGGCGGTCACCGCGTCGCCCGGGATGCCGAGAGTCATCATCGGGATGAAGGCCCCGCCGACGGCGGCGTTATTGGCGGTTTCGGGCGCCACCAGCCCCTCCATCGCGCCATCGCCGAACGCGCGCTCGGGGTTCTTGGTAACCCGCTTGGCGTGGTCGTAGGCCATGAGCGCGGCAATGTCGCCGCCGGTGCCGGGGAGCGCGCCGATCACCACGCCGATGGTGGAGGTTTGCAGGCTGAGCGGCAGGTGCTTGCGCACGGTCGAGAGCGAGGGGACGATGCGGGTGATCTTTTGGCGTACCGCGTCCTTGTCGACATGATGGAGTTGCAGCAGCGCCTCGGACACGCCGAACATGCCGATCATGACGGCGATGAAGCTGACGCCGCTGGTCATGATCTGGAGATCGAAGGTGAAGCGCTCGGTGAAGGTGAGCGGGTCTCGCCCCACGGCACCGATGGCGATGCCCAGCGCCCCGGCGAAGATGCCTTTCACGAGGCTGCCCTGCGAGAGCGAGCCGACCAGCAGGATGCCCAGGACCGCCAGCAGCATGTAGTCGCGCGGTTGGAAGCGCAGGGCAAAGTCAGAGACCAGCGGCGCGGCCAAGGCCAGCACACCGATGCCGACGAAGCCGCCGATGAAGCTCATCACCGTGGTCACGCCAATCGCCTGCCCCGCCTCGCCGCGTTTGGCCAGCGGGTAGCCATCGAGCGCGGTGGCGATGGCCGAGGGTGCGCCGGGGATGTTGAGCAGGATCGCCGTGCGCGAGCCGCCATAGACCCCGCCCATGTAGATGCCGATCATCAGCGAGATCGCCGGGTAGACATCCCATGAGAAGGTGAAGGAGATCAGGATCGACACCGCCATTGTGACCGACAAGCCCGGAATGGCGCCCACGTAGACCCCGGCGAAGGTACCGAGGCCCACCAGCAGCAGGAGCTGGGGCTGGGTGAAGACAGTCAGAAAATCCCACAGCGCGGTCATTCGCCTGCTCCCGAAAAGAGGTTGCGGAAGAACTGGATGAACTCAGCCTCCGGCACGATGCCGGCGGGCATGAGCACGGTGAAGACGATGCGGAAGATCAGCCAGATCAGCGCCAGCGAGCAGAGTGAGACAGCCAGCGTCCAAAGCCACGAGCGGCGGGCGAGGATCTTGACGGCGGCGATCAGGAAGAGCGCGGCGGTGGGCAGAAAGCCGAGCGGCTCTAGCGCCACGCCGAAGGCCACAAGGAAGGCGGCGAAGACGAGCACCACCACCGGCAGGATATCACGCGAGAAGGTCTCGCCGCTGATGCGCGGCAGGCGAGCGGTCTTGATCACTACGAGGAGCGCGGTCACCACCATCACAGCCGTGGTGGCCATGGGCACGGTGCCGGGCGCGGAGAGGGCCTCGAAGCCGGAGATGCCATAGGCGCTCAACAGCAGGCCGAGCGAGGCCACGAGGAGGAAGATGGCAAAGCCCAGCTCGCCGGGCCGGCGCTTGGCCTCGACCCCGCCGGGGGTGGCGTCGGACGTGCCGTCGTGATGGTCGGGATCGATCTGGTCCATGGCCTCCTCCCCAGGCTGCCGTTTGGTACAAGAAGGGCGCCGCGCTCGGGTGAGATGCGGCGCCCGCTGCTCTTGAGTGATAGGGGCGGCGCGGGGTTCGCGCCACCCTCAACTGCGGTGGATCACTCGCCGGGGCGTGCGATGCCGAAGTCTTCCGGCGAGGCCTTGGTGAGGCCTGCGTCCTGCAGCAGCCACGTGGTGCCCTGCTGCCATTTGGTCAGGAAGTCCTGCGCCTCTTGGCCGGAAATGCCCATCATGGTGAAGCCGCGGTCGTCCATCAGCTTGATGAACTCCTCGTTCTTTGCGCCTTCGGCATAGGCGGCACCGAGCTTGGCGACCACGTCATCGGGGGTGCCGTTGGCCACGAACACGCCAAAGAACGGGCCCCAGGGCAGGTAGGTGCTGTAGCCATCGTTGAAGCTGGTCACGGCGGGCACGTCGGGCAGCTTGGCGTTGGCTTCCACATCGAAGACGGCAAGCGGCTTCATGTTGCCGGCGCGGATGCCTTCGATCGCGGCGCCGAGCACGGCGGGCATCACGTCGATCGCGCCACCCTGAAGGGCGGTCAGCGCGGGGCCGTCACCATCGTAGGGCACGGAGATCACATCAAGGCCGCCTTCGACCGAGGTGATCATGCCGGTCACCACGGAGGGCAGGCCGCCGGGGCCGGTCGCGCCAAAGTGCACCTCACCGGGGTTCTCCTTGATGTAGGCCATCATCTCTGCGTAGTCGTTGAACGGCGCGTCCACGTTGGCCACCAGCATGGGCGTGCCACGGGCGAGGATGCTGATCGGGATGAAGTCGGAGTAATCCTTGTCGCCCAGACCCATCACCTTGTAGAGCAGCGGGTTCTCGGCGCCCATCAGCAGGGTGTAGCCGTCGGCATCGCTGTCGGCCACGTGGTTAAGCGCGATGGCGCCCACGCCGCCGGTCATGTTTTGCATCACGATGGTGCCGCCCAGCGCCTCTTCGGCGTGGGGCGTGACCGAACGCATCACGGTGTCGGTGGAGCCACCGGCCCCCCACTGGATGATGCCCTGGATCTCTTTTTCAGGGTATTCGGCCAGCGCAGCGCCAGCCGAGAGGGTCAGCGCGGAGATCGCGCCAAGGATGAATTTGTTCATGGTGTCCTCCCAGACAGTTCGGATTGCGGCGGCCCGGTGGGACCGCTCCGATGGCAGGCGGGGTAGCAAGCGAGCAAGGGTAACGTCAAATACCTTTTCGTCGCCCGTGTTAACGTGATGTTAAGATTGCCGCCAATAGCCCGGCCCCTCCTCGGTGGCGCGGGCCAGCTCGCGGCGAAAGTGGGTGATGGCGTGCTCGGCAAAGCCCGAAAGCACCCTGCCCTTCTTGCGTGACACGTAGATGTCGATCGCGCTGCCCTCCACCAGCGGGCGGCGGACGAGGCCGGGCAGCTCGGCCTCTGCGACCGAGAACTCGTCGATCACCGCCACGCCCAGCCCCTGCCGCACGAGGCTCACCACCGTTTGGGCAAAGCGGCCGCGCATGGCGTGCTGCGGCTCCAGCCCGGCGGCGCGGAAGGGCGAGGCGGTGAGTGCGCCATAGGGGTCGGACGGCTCGACGCCGATGAGCTGCTCTTCGGCAAGGTCATGCACTGATATCTCGGAGCGGCTGGCCAGCGCATGCCCCTCCGGCAGGATCACCAGCAGGCGGGCCTCGGCGATCTTCTCGTTCTCGACCGAGGCGTTCTGCACCTGCGACGACATGATGACGAACTCGCCGCGCTCGAGCAGCAGATAATCCACCGTTTCTTCGATCTTGAGGATGTTCAGGTCGATGAAGAGGCTCTGGTAGCGGTCGCGCACCCGTTTCAGCACCCGCGCGGCGATGACCTGCGCCACCGAGGGGGCGGAGGCGAAGGCGAGCGCCACGTTCTCGCCGCGCTTCAGCGAGCCGACGGCGTCTTGCAGGTTGGCGACGCCTTTGTAGACCTCGCGCACATGGTCGAACACCGCGCTGGCCTCGACCGAGGGCACGAAGAGCCCGGCCTTGCGCTCGAACAGGCGAATGTCGAGCGCCTCCTCGGTATGCTTGACCAGCCGGGAGATGCCGGGGGCGGACACGCCGAGCATCTCGGCCGCCGATGAGATCGTTCCGGTCATCATCACCGCCCGGATCACCTCGATCTGGCGCAGGGTCATTTCGGGCATCGCGGCTCCTCCTCCGTCGCGCCGATTAACCTGATGTTACGCAGAGCGAAAAGCAAGCATTTGACGTTAGGGCGAGGAGCGGCGATGGATCGGGGAGGACGAGACGGGAGGAGGCCTTGGCCGAAGAGATCACCTGCGACCTGCTTGTGGCAGGCTCCGGCGCCGCCGGGCTGGCGGCGGCCGTTGTGGCAGCCCATCGCGGACTGCGGGTGGTGGTGGCCGAAAAGGCCGATGTGATCGGCGGCACCACTGCATGGTCGGGCGGCTGGATCTGGGCACCGGGCAACCCGGTGTGCGCGGCAGGCGGCGTGGCGGAAGAGCCGGGCGCGGCCCGAGCCTATCTTGAGGCCGTGCAGGGCAACGCCTTCAACGACGAGTTGGTGGATGCTTTTCTGGAGGCCGCGCCGGAGATGGTGGGCTTTTTCGAGCGCGAAACGGCGCTGCAGTTCGAGCCGGGGCTGAAGATCCCCGATACCTACAGCCACCTGCCCGGTGCGGGCATGGGCGGGCGCTCGGTGATCGCCAAGCCTTACGAAGCGAAAGGCCTCGGCGCGGCGCTGGCGCTGCTGCGGCGGCCGATGCGTGAGACCAGCTTCATGGGGATGACCATTCAGGCCGGGCCGGACCTGCGGGCCTTCATGACCGTGCTGCGCGCGCCCCGCTCGGCGCTTTACGTCTCGCGGCGGATGGTGCGGCACCTGTGGGACTTGGCGCGGCACGGGCGCGGGATGCAGCTGAGGAACGGCAATGCACTGGCGGCGCGGCTGATGCGCTCGGCGCTGGACCGGGGCGTCGAGTTGCGCACTGGCCATGCGCTGCAAGGGCTGCTGACGGAGGCAGGCGCTGTGGTGGGCGCACGGCTGGCCCTGTGTTCCGGCGAGGTGACCGTTAAGGCCCGGCGCGGCGTGGTGCTGGCCTGCGGTGGCTACCCGCATGACACCGCCCGCCGCACCGCCACCTTCCCGCGCCCCGAAACCCACGCAGCCCTTGCTGTGCCGGAGGCCACCGGCGACGGGCTGCAGGCGGGCGAGGCCGCAGGCGGGCGGCAGACCGAGGCGCTGGCCGGCCCGGCGGCGCTGTGCCCGGTGTCAGAGGTCCGCTGGCCGGACGGCACGCGCGGCACCTTTCCACATATCATCGACCGGGGGAAGCCGGGGGTGATCGGGGTGCTGGCGAATGGCCAGAGGTTCTGCAACGAGGGGCTGGGTTACCATGATTACGTCACCGCCCTGCTTGCCGCCACGCCTGAGGATGCCACGCCCGAAAGCTGGTTGATTTGCGATCACCGCTTCATCCGCCGCTACGGCCTTGGCATCACCCGCCCTGCCCCGCTGCCGCTGCGCCCGTGGCTCCGCGCGGGCTACCTGACCCGCGCCGCCACGCCCGAGGCGCTGGCCCGCGCCTGCGGCATCGACCCTGCGGGGCTTGCCGCGACCATCGCCACCTTCAATGCAGGCGCGGTGCGCGGCGAAGACCCGGCCTTCGGGCGCGGCACCACACCCTACATGCGCCTTCAGGGCGACCCGGACCACGGGCCGAACCCTTGCGTCGCCCCGCTCGCCCACGCGCCCTTCTATGCCGTCCGGGTGATCCCCGGCAGCTTCGGCACCTTCGCCGGCCTCGTCACCGATGGCGCGGCACGGGTGCTCGGGCCGGAGGGCCGCCCGGTGCCCGGTCTCTACGCCGCCGGGACAGACATGGCGTCGGTGATGGGCGGGCATTACCCTGCGGGCGGCATCAACCTCGGCCCGGCGCTGACCTTCGGGTTCATCGCCGGGCGCCACGCTTCGGGAGAGCAGCCATGAGCCGCATGATATCGGTCGCGCACCTTACTGCCATCGAGCTGGCGCCGCCTGCGTTCATCCGCGCGGCGGCGAAGGCGGGGTTCGACGCGGTGGGGCTGCGGCTGCGCCGGGTCACCCCGACCTCGCCCGCCTATCCGCTGATGGAGGACCGGGCTGCGATGGCCGAGACCAAATCCGCCCTCGCGGAGACAGGGCTTGCCGTGCATGACATCGAGTTCGTGATGATCGAGCCGGAGCTGGACATCGCCACGCTGGACCCGCTGCTCGATGCCGGGGCGGAGTTGGGTGCGCGGGAGCTTATCACCGCGCCCTACGACCCCGACCTTGCCCGCCTCGCCGATACGCTTGGCGCCCTCGCGGAACGGGCAGAGGCGCGAGGCCTCGGGGTGTCTCTCGAGTTCTTCCCATGGGCCGTGGTGCCCGACCTTGCCGCCGCCCTCGCCCTTGCCGCACAAGCCGGGCCGGGCGTGGGGGTGCTGGCCGACAGCCTGCATTTCGACCGCTCCGGTAGCAGCCGCGAGGCGCTGACACTGGCCGAACCGGGGCGCCTGCGCTTTGCCCACCTAAGCGATGCGCCGGTGGAGCCGAGCTATAGCCGCGAGGCGCTGCTACACACCGCCCGCGAGGCCCGCCTACCCCCCGGCGAGGGGCAGATTGACCTTGCCCGCTTCCTCAAGGCGCTGCCCGAGGGGTTGCCGCTGGGGGTAGAAGTGCCGATGGACGCCCACACCGCAGCCCACGGCCCCGAGGCCACGCTGACCCTCGCCGCCGCCGCAACCCGCGCCCTGCTTGCAGAGGTCTTCGGACCGGGCGACAAGGCGCAGAGCGGCGCACCGGGCCGTCCCACAGAGCAGGAACGCCCCGAATGACCCCCGACACCGGCATGGCTATTGTCTTCGACCTCGACGGCACGCTGGTGGACAGCGCGGCCGACATTCATGCCGCCGTGAACCGGATGCTGACCGATGCGGGTGAGGTGCCGATGTCGCAGGAGAAGGTGGCGGGCTTCGTCGGCCACGGCATCCCGACACTGGTGCGGCGGGTCATGGCCGACCGTGCCACGCCCGCGGAGCAGGAGCCGGAGTGGCTTGCCGCGATGTTGGCGCATTACGCCGCCCACCCTGCCGACCTCACCCGCCCCTACCCCGGCGTGCCTGAGGCGCTGGCGGCCTTGCAGGCAGGAGGCTATCGGCTCGGGCTCTGCACCAACAAGCAGAGGGCGCTCTCAGAGCAGATCCTCGAAGCACTCGGCCTCGCGCCCTTCTTCAACGCCGTCATCGGCGGAGACAGCCTCGCCGTCACCAAGCCGGACCCTGCCCCGCTGAGGGCGGCCTTCGCGGCGCTCGGCGGCACGCCTCTGCTCTACGTGGGCGACAGCGAGGTGGATGCGGAAACTGCCCGCCGCGCCGCCCTGCCCTTTGCGCTCTTCACCGAGGGCTACCGCAAGACCCCGGTGGAGGAGTTGGCGCCGCAGATCGCCTTTTCAGACTTCGCCCAGCTGCCCGGCAAAGTGGCCGAGATGGCCGCGCTCGGGACGGCCGCGCAATAAGCGATGGTCGCCGCCCACGGCTCTGATACGCTCCTGCCGAGACCACCCACAGGAGCCCCGAGATGCGCACCTTCTTCTCCGAAGACCACCGCCTGCACTTTCCGCAGGCCGAGCTGACCGGCGGCCAGTTCGTTACCCCGTTCGAGCGGCCCTCCCGGGTGGAATACGTGCTGAACCGGCTCAAGGAGCAGGGGCTCTCCGACATCGTGGCTCCCGGCGCGCCCGACATGGCCCCGGTGGAAAAGCTGCTCGACCCGGGCTTCCTGCGGTTCCTCGAAACTGCTTGGGGTGAGTGGAAGGCCGCGGGCATGGCGGGCGAGGTGATCGCGGCCGGAATGCCCGCGCGTGGGATGCACACGGACCGCTGCCCGGAGTACATCGACGGCAAGGTGGGCTACTACTGCCACGCCTCCGAGACGGCGATCACCGGCGGCACATGGAAGGCGGCGCTGTCGTCGCTGGCCTCGGCGCAGGCCGCCCAGCGCCATGTGGCGGGCGGGGCCGATGCGGCCTTTGCGCTCTGCCGCCCGCCCGGCCACCATGCAACTGCCGATCAATACGGCGGTTACTGCTTCATCAACAACGCCGCGGTGGTGGCGCAGATGTTCCGCGACGGCGGGGCGGGCAAGGTGGCGGTGCTCGACATCGACTTTCACCACGGCAACGGCACACAGAACATCTTTTACGACCGGGCGGATGTGCTGTTTCTCTCGCTCCACGGCGCGCCCAGCCACGCCTACCCGTATTACCTTGGCTATGCCGACGAGCGGGGGGCGGGCGCGGGCGAAGGGGCGAACTTCAACTACCCGATGCTGCCTGGCACGCCCTACGCCCCATGGGCCGAGGCGCTGGACGATGCGATTGCGCAAATCCGCGCCACAGGCGTGGAAGCGCTGGTGATTTCACTGGGGGTGGATGCCTACAAGGAAGACCCGATCAGCTTCTTCAAGCTTGAGTCGGAGGATTTTACCGACGCCGGCCGCCGCATCGCCGGGCTGGGGCTGCCGACCGTCTTCTGCATGGAAGGCGGCTATGCGATCGAGGCGGTGGGGATCAACACGGTGAACGTGCTGGAGGGCTTCCTCGGGGCCTGAGCCGCGGCGAGGATGTGCGGATGAGCCACCCAGCGGGGCCGCTCATCCGGGTTTTCAAAAGCGCATCGCGATCACTTCACAAGCTCGGTCCAGATCGCGGTGTAGAGATCGGTGGCCGACTGCGGGCAGGTGGGCAGGAACTTGCCCGCTGCCGCAAACTCCTCCGGCACCACGATTTCCGGAGCGGTCTTCATCTCTTCGGGCATGAACGGGTCCGACCCTTCGATGCCGTTGGCATAGCGCGCGAAACTCGAGATCATCGCCGCGTTCTCCGGCACCATGATGAAGTCGAGGAACTTGTAGGCCTCTTCCACATTCGTCGCGTCCGCCAGAAGCCCCACCGAGTCCATCCACAGCGGATAGCCCTCTTTCGGATAACCATAGACCACGTCGGGGTTGTTCAGTCGCGCGCGCATGGTCGAGCCGTTCCAGTTGACGGTGGCCACGTAGTCGCCCGATGAGAGCTTGTCGGTGGTGCCGTAATCCATCGAGATCCACTTGGGCTTGGCGGCCATCAGCTTGTCGCGCACGCCCTTCAGCAGCTCCAGATCCTCGGTGCAGGCCTCGCCGCCGGCGTTGAAGATCGCCAGTGCCATGATGTCGTTCATCTCCGGCACCACGTTCACCTTGCCCACGAGCTCCTCGGGAGGATCGAGGAAGATGTCGGAGGTGTTCACGTCGCCGCCGTAGACCGTGGTGTTCACCGCCATGCCGGTGGTGCCCCACTGCCACGGCACGGTGAACTTGCGGCCCGGATCCCAGGCCACGTCCTTCCACTCGGCGGCGATATTGCCGTGATTGGAGAGCTTGCTCATGTCGAGCTCGGCCAGCAGGCCCTTTTCGAGGTAGATCGGCACGTAGTTGGCCGAAGGCACAACGAGGTCAAACCCCGAGCCGCCCGCCTCTACCTTGGCGAGCGCCGTGGTGTTGCTGTCGTAATCGGTGACCGTCACGGTGATGCCGGTCTCCTCGGTGAACTTCTCCAGAAGCTCCGGCGAGGTGTAGTTGCCCCAGTTGAACAGGTTCAGCGTGCCCTCGGCCTGGGCCGCGACCGCGCTGGCCAGAAGGGCCGTGGTGGCTGCGAGTATCTTCTTCATTCTTACTCTCCTTTGTTGGGTTGCGGCGGGGTTCGTCCCCGTCTCGCGCGGGTCAGTCCCGCTTTCTGGTTATCAGGAAGAAGGCGGTGAGGATCGCCACCGTCAGCGCCAAGAGCGCTGTCGAGATGGCGTTGACCTCCGGCGTCAGCGCCCGGCGGAGCTGGCCCAGCATGTAGGTCGGCAGCGTGTCCTGCCCGGCGGATTTGACGAACTCGGTGATGATCACATCGTCGAGCGAGATGACGAAGGCCAGCATGGCGCCCGCGATCACGCCGGGCATCAGGATCGGCAGGGTCACGTAGCGAAAGGTCTTCCACGGCGTGGCGTAAAGGTCGGCGGCGGCCGTCTCCATCGTCAGATCCATCCCCTCCAGCCGCGCCCGGATCGGCAGGTAGGCAAAGGGCACGCAGAAGGCCGCGTGCGCGATGATCAGGTATCCGAGGCCCGAGTAGCCGGTGGCGATCTTGATCGAGGAAAAGAAGATCAGCAGGGCCACGGCGGTCACGATTTCGGGCACCATCAGAGGCTGGTTGATCATGATGTAGATCGCCGTCTGCCCCTTGAATTTGCCGCGCCGGGTGGTGCCCAGCGCCGCCATCGTGGCGACCGTGGTGGCGATGCCCGAGGCCGAGATGGCGATGATGAAGCTGCGGATCGCCGCGCCCTGCACCGCCTCGTTGCCCGCCGCTTCAGCATACCACTTGAGCGAGAAGCCGCCCCAGAGGTTCACCGAGTTGCCGCCGTTGAAGGAGTAGATCACCAGCGTCACGATCGGCGCGTAGAGCAGCACGAAGGCGGTGATGGCGATGAAGGTGAAGCCCGGCAGGGTGGTGACATCGAAGGCCTTACGCATGGGGGTCGTCCCTGTCGGAGACGCGGGTGTAGACCAGCAGCGCCCCCATCACGATGATGAGTAGCACCATCGAGAGCGCCGCGCCCAGCGGCCAGTTCTGCCCCTGCCCGAACTGCAGTTCGATGAAGTTGCCGATCATCATGTTCTTGCCTCCGCCCAGCACGCGCGGCGTCACGTAAGCGCCGAGGCTTGGCACGAAGACGAGGATGCAGCCAGCCACGATCCCCGGCTTGATGATCGGCAGCACCACGCTGCGCAGGATGCGCCAGCGGGTCGCGTAAAGGTCATACCCGGCCTCGATCAGCTTGAAGTCGAAGCGGTCGATGGCAGCGAAGAGCGGCAGCACCATGAGCGGCAGATACACGTAGGCCATGCCGATCAGCACCGCCGTATCGGTATAGAGAATCTGGATCGGCTCGCTGATGACGCCCATGTTGATCAGGAAGGTGTTCAAGAGCCCCTGGTTCCGGATCACTTCCATGATCGCGAAGGTGCGGATCAGCAGGTTGGTCCAGAACGGGATGGTGATGAGAAAGAGCCAGACCGCGCGGGCCTTGGGCGGGCGCGTGGCGATGAACCATGCTGTCGGCAGGCCGAGGGCGAAGGTGATGAGCGTGGTCGCCAGCGAGAGCTTCACCGAGCGCCAGAAGATCGATAGGTTGGCATCTGCGAGGCTGACTGTGCCATCGAAGATGTCACGCTCGAAGAGCACCCTGAACCACGCCTCGCCGGAGAGAATCCAGCGGACGCCCGAATAATCGCCCTTTTCCAGAAAGGAGTAGACCGCCACGATCAGAAGCGGGCCGCTGGCGGCGATGAGCAGCAGGAGCAGCGCGGGCGCCGAGAGGAGCCATCCGTTTGCCGCCTTGCTGCGCCCCGGCCCGTTCATTCGCTGAGCACCTGCACCGATTGCGCATCGATCGTGACGCCCACCTTGTCGCCCACCTGCGGCTCCGGCCCGGCACTGCTTTGCACTCGGGCCACCACCTGCGGGCCGCCCGCAAGGGCCAGCGTGTAATGCGTGTCGGTTCCCATGTAGACCGCTTCTTTCACCTCGGCCTCCAGCCCCGCGCCCGGCTCGCCGATGCGCAACTGCTCGGGTCGCACCGCCAGCGTGACCGGGCCGCCATGGCCCGTGACCGGCAGCACCACACCGGGCGCGATCTCCACGCCCGCCGCGCTCGCCTCGCCCTCGATGAAGTTGGTTTCACCAATAAAATCAGCGACAAAGCGGTTCACCGGCTTCTCGTAAATCTCATGCGGGCTGCCGACCTGAAGCAGCGCACCGGCGCTCATCACCCCAATCCGGTCGGACATGGTGAGCGCCTCTTCCTGATCGTGGGTCACGAAGATGAAGGTGATGCCGGTCTCGGTCTGGAGCCGCTTCAGTTCCACCTGCATGGCCTTGCGCAGCTTGAGGTCGAGCGCCGAGAGCGGCTCATCCAGCAGCAGCACCTCCGGCTCCGGCGCCAGCGCGCGGGCGAGTGCCACCCGCTGTTGCTGCCCGCCCGAAAGCTGCGCCGGAAGCCGTGTCGCAAAAGGCTCCAGCTTCACCAGCGCCAGCACCCGCTCCACCGCGGCGTCGATCTCGGCCTTGCTCTTGCCCTGCATCTTCAGCCCGAAGCCCACGTTCTCCGCCACCGTCAGATGCGGAAACAGCGCGTAGCTCTGGAAGACTGTGTTCACTGGCCGCTGGTTGGGCGGCACCCCGGTGATGTCACGCCCGCCGAGCAGGATCGCGCCGCTCGTCGGGGTTTCGAAGCCCGCGATGCAGCGCAGCAGCGTGGTCTTTCCGCAGCCCGAGGGGCCAAGCAGGGTAAAAAACTCGCCCTTGCGGATCGCGATGGAAATGTCGCCCAAGGCGGTGAAGGCCGCGGCCCCGGTGCCGTAGATCTTGCCTACATTCTGTGCGACGACAGCGTTTTCTTCGCTCAATTCACTGGCCCCCTCGTGTGCCACAAGACTGCGCCTTGTCAGCACGTTAAGCAAGCGCTGCTGCATCGATAGGCGGGCGGCGCTGCGCAAATGGGCGGGCTTGCTCCAGCTCTGCACAAAGCGCGATCAGCTCCGCGTCGGCGCCGAAGGGGGCGGCTAGGTGCAGCCCCACGGGCAGGCCCTCCGCCGTCCAGTGCAGCGGCACCGAGGCCGCCGGCTGGCCGCTGGCATTGAAGGCCGCGCAGAAGGGCGAATAGTCAAACACGCCGCCCGGCCCGATCCGATAATTCTCGAAATCCTCGCGCTCATGGCTGAAGCGCCCCACCTTTGCGGGCTGCTCCGCCAGCGTGGCGGAGAGCAGCACATCGTAGCTCCCGGCGAAGAAGCGTGCCATCTGCCGCCCGAAGGCGTGGATGGAATCGACGGCGGCCAGATAATCCGGCCCGGTCAGCCCGGCGGCATAGGCAATCGCGCCGCGCGCCACGCCCTGCACGTCTCCCGCTTCGAGCGCCCTGCCCCTCTTCTTCAGGGTCTCGCGCACCCAGAGCGCCGTGCCGCAGCCCACGATCCGGGTCCAGGCCTGCATCATCATGTCGTGGTCAGCCTGTGGGCGGGCGGGCTCCACGTGGTGGCCGAGGTCTTCCAGCAGCTGCGCCGCGTCCTGCACCGCGCGCTGGCATTCGGGGTCGATTGCGCCGCCGCTGAAATTGGTGTCACAGACCGCGACCCGCAGGCGGCGCGGCGGGCGGGTGATCGCCTCGCTGTAGCTCATCGGCATGGGCGGCGCGGCATAGGGCTGGCCAAGGTCCGGCCCGGCGCAGGCATCCATCATCCGGGCATTGTCGCGCACCGAGCGGGTCAAAAATCCATCGGTCGCCATCCCCGCCCAGCCCTCGCCCGCCGCAGGCCCATCGGGAAAGCGCGCGCGAGTGGGTTTGAAGCCAAAGAGCCCACAGGATGAGGCCGGAATGCGCACCGAACCGCCGCCATCGGAGCCATGCGCCATCGGCACGATGCCCGCCGCAACGGCAGCCCCCGCCCCGCCGGAGGAGCCGCCCGAGGTGCGGCTCACGTCCCACGGGTTGCGCGTTGGCCCGCCATAGACGCTGGCTTCCGTCACCGGCCCGACGCCGCCCTCCGGCGCGGTGGTGCGCCCGAAGGTGACCACCCCGGTCGCCTGCATCCGCAGGAAAATCTCGCTGTTGTAGCTATAGTGTGTATCGCGGAGCAGCGCCGAGCCGTTGTGCGCCGGGTAGGCCTGCGCCTCCGCGCCCAGATCCTTCAGCAGGAATGGCACGCCCTTGAACGGCCCCTCCGGCAGCCCTGCCGCAATCGCCGCGCGCGCCGCCTCTTCCTGCACGAGCACCACGGCATTCAACTCGCCGTTCACCGCTGCAACCCGCGCCAGCGCCTCATCGAGCAACTCGCCCGGCGTGGCCTCGCCCCGCGCCACGAGCTCCGCCAGAGCGGTCGCGTCCAGCCGTTCCATTGCCATGAGAGTCTCCCCGTGAGTTGGGCCAAGTCTGACCGGCCTCACAGCGGAGTCAACGGGTTACGGCCGGAGCGCGCGCCAGACCGCCAGTGCGATATCGGTAAGGTCGCCGAGCCGCGCCACCGCATGTTCGCGCGAGAGGCCCGAGGAATTCTCGGCTTGCGCATCGAGCCGCGACAGAAGCCGCATCAGCCTGCGCCGGTGGGCGCCGATCCAAAGCTGCACTGGGTCCGCCAGAACGCCTGCGAAGGTGGTGACGAGCGAGGCCAGCATGGCCAGCACCACCCCGGTGAGCACCACCTGCCACGGGTCCAGCGCCCGGGGGAACCACCCGAAATAGACCTGCCCAAGCCACTGCCCAGCCCAGTAATTCTCGATCGCCAGCGCCTGCGCCCGCATGTCGGCCACCGGGCCGGCGAGCGAGAGCACGCCGAGCGTGGCCGAATGGAACAGCGCCCAGCCGGTGATGAGGACGAAGAGCACCGTGGTGATCTCGGATACGGCATTGCGCACCCCCACGTATTCTTCCACCGCCCGATCCACCACCGGCTCCGGCGCGTTCGGCCCCGCGCCCGCGGCGTCCATCTCCGTGATCAGCGCGGTGACCCTTGCGGCCACCTTCCGCGACACGGCGGTCTGAAAGACGATCCGCCGCGACAGCAGCCAATCCCCCAGCCGCCGCGCACGGCAGAGCCTTGCGATCAGCCCGAGCAGCTTCACCAGCAGGAACACCGGCGCCAGCACCACATTCACCGGCGCGCGCAACAGATCCAGCCCGAAGGCCGCCCGGTGCAACCCGAGCGTGCCTCTTGGCCCGAAGGTCTCGCGCACGAAGCGGCGCACCATCGCGTCCCGTGTATCCATGGCCTCTATGTGGGGCGTCCGGGCGGGTTTCGAAAGGGCAATCCTCTCAGATCACCGCCTTGAACAGCGCCGTCACGTTGGCCTCGTCCAGCTTTACCGGGTTGCCGCCGCAGGAGGGGTCTTCCAGTGCCATGGCAGTCAGTTCGGCAATCCGGTCAGTGCCCACGCCCATCTCGGAGAGCTTGCGGGGGATGCCCAAGGAGTCATTGAACTCCTGCACGAAGGCCTTGAAGCCGTCGAAGCCGCCCTTGATGCCGAGGTAACCTGCCGCCCGGTCGAACCGCTCCGTGATCTCCGGCGCGTTCAACTCGAGCACGGCGGGCATGCAGACGGCGTTGGTGGTGCCGTGGTGCGTGCCGTAGACCGCGCCGATCGGGTGTGAGAGCGCATGGATCGCCCCCAGCCCTTTCTGGAAGGCCACCGCGCCCATCGCCGCTGCGCTCATCATGTTGGCGCGGGCCTCGATGTCGGTGCCATCGGCATAGGCGCGGGGCAGGTTCTCGACCACAAGCCGCATGCCCTCCAGCGCGATGCCTTGGGACATCGGGTGGTAGAACGGGCTGCTATAAGCCTCGACACAATGCGCAAAGGCATCGAGCCCGGTGCCTGCGGTGATGTGCTTCGGCATCCCCACCGTCAGATCCGGGTCGCTGATCACCACCGTCGGCAGCACCTTCGGGTGGAAGATGATCTTCTTCACATGGGTCTCGGAGTTGGTGATGACGCTGGCACGCCCCACCTCGCTCCCCGTCCCCGCCGTGGTGGGCACCGCGATGATCGGCGCGATGGCGTCTGCATCCGCGCGGGTCCACCAGTCACCCACATCCTCAAAATCCCAGACCGGGCGCGACTGGCCCGCCATGAACGCGACCATCTTGCCAAGATCCAGCCCTGACCCGCCGCCGAAGGCGATGACGCCATCGTGCCCGCCCTCGCGATACACCTTCAGCCCCGCTTCGAGGTTCAGCTCATTCGGGTTCGGGTCCACCTCGGCAAAGAGACCACGGCCCAGCCCGGCGGCATCGAGAATATCGAGCGCCTGCGTGGTGATCTCCATCGATTTCAGGCCCTTGTCGGTCACCAGCAGCGGCTTGGTGATGCCCGCGGCGATGCAGGCTTCGGGCAGTCCGGCGATGCGCCCCGCGCCGAAGCGGATGGCGGTGGGGTAGGACCAGGTTCCTGTGAGGCTCATTTGGTGACCTTCTTGAGGTGGTAGGATTTGGGGCGGGTCAGGTTGTGATAGCCGATCACCGAGAGGCCGCCGCCCCGCCCGGTGTCTTTGCAGCCGGTCCAGCAGAGGCCCGGGTCGAGATAGTCGGCGCGGTTCATGAAGACGGTGCCGGTTTCCAGCGCGTCGCCGATGCGGGCGGCGCGCTCCACGTCGCCCGTCCAGACCGAGGCGGTCAGGCCGTAGCGGCAGTCGTTCATCAGGGCGATGGCTTCCTCGTCGCCGGAGACGGGCATGATGCCTACGACCGGGCCGAAGCTCTCCTCGCGCATCACTTCCATGTCGTGGGTGACGCCTGTCAGGATCTGCGGGGTCAGGTAAGCGCCGCCGTCATCCTCGGGCAGCGTCTCGATATGGGCCACGGCCCCGGCCTTCACCGCATCCGCGATCTGCGCACGGACCACGGCGGCAAAGCGCGGGCTCGCCATCGGGCCGAGCGTGGTGGCCTCTTCCATCGGGTTGCCGAGCTTCAGCGCCTTCACCCAGGCGACCGACTTCTCGACGAAGGCGTCATAGAGGCTCTCGTGCACGTAGATCCGCTCGATCCCGCAGCAGCACTGGCCCGCGTTGAACATCGCGCCATCCATCAGCGTATCGACCGCCGCATCGAGGTCGGCATCCTCGGCCACGTAGCCCGGATCCTTGCCGCCCAGCTCTGTGGAAACCGGCACAAAGGTGCCCGCTGCCGCCTTCTCCATCGCCTGACCGCCCGCGACCGAGCCGGTGAAGTTGATGAAATTGAACGCACGTTCACGGATCAGCGCGTCGCTCACCTCGTGGCTCAGGAACACGTTGCGGAACACATCTTCCGGCACCCCCGCCTCGTGGAAGGCCCGCGCCATGCGCTCGCCCACCAGCAGCGTCTGGGTGGCGTGCTTCAGCACCACAGTGTTGCCGGCGATCAGCGCAGGCGCCACGGTGTTGATGGCGGTCATGTAGGGGTAGTTCCACGGCGCCACGACATAGACCACGCCCCAGGGCACCCGGCGGATGTAGCGCCTAAAGGTGGCATCCTCACCCACCTCGAGATCAGCCAGCGATTCCTCGGCGATCTCCGCCATATGGCTCGCGCGCTCATTGAAGCCGCCGAACTCGCCGCCGTAGCGCACCGGGCGGCCCATCATCTGCGCCAGCTCGGGTACGATCTCGTCGGTCATCTCGCCCACGCGGGCCACGCCCGCCATCACCAGCTTTATCCGCTCTTCCAGCGGGCGCGCGGCCCATGCGGCCTGCGCGGCGCGCACCTCGGCCACCGAAGCCCGCGCCTCTTCCAGCGAGAGCGCCGGGCGCTCGGCAAAGACCGAGCCGTCAATCGGCGAGATACATTTCAGCACGTCAGTCATAGCGACTTACCTCGATCAGATTTCCGTCGGGATCGTTGAAATAGACAGAAGTGATCGGCCCCAGCGCGCCCGACTTCGCCACGGGGCCCTCCACCACTTCCACGTTTTCCTCGGCCAGCTTGGCGAGCACACGCTCCACCGGCCATTCGGTGATGAGGCAGAGATCACCCGAGCCGATGCCCGCAAAGTTGCGGGTCTCTTGCCCGAGTGTCTGCAAGTTGATCTTCTGCTGCCCGAAGGCAAGCGCCCTCCGCCCGCCAGCAAAGGTGACTGGCTCCATGCCGAGCACGCGCGCATAAAAGGCCACTGAGGCCTCCACGTCGCGCACCGTCAGAACGATATGGTCGATCCGTTCGATCATGGCTCAGGCCCGCTCGAAGCCGCGCTCGATTTCCCAGTCGGTCACGGCGCGGTCGAACTCTTCCAGCTCCCACTCGGCGGCGCGGTAGTAGTGGTCCACCACGTCATCCCCGAAGGCGGCGCGGAGCATGTCGGAGGCTTTCAGGGTCTCCATCGCGTCACGCAGGGTGCGGGGCACTTCCTGCGCGCCATCGTCGGCATAGACATCTCCGCTCACCGGATCCGAGAGTTCGAGCTTTTCATTGATCCCGGCAATCCCGGCGGCCAGCAAGGCGGCTTGGGCGAGATAGGGGTTCATGTCGGACCCGCCGATCCGGCACTCCATCCGCACGCCCTTGGTGCCCTCGCCGCAAAGGCGGAAGCCCGCGGTGCGGTTGTCCACCGACCAGACGGTCTTGGTGGGGGCAAAGGTGCCGGGGGCAAAGCGCTTGTAGCTGTTCACATAAGGAGCGAGGAAGACCATGATATCGGGGGCGTATTTCAGCAGGCCGGCGCTGAATTGGCGGCCAAGCTCGCTGAGGCCGTGAGGCGCGTTGGCGTCATAAAACGAGGCCTCTCCGCCCTTCCAGAGCGACATGTGGACATGGCTGGCCGAGCCGACCATCCCGGCCTTCCACTTCGGCAGGAAGGTGGCCGAAACGCCGTTCGCCCAAGCGATCTCCTTGGTCGCGTGCTTGGCGATGGTGTGGTTGTCGGCGCAGTCCATCGCGCCCGCGTAGCGGATGTTCAGCTCCTGCTGGCCCAGCTCCGCCTCGCCCTTGGTGTTCTCCACCGGCACGCCCGCGCCCACGAGGTGGTTGCGCAGGGGCCGCATGATGCTCTCTTCCTTGGTGGTCTGGAAGAGGTTGTAATCTTCGTTGTGGCCGTTGAAGGGCACGAGGGCGCGGTAGCCCTCCTTCTGGTTGGTGCGGTAGTCCTTCTCGAAGAGAAAGAACTCCAGCTCGGTCGCCATCGCCGAGGTAAAGCCCATTTCGACCAGCCGTGCCTCCTGCGCGGCCAGCATGGCGCGCGGGTAATGCGGCACGGGGGCGTGGTGGTGGTGGTCGAGGATTTCGCAGATCACCATTGCCGTGCCTTCGAGCCACGGCACGTGGCGCAGAGTGCTCAGATCGGGGCGCATCACGTAGTCGCCATAGCCCGCCTCCCAGCTCGTGGCCTTGTAGCCATCGGGGGTGCTCATCACCAGATCGGTGGCAAGCAGGTAGTTGCAGCAATGGGTCTCTTCGACCGAGTGGTCGAGGAAGTTCTGCACGTGGAAGCGCTTGCCCATCAACCGGCCCTGCATATCCACCAGCGCCACCAGAACGGTGTCGATCTCGCCGGTGGCGGCCATTTCGGTAAGGGTCTCGAGGGTCAGGTTGCCGGGCATGTCTCTTATCCTTTCACGGGTCAGGGCGGCCCGCTGCGGGGCCACCCTGTATCTCTTGTCTAACCGGGATCAGCCGTTGGTGTAGGGCGGGCCAGCCTGGTTGATGACGCCGTTATACTCCTTGAAGATATTCACGATCTTCTGCTGGATCTCGCCTTCCTGGGCAATCTCTTCCCAGAAAGCCTTGGCGGCGTTCTCCACCTCGGCCCATTCGGCCGCCGGCACGGTGCGCAGCTCAAGCTTGTCGCCGGTGGCGCGCAGCTTGGCCTCGCCGCCCCAGTACCATTGGTTGCGATAAGTGTGGCCCGCTTCGACGCCCGCCATCACCAGTGTCTTGAGGTGTTCGGGCAGCTCTGCCCAGCGCGCCTCGTTGACGAAGTAGGAGCCGATCCAGGCGCCCGAGATGTTGTTGGTCAGGAAGTAGTCCGTCACGTTGGCCCAGCCCACGGTGTAGTCTTCCGTGATGCCCGACCAAGCCATGCCGTCAAGCTCGCCGGTCTGCACCGCAACCTCGGCATCCTCGTAAGGGATGTTCATCGGCACCACGCCGAACTGCGACAGGAACCGCCCGGCGGTGGGGAAGGTGTAGAGCTTCAGCCCGTCGAGGTCGGCAACGCTCGTGATCTCTTTCTTGGTGTTGAAGTTGCACGGGTCTTGCCCGGCGGCACCCAGCCACTTCACACCGACCTTTGCGTATTCCTCTTCCCAGATCTCCTTCAGCCCGTACTGGTTGAACAGCACCGGCACGTCGAGGATGTGCTTGGTGGCAAAGGGAAAGTACCCGCCGAACTGGCGCAGCGGCGTGGGCGAGGCCATCGAGTCGTCATCCGAGTGCACCGCGTCGATGGTGCCGCGCTGGAGCGCCTGAAACAGCTCGCCGGTGGGCACGATCTGGTCGGCGTAGAACAGCTCGATCTCCAGCTCGCCGTTGGCCGCCGTGTTGATGTAATCGACCATCGGCTTGGTCACATGCTCGCCCAGCGCGGCACCCGCGTAGGTCTGCCAGCGCCACTTGATCGCGGTCTGCGCCTTCACAATGGCCGGGGTGGCCAGCGCGGCGGGGGCGGCAATGGCGGCCCCCTTGAGGAACGTTCTTCTCGTCGTCATTCTCTCTCTCCTTGTCGTTGGGTCGGGCCGTTTGCCGGCCTCTGGTTCAGTTGTTGTAAACGAGGTCCGGCAGCCACAGCGCGATCTGCGGGAAGGCCATCACGAGGGCCAGCGCCACGGCCATCACGCCGACGAAGGGCACGATGGAACGGTAGATATCTTTGATCCCGATCTCCGGCGGCGCCATCGCCCGCATCAGGAACAGGTTATAGCCGAAGGGCGGGGTCATGTAGGCGATCTGGCAGGTAATCGTGTAGAGCACGCCGTACCAGATAAGGTTGAAGCCGAGTTCGCCCACCAGCGGCACGTAGAGCGGCGCGACGATCACCAGCATAGCCGTGTCGTCGAGGAAAGTGCCCATCACGAGGAAGCTGAGCTGCATCAGGATCAGGATGACCCAAGGGTTCAGGCCCAGCTGCTCGGTGAAGAGGTTCTCGATCGCCTTCACCGCGCCCAGCCCGTCGAAGACCGCGCCGAAAGCGAGGGCGGCGAGGATGATCCACATGAACATGCAGGTCACGCCGAGGGTCTGGCGCAGGCAAGTCTCGAACACGCGCCAGCTCATCCGGCGCTTCAGCACTGCGGCGGCCAGCGCGGCCAATGCGCCGACGGCGGAGCTTTCCACAAGGGAGGTGTAGCCCATCACGAAGGGCACCATCATCACCGCGAAGATCACCACAGGCAGGATGCCCGCCGTCAGCAGCCGCAGCTTTTCGGCCATCGGCACCGCGTCACGCTCTTCCTTCGGCAGCACCGGCCCGAGCGCGAGGTTCATCTGGCAACGGACGTAGATGTAGACCACGAAGAGCGCCGCCATCATCAGCCCCGGCACCACTCCCGCGAGCCAAAGCTGGCCCACCGGCTGACGTGCGATCATCGAGTAGAGCACCAGCACCACCGAGGGCGGCACCAGGATGCCGAGCGATGACCCGGCCTGGATCACCCCCGTCACCATGATTTTGTCGTAGTTCCGCTTCAGCAGTTCCGGCAGCGCGATGGTCGCGCCAATCGCCATGCCCGCCACGGAGAGGCCGTTCATCGCTGAGATCAGCACCATCAGCCCGATGGTGCCGATGGCCAGCCCGCCCGAGATGCCGCCGAACCAGACGTGGAACATCTTGTAGAGGTCATCGGCGATCTTGGACTCGCTCATCACGTAGCCCATGAAGATGAACATCGGCAGCGTGAGCAGCGGATACCAGCGCATCAGCTTGATGGCGGCGGCGAAGCCAAGATCATATCCACCCCGGTCGCCCCAGAGCAGGAAGGCGGCGATGACGGCAACAAATCCGATGGCCCCGAACACCCGCTGCCCGGTGAAGAGCATGACCATCATGGTCGAGAACATCAGAAGCGCGATCAATTCGTAGGGCATCAGGCCACCCCTCCCGCCGCGCGGTCACTGGGCACGGCAATCCGCTCGCCGGTGCGCAGGAAGACGATGTCCTTCACCAGCTCGGAGAGCGATTGCAGGATCATCAGCAGGATACCCACGCACATCACCAGCTTGATCGGCCAGAGTGGCGGCCGCCAGACGGAGTTGGAGGTCTCCATATGCCCCATCACCTCTCCCGCCGCCTCGCTGCCGCCCGAGAAGAATGCGCCGGTCAGCTCCGCGAAAAAGCTGAAGGGCTCGCCGGTGAAGTGGCCCAGAGAATAGGCGGTGGAGCCGATCCCGCCCCATAGCAGGAAGCCGAGATATGTAAGCAAAAACAGCACGGTGACGGCATCGAATGCCGCTTTCCGGCGCGGGGAGAACTCGCCGTAGAACAGGTCCATCCTCACGTTGGAGCCCATCTGCATCGCGTAGGGACCGCCGAGGATGTAGTAGCCCACCATCACGAACTGGGCCATTTCGAGCGTCCAGAGCGAGGGCGCGCCGGCGAACTTGGTCCATGTGGACCAGAGCAGCACGCCCATCAGCGCGAAGATGCCCCACATCATGATCCGGCCAAGGCCGTGGTTGAAGCGGTCGACCACCGCAACGAAGCCGCGCAAAAAGCTCATTCGGCGGCCTGCCGATCTTCGGCGACTGCCGCGATGGCGGCAGCCAGCGCGGGCATCAGATGCACCGCCATGTCGCGGGCGCGGGCCTCGGTGTCGATCAGGTCATTGCGGATTTCGATCATCAGGCTGGGCAGCCCGTTTGCATCGCCATGTTTGCGCAGGGTGTAGGTGACGCCATCGGAGGCGGCATAGGGCTCGTTCAGCGCGGCGCGATATGTGCCCTTGGCCCGCTCCACGGCAAGCGCAGCCTCGGCCATCCGGTCGTCGGAATGGTAGAGAAAGCCCAGTTCCACATCACGTTTCACGCCGCGATAGACCGGGGTGAAGCTGTGGATGGTCACCAGCGCGTCGCTCTCCCGTCCGGCGATGACATCGGCCAGCGTGCCATGAAACGGGTCATGCAGCGCGGCATGGCGCTGCCTGCGCTCCTGCGCGCTCAGCCCGGCGTTTCCGGGCACGGTGTAGAACTCGCTCTGCGCCGGGATCGCATCGGGCGCCTCCAGCGGGCGGTTGAGGTCGTAGATCAGCCGCGAGGCGCGGGCCGAAACGAGGGGCGAGTCGAGCAGGGCCGCGAGGGCGCGGGCCACATCGAGCGCGCCGATATCCCAAGCCGCGTGGCTCTCCGCCGCCTCAGCGCTCAGCCCGAGGTCTCCCCACGGCTGCGGAAACGCGCGGCTCGCATGTTCGCAGACCAGCACCACCGGCCCGCGCCCTTCGGCCCGCGTTACCTCCACCGGCTCCCAACTCTCGGCCACCTTCATCCCCCATGTCGAATTTCGTAATCATCACTACAGGATTTTGTGGCATGTCAAGATTTTTCCTGTAACGTTACTTACATTCGTGCTGCGGATGTATCGAAAGGAACAAGACTTGGGCCCCAAGCCGCTGATCCGCGATCTGCTGAAGGAACGACAGGCCGAGCTCACCGCAGCCGAGCGCAAGCTCTCCGCCGTGTTGTTGGACGATTCCCTCGTCGCCGGGCTGCAAAGCATCACCCGGCTGGCCGAGGCGGCCGAGGTCTCGACCCCCACGATCATCCGGCTGGCCCGCAAGCTGGGGTTCGACGGATTCCCCGATCTGCAAGACGCGATCCGCGACGAGATCGCCGCCCGGATGAAACGCCCGCTGGCCAAGCTCGATGTCGCCCCCTCCGGCGACCATATCGTGGCCCGCTTCACCGAAGCCGTGGCCGCCAACATCAACCGCACGCTGGACCGGCTCGATCTGGCCACCTTCGACGCCGTGGCCGCCCTGCTCTCCGACCCGGCCCGGCGGCTGCACCTGCTCGGCGGGCGGATCACCCGGTCGAACGCGCATTACTTCTTCAATCACCTGCAAATCATCCGCCCCGGCGTGACCCTGCTCGACAGTTCTCCCTCGGTCTGGCCGCAGGCCCTGCTCGACATGGGGCCGGGCGCGGTGCTGGTGGTTTTCGATATCCGCCGCTACGAGCGCGAGCTGGAAAAGCTCGCCGGTCTTGCGGTGGAGGCCGGCGCAGACGTGGTGCTCTTTACCGACGCATGGGGCTCGCCGATCGAGCGCCACGCCGCCCACGTGTTCCGCGCGATGGTCGAGGTACCCTCCTCTTGGGATTCGACGCTGGCGATCAACCTGCTGGTCGAGGCGCTGGTGGCCGAGGTGCAAACCCGCGCAGCCGCCTCCTCCGCCGAGCGCATCTCGGCGCTGGAAGACATGATCGGGGCGAGC
The DNA here is from genome assembly GCF_052828525.1 of Vannielia sp. SX4. Next base: position 3,482,363 of record NZ_CM128247.1, read on the forward strand.
AAGATCTTCCGGGGCTGACGGGGCCGCTCACCTGCCCGTTGAGACGTCTTCGCGCTGGCGCAATGCCAAGGTAAGGAAATGCCCGAGGGAGCTCGCTCAGCCGAGCGCGCCAGAGGTCGCAAACCCGCCCCCGCCTGTCGCCCTGCACCCTTGCGCCTCCCCCGCCGCCACGCCACCCTCCGCCCATGGCCACAGATCCCCTCCTCCAGCCCTTCCAGCTCAAGCACCTCACGCTGCGCAACCGGCTGATGATCACCTCCCACGAGCCCGCCTACACCGAGGACGGGCTGCCCAAGGACCGCTACCGCGCTTACCACGTGGCCCGCGCCAAGGGCGGCGTCGCACTCACAATGACAGCCGGTTCCGCCGTCGTCTCGCCTGACAGCCCGCCCGCCTTCGGCAACATCCTCGCCTACAAGGACGACTGCGTGCCCTGGATGCGCGCCCTCACCGAAGAATGCCATGAGCACGGCGCGGCGGTGATGATCCAGCTCACCCACCTCGGCTGGCGCACCCGGTGGGACCGGGGCGACTGGCTCCCTGCTCTCTCGCCCGGCCACGCCCGCGAACCCGCCCACCGGCACTACCCCAAGCAGCTCGAAGACTGGGACATCGCCCGCATCATCTCCGATTACGCCGATGCCGCCGAACGGATGCAGGCGGCAGGCCTCGATGGGATCGAGCTCGAGAGCTACGGCCATCTGATGGATGCCTTCTGGTCGCCTTCCCGCAACCAGCTCACCGGCCCCTACGGCCCGCAGGATTATGACTCGCGTCTGCGGTTCACGAAGGAGGTGCTGGAGGCAATCCGCGCCCGCGTGGGCCCCGAGTTCATCGTCGGCATCCGATACGTCGCCGACGAGGCCACACAAGGCGGCATTACCCGTGCCGATGGGATCGAGATCACCAAGCGCCTCAAGGCTTCCGGCCACGTCGACTTTCTCAACGTCATCCGTGGCCACTTGGAGACCGACGCGGCGCTGACCGGCATCATCCCGGTGCAGGGCCAGCCCTCCGCCCCGCACCTCGACTTCGCGGGTGAAATCCGGGCAGAGGCGCAAATCCCAACCTTCCACGCCGCGAAAATTCAGGACGTGGCGACAGCCCGTCACGCCGTTGCCGCGGGCAAGCTCGACATGGTCGGCATGACCCGCGCGCACCTCGCGGACCCCGATATCATCGCCAAGATCGAAGCCGGGGAGGAAGACCGCATCCGCCCCTGCGTCGGCGCCAACTACTGCCTCGACCGGATTTACATGGGCGGCGCCGCACTCTGTCTGCACAACCCCGCCACCGGCCGCGAGCTGGAGCAGCCGCACCACATCGCCCCCGCCGAAACACCGCTCACCGTCACCGTGGTCGGCGCAGGCCCCGCCGGGCTGGAGGCCGCCCGTGTCTGCGCCGAACGCGGCCATGCTGTGACCCTTCACGAGGCCGCGCCCCACCCCGGCGGCCAGATCCGCCTTACCGCCCGCTCGCACCGCCGCGCCGAGATGATGCAAGTCATCGACTGGCGCCTCGCAGAATGCGAGCGCCTCGGCGTCACCTTCCATTACAACAGCTGGATCGAGCCTGAAGACATTACCGCCGCCCCGCCCGATGTGGCCATCATCGCCACCGGCGGCCTCGCGGCGGAGGATTACCTGAGCGAGAACAACGAGCTGGCCGTCACCCCGTGGGACATCCTCTCTGGTGACGCCGCCCCCGGCAGGCGCGTGCTGGTGTATGATGAGGCCGGAGATTACACCGCCCTGCAAGCCGCAGAGATGATCGCCGAGGCGGGCGGCGAGGTCGAGATCATGACCCGCGACCGCTCCTTCGCACCCGAGGTCATGGGCATGACCCTGACCCCCGCGATGCAGGCGCTCCAACGCCTCGGCGTGCAAACCACCGTCATGTGGCGGCTCGACGGGATCACCCGCAATGGCAACGCCCTGACCGCCCAGATCGGCTCCGACTACGGCGCGAGTGCCACCCGCGAAGTCGATCAGGTCGTCATCTCCAACGGCACCCGCCCGCTCGATGACCTCTACTTCGACCTGAAGCCCCTGAGCCGCAACCTCGGCGAGGTCGATTACACCGCGCTGCGCAACGGCACCCCGCAGACCCTTGCGCCGAACCCGGAGAGCAGCTTCCGCCTTTTCCGGATCGGCGATGCCGTGGCCTCGCGCAACACCCACGCGGCAATCTACGACGCGCTCCGCCTCTGCAAGGCCCTGTAGGGCGGGCTTCGTCCCGCCCCTCCGTCAGCTGGCTACCACTCAGCCCCTATTCCGAGACCGCCGCCAGCAACGCCGCGTTGCCGCCCGCCGCCGTGGTGTCCACGCAGAGGTGCCGCTCGTGCATCACGTGCCCGACGTCCGGCTGGCCGCGAACCAGCGCCACCACCGGCCCGTCGCGCTCGGCCAAGGCAACCGCAATCTTGCGCGCCTCCGCCTCGTCGCCCCAGAACAGCACCGCCGACAGCGCGTCCATCTCAAGCGCCTCTGCGACAGAGGCCGCCACGGCCCGCCCGCCCAGCGCCTCGACCGCCGCCACCTGCGCATCCGTGTCCGGCCCGCAGCAAACGACACCGCCGCGCGGCTCCAGTCGCAGCCGGTTGGCCTCGCCGGTTGGCCCACCCATGCCGATCACCTCCGCAGGCCGCTCCACGGCCCCCTGCCGGAAGCGCTGCAAATAATGCGGCCCGCCCGCCTTTGGCCCAGTGCCCGAAAGCCCCTCGCCACCAAAGGGCTGGCTGCCCACGATCGCGCCGATCTGGTTGCGGTTCACGTAAACATTGCCCGCCTCGACGGCGTCCGAAACCACCTGCACCCGTGTGTCGATCCGGGTGTGCAGCCCAAAGGTCAGCCCGTAGCCGGTGGCGTTGATGTCGCGCACCACCTGCCTGATCTTCCCGGCCTTGAAGGTTGCCACATGCAGCACCGGCCCAAACACTTCGCGCCCGCCGAGGTCGGCAATCCCGCCCACGCGGATCAGCGCCGGCCCCACGAAGTTCCCCTCCGGTGCGTCAAGCTGTTTCACCAACCGCCCGTCAGCTTTGGCCGCCTCCACATAAGCGCGGATCTCTTCCGCCGCCTCCGCGTCGATCACCGGACCCACGTCCGTTTTCAGCCGCCCCGGGTCGCCCACGGCCAGCTCATCCATCGCGCCCTTCAGCATCTCGATGAAGCCTTCGGCCACGTCCTCCTGCACGTAAAGGCAGCGCAGCGCCGAGCAACGTTGTCCGGCAGATTGGAAGGCCGAGGCCACCACGTCGCGCACCGCCTGCTGCGGCAGCGCCGTGCTGTCGACGATCATCGCGTTGAGGCCGCCGGTCTCCGCGATCAGCGGCGTGCCGGGGGCCATGCCGCCCGCCATCGCCCGCGCAATCGCCTTGGCCGTTGCGGTGGAGCCGGTGAAGGCCACGCCGCTCACCCGTGCGTCCGAGGTGATCGCCGCGCCCACTACCGCGCCCTCGCCGGGCACCAGTTGCAGGACCTCGCGCGGCACGCCCGCCTCATGCAGCAGCGCAACCGCCGCCGCGGCGATGCGCGGGGTCTGCTCGGCGGGCTTTGCCAGCACGCCGTTGCCGCTCGCCAGCGCGGCGGCCACCTGCCCGGTGAAGATCGCCAGCGGAAAGTTCCACGGGCTGATGCAGGCAAACACGCCCCGCGCCTGCGCCTCTTCGGGCGCTGCCTCCGCCTCGCCCGCGTAGTAGCGCAAGAAGTCCACCGCCTCGCGCAACTCGCCCACCGCATCGGGCAACGTCTTGCCAGCCTCGGCGATCAGCACCGCAAAGAGCGCGCCCCATTCGCGCTCGTAGAACTCCGCCGCGCGCCGCAGCACCTCCGCCCGCTCGGCCACCGGCGCATCCCACGGCAGCGCTGCAACCAGCGCCGCCTCAACCTCCTCGGCCCCCGCATCCGCCACAGGTCCGCGCGGCTCGGCCCCGGCCACCGCCGCGCCGATCCGCTCCAGCTCGCCGACATCGCTCAGATCGAACCCGCGCGAGTTTTTCCTGGGCGCAAACACCTCCGGCCCCTTGGCGATTTTCGCCGACCCGCTCCAGGCCTCGAACGGGCAGCCCGCTACCACCTCCGGCGGGACGCTCTCATCGACGATCTGGTTCACGAAGCTGGAGTTCGCGCCGTTCTCCAAGAGCCGCCGCACGAGGTAGGCCAGCAGGTCCTTGTGAGTGCCCACAGGCGCGTAGATCCGGCACTTGGTGCCGCTGTCGGCCAACACCAGATCATGCAGCCGCTCCCCCATGCCGTGCAGCCGCTGAAACTCGAAGGCCGAGCGGGGCAGGCCCTGCGCCATGTGCAGCACGGCGGCGACAGTATGGGCGTTGTGAGTGGCGAACTGCGGATAGATCCGGTCGGTCATGCCCAGCAGTTTGCGGGCGTTGGCGATGTAGCTGATGTCGGTCGCAGGCTTGGCGGTGAAAACGGGGAAGTCTTCCAACCCCTCCACCTGCGCATGCTTGATCTCGCTGTCCCAATAGGCGCCCTTCACCAGCCGCACGGTTATCCGGCGGCCGAGCCGCGCGGCGAGGTCATGCAGCCAGTCCAGCACCACACCGCAGCGGCGGCCATAGGCCTGCACCACCACGCCGAAGCCATCCCAGCCCGCCAGCGCCTCATCGGAAAGCACCGCCTCGATCACCTTGAGCGAGAGCACCAGCCGGTCGGCCTCCTCGGCGTCGACGGCAAAGTTCATCCCCGCCTCCGCCGCCTGCCGCGCCAGCCGCGTGACCACCAGCACAAGCTCGTCCATGACCCGGTCCTGCTTGGCGACCTCGTAGCGCGGATGCAACGCCGAGAGCTTCACCGAGATGCCCGGGTTCTCCGCCATCGCGCCCTTGCAGTTTTTTGCAATCGCGGCAATCGCATCGGCGTAGGCCTTGGCGTAGCCCTCTGCGTCAGCCGCGGTCATCGCCGCCTCGCCCAGCATGTCGTAGCTGTAGGTGTAGCCTTTGGCCTCCATCCCCTGCGCGCGCTTCATCGCGGCCCCGATGCTCTCGCCCAGCACGAACTGGCGGCCCATCTCGCGCATCGCCCGCCCCACGGCGGCGCGGATCACCGGCTCCCCCAACCGCTTCACCGCGCCCCGCAGCCGGGTCGCCATGCCGGGGCGCTCGTCCAGCACCTTGCCGGTCAGGAACAGCCCCCAGGTCGAGGCATTGACCAGCGGCGAGGCGCTCTTGCCGATGTGCTTGCCCCAGTCCGAGGGGGCGATCTTGTCTTCGATCAGGTCGTCGATGGTCTCGGCATCCGGCACCCGGAGGAGCGCCTCGGCAAGGCACATCAGCGCCACGCCCTCATCGGTCGAAAGCCCGTATTCGGCCAGAAACACTTCCATCAGACCGGGCCGGGCATCGGCACGGATGCGCCGCACCAGCTTTGCGCCTTCGGATGAAATCTCCGCCCGCGCCGCGCCATCCAGCGCCGCCTCAGTGATGAGCCGCTCCACCAGCGCGGGTTCCGGCTGGCGCTTCAGCGCGTCGATCTGCCCGAGGGCGGCGGAGGTGGCGGGGGGTGTGGGGTGCGTGCTCATAGGGTGAGTATCGCTTCTTTCCGGCAGACGATGTGTCTATAGTTGAGAGCAAGCCAGCCCGAATGGATTAAAGTGATGCAAAAAATCGGACGAAATGCCGCCATAGAGCTTGATACGCTGGACGAAGCCATCATCCGCGAACTCAGCGTCGATGCCCGGCTGACGATGACAGAACTCGCCCGCCGCGTCGGCCTCAGCAAGACCCCGGTGCTGGCGCGGGTTCGCAGGCTGGAGGAGGCCGGGCTGATCACCGGCTACCACGCCACCCTGAGCTGGCCCAAGCTTGGGCTCGGCTGCGTCACCTTCGTGCAGGTCCGCCTCACCGATACCCGTGAGAAGGCGCTGAAGGCCTTCAACACCGCCGTCGCAGCGCTGCCCGAGGTGGAAGAGTGCCACATGATCGCGTCGGGCTTCGATTACCTACTGAAGGTCCGCACCCGCGACGTGGCCAGCTACCGCGAGGTGATGGGCGAAAAGCTCTCGGAGCTGCCCCATGTCGCCTCCACCTCCTCCTACGTGGCCCTCGAAGTGGTAAAAGACGGCTGACTCTCGCCCGCTTTTCGCGGCCCCCGGCCCCTTATCGCCTCAGCCACAACCCCACGGACCGGCCCTCGACACGCGCGCCGAACGCGCTAGCCTCTCCCTGAACCGAGAGGAGACCCACATGCCCCAGCCCCCCGCCGCCGATCTTGGCACGCCCGCCCCCGACTTCACCCTGCCCGGCACCGATGGAAAGGCTTGGAGCCTTGCCGACGTGGCGGGCGAAAAGGGCATGCTGCTGATCTTCATGTGCAACCACTGCCCCTATGTGAAAGGCATCATCGACCGGCTGATCGTGGATGCGCAGACCTTGCAGACCGCGGGCATCGGGGTGGCCGCGATCTGCGCCAACGACGCCGACAGCCACCCGGCCGACAGCTTCGAGAACATGAAGGCCTGGGCCGAGGAAAAGGCCTTTCCCTTCCCCTATCTCCACGACGAGAGCCAGGAGGTGGCGCGCGCCTATGATGCCGTCTGCACGCCCGATTTCTTCGGCTACAACGCAGCCGGCGAGCTGCAATATCGTGGGCGGCTCGACGCATTCGGCAAGAACGACGCGCCCGCCGATGCGCCGCGCGAGCTTGTCGAGGCGATGATGCAGGTCGCCGCCACCGGGCGCGGCCCGGACGAACAGGTGCCCTCGATGGGTTGCTCGATCAAATGGAAGGCCGCCTGAAGATCACAAGCGCCGCGGTTGCGGCGGGCCGGCGGCAGCGAGGGGCCAGCCCCTCGCGCTCCCCGGGATATTTTTAGCAATAAAATGAACAAGTTGTGCGATTTTTTCGCATTGCCTGAAACTTCCCGCACCGGCCGCCCGTGTCTTCTGATGCAGGCCGGGCGCGAAGCGCCTTGCTGGGGGCGCGACCCCGGTTTGCAGTAAGAGTGTGAAGGGTAGAGGCGCTCGCGGTCGGCAAGGACCGCGGGCGTCTCGCTATTGTGGAAAGAGGCTGTTACGGTCGCGCCCATGGCTACGTCCGAAGAGATCGAAGGTATGATTGCGCGCTGCGCTCTGGGCGACCGGGCAGCCTTTGCCGCGCTGTATCAGGCCACCTCGTCGAAACTTTTCGGCATCTGCCTCCGTATCCTCAGGGAGCGCTCCGAAGCGGAAGATGCCTTGCAAGAGGTTTACCTCCGCGTCTGGCGCAAGGCCGAGAGCTATGTGGCCGGCGGTCCCTCGCCGATGGCATGGTTGTCGACCGTCACGCGGAACCTCGCGATCGACCGGTTGCGGGCCAAGGCGCCCCCGGCGGACGAGCTGGAGGACGCGCCCGAGTTGGTGGCCAAGGGGCCCACGCCCGAGCAATCGGCGGTGGCCGCAGGTGAGGCCGCGCGGATCGGGGCCTGTCTGGGCGAGTTGGAGCCCGACCGGGCGGGGGCCGTGCGCGGCGCCTACCTGGAGGGCGCGAGTTACACCGAGCTGGCAGGCCACTACGGCGTGCCGCTCAACACGATGAGAACCTGGCTGCGCCGCAGCCTGATAAAACTGAAAGAATGCCTCGAGCGATGACCGAGCAGGCCACATATGACGAAGACGACATCGCCCTCGCGGGCGAGTACGTTCTGCGTCTGCTCTCCGCCGAGGAGGTGGCCGGTTTCGAGGCCCGTCTGGCTGCCGAGCCGGGGCTGCGCCTGTTGGTGACCGAATGGCAGGAGGGGCTTTCCAGCCTCGCCGACGAGGTCGAGGAGACCCCGCCCGCCGCGCTCTGGCGCCGGATCGAGGCCGCCGCTCATGGGGCCGATCAGGCCGCCGGGCAGAGCCGTGGCCTGCCGCTCTGGGGGTGGCTCACCGGGGGCCTCGCCGCCGCGCTTGTTGCCGTGGCCGTGTTCTTCGCCATCGATCCAAGCCCCGCCGTCGCGCCCACCCATCAGGCGCGCATTGCGGCGGAGGATGGCTCGCTCACCGTGCTGGCCGCGCTCAGCCCAGAGGGCGAGCTACATGTGATCCGCGAATCAGGTGGCCCCCGCCCCGGCCGGGCGCTGGAGCTCTGGCTCATTGCCGATGGCGCGCCTGCGCCGGTTTCGCTCGGCGTCTTCCCCGAGGCTGACGACTTCCGCGTGCCGCTCCCCGAGGCCCTGCGCGCGGGCTTTACCGGCGGCACGCTGGCGATCTCCGACGAGCCGCCCGGTGGCTCGCCCACCGGCGCACCCACAGGCGATGTTCTGGCCGCCGCCCCGGTGCAAACGCTTTAAAGCACCAGCGAATATATCGCGCAAAATCAGCCGCTTGAGAGATTATCACGGCTTCGTGTGAAACCAATCTCCAAGTCGCTCCGTAACTCCCTACAGAACCCCGCCACAACGGTCGGGGAGAATGACTGACCGGGAGAAACCCCAATGACTTTCGCCAAAACCCTCGCCACCACCGCCGCTGCCGCACTCGTTGCCGGCACCGCTTTTGCCGCCAACCCCGAAGTGGGCGGCGCCGCGATGTACGAGGACAAGAACATCGTCGAGAACGCGGTGAACTCCGCCGACCACACCACCTTGGTCGCCGCCGTTCAGGCTGCTGGTCTGGTCGAGACCCTCTCGGGTGAAGGCCCCTTCACCGTCTTCGCGCCGACCAACGCCGCCTTCGAGGCCCTGCCCGATGGCACCGTGGAGACCTTGCTGATGCCCGCGAATAAGGACCAGCTGACCAAGATCCTCACCTGCCACGTTGTGGCCGCTGATGCGATGTCGGCTGCGATCGGCCAGATGATCATGGACGATGATGGTGCGCACCCGATCCAGACCGTGGGTGGCTGCGTGTTCACCGCCAAGATGATGGGCAATGACATCGTGATCGAAGACGAGAACGGCGGCATGGCCAAGGTGACCATCGCCGACGTGAAGCAATCCAATGGTGTGATCCACGTGGTCGACGCCGTGCTTCTGCCGAAGATGTAAAACCTCCCATCCTGGCCGGGTGCTCCCTAGCCCCGGCCAGGCCCCGGCACCTCTCTGCCCCGCAGCGGAGGGGTGCCACCCCACCCAATTCACCCGCCGTCCGATTGGAGCCTCCGATGAACCGCCGCGATTTTCTTTCAGCCGCCACGGCCGCGATCCCCGTGGCCATGGTGCTCAGCCCCCGGCTCTTTGCCGCCACCGAGGGCAACTTCGAGGTGACCCGGACCAAGGCCGAGTGGCAGGCCATGCTGAGCGAGACGGAATACGCCGTAATGCGCGAGGAAGCGACGGAGCGCGCCGGCACCTCGCCGCTGAACGACGAGAAGCGCGCTGGCACCTACGCCTGCAAGGGCTGCGATCTGCCGCTTTATTCCTCCGAAACGAAGTATGACAGCGGCACCGGCTGGCCCTCGTTCTGGCAGTCCCTGCCAGACGCCATCGGCACCAAGGAAGACCGCAAACTCTTCTCCGTGCGCACCGAGTGCCACTGCCGCCGCTGCGGCTCGCACCTCGGCCATATCTTCGATGATGGGCCCGCTCCCACTGGCAAGCGCCATTGCCTCAATGGGGTGAGCCTCACCTTCCTGCCGGCTTGATCCCCCCGCGGCCCGGCCCCTCCGTCCGGGCCGCCCTGCCCGCCCCGCGTCATCCCTCGCAGGGGCGGGCAGATTGTTTTCAAGGGAGCCAATCGGCCTTATCACGGGGTGTCGGATAGGATGGGCAAGCTGCCCACCGCCGTTCAAAACCCGCGCAGTTCCGTGAAGGCCTCAAGCGGCTCCCGCTCGGTGCGCACCACATTCGCCGGATGCGCCGGATCGGCCCGGCCCAGCGCGATCCCGCAGACCACCAGTTCATCCTCCGGCAGGCCCAGTGCCTCGTGGGCCACATCGCCGTAATGGGCGATGGCGCCCAGCCCGCAGGTGGCCAGCCCGCGCGATTCTGCCGAGGCCAGCAGCGCCATAATCGCCATGCCGAGGTCCATGAAGCAGCCCTTGCCCATGTCGCGCCGGATGGTCACGATCATCCCCACCGGTGCATCGAAGAACCGATAATTGCGGTCAAACTGGCGCCGCCGCCCGTCGAGGTCGCGCTTCTCGATGCCCAGCGCCTCGTAAAGCGCGTAGCCTGCCGCCCGCTGTCGGGCCTTCAGCTCGGGCGGCATTTTCTTGGGAAAGTAGGAGTATTCGGCCACCTGCGGGCGCCCGTCCGCGATGGCCTCGGCCAGCGCGGCAGAGAGCGCCTTCAGCGGGGCGCGGGTGAGGGCGATGAATCGCCCGGGTTGCAGGTTGGCACCCGAGGGGGCGCGGCGGGCATCCGTCAGGATCGCCTCCACCGTGCTGCGTTCCACCGGATCGGGCAGGAAGCCGCGCACCGAGCGGCGCTGCGCCAGCGCCTCGCTGACCGTCAACGCGCCGTTGCGGCCCCCGTCCACCAGCTCAGCCCCGGCTGGGCAGGGCGCCGGGCCGGGCCTTGGCCAGCGCCTGGGTCACCAGCGCGGCCAGCACGGCCTTGATCAGATCGCCGGGGATGAAGGGCAGCGCCGCCACGGTCACCGCCTCGCCGAGGCCCGCCGGTTTGGCCAGCATGTACCACGCCAGCGCAAAGACATAGAGCGCCACGATCCCGCCAAAGACCGAGCCTGCCGCCGCGCCCGCCGCCACCGGCAGCGCCCGCATCCGCTCCATCACGAGGCCGGTCACGAAGGCGGCAATCGGAAAGCCCACGAAGAACCCGGCCCAAGGGGTCATCAGCACGCCAAGGCCACCCCGGCCACCCGCCAGCAGCGGCAGGCCGAGCAGGGTCAGCAGGCAAAAGAGCGCCGCCGCCGCCGCGCCGCGCCATGCGCCCAGCACGGTGCCGCAGAGCATGATCCCCAGCGTCTGGGCAGTGATCGGGATGCCAGAGGCCAGCGTCAGCTTGGGCACCAGCCCCAGCACCGCGATCAGCGCCGCGAAAAGCGCGATCATCACCACGTCCCGTTCCGAAACCTTGCTCATTTCCGTGCCCCTTCGCTCAATCCGCCGCGCGCCCTCAGCGCTTCAGCCACATGGTCCGCATCGTCCAGCGCAAGCCCCGCCAGCGGCGCGGCGATGCGCCATCCGGCGCGGCGTCGCGGGCTGCGGGCGCGATAGCTTTCGGCCAGCGCCGCGCCTTTCTCGCTCAGCACCGGGATAAACCGGATCACCAGCGAAATGGCAAGCTCCATAGGCCGGGTGTTCAGCCCGATCCGGCGCAGCGGCGCGGTCAGCCAGTGCAGCACTGCCAACATGTCGGCAAGGCGTGTCGTCATTGTGACAAGGTTGGCCAGCGCGACCGCAGAGAGGAGCCGCAGCACGATCACCGCACCCTCCGCCAGCGTGCCGGTCGCCACATGCCAGACCGCGATGAGCGCCGCGAAGAGCGCCACCGGGCGCAGCGCAGCGAGCCCCGCCCGCGCAAAGCGCGCGCCCGGCAGGGCATAGAGCGCAGCGACAAGCGCCAGTGCCACCAGTTGTCCGGCAAGCGAAGCGACCATGAACAGCCCCGTGCCCGCCACGCAGAGCAGCGCCAGCTTCAGCCCAGCGGGCCAGCGATGGAAAACCGTCTCAACCGGCGAGGTCAGTGAGATCATCGCCCTCGCCCTCCATCGCGGCGCGAAACCGCACCAGCACCTCGCCCGCAGGCCCATCGGCCGCCACCGCGCCCGCCTCCAACCAGATAACCCGGTCGAAGCCCTCCAGAGCCGCTGGGTCATGGCTGATCATCACCACCCGCTGCGGCAGGGCGGCGAGCCGGGCGTGCAGCGCCCGCGTGGTCGGAATGTCCAACCCCGCGAAAGGCTCGTCGAGGATCAGCCACTCCGGCGCCATCGCCAGCACCGAAACGAGGCAAAGCAAGTGCCGCTGGCCGCCGCTCAGGCTGCCCACCGGCCTGTCCCACCAATGCGCCTTGCCGATCTCCGCCAGCGCGGCGCGGGCCGCTGCCTCGGCATCTGCCCGGCCCTGCTGCACGAGGCCAAAACTCACCTCCTCGCCGCAGGTCGGAAAGATGATCTGGTGATCGGGGTTCTGAAACAGGATGCCCACCCGCGCCAGCGCCGCCTTGCGGTCGGCGTAGAGGTCGTCGCCGCCCACCGTGACCGCCCCGCCCGTCGGCGCAATCAGCCCGGCCAGCAGCCGTGCGAACGTGCTCTTGCCCGAGCCGTTGCGCCCGACCACGCCGATCCGGCGCTCGTCCAGCGCGAGCGTCAGCGGGCAGAGAATCTCCCGCCCGTTCACACCGTAAGCTGCCTTCTCCAGCCGGATTTCGCTCATCCCGTCACGCTCCGTTTTGCCCGCCCTAGCCCGAAATGGTCCGCATTGTAAGGCCCGGCCCGTTGTGCGGCCGGGCATTTCCCGACCAAAACAATCAGAATTGACTTACCCAAGTAATTCACTCAGAATTAACCCGACTCCCAGCCATCCCGCCCAAGGGCCAGCCCGGACACGTCAGACAACCGGAGACCCAAGCACAGGTGGACCCATGAGAAACGCGCAACTGAGTGACCCGTATTCATCCCTCCTCCAGAGCTTCTTCTGCCGCCACTACGGCGCAGGCGAAGCCCGGCTTTTTCGCCGGATCGTCGGGGAGGCCCGGGCATGAACGCGCATGTCACCGCCCCCGCCGGAACCGCCCTGCCCCTGCACGATGCCCGCGCTCTGACCAAGGGCGGCATCCAGGCCATGATCGAGCTCGACGGGCAGACCTACTTCCTGCGCATCACCCGCGCCGGCAAGCTGATCCTGACCAAATGAAGCACGCGGCCTTTCCCGCCTCGGGGCCTGCGCCCCGCGCGCCCCGCGGGGCTGCGCCCGTGGGCCGCACCGCGGAGCTGGCGCCTGCCGAGCTGGCCGCCGTGACCTTCCTGCGCATGACCCTCACCGGGCGCGATGCGCAGGTGGCCGAGGACTTCGCGCTGCTGCTCGGCGCGCAGGACGGGGCCGAGGCCCATGCCGCCTTCGCACGTCTGGCCCGCGCGCTGGCCGAGCGCCCGCGTGCGTTCTGCCATCATGCGCCCGGCTGCGCCTGTTATGGCGGCGATGAAAGCGCTTTTGCTCACCTGCTCTCCGCCTCCGCGGCAGGCGACGAGGAGGCCGCGATGGGCTTTGCCCTGCACCTCTTCTCCGGCCGCCCACCGCTCGGGCTGCTCGGGGCCGCCGCCCGCGCCGGGCTCGCGCTCAACCACATGACCGAGATGCTCTCAGCACCCCGGGCATTGCACTGAAACCAACTGAACGACCAAAGCCAACAGGACAGTAAAGACCAATGACTTCCAAGCTCAAAGCCACGCTCCTCGCCACGGTGACCCTCGCGCCGCTTCCCGCGCTCGCAGGCCCCGCCGAGGTGCTTGCCAACTACGCCGACATCGCCCAAGCCGGGTATGAGGACAGCCTCGCAACCGCGCAGACGCTCCAGTCTGCCGTCGACGCGCTCATCGCCTCGCCCTCCGATGTCACGCTGGAAGCCGCCAAGCACGCATGGCTCGCCGCCCGCGTGCCCTACCAGCAGACCGAGGTCTTCCGCTTCGGCAACGCGGTGGTCGACGACTGGGAAGGTAAGGTCAACGCATGGCCGCTCGACGAAGGGCTGATCGACTATGTCGACGGCGGCGGCGCGACCGACGAGAACCCGCTGGGCGGGCTCAACGTGGTGGCCAACCCCACGCTGACCATCTCCGGCGAGGAGATCGACGCGACCGAGATCACCCCCGCGCTGCTCTCGGGCACCCTGCACGAGGCCGACGAGATCGAGGCCAATGTGGCCACCGGCTACCACGCCATCGAGTTCCTGCTCTGGGGCCAGGACCTGAACGGCACCGAGCACGGTGCCGGCGCGCGGCCCTACACCGACTACGCTTCCGGTGACGCCTGCACCGGCGGCAACTGCGATCGCCGCGCCGCCTACCTCAAGGCCGCGACCGACCTGCTGGTGACCGACCTCGAAGAGATCGTCGCAGCCTGGTCTGAAGGCGGCGAAGGCCGCACTGCCGTGACCGGCGACGAGACGGCAGGCCTCACCGCCATCCTCACCGGCATGGGTTCGCTCTCCTACGGCGAACAGGCCGGCGAGCGGATGAAGCTCGGCGTCATGCTGCACGATCCCGAGGAGGAGCATGACTGCTTCTCCGACAACACCCACAACTCGCATTACTACGACGGTCTGGGCATCCAGAACGTTTACCTGGGCGAGTATCAGCGGGTCGACGGATCTGTCGTTTCGGGCGAAAGCCTGGCCTCCCTCGTGGCCGCTGCCGATCCGACGCTCGATGCCGAGCTGACCGCCGCGCTGGCCCACACCATGCGCGAGCTTGGCCAGATCAAAACCGCTGCCGAAGCCGGCTATTCCTACGACCAGATGCTGGCCGCTGGGAACGCCGAAGGCGAGGCACTGGTGATGGGCGCGGTGGATGCGCTCGTGGCCCAGACCCGCTCCATCGAGCGGGCGGTCACCGCGCTTGGCCTCGACGGTATCGAGGTTGAAGGCTCCGACAGCCTCGACCAGCCCGACGCTGTCTTCCAGTAAACCGCGCTCGGGTAGGTGCGCCAAATCCGCTCACCCGAAACGCTCATGAATACCGGGGGCGCCGCAACGCGCCCCCGCCGACACCTCAAAACAGCCAGCCCCGGGCCTGCCGAAATGATCGTCTGCCACTGCCAAAGCATCAACGACCGCGACATCCACGCCGCCATCGACTGGATGCGTGCCGCCGACCCCGAAACAATCATCACCCCTGGTAAGATCTACCACGCCCTCGGCAAACGCGCCGACTGCGGCGGATGTATGCCCCTGTTTCTCTCCACGATGCGTGCTAATACAAATCTGGAGGTTCCGCCCGAGTTGCGCGGCCTCGGAACGCATCGCAGGAGAGGAAAGAGCGCATGAAAGGCGACGCAAAGGTCATCGAATACCTGAACGCAGCACTCCGGTCCGAGCTTACGGCCGTCAACCAGTACTGGTTGCACTACCGGATGCAGGACGACATGGGCCTGAAAGGTCTGGCCGACAAGTCGCGCGAGGAGAGCATCGAAGAGATGCACCACGCCGACAAGCTGATCACCCGCATCCTCTTTCTCGAGGGTCACCCCAACCTGCAAAAGCTCGATCCGCTGCGCATTGGCGAGACCCCCAAGGAGATGCTTGAGGCCGATCTGGCCGCCGAGCACGAGGCCCGGACGCTCTACAAGGAGGCCCGCGACCATTGCGAGGAGGTCGGCGACTACGTCTCCAAGAACCTCTTCGAGGAGCTGATGGCCGATGAAGAGGGCCACATCGACTTCCTCGAAACCCAGCTCGACCTGCACGACCGCGTCGGCGAGCAGAACTACGCCCAGATCAACGCCTCCACCGCTGCGGACGCCGAGTAGCACTGCGAATAAATCCGGGGTCTCGCGCGTAACCCCGGCATGATCCCGTCACCCACCCGGCTCAGGGTGGGTGAAACCCAAACATCGAACGCGCCGACCATGCCAATGCCCCTCCGCCTCTCCACACTCTTCGCCCTGCTGGCCACATCGGCCGCAGCCCAGACCCTGACCGACGATCACCTGCCCGTGGTCCCGCGGACAGAGGCCGAAGCAGCCCGCATTGCCGCCGTGACCGCACCCACCACCAGCTTCACCGCTGCCGAAGCCTTCGAGCAAAACCCCGGCGGCGCGGCCACCGTGCGGCGGCGCGACAACGCCGATGCCTTCTCCCAGCCCTCCGGCAATATCGACTTCGCCCGCGAGCTCGATTTCAAGCTGGGCAACGGCCTATTCCGCAAGCTCTGGGTCTCCGCCCCCTCCTCCACGCTGGCCTCCGATGGCCTCGGCCCGCTCTACAACGCCCGCTCCTGCCAGCGCTGCCACCTGAAAGACGGGCGCGGCCACCCGCCAGAGACCGGCGAGAACGATGGCACCACCATGTTCCTGCGCGTCTCCATCCCCGGCGGCCCGGAGGACGGGATCGAGGAAATCCGCGATTACATCGCCACCCTTCCCGAGCCCACCTACGGCGGCCAGATGCAGGACCACTCCCTGCCCGGCATCCCCGCCGAATACCGCCTCGGAATCACCTACAAAGAGATCCCGGTCGCGCTTTCGGGTGGCGAAACCGCCTCCCTCCGCGCCCCGACCTACGCGGCCGAAAACCTCGGCTGGGGGCCGCTCCACCCAGAGGCCATGCTCTCGCCGCGTGTCGCCCCCCAGATGATCGGCCTTGGGCTGATCGAGGCGATCCCGGCGGCGGATATCCTCGCCAACGCCGACGAAGACGACGCGAACAACGATGGCATCTCCGGCCGCGCCAACATCGTCTGGTCGCTGGAGCATGACAAACCCATGCTCGGGCGCTTCGGCCTCAAGGCAGGTATGCCCACCATCCGCGAGCAATCCGCCGCCGCCTTCGCCGGTGACATCGGCATCAGCTCGCCCCTGCACCCGAATGGCGCGGGCGATTGTGTGCTCGCCCAAGCTGCTTGCCAGCAAGCCCCCCACGGCGATCAGGACGCGCGCGGCTTCGAAATCGCAGCTGACGGGCTCGACCTCGTCACCTTCTATTCCCGCAACCTCGCCGTCCCCGCTCGCGCCGCCGTCGATGACCCGCAGGTGCTTCGCGGCAAAGAGGTGTTTTACGACACCGGCTGCACCGCCTGCCACACGCCCAAGTTCGTCACCCACCGGCTGCAGGACCAACCCGAGCAGAGCTTCCAGCTGATCTGGCCCTATTCCGACTTCCTGCTGCACGACATGGGCGAAGGACTGGCCGACCACCGCCCCGAAGCCCGTGCGACGGGCACCGAATGGCGCACCGCGCCGCTCTGGGGCATCGGCCTGACAGAGCAGGTTTCCGGCCACACCCAGTTCCTCCACGATGGCCGCGCCCGCAACCTGTTGGAGGCGATCCTCTGGCACGGCGGCGAGGCGCAGGCCCAGCGCGATGCTGTCGCCGAAATGCCGCCCGAAGACCGCGCCGCCCTGCTGCGCTACCTCGAAAGCCTCTGACGCCTTGCTCCCGGCGCGCCACAGGCGTAGGCCGGGCGGTGTCCCGCCGCTCGTGAAAGGACCGCCCATGCGCCCCCTGCTCGCCGCCCTCGCCCTCCTCGCCGCCCCGCTCCACGCCGGCGTGCCCGAGGCGATCGAAGGCCACATCCTCCCGCGCCACGCCACCTTCGCCGAGGCCGCCGCCGCGCTCGATGCCGCCGCGCAGGCCGATTGCACCGCCGAGGCGCTGAAACCGGCCTATAACGCCGCCTTCGACGCATGGATCGGCGTCCAGCACCTCGCCATCGGCCCCCTGCAAGAGATCGGTGGCCCCATCGCGATCCAGTTCTGGCCCGACACCAAAGGCTTCACCGCCCGCCAACTCGGCATGTTGCTGAAAGCCGAAGCGCCCGAGGCCGTCACACCGGAAGGTTTCGCCCAGCAATCCGTCGCCGTGCAGGGATTCATGGCGCTGGAACGGATGCTCTACGACGACACCTTCTCGGGCTACGCCGCCGAAAGCTACGCCTGCGCCCTCACCCGCGCCATCGCCCATGACATCGCCACCAAGGCCGCCACGCTCGCCTCCGACTGGCCCGCCACCGCCCAATCCCTGCGCACCGCCGGGGAGCCGGGCAACGCCACCTACCTCGCCCCCGCCGAGGCCACACAGGCGCTCTTCACCGCGCTCATTACCGGGATCGAATACAACGACGACGCCCGCCTCGCCCGCCCGCTTGGCAGCTTCGAGCGGCCCCGCCCCACCCTCGCCGAGGCCTGGCGCTCGGGCCGCAGCCAGCGCAACCTCGCGCTCTCGCTGGCGGCGCTGGAGGAGTTTGCCGCCCTGCTGGCCGATGGCGAGGCGTCCGAAACGCAAAAGCTCTTCAACGATACCGAGGCCTGGCTCGATAGCCTTGATGAGCCCGCCTTCGCTGGGGTCGCCGAGCCGACCACCCGCATGGGGATTGAAAGCCTCACCTCCTACCTCGACCTGCTGAAGGAGACCGCCGCCGCCGAGATCGGCGCGCATCTGAACGTGGGGCAAGGCTTCAATGCGCTCGATGGCGACTGAGCGATGATCCCCCGCCGCGCCTTCCTCGCCTCCCTCGCAGCTGCCGCCGCGGTGCCGCGCGCCACATGGGCCGATGCCGGGGCGCCCGCCTACCTTGCCGCCGCCCGCGATGCCTCCGGAGCCTTTGCCCTCTGCGGCCTCTCCGCCGCCGGGGCGCTGCGCTTCCGCCTGCCCCTGCCCGACCGGGGCCACGCGGCGGCGGCTCACCCGTCACGCCCCGAGGCCGTGGGTTTCGCCCGCCGTCCGGGCCGCTTCGCGCTGGTGATCGACTGCGCCTCCGGCCGCCAGACCGCCCGGCTCAACGCGCCGGAGGGGCGGCACTTCTACGGTCACGGGGCGTTTCTCGAAGGCGGCGCAGTGCTGGCCACCTCCGAGAACGACTATGCCACCGGCGCGGGGGTGATCGGCCTCTGGGCGCCCGAAGAGGGCTACGCGCGCATCGGCGAGGTGCCCTCCGGCGGGATCGGCCCGCATGAAATTCTGACCCTGCCGGACGACCGCAGCCTGCTGGTTGCCAACGGCGGGCTGCGCACCGGGCCGGGCAGCCGCGAGGTGCTGAACCTCGACACCATGCGCCCCAACCTCGCCGTGGTCTCCCCCGACCGCGGGGTTCTGGAGGTCTCCGAACTGCCCGAGCCGCTCTGGCCCAATTCCATCCGGCACCTCGCCCTGCGCCCGGACGGGCTGGCAGGCTTCGCCATGCAGTGGCAACGCGATGTCGCCGAGCCGGTACCGCTTCTCGGCCTCTGGCGGGCGGGCCAGACGCTGCGGCTCTGCGAGGCCCCGCCCGCCCGCGCACTGGCGATGCAGGGCTATGCCGGTTCGGTTGCCTTCTCGGGTGACGGTCAGTCCGTGGCCATCACCTCGCCCCGCGGCGGCGAGGTGCAGATCTTCGATGCTGAAACCGCCACCCTGCGCGCCCATTGGCGCCGCGCTGACATCTGCGGACTGGCCCCGCGCGGCGCGGGGCTCTTTGCCTCCGACGGCATGGGCGGGCTCTTCGCGCTGGGGGCTGACGGAACCGCCACGCCGCTGGCCCGGCATGAGGCGAGCTGGGACAACCACCTCGTGCCGGTGCGCGGGGTGTAACGCTCGTGGGTGGCACCCCCCACACCGCGCCTTTCAGTGGGGGGCCAGCCCCCCACACCCCCCGGGGATATTTGGAGCAAGAAAATGAACAGGGCGGGCGACGCTTTACAGAACAAAGAGTGAACATTATTCTGAAGGCATGCCCCGCGATCCGCTCTCCCACATGCCCCACCGGCCGCGCCGCCCCTGCGTGGTGGCCGGAGAGTTTGCGCTGGCCACCGGGCGGGTGCATGAGTTTTGCGGCCCGGCGCGGCAGGCACTGGCGCTGGCAGTGGCCGGGCGGCTCTCGGGGCCGGTGATCTGGATCACCCCGGACTGGCAGGGCGAGGCGCTTTGCGGGCCGGGCGTGAACCGCTGGATCGATCCTGCGCGGCTGCTCATCGTCCGGGCGGGCCGGGAGGCCGAGGGGCTCTGGTGCATGGAAGAGGCGCTGCGGGCGGGCGCGGCGCCGCTGGTGGTGGCCGAGATGGAGGCGCCGCCGGGCATGGTGCCGGTGCGGCGGCTGCATCTTGCCGCCGGAAGCCCGGAGGGTACCGCGCCGCTGGGGCTGATCCTGACCCCGGGCACGGGCGGTGCGCCGGGGATCGAGAGCCGCTGGCAGGCCGCCCCCGCCCATGCCGCGGGCCTCACCCGCTGGGAGCTGCGCCGCCTGCGCGCCCGCATGGCCCCGCCCGCCGCATGGCACCTCACCCAGCCCGCGCCCCGCGCCGAGCTGGTGCTCTCTCCCCTTGCCGCGCTGGAGGCAACGGCGTAGGGCGGGAGGGGGCCAACCGCCCCGCTCTCACCCGGCCCGCCGAAAACGACACCCCCCGTCGCCCGCAGGCCAGCCCCCGCCCCTGCCTCAGGCTACCCCGCCCCCATGCGCCTCCTCCTCACCTTCGCACCGCTGCTCCTGTCGGTGGCCCTGCTCCAGCTCTCCACCGGCGGGCTGGGACCAATGGATGCGCTCTCGGGGCTGACGCTGGGCTTCACCACCGGCGAGATCGGCCTGCTCGGCTCGGCCCATTTCACCGGGTTCTTCCTTGGCTGCTGGTGGGCGCCCCGGCTGATGGGCAGCGTCGGCCACGCCCGCGCCTTCGCCGCCTTCACGGTGCTCGGCGCCATCGGCCTGCTGGGCCACATGCTGCTGACCACGCCTTGGGCCTGGGCCGGGATGCGCGTGGCCTCAGGGCTCTGCATCGCCGGGTGCTACACGGTGATCGAGGCCTGGCTTCAGGCGCGGGTCACAAATGCCACGCGGGGCCGGGCGATGGGCAGCTACCGGCTGGTCGACATGGGCGGCTCGCTGCTGGCGCAGTTGCTCGTCGGCGTGCTGGAGCCGGCCACCTATGCCGCCTACACCCTCCTCGCCATCCTCTGCTGCGCCGCCCTGCTGCCCACCGCCCTCACCCGCGCCGAGCAGCCCGCCACGCCCGAGGCCCCGCGCCTGCGCCCGGCCCTCACCTTCGCCCGCTCGCCGCTTGCAGGCGCCGCCGTCTTGGTGGCCGGGCTCACCTCTGGCAGCTTCCGCACCATCGGCCCGGTCTACGGCCAGGCGGTCGGGCTCGGCCCCGAGCAGATTGGCCTCTTCCTCGCCATCTGGATCGGCGGCGGCGCGCTGGCGCAATGGCCCGTGGGCTGGCTCGCCGACCGCTACGACCGCCGCTGGGTGCTGATCGGCCTCTCGGTCGCTTCCACCCTCGCCTGCGCCCTGACCCTTGCGACCTCGCAATCCACCACCGCCGTGCTAACCTGCGCGGCGATCTTCGGGCTCACCAGCTTTCCGATCTACTCGGTCGCCGCCGCCCACGCGCACGATTGGGCCTCCGATGACGAGCGGGTCGAGCTTTCGGCCTCGATGATGTTCGCCTTCGCCGCCGGGGCCATCGCCGCACCGCTGACGATCTCATGGCTGATGCAGGCCACCGGCCCAAGCGCGCTCTTCACCATCATCGCGCTGGCCCATGTGGCGCTCGCCGTGATCGGCACGATCCGGATGCGCGCCCGCCCGACCAGCGCCGAACGCACCCGCTACATTTACGCCCCGCGCACCAGCTTCCTGATCGGCCGCCTCACCGGCCGCCAGCGCAAGGACCCATAGGGCAAGGCGGGCTCCGGCGCCCCTAGCCAGAAACCGCCAGCGCCCCGCGCCCGTGCCTCGCCCCGTGGCGCCAAAGCACCAGCACGCAAAGGCCCACCATCGCCACATCCGCCAGCGGCGGCGCGAGCCAGAGGCCGATCTCGCCCAGCGCCCAAGGCAGACTGAGCGAGAGCGGGATCACCAGCAGGTAAACCCGCGTCAGCCCCAGCAAGGCGGCCCGCCGGGCATCACCAATGGCCTGAAAGAAGGACGACACCATGCTCACCGGCCCCACCAGCACGTAGCCCGCAAGGATCACCGGCAGCAGGCCGGCCAGCGCCGCCTGCACGCCGCTGTCGCTGGTGAAAAGCGCCCCCAGCCCCCACCGCGCCGAAATCAGCCCGAGCGCTACCGTGCCGCAATAGGCCAGCGCCGTGCCCATCGCCCGATGCAGCGCCCCGTTGGCCCGCGCGTGCAGCCCTGCGCCGTGGCAGGTGCCCGCAATCGCCTGCAGCGCCTGCCCCAGCCCGAGCATTCCTAGGAACGCAAAGGCCATGACCCGTAGGTAGATTCCGTAGGCCGCGATCAGGGCCTCCGTGTCCGGCCCATCCAGCAGCCGCAACATCGCCACCACCGCGCCGGTGCTGAGCGCGATGCCCAGAAAGCTCAGGCTCTGTGGCGCGCCCAGCGCCAGCATCTCGCCCCACCGTGCGCGGCTAGGCCGGGGCAACGGCAACACCAGCCGCCCCCGCGCCCGCAAGCCCAGCACCACCAGCACCGCTGCCGCCTGCGCCACCAGCGTGGCCAGTGCCGAGCCTGCCACGCCCCAGCTGAAGACGGCGATGAAGAGCCAGTCCAGCGCGCCATTGCCGAGCGAAACCGTAAGCGACATCGCCGCCATGAACGGCACCCGCCCTTCGACCCGCAGCGCATCGGTCTGGAGCGTCAGCACCAGCCCCAGCAGCCCGCCTCCGCCGAGGATCGCGATGTAGCGCCAGCCCATCCCGGCCAGCGTGGCGTCACCATCGGCCAAAAGCCGCACCAACCCCGGCCCCGCCACTGCTCCCACGGCACAAACGGCGAGCCAGATCAGCAAGGCCAGCCCATGCGCCCCGCCAAAGGCTCGCGCCGCGCCGCCCGAATCTGCCGCGCCCAGCGCCCGCGCCACCACCGAGGCCATGCCCGACGACACCAGCGTGCCCAGCGCCGCCAGCAGCATCACCGCCGGAAACACCAGCGTCACCGCCGCCAGCGCCTCCGCGCCCACGTAGCGGCCCAGAAAGATCGCATCGACCACACTGAGCAGCCCGTGCAGCATCATCACCAGCGAGATCGGCAGCGCCGTGCGCAGCAGAAGCGGGCCCAGCGGGCCGGAGAGATAGGGAGAGTCGGACATAATTTTTTACCCGGGTATAAATATACCCCGCCCTACCGTCCTCCCGCGCCCCGGTCAAGCCCGGTGGCATCGCACCCCCGTTGCTCCCCGCCGCTGCCTGCTGTAACCCTCCCGGCAACTCCGACAAAGGCCGCACCCATGCCCCGCACGCTCATCACCTCCGCCATTCCCTACATCAACGGGATCAAGCACCTCGGCAACCTCGTGGGCTCCCAGCTCCCGGCCGACCTCTACGCCCGCTACTGCCGGGCGCGCGGCGACGAGGTGCTGTTTCTCTGTTCGACCGACGAGCATGGCACCCCCGCCGAGCTGGCCGCTGCCAAGGCGGGCAAGCCGGTGGCCGAGTTCTGTGCCGAGATGCATGAGGTGCAGGCCGAGATCGGCAAGGGCTTCGGCCTGTCGTTCGACCACTTCGGTCGCTCCTCCTCGCCCCAGAACCACCGGCTGACCCAGCATTTCGCCGGCGCACTGGCTGACAACGGCCTCATCGGCGAGGTCTCTGAGAAGCAGGTCTATTCCAACGCCGATGGCCGCTTCCTGCCGGACCGCTACATCGAGGGCACCTGCCCGAACTGCGGCTACGACAAGGCGCGCGGCGACCAGTGTGAGAACTGCACCAAGCAGCTCGACCCGACCGACCTGATCGAGCCGCGCTCCGCCATCTCCGGCTCGACCGACCTTGAAGTGCGCGAAACCAAGCACCTCTACCTCAAGCAGCGCAGCCTGCGCGCCGACATCTCCGCCTGGATCGACAGCAAGACAGACTGGCCGGTGCTCACCACCTCCATCGCCAAGAAATGGCTGAACGACGGCGACGGGTTGCAGGACCGGGGCATCACCCGCGATCTCGACTGGGGCGTGCCGGTCAAGAAGGGCACCGAGGACTGGCCAGGCATGGAGGGCAAGGTCTTCTACGTCTGGTTCGACGCGCCCATCGAGTACATCGCCTGCGCCGAAGAGTGGCAGGACGCCGGCAAGGGCGCGGATTGGGAGCGCTGGTGGCGCACCGACAAGGGCGCCGATGATGTCCGTTACGTCCAGTTCATGGGCAAAGACAACGTGCCCTTCCACACCCTCACCTTCCCCGCCACCATCCTCGGCTCCGGCGAGCCGTGGAAACTGGTCGATTACATCAAATCGTTCAACTACCTGAACTACGAGGGCGGCCAGTTCTCCACCTCGCAAGGGCGCGGCGTCTTCCAGGACCAGGCGCTCGAAATCCTGCCCGCCGACTACTGGCGCTGGTGGCTGCTCTCCCACGCGCCCGAAAGCTCCGACACCGAGTTCACCTGGGAGACCTTCCAGCAGGATGTGAACAAGGATCTGGCCGACGTGCTGGGCAACTTCGTCAGCCGCGTCACCAAGTTCTGTCGCTCCAAATGGGGCGAAGAGGTGCCTGCCGGCGGCGCGCTGTCCGAGAACGGCAAGGCGCTGATCGCGGAGCTTCAGGGCAAGCTCACCGAGTACACCGCCCAGATGGATGCCATCGAGGTCCGCCGCGCGGCGGCGACCCTGCGCTCCATGTGGGTGGCGGGCAACGAGTTCCTGCAATCGGCGGCGCCGTGGACCACCTACAAGGAAGATCCGGAGGCCGCCGCGGCCGACATTCGCCTCGCGCTCAACCTGATCCCGGTCTACGCCGTGCTCTCTGCGCCGTTCATTCCCTTCTCCGCCGAACGGATGCTGGCCGACATGGGCGCCGAGGGGGCCGAGTGGCCCACGGATATCTCCGCCGCACTCAGCGCCTTGCCCGAAGGTCACGGCTTCACCGTGCCCGACGTGCTCTTTGCCAAGATCAGCGACGAAGCCCGCGAAGACTGGGCCGCCCGCTTCTCCGGCACCCGTAGCTGACCCGCCGCCGCCCTGCGGCCCGCGACAAAAGTCGGCACCCACGCCGTTCAAACGGCCTCTTACGAGAGAAAATCGTGAAAACGATCATGAAAGACTTGCTTTGCAAGTCGAAGCGGCGTCGAATTACGCTGGGTAAGGTTCGAGGGCGTACTGCAACGCGCCTTCTCGGAGGGGCGCCATGTTGGAGGGGTAAAATGAACCCCCGGCCCAGTATTCAGGATGATTCCGTCGCACCTGCAGACGGCCTCGATGCCCTGTTCACCATCGAGCCTCTTCTGCTGCACTCCATCGACGAATCGGGCACCCTCCTCAACGTCTCCACCGCTTGGGCGCGGATGCTGGGCTACACCCGCGAAGAGCTGATCGGGCGGCGCACCACCGACATCATGACGCCAAAGTCCCGCGCCTTCGCGCTCACACGTGGGCTGCCGCTGCTTTATTCAGCGGGCCGGGTCACCAACATATCCTACGAGTTCGTCCGCGCCGATGGGCGGCCCCTGCCAGTGCTGCTCTCCTCCGGAGCGATCCGCGATGAGGCCGGGCGTTTCCTGCGCGCGCTGACCGTCGTGACCGACGACCGCCGCGCCCGCTACGCCGAGCGCGAGCTCGACGCCCGCAACCGCCGCGAGGCCGATGGCGCCGACGGCCTCCGCGATGTGCTCGAACGCCTCGGCCATGAAACCCGCACCCCCCTCGGCGCGATCCTCGGCTTTGCCACCCTGATGGAGCAGGGCCAACTGCAAGACAGCCAGCGCGCTCGTCTGGCAGAGGTGCTCTCCGCCGCTGAGACCCTCCGCAAAGCGCTCGATGCCGCTCTGGCCGAGGCCGAAGGCAGCCTCGCCCCGCCCCGCCGCACCACCAATCCGCCGCCCGCCCGCGCCGGCACGCCGCCTGCCCGGCAACTGCCGCTGGCCCCCATGCGGGTGCTGCTCGCCGTGGCCGAAGCCGGGCGACAGGACCGCCTGCGCGAGATGCTCCGCGCCACCGGCCATGAGGTGAAAGCGGTGGCCAACGGATATGAGGCCATCGAGGCGCTCTTTGCCGGCCCGACCGATCTCGCCCTCATCGACCTCGACATGCCTGGCCTCTCCGGCCCGGCCACCGTCAGCCAGATCCGCAACTCCGGCCGCAATTTCCACGATATTCCGGTCATCGCCTGCACCCCCGAGGCCGAGCCGCCCGCCTTCGCCAGCCTGCGTGGTCAAGGCATGGATGGCGTGGTGACCGCCAGTTGCACGCCCGGCGGGTTGGAAGCCGAGATGCGCCGCGCCCTCGAGTCGCGCAGCCCCTAGGGCGGGACCTGCACCGCCACGAGCGCTCAGGTGGTTGCCCTCGCCCCAGCGCCGCACCCCACTTCCCTTCGCCGCCCGCGCATTACATCCTGCGCTGCAATGCTGCTCGTGGCCGATGACATACACAAAACCTTCCCGCTGCCCTCCGGCGGGGCGCAGCCCGTGCTCTCCGGCGTCTCCCTCGCGCTTGACCCCGGCGAGACCCTCGCCCTCACCGGCGAGAGCGGCTCTGGCAAATCCACGCTCCTGCACCTGCTCGCCGGGCTTGACCGGCCCGACAGCGGCAGCGTCACCCTCGACGGCGTGCCACTCTCCACCCTGCCCGATGCCGCCCGCGCCGAAGCCCGCCGCACCCGCATCGGCCTCGTCTTCCAGCAGTTCAACCTGATCCCCTCGCTCGACGTGGCCGCCAACCTCGCCTTTCAGGCCCGCCTCGCCGGGCGGCACGATGAAGGCTGGTGCGCCACGCTCGCCGAGCGCCTCGGCCTCGCGCCGCACCTCTCCGCCTGGCCCGAAACCCTCTCGGGCGGCCAGCAGCAGCGCCTCGCCATCGGCCGCGCCCTTGCAGCCAAACCGCCGCTGATCCTCGCCGATGAACCCACCGGCAACCTCGACGAAGAGAACGCCGCCACCGTTCTCGCCCTCATGCTCGAGCTCGCCGCCGAAACCGGCGCCGCCCTCGTCACCGTCACCCACTCCGCCACCGTCGCCGCCGCCATGTCGCGCCGCCTGCACCTGTCACGCGGCAAGCTGGCATGACCCGGCCCGTGATAAATTGCCGAGGAGCCGCAGCGCGCATCCCACCGCGACGACGCCTCAAAGGGCGGACGAGCCACCCCCGCCCGCACACCGCGCGCCAATGACCCGCGCTGCCCTCCACGCCCTGCTCTCCCACTGGCGCCGCCACCCCGGCCAGCTCGCCACCCTCCTGCTCGGCATCGCGCTCGCCACCGCCCTCTTCTCCGCCGTGCAGGCGATCAACGCCGAAGCCCGCGCCTCCTATGCCGCCTCCGAGGCCACCCTCGCCCCCGACGCGCCCGACCATCTGACCTCGCCCGCTGGCCGCATCCCGATGCAAACCTTCCTCGCCCTCCGCGCTGCGGGCTGGCAGGTCTCCCCGGTCTGGGAGGGCGAAACGCCCGAGGGCCTCACCGTGCAGGGCTACGACTTTCTCACCCTCCCGATGGGCAGCCTGCCGGACCTCGCGCCAACCCTCGCGCAGATGCCGCCCTCCGCCCTTATCACCCTGCCCCCGCCGCAATGGGCCGCGCCTGAGAGCCTCGCCGCGGCGCCGCAGGCAACCCCGGCCCCCGGCCTCGCGCCCGGACTCCTCGTCACCACGATCGACGGCGCAATGGCTCTAGCCCCCTCCGGCGCCATCACCCACCTGCTCGTCGCCCCCGATGCCGCCCAGCCCCTCACCCGCCCGCCGCTGGCCGAGGTGGCCCCCACGCTCACCCGCAGCCGCCCGCAGGGCGGGGCCGAGATCGCCCGGCTCACCCGCAGCTTCCACCTCAACCTCACCGCTTTCGGCCTGCTCTCCTTCGCCGTGGGTCTCTTCATCGCCCACGGCGCCATCGGCCTCGCCTTCGAGCAGCGCCGCCCGATGTTCCGCACGCTGCGCGCGCTCGGCCTGTCCACCCGCCTGCTCGCCGCACTCACCCTCGCCGAGCTGACCGCCTTCGCCCTCGTCGCAGGCACGCTCGGCCTCGCCCTCGGCCATATCACCGCCGCAGCGCTCCTGCCCGATGTCTCCGCCTCGCTGCGCGGCCTCTACGGCGCGGCCCTGCCCGGCCAACTCGCCTTCCGCCCCTCCTGGGCGGCGACCGGCCTCGCCATCGCCCTCGCGGGCACGCTGGCCGCAGGCGCAGGCGCACTAATCGCCCTCGCCCGCCTGCCGATCCTCGCATCTGCCAAGCCCCGTGCCTGGGCCCGCGCCTCCACCCGCAGTCTCGCGTTTCAGGCCGCCGCTGGCGCCGCCCTCGCCGCCGCAGGCGCTGCTGCCGTGCCTCTCATCGGCGGCCTGCCCGGCGGTTTCGCCCTGCTCGGCGGCCTTCTCCTCGGCGCCGCGCTAGCCCTGCCCGCCCTGCTCGCCGCGCTCCTCGCCGCCGCCCAAGCCCTCGCCCGCCGCCCGCTCGCCCAATGGCTCTGGGGCGATGCCCGCCAGCAACTCCCCGGCCTCCGCCTCGCCCTCATGGCCCTCCTGCTGGCGCTCGCCACCAACATCGGCGTGGGCACGATGGTCAGCTCCTTCCGCCTCACCTTCACCGGCTTCCTCGACCAGCGCCTCGTCTCCGAGCTCTACGTCACCGCCCGCAGCGAAGACGAAGCCACCGGCCTCCGCGCCTTCCTCGACACCCGCCCCGAGGTGCAGGCCACCCTGCCCATCTGGCATGTCGACGTGCCGATGGCCGACCAAGGCACCGGCGAGCTCTACGGCGTGGCCGACCACGCCACCTACCGCGATAACTGGCCGCTCCTCTCTGCCACTCCCGGCGCATGGGACCGGCTCGCCACCGGCGACGCTGTGATGATCAACGAGCAGCTCGCCCGCCGCGCCGCCCTCGGCCCCGGCGATACCCTCCGGCTCGCCACCGACTGGCAGCCCGAGATCGTCGCCACCTATTCCGATTACGGAAACCCCGGCCCCCAAGCTATCGTCAGCGTCCCCGCGCTCACCCGCCACTTTCCCGATGTGCCAAAGCTCCGCCACGGCATCCGGATCGCGCCGCAAGATGTTCCCACGCTCACCGCCGCCCTCGCCGACGACTTCGGCCTGCCCCCCACTTCGCTGGTCCCCAATGCCGAGATCAAGGCCTACTCGCTCGCCATCTTCGAGCGTACCTTCGCCGTCACAGCGGCCCTCAATGCCCTCACCCTCGGCGTCGCCGCGCTGGCCATCCTCACCGCCATGCTCACCCTCTCCACCATGCGCCTGCCCCAGATCGCCCCGGTCTGGGCGATGGGCACCACACGCGCCCGCCTCGCTACGCTGGAGGCCCTGCGTACCCTCGCCCTCGCCGCCTTCACTGCCATGTTCGCTCTGCCCCTCGGCCTCGCCCTCGCCTGGGCGCTGCTCGCCGTGGTCAACACCGAGGCCTTCGGCTGGCGCCTGCCCATGTTCCTCTTCCCCGGCCAATGGGCGCTGCTCTTCGCCACCGCGCTCGCCGCCGCCGCGCTGGCCTGCTTCTGGCCGGTGTTGAAGCTCCGCCGCACCCAGCCCGCCACCTTCCTCAAGACCTTCGCGAGCGAAAGATGAGCCTCACCCGCCGCACCCTCCTCGCCGGCCTCGCCGTCACGCCGTTCTCGGCCACCGCGCAGGGCTTCGCCGGTCTAGGCACAGAGGCCGATGGCTTTGCTCTGCCCTCCCGCAGCACCACCCTCACCTTCCCCGCCGATCACGGCCCCCACCCCGCTTTCCGCATCGAATGGTGGTATCTCACCGCCACCCTCGCGGGGCCGGACGGCACCCCCTACGGCATCCAGTGGACTCTGTTCCGCTCCGCCCTGGCGCCCGGCGACCGCGAAGGCTGGTCCTCCCCGCAGGTCTGGATGGCCCACGCCGCCCTGACCACGCCCGAGAGCCACCACTCCACCGAGCGCCTCGCCCGTGGCGGCACCGGGCAGGCAGGCGTAACCGCCGCCCCCTTCGCCGCATGGATCGACGATTGGGCGATGGCAGGCACCGCCTCCGGCCAAGCCGATGAGCTTTCCGCCCTCAGCCTCACCGCCTCCGCCCCCGACTTCGCCTACGAGCTCCAGCTCACCGCCACCGGCCCGCTCGTGCTCCACGGCGACAAGGGCTTTTCGGTCAAATCCCCCACCGGCCAAGCCAGCCACTACTACTCGCAACCCTTCTACGAGGTCACCGGCCGGCTGACCCTGCCCGACGGCGACATCCCCGTCACCGGCAACGCATGGCTCGACCGCGAGTGGTCCTCCCAACCCCTGGCTGAAAATCAGGACGGCTGGGATTGGGTCTCGCTCTCCTTCTCCACCGGCGCCCGCCTCATGGGCTTCGCCCTGCGCGCCACCGACGGCACCGCCTTCACCTCCGCCACATGGATCGACCCGGACGGCACCGCCACCCCCTACGGCAACGGCGCCCTCACCCTCACCCCGCTGAATGGCAGCACGCCCCCCACCCGCTGGCGCGTCACCCTGCCCGACAAGGACGTCGATGTTGAAATCGACGCGTTGCGCGCGGACGCATGGATGGATGTCAGCTTTGAATACTGGGAAGGCCCGGTTGCGATCACCGGCAGCCACACAGGCCGCGGCTATCTGGAGATGACAGGCTATGACCGAGCACCGCAGCCTTAACCCACCGGCGCGTAGCCGCCCGGCCCGGCCTCGAGCAGAGGCGAGTGAAACACCCCTTCCACCGCCACCCGCCCTGCCAACGCGGGCTGCCAGCGTTCGGTCTGCAGCATCGCCGCCCCCGCCACCACCACTTGCGCGCCGACCTTGTCCAGCAGGTCCAGCGCAGCCACCATCGAGGTGCCGGTCGAGACCGCATCGTCGATCACCGCAACGCGCGCGCCCTCCAAGAGCGGCAGCATCCGTGGGTCGATGTAGAGCCGCTTGCCGCCGCCGGGGCTGGTGACCGAGCGCAGCGGCTCCGAGAGCGCTTCGTCGTACCAGAACTTCCGCGAGGTGCCGAGCGGCAGGTAGCGGCCGTGGCCCAGCGCCTCCGCCACCCCCGCCGCCAGCCCGAGGCCCAGCGTCGGCAGGCCAACCACCCGGCTCACGCCATGCGGGCGCAGCGCCTCGGCCAGCAGCGCCGCCAGCCGCCCCGCCACCGCAAAACTCGCCTGGTTGAGGATCAGCGAGGCGAGCGCCGTCGCCGTGCCCTCTAGCGGGCGCAGCGGCAGCCACAGCACCTCGCCGCCCGGCAGCGCCGCCGGAAAGCGCCCCACATAGGGCGGCAGTGGCGGCGGGCCCGGCTCGATTTTTTGCCAGAAGTCCTCCGGCGCCATGCCCGCCATACCCGTCACAGGCCCAGAGCCGCGCCATCGGCGCGCGGGTCGCTGGCGGCCTCACGCAGTCCGCCGGGGTGCAGCACCACCGCGCCCGCATGGCCCGCAAGGTCGCTGAAGGGCGGAAGCATCTCCACCTCGTGGCCCGCCTGGCGGAGCTGGGCCACCAAGCCTGGGTCCATCCGGCTCTCCACCTTCAGCGTGGTGGTGTCGTCGCCCCATGTCTTGCCCAGCAGCCAGCGCGGCGCGGTCACCGCCTCCTGCAAGCCCATGCCGAACTGCGCATAACGGCTGAAAACGGCGGCCTGCGTCTGCGGCTGGCCCTCGCCGCCCATCGTGCCATAGGCCATCACCCGCCCGTCCTTCAGCTCTGCCATCGCCGGGTTGAGCGTGTGGAAGGGCCGCTTGCCCGGCGCCAATTGGTTCGGCCCCTCACCCAGCGAAAACGCCGCGCCACGGTTCTGAAACACCACCCCCGTCTCCGGGCAGGTCAGGCCCGCGCCGAATTCCCAGAACACGCTCTGGATAAAGCTCACCACCGTGCCCTCGGCATCCGCCGCGCCCATCCAGATCGTGTCACCCTGCCGCGGCTCATAGGGCCAGGGCAGCGCGCGCGCCGGGTCTATCCGCGCGGCCATCTCATCCAGCGCCGCCGCCTCCAACCAGGCCTGCGCCTCCACCCCGTCCCCCAACTCGGCGTTGCGGCGAATGAAGGCCTGCTTGGTTGCCTCGATCAGCCCGTGGATATGGGCAAACCCTTCGCCCTCGCGCACCCCGAGCCTGTCGAAAAGCGCCAGAATGCTGAGCGAGGCCACGCCCTGCGTCGGCGGGACCATGTTCCACAACCGTCCCTGCGAGGTGCTAACCTCCAGCGGCACCCGCCGCTCGGCCCGGTAGGCCTCCAGATCAGCCCGGCGCAGTGGGCTGCCCGCGGCCTCCAGAAAGGCCCCGTGGGTCGCCGCGAGATCACCGTAGTAATAATCCGCCACCCCCGCCTCCGCGATCCGCTCTAGCGTGGCGCCAAGGGCGGGCTGCCTCAGGCGGCTGCCCCGCTCCGGCGCGCTTCCGCCCGGCATGTAGATCTCCGCGAAGCCGGGCACCGGTGCGAGACCCTCCGCCTTTTCTGCCGTGCAGTCCGCCTGATTGCCCGTCACCGCAATGCCCTCTCGGGCGAGCGCAATCGCCGGGGCCAGAAGCCGCGCCAGCGGCATCGGCGCCTCGCAGAGCGCCAGTGCCGCGCCCCAGCCGCCCACCGTGCCCGGCACCGTGAGCGCCGCCAGCGGCCCCCGCGCCGGGATCGCCTCCGCATGGCCCTGCGCGGCATACCACTCCGGCGTGGCCAGCCCCGCCGCCTGCCCGCCCGCGAAGATCGCGACCGGCGCCTGCCCGGCCCGCTTGATCAGCCAGAACCCGTCGCCGCCGATGCCGTTCATATGCGGATAGGCCACCGCCACCGCCGCCGCAGCGGCCACCATCGCCTCCACCGCGCTGCCGCCCTCTGCCAGCACGCCCGCCCCGGCCTGTGCGGCCGCCTGATGCGGCGCGGAGATGGCCCCCTTGAGGCCGAGTGCGGGGTTGAGCATGTGGTGTCCTCTCGGTCGCGCGGGTGGTGGTCTGCTGTGTCACACAGCCCCAAAGGGCGCATTGCGCAGTATGCCACCTATATTGCCGCGAAGCCGGGCGCTTGCAAGCGCCCGTCCCCGGCAGGCACTTCGGCGCATCCCGCGGTCTCCAGAAAATCTGATCAAAACAGTCGCCTTACTGAGGGGTTGCCCCTCCGTCTCCGCTCAACCCAATTCACGCCTATCCAGTGGAATCACACCCGGCTCACGCCGCAACACAACTCCACGTTGCGCCGCGATACGCAGTATGCCCACAAAACGCTCAAAGGCAGCACCAGCCCGCCTCATTCTGGCACATCCGTGCAATCCCGCGCCCTCACTCGGCCCGGTCAGTAGAATACACAGTATGCTGATAATATCGTCGCCGGAGGACAGGAATCCCGGTCGTGGCCCGCCTCGACCAGCCAGAGAAGCCAACAGGAGACGTGACAATGACCACCCAAGGGACATCCCACATCAAAGCCAAGACTCTCGCCGCCGCGCTCGGCGCCGTGGCCGCCGCCAGCCTAGCCGCCCCGGCGATGGCGCAGGACGTGCTGAAGATCGGCGCGCCGCTCGCCCTGACCGGCGGGCTGGCCGACGAGGGCCACAAGCAGGAACTGGTCTGGAAGATGTGGAGCGACAAGGTCAACGCCGCAGGCGGCATTGACGTGGGCGGCACGAAGATGCTGGTCGAGATCGTCGAGTATGATTACCAGACCGACGGCAAGCGCGCCGGCCAGCTGGCCGAGAAGCTGATCAACGATGACGAGGTCGATGTGCTGATGGCCCCCTTCGGGTCGGGCCACACCAAAATCGTCGCCGCCGTGGCCGAGCGCTACCAGATCCCGCTGGTCGCCTGTGTCTCCTCCTCCACCGAGGTCTTCAACCAGGGCTTCAAGTATCTCTTCGGCACCCTCGCGCCCAACAGCGGCATGACCGAGGCGATGGTCGCCGAGTTCAAGGAGACGATGCCGGAGCTTGGCACCATCGCCGTCTATGGCCGTGATGACGTGTTCCCCAAGTCGATGGCCACCGCCATCTCCGCCGCCGCCTCCGGCGCAGGCATCGAAGTGGTCTATGAAGAGCTCTACCCGGTCGGCGCGATCGACCACTCCGCCGCGCTCTCCACCATCAAGTCCATGTCGCCCGACTGGGTCTACATGACCGGTTACACGCAAGATCTGATCCTCGGACGCAAGCAGATGGAAGACCTCGGCATCGAAGCCCCGATCATCACCATGGTCACCGGCCCGGCCTACAAGGAGTTCACCGAAGGCCTCGGCGAGCTGGCCAACGGCGTGAGCAGCTCGACATGGTGGCACCACGCCACCGGCTACACCGACGTGTCGGGCGCATGGGATTCCACCGATGCCTTCTATCAGGCCTTCCTCGAGGCCTCCGGCGGCGAAGATCCCGACTATGTCCACGGCTCCTGCGCCGCAGCCCTCGATGTCGTGGCCGATGCCGTCACCCGCGCGGGCTCGGTCGAGCCGACCGCCGTGCGCGACGCGCTTGCCGCCACTGATCTCGAAACCTTCTATGGCCCGATCAAGTTTGGCGAGAACGGCATGAACGAGGGCCGCGAGATGCCGATCATTCAGGTGCAGGGCGGCGAGATCAAGATCCTCTACCCCGAGAGCATCGCCGACGCCGAGATGATGGTGATCGAATAACTCTCACGGCTGGCCGGGCTGCCCCCGCGGCCCGGCCAGCCACCGGCCTCTTCCTTCCGAATTTCTCCCAAGGAAACAGAATACATGGGTTTCGCGCAGATTCTGGCGAACGGAGTCGTGCTGGGCACGCTCTACGCCTGCATCGCCATCGGCTTCTCGCTGGTCTGGGGTGTCCTGAACGTCATCAACATGCTGCACGGCTCGTTCATCGTGCTCGGCGGCTACCTGACCTACTTCGCATGGGCCTCCACCGGCATCAGCCCCGTGATCATCTTGCCCGTCGTGGCGGTGGCGCTCTTCGTGCTGGGCTATGCCCTGCAATACCTCTTCATCAACAAGGTCGTGACGGCTCCGGTGCTGACAACGCTCACGCTCACCTTCGGCCTCGACATGATCCTCTACAACCTGATGACCGTGTTCTTCACCGCCACGCCGCGCCGGGTCTCGCTCGACTACGGGCGGATCGACGCGCTCGGCGTGTCGATGCCGGTCGACCGGCTGATCGGCATGGGGCTGGCGCTGGTGCTCACCGGCCTGCTGTTTCTGGTGCTGAAAACCTCGCGCATCGGCCGCGCCATCGTCGCCGTCCGGATGGACCGTGAGGCGGCAGCGCTGATGGGCATCCGGGTCAACCACATTTACGCCACCACCTTCGCCATCGCCGCGCTGATGGCCGGGGCGGCTGGGGCTGTCTTTGCCATGGTCTTTCCGGTCACCACCAACCTCTCGGGCGTGTTCCTCGGCAAGGCCTTCGTGATCTGCGTCATCGGCGGGCTGGGCGGCGTATCCGGCGCTCTGGTGGGCGGGCTCGCGCTCGGCATCATCGAAAGCTTCGCCGGCGTTATCGTCGGCCCGCAGAACGCCATCACCATCGGCTTCCTGATCATGCTGTTCCTGCTGATCGTGCGCCCCACCGGCCTCGTCGGCGTGAAGGGGTACGAGTGATGTCGCGCAAATCCAACCTGACCCTCATCGTCATGGGCCTCTGGGTTCTGGCGCTGGCGCTCGCACCCACCGTGCTCGGCAACTACGAGGTGCGCATCGCGATCTCCATCGCCATGTTCACCGCGCTGGCCCTGAGCTGGAACATCATCGGCGGCTTCACCGGCTACCCTTCCTTCTCCACCGCCGCCTTTTACGGCATCGGCTGCTACGTTGGCGCACTGGCACAGCGCAGCGGCGTGCCGGCCGCGCTGGCTTGGGTGGCGGCAGCGGCCTTCGTCGGCGGCGTCTCCTTTGCACTCGGGGCCATCGTGCTCCGGCTCAAGGGCCACTACTTCGCCATTGGCTCCATCGCCCTTGTCGATATCTCCCGTCTGGTGATCTCGTCCTGGGGCAGCGTCACCGGCGGCGGCAACGGCCTCAACGTGCCGCTGCTCGAGGGGCGCCCGCCGGAGGTCTCGGCGCTGGTGCTCTACGTGATGCTCGGCATCATGGTGCTCGCCTTCGTCACCAACGTCATCGTCGACCGCACCCGCCTCGGCTTCGGCCTGCGCTGCATCGACCAGAACGAGGATGCCGCCGACATGGTCGGCATCGACACCACCCGATACAAGATCGCCGCCTTCGTGCTCTCCGCGATCTTTCCGGGCGCCGTGGGGGCCGTCTATGCCTCATGGGTCGGCTACATCGACCCGACCGACAGCTTCGACATCCTGACCACCGTGAAGGTGCCGGTGATGGCCATGCTGGGCGGCGCGGGCACCCTGCTCGGCCCGGTCGTCGGCGCCTTCAGCTTCGTCATGCTCGAAGAGATCTTCTGGGCCAACTTCCTCGAGTGGAACCGAGCGATCATGGGGGCCATCGTGGTGGTGCTCATCTTCTTCCTGCCCGGCGGCATCCTGCGGCTGGACTGGAAGCGCATCCTGCGCCGCCTGTCCGAGCGCAGCAAAGCCCGCAGCACTGACAAGGGGAGCGCCAAGGAATGAGCGCCATTCTCGAACTCTCGAACGTGTCGCGCCAGTTCGGCGGCATCAAGGCTCTGAACGATGTGTCCTTCTCCCTCCACGAGGGCGAGATCGTCGCTCTCATCGGCCCCAACGGCGCGGGCAAGACAACGCTGGTGAACGCGATCACCGGCGTCCACAGCCCGAGCAGCGGCAAGGTCGTCTTCAAGGGCGAGGACGTGACCAAGCAAAAACCGTTTCAGGCCGCCCGGCGCGGGCTGGCCCGGACCTTCCAGATCGTGCAGCCCTTCCCCCGGATGACCGTGGTGGAGAACGTCGCCGCCTCGGCGCTCTTCGGAGGCAACCCCGAGAGCATCGCGGCGGCCCGCGACCGGGCGATGGAAGAGCTGGAGTTCGTCGGCCTCGGCCATGTGGCCGAAACCCCGGCCTCCTCGCTCACCCTGCCCAACCGCAAGCGGCTGGAGCTGGCCAAGAGCCTCGCGATGGGCCCCAAGGTGCTGCTGCTCGACGAGGTGAACGCGGGCCTCAACGCCACCGAGATCGACGTGGCGCTCGACCTGATCCGCCGGATCGCGGCGCGCGGCGTGTCGATCCTCATCATCGAACATCTGATGAAGGTGGTGCTCAGCCTCTCCAGCCGCGTGCTGGTGCTGCACCACGGCGAGCTGATCGCCGAAGGCCCGCCGCAAGAGATGGTCCACGACCGCAAGGTGATCGAGGCCTACCTCGGCCCGAAATTCGCAGAACGCTTCCAGAAGGAGATGGCCGATGGCTGAGGGCCTGCTCGAAATCTCCGGCCTTCAGGCCGGCTACGGCGACGTGCAGGTGCTCTGGGATATCTCCCTCAGCGTGAAGCGCGGCGCGATCACCTGCATCGTCGGCTCCAACGGCGCGGGCAAAACCACCCTGCTGCGCACCATCTCCGGGCTGATCAAGCCGCAGGCTGGCTCCATCAAGATGGCCGGCACCGAGATCGCCGGGGCCTCCCCCGATGACGTGCTCGGCGCGGGCGTGGTCCACGTGCCGGAGGGGCGGCGGCTCTTCAAGGGGCTCTCGGTGCGCGACAACCTGCTGCTAGGCGCCTACATGCGCCGCGACACCGTGCAGGTGAACCGAGACCTCGACTTCGTGATGAACACCTTCCCCATTCTGCGCGAACGCGCCTCGCAGGATGCCACCACCCTCTCGGGTGGCGAACAGCAGATGTGCGCCATCGGGCGGGGCATCATGTCGGCTCCCAAGCTGCTGATGATCGACGAACTTTCGCTCGGCCTCGCCCCGCGTCTCGTCGAGGTGCTCAGCGAGGCCCTGACCGAGATCAACGGCACCGGCCTCAGCATCCTCCTCGTGGAGCAGGACGTGCTGACCGCGCTCGACCTCGCCAGCCAGGGCTTCGTGATCGAAACCGGGCGCGTCACCATCACCGGCCCCAGCGCGGAGCTGGCCGAAGATGCCCGCATCCGCGAGGCCTATATGGGGCTGTAAAAACGGGCGACTCGCCCCGCGCGGGGCGGGCGCTCAGTTGGCCTTGCGCTCGAGGTCCGGGTAGGCATCCACGATCGTCCGCATCGCCTGCATCAGCTCGCGCCGGGCATCGGCCGTCAGCGGCTCCAGCGTGCGGCTGTGCGCTGCCGAGGCCGCCTCATCCACCCTTTGGAGCAGGTTGATCCCCACCTCCGTCAGCGTCGCGATCTTGCTGCGCCCGTCCGTGGGCGAGGGGCGGCGGCGGATCAGCTTGCGCTTCTCCAGCCGCTGCATCACATCCGCCGTGCTGGTCCGGTCCAGCCCGACCGCGCGCGAGATCACGATCTGCTCGCTCGGCCCAAGCTGGCCCAGCGCCGTCAGCACCGAGTATTGCACCGGGGTGATCCCCTCGCTGGCGCATTCCTGCAAGAACAGCGCGGTGTGAATCTGGTGCAGCCGCCGGATCAGAAAGCCCGGCCGGTCGCGCAGCCCGGTCTCGGCCCAGTCGTTGCTGCGGGCCGCCCGAAGGAGCTTTTCCTCCTCGCCCGCATGGTCCCGCTCGGGCACCGCCTCCTGCGCCCCGCGCTCCAGATTATCCATCGCACTCATCTCCACCCTATGTGCTGCGCCCGACCATATTGCGCAGGGCAGCGAGGATCAAACGCGCAAAGCCCGGCGGCGCGGCCGCTGTGAGGGCCTCGCCCCGCGCGGCCGCTTCCACGTTGGCGGTGAAGTCGGCCAGCAGCCTATCGACCACCCCCGCCACGATTGCGGGCCGGCCAACCTGCGCCAGT
Source organism: Vannielia sp. SX4 (assembly GCF_052828525.1). Next base: position 3,520,486 of record NZ_CM128247.1, read on the forward strand.
GGACCGCTCAATTTGTAAAGGATCTCGCAGGTCAAATCGCAGCCCGCATCGCCGCTCGGAGCCAGCGCAAAATGCACCTCCCCCCGCGCCGTCGAGCGCGAGCTTCCATCGCCGCCCTGCCCCGCCACCGCGCCCCGCATCTCCGCAGGCTCGTAAGTCACAAAGGCCGTGCCGCCAAACCGCGCCGTGATCGGCCCGATCTTCGCTGCCATCGCGCCCGTCACCCGCTCGCCCTCGACGGTCTCAACAGAGGCGCCCGGCATGCAGTCGGCAACCTGGCGAATATCGCTGAGCACCGCCCAAACAGTCTCTGCCGGCAGCTCGATCCGCGCCACCCGCTCCAGCCGGTGCCCATCGGTCAGCGGCGCAGGCCGCTCTGCCACCACCGACGCAGCCGCCGCTTCCGCCACCACCTCGGGCGCCTCCGCCGCGCCAAACCGCGCCGAGGCAATCACCGCCTCCCGCGCGGGCGGCTCGGGCGCCACATGCGGCCCCTCCGCCAGCACCGCCTTGATCGCCGCCACGATCCCCATGTAGCCGGTGCACCGGCAGAGGTTGCCCGCCAACTCCTCGCGAATTCGCGCCTCATCGGCCTCCGGCAGCCGGGTCGCAATGTCATAGGCCGTCGCCAGCATCCCCGGCGTGCAGAACCCGCATTGCAGCCCGTGGTGCTCCTTGAAGGCCGCCCGAATGCGCGCCATCAGCGCATCGTCGCGGTAATCCTCCAGCGTCCGAATTTTCGCCCCCTCGCAGGCAGCGGCATAGGTGATGCAGCTGCGCACCGGCTTGCCGTCCTTCACCAGCGTGCAGGCGCCGCACACCCCCTGCTCGCAGCCGATATGGGTCGCCGTCAGCCCCATCTCCTCGCGCAGAAAATCCGCCAGATGGGTCCGCCCCTCGCCGCTGTAGCGCACAGGCTGGCCATTCACGGTGAAGTTGGTCATTCGCTCTCTCCTTCGCGCAGCGCGGCAATGGCGCGGGCCGTGGCCGTGGCCTGCAAGGCCCGGCGCTCCGGGGGCAAAAAGGGCAGCGCCTCTTCTACCACCACACGCGGGTCGGCCCGCCCCTCGATCAACGCCTGCGCCTCGGGCAAAGCCACTGGCGCCCGCTCGATGGCCCCGGCCACCACGGCAAATTCGCCGCGCTCCGGGTCGGCCAGCACGGCGGCAGAGGCCTTGGCAAACTCGCCCAGCTTGCGGCAGAACTTCCAGTAGCCCCAACGCGCCCCCGCCCCCCGGCGCGGCACCCGCACCGCGCGGATGATCTCCCCCGGCCCCAGCGCCGTCGCCAGCGCCCCGGTGAAGAACGCGTCCAGCGCAATCTCCCGCTCGCCCTCTGGCCCCGCCAGCAGCACCGAGGCCCCCAGCGCGCGCAGCGTCACCACCCAATCCGCCGCCGGGTCGGCATGGGCCAGCGAGCCGCCCACCGTGCCTCGGTTGCGCACTGCACGGTAAGCGATGCGCCGGGCGATCTGCGGCAGCCATCCCGGCGTGGCATCCACCAGCCCGCCATCCTCAAACTCCGCATGGGTCAGCGCCGCTCCGTACACCACCGAGCCCGCCTGTTCCGTCACCCCGCGCAACTCCGCGCAACCCGACAGGTCCACCAGCACTGCAGGTCGCGCCAGCCGCAGGTTGAGCATCGGCCCGAGCGATTGGCTCCCCGCCACCGGCTTGGCCTCCTCGCGCCCGCCCAGCAGCGAGACCGCCTCGCCGCACGACCCCGCCAGCACCAAATCAAACCGCCCCGGCTTCATCGCTGGCCTCCTGCGGCCAGCGCAGCAAGCACCCGCTCGGGCGTGATCGGCACCTGCCCGATCCGCGCCCCGAAGCCACGCAATGCATCGTTCACCGCATTGCCAATCGCGGCGGGCGGGCCAATCGCCCCGCTCTCGCCAATCCCCTTCTGCCCGAACCGGCTGATCGGCGAGGGGGTTTCTATGTGGTCAATCGCGATGGAAGGCGACTCTGCCGCACCGGGCAGCATGTAATCGGCCAGCGTCGTGGCCAGCGGCTGGCCCTCACTGTCGTAGGGCATCTCTTCATAAAGCGCCGTGCCGATGCCCTGCACCGCACCGCCCCAAACCTGCCCGTCCACCACCATCGGGTTCACCAGCACGCCGCCATCCTCGACGATGCCGTAGCGCTCGATCTCCACCTCGCCGGTTTCGGGGTCGACCAGCACCAGCGCCGAATGGCAGGCATAAGAGAAGGTGCCAGTGTCGCGCACCGTCTTGTAGCCCTTCGTGGCCTCCAGCCCGCCCGCATCCACCCCGTCGGGCAAGTCCTGCGGCGCATGATACCAGACCGCCCCGATCCGGCTCAGCGAGACCGAACCCGAAGGCCCCCGCGCCTCGCCATCGGCAAGGGTAATCTGCTCCGGCTCGGCCTGCAGCAGCTTGGCCGCAATCGCCTTCACCCGCTCCGCCAGTTCCTCGCAGGCCGTCGCCACCGCGCCGCCCGCCATGACCATGCAGCGCGAGCCCCATGTGCCGGTGGAATAAGGCGTCAGCGCCGTGTCGCCATGCACCAGCCGCACCTTGCCCGGCTCCACGCCCAGCACCTCATTGGCCACCTGCGCCAGCGTCGTCTCAAGGCTCTGCCCGTGGCTCTGCACCCCCACCCGCAGTTCCAGCCCGCCATCGGGCGTCATCCGCGCGGTAGCCTGCTCGTAGCCCGGCACCATCGGAATGCCCCAGCCACTGTAAACCGAGGTGCCATGCGCCCCCTGCTCGCAAAAGATCGACAGGCCCACGCCCAAAAGCCGCCCGTCCGGCTCGCCCTTCTCTTGCCGCGCACGCAGGGCAGGCAGGTCCAGAGCCTTCACCGCCCGGTCCAGCGCCTCCACGTAATCGCCGGAGTCAAAGATCTTTCCGGTGATGTTCACGAACGGCATCTGCTCGGCAGGCGCGAGGTTGCGGCGGCGAAACTCGGCAGGCTGGATCCCCAGCTCCCGGGCCAGATCGTCCATCACCAGTTCCATCGCAAAGCACACGCCCGTCCGGGCCACGCCGCGATAGGGCAGGATCGCGGGCTTGTTGGTAGCCACCGACCATGTGCGGCAGCGGTAGCCCTCCATCACGTAGGGCCCCGGCAGGATCGAGGCGACCTGCGCCGCCTCAAGGCAAGCCGAGAACGGGTAGGCCGAATAGGCCCCGCTATCCACGATCGCCTCGCAATCCACGCCCAAGAGCTTGCCATCGGCCGAAGCATAGCCGGTGATGTCATACCAATGCTCGCGGCAGTTGGCATTGCCCGCCAGTTGCTCCCGCCGGTCCTCGATCCAGCGCATCGGGCGGCGCAGGCGCATTGCGAGCCAGCCCAGCACCACCTCTTCGGCCAGCAGGATACCCTTGTAGCCAAAGCCGCCCCCCACGTCGGGCGCAATCACCCGGATGCGGGCCTGATCCAGCCCGAGGCACTCGGCCAGCCCGTTGCGCACGATATGCGGCATCTGGGTGGAGGTGATGATCACCAGCTGATCGGCCTGATCGTCGAAATAGGCCACCACGCCGCGCCCCTCCATCGGAGACATGCACTGCCGCGCGGTGCGATACTGGCGGCGCACGGTCACCGTGGCCTTCTCGATGGCCGCCTCGATCCCCTGCTCGAACCCGCTTTCCAGAAAGGCGTTTTCTTCCCAGTCCGGGTGCAGCAATGGCGCATCCTTGTCGCGCGCCTTCAGCATGTCATGCACCGCAGGCAGAGGCTTGGCATCGAGCTGCGTGAGGTCCGCAAGGTCTTCGGCCTCGGCGCGGGTGGCGGCCACGCAGGCCGCGATGGGCTCATTCACGTGGCGGATGCGGTCCGCGGCAAGTATCGGCTGCACAGAACTGCGAAACCCCGGCAGGCCGCTGTCGGCCCGGATGCCCTGCACCCCCTCAAGGTCGGCGGCGGTGAAGACCTGATGCGCCGCGCCCTCCGGCTTGGCGATGCCCAAAATCTCGGCATGGGCCAGCGGGCTGCGCAGAAAAGCGACTTCCAGCATGTTCGGCATCCGGATGTCACCCACGAACCGGCCCCGGCCCTCCAGATATCTGTCATCCTCGAAGCGTGGAATCGAAGCGCCCACGCCGCGCTCGGAAGTCTTCACCGATGGAGCCTTTCTTTCGCCCCGCCTATGGCCGCAGAGCATATTGCCAGTGTGCTGATAATCAGCCTACCGATCTTTTTTCGATCTGCAAGCACCCGGCTGAAAAATCAGGCACGGCAACGCGGCCCCGGCGCCTGGCTCATTCGTAGCGTTCTGCGAGCACCTGCTGGATCTGCCGCGCAAACCCGGCGACCGCCACCGGCATCACCCGCCCCTTGAGGTGCCCAAGGTAGATGCGCCCCACGGCAAGGTCTCGCCGGTCGATCGGGCGGCTCACGGTGCCATCCTCCCAATCGCCCGAGGGCAGGCCCACCGGGATCTGAAAGGCGATGATCTCTTCCGAGCGCGTCAGGTTGCGCATGAACTCAAAGTTGTCCGACTCCACCATCACCTTCATCCGCGCCGAGCTGCGCCGGGCGGCAGCGTCGATCAGCCCGCGCACCGAGATGTTGCGCGCCGGCATGATCAGCGGATAGCCGAAGCATTCCCTCAGCCGCACCACCTCCTGCCGCGCCAGCGGATGGCCCGCCGCCATCACCGCATGTACCGGCTGGTCCACCGCCAGCAGCACGTCGAAATCCGAAAGCTGCGCAGGCTCGAACACCAGCGCCAGGTCGGCACTGTGATCCACCAGCGCCTCCTCCGCCGCTGCCCTGTCGCGCTGCATCACGTTGAAGGTCACAAGCGGATGCTGCGCCCGATAGGCAGCGATTTGCTCGGGAAAGAAGTAAGGCAGCATCGCCTGCGAACAGGCGATCGAAACATGCCCTCGCCGCTCCCCCTTCAGGTCGGCCAGCTGCGCCTTCAGCCGGTCCATCTCCCCGATCTGCCCCCGCGCCGATTGCACCAGCAGCTCCCCCGCCGCCGAAAGCCGCACCCCGGTCGACATCCGCTCAAACAGCTCCGCGCCCAGCTCCTCCTCGAAGGCCAGGATCCGCCGGTTGAGCGCCGTGGAGGTGATCGAGAGCGTGTCCGCTGCCCGCCGGATCGAGCCGGTGCGGGCCACAGCGTCGATGTATTTCAGCGTGGTCTGAAACCGCATGTTCCCTCCGTGTGGTGCAAAAAATGCAGCGCGATGCTGCAGAAATAGCAGTATCGCGCATCGCCTGCGAGTGTTTCCATCGGGTCAGACTCACCGAACGGACAGGCCCAATGCTGCAAGATCTCCCCTTCTACATCACCACTCTGCACACGGCCTACGCCAGCGGCACCACGCCCGCCGAGGTGATGCAGGAGGCGCTGCGCCGGGTCGATGCGGCGGGCGATCCGGGCATCTTCCTGCACCTCGCGAGCGAGGCCGAACTGCTGGCGATGGCCGAGGCGCTCGGGCCGTTCGATCCGGTAAAATACCCGCTCTACGGCCTGCCCTTCGCGGTGAAAGACAATATCGACGTGGCCGGCTGGCCCACCACCGCCGGCTGCCCGTCCTTCGCCTATACCGCTGAAAACGATGCCTTTCTGATTGCACGCCTGCGTGCCGCCGGGGCCATTCCGCTGGGCAAGACCAGCCTCGACCAGTTCGCCACCGGCCTCAACGGCACACGCACCACCGGCCCCGCGCCGCTGAACGCGATCAACCCCGCGCTGGTGCCCGGCGGCTCCTCGGGCGGCTCCGGCGTGGCGGTCGGGCGCGGCCTCGTCACCTTCTCGCTCGGCACCGATACCGCAGGCTCGGGCCGCGTGCCTGCCGCGATGAACGGCGTCGTCGGCCTCAAGCCCACGCTCGGCGCCCTCTCCGCCTCCGGCGTCGTCCCCGCCTGCCGCAGCTGCGAGACCCCCTCGATCTTCGCCCTCAACGTCGACGATGCCTACCGCGCCTACCAATCCGCCGCCGGATACGACCCCGCCGACGGCTACGCCCGCCCCATCGCCACGCCCGCCCCCGGTGCACTCCGCCCGCTCGCCATCGGCGTGCCGAGCAAGGCCACCCGCGAGTTCTTCGGCGACACCGCGCAAGAAGAGAATTTCGACGCCACCCTCGCCCACCTCATCGCCGCCGGGCACCGCATTGTCGAGCTGGATTTCACGCCCTTCTACGACGTCGCCGTCATGCTCTACGACGGCCCCTGGGTTGCCGAGCGCCATACCGTGATCGAAGACCTGATGCGCGATGCCCCCGAGGCCGTGCTCCCGGTGATCCGCGAGATCGTCGGCAAGGCGCAGAAGTTCTCCGCCACCGATACCTTCCGCGCGCAATACCGCTTCCGCGACCTCAAGCGCCTGATCGAAACCCAAATCGACGGGCTCGACATGCTTTGCGTTCCCTCCATCCCCGCGCTCTGCACCGTGGCGGATATCGCGGCCGAACCCGTCGCCGCCAACTCCCGCCTCGGCACCTACACCAATTTCGTCAACCTGCTCGACATGTCCGCGCTGGCGGTGCCGGTCGCACCCCGCGCCGATGGCCACCCCGGCAACGTGACCCTCGTGGCGGGCGCGGGCGAAGATGCCCTGCTCGCCGCCCTTGGCCGCGAGCTTCAGGCCTCGCTGGCCGCCGCCCCCGGCGGCACCGGCTGGCCCCTGCCGCCCCTCGCCCCCGCCAGCGATGCGCCCGCCGAGGATGAAATCGCCCTCGCCGTGCTCGGCGCCCACATGTCGGGCTTGCCGCTCAACGGCGATCTCACCAGCCGCGGCGCGCGCTTTCTCTATGCCTCCGAGACCGCCCCCAACTACCGCTTCTTCAGCCTCCCCGGCGGCCCGCCGCATCGGCCCGGACTCCTGCGCTGCACAGAAAAGGGGCAAGGCCACCGGATCGCGCTTGAAGTCTGGGCAATGCCTGCCTCCAAAATGGGCAGTTTCCTCAAAACCCTCCCCGCCCCTATGACCATCGGCACACTGACGATATCCGATGGCCGCGAAGTTACGGGGTTCCTGTGCGAGTCTGCGGCCACCGCCTCGGCCGAAGAGATTTCCCGGTTCGGCGGTTGGCGCGCCTTTCTCGAAACCCAATCCGCAAAAGCGGACACCTGATAACCGACATGGAGACCATGATGAAACGACGCGACTTTCTCAGGGCCGGTTCGGCCACCATCGGCGGCGCCGCCCTGTTGCCCTTCCTCCGCGCCCTGCCCGCCTCTGCGGCAGCCGGGGATGACACCCTGCTGGTGGTGATCGGCGACACGATCAACAGCCTCGATCTGCACCGCACCGGCACCAACCGCCCCTCCTATCAGGTGGCCGTCAACATCTACGACCGGCTCGTGCGCTTCGGCACCAAAACACTGGACGATGGCACCATCGCCTACGATTCCACCGTCATCGAGCCCGAGATCGCCGAAAGCTGGGAGGTCGCGGAAGACGGCAAGTCGATCACCTTCAAGATCAGCCCCAAGGCCAAGTTCTGGGATGGCAGCCAGGTCACGGCTGAAGATGTGAAATGGTCGTTCGACCGGGCGGTGACCCTCGGAGGCTTCCCGCTGACCCAGATGAAGGCCGGCTCCATGTCGTCGCCCGAGCAATTCGTGGTGGTCGACGAGATGACCTTCCGGGTCGATCTGCCATCCCCCTCCAAGCTTGCCCTGCCCGACCTCGCCGTGCCGGTGCCGCTGGTGATCAACTCCAAGGTGGCGATGGAGCACGCCACCGAAGATGACCCATGGGCCACCGAATACCTGCACGAAAACCCCGCAGGCTCCGGCCCCTACAAGGTCACCCGCTGGGATGCCGGCCAACAGTTCGTCTACGAGCGCAACGAGGATTGGGCGCTTGGCACCCTGCCGCCGATGAAGCGCGTGATCGTGCGCGAGGTGCCCTCCGCCGCCACCCGCCGGGCCCTGCTCGAGCGCGGCGATGTGGATTTCTACATGGATGTCCCCTCCAAGGACGCCAAGGAGATGGCCGAGAGCGGTGTCGCCAAGGTCGAGGGCGCGCCGATCGACAACTGCCTGCACGTGCTCGGCCTCAACGTGGCGATGGCGCCCTTCGACAACAAGCTGGTGCGTCAGGCCATCGCCTTCGCCCTGCCCTACGAGGATATCCTCGCCGCCGGAGCCTATGGCCGTGGCAAGCCGATGTGGGGCGGCACCGAGGCCAGCCCTTCCACCACCGAATGGCCCCAGCCCTTCCCCTATGCGACCGACCTCGAAAAGGCCAAGGCGCTGATGGAGGAGGCCGGGTTTGCCGATGGGTTCGAGACCACGCTCTCCTACAACCTCGGTCTCGCCGACTGGATGGAGCCGACCGCGCTGCTCATTCAGGAAAGCCTCGCCAAGATCGGCATCACCGCCACGCTCGACAAGATCCCGGGCGCCAACTGGCGCACCGCGGCCCTCGTCGAAAAGCGCCTGCCGATGCATCTCGAAAACTTCGGCGGCTGGCTCAACTACCCCGACTATTACTTCTACTGGGCCTATATCGAAGGGCACCTCTTCAACTCGTCGAACTACTCCAACCCCGAGATCGCCTCGCTGGTGGAGCAGACCCTGACGATGGAAACCGATGATCCGGCCTATGAGCCCAACATCAAGCGGATGATCGAGATCGCCTTTGAGGACGTGCCGCGCATCCCGCTCTACCAGCCCTATCTCGACGCGGCGATGAAGCCCGAGGTCGAGGGCTACGTCTCGTGGTTCCACCGCCAGCTCGCCGTCACCAACATGGCCAAGGGCTGATCGTGGAAAAGCTCTCGCGCATCTTCGGCCGGATCGTTCAGGCGATCCCCCCGGTCTTCGGGGTGATCCTGATCACCTTCCTGCTGACCCGGGCCCTCCCGGGCGACCCGGCGGTGTTCTTTGCCGGTCTCATGGCCGATGAAGACACCATCGCCCAGATCCGCGCAGAGCTGGGGCTGGATCACTCCCTTCCTGTCCAGTTCCTCTACTACCTCCGGGATCTCCTGCATGGAGATCTCGGAAACTCCCTCTCCACCGGCCGCCCGGTTCTGACCGAGCTGATGAGCCGCCTGCCCGCCTCGCTGGAGCTGACCCTCGCGGGCCTGCTGCTGTCGATGGCCATCGCCATCCCGCTCGGCGTCCTGGCCGCCACTCGCCCCGGCAGCTGGGTCGATCATCTCTGCCGCGTGCTGGTCACCGCAGGCGTGTCGCTGCCCACCTTCTTCACCGGGCTGTTCCTGATCTACATCTTCTACTACCTGCTCGGCTGGGCGCCCTCGCCACTGGGACGGCTCGACTTTCTCTACCTATCGCCCCCGCAGGTGACCGGCTTCTACTCCATCGACGCCGCACTGGCGGGTGATTGGGAGGTGTTCTGGGCCAGCCTGCGCCAGATGATCCTGCCCGCCATCACCCTCAGCCTCTTCGCGCTGGCCCCCATCGCCCGGATGACCCGCGCCGCCATGCTGGCCGCGCTCTCGGGCGAATATGTCCGCACCGCGCGGGCCAACGGGCTGGGCGGGGCGCGGGTGATCTGGGTCTACGCCTTTCGCAACGCCGCCCTGCCGGTGCTGACCACGCTGGGCATGGTGTTCTCCTTCCTCCTCGGCGCCAATGTGCTGGTCGAAAAGGTCTTCTCCTGGCCCGGCATCGGCTCCTACGCCATCGGCGCGCTGGTCGCCTCCGACTATGCCGCCGTGCAGGGCTTCGTTCTCTGCATGGCGCTGCTCTTCGTGGTGGTGAACCTCTTTATCGACGTGGTACTCACCCTGATCGACCCGCGCATCGGACTGGAAAGCTGACATGGCCGCAACCCTCGCCGCCCCCTTCGCCCGCCTCCGCTACACCCTCTCCGGCAACCCGCTCACGGCAGTCGGCTTCGGGCTCTTCGCGCTGATGATCTTCCTCGCTGTCTTCGGCCCGTCAATCGCGCCCTATGATCCGCTGGCCACCCACGCCGTGAACGCCCTGCAACCGCCATCCTGGGCGCACCCCTTCGGTACCGACCACCTCGGGCGCGACGTGTTCAGCCGCGTCATCGTCGCCACCCGGCTCGATCTGGGCATCGCCCTCTCCGCCGTGGCGCTCTCCTTCGTCATCGGCTCCGCGCTGGGGTGCCTCGCAGGCTTCTTCGGCGGCTGGGCCGACCGCATCATCGGCCGCATGTCCGATACCATCATGGCCTTCCCGCTCTTCGTGCTGGCGATGGGCGTGGTGGCGACGATGGGCAACACGGTCGAAAACGTGATCTACGCCACCGCCGTCATCAACCTGCCCTTCTACATCCGCGTCGCCCGCGCCGAGGTGGCGGTGCGCCGCAACGCGGGCTACGTGCAGGCCGCCCGGCTCTCGGGCAGCTCCAGCCTGCGCATCCTCGCCACACAGCTCTTCCCCAACGTGCTGCCGCCGATGATGGTGCAAATCTCCCTCAACCTCGGCTGGGCCATCCTCAACGCGGCGGGCCTCTCCTTCATCGGGCTGGGCGTCCGCCCGCCCTCCGCCGAATGGGGCATCATGGTCGCCGAAGGCGCCTCCTACATCATCTCCGGCGAGTGGTGGCTGGCCCTCTTCCCCGGCACCGCGCTGATGCTCGCCGTCTTCTGCTTCAACCTCATGGGCGACGGGCTGCGCGACCTCGTCGACCCGACCCGCCGCACGTGAGGCCGCCAATGACCCCGCTCCTCAAGGTCGAGAACCTCTCCATCGCCTTCCGCACCCGCAACGGCGAGGTCACCGCCCTGCACGATGTCAGCTTCGAGGTCGGCGCGGGCGAGGTGGTCGGCGTGGTGGGCGAGAGCGGCTCGGGCAAATCGGTCTCCGCCTACACCACCATCGGCCTGCTCGATCAGGCAGGCCGGGTGGCGGGCGGCAGCGTCAGCTACGATGGCAAGCCGCTGCTCGGCCAGCAACGCCCGCTCCGGGGCCGCGAGATCTCGATGATCTTCCAGAACCCACGGGCGGCGCTGAACCCGATCATGACCGTCGGCCAGCAACTTTCCGACGTGCTCAAACGCCACGCGCTCGCCGGGCGCACCGATGCCAAATCCAAGGCCATCGACCTGCTCCGGCAGGTCCAGATCAACGACCCCGAAGAGCGCTACAACGCCTACCCGTTCGAGCTGTCTGGCGGCATGTGCCAGCGGGTGATGATCGCCCTCGCCCTGGCCTGCTCCCCCCGCCTGCTGATCGCCGACGAGCCGACCACCGGCCTCGATGTGACCACCCAGAAAACCACGATGGACCTGATGCGCGAACTGACCCGCGCGCGCGGCATGTCGGTGGTGCTGATCACCCATGATCTCGGCATGGCCGCCGAGTATTGCGACCGGATCGTGGTGATGGAAAAGGGCCGCGTGGTCGAGAGCGCCCCGGTGCGCCAGCTCTTCACTGCGCCGCGCCATCCCTATACCCAAAAGCTCATCGCCGCCTCTCCCGGGCCGGACTCCCGGCTCGAGGATCTGACCCGCGGCCAGCTCGAAGCCCCCGCCAAGATCACCCCCACCCCGCAAAACCGCCCCGGTCCCGACCGGCTGCTGGAGGTGGTGAACCTCGTCAAGGAATTCCCCCGCCGCGGCACAGGCTTTTTCGGCCGCAAGCCCGCGCCCTTCCGCGCCGTCGATGGCATCAGCTTCGAGCTGCGGCGCGGCGAGAGCCTCGGGCTGGTGGGCGAGAGCGGCTGCGGCAAGTCCACCACCTCCTCCATCATCGCCCGCCTGCAAGATGCCACCTCCGGCTCGGTCATCTTCGATGGGCATGACATCCTCCACCACCCGGCCCAGCGCTTTGCCCGGATGCCCCAGCGCGGGCAGGTGCAGATGGTATTCCAGGACAGTCACGACAGCCTCGATCCGCGCTGGTCGGCATCGGATGTGATCGCCCAGCCCCTGCGCCGGATCATGGGCATGAAGGACGCGGGCGAACTGAGCCGCCGCACCGCCATGCTGGCCGAGATGGTCGGCCTGCCCGGCGAGCTTCTGTCGCGCTATCCGCACCAGCTTTCCGGCGGGCAGAAGGCGCGGGTCAACATCGCCCGTGCTATCGCCACCGACCCGCTGCTGCTGATCCTCGACGAGCCGACCTCCGCGCTCGACGTGTCGGTGCAGGCCGTGGTGCTGCAACTGCTCGACCGGCTGCGCCGCGAGCTGGGCATGAGCTACATCTTCGTCAGCCACGACCTCAACGTGGTGCGTCTGCTCTGCGAGCGCACCATCGTGATGAACCGGGGCAAGATCGTGGAAGAGGGCAGCGCCGAACAGGTGCTCCACGCGCCGCGCGACCCCTACACCCAAAAGCTGGTGGCCGCGATCCCGCATTTCGAGCCGGAGAAATTGCGGGTCTCCTAGGCCCCCGGCCACCCCGCCAGCCCGCGCCCCACAAGCCCCTCGCCCTCCGCACCGAGCATCGCCAGCATGATGCCCGGATGCTGCCCCAGCCGCGCGGCGGCGCAGCCCAGGTGAATGTCTTCGGGCAATTCCGGGTGCGGCGCCATAAAGGCGGGCGAGGCGTCAAAGACCTCAGCGCCATGAAACGGCGCCAACGCCTCCCGCAGCGCAGGCGCATGCCGCAGGATCGGCCCGCCAAGCCCCAGCGCGTCAATCACCGCGCTGTCGCCAATCGCGGGCAGCACGCGCGCCGCGCCATTATCCATCCTCGGGCCTTCCGGCGTGGTCGCAGGCCGCACTTGCCACACCCCCGGCGCCTTCGAGGTCATCCAGCCAAAAGCCACCCCGTTGCCCCCGGCGGCCATCACCATCGGCTCCGGCGCCCGCGCCGCGCCGGCCTTCAGCATCACCGCCGCAGCCGCCATCACCGCGTTCAGCGCAAAGAGCGGCATCCGCGCATAGGCATCCGCCGCGCCGCTCATCCCCAGCCGATCCGCCAGCCCCGCGCTCATCGCGGCCACCGAGCCGTGCAAATCATCCCCCGCTGCAATCGCCTGTGACATGAGCGGCATAAGCGCGACGCCTGCGCCAATCGCCGCCCGCAACGGCCCCTCCATCGCCGCCATCTCGCCAATCCGCGCCACCTGCCCCGCCGGATTGGCCGCGCCAAACCGCAAGGCTCCGTCCAAACCCCCATCGCTTACCGGCGAAAACGCCTTCACCCCACCGGCCTCCACCACCAGCACCGGCATGCTCTGCGAGACGACACAAGCCAGCGGCGTCACCACCCCCACCTCCTGCGCAGGTCGCAACGCCACCTCGCCCGCGCGGATCATCCGTTCCGCCGCCTCCGGCGCATCCGCCCAGCCCTCCGCCAGCACCGCCGCCACAGCCGCATTCACCACAGGCCGCGGCATCGCCGCAGCACCGTCAAACGCAGGCCCCGCATGCAGCAACGCCCGCGCCTTGAGCCCCGGCACCGCCTCGCCCAGCGGCAGGCAGCCCGTCAGCACCGGGCTGATGCCGTCCCACAGGCTCATTGCCCGCCCTCCATCAGCGAGACATGCGCCGCCACGATCTTCCAGCCGTCTGCAAACCGCACCCAACTGTGCGTCTGCCGTCCGATTCTATCGCTCCCCTCGCGGGTGAACTCGGTGCAGGCGGTGGCAAAATCCTTGCCGAAGCTGGTGATCACCGTGTTCCGCAGCGCCCGCTCCAGCCCCTTAGAAGGCCGCGCCTTCCGAAACGCCCGGATCGCCTCGATCCCATAAAGGTTCTCCCCCGCCCCCAGCCGCACGGTCAGCCCGTGGTGCCAGAACAACTCATCCATCTCCTCGATCAGATTGCCCGTCAGGGCGCGTTCGTAGCGGGCAAAGGCGGCTTCCACCTCGGCTAGCGTTTCGGGGTCGTTCACCACAGGGTCGGTCATCAGGGCTCCATATCCTCGGCAATTTCAATGAGGTCAGCGTCGCGGCCCGGCGCCGCGATCAGCGAGAGAGACAGCGGCGGGCCATCGGGGTTTGGCACCGGCAGCGCATATTGCGGCAGGCCCGCAAGCCCCGCGACCGAGAGCAGGCCAATCGCCCGGCCCCGCGTGCGGTCCAGCACCTCGGGCGCGGCATCGCGCATCGGCGCCGGGTCAGGCGTGGTCGGCATCAGCAAGAGCGTGTCGCCCGCCAGCGCCTCCTCCATCGCCGCCGCAAATCGCGCCCGCGCCGCCACTGCCGCCTCATAGTCCGCTGGCGCCATGTCACGCCCCGCCTCGAACCGCGCCCGCACGTCCGGCGCCAGCCCGGCGCCTCGCGCGGTCACGAAATCGCCCAGTGCCGCCCAGGCCTCCACCGCCTGCACCTGGCGAAACACCTCGCCCCGATCCATGCCGCACTCGGGCAGCGGCGCATCCTCTACCGCCCGCCCCGCAACGATCCGCTCCGCCGCCTCCCGCAGCGCGGGCGCCGCCCCGGCCCAGAGCGCGCCCGGCATCCAGACCCGCGCAAACCCGCCCCGCCGCGCCAGGCCGCAGACCTGCGCGACCGCCGCCATATGCACAGCTGAACGGGCGAACCAGCCCACCACGTCAAAGCTCGGCGCCAGCGGCGTCACCCCGGCCATCGGCACCGCCCCGTGGGTCGTGCGCAGCCCATGCAGCCCGCACCACGCCGCCGGAAGCCGCACCGATCCGCCGGTATCCGTGCCCAGCGCAATATCCGCCGCCCCGCAGCTCACCGCCGCCGCGCTCCCCGAAGAGGAGCCGCCCGGAAGCCGCTCCGGCGCCGCGCCATTGGGCGGCGTGCCGTAATGCGCGTTGCGCCCCATGAGGCTGAAGGCCAACTCATCCATCACCGTGCGCCCCACCATCTGCGCCCCCTCGGCCAGCAGCGCCGCCAGCACCGGCGCATCCACCTCCGCCGCCGCCCGGCCCTCGGCCCAGCCCGGCGTGCCCGAGCCGTTCACCCAGCCCGCGCCGTCGATATTGTCCTTCACCGCCAGCCGCAGGCCGGCAAGCAGGCCCGCCCCTCCGGCGGCCGCCATGCTCCGCGTGACAAATATTTCGTCAGCAAGCTGCGTTTCTGCCCGCATTTTGCGCAAATCCCCTGTTCTACATGGCCGTGACGCCTTGATAAGCAGAATTGATCAGGATACTGATTAAATCAAGAGGAGGTCACCGACGCCCCGCCAGACCCTGCCCGCAACGGGCAACAACGGGCCACCCGGTGACACCGAAACGCGACGCAGGAAAGGGACGCATATGACCATGGGCTACGAGACTGTGCTGAAGGGCGGCCGGGTGATCGACCCGGCAACAGGCCGCGACGGGCAGTTCGATATTGCGATCAAGGGCGGCAAGATCGCCGCCATCGAACCCACCATCACCCCCGACGGGGCAGAGGTGGTGGACCTCTCCGGCAAGATCATCATCGCCGGCATGATCGACACCCACGGCCACATCTACCAGCACGTCACCGGCAAGTTCGGCCTCAACCCCGATATGGTCGGCGTCCGCTCCGGCGTGACCACCATCATCGACCAGGGCGGCCCGAGCTGCATGACGCTGGGCGGCTTCAAGCACCTCATCGACCCGGCGGCCAAGACCAAGCTCTACTGCTTCATCTCCGCCTATCTCGTCGGCGGGTTGGAGGGGCACATGTATCCCGACCTCTACGGCCCCAACGGCGTGAACCCCGAGCACACCATCCGCGTCGCCAAGGAAAACCTCGACATCGTGCGCGGCGTGAAGGCCCATGCCGAAATCGGCGGCCAGTCGCGCTGGGGGATGGAGGTGATCAAGGTCGGCAAGCAGATCTCCCGCGAGCTGGGCCTGCCGCTCTACATCCACCTCGGCCAGCTCTGGCCCTCGCTTGAGGAAGGCCCCGTGCCCGACCCCGACGAGCTGATCCGCGAGCTGGTGCCGATCATGGAAGAGGGCGACATGCTGGCCCACCCCTTCACCCGCCACCCCGGCGGCTTCGTTTCGGAGGAGGGCGAGGTGCACCCCATCGTCTTCGAGGCGATCGACCGCGGCGTGCGCGTCGATGTCGGCCACGGCTCGCATTTCAGCTTCGAAGTGGCCAAGAAGGTGCTCGACACCGGCATCAGGCCCTTCACCCTCGGCGCCGACATGCACGGCTTCAA
Source organism: Vannielia sp. SX4 (assembly GCF_052828525.1). Next base: position 3,536,423 of record NZ_CM128247.1, read on the forward strand.
CGTCACCGTCCCGCCCGAAGGGCTCGACAAGGGCCTGCGCGAATCCAACCCCTTCTTCGGCGCCGCCCCCTTCAACCTCACCGTGGCGATGACCGAGCTGATCACCCTCGGCATGACCCTCCCCGAGGTCATCGCAACCGTCACCCAGAACCCTGCCACCGTGCTCGGAAAATCCGACGAGCTGGGCTCGCTTCAGGTCTCGCGCGGGGCTGACATTTCGGTGCTCGAAATCGTCGACGGCAAGTTCAGGCTGTTCGACAATTCCGGCGTCGAGGTGGTGACAGACAAGCTCGTGCGCCCGGTGATGTGCTTCAAGGATGGCGAGCGCTTCGATTCCGACTCGCCGCTGATCCCGCCGCCCGTCTACGCCTGAGCCGGCGGCCCGCACGGCGCCTCAGGACAAATCCCAAACCTTCTTCTGGCCCTCCGGCGGATCGCGTCGGAGGGCCTCTGCGTCCACCTGCACCCAGCCTTCCCGCACCCGCGCCGGATAGAGCCGCAGGTCATCCACCCGCCACCCGGCAGAGACCTTTCCGCTCTCCAGATCGAACCGGGCAAAATGGCGCGGGCATTGCACCTCACATCCCTCGATCCGCCCGTCCTTCAGCGAGGCCTTGTCATGCGGGCAAAGGCTCTGAAAAACCCGCGGCGATGCGCCCACCAGCGCCACCCCCACCAAATGCCCCGCCACCCGCACCGTCACCACCCGCCCCTCAGGCAGGTCGCGCATCAGCGCCACGTTCTGATAGTCGGGCAAATCGTCAGACACCGCCGCCTCCGCTGGCCGCAACCTGCACCACGCAGGCAGATACTCAGCACCCTGATCACTTTCCCACAGATGATCAACCCCGCCCACCCCGGCGCCTCTTTTCGCGCCGATCAGGGTTCGATGGTCACTGGTAAGCGGCCGGAAACGTTACAGGCAGGCAAGCCCGTGCTTAAATTGAACCTGAGAGGCGACACAGCGGCGTCAGCACCCCGCATCGCCCGCCGCCCAATCTTTACCAATCGGCAACAGCGACAAAGAGAGCGATACACCCTCGTCACGCGATCCAGCGGTGCCAACATCCGTTGACCACCTTGACCTTGCCAGCGTCGCCTTCGGAAAGATCAATCGGTCGGTCCGCCATCTACCGGCCATATCTCCCGCGCTCACGAACCCCACAGCAGAGCGTCAGCCACCCGGCGGATGATCCCCGTGCAGCAGGCTCCCCGCCGCGTCGAACAACATCGGGCTCGGATCACCTAGGATTTCGATAGAGGGGTTGCTGCGCGCCTCGGGCAGCAGGGCCTCGGAAATCTGGATCTCCTCGAGATGCAGCGTGTTCGATAGCCTGACCATCCGCAGCTGGTCCAGATCGGGAACGTTGCAGGTCTTGACCGCGATCCGGGCGGCATCCCGGTCGGTTTCCATGATTACCGGAATGCGCGCGCCAGCCAGAACCGTCGAGGTGATGCAATTGGCATAGGTCGCCGGAAAATCGATCTTCTCGTAGAGTCGGCGCGTGCAGATGTCGGCAAGTCCGATCCCGGTGGCATTGCCGCCGCTGTTTTCGGTGAGGTCGAGAACGGCCATCTTTCCGACCTCCTGAGTGGTGGTCACATAGGGCGTAGAGGCGCGGCCAGTGATGTTGGGGTCCATCCCTGTGCCCGAATACTCCTTGCCCATCCGGTCGACGATGAGCACATCAATCGGTCGGAAGAGGATGCGCGGCATGTTAGCACGTGCCTCGGCCAGCAATTCGGGTTCTCGCTCGAGGATCCTGTCGCCCGCAACCGCTTCGATCCGCGAGATCCTGTCATAGGCGTTTTCCACCGTCGCGAGGCCAAACAGGATCGGCGTGTGTTCCAGCTTGAAACGGGCCATCTCCAGCACGTTCTCCGCCATCTTGCCAAACCCGAGCGCATGGCAACTTTCGGCGCCCTGCTGCTTGCCAAGCCCGATCGTCACCATCTTGGCGAGGCCGCTTTCTATGGTGCCGCTGAAACTGGTATGAGGTTTCACCCGGTTGATGACGATGATGCCATCAGCCTGCATGGCCTCCTTGTCCATCAGGATTGGCAGCCCGTTGGGCAGGCGCCCAAGCTCGACGATCTCCATCGAGGACCGGATCGGGCAGCCCGCGCTTTCCTCGGTCACGCCAAGCTTGCCGAGCAGCTTGATCTGGCCTTCGGGCGTTGCGCCGCCATGGCTCCCCATGGCCGGCACGATGTAGGGCCGGGCACCGAGCGCACGAAGGGCGTCGACAGTCGTTCTCACAAGCGTGGGCAGCTCGGCAAGGCCCCGGCTTCCAACGCCGACGGCAACCGACATGTCAGGGCGCACCAGAGCTGCGATCTCAGGCCGCGCGATCTCGGCACGCACCGCGCTGGCAATATCGGCCACGGCATTGTCGGCAAATACCTGTCTGACCGTCACCATGCGGGGCAGTTCGACATTTGCCAGAAATTCGTCAATGACACTCATCGCCTGTCTCCTGCCTCTTTCCCGGGAAGCCGCACGCGCATTCAATCAAACCGCGAGCGCCAGACGGAGATGTAATGATCCTTCGCGGGCGCAAGATGGTCTCTGCAGGCCACCACAAGCGCGTCACGGTCGCCCCGCCGGCATGCGTCTATCATCGACAGATGCTCACTCGCGGCCCATTCCAGCGAGGCAAGGTCATTCGTGAAGATCGAGCGATAGGCATGGCTCTTCTGCGCGAAGATCTCGATGGCTTCGATCAGCGCTGCATTTCCGCAATGCGCAAACAGCTCCCTATGAAACTCGATGTTGGCGTGAAAGACCGCGCGCTTGTCGCCTTCGGTGATCCCGATCGAGTGGCGCCCCTGGATCTCTTCGAGCTTCTTGACAGACTCCGCATCCATCGGAAGCGGAATGAGGCCGGCGGCCTGCGTTTCCAGCAGCACCCGCACCAAGTGGATGTCGTTGACCTCCTGCGGGGTATAAAGGCGCACGACGGCACCGCGATTGCGGATGCGATCCACAAGCCCCAGCCGCTCAAGCTCGATGATCGCCTGCCGGGCAAGGTAACGCTTGATGCCGAAGCGCTCGGCGATCTCATCCTCCACCAGCCGCTCGCGCGGGTGAAGGTGGCCAAAGACGATATCCTCTTCCAGCCGCCGCGTGATGTCGCGCGTCACTTCTTCGGCGCTGCCGCTCGTTTTCGGATCTTCTCTACCCGCCTTGGTCACTTCACATCTCACTTCTGGCTTCGTTCACGTCACCTGTCTGGAGCACTCTATCTCTGGATCGGCAAGAATCATCCATGTGTCTTACGCGAGTCAACCTCGCTTTCCGAGGCGCCCGCTGATCTGCGGCGGAGTCCACCGAGCCAGCTGAAGAGCGGCGTCGCCTGCAGAATGGACAGAAGGGCAATCCCCAGCAGCACGGCCGAAATCGGGCTCTGGAGGAAGATCATCCAGTTGCCCTGCCCGATCAGAAGGCTCTGCTCGAGGCTGGTATCAAGAACCGGCCCAAGGATCAGCCCGATGACCAGCGGCGGCGTCGGAATCTTGCACGCGTCGAGGACAAACCCGAAGAGCCCGAAGCCCAGCATCAGCCAGATCTCGAAGATTGAGTTGTTCAGCGCATAGGCACCGATGATCGACAAAACCACGATGACCGGTCCGACCACCCTGTTGGGGATCTTGGTGACCGAGACACAGGCACGGGTAAACAGCATGCCCACGGCAAAGAGCGCGACATTCGCAAACAGGACGGCCCAGAGGAGCGTGTAGGTCACGTCGCCATGGTCGGTCATCAGCGTCGGGCCGGGCAGGATGCCATGCACCATGAGCCCGCCCATGAGAACTGCCGTCGAGGACGAGCCCGGAATGCCCAGCGAGATCGTCGGAATCAGAGCCCCGCCCACGACAGAGTTGTTCGCCGCTTCGGGGGCCACGATGCCCGCCGGATGACCGGTGCCGAAGGCCGCCTTGTTGCGCGAGAACCGCTTGGCCTCGTTATAGGCAAACCACGAGGCCGTATCGCCGCCGGTTCCGGGGATCAGGCCGGTGGCCACGCCGATCCCGGCAGAGCGGATGCTGTTCGGCAGCATTTTCACGAACTCGATCGCCGTCGGCAGCATCCGGTCCCGCACATTCGAGATCCTGCTGCTGGTCTGGGTATCGCCGCCCATCATAAGGCGAATGGCCTGCGGGATGGAAAAGAGCCCGATCAGGGCAACGGTAAATTCGACCCCTCCGAACAGGTTCAGGTTTCCGAAGGTAAAGCGGGGCGTGCCTGTCGTCGGGTCCATGCCGATCATCGAGATCAGCAGGCCGAGCGCGCCGGACATCAGGCCAAGCACGGCAGAGCCTTGCGATAGCGACCCGATGATCGTGATCCCCAGCACCGCGATTGCAAAAATCTCGACCGGCCCGAAGTTGAGCACCAACCGGCCCAGCATTGGCGCCACCGTCAGCAACACGATTGACGAGACGATACCCCCGATCAGCGATGCCGTCAGCGAGTATCCAAGCGCCTTCCCGGCCTTGCCGGCCTGCGCCATCGGGTAGCCGTCGATCACCGTAGCCGCCGCGGCGGGGGTGCCCGGGGTGCGCAGCAGGATCGCCGCAATGGAGCCGCCATACATCGCGGACAGGTAAAGCGACGCCAGCATGGCGAGGCCCGTCGCCGGTTCGAAAGAAAAGGTCAGCGGCAGCAGCAGGGCGATGGCCATCGTCGCAGAGAGGCCCGGCATCGCGCCGACGAACATGCCGATCAGCGTGCCCATGACGATTGCCGCGATGTTGATGGGCTGGACCACGTTGGTCAGCCCGATCCAGAGGAAAGAGTCAGTCACGTCGGGTTCCCCTCATGCGCCGGGATAGAGCGGCAACGGAAGGCCAAGGAAATGGATGAAGACCGCCCAGATGACGCCTGTCACGAGCGCGGTGGTGATCAGGATGCGGCTCCAGCCGATGGGCCGCAGCGCGCCGAGCGACACCAGGAGGAAGACGGGCGTGGCGATGAGGTATCCCACCACGGTGATCGCCGCCGCATAGGCGATGCTCAGGCCCGCAAAGCACACCCCGATGGTGATGGCACGCGTGTCGATCGCGGGGATGAGCCGCAAGGCACCTTCTGCGCTCTGCCTCCTCCAGGCCATCAGCTGCCCGCCAATCGCCAGCAGCGCCAGCAGGATCACGGCCCAGCCAAGCAGGGTCGGAAGGCGCGCGGCGGCCCTTGGATAGTCTTGCGCCGTGTAACGGAAAAAAAGGGCCAGAGCGATCGCAGCCATGGCCACCAGAATGCGTCCCATCGGTTACTCCCAGAGGAAAGGCGGACAGTATCGGAAGGGCAAGTGGCGGCCCGAAGGCCGCCACCCTGTGCCGAAGTGGCTCAGTTCGACTGAACGTCGTCCTTCACTTCGTTCCAGACCTCGGTGAAGGTCTTCTCCTGAGCTTGCAGGAAGGCGGTGTAGTCATCGCCACCGATGAAATCGATGTTCATCGCCTGGGCCGCTGCGGCCGCCTGAAACTCGGGGTTCTCGGTCACGCGGCGAAGCCCCTCGACCAGCTGAGTGCGGGCCTCCTCGGGGAAGCCGGCCGGCGCGCTGTAGCCACGCGAAGACCCTGCCACAACATCGTAACCCAGTTCCTTCGCGGTCGGCACGTCAGGCAGCTCGGCCAGGCGCTCCTCCGCAAAGACGACCAGCGCGCGCAGATTGCCCGCCTCGACCTGCGGGAAGGTGATGCCGACGTTGTTGAAGCTGGCGTCGATCTGCCCGCCCATCGCGGCAGTCCACGAAGGTCCATCACCCTGGAACGGCACCTTCTGGAATTTCACACCGGCGGTGCGCTCGAAGGCGACCGTGGTGAAGAAATCGTCGCCGCCGATGCCGGAGTTGCCGACAGTGACAGCGCCGGGGTTGGCCTCAGCCGCTTCCATGAGGTCGGCGAAGGTCTGATAAGGGCTGTCCGCGGCCACAACCGCAATGCCCGGGTCCGTCACGATGTTCGCAAGCGGCGTGAGTTCCGAGATGTTGTAGGTGATCGTATCGTTCATGATGTAGTTGGTCATCAGCATCGGCGTATTCGTGATGCTGATGGTCTCGCCGTCGGGCTTCACCTGCTTGGCCAGCCGGGTCCAGGCGATCGCGCCGGTCGCGCCCGGCATGTACTGGTTCACGAAGCTCACGCCGAGCTCTTCGGCAAGGAAGGGCTGAACGAGCTGCGCCAAGGCGTCAGATCCGCCCCCGGCCTTGAAGCCCATCAGCACCGTCACTTCGCTCGCCGCGTCATAGCCCTGGGCCACCGCAACGGCTGGCGCGGAAGCCCCGATCGCAAGAGCGATAGCTGCTGTCGAAAGTAGTTTTCTCATAAGAAGTCCTCCCATTTTTTAATTCCCGTCGCGACGTTAGAAATCGCTGACCATTCTGTCAAACAAATTATTGACAATCTGCTTGAAGGTTGGTGAGTAGGCTATGCAGAACAGTACGTTCCGCATGAATTAAGTGATGGAGGATGGCCGCATGAGCACGAAAGACGACACGCCCAAGGGTATGCGCAAAGGGCTCACCAGCTATGGTGATGCCGGGTTTTCGCTGTTTCTGCGCAAGGCCTTCATCAAGGGGATGGGCTATAGCGACGCCGCGCTCGACCGCCCGATCATCGGCATCATCGACACCGGCAGTGATTACAACGCCTGCCACGGCAACATGGCCGATCTGGTAGAGGCGGCAAAGCGGGGCGTGATGCTGGCCGGCGGGCTGCCGATTCCCTTCCCGACGATCTCGATCCACGAATCGTTCTCGCACCCGACCAGCATGTACCTGCGCAACCTGATGGCCATCGACACCGAAGAAATGATCCGCGCCCAGCCGATGGACGCCGTGGTCATGATCGGCGGCTGCGACAAGACGGTTCCGGCCCAGCTGATGGGGGCCGCTTCGGCCAACCTTCCTGCAATCCAGCTTGTCACCGGCCCGATGCGGACCGGCAGCCATCGCGGCGAGAAGGTCGGGGCGTGCACCGACTGCCGCCGCTTCTGGGGCCGCTACCGCGCCGGTGAGATTGACAACCAGGAGATCACCGAGGTCAACGACCAGCTTGTGCCGGGCACCGGCACCTGTGGTGTCATGGGCACCGCATCGACGATGGCACTCGTCACCGAAGCGCTGGGAATGATGGCCCCGGGCGGGGCCTGTGCCCCCGCCGTCTCTGCGGACCGTCGCCGCATCGCCGAAAGGTCGGGCGAGCTCGCCGTGCAGATGGCCGCCGCCGGACTCACGCCCGACAAGATCATGACCGAGGCCGCCTTCGAGAACGCATTGGCCGTTCTTCTGGCCGTCGGCGGCTCCACCAACGCCATCATCCACCTGACGGCGGTTGCCGGGCGCATGGGCATCAAGATCGACCTCGACAAGTTCGATGCCCTCGGCCGCAAGATCCCGGTTCTGGTCGATCTGAAGCCGTCCGGCACGCAATACATGGAAGACCTGCACGCTGCTGGCGGCCTCGTCACCGTGCTGCGCGAGTTGCGCGAACACCTCAATCTCGATTGCCTGACAGTAACTGGCCGCACCCTTGGCGAAGAGATTGACGACGCGCCCGCCGGCTTCGCGCAGAACGTCGTATCCAACAGAGAGGCCCCCCTCTTTGCCGAAGGTGGCATGGCCGTTCTGCGGGGCAACCTCGCCCCGCGCGGCGCGATCATCAAGCAATCCGCCGCCAACCCCGACCTGATGGTTCATCGTGGCCGCGCTGTCGTCTTCAATTCCATCGAAGACCTGACCCGGCGGGTGGATCTGCCCGAGCTCGATGTCACCAAAGACGACATTCTGGTTCTTCAGAACGCCGGCCCCAAGGGCGCGCCAGGCATGCCCGAAGCTGGTTACATGCCGATTCCGCGCAAACTGGCGGAACAAGGGGTGAAAGACATGGTCCGCATCTCGGATGCGCGCATGAGCGGCACGGCCAGCGGCACCATCATTCTGCATGTCACGCCCGAAGCCGCCAGCGGCGGGCCCTTGGCGCTGGTCCGTGACGGTGACGAGATCGAGTTGAACGTGCCGGATCGCGCGATCACCCTGCATGTCAGTGAAGATGTTCTGGCTGAACGGCGCGCCGAACTGTCGGTTCCGGTGCACCCGAACTCGGATCGCGGTTACAGAAAGCTGTTTCTCGAAACGGTCACCGAAGCCGACTTTGGCTGCGATTTCGACTTCCTCGTGCCCGCGCAGCAAGCCACCGGGCAGGCAGACGGCTGACCATGCGGCTGCCTCCCGAAACCCTCCGGCGGTTCGCGGCAGAAAAGCTCGGCGAAGCCGGTCTGTGTTCGAACCATGCCGGGATCGTCGCGGACACACTCGTCGAGGGCGATCTGCTCGGGCACGTCACGCACGGGCTCGCCCTGCTCCCCCGCTATCTCGACGAGTTGCGCAGTGGCGGCATGGCTCATGAGGGCGCCGCCGATGTCACCAGCCCGGTTGGCTCTGTTGTGGAGCGCTGGGATGGCAACTGGCTCCCCGGCCCGGTGCTGGTCCGCGCGGCCCTCACCGTCGCCTCGGCCAAGGCACGCCAACACGGCGTTGGGGCAATTGCCATCGCGAGAAGTCACCACATCGCCTGCCTCGCCGCTTACTTGGAGGCAGTCACCAAGCAGGGCCTCGCTGTCATCATCGCCTCCTCCTCTCCGTCAAACCGCGATGTTGCGCCCTTCGGAGCCACCGGTGGCGTCTACTCCCCCAACCCGATTGCCGCGGGCTGGCCGACGGAGGGCGCACCCGTGATGCTGGATGTCTCGATGTCGATCACGACAAGCGGAATGGTCGCCGCAATGGCGGCACAGGGCGGCCGCCTTCCGGGCGGATGGCTGGTCGATACGGAGGGCCGGGCCACCGACGATCCGACAACCCGCGCGGCGGGCAGCGGCGCCCTGTTGCCGCTCGGCGGGCTTGACCACGGGCACAAGGGCTTCGCGCTGGGCCTGCTGGTCGAAATGCTGACAACCGGCCTCTCCGGCCACGGACGGCTCGAGGCCACCGACCGCTGGGGGGCGTCCGTCTTCGTTATGGTCCTCGACCCTGCGCATTTCGGCGGGCGAGAGGCCTTTTGCGCACAGGCTTCGTGGATTGCAGAGGCCTGCCGCGGAGCATCCGTCGCAAGCGGCGCGCCGCCTGTGCGGCTGCCCGGACAGCGCGCGCTGGAACGGCGAGCGGAGAACATAGCCAACGGCCTGGCCCTGGCACCCGACCTTCTGGCGGTGCTGCAGAAGCTGGGCCTGCAAAGCGAAACAAGGGTAGCACAATGAGCGAAACACTGGAAAAACTGCATCGAGGCCCGGCCATCCGCCTGCACCCCGACGACAATGTCGTGGTCGCCTACCGCGAGATCGCGCCCAAGACCGAGATCCCGGGGGAAGGCGTCACCACGAACACCCCGGTCCCGGCAGGCTACAAGATCGCAACCCGAGCAATCGCCAAGGGTGAGCCGATCCGCAAATACAACGTCACCATCGGGTTCGCGGCAAAGGACGTGCGGCCCGGCTCCATGCTGCACAGCCACAACATCGAGTTCCGCGAGTTTGATCGCGATCCCCGCCATGCCAGCGAGTATCAGCCGGTGGTGCCGGTGCCCGAGGAGGATCGGGCGGTGTTTCAGGGTATCATTCGGCCCGATGGCCGCGTGGCCACCCGCAACTACGTCGGCATCCTGTCGTCGGTAAACTGCTCGGCCACGGTCGTCCGCAAGATCGCCGCGCACTTCACACCCGAAGTTCTGGCCGACTATCCCAATATCGACGGTGTCGTGGCGTTCCCCCACGGCCTTGGCTGCGGCATGGAAATGTCGGGCGAACCGATGGATCTGCTGCGCCGCACCATCGGCGGCTACGCCACCCATGCCAACCTTGCAGGCGCCATCCTGATTGGGCTGGGCTGCGAGAGAAACCAGATCCCTGCGCTGATGCAGCACAACGGCCTCTCGCAGGGCCCGCGCCTGCTGAATCTCGTCATGCAGGAGACGGGCGGCACCCGCAAAACCATCGAGGCCGGCATCGCCGCGGTCACGGAAATGCTGCCCGAGGCAAATGATGTCGCGCGTCAGCCCGTCCCGGCCAGCCACCTGAAGGTCGGCCTGCAATGCGGCGGGTCTGATGGCTTCTCGTCCATCACCGCCAACCCCGCCCTAGGCCACGCCGTGTCGATCCTCGCCCGCCACGGGGGCACCGGCATCCTGTCGGAAACGCCCGAAATCTACGGCGTCGAGCACACCCTGACCCGGCGGGCCCGTTCGGTCGAGGTCGGTCAAAAGCTGATGGACCGCATCCGGTGGTGGAAGGACGAATACTCCCCCGGCCGAGACGTGCAGATCAACGGCGTGGTCAGCCCGGGCAACCAGATGGGCGGTCTGGCAAACATCTTCGAAAAGTCGCTCGGCTCTTCCATGAAGGGCGGCACCGGCCCCTTGATGGAGGTCTACAAATACGCCGAGCGCGTGGAGGCCAGCGGCCTCGTCTTCATGGATACGCCCGGCTTCGATCCGGTTTCCGCAACCGGCCAGATCGCAGGCGGCGCCAACCTGATCTGTTTCACCACCGGGCGTGGCTCCATGTTCGGCGCCAAGCCTGTGCCCTCCATCAAGATCGCGACCAACACGCCAATGTATAATCGCCTGACGGAAGACATGGACCTGAACGCCGGCGTCATCCTCGATGGCGAGGCGACACTGGAGGAGACCGGCGAAATGATCTTTGCCAAGATGCTCGAAACGGCATCTGGCGTTCCGACCAAGAGCGAGGAACTGGGCCTGGGTGACAATGAATTTGTCCCATGGAGCATCGGCATCATGAGCTGAGGCTGCTACAAACGGATCGGACCTTGGCCGTGCGCCAGCCAAGTGGGAGCGGAGGAAACCAGATGCCAGCATCATACCCCTGCCGGGGCAAGGCGGGTGAGCGCCGCTCAAGGAGCCATGCCCGCTGGAGTCGGCTTGCGTGAGCCGCCATGTCCACATTGATGCCATCGGCGGCCTGTCAGGTGACATGTTCGCTGCAGCGATGCTGTCGGCCTTTCCCGAGGCCCGGGATACCCTGATTGCCGATCTGCAGGACGCCGGGCTTTCAGTGCATGTTACGCCGCGCATCGACAGCATTCGCAAGGCAGGGTTCGCGGCCACGCAGGTCGTGTTCGATATCTCCTCCGATGCACCGCCCACCCACCACTGGCGAGACATTCGCGCGCGCCTTGAAGGGTCGGGGCTCAAACCCTCGGTCAAGACCACCGCAATCGGCATCTTCACCGGCCTTGCCGAGGCAGAGGCCGCCAGCCACGGCGTTCCGGTAGAGACCGTCCATTTCCACGAAATCGCGGATTGGGACTCTCTGGCGGATATTGTCGCCGCGGCCTCGCTGATCGAGAGCGCGGAAGCCGGGAGCTGGTCCTGCTCCACCTTGCCGCTCGGGCGCGGACGGGTCGATACCCAGCATGGGCTGATCCCCGTGCCCGCCCCCGCAACCGCCCATCTGCTGGCCGGGTTCTGCTTTGTCGATGACGGCGTCGAAGGGGAGCGGATCACCCCTACAGGCGCGGCGATCCTGCGTTTCCTCGCGCCAACGCAAAACGGCCCGCCCCCCGGCATGAGGCTGTCGGGCTCCGGCATCGGCGCTGGCCAGCGCGATCTGAAAGGCATCCCGAACGTCTGCCGACTCCTGCAGTTCGAGCCTGCCGCTGGCGAGGTCGACATGGTCGGCCAGATCTCCTTCGAGATCGATGACATGACCCCGGAAGAACTCTCCGTCGCGCTGGATCACATCCGCGCCGGAGAGGGCGTCATGGATGCGGGATACACCGTCGGATACGGCAAGAAGTCGAGGATCCGCTACAATGTCACCGTCCTTGCGAAGGCGTCGCGGGTCGATGAGGTCGCCCAGCTTTGCCTTGTCGAAACCAGCACCATCGGCCTGCGGATCGAAACGGTGCGCCGGCGCGTCCTGAAGCGCGAGGCCGGACAGGCCGGCGCTTTGCGCACCAAGACGGTCGCGCGACCCGGAGCCTCGACCACCAAGGTCGAGAGCGATGATCTGGCTGCGATCCCCACCCTCGCCGCCCGCCGCAAGGCCGCAACCGAGGCGACCGATGGTTGATGCCGAAATACGCCTCGCGCAGGTCTTGGCCCGCTATCCCGATCTCACCATTGCCGTGAGCGGTGGGGTGGACAGCCTGACATTGGCAACATTCGCAGGCAGGATTGCGCCCGTTACCGTCGCACACGCCGTGTCGCCCGCCGTCCCGGCAGAGGCCACCCAGCGCGTCAGGGCTCTTGCGCAGTCCGAGGGGTGGACACTCCGCGTTCTCAACGCCGGCGAGTTCAACGACCCCGCCTATCTCAGCAACCCGCTCAACCGCTGCTATTTTTGCAAGGCCAACCTCTACGCGCGTATCAGGGAGGTCGTGACGGGCACCATCGCGGCGGGCACGAACACCGATGATCTGGGCGAGTATCGGCCCGGTCTGCAGGCCGCTTCCCAGCACGGGGTGGTTCACCCCTATGTCGAAGCCGATGTTTCAAAGGCGGATCTGCGCGCCTTGGCCGCGCGGCTCGGCCTTGGCGAGATCGCGGCGCTCCCGGCCCAGCCCTGCCTTGCCAGCCGGGTCGAAACCGGCATCCCGATACGCGCCGAAGACCTCGCTTTCATCCATCGGGTGGAACAGGCGGTCAGGCAGATGAGCGGGCTCGAAGATGTGCGCTGCCGCCTGACCGGGGCAGGCGTTCGGCTTGAGACAAGCGGCGCGCTGCCAGAGGCCTCCGCCGCACACGTGGCCGAGCTCTGCCGCACGGCAGGCCGTGCCTTCGTCGGCGTTGCCCCTTACCGGCGCGGCAGCGCCTTCGTCGCGCAGGGTTCGCAATGACGGGGTCTCACACGGTCATGGATTGGGAGCGCGGAGTCCGAACCGGCGTCCCCGAGGTCGTCTTCGCCCAGTCCAAGACCGAGGCGCAGCTCCGCGATATCGTCGCGGCCCACCAGTCGCGCGATCTTCCCTTGCTGCTCACCCGCCTGACCGATGCGCATCTCGCCGCACTTTCGGACCTGCCCGTGGCGTTCGATGCCCTCGCCCGCACCGGCGTTCTGAACGCACCCGAAATGCCTGCTCGCGCCCCCCGGCTGGGTATCGTCAGCGCTGGCACCTCCGATCTGCCCGTCGCGCTCGAGGCCTTTCACACCGCCCGCTTCCTTGGCCTCGATGCGGAGCTGTTCCCCGATCTTGGCGTCGCCGGACTGTGGCGGCTTCAGGACCGGCTCGAGGAGATCGCCGCCTTTCCCCTGCTGATCGCGGTAGCCGGAATGGAGGGCGCCTTGTTCTCGGTTCTCGCCGGTCTGGTGCGCGCGCCTGTCATCGCAGTGCCAACATCGGTCGGCTACGGGGTGTCTGAAGGCGGCAAGGCCGCGCTCTCCTCCGCGCTGGCAAGCTGCGCACCCGGCATTGTCACCGTGAACATCGACAACGGCTTTGGCGCGGCGGCCGCTGCCCGCAAGTTCCTCACCCTGTCCGATCCGCAAGCAACGGGCTGAACGGGGCCTCGGCCACAAGGGCTCAAGCCAGCATTTGCTCTTTCAGAACCGTCCCGGCAACCTGATCGAGCACCTCGGCCAGATGGGTGCGCGGCGCATTGCGCTGGTACAGCAGCCCGATCCCCCGCGACGGTATTGCCGTCGGCAAGGGCAGCACCCGCACCCGGCTTCCCTCCGGCCTCGGCCCGGCCCAGTCAGGCACCACCGACACACCCAGCCCCCGCCCGACGAGCACCGCAATCGCATCCAGCGCGTCGAGTTCAAACCGGATGTCTGCCGCGATCCCGGTATTCTCGATCCACTGTGCCGCCAGCCTGCCGCCCCATTGCTCACGGTCGTAAAGTATCAGCGGTGACGCCGCGAGAATGTCGAACACACTCGTGCGCAGCTCGTCCGCCGGCACCATCAAAACAAAGGTTTCCCGGCGCCAGAGCGAGAACTCCAGCATCTTCGGCAGGTCAAACTCCGGCGCCACGATCGCCGCCGCGTCGATCCCGCCCTCCGTCGCCATGGTGAAAAGCTCCGCCGATGTCCCCGGCACGAGATGCAGCCGCAGGTGCGGATAGAGCTTGGTGCTGGCCTCCAAAATCGAGGGCAGCAGCCCGGTCAGGGCCGTGGCGATGGCGCCGATCCGCAACTCCCCCGCAATCTCCGATCCAAGCGCCGCGGTTCGCAGGTTTCGCAGATCGGCAAGGAAGCCCGGCAACTGCTGCAACACGGCATGCCCGGCCGCCGTCGGGCGCACCACACGGCCCGCGCGCGCCACCAAGGCCTTGCCGAACTCCTCCTCAAGTGCCCGCAACCTGAGCGCCACGGCGTTCGCCGTCAGGCCCAGTTCGCGCGCCGCCGCCGCCATGGAGCCCTTATCGGCCACAATCTTGAACGTGATCAGGTTGTCTGTATCCAAACCCAAGTTTCCCTTCGTTTTGAACTCAGGTTTACCCTGTTTTTCCTTCGTTGAAAATTGCCTAGCTACGGTCCTGTTCAATTACGGGAGAGCAAGATGGATCTGGGTCTGAAGGGGCGCGTGGCGCTCGTGCTTGGTGGTGGCGGCGGCCTTGGCAGCGGCATTGCCAAAAGCCTCGCCGCAGAAGGCGCCTCGGTCGCCGTGGCCGATATCGACAAGGCAACAGCCGAAGCGACGGTGTCCGAGATCACCGGCGCGGGCGGCAAGGCCACCGCGATGGCCTGGGATTTGTCAGACCTCGGCGCGGTCGACGCCAATGTCACGGCGGTTGAAAGCGCGCTGGGTCCGGTCGACATTCTGGTGGCGATCACGGGCGGCCCGCCCCCGGGCACCGCAAGCGGCCAGTCCACCGAGACATGGCGCAAGTTCTTCGATTCGATGATCGTTTCGGTCATGTCCATCTCCGACCGCGTGCTTCCCGGCATGCGCAGCCGTGGCTGGGGCCGCATCATCACTTCCACCTCCTCCGGCGTGGTCGCGCCCATCCCCAACCTCGGCATCTCGAATGCCCTGCGTCTCACGCTGGTCGGCTGGTCCAAGACGGTGGCGGCCGAAGTCGGCAAGGATGGGGTCACCTGCAACGTGGTGATGCCCGGCCGTATCGCGACCGGTCGCATCACCTTCCTCGATGAGAAGAAGGCCGAGCGCGAGGGCCGGAGCGTCGAAGACGTGCGCGCCGACAGCCTCGCCATGATCCCGATGGGCCGCTACGGCGACCCCGCAGAATACGCCGACATGGTGACCTTCCTCGCATCGGATCGGGCCGGCTACATCACCGGCTCCCAGATCCGCATCGACGGCGGCTACATCCCCAGCATCTGACAGCAAAAAGGCAACCCGACATGACGGATACCAAAGTCACGCCTCTCGACGCCGCGGCCATCGAGGTTCTCAAGACGATCACCACCGCCACGCTCACCACGATCCTGCTGAAGAAGGGTCTGCGCAATGTCTGGATCCGGGGCGGCATGCCGCTGCGCCCGGGCCAGGAAAGGGTCGTCGGCCCCGCGTTCACCTTCCGCTTCGTGCCCGCCCGCGAAGACCTCGCAACCCCCGCCAGCTGGGGCAGCCCGATCTCGACCCGTGCCGCCATCGAGGCGATGCCCGAAGGCGCCTTCGCCGTGATCGACGCGATGGGTGTGGCCGACGCAGGTGTCTTCGGCGATATCCTCTGCGCCCGCATGGTCAAGCGCGGCGCGGTCGGGCTCGTAACCGATGGCGTCGTGCGCGATGTCGACGGCGTGCTTGGCACCAACCTGCCGGTCTGGTCGCGCGGGGCGGCGGCACCCCCCTCGGTGGCCGGCCTCACCTTCGTCGGCTGGGAAGAAACCATCGGCTGCGGCGGCGTCTGCGTCATTCCGGGCGACACCATCGTGGCCGACAAGGACGGCGCGGTCGTGATCCCGGCGGCCTACCTCGGCGAGATTCTCGAAGAAGCCCCCGAGCAGGAGCGCCTCGAAGGCTGGATCGTGAACGAGGTCGAGAACGGCGAGAAACTGCCCGGTCTCTACCCGATGAACGAAGCCACCCGCGCCCGCTACGACGCCTGGAGGAAAGACGCGTGATCTCGGCCAGCACCAAGGGCGTCTTCGCAATCGCGCCCACACCGTTCGATGATGAAGGCGCGCTCGATGTGCCCTCTCTGGCCCGGATGACCGAGTGGTTTCTCGACCGCAAGGTCGATGGCATCACGATCCTCGGCATCATGGGCGAAGCACAAAAGCTCCGCCCCGAGGAGAGCGTCACCGTGGTCAAGGAGGTCATCGCCGCGGCGCGCGGCCTGCCGATCGTGGTGGGCGTGTCCGCGCCCGGCCTCGCCGCCATGCAGGATCTCGCCGCAAAGTCGATGGATCTGGGGGCCGCGGGCGTCATGATGACGCCGCCGGGCAGCATGCGGACCGATGATCAGATCACCGGGTGGTTTTCCGGGGCTGCCGGAGCCATCGGGCCAGACACGCCTTGGGTGCTGCAAGACCACCCCACGGCCACCGGGGTCGTGATGTCCTCCTCCGTCATCCGGCGCGTCGTGGAGCAGCATGAAAACTGCGTCATGCTCAAGCATGAAGACTGGCCCGGGCTCGAGAAGATCACCGCCATTCGCAGGTGGCAGAGCGAGGGCGCGATGCGCCCGCTGTCGATCCTGTGCGGAAATGGCGCCCTGTTCCTCGACATGGAGATGGGGCGCGGCGCCGACGGCGCCATGACCGGCTACGCCTTCCCCGAAATGCTGCGCCGTGTCGTCGATCTCTCCGCGACTGACCCGGATGCTGCGGCCGACATCTTCGATGCCCATCTGCCGCTGCTCCGCTACGAGCACCAGCCGGGCATCGGCCTCAGCGTCCGCAAGCACATCCTCGCACGTCGCGGCGCCATCGCGAGCGCAGCCCTGCGAAAGCCCGGCCCGGCCCTGAGCAAAGAGGCCAAGGCCGAGATCGATCGATTGCTCGCGCGCCTGGCCGTGAAAGACCCCGCCTCGCTCCCACCGGCGTGAAGCGCCACAAGGCTGAATCCCCGATCAGGTCAGCGTCGGCACCATCACTGATGAGCCAGCATCAGTGATGCGCTGGCCGATCTCGGAGAAGCCGTTGGTACCCGCGACCGGACTCGAACCGGTACGGCATAAAGCCAAGGGATTTTAAGTCCCCAGTGTCTACCATTCCACCACGCGGGCACGAGGAGGCGTAACGGCGCGACCATACCCGCCCCTGCGGCGAGGGCAAACCCGAAGGGCGGGCGGCCCGGGTGGAGTTGCTGAAAATAAACTTTGCTCAGCGCGGTAGGTTAACCTCCGGCGATCATGTCATCTGACATGCGCATGGGATGTGCATGGGATGTGCATCAGTTGTGCATCAATAAAATATGGGGTTAACGCCAATCCGGCCCTAGGCGGGCGCAGGGTTAACGGATTGGGGCAGATCGCGGCGGCGACTCAGATGTCTTGGTTTTCCAACATCGGCATCAGCCCGCGTTCCGGCAGCCACGGGTTGAGGTCCAGCGCCTCTTCCAGCGCCGTCTTGGCCTCGCCGTTGCGGCCCAGCCCCATCAGGGTCAGGGCCTTGCCTGCGATGGCGGCAAAATGGTCGGGGGCGCGGGTGATGGCGGCATCGAGGTCGGTCAGGGCGGGGGCATAATCCTGCTGCATGAACCGGATGAAGGCGCGTTGGTTGTAGCCTTCGGCGTAGCTCGGGCAGTAGTCCACCAGCGCGTCGAAGGCCTTGATTGCGCCTTCAAAATCATAGGCTTCGCGGCGGTCCAGCCCTTCGTCGAGCAGCTCCTGCGCGCGGGCGTCCGGGGCGGTCGACCAGATCTCCCACATCTCGTTGGTGTGGGCGCGGGCTTCCCGCTCGCTGCCCGCGTCGCGGACCGATTGCAGCACCGCCTCGCGCTTGTCCGGCTCGACGAGCACCTCCATGTCGCAGCGCTCCGCGGCGAGCGGGGTGGCGGCCATCAGGGCGGGGATCAACCATTTGCTAACCATGAGCCAGCCTCGCCCCTGTGGCCCGGTTGCGTCAACGCCTCACACGAAAACATGATTAACGCCGCGGCGCCGGGCCGCCGCCGCTTGACCCGCCCGCGCCCTGCGGGCACTCATCCCCCATGTTCCCGATCCGAGACCACAACCCCTCCCGCAAAACCCCCTGGGTCACCCTCACCCTGATCGGGGTGAACGTGGCCGTTTTCGTGCTGCTGACCCTGCCGCTGAATGACCGCCAACTCATTGCGCTCTATACCGAATATGGCGTCACCCCGGCCCGGGTGGAGGCGCTGGATTACATCACCGCCATGTTCCTCCACGGTGGGGTGATGCACCTTCTGGGCAACATGCTCTTCCTGTGGATCTACGGCGACAACCTCGAAGAAGAGATGGGCCCCCTCCCCTTCCTCGCCTTCTACCTCGCCACCGGCGTCGTCGCGACTTGGCTCCACGTGGTCTTCTCCCCCGGCAGCACCGTTCCGCTGGTGGGCGCCTCGGGGGCCATCGCCGGGGTGATGGGCGGCTACCTGCTGCTCTATCCCAAGGCCAAGATCGACGTGCTCTTCATCATTGTTATCATTCCCAAAATCTGGCCGATCCCGGCATGGATCGTGCTGGCGATCTGGTTTGCCCTGCAGCTGGTGAACGGCACCATGACCGTCGGCTCCGGCGCGGGCGTGGCCTATTGGGCCCACATCGGCGGCTTCGTCGCGGGCCTCATCGGCACCCTGCCGTGGTTCCTCAAGGAAGGCGCCGCCCGCTGGTGGCAAAAGACCGACGGCCACCCGCCCCACCCCGATGCCGAATACGGCCGCCTCTCCTCCACCTCCATCCCTACCGTCCGGAGACGCAAATGACCGAAACGCCGCGCAAGGCCACCTGCCACTGCGGCGCAGTGGAGCTGGAAGTCACCCTCGTGCCCGCCGGTCTCGGCACGATCCGCCGCTGCGACTGTTCCTTCTGCCGTCGCCGCGGCGCCGCGCCGGTCTCGGCCCGGCTCGCCGACCTGAAGGTGGTGAAGGGCGCCGAGAACCTCACGCTCTACACCTGGGGCACGCACACTGCGCAGCACTGGTTCTGCGCCACCTGCGGCATCTACACCCACCACCAGCGCCGCTCGAACACTGAGCAATACGGCGTGAACTCGGGCTGCCTCGAAGGCGTCAACCCGCGCGATCTGGAGCCGGTCCCTTGGTCTGACGGCGTGAACCACCCCAGCGACCGCGCCTGAGGCGGCCGTTCGGCATGGATATTTGCAGCAAGAAAATGCAGCGGGACGGTGGCCAGCATCACCGCGCTCCTCAAAAGGGAACAGTTTGAATCAAATGCGCGCCGCCATTGGCCGCGCGCATCTGCATTCATTCACTTATGCAAGGGGAGCCCCGCTCCCGGTCCGGCTCGCCCTCAGGCGCCACGCACCTGCTTGGCGAACTTGTTGAAGATGGTCGGGTTCGCGGCAATCAGCGCGCCGCCTTCCAGCACCCTCTGGCCCTCGTCCATCGGCTCCACGAATCCGCCCGCCTCGCGCACGATCAGCTCGCCCGCGGCGATGTCCCATGCGTTCAGCCCGCGCTCCCAGTAGCCGTCGAGCCGACCGGCGGCCACGTAGGCCAGGTCCAGAGCGGCGGCGCCCCAGCGGCGCACGCCGGCGCAGGTGGGCAGCAGCCGGGCACAGGCCTTCAGGGTTTCGGGCAGCTCGGGGCGGCCGCCGAAGGGCAGACCAGTGGCGAAAATGCATTCGATCATCCGCTCGCGGCCCGACACCCGCAGCCGGGTCTCGTTCATCCATGCGCCCGCGCCCTTCTCGGCCCAGAAGCACTCGTCCTTGGCCGGGTCGTAGACCACGCCCGCCACGACCTCGCCCTTGTGCTCCAGCGCAATCGATACCGCCCAGTGCGGCAGCCCGTGCAGAAAGTTGGTGGTGCCGTCGAGCGGGTCGACGATCCAGCGGCGGGTCGGGTCTTCGCCGTCCTCGCCGCCGCCCTCTTCGCCGAGCCAGCCGTAGGTCGGTCGTGCGCCCATCAAGTCTTCCTTGACGATCTCCTCGGCCCGCATGTCGGCCCGCGACACAAAGTCCCCCGGCCCTTTGGACGAGACCTGCAGGTTCTCCACCTCGCGGAAGTCCTTCACCAGCGAGCGGCCTGCCTTGCGGGCGGCCTTGATCATGGTGTTGAGGTTTGCGCTGCCTTGCATCACTCGGCTCCTTTGGCGTTCAAGCCCGCGCGTATAGGCCGGAATCGCGCCGCTGCCAAGCGCTAGCCCGCGCGTTGCAGCTTCAAGGGCTCGGTGCGGGCGAGGCGGAGGAAATGGGCCATGTAGGGCTTGGTCGCCTCCTCGTCGCGCGTGGCGGCATAGAGCCGGCGGGTCAGCCCGTTCTCTGTAAGCGGGCGGGTGATGTAATCGTCGGTCTTCACCGTCGCGCGGAGCACCCAGTCGGGCAGCACGCTCACGCCGCGACCCGAGGCCACCAGCAGCAGGATCACCGCCGTCAGCTCGCTCTGTCGCACCTGCCGCGGCTGCACTTTGGCCGGGGTCAGAAATTGCGAGAACACATCGAGCCGGGCCTGATCCACCGGGTAGGTGATGAGCACCTCGTCGCGCAGGTCTTCCGGCTCGATGAAGGGCTTGGCGGCCAGCGGGTGGGAGGCGGCGGCGACGAAGGTGGGCTGATAGTCGAACAGCGGCGCAAAGCTGATGCCGGGCAGGTCTTCGGGGTCGGACGAGACCACCAGATCCACCTCCTCGCGGTTCAGCGCGGGCAACGCGTCGAACGCAAGGCCGGGGCGGATATCCACATCCACATCCGGCCAAGCCCGGCGGAACTGTTCCAGCACCGGAAACAGCCACTCGAAGCAGGCGTGGCACTCGATGGCGATATGCAGCCGCCCGGTCTTGCCTGATTTCAGCGCCTTGAAATCCGCCTCCAGCGCCTCGATCTCCGGCAGCACCTTCTCGGCCAGCTTCAGCAGCCTGTGTCCGGCGGCAGAGAGCTTCAGCGGTTTCGACCGGCGGACAAACAGCTCCACCCCCGTCTGCTCCTCCAGCCCCTTGATCTGATGGGACAGCGCAGACTGGGTGATGTTCAGCATATCCGCCGCCCGCGCCAGCCCGCCCGCCTGGTGGATCGCCCGGACGCTGCGCAGATGCCGAAACTCTATATGCATGTGAAACTCATGATCGTGTTGAGAGTTATGAGCTTGTTTCACATCCGTGCAAATGCGACAACCAAAACCGACCAGATACCCATGAGAGCCGACATGCCCGCCGTTCCTTCCGTTTCTTTCGAGTTCTTCCCGCCGCAAAATCTTGAGGCCTCGTTTCGCCTCTGGGATACGGTGCAGGTGCTCGCCCCGCTGAATCCCTCCTTCGTTTCCGTGACTTACGGCGCAGGCGGCACCACCCGTGAGCTGACCCGCGAGGCGGTGGCCACGCTGCACAAGTCCTCCGGGCTCAACGTGGCGGCCCACCTGACCTGCGTGGATGCGACCCGCGAGGAGACGCTGGGAATCGCCCGCGGCTTCCATGAGGCCGGTGTGCGCGAGATCGTCGCCCTGCGCGGCGACCCGCCCAAGGGCTCGTCCGGGTTCGAGCCGCACGCGGAGGGTTTTGCCAACTCCTGCGAGCTGATCACCGCGCTCAAGGACACCGGCGACTTCAAGATCCGCGTGGGCGCCTACCCCGATCCGCACCCGGAGGCCAAGGGCGACGGGGCCGATGTGGAGTGGCTCAAGCGCAAGTTCGAGGCCGGGGCCGACGAGGCGATCACCCAGTTCTTCTTCGAGGCCGAAACCTTCCTGCGCTTCCGCGACGCCTGCGTGAAGGCGGGCATCGACAAGCCGGTGATCCCCGGCGTGCTGCCGATCGAGAACTTCCGCAACACCGCCCGCTTCGCCGCCCGCTGCGGCGCCAAGGTGCCGGCCTGGCTCGAGGAGGCCTTCGCCGCCGCCGAGCGCGACGACCGCGAGGAGCTTCTGGCCACCGCGCTCGCCACCGAGCTTTGCACCGAGCTGCTCGACGAGGGCGTGGAGCACCTGCACTTCTACACGCTCAACCGCCCCGGCCTCACCCGCGACGTGTGCCGCGCGCTCGGCGTTCAGCCGGTGCAGACGCTCGAAAACGTGGCCTGATCCGTAAGGCGGGACCTGTCCCGCCTTACCCCTGCCGCTCCGGGTCTCCGAACGTCAGGTAGTCCCACATCCGGTCCATGATGCGCCCGCCCCATGTGTCGCGCGCCTCGGCCTCTTCGGGCGTCACCAACGGTCCGTCCAGCCCCGTGCCAAGCACCTCCAACTCGATCCGGGCGGCATCCTCGGCGTACCACGCCAGCACCACGGCCTCTTCGATGCTCTCGCCCACCGTCACCAGCCCGTTACCGCGCATCACCCCCGCTCGCTGGCCCGCCATCTGCGCAGCCAGCGCCCCTGCGCTCGCATCGTCGCGGATCAGCAGCGGCGAGTCCCACAGCGCGATCCCGGCCCTGAAGTAGGCGCCCATCCCGTGCCGCATCTGCGGCACCCGGCCCAGCGCCGAGAGCGCCATGATCTTCGGCGGCATCGTCCGCGTGATCCCGCCCGCCTCCGGCCGTGCCTTGTAAAGCTGCTGATGTATCCGCACTTCGCCCAGCACGCCCTCGGGCAGCGGGCCATCCACCGGCACAACCGTGCCGGCCGCGCCCACAGGCACCTGCCCCATCGGCACCGGCGCGCAGACGAGAAACTCGCTTTCCGAAAGCCGCACCGAGCAATGCCCATAGGCATGGGCCAACCCCGCGCGGCCCAGCGCGCGGGCGGCCACGCGCAGCTTCACCTCACCCGCCGCCTCAGTCATCGTCGTCACGGAATTCCGCAATGTCCGGCTTCGCGCCCCACTTGCAAAACCCCTTCGGCTCCGCCGGAAACTGCCGCTCGCGCCAAAGAAGCTCATCGGCGATTTCCGCCACGCCGCTGGAGTATTCAAACACCATCCCGTCCGGCCCCTCGAAATAGAGGAACTTCGCCGTCGAGGTCGGGTGCCGCCCGGGGCCGAAGACCATCCGCACGTTCCGCTGCCGCAAGAAGTTGAAGCTCCGCTGGATGTCGTCGGCACTTTCAACCTGATGGTTGATGTGCTGAATCCCCTTTCGCTGCGCCGGGAAGAGCGCAATCGTGTGGTGCACTTCGTCGATCCGCAGCAAGGGCGCATCACCGATCCGGTCACTCACCCGCGCGTTGCAGACCTTGGTCCAGAACGCCTCGTCCCGTACTGGATCGGTGCTGCAGAGGCCCACGTGGCTGAACCCGGTGATCCCCGCATCCCGCGTGCCATGATACCGCTGCCCGCTCATCTCGGGGCGCACCACCAGCTCGATCCGGTTGCCCGTGGGGTCATCGAACCCGATGAAGGCCCGCACCTGCCGCAGCCCCGCCTCTTCGGGCGTGCCGACATGCACCGCATGGCCAATCGCCTCCAGCGCCGCCGCCGCCTCGTCCAGCTCGGCCTCGTTGGCCACCTCGAAGCCCACCGCATGATCGGTAGGGTCGCCCTCGAAGTAGCACAGCGTATGCGCCCGCGCGTCCGAGCGGAAATAGGCCGCCCCGCGCCGCCGCTCCGCCACTTCCAACCCGAGGTAATCGCGGGCAAAAAACTCCGCGCCCTCTAGGTCGCGCGTGCCCATCCGCACGTAGCTCACATCGCTGAGTGAAATCATGGCTCCCCCCCGTATTCCGGCACCGTGCTGGGGCTGCCCCAGCTGCAAAACCCGGCCCGCGTGGCCGGAAACTGCCGCGCCAGCCCGTCCTGCGCTGCGCCCTCGGCCACATAGCCAAAGCGCGTCTCCTCGGGACCGCGAAAACTGATGAAAAGTTCGCCGGATGCCGGGTTGCGCCCCGGCCCGCTAACCACCGGCACCTGCCGCGATTGCAGGAAGTATCCAGCCTGCATCACCTGATCCATGCCTTCGACCTCGAACTGCATCTCCAACAGCCCGTCGCGCTCGGCGGGCAAAAGCAGCACCCGATGGTGCGCCCCGTCGATCGCCAGATAGGCGCCCTCGCCCACCCAGTCGCTCACCCGCGCGCCCAGCGCCTCGCACCAGAGCGCCACGTCGGCCTCAACATCCGTCGAGCCAATGACGACGCTGGAAAACCCGGTAATCCCGGCATCGCGTGGCCCGTGATAGCGCCAGCCGCTCGCCAAGGGGCGCACCACGAACTCCAGCGCAAGCCCGCCGCGCAGCCGCACGCCCGCCATCGCCTTGCAGCGCCGCACGGCGCAGTCGGCCTCACTGCCGCGCCAGGGCTTCAACCCCCGTGCCGACAGCCGTTCTGCCTGCGCCTCCAGCGCGTCCATGTCGCGCAGCTCCAGCCCGAGCGAGGCGCTGGCGCCATCGCCCTCCGCCCGCTGAACCAGCGCCAGCGCATGGTCGCGAAAGTCCGAGCGGAAGAGCGCCACGCCCTCCTCCGCCTCCACCCTTTGCAGGCCGACCACGCCTTCCGCAAACTCCGCCGCGCGGGCCAGATCGGCCACGGAGAGCCGGACGTATGACAGTTTCTCGATGATGCTCATCTGCGCGCTCCTTGGCCCCCGCCTCAGAGTTTCACACAGATATTGCGGGTTTCTGTATAAAACTCCAACCCGTGAACCCCGCCCTCACGGCCGATCCCGCTCGCCTTCATACCGCCGAAAGCAGTGCGCAAGTCGCGCACGAACCACGAGTTCACCCACGTGATCCCCGCCTCCAGCTGCGCCGCCACCCGATGAGCGCGGCTCACATCCTGCGTCCAGAGCATCGAGGCGAGGCCATAGGGCGTGTCATTGGCGCGGGCCACAACCTCCTCCTCCTCGTCGAAGGGCGCGATATGCACGCAGGGGCCAAAGATCTCCTCGCGCACCACCGGGCTGTCATCTCCCAGCCCGGTCCAGATCGTCGGCTGCACCCAGTTGCCGCCCGCCAGCGCGCCCGGCATCTCCAGCCGCCCGCCGCCGGTAACAACCTCGGCCCCGCCTGCTGCCGCCTTCTGGTAGTAGCCCAGCACCTTGGCGGGATGGTCCGAAGGGATAAGCGGGCCGAATGTGGTGCCTTTGTCGAACGGGTCGCCCGGCACCAGCGTCTCGGCCTTTGCCTTCAGCCCCGCCACGAATTGCTCGAACACGGGCCGCTGAACGTAGAGCCGCTCGGTCTGAAGGCACACCTGCCCGCCGTTCATGAACACCGCTCGCGCCGCCTGCTCCAGCGCGGCCTCCATATCGGCATCGGCAAAGATCACACCCGCGTTCTTGCCCCCCAGCTCGAATGATACCGGCCGCACGCCCTTGGCAGCCGCACACATGATCGCCTCGCCAGTGCGCGTCTCGCCGGTGAAGGTGATGCCATCCACGCCCGGATGCTCGGTGAGCCACTGCCCGGCGGCATTCGGCCCGCCGCCCTGCACCACGTTGTAAACGCCCTCCGGAATGCCCGCATCGCGGATCACCTCGGCCAGCAGCGCCGCCGTGGCCGGGGTCTCCTCCGAGGGCTTCACCACCACCGTGTTGCCGCAGGCCAAGGCCGGGCCGACCTTCCATGTCATCAGCAGCAGCGGCAGGTTCCACGGGCAGATCACCGCAATCACCCCGCGCGGGCCGCGCAGAGAGTAGTTCAGCGCATCCCGCCCATCCGGCGCCACGAAGGGAAAGGCCTCTCCCGGCGTGTGCTTCAACACCTCGGCAAAGGCCCTGAAGTTCGCCGCCCCGCGCGGAATGTCGAGATGCGAGGCCATACTTACCGGTTTGCCCGTGTCGAGGATCTCGGCCCGCAAGAACTCCTCCGACCGCGCCTCGATGCCATCGGCAATCGCGTGCATCGCCTTGGCGCGCTGATCCACCGTCATCTTGCCCCACGGCCCGCGCAACGCCGCCCGCGCGGCCTGCACCGCCGCATCCACCTGCGCCTCGCTCGCGGCCTGCACCAGCGCCACCACTTCGCCGGTCGCCGGATTGATATCTTCGAAGAGTTCCCCCTCCGCCGGCAGGGCCTTGCCCCCGATGAAGCTCGAAATCCGCCGCGCGCTGCCGCCGTCCATAGCCTGCCTCCCTCTCACTGCCGAAACCGTAAAACCGGGCTTAGGGCCGGTCAACGGAATTATCGATAATTTGCCTATCACCGATAAAAACGCAAGTCATTAACATGTTATCTCTTGGCAAATCCTCCCCGACAGGCCACAAAAGCGCAAACGGAGGACCCTCATCATGCTGACCGAAGATCAACGCGCGAAGGCCGTCGCATCCCTGCTCGAAAGCCACCGCACCAAGGTGCAAGGTGAGCGGCCCTCGGCCATGTTCCCCGAGATCGAGCTGGAGGACAGTTACGCGATTTCCTCCGCTGTGGCCGAGGCGCGGGTGGCCGAGGGCCGCCGGATCGTCGGCCACAAGATCGGCCTGACCTCCAAGGCAATGCAGGCCGCCAGCAAGATCGACGAGCCCGATTTCGGCTACCTTTTCGACGACCAGCTCCTCGCCGATGGCGCCAAGGTGCCTTTCGAGAGCTTCTGCAAGCCCCGCGTCGAACCCGAGCTCACCTTCGTGCTGCACTCCCCGCTCAAAGGCCCCGGCGTGCAGCTGATCGACGTGCTCCGCGCAACCGAATGGGTCATCCCCTCCATCGAGATCATCGACGCCCGGGTGACCGAACCGCGCAAGATTTTCGACACCGTGGCCGACAACGGCGCAGGCGCGGGCATCGTCCTCGGAGGCCGCCCGGTGCGCCCCGATGCGATCGACCTGCGCACCGTGGGCGCCGTGTTCTACCGCAATTCCGAGATCGAGGAGACCGGCCTCGCCGCAGGCGTCCTCGGCCACCCCGCCATGGCCATTGCATGGCTCGCCAACAAGCTCGGCCCCTATGGCACCGAGCTGAAGCCGGGCGACTACATGCTCTCGGGCAGCTTCACCCGCCCGGTGCACGCGCAAAAGGGCGATACGCTGCACGCCGATTTCGGCCCGCTCGGCTCGGTGGCAGTGCAGTTCACATAACAGGCGATCCCCCGCCTACTGGCCTCCTGCCGATGCGTAACCCCTTCCCATGCTCACCGGGCCATGCCCGAATGTGAACGTGTTCATCTTCACGTTACGCTGGCCTGTTTTTTCAGGGCCAAACAAGGATTTTTGCAGGGGGAATCACCATGCCGCGCGATAACGGTCACTCTTTCTACTCCAACGGTCATCACAAAGGGCGCGGCCACGGCCACGACGATCACCGCCCACAAGTTATCTTCCAGGGCAGCCGTAGGGATGACGTGATCGAGGCCAATGATTCCAGCAACTTGATCTTCGGCCACGGCGGTGATGACATCATCTTCTCCGGCGCGGGGCTCGACATCATCAACGGCGGGCGCGGCACCGACACCTCGGTCTATTCCGGCTCGGTTTCCGACTACGATGTGTCCACCCTCGGGTGGGGCTGGTTCAAGACCACCGTGGTCACCGGCCCCGAAGGAGTCGACGTGCTCACGGGCGTCGAGGCGCTCTACTTCCAGGCCGATGACTATACCCTCTGGATCGACGGCACCAACAACGCGGTGCTCGCGGGCGACGATGCCGCCGCCACCGATGAAGACACCCCTCTGACGATCGACGCCGCGACCCTGCTTGCCAACGATCAGGAGTTTGATGGCGACGCGATCACCATCACCTCGGTCGATGCCACCTCCGCCTCGGGCGCCTCCATCAGCTTCGACGGCACCACCATCACCTACGATCCGGCCGTGTTCGACGCGCTGGCCGAGGGCGAAACGCTGGAAGACACCTTCACCTACACCGTGGATGACGGAAAGGGCGGCACCGATACCGCCACCGTCACGATCACCGTCACCGGCGTGAACGACGCGCCCGAGGTGACGGCCACCAGCGTAACGATCGACGAGAACACCACCGCCGTCGCCGCCGCCGTGTCCGCCACCGACGCCGAGGGCGATGCGCTCACCTACAGCCTGTCCGGCGCCGATGCCGCGCTTTTCACCATCGACGCGGCAACCGGCGAGATCGCTTTCCTCGCCGCCCCCGATTACGAGGCACCCCTCGATGCCGATGGCGACAACGCCTACGAGCTCACCGTCGAGGCCTCAGACGGCACCGCCACCGGCAGCGCCGACATCACCGTGACCGTCGCCGATGTCGACGAGACCCCCTCCACCGCGCCCCGGATCAACGAGTTCCACTATGACAACGCGGGCGCCGACACCGGCGAGTTTGTCGAGCTCCGCGTCGACGCGGGCACCGACGTGACCGACCTGCGCATAGCGCTCTACAACGGCAACGGTGGCGCGGTGTACGGCACCTTCGCCGCCGCCGACGGCACGATGACCACTGACGGCACATATGACTACTACGTCATCCCCACCTCCGGCCTCCAGAACGGCAATGACGGCATCGCGCTCTACGATCTGAGCGGGGTGATCGAGTTCATCTCCTACGAGGGCAGCTTCACCGCCGTGGGCGGGCCGGCCGACGGGATGGAGGCAACCGACATCGGCGTGATGGAGCCCGGCGACACGCCCATCGGCTTCTCACTCCAGCGCGAAGAGGATGGCACCTGGTCCGATCCCCGCGTTGAAACGCCCGGCGCCGCCAACATCGCGCCGCCGCCCGAGATCGTCATTACCGAGATCATGCAAAACCCCTCTGCCGTGAGCGACAGCCAAGGCGAGTATTTTGAGATCTACAACGCCGGCTCCGCGCCAGTAGAGCTCGAGGGCTGGGTCATCTCCGACGACGGCACCGACAGCCACACCATCAGCGGCAGCCTCGTGATCGAGCCGGGCGCATATCTCGTGCTCGGCAACAACGGCGACATGGCCACCAACGGCGGCGTCGAGGTGGATTACGTCTTCTCCGGCCTCTTCCTCGGCAATGGCGCAGACGAGATCATCCTCACCATGCCCGACGGCACCGAGATCGACCGCGTCGAATATGACGGCGGCACGCTCTGGCCCGACCCGAACGGCGCAGCGATGGAGCTGATTGATGTCGCGTCCGACAACAACGATCCCGCCAATTGGACAACCGCCGTGCAAACCTACGGCGACGGCGACCTCGGCACCCCCGGCGCGCCCAACGGCAGCACCCCCGCCGCGCCGCCCGAGATCGTCATCTCCGAGATCATGCGGAACCCCTCCGCCGTTTCCGACGGCAATGGCGAGTATTTCGAGATCTACAACGCCGGCACCGAGCCGGTGGAGCTGGAAGGCTGGGTGATTTCCGACAACGGCGCCGACAGCCACACCATCACCGGCAGCCTTGTGATCCAGCCCGACGAATACCTCGTGCTCGGCATCAACGGCGACATCACCACCAACGGCGGCGTCGCGGTGGATTACGTCTACTCCGGCATCGCCCTCGCCAACGGCGATGACGAGATCATCCTGACCACCGCGGACGGCACCGAGGTGGACCGCGTCGAATATGACGGCGGCCCCGCCTTCCCCGATCCCACCGGCGCCGCGATGGAGCTGACCGATCTCGCCGCCGACAACAATGACGGCGCCAACTGGACAGAGGCCACCACGCCCTTTGGCGATGGCGACCTCGGTAGCCCCGGCGCGACCAACGGCACCATCGTCACCGCCGCGCCCCGGATCAACGAGTTCCACTACGACAACGCGGGCACCGACGAGGGCGAGTTCGTCGAGATCCGCCTCGCCGCGGGCACCGACCCGGCGGATTATGTGGTGCACCTTGTCGAAGGCAACGACGGCGGTATCGACTTTTCCCTCGCTCTCACCGACGCCTCCGTCACCGTCACCTCCGATGGCACCTACGATTACTACGTCGTCACGCCCAACTTCCTCGAGAACGGCCCCGATGGCGTGGCGCTCGAAGGCCCGGGCGGTGCACTGGTGGATTTCGTCTCCTACGAGGGCACGATCACCGGCACCGAGGGCGTGGTGACCGGCGCGACCTCCATCGATGTGGGCATTGCCGAAGGCTCCGGCACCCCGGTGGGCGACTCGCTCCAGCTCAACGACGCGGGCGAGGCCTGGTTTGCCAGCGTCAACACCGCCGGCACCGCCAATGAGTTGACCGTCACCCCCACCCTCTATCTCATCTCCGAGGTTCAGGGCGACAGCTTCGCCTCGCCGCTCGACGGCCAGCAGGGCGTGCAGGTCGAGGCTGTGGTCACATATGTCACCGATGACGGCTTCTACCTCACCGAAGAGTTTGGCGATTGGGACGACAACGATGCCACCTCCGAGGGCATCTACGTCTTCACCGGCGGCGGCTACGCAGTGGAGGTCGGCGATCTGGTGTCTGTCACCGGCACCGTCGACGAGTTCTTCGATCTCACCGAGCTGACCGATGTCAGCGATGTCACCGTGATCTCCACCAACAACTTCCGACCTGTCGCCACCGTCTCCATCGGCCCAGACACGGTGAACGACTGGGAGAGCTACGAGGGCATGTATCTCTCGGTTGGCTCCGCCACGACCGATCCGCTGACCATCACTGCCAACTTCAACTTCGACCGTTACGGCGAGATCTCGATCAGCGCGGGCACCCCGATCCAGCCGACCCAGCTTTACGATGCCGGCTCGCCCGAAGCGCAAGCGGCGATGGAGGACAACGCCAACAACACCCTGCTGCTCTCCGACGGGATCAGCGGCCAGAACCCCGACGAGTTCATCTACGTGCCCAACACCGGGCCGGGCGATGTGAATGGCAACGGCTACCTCGACGCGGGCGACGACATGGACAACTCCATCTCGCCGCGCCTCGGCACTGAGTTCACCTCCGACGTCAACGGTGTGATGACCTACGAGTTCGGGTCCTATGCGCTGGTGGTCGACGGCCAGCTTGCGCTCGACGAAAGCACCGCCAACCGCCCAGAGACGCCCGATGACGTGGGCGGCTCGCTCCAGGTCGCCTCGGTGAACGTGCTGAACTACTTCACCAGCTTCACCGGCAGCGCCGGCCCCAACGGCGCAGGCGTGCGCGGCGCCAACAACCAAGAGGAGCTGGACCGGCAGACAGACGGGCTCACCGCCGAAATCCTCGGCACCGGCGCCGAGGTGGTGGCGCTGCAGGAACTCGAGAACAACGGCTTCGGCACGGGTTCCGCCATCGTCACCCTGACCGACGAGCTCGATGCGGCCTCGGGCGGGGCCACGAACTATGTCGCCGTGAACCCCTACGCCTACATCACCGATCCATGGGGCGGCGCGGGCTACATCGGCACCGACGCGATCACCACCGGCATCATCTACGATGCCAACGCAGTGACCCTGGTCTACGCCGAGACGCTGGTGTTCGCCGAGGCCTCTAACGACGTGACCAACGGCATCGCCGAAGCCCTCGGCGGCTACATCGGCTTCGACTGGGACAGCTTCGACCGCAACCGCCCCTCGGTGGCCGCCACCTTCGAGGACAACGCCACCGGCGAGCAGTTCACCATGGTCTCCTCGCACTTCAAGTCGAAGGGCGACAGCGACCTGCAGGACATCGCCGATGCCGCCGAAAGCTGGCTCACCAACAATCCGACCGATGCCAACTACACGGCCGTGGAGTCGTTGCTTCAGGATCTCTACGCAGATTCGAACTTCGACCAAGGCGATGGGCAGGGGTTCTGGAACGAGGTGCGCACCGATGCCGCCATCGAACTCGCCGACTGGATCGAGAACGATTATAACGGCACCGGCACCGATACCGTCATCTACCTCGGCGACATGAACAGCTACACCGAGGAAGACCCGGTGCAGTATCTCGACGACGAGGCCGGGCTGACCGACCTGCTGGCCACCTTCGTGGGTCAGGACGAGGCCTATTCCTACGTCTTCGACGGCCAGCAGGGTGTGCTCGATCAGGCACTGGTGGATGACGAGATGCTGTCCTTCGTGACTGGCATCACCGAGTGGCACATCAACGCCGACGAGCCGGATCTCTTCAACTACGACACCAACTTCAACAACCCGGCCTACGACCTCTCCGGTCCCTACGCCGCGTCCGACCATGACCCGGTGATCGTCGGCCTCGACTTCGGCGACGCTATCGTTTGACAAGCTTCGGCCAGGGCGGCTCCACAACGGGCCGCCCTGCCCCGCAGGTCGGGGCTTGTCCCGTCACTACCGGCTGCCTCGCACCGCCCCGTTCGCGATGCAGGTGCAGCGGAGCGACCCCGCACATGCACATGGCTCCGCACGGTCCGTGCGTCGGTGTATCTTCCGACCCGAAAGCACCAAGATCCCGCACCAAATGGTCCCGTTGGGTGGGCGAAACCCACCACCAACGAGCCTCTACAAAATTCCGATTTCCGCCAGCTTCGCCACCAGCTCCGGTGGCATGTCCGGGTCGCCCTCCCGCCGCGAGGGCAGGTCCGGCGGGGCGTCCTCTGGCTTCAGGTAGCGCCAGCCCTGAAACGGCCGCCGCACCGCCGGGGCCACACGGATCAACTGCGGCGCCAGCACGATCCCGCAACGCCTGATCCCGTCGCCGCCCTCCACTTCATCCAGCCGCAGCACCGCCTGCCGCGCCTGAATCACCCCCTTGATCACCCAGTAGAGCGAGCCGCCGTTTAGCAGCGCCTCCTCCTGCTTGGGCCACATCCGGGTCACATGGCGAGTTTCGGCCACGCCCGTCTCGCGCCTGCGCTGCGCGCGCCAAGCCTCAAGCTGCTCCAGCGAGTCCACGCCGACGCAGAGCTTTACAAGATGTATGGTGTTCTTTTTCTGTTCGCCCATATGTGGTAGTGTATTTTCCCTGCACCGATTCTGCCAGATTCCCGCCGCGCGCCTTTGCCCTGCCACTCCGGCGGGCTAATATCCGGGCTCGCACCGCGACAAGGACCACGCTCATGACCGCCTTCACCGCCCCGATCGCCGAGTCCATCTGGGATATGAAATACCGGTTCAAACAGGCCGACGGCACGCCGATCGACGAGACGGTCGAAGACAGCTGGCGCCGTGTTGCCCGCGCGCTCGCCGAGGGCGAGGCCGATGCCCCGGCGCGTGAAGAGGAGTTCTACGAAGCCCTCTCCGATTTCAAATACCTCCCCGCTGGCCGCATCCTTGCAGGCGCAGGCACCGCCCGCGCCGTCACCCTCTTCAACTGCTTCGTCATGGGCACGGTTCCCGACTCGATGGGCGGCATCTTCGACATGCTGAAGGAGGCCGCGCTGACCATGCAGCAGGGCGGCGGCATCGGCTACGATTTCTCCACCATCCGCCCCAAGGGCGCCGCCGTCTCGGGCGTGGCCGCCGACGCCTCCGGCCCGCTCTCCTTCATGGACGTGTGGGACGCGATGTGCCGCACCATCATGTCCGCTGGCAGCCGCCGCGGCGCGATGATGGCTACCATGCGCTGCGACCACCCCGACATCGAAGCCTTCATCGCCGCCAAGTCCGACCCGGCCCGCCTGCGCATGTTCAACCTCTCGGTGCTGGTCACCGATGCCTTCATGGAGGCCGTGAAGGCCGATGCCCCGTGGGAGCTGACCTTCGGCGGCAAGGTCTATCACACCGTTCAGGCCCGCGACCTCTGGAACCGCATCATGCGCTCCACCTACGACTACGCCGAGCCGGGCGTGATCTTCATTGACCGCATCAACGCGATGAACAACCTCAACTACGTAGAGCAAATCGCGGCCACCAACCCCTGCGGCGAGCAGCCTCTGCCGCCCTACGGCGCCTGCCTGCTCGGCTCGATCAACCTCGCCAAGCTGGTCACCGATCCTTTCGAGGACACCGCGCAGATCGACATGGACGCGCTCACCAAGCTCACCACCACCGCCATCCGCATGATGGACAACGTGGTTGATGCCTCCCGCTTCCCCCTGCCCGCCCAACAGGCCGAGGCGCAGGCCAAGCGCCGTATCGGCCTCGGCGTCACCGGCCTCGCCGACGCGCTCCTGATGACCGGCCTGCGCTACGGCTCCGACGAGGCCGCCGCGCAAACCGAGGCCTGGCTCAAGGCCATCGCCCGCGCCAGCTACCTTGCCTCTGTTGAGCTCGCCAAGGAAAAGGGCCCTTTCCCCCTCTTCGACGCCGAGCCCTACCTCGCCTCCGGCACCATGCAGCAGATGGACGATGACGTACGCGAGGCCATCCGCACCCACGGCATCCGTAATGCCCTCGTCACCTCCATCGCCCCCACCGGCACCATCTCGCTCTACGCCGGCAACGTCTCCTCCGGCATCGAGCCGGTCTTCGCCTATGCCTACACCCGCAAGGTGCTCCAGCCCGACGGCTCCCGCACCGAGGAGGAAGTCGTTGATTACGCAGTGCAAATGTGGCGCGACCTGAAGGGCGACGCCCCCCTGCCCGACCACTTCACCAACGCGCAAACCCTGCCGCCCTCCGAGCACGTGAAGATGCAGGCCGCCGCGCAAAAGTGGATCGACAGCTCGATCTCCAAGACCATCAACTGCCCCGAAGACATCAGCTTCGAGGCCTTCAAGGAGGTCTATGCCCAGGCCTATGAGACCGGCTGCAAGGGCTGCACCACCTACCGCCCGAACGATGTGACAGGCTCCGTCCTCTCCGTCTCCGAAAAGGCAGAGGAAGCGCCCGCGCCCGATGAGGATGGCGACGTGATCTACATCTCCGAGCCGCTCGACCGCCCACAGGCGCTCGAAGGGGCGACCTACAAGCTCAAGTGGCCCGATAGCGAGCATGCCATCTACATCACCATCAACGACGTGGTGGTGGGCAACCAGCGGCGGCCTTTCGAGGTGTTCATCAACTCCAAGAACATGGAGCACTTCGCCTGGACGGTGGCGCTGACCCGGATGATCTCTGCCGTCTTCCGGCGCGGCGGCGACGTGTCTTTCGTGGTCGAGGAGCTGAAGGCCGTGTTCGACCCGCGCGGCGGCGCATGGATGCAGGGCAAATACGTGCCGTCGATCCTCGCAGCCATCGGCGGGGTGATCGAGCGCCACCTCATCGCCATCGGCTTCATCGAGGGCGAGGGGATGGGCCTCAAGTCCGACCCGCAGGCGCAGGTCGTCTCCATCGGCACCCCGCGCGGCAAGTCCTGCCCCTCCTGCGGCCAGTTCACCATGCAGATGGTCGAGGGCTGCATGACATGCACCTCCTGCGGCCACTCCAAGTGCGGCTGAGCCGCCACGGTGGCACGAGGGGCGCGCGTTGGATGAGATCGACCTTCTCCTGCAGTCCGCCGCCCTGGTCCTGCATGCGGTGAACCTGCCCGCGAGCGGGTGGCACGCCACGCTGCTCTCGCGCCGCGACGACGAGGTGATGTATCGGCTGGTGGTCCGGATCGAGCAGCCGCGCTGCGCGCCTCTGGCGGTCAAACGGATCTTTCGCCCGATCAAACCCCAGCAGTTCGCAAAGACCATCGAGCGCCACACCACCGTCGCCGCCAGCCTGCCCGAGGTGCCCAAGATCCTCGGCCACGACCCGGAGAGCCAGACCATCGTGATGGAGCTGGCGCGGGGTGACACCCTCTTCGATATCTTCTCGCGCACCAAACCCGCAGGCCACGCCCATGCCCTCACCATCGCCGGGCGCTGGGTGGAGCGGTTTCACCGATCCGAACCGTGGGAGCCGCGCGTTTTCAAACCCGTCTACGCCACGGAGCACCTCGAAACCCTGAAGGACCGGGCAGACAAGGGCGAGCTTCAGCTGCCCGGCATGGCCCGTTTCCGGGCGCTGTTGGAGCATGTGCTCGCCAACGTGCCCGGCCCGGAGGCCTGCCAGACCGTCGCCGCCGTCGGGCATGGCGACCTGAACCTCCGCAACATCCTGATCGATGGCGACACCGCGACCGGGCTCGATTTCGGCTCCCCCGGCCTCCTGCCCGTCTGCCACGATCTGGCGCGCCTCTTCTGCCACTACGGCACGCTCTGCGCCAAACCCGGCAACCACGGACACGGCCCCCTGCCGGGGATCGATCTGCGCGCCTTCTTCGAGGGCTACACCCTGACCGGAGCCGACGATCAGACCATCGCCTTCATGTGCAAGGTCCGCATCCTGCGCGACTGGCAAACCATCCCCAAGCGGGCGACCAGCCGAACGCTCAATCAGCAACTGAGGTTTCAGGGCATCCACCGCCTCGCCAAGCGCATGCTCGCTTAGCGGCGTCGGCGCATAACCCGCAGGCACACGCCCCGCGGCTCCCCGCAAAATGCGGCAGATGCAAACCGGGCGTTAACCTTGCCCCGCTAAAACCGGCTCCGTGCAACAACACGGCGCCGGGCATGCCGCTCTATGATATCCATGTGTTCGACGGGTCGTTCATCACGACCAGCGGCGAGGATTTTACTCAGCCGGACGGCCAGCAATACACGCTGGGCGTCAGCACCGTCACGATCTCCCCCGGCGCGGTGGAGCAGGTGGTTTCGGTCGACGACCCGAATGACACCACCTTTGATGATGACGATCCAGAGCCGCAAACCCTGAACGGCAGCTACACAATCAGCGGCAGCACCTACGGCAGCGGAACGATCATCGAGGCCGAATATCTGATGGAGGTGCAAGACAGTCTCGGCACCACCTATTACATCGCCGCCGTCTCACTCACCGGCAGTCCGTGGAACGTGGAGGGCTTCACTGTTCACGGCCCGCCCATGCCGCCCTTCGGCGAGCCGCTCACGGTGATGAACGTCTTCGAGGGCAACCTCTCCGCTCTGCCCTACACCAGCTCCCTGCCCGCCTGTTTCGAGGCCCGCACGCGCATCGCCACAGCAGACGGGTGGGAGGAGGCGCGGCGGCTCAAACCGGGCGATCCCCTGCGCCTTGCGGGCGGCGGTACCCTTCCGGTGGCGCTGGTGCTCAAAAGCCGCGAGCGCATCGGTGCCGAGCGTAACCGCAAGCCAGTGCGCCTCCGCGCCCATGCCCTCGGGCCGGGCTGCCCGGCGCGCGATCTGGTGGTCTCGCCGCAGCACCGCATCTGGCATGCCGGGATCGGGGCGCTGGTGCCAGCTCGCGCCCTCACCAAGCTCCCCAGCATCGGCCTGCTGCACGGGCGGCGCTCCATCGACTACGTCCACATCGTCCTGCCCCGCCACGCCATCCTACTGGCAGAGGGTTGTCCAGCCGAGAGCTTCTGGCCCGGCCCGATGGCGCTGCAAGGCCTGCCCCGGCAGGCGCGCCACGCCATCCGCACCGCGATGGGCGCACAGCCCGCGCCCGCCGCACCCTTCCTCTCGATGAAACAAGCTGAACGCGCCCTGCGCCTCGCGCGGGCGGGCTAGCAGTGGCGGGCTACTCGTCGTCGCTTCCCTTGGCCATCTCGGCCAGCGCTGCAAAGGAGCGCATCGCCTCCTCCGGGTCCGCGCCTGCGGCCACGCCAAAGATACCCGGCACCGGCACGGGGGCCTTGGGCGCGCCCGGCAAATCCAGATCGTCCGGGTCGTCGCCCGCGCGGATGGTAAAGCCGCCGCCCCCGCCGCCCGAGAGCGTGGTGAAATCCCACGTGTCATGGGCAGAGGCCATCTTGCGCCAACCCTCGGCCACAAAGACCTTGGCCGTGCCGCACCCCGGCCAGTGCTTGCCCGTGTCGCCCACCATCACTATCGGCACCCCGTCATAGACGATATCGGTATCGCCGCTCTCGATCTCGCCGGTCACGAAATGCGGGCAGCAGTGGTTGCCGAGATCGACCTTGGGGATGCGATAGGGTGCCCCCACCGTCGCGATCCGGCGGCCCTGATAGCTCGGGCCAAAATGCAGCGGCACGGCGATATGGCCGATGCCGCCCTCGCTCACCACCTGCGCCCCCTCGAAGGCCACATGCACGTTGCGCCGAGCCAGCCACTCCAGCAGCAGCCCGATCTCCTCCTCGACCATTCCCTTGAGCTCAATCATCGTGCCGCCTCGCTTGCCGTTGCGGCAATGCTATGCCCCGCCACGCCCGAGCGCAAACACCGGATCAGATGCCCAGCACGCCCTTCAGCGTCGCCAGCGTGGCGCGGTCCTCGGCAGACCACTCCGCCTTGCGCGACCGGAACAGCGTGGCCTGACTCCGGTGCACCAGCCCGTCCGCGAGGATCTTCAGGTGGTTGGCCCGCAGCGTC
This sequence comes from Vannielia sp. SX4, assembly GCF_052828525.1. Next base: position 3,574,362 of record NZ_CM128247.1, read on the forward strand.
TCGCCCGACGAGGTGATGTCGGCAATCGCCTCCGCCGTCTCGTTTTTCACCGTGCCTTCGGTGGCACCCTGACTGTCGACCAGCGCGTAATCGGCCACCCCGTTCTGCCGCAGGAACTCGCGGATCAACCGGTGGTACTTGGTCGCAATCCGCAGCCGGTGGCCGTGGCTCGCCCGAAAGGCGGCGGCGGCGGCATCGAGATCATCAAGCGTGTCCACATCGGCCCAGAAGGCGGGCACGGCGATCACGAGGTTGGCCTGCCCAAAGCCCAGCGGCTCCAGCTCTTCGATCCGCTGCTCCCACCCAGCGATCTTCTCACGCACGAGGTCGGTGCCGGTGACGCCAAGGTGAATGCGTCCGTCCGCCAGTGCAGCGGGGATCTCGCCCGCGCTCAGCAGGTGCAGCTCGCAGCCTTCAACCCCTTCGACCGCGCCCGCATATTCGCGCTCGCTGCCGGTGCGCTTGAGGCCCACGCCCCGCGCGCCGAACCAGTCGAAAGTCTTGTCCATCAAGCGGCCCTTGGAGGGCACCCCGAGCTTGAGCATCAGCCTGCCTCCCCGATCTCGGCCAGCAGCGCAGGCCGGATCACCGCGCCCACGGCCGGAATCTCGCGGCCCTGCCCGAGCACCCGGCAAAGCGCATCGTAGCGCCCGCCGCTGGCCACCGCCGGCAGGTCGGGCCGCTCCGGCGCGAAGAAGCCAAAGACGAACCCGTCGTAATATTCCAGCAGCGTCCGCCCGAAGCTGCCCTCGAAGGCGAGCGTGGCGAGGTCGATGCCCGCATCTGCCAGCGCGTCGAGCCGGGCGGCGAAATTGTCGAGCGCCGGTGTGAGCGCGGGCATGTCCACAGCGAGGTCGCGCAGGTGCTCCAGCGCATCCGTCGGGCTCGCCCGCACCCCCAACAGGTCATCCAGCAGCCCCAGCTCCGCCTCGGGGATCGGCGGCTCGGCGGCATCGGCCTGCAAGGTGGCCATCCGTGCCAACACCTCATCTGCCCGCCGCTTGCCAATCGCCACGCCCGCGCCCGAAAGCACCTTTTCCGCTGCCTCGCTCTCCATCCGCACCAGCAACGCAGCCCGGCTCGCGGGCACAGCACTGCGCCCGCCGAAACGGTCCAGCAGCGCCCTGAACCGGCGCGGCCGCCAGAGGTGGCGCATCAGCGCGGCGCGGCGTTTCTCCGAGGTCGAAAGGCCCGCAACCGCCGCCGAGAGCAGCCCGATATCGCCAATCGCAGCCCGCAGGCCCCGCCCCTCAAGGCATTGAGACATCAGCGAAAACACCTCGGCATCGGCCCGCGCCCGGTCACCCCGGTCAAACAGCTCGAAGCCCACCTGCTCGAACTCCGAAGGCCGCCCGGTGTCGGCCTCCTGCATCCGAAAAACGGTGCCCGCGTAACAATAGCGCGCGGGCTCCTGCCCCTGCGCCATATGGGCCTGCACCACTGGCACGGTAAAGTCGGGCCGCAGCATCAGCTCGCCGCGCAGCGGATCGTGGGTCACATAGGCGCGCGCCCGGATTTCCTCGCCGTAGAGGTCCAGCAGCGTGTCCGCCGGTTGCAGCACATCCGCGCCCACGCGCACCGCGCCCGCGGCCTCGAACAGGCCAATGAGGCGCGTGACCTCCTCGCGCGGCACATCCTTGAGCATCAGTCGCGGTCCAGCATCTTTTGCACTTCGGCCACCAGATCAGCGCGGGAGATTTCCACCTGCGCCGGCTGTTCGGCCCATTCCTCGCGGGTCAGCCCCTCGGCCAGCTTGGCGCCCAGCACGAGATCCTTCAGCTGAACCACGCCCCGCTCGGCCTCGTCCCCGCCCTGGATCACGGCCACGGGCGAGGCGCGTTTGTCGGCGTATTTCAACTGGTTGCCAAAGTTTTTCGGGTTGCCGAGATAGACCTCTGCGCGGATGCCCGCAGAGCGCAACTCGCCCACCATCGCCTGATAGTCGGCCATGCGGTCCCGGTCCATCACCGTCACCACCACCGGCCCGCGCGTCTCGCCCGAGAGGCGCCCTTTGGCCCTGAGCGCCGCGAGCAGCCGGTCAACGCCAATGGAAACGCCCGTCGCAGGCACCGCCTGGCCGGTGAAGCGCTTCACCAGATCATCATAGCGCCCGCCGCCAGCGACCGAGCCGAACTGCCGCGGCCGCCCCTTCTCGTCGGTGATCTCGAAGGTCAGCTCCGCCTCGAAGACCGGGCCGGTGTAGTAGCCAAGGCCACGCACCACGCTCGGGTCCACCTCGATCCGGTCCGGCCCATAGCCCTGTGCCGCCAGAAGCGCCGCAATCTGCTCCAGCTCGGCGATGCCATCGGCGCCCACAGCGCTCTCGCCCACGGCGGCGCGCAAATTCACAAAGGTCTCTTCGGCGCTCTCCGCCTTGGAGGTCAGGAAAGCCACCACCGGATCGGCCTGTGCCTCATCCAGCCCGACGCCGTCGATGAAGGCCCCGCTGTCATCCTTCCGGCCCTTGCCCAACAGGTCGCGCACGCCCTGCTCGCCGACCTTGTCGAACTTGTCGATGGTGCGCAGCACGGCATTGCGCGTCTCTACATCAAAAGCTTGTTCGATGGTGCCACGAAGTGTGTCCGCATCAAGCGAAGTGCGCCCCAATCCAATATGATCCAAAACGCCGTCGAGAATCTTGCGGTTATTAATCCGCACCAGATAGTCGCCGCGCGGGATGCCCACCGCCTCAAGCGTATCGGCCAGCATCGCGCAGATCTCGGCATCCGCCGCCGGAGACGCGCTCCCGACCGTATCCGCATCGCACTGATAAAACTGCCGAAATCGCCCCGGCCCCGGCTTCTCGTTCCGCCAGACCGGCCCCATCGCATAGCGCCGATAGGGCGAGGGCAAATCATTCCGATACTGCGCCGCCACGCGGGCCAGCGGGGCCGTCAGGTCATAGCGCAGGGCCACCCAGCCGCTGTCGTCCTCTTCCCACGCGAACACGCCCTCGTTGGGCCGGTCCACATCGGGCAGGAACTTGCCCAGCGCCTCGACGGTCTCCACACCCGAAGTTTCCAGCGGATCGAACCCGTAAAGCGCATAAACCCGCGCGATCTCGGCCAGCATCGCGTTCCGCTCGTCCACTTCCGCGCCAAAATAGTCGCGGAAGCCCTTGGGCGTTTCGGCCTTGGGCCGGGGCTGTTTCTTCTGCTTTGCCATGAGCGCTCGACCCTGTCTGCGGCCTTCAATCCAGTCGCGCGGGGCATAGCGCAGAGGGGCCGGATCGGCAAGCAAGGGCTGGCGGCGGCAGGGGCGCCGCTATATGCACGTTACATGACAGACCGGCTCGAAGAAGAACTCGCCCACATCACCCGCGCGGTGGAAGACCTGCACGAGATGGTCGTGGGTCAGGGCAAACGGCTCGACGTGATGGAACGGCGGGTCGAGATGCTGATGAAGCGTGCCGCCGAAAGCGAGTCTGACAATACCGGCGGCGTGGTGCTGGGCGACGAGCGCCCACCGCATTACTGAGCCGCTTACCGGACGGCAGCCGCCACCAGCTTGCGGTTGTGCATCAGCAGCTCAAAGCTCTGCGCCGCGCCGGGCCGGGGATAGACGCTGACAAAGGCCGTCGACCGCTCCAGCCGCTTCAGCTTGCCCTCGCTGCATACCCCGGCACCACAGGCGCGAATGCCAGCATAGGCCTTGTCGGTCTCGGTGCGCAGGGCCCCGCCGCCGCCGCCGTAGTTGACCAGCTCATAGAGCCCCAGATCGCCAAAGAGCGCGACCGCGCCAGTCACCTTGCGGGCGCAGCCGTCCTTGAAGCCGGTGACGAAAAAGTTGCGCGGCCCCACCGCGCCGGGGCGGGTGTCATAGAGCTTCCACTTGCCGTTCTTCTCGATCAGCTTGCCCAGTTCCTTGCCCCGCGCCCCGCAGCTCTCTTCCACCGCGCCAAAGGGCAGCGTGGCCTGCGGCGATTTCGACGAGGCGGTGCCCCGGGCCTCGGGAAGCGAGGCACAAGCGGAGAGGAGCGCAGCAAGCGCGGTCAGGATCAGGATGTTTTTCATGGCAGCGGCAGTCAGATATCTTCAACGGTCACAACGCCACCCAAGGACTTGAGGGCGCTTTTGATCTGCGGATTTACCGGAAAGTCGCCCTCAAGCTCAAGGTGGACCTCCCCCGGAAGGTCTGCAGCCATCAGGCACAGCGCCACCGATCCGCGCGATTTGGAGGCCTTGTCAGCCTCCGCCCGGTCGAGCAGCGATTTCACCGCCGCCGCCGCCGCGATGTCGTCGAGGAACAGGCGAATGTCACTCCGCCCGGCCTGCGCCGCCACCACGTCGATCGGCGCCACCGAGCGGCCCAGCAGCTTCAACTGATCGGCCTCCATCGTGGCCTCGCAGGTGACCACCACGTTGGAGCCGGTTTCGAGAAAATCGCGCGACTTCTCCAGCGCCTCGCTGAACAGGGTCACCTCGTAAAGCCCTGTCGGATCAGAGAGTTGCACGAAGGCAAAGCGGTTGCCGCGCGCGCTCTTGCGCTCCTGCCGTCCGGCCACGGACCCGGCCAGTTTCACCACCGCCGGGGAGCGCTGCACATCGAGCGAGACCTGCTCCAGCGTCTTCACCCCCTGCCGTTTCAGCGGGCCCATATAGTCATCCAGCGGGTGGCCGGAGAGGTAGAAGCCAATCGCCTTGTGCTCCTCCCCCAGCCGCTCGCCGACCATCCAGTCATCCACGCTCGGCAGGCGCGGCTCCGGCAGGTCGTCCCCCGCCTCGCCGAAGAGCGAAACCTGAGCGGACGCCCGCTGATCGTGGATCGCGGAGGAGTAGTTCACCAGCGGGTCGAGCGCCGCAAAGACCCGGTGCCGATTCGGATCGAGCTGGTCGAAGGCCCCGGCGCGGGCGAGCATCTCCAACGGGCGCTTGCCGATCTTCTTCAGGTCCACCCGGCGGGCAAAATCGAAGAGCGAGACAAACTCCTTCTGGCCCCGCGCCTCCACGATCAGCCGCATCGCGTCGGAGCCCACGTTCTTCAGCGCGCCCAGCGCGTAAACGACCTTGCCCTCCACCACGCTGAAGCTCTCCAGAGAGCGGTTCACGCAAGGTGGCACGATCTCGATATCCAGCCCCCGACGCACCTCTTCGGCATAAACCGCGAGCTTGTCGGTCAGGTGGATATCGCAGTTCATCACGGCGGCCATGAACTCCACCGGATGGTTCGCCTTGAGCCAGGCCGTCTGGTAGCTCACCACGGCATAAGCCGCTGCGTGCGACTTGTTGAACCCGTAGTTGGCGAATTTCTCGAGCAGGTCGAAGACTTCGGAGGCCTTCTTCTTCTCCACCCCGTTCTCCGCCGCGCCCTTCTCGAACTTGGGCCGCTCGGCGTCCATCGCCTCCTTGATCTTCTTGCCCATCGCGCGGCGCAGCAGGTCGGCGCCGCCGAGGCTGTAGCCCGCCATCACCTGGGCGATCTGCATCACCTGCTCCTGGTACACGATGATGCCCTGGGTCTCTTCGAGGATATGGTCGATCAGCGGATGAACCGACTCGATCTCGCGTTGCCCGTTCTTCACCTCGCAATAGGTCGGGATATTCTCCATCGGGCCGGGGCGATAAAGCGCCACCAGCGCCACGATATCCTCGATGCAGTCGGGCTTCATGCGCCGCAGCGCATCCATCATGCCCGAGCTTTCCACCTGAAACACCGCCACCGTCTTGGCCGAGGCATAAAGCCGGTAGCTCTTGGCATCATCCAGCGGGATCGCGTTGATCTCGTTCACCGCGCCATCAGGCGGCTCATAGAGCGTCTCGCCCTCCGGCCCGATATGAATGTCGCGGCCGCCGCCGTTGATCAGGTCCACCGCGTTCTGGATCACGGTGAGGGTCTTCAGGCCCAGAAAGTCGAACTTCACCAGCCCCGCCTGCTCGACCCATTTCATGTTGAACTGGGTCGCGGGCATATCCGAGCGCGGGTCTTGATAGAGCGGCACCAGCTCATCGAGCGGCCGGTCGCCAATCACCACGCCCGCCGCGTGGGTGGAGGCGTTGCGCAGCAGCCCCTCGATCTGCTGGCCATAGGTCAGCAGCCGGTCCACCACCTCCTCCGCCCGCGCCTCCTCGCGCAGCCGTTCCTCGGTGGCCAGCGCCTTCTCGATGGAAACGGGCTTCACCCCCTCCACCGGGATCATCTTGCTCAGCCGGTCCACCTGCCCATAGGGCATTTGCAGCACCCGCCCCACATCGCGCACCGCCGCCTTGGAGAGCAGCGCACCGAAGGTGATGATCTGCCCCACCCGGTCGCGGCCATATTTCTCCTGCACGTAGCGGATAGTTTCCTCCCGCCGGTCCATGCAGAAGTCGATATCGAAGTCGGGCATGGAGACCCGCTCGGGGTTGAGGAACCGCTCGAACAGCAGCGCATAGCGCAGCGGGTCGAGGTCGGTGATCGTCAGCGCATAGGCCACGAGCGAACCGGCCCCAGAGCCCCGGCCCGGCCCGATCGGAATGCCCTGGTCCTTGGACCACTTGATGAAGTCGGCCACGATCAAGAAGTAGCCGGGAAAGCCCATGCCCTCGATGATCTTCAACTCAAAATCGAGCCGCTCCTGATACTCCTCCACGCTCGCCGCGTGCGGAATAACCGCCAGCCGCGCCTGCAGGCCTTCGTTGGCCTGCCGCCGCAACTCCTCCACCTCGTCATCGGCGAACTTGGGCAGGATCGGATCGCGCCGATAGGCCATGAAGGCGCAGCGCTTGGCGATTTCCACTGTGTTCTCAAGCGCTTCCGGCAGGTCGGCAAAGAGCGTCGCCATCTCGGTGGCGCTCTTGAAGTAATGCTGCGCCGTCAGCCGCCGCCGATCTTCCTGCTGGTCCACATAGGCGCCCTCGGCAATACAGATCAGCGCGTCATGCGCCTCGTAGATCTCGGGCTTGGGGAAATACACGTCATTGGTGGCGACCAGCGGAATGTCCTTGGCATAGGCCATCTCGATATGCCCGCGCTCGCTGGCCCGCTCCGCTTCGGGCAGCCCCTCCTCGCCCGGATGCCGCTGCAGCTCAATGTAGAGCCGGTCGCCATAGACCCGGTGCAGCCCGTCCACCAGCAGCTCCGCCTTGGCCCGCTGGCCTGCGCGCAGCAGCCGCCCCACCGGCCCGTCCGGCCCGCCGCTGAGGCAAATCACCCCGCCCGAGTGCTGCTCAAGGTCTTCCAGCGTCACATGCGGCAGGCTCCCGTCGCCGCGCAGGTAGAGGCAGGAGTTGAGCTTCATCAACGCCTCGTAACCTGCCTCGCTCTGCGCCAGCAGCGCGACCGGCGCGGGCGCCACAGGCTTGCCGCCCGGCGCGGCCTGCTCGTATTCCAGATCGACCTGGCAGCCCATGATTGGCTGAATGCCGGCACCGGCCAGCGTGACGCTCGCCTCCAGCGCCGCGAACATGTTGTTGGTGTCGGTCACCGCCACCGCCGGCATCTCGGCCTTCTCGCAAAGCCCGGCCAGCTTTTTCACCGGCACGGCGCCCTCCAGCAGGGAGTATTCGGTATGAACGCGCAGATGAATGAATCGGGGAGCAGCCATGCCGCTACCCTATGGCGGCGCGGCGGCGGTTTGAAGTAGCCTCGCGCCCATGGACCTGCCCACTCTCCTTTCGCGCCTCGATGCCCGCGCCCACGCCGCCGCCGACTGGGGCAAGGTGGCCACCTATATCCCCGAACTCGCGCGGGTGGACCCGGCGCAATTCGCCATCTCAGTCGTGCTGGCCGATGGCACCATGCATTCCGCCGGGCAGTCGCAAACCCGCTTCTCCATACAGTCCGTCTCCAAGGTGTTCACCCTCGCCTGCGTCCTTTCCCGCATCGGCGAGTCGCTCTGGCACCGCGTCGGGCGCGAGCCCTCGGGGGACCGTTTCGATTCCATGTTGCTGCTCGAGCAGGAGCAGGGCCGCCCCCGCAATCCCTTCATCAACGCAGGCGCGCTTGTCACCACCGACGAGCTGCTCGCGGGCCGCGCCCCCAAAGAGGCGCTCTCCGAGATCCTCGCCTTCATCCGAGCGGCGGCGGAGGATGGAGACATTCACATCGACGCCGAGGTCGCCCATTCCGAGGCCACCACCGGCTTCCGCAACGTGGCCCTCGCCAACTACCTCAAGAGCTACGACAACCTGAAGAACATGCCCGAGCTGGTGCTCGGCACCTATTTCCACCAATGCGCCATCGAGATGACCACCGAGCAACTCGCCCGCGCCGGGCGCGGCATCGCGGGCCTGCCGGGCGCGCCCCTTCTGCTCTCCCCGGTCAAACGCCGCCGCATCGCCGCGCTGATGATGACCTGCGGCCACTATGACGGTTCGGGAGACTTCGCCTTCCGCACCGGCCTGCCGGGCAAATCCGGCGTCGGCGGCGGCATCCTCGTCGCCGTGCCCGGTGTCGCCTCCATCGCGGTCTGGTCCCCCGGCCTCAACGCCTGGGGCAACTCCAAGGTCGGCACCGAGGCCATCGAAGCGCTGGCGCATGAAACCGGCTGGTCCGTCTTCGGCTGACCCCACCGAAAGAACCCTCCACCTAAAACCTAGCCACCCAACTAACTATCTTGACGGCGCAACCCGACTCGCATTACCTAGCCGCATGGCTAACCATCTAGACAGTTTCTTCAGCGCCATCTCCGACCCCACCCGCCGGGCCGTGATCGAGCGCCTCACCCGCGGCCCCGCCCCCGTCAGCGAGCTGCACGCCCCGCATGACATGGCCCTGCCCACCTTCCTCAAGCACCTCAAGGTGCTCGAATCCGCAGGCCTCACCCGGTCGGAGAAAAAGGGCCGCGTCCGCACCGTCCATATCGAGGCCGCCCCTCTGGCCGCCGCCGAAAACTGGCTCACAACGCAACGCAAACTCTGGGAGGGCCGGCTCTCGCGGCTTTCCGCCCTCGCAGAACGACTGGAAAAAGGAGGCGACGCATGAGCGCCCTGACTCACGATACCCTGACCCTCACCCAGAGCATCGCCGCCCCGCCCGCGCGCCTCTTCCCGCTGCTCACCTCGCCGGAGTACCGCGCCCAATGGGCCGCCCCGACCGAGAACACCCGGCTCGACATCCTGCACGCCGACATTCGCCCCGGCGGGCAGGAGCTTTCGCGCTGCGGCCCCGCCGACAACCCGGAGTTCGAGGTCACCACCGACTTCCACCACATCGAAGCGCCCACCCTGCTGATCTTCACCGAGACCATCCGCATCGAGGGCGCCCCGCTCTCCGCCGGCCTCTGCTCCATCGAGATCACGCCCGAGGGCGCGGGCAGCCGCCTCACCATCACCGCCCAGCTCGCCAGCCTCATCGGCGACGAGATGGCCGAAGGCTACACCCAGGGCTGGACGGCGGCGCTCGCCAACCTCGCCCGCCTCGCAGAGAAAGAAACCGCATGACCCCCGCGATCAATCCCGAGCTCGACCTCACGCTCACGCGCCACATCAAGGCCAGCCCCGCCACCGTATGGAAGTGCTTCACCACGCCGGAACTGCTCTGCGAGTGGTTCGTGCCCGCCCCGTGGCGCTGCGCCGAGGCGGTGGTCGAGCCGCATCCCGGTGGCCGCTTCTTCACCCGCTTCCGTGGCCCGGACGGTGAAGACATGCCAAACGAGGGCGCCTTCTTGTTGGCCGAGCCCGAAAGCCGCCTCGTCTTCACCGATTTCGTCCGCGCCGGCTTCGTGCCCAACGAAAAGCCCTTCATGCTGGCCGACATCACCTTCACCCCGAAGGACGGCGGCACCGAATATCGCGCCATCGTCCGCCACTGCACCCCCGAAGACTGCAAGCGGCACGACGATATGGGCTTTCAGGACGGCTGGGGCACTGCGGCCAGCCAACTCATCGCCCTCGCCGAAGGGCTCTGACACGCGGGATGGCGGGTGGGGTGTCGTGGCGGAAGCCACGCACCTCCCCCGGCAACCCGCCCAAAAACCGGGCAAATCCGGCCCTTTGCCGCCCAAACGGGCAATTTCCCCCTTGCCACCCCCGCGCCCACCCCGCCAAACTCTCCCCTGAGGCCCGCTTTCTACGCCGCATCGAAGGCCGGGCCTCGGGGATGCATTCGGTAACGCGGCGGGTAACTCCATGGACATCACGTTTCTTCTCAACGGAGAGACCGTGGCGCTGCGCGACGCCCACCCCACCACCACGGTGCTCGACTGGCTGCGCGGAAGCCGCGGGCTGAAGGGCACCAAGGAAGGCTGCAACGAGGGCGACTGCGGCGCCTGCACAGTCATGACCCGCACGCCTGATGGCCCGTGGCAGGCCCAGAACGCCTGCATCCTGCTGCTCCCCCACCTCCACGGCCGAGAGGTTCGCACGGTCGAAGGCGTGGCCGCGCCCGATGGCACGCTGCACCCGGTTCAGGCGGCGATGGTGGCGCATCACGGCTCGCAATGCGGCTTCTGCACCCCCGGCTTCATCACCTCCATGGCCGCCGCCCACGCCAATGGCGCGACCGACTACAACGACAAGCTCGCGGGCAACCTCTGCCGCTGCACCGGCTACGCCCCCATCGTCCGCGCCGCCGAGGCCGCCGCGCAGGAGCCTGTGCCGCCCCACCTCACCAGCCCCTCTTCGCTTAGCGCGCAGCCGCAACCGGAGATCCCCGAAAGCGCCGATGCGCTGGCCGAATGGTATGCCGCCCACCCGGAGGCCACCCTCATCGCAGGCGCCACCGACGTGGGCCTCTGGGTCACCAAAAAGCTCGCCGATCTGGGCGAGGTCGCCTTCCTCCACCGCGTCACCGACCTGAATTTCGTGGAGGTGACCGACACCGAAATCCGCATCGGCGCCACCACCCCCATCGCCACCCTCCGCGAGGCCATCGCGACGCACCATCCCTCCCTCGCCGAACTCTTCCGCCGCTACGGCTCCGAGCAAGTCCGCCAAGCCGCCACCATCGGCGGCAACATCGCCAACGGCTCCCCCATCGGTGACAGCCCCCCCGCCCTCATCGCCCTCGGCGCCACCCTCCACCTGCGGAACGGAGACAGCCGCCGCAGCCTCCCGCTCGAAGACTTCTTCATCGACTACGGCAAGCAGGATCGCGCCCCCGGCGAATTCGTCGAGGCCGTCTCGATCCCCCGCCAGCCCGACCGCCTCCGCTGCTACAAGCTCTCCAAACGCTTCGACCAAGACATTTCCGCCGTCTGCGGCTGCTTCAACATCACCGTCGAAAACGGCACCGTCACGCAGGCCCGCATCGCCTTCGGCGGCATGGCCGGCACACCAAAGCGCGCGGCGGCAACAGAGGCCGCACTCACCGGCAACCCGTGGACAGAGGCCACCATCGAAGCCGCCGCCACAGCGCTCGCCAGCGACTACCAACCCCTCTCCGACATGCGCGCCTCCGCCGCCTACCGAATGGACGCCGCGCAAAACATGCTCCGCCGCTACTTCCATGAGAGCCAAGGCACCGCCACCTCCGTGCTGGAGGTGCAGCCATGACCGTCGCCAACCCCCTCCCGCATGACGCCGCGCCGCTCCACGTCACCGGCCAGGCCCGCTACGTCGATGACATCCCGGTGCCCGCCAACTGCCTGCACCTCGCCTTCGGCACCTCCACCAAGGCCCGCGCCACCATCACCGCGCTCGACCTGACCGCCGTCAAATCCGCCCCCGGCGTCGTGGCCGTGCTCACGGCGGAGGACCTCCCCGCCGCCAATGACGTCTCCCCCTCCGCCCACGACGAGCCCCTGCTCGCCACCGGCGAGGTCTACTACATCGGCCAGCCGATCTTCCTCGTCGTCGCCGAGAGTCACCTCGCCGCCCGCAAGGCCGCCCGCCTCGCCGAAATCACCTACGCGGAGCACCCCGCCCTCCTCACCATCGACGACGCCCTCGCCGCCAACTCCCGCTTCGAGGATGGCCCCCGCGAATACGGCCGCGGCGACCTCGCCACCGGCTTCGCCGCTGCCAAAACCATCGTCGAAGGCACGCTCGAAATGGGCGGGCAGGAGCACTTCTACCTCGAAGGCCAGGCCGCCCTCGCTTTCCCGCAGGAGGGGGGCGACATGCTCGTCCACAGCTCCACCCAGCACCCCACCGAGATTCAGCACAAGGTGGCCGAGGCCCTCGGCACCCCGATGAACGCCGTGCGCGTCGAAACCCGCCGCATGGGCGGCGGCTTCGGCGGCAAGGAAAGCCAGGGCAACGCGCTGGCCTGCGCCTGCGCCGTTGTCGCCGCGCAAACCGGCCGCCCCGCCAAGATGCGCTACGACCGCGACGACGACATGATGATCACCGGCAAGCGCCACGACTTCCGCATCACCTACCGCGCCGGGGTGGACGCCGAGGGCAAGCTCACCGCCGTCGACTTCACCCAATACGCCCGCTGCGGCTGGGCCCAGGACCTCTCCCTGCCCGTCGCCGACCGCGCCATGCTTCACGCCGACAACGCCTATTTCATCCCCAACGTGCGCATCGTCTCGCACCGCCTGAAGACCCACACCCAGAGCGCCACCGCCTACCGCGGCTTCGGCGGCCCGCAGGGGATGCTGGGGATCGAGCGCGTGATGGACCACCTCGCCGCCGAGAGCGGGATCGAGGCGCTAACGCTGCGCCAGAAGAACTTCTATGCCTCCGGCGGGGATACTTCCGGCAAGAAAATGCAACTGGAGGCTCCCAAAGTCTCCGCCGCCGAGGAAGACCTCAGCTCCCGCGGCGCCACCCAGGTGGACGATCCCGAAACGCCCCCGCCGCCACCGGATGGCGTGCAGACCACCCCCTACGGCCAGCCGGTGGTGGACTCGGTTTGCCAAGAGATGGTCGAGGCGCTCTGCAAGAAGGACGATTACGCCGCGCGGAAGGCGGCGGTCGACGCCTTCAACGCCGCCAACCCGGTGCTGAAAAAGGGCCTCGCGCTCACGCCCGTCAAGTTCGGCATCAGCTTCACCCTGACCCACCTCAACCAAGCCGGCGCGCTGGTGCACGTCTACCAAGACGGCTCGATCCACATGAACCACGGCGGCACCGAGATGGGCCAAGGCCTGTTCCAGAAGGTCGCTCAGGTCGCCGCCTCCCGCTTCGGCGTGCCGCTCGATCGGGTCAAGATCACCGCCACCGACACCGCCAAAGTGCCCAACACCTCCGCCACGGCGGCGTCATCTGGCTCCGACCTCAACGGCATGGCCGTCGCCGCCGCCTGCGACGAGCTGAAGGCCCGCATCGGCGCCTTCCTCGCCGAGGTCCATCAGGCCGACCCGGCCACGGTGCAGTTCAAGGACGACGCCGTCCACGTCGGGGGCAACACGATCCCCTGGGAGAAGGCCGTGGCCGAGGCCTACGTGGGCCGCGTCTCCCTCTCCGCCACCGGCTTCTACAAGACCCCCGGCATCTCCTGGGACCGGATCAAGGGCCAAGGCCGCCCGTTCTACTACTTCGCCTACGGCGCCGCGCTGACCGAAGTGGTGATTGACACGCTCACCGGTGAAAACCGCATGCTCCGCGTCGACATCCTGCATGACGCAGGCAGTTCCCTGAACCCCGCGCTCGACATCGGCCAGGTCGAAGGCGGCTTCATCCAGGGCGCCGGGTGGCTCACCACCGAAGAGCTGGTGTGGGATGCGAAAGGCCGCCTCACCACCCACGCGCCTTCCACCTACAAAATCCCCGCCTGCTCCGACCGCCCCCCGGTGTTCAACGTGGCGCTCTGGCCCAATGCCAACCGCGAGCCCACGATCTACCGCTCCAAGGCCGTCGGCGAGCCGCCCTTCATGCTCGGCATCTCCGCCCTCATGGCGCTCTCCAACGCCTGCGCCGCCTGCGGCCCGCACTACCCGGCGCTCGAGGCCCCAGCCACCGCCGAGCACGTGCTCGAAGCCATTGCGAGAGCCGGCGGATGAGCTTCGATCGTGACACCCTCGCCCAAGCCATCGCCGCCCACGGCGCGGTGGTGCGTGTGGTGGTCGTCAGCGCCCAAGGCTCCACCCCGCGCGGCCCCGGCACCGCGATGCTGGTCTGGCCCGGCGGGCAGCACGGCACCATCGGCGGCGGCGCGTTGGAATGGGAGGCCTGCGCCATGGCCCGCGCCCGCCTTGGCGAGGGCTCGGTGACCGTGACCCTCCCCCTCGGCCCGGCGATGAACCAGTGCTGCGGCGGCACCGTCACTCTGGCGCTGGAGAGCTTCGCAGAGGCCCCGGCAGAGGCCCCCGCCTACGCCCGCCCAGTGTCTGAAACCGCTCCACACGAGCCGCCTCTCGCCATCGCCCGCGCCCTCTCTGCCGCCCGCAACGGCTCACATCCGCCTGACATCACCTATGAAAGCGGCTGGCTCCTCGAGCCGATGACCACCCCGCGCACCCCGGTCTGGATCTGGGGCGCCGGCCACGTCGGGCGCGCCCTCGCCGCCACCCTCGCCCCGCTCGACACTATCGCCCTCACATGGGCCGACACCAGCGCCGATCGCTTCCCCGAAGCCCCCTCCGTGCCCCCCACGATCGGCGACCTGCCGAGCCTCGCCAGCACGGCCCCCGCAACGGCGCACCACGTCATCCTGACCTATTCCCACAGCCTCGACTTCGCCCTCTGCGATACCCTCCTCGCCCGCCCCGCCGCCTCCATCGGCCTGATCGGATCGGCCACCAAATGGGCCCGCTTCCGCTCCCGCCTTGCCGCCGCAGGCCATAACCCTGCACAAATTTCGCGCATCCAGTGCCCAATCGGTGACCCGGCCCACGGCAAACACCCGCAGGCCATTGCGATTTCCACCGCCGCGCAGCTACTCTCCATGCTCGAAAAGCAGGCAACTGCCACGAAGGGGGACATGACCGGATGAGCGAACTCTTCGCCGCCCAAGGGCTGCGCAAGGCCTATCCCGGTGTCGTGGCCAACGACAACGTCAGCTTCTCCATCGACGAGGGCGAGATCCACGCTTTGCTGGGCGAGAACGGCGCGGGCAAATCCACCTTGGTCAAAATGATCTACGGCCTCGTCAAACCCGACGAAGGCCAGATGAGTTTTCTCGGCACGCCCTTCGCTCCGCCAGAGCCGCGCGCCGCCCGCGCCGCCGGGGTGGCGATGGTGTTCCAGCACTTCTCGCTCTTCGACGCCCTCACCGTGGCCGAAAACGTGGCGCTCGGCATGGAGAACCCGCCGAAACCCGCCAAGCTCGCCGCCCGGATCACCGAGGTTTCCAACGAATACGGCCTGCCGCTCGACCCGCACCGCACCGTGGGCGACCTCTCCGCAGGCGAGCGCCAGCGCGTCGAGATCATCCGCTGCCTGCTCCAAGACCCGCGCCTGCTGATCATGGACGAGCCCACCTCGGTCCTTACGCCCCAAGAGGTCGAGATCCTCTTCGCCACGCTGCAAAAGCTCCGGGCCGAGGGCACCTCGATCCTCTACATCAGTCACAAGCTCGAAGAGATCCGCGCGCTCTGCGACCGGGCCACCATCCTCCGCCTCGGCAAGGTGGTGGGCCACGCCGTCCCGCGTGAAAACACCGCCTCCGAACTGGCCGAGATGATGGTCGGCTCCGCCCTGCACCGCCCCGAGCGCGAACTGACACCTTCTGGCGAAATCGCCCTGGAAGTCACCAACCTCAGCGTCAAATCCGCCAACCCCTTCGGCACCTCGCTCCGCGACGTGTCGCTCATGGTCCGCAAGGGCGAGGTGCTGGGCATCGGCGGGGTCGCGGGCAACGGGCAGGACGAGCTGCTTGCCGCCCTCTCGGGCGAGGCCACATCCGCCCCCGATGCGGTCAAGATGCACGGCAACCCGATCGGAAAACTGGCCCCGCCCGCCCGCCGCAAGCTTGGCCTGCTCTCGGCCCCTGAGGAACGCCTCGGCCATGCCGCCGCCCCCGAAATGTCGCTCACCGAGAACGCCCTGCTCTCGGCCCGCCTCCGCAAGTCTCTGACAAAGAACGACTTCATCAACTGGAAGGCCACCCAAGCCTACGCCGAGGAGGTCATTGCCGCTTTCGATGTGCGCACCCCTGGCCCCCATGTCGCCGCCCGCTCGCTCTCTGGCGGCAACTTGCAAAAATTCGTCATGGGCCGCGAGATCGAGCAAAAGCCCGAGGTGCTCGTCGTCAACCAGCCCACATGGGGCGTCGATGCCTCCGCCGCCGCCGCCATCCGGCAGGCGCTGCTCGATCTGGCCGCCGACGGCGCCGCCATCGTCGTCATCTCCCAGGATCTCGACGAGTTGATGGAAATCTCCACCAGCTTCGCCGCCCTCAACGGTGGCCGCCTCTCGGCCCCGGTCCCGGTGGAAGGCCTGACCATGGAGCGCATCGGCCTCATGCTCGGCGGCGCGCATGACATGGAAGTCGCCCACGAGCACGCGGAGGCCCCGGCATGATCCGCCTCGAAAAGCGCCCCAACCCCTCCAAGGCGTGGAGCTACTCGACCCCGCTCCTCGCGGTGCTCCTCACCATGATCTTCGGGGGCCTCCTCTTCGCCGCCCTCGGCAAAGACCCGATCGCCGCCATTCGCACGATCTTCTACGACCCGCTCCTCGGCCAGCACGCCTTCTTCTATCGCCCGCAACTGCTGGTTAAGGCGGCGCCCCTGATCCTCATCGCCATTGGCCTGTCACTCGGCTTCCGCGCAGGCATCTGGAACATCGGCGCCGAGGGCCAATACATCATCGGCGCGCTCTGCGGCGCGGGCGTCGGCCTCGCCTTCTATCCCACGGAGTCCTTCATCATCTTCCCGCTCATGGTCATCGCAGGCGCCCTCGGCGGCTGGGCCTGGGCGATGATCCCGGCGGTGCTGAAAACCCGCTTCGGCACCAATGAAATCCTCGTCTCGCTGATGCTCGTCTACGTGGCCGAAAACCTGCTGCGCGGCATGGCCGTGGGGCTGATGAAAAACCCGGAAGGCTTCGGCTTCCCCGGCTCGCGCAACCTCGCGCAATACCCCTCGGCCACCTCGTGGATCAGCCAGAACGCGGGCCTCCACTGGGGCGTCGCCTTCGCTCTCATCGCGGTGATCTTCGCCTACATCCTGCTGACCCGCCACATGCTCGGCTTCAACATCCGCCTCGCCGGGCAAGCCCCCCGCGCAGCCCGCTTCTCGGGGGTGAACCCCACCCGCCTCGTGCTCTTCTGCCTCGGCACCTCCGGCGCGCTCGCGGGCCTCGCCGGGCTCTTCGAGGTCGCAGGGCCGGCAGGCCAGATCACCACCGATTTCAACGTCGGCTACGGCTTCACCGCCATCATCGTCGCCTTCCTTGGCCGCCTCCACCCCGTCGGCATCCTGCTCGCAGGGCTGCTGATGGCGCTCACCTACATCGGCGGCGAAATCGCCCAATCGCAACTGCAACTCCCGGCCGCCGCGATCCAGCTTTTCCAGGGCATGCTGCTCTTCTTCCTCCTCGCGGTAGACCTGCTGACCAATTACCGCATCCGCCTCAAGCTGGGAGCCGCCGCATGAGTTTACTGACGCGCCTCTTCGATGTCCTGTCTGTTGCGGTCACGGCCCTCGTAGCCCTGCTTATCGTGTCCTTGGGCTTTTTCATGACCGACCTCCTGCTGACAGGCGGCTGGGTGGTCTTCATGGGCTTCATCGCAATCATCACCGTCTCCGCAATCGTCGAAACCACCGTGATCTCGGCGCTTCTCGCGCCATTCCAAATGGGCCGGCTGGTCTGGAGCAGGTTTTTGACCGGGGAGCGTGTTTCCGCCAGAGAGGTGACCGCCGACAACGAAGCCGCGTCTCGCTTCATCACCCATTGCGTTCTCGGTCTGGCGCTCATCGGAGCCTTACTCGCCTTGTTGTCGTATGTAATCGGAGGCCTCATCTGATGGACCTCTCCTCGATCAACTGGCTCCTCCTGCCGGCCTCGCTCAAGGCCGCCGCGATCCAGCTCTTCCGGGGCATGCTGCTCTTCTTACTCCTCGCGGTGGACGTGCTCACCAACTACCGCATCCGAGTGAAACAGGGGGCCGTCACATGACGGATATACAGCCCCCTCGGCGCGCCATGACGGCAAAAGAGTGGGCCCTCGCGGCATTCCTCTTCGCACTCTATTTCATTGTGTGCGTTGTCACCCTGTCGATGCTTCCATTGGTCATTCTGCTGCTGCCCGTGCTGATTATCCATCTCGTCGTTCAGGGCGTTTTCAGCCTCGGGCTCTCTGCGGTCTTTCGGCGTGGGAAGGAACCACCCGCCGAACACGAAGGGCGAGCACCGTGGCCCCTTTGGGCCATCCCGATTACCGGCGCGCTTCTGGGTGCGGCGCTCGCTTTTTGGAATCGCGACGAAACTCCATTGGGGGTCATGTTCTGATGGACCTCTCCTCGATCAACTGGCTCCTCCTGCTGGCCTCGCTCATGGTCGCTGCCACACCCATCCTTCTCGCCGGTATCGGCGAGCTTGTGGTCGAAAAGGCCGGCGTGCTGAACCTCGGGGTCGAGGGGATGATGATCACTGGCGCCATCGCGGGCTTCGCCGCAGCGGTCGAATCCGGCTCGCCCGCTCTCGGCTTCCTTGGCGCCGCCGTCGCGGGCGCGCTCCTCTCCATGCTCTTCGCCGTGCTCACCCAGTTCGCGCTGGCCAACCAAGTCGCCTCCGGCCTCGCGCTCACCCTCTTCGGCCTCGGCCTCTCCTCGCTGATGGGCCAAAGCTATGTGGGCCTGAAGCCCCCCTCCACGCCCAAGCTCGACATTCCGCTACTCTCCGACATCCCCGTGTTCGGCCCGGTGCTCTTCAGCCACGACCTGATGGTCTATTTCTCGATTCTACTGGTCGCCGTCACATGGGCCTTCCTCAAATACACCCGCGCCGGGCTTACCCTGCGCGCGGTTGGCGAGAACCACGAAGCCGCCCATGCGCTCGGCTACAAGGTCGTGGCCATCCGCTGCGCCGCCATCGCCTTTGGCGGCGCCTGCGCGGGGCTGGGCGGGGCCTACCTCAGCCTCGTCCGCGTGCCGCAATGGACAGAGGGCATGACCTCCGGCGCAGGCTGGATCGCCCTCGCCCTCGTCGTCTTCGCCTCGTGGAAACCGTGGCGCGTGCTGATCGGGGCCTATCTCTTCGGCGGCATCACCGTGCTGCAACTCAACCTTCAGGCCGCGGGCCTCAAGGTGCCGGTCGAGTATCTCTCGATGTCCCCCTACATCATCACCATCATCGTGCTGGTGATCATGTCTTCCGGCCGCAGCCGCGGGGCGCTCGGCGCGCCCGCCTCGCTGGGCCGGACCTTCCACGCCACCGGGTGACACAAGCCCGGGGCATCCACCAACCACTCAACAGGGAGCAATCCACATGAAAAAAAGAACCCTCCTCAAAGGCGCCGTCGCCGCGCTGGCGCTCGCCGCCACGCCCGCGCTGGCCCAAGACAAAACCAAGGTCGGCTTCGTCTACGTCGGCCCGGTCGGCGACGGCGGCTGGACCTACGAGCACGATCAGGGCCGCAAGGCCGTCGAGGCCGAGTTCGGCGATGCGGTCGAAACCGTCTATGTCGAGAACGTGCCCGAAGGCCCCGATGCCGAGCGCGTCATCACCCAGATGGCGCTCGACGGCGCCGACCTCATCTTCACCACCTCCTTCGGCTACATGGACCCCACCATCAACGTGGCCGCCAAGTTTCCGGACGTGAAGTTCGAGCACGCCACCGGCTACAAGACCGCGCCCAACGTCTCGGTCTATTCCGCCCGCTTCTACGAGGGCCGCGCCGTGCAGGGCACCATCGCGGGCCACATGACCGAGAGCAACGTGATCGGCTACATCGGCTCGGTGCCGATCCCCGAGGTGGTGCGCGGCATCAACTCCGCCTACATCCACGCCAAAAAGGTCAACCCTGACGTGCAGTTCAAGATCGTCTGGGTCTACGAGTGGTTCAACCCGGCCAAGGAGGCCGACGCCGCCAAGGTGCTGATCGAGCAGGGCGCCGACGTGATCCTGCAGCACACCGACTCCACCGCCCCGCTCGCGGCAGCCGCCGAGGCGGGCAACGTGATCGGCTTCGGGCAGGCGTCCGACATGGCCGAGTACAAGGACGGGCCCCGCGTGTCGTCGATCATCGACAACTGGGCGCCCTACTACATCGCCCGCACTAAGGCGGTGATGGATGGCACCTGGGAGTCGACCAACACATGGGACGGCATCGGCCCGGGCATGGTCGGCATCGGCGAAATCACCGACAAGGTGCCAGCCGAGGTGAAGGCTGAGGCCGAGGCGCTCCAGGCGTCCATCGCCTCCGGTGAGTATCACCCCTTCACCGGCCCGATCAAAAAGCAGGACGGCTCCGACTGGCTGGCCGATGGCGAAACCGCCGATGACGGCACGCTGGCGGGGATGAACTTCTACGTCGAAGGCCTCGAAGGCGAGATCCCGCAGTAAGGGCGTCCACCGCCGGCGGGGCGAGGGCCTGGCCGGCGGTCACGCAAACGAGGGCTCTGCCACCGCTGGCAGGGCCCTTTTTCTTTGGTGCGATGCGGGCTTTTCTTGGGCCGCGCCTTCGGCACGGCGGGCCAAGCGGGCGCCGCTTGCGCGGCGGCTCATCGGAGGCCGCGCTGACGCGCGGCTATCGGCTGTGCTGCGCCACCTTCGGCGGCGCTTCAGGTTTCATGTCTGCGCCTCGCCCTTCGGGCGGCGCGGTGAACCGGAACTGCCGCGTGCTGCCCGACAGGGTTTCCGCCTCGCGTTCCAGGGCCTGCGTCGCGGCGCTGGTCTCTTCGAACATCGCGGCGTTCTGCTGGGTGCCGCGGTCCAACTCGTTCACCGCGGTGTTGATTTCGTCCAGCCCGACCGACTGCTCCTGCGAGGAGGTGGCGAGGCTGGCGACCTTGCCGCGGATGTCCTGCACGTAGCCCGCGATCTGCTCCAGCGCCGAGCCGCTGTCATCCACCAGTTTCACTCCGGCCTGAATCCGCTCGAAGGTGGAAGCCACCAGTTGGGCAATCTCGCGGGAGCTGTCGGATGAGCGCAGCGCGAGTTGCCGCACCTCCGAGGCCACCACCGCAAAGCCGCGGCCGCTTTCGCCCGCCCGCGCTGCCTCGACGCCCGCATTGAGCGCCAGCAGGTTGGTCTGGAAGGCGATCTCGTCGATCACCCCTGTGATGCTGGAGACCTGCTCGGAGCTCGCCGCGATCTCCTTCATCGCCTCCACCGCCTTGCGTGACATCTCCAGCCCGGTTGCCGTGCTCTCCTCCGCCGATTGCGCGGTTTTCGCGGCCTCGTCGGCATTGCCCGCCGCGCCGCGCACCGACGAGGTCATCTCGTCCAGCGCGGCGGCGGTCTCTTCGAGCGCGGCGGCCTGCTTCTCGGTGCGCATGCTGAGGTCGCGGGCCGAGGCGGATATCTGGCCGGTTTCCGTCAGGATCGCGGTCGCCCGGTCGGAGATCCCCGAGATCACCTCGGCCAGCGCCCGAACCGAGACGTTGAACTCCTCCTTCAGCCGCACGAATTCCTCCGGCACGTCGACCCCGATCTGCACGCTCAGGTCATGGCCCGCCAGCCCCGTCACCGCATCCTGAAACGCGCGGATCGCGCGCTTCTGGCCGGTGATGTCGGTGGCAAACTTCACCACCTTGGCCACCTTGCCATCGGTGTCCAGGATCGGGTTGTAGCTCGCCTCGATCCAGATTTCCGCACCGCTGCTGGTGATCCGCCGGTATTGACCGGCCTGAAACGTGCCTCCCGCCAGCGCCTCCCAGAAGGCTGCATAGCCCTCCCCGGCGGCCTCATCCGGATGCATGAACATCCGGTGGTGCTGGCCCAGGATCTCGCTTTCCTCGTAGCCGGTCACGGCGAGAAAATTCTCGTTGGCCTTCCGGATCGTGCCGTCCGGGTCAAACTCGATCACCGCCTGGCTCCGGCTCAGCGCGGCAAGCTGGCCCTGCGAGTCGATCGCCTGAACCCGCGTGTCGGTGATATCAGCGGCGAATTTCACCACCTTCACCACCTGCCCGCGCGCATCGATAATCGGGTTGTAGGTCGCCTCCAACCACATCTCGCGCCCGCCCTTTCCGAAGCGGCGGAATTTGCCCAGCTTGGCCTCGCCCTTGGCCAGATCGCTCCAGAAATGCAGGTACTCCGGGTCTTCTCGCATATCCTCGCGCAAGAACATCCGGTGATGCTTGCCGCGAATTTCCTCCAGCTCGTAGCCCACCGCATCGAGAAAGTTGGCATTGGCGGTGACGATGGTGCCATCGGGCTCGAACTCGATTACCGCCTGGCTCCGGTCCAGCGCGGTCAGCCGACTCTTGGCCTTGATCGCCTCGAACTCGCGCGCGGTAACATCGGTGGCGAATTTCACCACTTTCTCCACCTCGCCCCCGGCACCCCGGATCGGCACATAGGCCGCCTCGATCCAGATATTCCGGTCGCCCTTGGCGATGCGCGGGAAGGTGGCGGTAAAGCTCTCGCCCCGTGCGAGTCGCTCCCAGAAAGCCTTGTAGTCATCGCTGGCCCCGTAGCGCTTTTGCACGAACATCCGGTGATGCTGGCCCACGATCTCTTCGCGCGCGTAGCCGGTGGCGGCGCAGAAATTCTCGTTCGCATCGAGGATCATGCCGTCGGGCCTGAACCAGATCACCGCGTAGGTCGCCTGTACCGCCCCGCCCAGAAGGGCCAGCGGGTCCGCCTCCTTCACCCGGCTGCGCCCGAATCCTGCAAAACCCATGTCACTACTCCAAGCTCAGTTTGGCCGGAGATGTGACAGAGGAATGTTAAGGAAGCTTTTCCGCGAATGCAGGTTTATCCAGCCGCCGCCGCGCGGATCGCCCGGATGTTCTCGCCGTAGGGTGCCGGGTTGGCCACCGAGCCACCCTTGAACACCGCCGAGCCGGCCACCAGCACATCGGCCCCCGCGCCCGCCACCAGCGGCGCGGTCTTCGGGTCCACCCCGCCGTCGATCTCGATATGGATCTCGCGGTCGCCGATCATCTCGCGCAGGGCGCGGATCTTGTCGCCCATGTCGATGAACTTCTGCCCGCCGAAGCCGGGGTTCACCGTCATCACGCAAACGAGGTCCACGAGCCCGAGCACATCGCGCACTGCCTCCGCCGGGGTGCCGGGGTTCAGCGCCACGCCGGGGCGCACGCCCGCCGCGCGGATCGCCTGAAGCGTGCGGTGAATATGCGGCCCCGCCTCGACATGCGCCGTCAGTACATCGGCCCCCGCCTCGGCGAAGGCGTCGATATAGGGGTCCACCGGCGCTATCATCAGATGCACGTCCATCACCCCCTTGATATGCGGGCGCAGCGCCTTGCACATCGCCGGGCCAAAGGTGAGGTTCGGCACAAAATGCCCGTCCATCACGTCCACGTGGATCCAGTCGGCCCCTTGCGCCTCTGCGGCCTCGCATTCCGCCCCGAAGGCGGCAAAATCGGCGGCGAGGATGGAGGGGGCGATCTTGATCGAACGGTCGAAGGGCATGGGCGTGGCTCCGTTTGGGTTGGCCACCGATTAGCGCAATCCCGTAGGCTGGGCAATCTGCCCTCCGCCGCCCGCGCGTCATCCTTGCGCCCGCGCCGGGCGAGCACTCCACAACCGCGAGACCCCCCTCTTGCCCCATATTTGACCACTTGGTAAAAACCATCCCGTGGACAACCCAATCGCCCCATGCCACGCTTTCCCCCGAGGAGGCCCGCCCCGTGTCTGAAAAGCCCGCGACCACCAAAGCCGAGAGCCCGGCTGCAACGGCCCAACTGCCGCAGCTCACCCTCGCCCGCAATCCGGGCATGGAGCTGGATATGGATTGGGTCCTGCGCGCCCAGGCCAACACCTCCGCCATCGAGCGCCGCGCCGCCACGCTTCCGGGCCGCCGCTCGGTGAAAAAGGCGTTTCAGGCCGCGTGGCTCTGCAAGGCGATCACCCTGATCGACCTCACCACGCTTGCGGGCGACGACACCGAGGGCCGGGTCAAACGCCTCTGCGCCAAGGCGCGCCAACCCGTCCGCGCCGACCTCCTGAAGGCGCTCGGGATGGAAGGCATCACCACCGGCGCCATCTGCGTTTACCACGACATGGTGCCAACCGCCGTCGAGGCGCTACGTGGCTCCGGCATCCCCGTCGCCGCCGTCTCCACCGGCTTCCCCGCTGGCCTCTCCCCCTTCCACCTCCGCCTCGCCGAGATCGAAGAAAGCGTGAAGGCCGGGGCCGAGGAGATCGACATCGTCATCTCCCGCCGCCACGTGCTCACCGGCAACTGGCAGGCTTTGTATGACGAGATGAAGGCCTTCCGCGCCGCCTGCGGCCCCGCCCACGTGAAGGCGATCCTCGCCACCGGCGAGCTGGGCACACTGCAAAACGTCGCCCGCGCCAGCCTCGTCTGCATGATGGCCGGCGCCGACTTCATCAAAACCTCGACGGGTAAAGAAAGCGTCAACGCCACCCTGCCCGTCAGCCTCGTGATGATCCGCGCCATCCGCGATTACTTCGACGCCACCGGCCACCGCGTCGGCTACAAGCCCGCCGGCGGCATCTCCAAGGCGAAAGACGCGCTGCTCTACCTCGCCCTCCTGAAGGACGAACTCGGCCCCCGCTGGGTCCAGCCCGACCTCTTCCGCTTCGGCGCCTCCTCCCTGCTGGGCGACATCGAACGCCAACTCGAACACCACACCACCGGCGCCTACTCGGCCTCCTACCGGCACGCGATGGGATGAGCGAAGTGGCGTCCACATGGCTAAAGAACGTCGCTGGTTCTCTTACCTTGTTCATGTTCGCAACTCCGTGTTCGCTCTATGCCCAAGCTTCATCCGGCTTTGAGTATGAAGTTAGAGGCATAGGAGCAGCCCCTTGCGGCAAGGTAATGGATGACCCGGCGGCATCGAGAGACTTAGTTATATCTGGGTATGTGTGGGGTGCGATGGCGACTGCCGCGATGTACGAGCACGCCATAGACGAAAAGAACGGATTCCGGCAGGAGCACGTGACCGAAGTCGCGAGCGAAGTGCGCCGAAAATGCACAGAGGGGCGGCTGAGGATGTTCCACGAAGTCGTCGCTGAAGCGCTTTACGACATGGGCGCGTCCGTAGGGACCAACAGGAGTTTTCAGAAACCATGAACGTCCCCGAAATCTTCGAAACCCTCGCCTACGGCCCCGCCCCCGAGTCCGCCTCGGAGGCCGCCGCATGGCTCGACAAGCACAACCGCAAGTTCGGCCACTTCATCGACGGCGCATTCCAGAAGCCCGCCAAGGGCTTCCTCAGCCGCAACCCCGCCACCGGCGACAAGCTGGCCACCCTCACCCAAGGCACCGCCAAGGACGTTGAGAAGGCCGTCAAAGCCGCCCGCAAGGCCCAGCCCAAATGGGCCGCCCTCTCCGGCCACCAGCGCGCCAAGTATCTCTACGCCCTCGCCCGTCTGCTGCAAAAGCACTCCCGCCTCTTCGCCGTGCTCGAAACCCTCGACAACGGCAAACCCATCCGCGAGTCCCGCGACATCGACGTGCCACTCGCCATCCGCCACTTCTACTACCACGCAGGCCACGCCCAACTGGCCCCCACCGAGCTGCCAGACCGCGCGCCCCTCGGCGTTGCAGGCCAGATCATCCCGTGGAACTTCCCGCTCCTGATGCTGGCATGGAAGGTCGCGCCCGCCCTCGCCATGGGCAACACCGTTGTCCTCAAACCGGCTGAATACACCTCCCTCACCGCCCTCCTCTTCGCCGAAATCACGCAAGAGGCCGGCCTCCCCGCTGGTGTCCTCAACATCGTCACCGGCGACGGCGCCACCGGCGAAGCCCTCGTCGCCGCCCCCGTCGACAAACTCGCCTTCACCGGCTCCACCGCGGTCGGCCGCCGCATCCGCGAGGCCACCGCGGGCCGGGGCATCCCCCTCACCCTCGAGCTCGGCGGCAAGTCCCCCTACATCGTCTTCGAAGACGCCGACATTGACTCCGCCGTCGAAGGCCTCGTCGATGCCATCTGGTTCAACCAGGGCCAGGTCTGCTGCGCCGGCTCCCGCCTCCTCGTGCAGGAGGGCATCGCCGACGCCTTCCACACCAAGCTCAAGGCCCGAATGGACGGCCTCCGCATTGGCGATCCGCTCGACAAGTGCATCGACGTGGGCGCCGTGGTCGACCCGACCCAGCTGAAGACCATCACCGACATGGTCGCCGCCAACACCGAGGGCGAAACCTACGTCGCCCAAACCCCCTGCCCGGAGGGATGCTTCTACCCCCCCACCCTCATCACCGGCCTCGCCCCGTCTTCCACCCTGATGCAGGAAGAAATCTTCGGCCCCGTCCTCGTCTCCTGCACCTTCCGCACCCCCGACGAAGCGATCCAACTCGCCAACAACACCCGCTACGGCCTCGCCGCAACCCTCTGGTCCGAAAACATAAACCTCGCCCTCCACGTCGCCCCGCAACTCGCCGCAGGGGTGGTCTGGATCAACGGCACCAACATGTTCGACGCCGCCGCTGGCTTCGGCGGGGTCCGCGAGTCCGGCTTCGGGCGCGAAGGCGGCTGGGAGGGCCTGCTCGCCTACTCCAAGCCCGCCAAAGCCCCGAAGAAAGCCGCCACCCCGCAACCCTTCGAGGGCACCGGCGCCCCCGCCGACCCGCTCGACCGCACCGCCAAGATGTATGTCGGCGGCAAGCAGGCCCGCCCCGACAGCGGCTACTCTACCGCCATCCACGGCCCCAAGGGCGACCTGCTCGGCCACGTTGGCACCGGCTCCCGCAAGGACATCCGCAACGCCGTCGAAGCCGCCGCCGCCGCCAAAGGCTGGGCCAAGTCCTCCGCCCACCTCCGCGCCCAGATCCTCTTCTACCTTGCCGAAAACCTCTCCGCTCGCGCGCCCGAATTCGCGAACCGGATCAAGGCCCTCACCGGCAAATCCGGCACCGCCGAAGTCGAAGCCGCCATCTCCCGCCTCTTCGCCTACGCCGCCTGGGCCGACAAGCTGGACGGCGCCGCCAAGCCCGTCCCCCTGCGCGGCACCGCCGTCGCCTTCAACGAGCCCTGCGGCGTCATCGGCGCCCTCTGCTCGCCCGCCCAGCCGCTCCTCGGCCTCGTCAGCGCCATCGGCCCCGCCATCGCAATGGGCAACCGCATCGTCGCCTGCCCCTCCGAGCCCTTCCCGCTGGTCGCGACCGACTTCTACCAGCTGCTCGACACCTCCGATGTCCCCGGCGGCGTGGTCAACATCGTCACCGGCCCCCACGCCGACCTCGCCAAGACCCTCGCCGAGCACATGGAAGTGGACTCTGTCTGGAACTTCTCCTCCCCCGACCTCACCGCCGCCATCGAGAAGGCCAGCACGGGCAACCTCAAGCGCACCCTCTCGCTCTTCCCCGACTGGGCCGACCCCGCCACTGAGGGCCGCGAGATGCTGGCCGCCGCGACCGAGATCAAGACGGTCTGGATCCCCTACGGCGTCTGACCCGTCCCCGCAGGGTGCGCAGTCAATGCGCACCCTCCCGGCCCAGCGTTCGCACCGTTAACCTCTGGCCGTTTTGCATTTTTGTCGTATGCATAGGATGTGCATCAGTTGTGCATCGAATGTGCATTCAGCAAATTCACGGTTAACGCAGTTTCGCCCCCGCCATACCGACAAAAACGCAAAGCCCTTCAAATGACCGACCCGACCGCCTTCGACAACGCGCCTTTCATCCCAGACGGCGCCGCCTATCCCGACCGCTGGGCCGAGGCCGCGCGGGAGTATCGCAGCGTCGAAACCGCGCTCGGCCGCGCTCGCCTCAACGTGAGCTATGGCGAGCATCCATCTGAGAAGTATGATCTTTTCTACCCACAATCCGCAAAGCCCGAAGGCACGTTGATCTATATCCACGGCGGCTTCTGGCGCGCCTTTTCGCGAGCCGACTGGTCGCACTTCGCCGCCGGGGCCACCGCCCGCGGCTGGGCCGTGGCCATGCCCTCCTATCCGCTGTGCCCAGAGGTGTCGGTGTCCGACATCACCCGCAGCCTCGCACGCGCCGTCTCGGCCATCGCGCTGAAAACAAGTGGAAAAATCGCGCTCACCGGTCATTCCGCCGGGGGTCACCTTGCCCTCCGAATGCTCGACCCTGCGCTCGACATCGGCACCGCCCGCGACCGCCTCACCAGATGCCTGCCCATTTCCCCGCTCACCGACCTCGCCCCCCTGCGCGAGGTGCCCTTGAACGACACGCTGCAACTCACTGAATCCGAGGCAAAATCCGAGAGCCCGGCACATCAGCCCGCGCCGTTAATCCCTGTGCATGTGCTGGTTGGCGCCGCCGAACGGCCCTCATTTATCGACCAGGCCCACGCGCTGCCCTGGGGCGTGCCGGTCACCGAGGCGCCGGAACTCCACCATTTCAACGTGATAGACTTCCTTCTTGAGGCAGATCACCCGTTCACCGCATGGCTCACAAGCGAAGGGGCCGAGCCGCCAAACTGGCCCAACCCCTCCGCCTGATACCGCGCCTTCACGGGATCAGATCACCACCACTCAACCCTCACCCGGCACGGTATCAATCTCGAATTGCAAGATCATAGGTTCGGGGCCTTTCTTCTTGCCGCCTAGAGGCAGCGCAGCCCTTGTTTTCTGGCCAAATCCAGCTTCGTCCAGCAGGCCACGGAAGCCCTCCGCCGAGCCGCCCACGGCCCGTGTCCGCACCAGCGGATCCTGCTCCAGAAAACTCAAATCTTCCACGTCGCTCTGCTCCCCCGCAGGCGAAAGGATCACCACGAGACGGTCACGGCCGAAAGATTCATCGGATATTAACGACAGGTCTTCATTGTAGATCCCGCCGGGCTGCATCCGTCCCTTGTCCATGAATGTAATCGAATAGTCGGCGCCGACATAGAGCACATTTATGTCAAGTGGCTGATCGGTGGTGTTCTCGACCCGCACGCCCACCGTGTCACCGGGGATCATCCGGGGCACGTTGCCACTGTCCATCGGGGCGCGGCTGCCTTCGACGATCGCACCCGCGTCGAGGTCAAATCGCGCACGGTGCAGCTCCACGGGCACGTTCAGCCCGTTGCCGCTGCTCGCTGCGCCGATGCGCAGCACGTTCAGCGCCTTGCCGATATGCGCGAACTGCTCAGCCATCACATCGGCCAGATCGTCCCGCCCCTTGTCGGCGGTTGAAACGCTCGGCACCGTGTCAAAGTTCAGCACCGGCCCCGCGCCGGTATCCAGCACCGGCACCTCCCCCGTGCCGTCGAGAATCCAGATCGCATCGGGGCGCGGGCTTTCGGGGATAACGGCAAGCCGGATATCGGCCTCCTCGCCCGGCTCGACAAAGGTGAACCGCCCGCCGAGAAGTTGTTTTTCAACAATCTCTTGCGCGGCCATCTTCATTTTCGTCTCCGCCGCGCCGTCGCCCTCGGGCAGCGCCACGCGCAGGGTCAGTTCCACCCCCGCATCGACCTTCCGCAGGAAGGCCCCGCGCGGCACATCCTCAAGCGTCTTGCCGTCTTCCAGCACCGCTGTCGCACCAAAGGTGCTGGCCGTGTCGACCGTCACATAGCCCACCGCGTCCTCGGTTGAATCCGCAGGCGAGGCCATCACCGCCAGCCGCTCGCCCCTGGCCAGCCCATGCAGGCTCCCGGCCTTCAGCCGCAGCTTGGTCTCGCCCTTTTCGGCGGGCCATTGCCGCACATCCGCCGTCTCGCCGGAGCCAAAAACGACCCCATCCAGATCGCCCTCAAACAGCGGCGTCGAGCGGGCGAGGTTCTTTACCGAGTACTTCCGCAGCACCTCTTGCCCGAGCTGCCGATAGGTGATGCCGGGCCGCTCCGCGAGGGTCTCGAAAACCGTATAGGTGAACACCCCCTGCAGCCTGTCCTTGGTGGAGCGCGGCATCAGTTTTTCCGGTGTGGTTTCATTGGTTTGCGCGGCGAAGAAGGCCACAAACGCCCCCGCGCCCTCGTGCCGTTCCTCCGGCTCGGTCACCGGCGCATCCGCCCTGTCACGCGGGTCTTCCAGCCCCCGCGAGGTGCCCTCCGCATCCACCAGCGCCGCCTGCGGCACGCCCAGCGCGCCAGGCTCCAGCTTGCGCATCTTCTCGTCGTCCTCGCCGGTCGGAGCGGCCCGCGTGACCGTGCCCGAATGGCAAGAGTCGAACACCGCCCAAACGTCCACGCCCTTGGCCCGGAGCATCCCGATCAGCTCTCCGATTTCGTCATCCACCAAAGCGTTCTCGACCTCGCCCACCGTGTCGTTCCACGGCCCGATATCGACCGGCAGAAACAGCTCATCCAGCCCGTCCAACTCGCTGTCGGGGTCTTTCGCTGGGGCCTGGCTGCCGTGGCCGGAGAAGTGCAGATAAACAAAGTCACCGGGCTGCACCTTCTCGGCCAGTTCCTTGAAGGCATCGCGGATCGCCTGAAGCGTCGGCGCCTGCTTGCCCTCGATTCCATCCGCCAGAACAATGACATCTTCGGCCTCGAACGGGATCGTCTCGTTGCTCAGCAGAAAGGTCTGCACCAGATCGATGTCATTCGCCGGGCCCTTGAGCCAGAACTTCTCGTCCAGCGCCGGATAGGTCGAGGCGCCCACCAGCAGCGCGTGGTTCTCCCGCGCCAGCGCCGGAAGGGCCGCGAGGCTGGCCACGCCAGCCAGAAGCAATGCCTTGAGAGTCATGGATTAATCCTCAGTTCGTCATCAGCGAATATCGGTTGGTGCCGGCGCCCTTGTTCTCCACCTTCACGGTGAAGGCCTCGGAGCTCGCCGGGCGCCAGCCGCAATAGGCCACGTCGGAGATATCGGTATCGGAGCAGACCAGCCGGCCCTTGGCGTCATAGACGTAAAGGTTCAGGTCAGAGCCGCCGCCGCCCTCCACGTAGACCTCGGCATACTTGCCGCCGTCATAGGGGAGCGGCGGATAGGTATCGGTCTTCTTGGCCGCCAGCCGCGAGATCGAATAGACAGGCCCGGTCGAGACGCCCTTGGTCGAAGCCACCCGGATATCCTCGATCACCGAGAGCATCGCCGCGTCTTCGCCCGCTGCCTCCTCGGCCGCGTCCAGCATCGCCTCCCAGCTCATCGGGGCCTCGCCCGTCACCGCCTCGCCATCGCTGCCCGCGCGCTCCACGGCCTCTACCGCCACGCCTTTACGCAGCTGTGCGGCGCTCGCCATGAGCAGCGGGTCGCGGGCCGCCACTCCGGCCTCAAACAGTTGGCGCGACATTTCCATCGCACGCAGGGGGGGCAGTTCGCCCGCCGCATGAGCAGGGGCAGCGAACGCAAGGGTAAGGGCAATCAAACTCGCACGCAGCATCATCGGGTCTCCAGCAAGAGCGTTGTTTTCGAGCCTCAGATTGCCCCGTAGCCGGACCCCGATCAACTGCGCAGACCGGAAAAGCCCTTTCATGACGGGACTTGTCACGGGCCATGCGCAAAAGCCGCTGCTAGCCATGGGGCAAGACAGAAACACCTGAAGGACCACCGAAAATGCGCTCCCTCTTTCTCCCCTTCTTCCTCATCGTCATGGTCGCCCTCCCCGTCTCCGTGCGGGCCGGAGAGCTCGACCGGGCGATGGATGCCACCCTCATCGTCAAATCCGCCGACGGGCACGAGCGGTTCCTCGGCTCCGCCTTTCTCTGGCGTGATGGCACATGGGCGGTGACCAATGCACATGTCGTCGGCCGCGCCCGCGAGGTGGTGCTGGTCAGCACCACCGGCGAACGCCGCAAGGTCAAGGTGCTGGCCCGCGATGATGTGCGCGATGTCGCCGTGCTCGCGGTCGATGGCGCCTTCGGCCCGGGGCTGGAGCCCGCCAGCGCGCCCGCCGGCCTCGGCACGCAAGTCTACGCCCTCGGCGCGCCGCTCGGCATCGAGTTCACCCTCACCCGCGGCATCATCTCGGCGATGGCCCGGCAGGTCGAAGCCGCCGTGCCGATCCGTCTCGTGCAGCATGATGCCGCCGTGAACCCCGGCAGCTCCGGCGGCCCGCTGGTCGATGGGTCGGGGCATCTGCTCGGGATGAACAGCCAGATCGCAGATGGCTCCCGGCACTACGTGGGCGTGGCCTATGCCATCTCCGCCGCCGATCTCGACCGGATCGTGCCCCAGCTCATCGCCGGAACCCTCAAGGAGATGCCCTCTCTCGGCCTCCAGGTCCGCCCGATCGATGATGCCCTTGCCGCGGCGCTCGGCATCCCGGCCAAAGGCGTGCTCGTCGACTCGGTCGCCGAGGCCTCCCCTGCCGACCGCGCCGGCATCCGCCCCGGTGACGTGATCGTCTCGGTCGCTGGCCGCGAGGTGGCGCAGCCCGGCGACGTGGCCTTTGCCGTCGAGTCGGTGCTCGGCTCCGATGGCATCGCCGTGCAGGTCGTGCGCAGCGGCGAGACGGTGCTGGCCACCATGCCGCTGGACCGGGGCGAGCATATTGAGACGGCGGGGATCGACCGCGCCAGCCTGCCCTCCGCCCGGCCCGCCTTTACCTTCTCCCGCCTCGGCGTGCGTCTCTCAGGCGCCGAAGTGACCCATATCTCCGAGAACTCCCCCGCCTATCTCGCCGGTCTCAGCCGGGGCGACGAGGTGCTCGCCGTCAACGGCAAGCCCCTGACCGAGATCGAGGGCGGCCTGGCCGCGCTGCGGATCACCGAGCCGGTGGTGTTGCTTGTGCGCCATGCCGAAGGCCGGACAGAGCACATCTATCTGGACCCGTGGGATAAAACCCCGCGCCTTCGCCCCGTTGGCGGCGGCAACGTGCTTGACCCCGACGTGGTGGTGCTCTGAGATGCTGGCCATGGAACAGACCGCCCCCGAAGCCCTCCAGGCCGATACCGCGCCGCGCATCCTCGTCGTCGAGGATGACCGCGCCACCGCCGAAACCATCTCCGAGGCCGTCACCTCGCTCGGCTGCGAGCCGGTCGTGATGCGCGACTGGGAGAGCGGGCTGAAGGCTGCCGAACTGGCCGATTTCGCCGTCATCGTGATGGACCGCATGCTGCCCGGCGGCGACGGGGTGGATGCCATCGCCAAGATGCGCGCGCGCGGCTCGCGGGCGCTGGTGCTCGTGGTCTCGGCGCTCGGCACCTCCGGTGCCAAGATCGAGGGGCTGGAGAAGGGGGCCGACGATTACCTCGCCAAGCCCTTCGACGGCGACGAGCTGAAGGCCCGCCTCCGGGCCCTTCTGCGCCGCAACCAGATGGTGGTGCTCGACAATGACCTCATGGCCTTCGGCGATGTTGAAATAAGGCTCAAGGCTCGCACCGTTCACATTGGCCAAACCCACGTTGCGGTCAGCCCGAAAGAGTTTGAGTTGATTACCTTTTTCGCCCGCAATGCAGGTGAAACGGTGACCCGGATGCAGTTGCTCGAAAATGTCTGGAATCTGCACTTCGATCCGCAGACCAACGTGGTCGATGTGCATGTCGGGCGGCTGCGTCGCAAGCTGGAGTCCGCCGCCGGGCGGCCCATCATCATCACCGCGCGGGGCGAGGGCTATGTCTTCGCTCCCGAGGCCTGAGGCGGCGCATGCAAAAACCACGCGGCAAGGCCTCGCTCCGCCTCGCCCTCGGCCTTTCGGCCCTTCTGATCGTGTTTTCGCTCGGCGCGATGGCCCTGCAATACCGGGCCACCGCCGCCGAGCTGGACCGGCGCGAGCGCAGCCTGCTGGCTGCCGATCTGGCCGGGCTGGCGGCGCTCTATGACCAGCGGCGGATCATCTCGCTCCGGCAGGCGATGGAGTTCCGCTCCGCCGCCGCGCCCGAAACCGGCATGCTCTACCTGCTCGAAGGCAAGGATGGCGAAAAACTCGCTGGCAATATCGACGCGCTGCCTGAGGGGCTGACCCCAGCGCCCGGCGGGATCGACGCGACAGACCCTGTCGCCTTCACGCTCACCGGCACGCCCTACCTTGGCGTCGCCCGCGAGCTGCGCGGCGGCTTCCCCATGCTCGTCGCCCGTTCCCGCGCGCCGACCGAGGCCGCGCTGGCCGCCACACGGGCGCAGATCTTCGCCACCGCGCTGGTGCTCGTGGCCCTTTCCCTCGTCGCCGGATGGCTCGCCTCCCGCTTTGTCATGCGCCGGATCGATCGCCTTAACCGTCTGGCCGATCAGGTCGCCGCCGGTGATCTCTCCGCTCGCCTCCCCGGCCCCCGCGCCGATGACGAGTTCGGCGCGCTGGAGCGGCACATCCACACTATGCTCGACCGGATCGGCCACCTCACCCGCGCCCATGGGCGGCTGTCCGACACCATCGCCCACGAGCTGCGCACGCCGCTCAACCGGATACAGGGCAAGCTCGACAAGCTTGAGGGCGACCCCGAGGCCATCGCCGCCGTGTCGTCCGAGATCCGCGGCACCGTCCGCATCTTCGACAGCCTGCTCGAAATCTCCTCCGCCGAGGCCGCTTCGGGCGGCGGCACTGGCTTGGTGCCCGTCTCCCTCAGCCAGATTACCCGCGAGGTTTCAGAGCTTTACGAGCCGCTCGCCGAGGAGAAATCGCTGGAATATGGCGCGGTGATCGAGGCGGGCTGCAATGTGCTCGGTGACCGCAACCTGATCGCGCAACTGCTCTCCAACCTCGTCGACAACGCCATCAAGTTCTGCCGGGCGGGCGATGCCATAACGATTTCTTTAGAAGAGGGTCCGGAGCGCCATATCCTCAGCATCTCCGACACCGGCCCCGGCGTCCCTGCCGCCGAGCGCGAGGCGGTCTTCGAGCGCTTCGCCCGCGCCGAACGCGACCGCGAGGTGGCAGGCCACGGCCTCGGGCTCGCTCTCGTCCGCGCCATCGCCACCCGCCACGGCGCAAAACTCCGGGTGCTGGAGGCAGAAAAGGGTTTCTCGCTTCAGATAACCTGGCCTAAGCTGCCTGCCGAGATGGGGTGACTCACAAGAGCTCGGGGGGAAGTTGCGTGGCTTTTCAGGAACTTGTCATATGACATGGGCAAATGTCGCGGCCTTGGCCGCCGCCGTTTTGCTCGCCGGCTGCTCAGCGGTGAACGAGCCGCTCAACACGCCTTTGACCTCGGGCAAAAACCCCACGCTCGTTGATGTGGCCAGCCTTCCGGGCGATGGCTCCACCTTCGTCGGCCTCGCCTTCTCGGGCGGCGGCACGCGGGCCTCGGCCTTCGGCTACGGCATGCTCGAGGCCCTGCGCGACGCCACCGCCACGCCCGCCGACCCTGATGGCATCCTCTCCGATGTTCGGCTCGTCACAGGCGTCTCCGGCGGCTCCGTCACCGCCGCGTGGTTCGGCTATGCGGGGGCGGGCGGCATGGCCAGATATCGCGCCTATCTCGACAAGAACGGCGAGAAATACATGGCCAACTCACCGCTCAACCCGGTGACCATCGTGCGCGGCCTCTCTGGCGGTGCCAACAGCCGCAAGACCTTCGGCCGCTTTCTGGATGAAGAGCTGTTCCGCGGTGCCACCTTTGGCGACCTGCGCCGAAAAAGCCGTGTGAAAACATGGATCAACGCCAGCGACGTGGCCAATAACGTCACATTCCTCTTTTCGCCCGAGACCTTCGATGCGCTCTGCTCCGACCTGATGAAGCTGCCGCTCTCCGAGGCAGTTGCCGCCTCTGCCGCCTTCCCGCTGGTGTTCTCGCCGATCGTGCTGGAGGCCCACCAGCAGAGCTGCGCCTATCAGGAGCCAGACTGGCTCACCGCCGCCCGCTACAACCCCGAGGCCTCCGAGGCGATGCGCGCCCACGCGCGGGCGCTGGAGAGCTACACCAACCCCGAAGAGGCCCGCTTCGTGAAGCTGCTGGACGGCGGCATCACAGACAACTTTGGCACCACCGGCCTCAACGTCGAGCGGGCGCGGGCGCAAAACGCCTATGCCCCGCTGACCCGCGAAGAGGCGGTGAAGCTGGAACGCATGCTGTTTCTCGTCGCCAACGCGGGCGTTCGCACCGATTACGGCTGGACGCAAAAACTACCCGGCCCGGGCGGCGTGCAGCTGGCTATGTCCATCGCCACAAGCTCCATGTCGGCGGCCACCCGCACCGGATATGATGCCATGCGCCTCACGCTGGACCGCTGGCAGCAGGCGCTGGTGGAGTTCCGCTGCGACCTGCCGCTCGCCGAGGTTCGCCGGATCAGGGGCTCGACCGCCGGGTGGGACTGCGCCGATGTTAAGCTCTTTGTCGGGCAGGTCAGCTTCGAGGGGCTGCCAGACGGGATGCAACGCGAGCTGAACGAGATCCCCACACGCCTCAAGCTGAAGCCCGAACAGGTAGCGCTCACCATCGAGGCCGCCCGGCAATCGACCCGGCAGAACCCCGAGTTCAACGGCTTTCTTCGCGCCGTCGAGGGGTTTGACGGCCCGCCGGAGGGTGCCACGCCCATCGCTCCGCGCCGGATTTCCCCGATCTCGAACTAGCGCGTAACCTACTTACTTTTTAGGAAAACCTTCTACCCGCCAAGTCTGCGCAGGATCTCCTCCGCCGCTTCCGCCGGGCTGCGGCGGCCACCGGCCACTTCCTCGCCCAGCTCGCCCATCCGGGCCGAGAGCGCCTTGTCATCCGTCAGCCGCCGGAGCAGCCCTTGGCGCACCTCTTCCTCGAACCAGTGCCGCGCCTGCTCCGCCCGCGTGCGTTCCCAAAGCCCATGCTCGCGCCGCCATCCGGCCAGCGCCTCCATCTCGACCCAGGCCTCCTCCAGCCCTATCCCTTCCACCGCTGAGACCATCAGCGCCTTCGGAAAGCCCTCCGAATCTTGCGGCCGCTTGCGCAGCAGCCGGAGCGCGCCCGCATAGTCGGCGCAGGTGCGGCGGGCCACGTCTTTCAGCGGGCCATCCGCTTTGTTTATCAACAGGATATCCGCGATCTCCATGATTCCGCGCTTGACCCCCTGCAACTCGTCGCCGCCCGCCGGCGCCAGTAGCAAAAGGAACAAATCGACCATACCGGCCACTGTGGTCTCCGACTGGCCCACGCCTACGGTCTCAACCAGCACCACATCGAACCCCGCCGCCTCGCAGAGCGCCACCGCCTCGCGCGAGCGCCGGGCCACGCCGCCAAGTTGGGTCTGCGAGGGCGAAGGCCGGATGAAGGCCATCGGGTGGCGCGAAAGCTGCTCCATCCGGGTCTTGTCCCCCAGGATCGAGCCGCCCGAGCGGGCCGATGACGGGTCCACCGCCAGCACCGCCACCTTCAGGCCCCGGTCCACGAGAAACAGCCCGAAGGCCTCGATGAAGGTACTTTTGCCCACGCCCGGCGTGCCCGAGAGCCCGATACGCAGCGCCTGCCGCCCGGCCTTGGCAACCTCGCTCACAAGCGCGGCGGCGGCCTCGCGGTGATCGGCCCGAGCGCTCTCCACCAGCGTGATCGCCCGCGCCAGTGCCCGCCGCTCGCCCGCTATCACCCGCTCTGCCAGATCGCCCGTTTCCACGCCCGTGACCTCTCGTTTTACAATGGTTTGCCCCGGCGCGGCGGGGTATGTCCAGCCCATGCGCCGCGCTGCCGACCCCAATTCCGCCCCCTTGCCGATCGAGGCGGTCCTGCCCGAGGTGGTGGCAGCGCTGAAGGCCGATGGGCTGGTGGTGCTGCAGGCCCCGCCGGGCGCAGGCAAGACGACGATGGTGCCGGTGGCGCTCTTCGAGGCGGGCTTTGCCGAAGCCGGGCGTATCCTCATGCTCGAACCCCGCCGCCTCGCTGCCCGTGGGGCCGCCGAACGGTTGGCAAGCAACCTGTGCACCGAGGTCGGGAAGGGCGTTGGCTACCGGATGCGCGGCGAGGCCAAGGTGAGCCGAGAGACACGGATCGAAGTCGTGACAGAGGGCATCCTGACCCGGATGATCCAATCCGACCCGGAGCTTACGGGTATCTCCACAGTGATCTTCGACGAGTTCCACGAGCGTTCCCTTCAGGCCGATCTCGGGCTGGCACTGGCGCTGGAGGCGCGCGAGGCGCTGCGGCCCGACCTGAAGATCGCCGTCATGTCAGCCACGCTTGATGCCGCGCCGGTGGCCGAGCTGATGGGCGGAGCGCGGGTGGTCACATCCGAGGGCCGCAGCTTTCCGGTCGAGGAGCACTGGGCCGAGGCGCCCCTGCCCGCCGGGGCTCGGCTGGAAGGGCCGCTGGCTGACCTCGTGTTGCAAGCGCTGGCCGAGACCGAGGGCGACATGCTGGTGTTCCTGCCCGGCGAGGGCGAGATCCGCCGCACCGCTGCCGCCCTCGCCCCGCGCCTGCCCAAGGGCGCCTACCTGGCACCGCTCTACGGCGCCATGCCCTTCGCTGAGCAGCGCAAGGCCATCGCACCCGCGCCCGGCGACCCTGGCCAGAAGCGCAAGATCGTGCTCGCCACATCCATCGCCGAGACCTCGCTGACCATTCCCGGCATCCGCACGGTGGTAGATGCAGGCCGCGCTCGCCGTGCGCGGTTCGACCCCGGCACCGGCATGTCGCGGCTTGTGACCGAGCCGGTCAGCCGCGCCGAGGCCACCCAGCGGGCCGGGCGCGCGGGGCGCGTCGAGGCGGGGCGGGTGTACCGGCTCTGGACGAAGGGCGGCCACGGCGCCCTGCCTGCCTTCCCGCCCGCCGAAATCGAGGCCGCCGACCTGACCGGGCTGGTGCTTGAACTGGCGCTCTGGGGCGGTGGCGATGGGCTGCGGTTTCTGACCCCGCCGCCCGAGGGCGCGATGGCCTCTGCCGAGCGGCTGTTGGAAGATCTCGGCGCCTTACAGGCCGGCCGGATCACAGAACACGGCAAGGCGCTGGCAGCCCTGCCCGTTCACCCACGCCTCGGCCATATGCTCGCGGTAGCCGGCCCTTTCGCCGCCCCGCTCGCGGCCCTTCTTGGCGAGCGCGACCCCCTGCGCAATGCGGGTGCAGACCTTTCCAAGAGACTGAAAGCACTCGCCAATCCGGGCTCCGCACCCGATGCCGCGCGCGGCGCGCTCAAGCGCATCACCCAAGAAACAAAACGCCTCGCCCGGCTCGCTGGCCCCGCCTCGGACTTCACCGAAGCGCAGGCCCTCGCCCTCGCCTACCCCGACCGCATCGGGCTGCGCCGCCCGGGCGATGCCCCACGCTTCCTGCTCTCCGGCGGGCGCGGGGCGCAAATGGGGGCGGAGGATGATCTCGCCGGGCAACGGCTGATCGTGGTGGCCGACATCGAGGGCGAGGGCCGCGATGCTCGCATCCGCCTCGCCTTGCCGATCACCGAGAGCGAGCTACGCGCCGTGCCGGGCGCAGCCACTGAATGGCATGACGTGGCCGAGTGGTCCAAGCGCGAGCGCCGGGTGGTCGCCCGGCGTCAGGAGCGCCTCGGCGCGCTGGTGCTCGATGACCGCCACTGGAAGGACGCGCCCGACGAGGCACTGGCCGCCGCCGCACTTGATGGCATCCGCGACCTCGGCCTGCCGGTGAGTGCCAAGGCCCGCCGCCTGCTCGCCCGCGCAGCCCTCATGCCCGACCTTCCCGATTGCTCCGAGGAGGCGCTGCTGGCCGAGGCGGAGGACTGGCTGCTGCCCTGGCTCGGCAAGATCCGCAGCGCCGCCGACATCGCCGCGCTGGATATCACCGAAGCCCTCAAGGCCCGCATCGGCTGGGAGGGGATGCAGGCGCTCGACCGCGCCGCGCCGCCCTCCTTCACCACGCCGCTGGGCCGGGCGATCCCGATCGACTACTCCGGCGAGGCGCCCGAAATCTCGCTGCGCCTGCAAGAGATGTTCGGCCAGACGACCCACCCCACCGTCGCCGGCCAACCGCTCCGGGTGACCCTGCTCTCCCCCGCAGGCCGCCCGGTGCAGACGACGATGGATATCCCTGGCTTCTGGGCCTCCTCCTACGCCGATGTCCGCAAAGACATGCGCGGCCGCTACCCCAAGCACCCATGGCCCGAAGATCCAACAGTGGCCGACCCCACCCTTCGGGCCAAACCGCGCAAATGATTGCGCCCGGCGCCGCCGCGCCGTAAGCACCTGAAATGCCCCGCTACGCCCTGAAAATCGAGTACAACGGCGCGCCGTTCAACGGCTGGCAACGCCAGGCCGAGCTGCCCTCGGTGCAGGGAGCAGTTGAAGCGGCACTGGCGCGGCTGGAGCCGGGCCCGCACACCATCGCCGCCGCCGGGCGCACCGATACCGGCGTGCACGGGCTGGGTCAGGTGGCGCATTGCGACATGGCAAAGGAGTGGGATCCGTTCCGCCTGTCGGAGGCGCTGAATTTTCACCTCAAGCCCGATCCAGTTTCCGTGGTGGCCTGCACCGCTGTGCCGGAGGATTGGCACGCACGCTTCTCGGCGCAGGCCCGGCATTACCTGTTCCGGCTCGTGGTGCGCCGGGCACCGCTGACCCATGATGCCGGGCTGGCCTGGCGCGTGATGCAGCCGCTGTCGCTGAAGACCATGCAGGCGGGCGCCACCCATCTGCTCGGTCAGCATGATTTTACCACCTTCCGGGCCTCGGAATGTCAGGCGAAGTCACCGGTGAAGTCGCTGGACCGGCTGGAGATCGAAGAGCTGGACTACCCCGGCGGGAGGGAGTTTCGCTTTCACATCTCCGCCCGCAGCTTTTTGCACAATCAGGTCCGCAGCTTCGTCGGCACGCTGGAGCGGGTCGGGGCCGGAGCATGGGCGCCGGAGGATGTGAAAACAGCACTGGAGGCGCGGGATCGCGCGGCCTGTGGCCCGGTCTGCCCGCCCTACGGGCTTTACCTACGGGCGGTGGATTACCCGGAAGACCCGTTCGGCTGAAGCAGTCCCGTTACGACCCGGCGGGCTTCAGCCGGGCCACGTCATATCCTGCCCAACCGAGGATCTCGCGGGCGGCCTTCATCCGGTCCGGCCCGATCTGACCCCTGTCGAGGACCGCACCGAACTCGCCCGAGGGCGTGCCGATCACCAATGTCCGATAGTCTGCATCCACCCAGAGCACCCACCACGGCTCTGCCGCAGCGCCTTTGAGCCCTTCCGGCTTCAACCGCCCTGGCCCTGCCGGCACCAGCCGGGCGCGCCCTGCCCCGCTCTCCATCTCCACTCCTTCCGCGCCGGGCGCAAAGCGGGCGCGGCAGATCAGGCAGGCGCCGTTTTCGCGGAATGAGGCGACCTCGCGCCATTCGCCCGCGAGGCGGGCGGCGTCGAAGAGGGCGATGGAGCTGATCGGGGCGGAGGTGTCGCGATAGGCACGCGGCGCAGGGGCCGGGGTGCAGGCGGCGAGCAGCAGGGCCGCAAGGATCACTCGGTGCATATGTTCACCACCCGGCCATTCTCCAGCGCATCGTAGCAGCCAAAGAGCGGGCTGACCGGGGCGCAGGTGCGGGATTTGGCAAAGCAGAGGCCATCGCAATCGGAGCTGTCATCGCAGCGCTTGTTGGCATCGCGCGTGGGTTTGACGCAGACGAAGGTGCCGCCCTCGCCGCGCCGCACGAAGTTGCCTTTGGCCTTGGTGCATTGCGCGGCCTGCCCCGTCAGCGCGGCGGGCACGGGGGGCGGCTCGGGAGCCTGAAAGATCTTGTCGGGCAGGGTCGGGGCCGGTGTCTCGTCCTCCGGCGTGGCCTCGGGTTCTGCGGCTTGGGGCAGCAGGTCGTCGTCGGCATCCGGGGTGCGGGCAGCTGCGGGCGGCTCCAGCGCGGCATTCGCCGAGGGGCCGGACGCGCCGTCAGGCTTTGGCGCGGCTTCGCCGCCGGGGCGTGCCTTCGGGCGCGGGTCGTCCGGACCGGCTTCGGCTGCCGTGGCAAGCGGTTCGGCGGCTTTGCTCCCGGGCAGAACGCAGGCCGAAAGTGCCAAGCAAGCTGCCAGCCCCAAACCTACGATCCACGCTTTACCTGCCACTGGGAGCCTCCCTGAACTCGCCGGGAGACTGCCAGATATGCGCGAAAAGTCCAGCCGGAACCGCTAGATATTGAGGGCTGACAGCAATGTGATGCCTAGTAGGGAAGCGGGTGCGCCCTGTAGGTTCCAGCGATGCCTTCACGCAGTTCATCGGTGAGGGTCACGTCCATGCCGTCAAGGATGTGCTGAAGCTGCGGCATGGTCGTCGCGCCAAAGATCACCGACCCCATAAAGGGCCGCTCCGCCGCCCAAGCCAGCGCCATATGCACCGGGTCCACCCCATGCTTGGCCGCGAGGGCTACATAGGCGTCGGTCGCTGCCTCGGCGCGGGG
Source organism: Vannielia sp. SX4 (assembly GCF_052828525.1). Next base: position 3,616,227 of record NZ_CM128247.1, read on the forward strand.
GGTGATCCGCCCGCCAAGGTCGCCGTTGATCGAGGCTCGGCTGCCCTCGGGCCGCGCGCCGCCGGCGTACTTGCCGGTCAGCAGCCCAGCGGCCAGCGGCGAGTAAGACAGCAGCGAGACCTCTTCCTGATGCGACATCTCGGCCATGTCGGTATCGTACATCCGGCACAGCAGGCTGTATTCGTTCTGCACGGTTTCCATGCGCGGGCCGCCGGTGTCTGCGGCGAGCTGGTTCCAGCGGGTCATGCCCCATGCGCTCTCGTTGGAGGTGCCGAAGTGGCGCACCTTGCCCGCGGCCTGAATGCGGCCCATCTCGGCCATCACCTCTTCCATGTTGGCGCGGGTTGCCGCGCGGTCCTGCTTTTCGGGCGCAAAGCCCCAGTGCTGGCGGAAGTGGTAGGAGCCACGCTGCGGCCAGTGCAGCTGGTAGAGATCGATCACATCGGTCTGCAACCTGCGGAGCGAACTGTCGACCGCCTCGCGCAGGGTTTCAGCCGTGATCCCGCGCTCGTCCCGCGCCAGCTTGCTGGGGCCGACGATTTTGGTGGCGATCAGCACATCTCCGCGCCGACCCGACTTGCCCACCCAGTTGCCGATGATCTCCTCGGTGCGCCCGACCGTCTCGGCCCGCACCGGGTTGACCGGATACATCTCGGCGGTGTCGAGAAAGTTCAGCCCGGCCTCCAGCGCCGCGTCGATCTGGGCATGGCCTTCGGCCTCCGGGGTCTGGTTGCCGAAGGTCATCGTGCCGAGGCACCACACCGGCACCACGAGGTCGCTCTTGCCGAGCTTCTTCATTTCCATTGGATATCTGTCCCTGTCTCATTCCGTTGTGCGGAAGCCTAGTGCTCGGTCCTCCGGGGGCAAGGCCAAACAGGGACGATCAGGAGCCGGTTTTCACGGCCTTGGACTGCTGGGCTTGGGTGATCGGCTGTTGCTGGAGGGGCGGCAGCATGTAGACGAGCCACATCACCGCAAGGCCAATCCAGCTACCAACCACGTAGGCCGCCACCAGCCACGCCCAATGCGGTTGCCAGAGGTGCGCCACGAGGCCTGCGGTTCCGAACCCGAAACACAGCAGGATGGCTATGGACAGAAACTTCATTTCCAACTCCGCTCGCACACGTGTCGTCAACTGTCGCATTGCTTGTTTAAGCTAACGTTAGGGCCCCCGCCCCGACGCATCATCGATACCCCCGGATCACCCGGAAACGCATTGCAGTGTAAACTGCCAGCCATGATTGCCCAAGCGCCGCCTGCGCTGCAACGCAGCGTAAGGTGGGGTTTCAGGTGCGGCAACTGCGAAGCGAAGTCATGCGCAAGGCCTGTGGTCATGCCCCAGCAAACCCGCTAGGCTGAACACAGATGTTCAAAGAAACTGAGAACTTGCGCCCTGATTTGATCGTGTTCACCGATCTCGATGGCACGCTGCTGGACCACCACGACTACAGTTTTTCCGCAGCGCAGCAGGCACTGGAGACGCTCTCGGCAAGAAACCTCCCATTGGTGCTCGCAAGCAGCAAGACCGCCGCCGAAATGCAGGAGCTTGCGGAGCAACTCCCCTGCCGCCCCGCCGCACTCATGGTCGAAAACGGGGCCGGGGTTGTCTGGCCGGGGGAAGCACCGGAGGGCGAAAGCCGCCACGCTGCGCTGCTCGAGGTGCTCGCCTCCCTGCCCGCCGAGCTGCGCGCCCTATACGAGGGGTTCACCGATTGGGGGCCGGAGGGCGTGGCGCAGGAAACCGGGCTGCCTTTGCCACAAGCGCGGCTTGCTGCTCAGCGCGCCTTCTCGGAGCCGGGGCTCTGGCGCGGGGATGAGGCCGGGCGCGAGGCTTTCATCGCCGCACTGGCCAAACACGGTGTGACCGCACGGCAGGGCGGGCGCTACCTGACCCTGTCCTTCGGTGCCGACAAGGCAGACCGGATGCACCAGATCGCCGCACGCCTCGCGCCCGGCGCCCATGTTCTGGCCCTCGGTGATGCGCCTAACGACATCGGCATGCTGGAGGCCGCGGATACCGGCGTCATCGTGACCAACCCGGATGGCGCCGGGATTGCTACACTGGCGGGCGAATCCACCGGGCAGATCAGGCGCACGCGCGCGCCCGGCCCGCGGGGGTGGAACGAAGCCGTTCTGCAAACCATTGAAGAGATGACATCCGCCGCGCGGCGGAGCTGACACAAGGAACAGAGATTTGGCCGATTTTCACCAGAGCGGAAGCGTCGCAACCCTGCACAACCTGCGCACCCTCGACCCAGCGGCCATGGCCCGCGAGCTGGAAACCATCGCCGCCACCCGCAAGATCGTGCTGATCCTGCCCTCGCTCTTCTCCGAACTCGAAGGCGACGCCCTGCCCGCGATCCTCGACGAGCTGTCGAAGGTGCGCTTTATCAGCCGCATCATCATCGGCCTCGACCGGGCCGACGAGGGGCAATACCGCGCCGCCAAGGCCTTCTTCTCGCGGCTCCCGCAGGAACACGCCGTGCTGTGGAACGACGGCCCCCGGCTCACCGCCATCGACGAGCGGCTCAAGGCGCTCAACCTCTCGCCGCAGGAGCCGGGCAAGGGGCGCAACGTGTGGTTCTGCATGGGCTACGCGCTGGCGCAGGCGGACTCCGCCGTTATTGCCCTGCACGACTGCGATATCCTGACTTACAACACCGATATGCTGGCGCGATTGGTCTATCCGGTCGCCAATCCGAACTTCCCCTACCAGCTCTGCAAGGGGTTCTACCCGCGCATCGCGGACGGCAAGCTGAATGGCCGGGTGTCGCGGCTGCTGGTCAGCCCGATGCTGGTGGCACTGAAGAAGGTGATCGGCGATCACGACTACCTCGATTACCTGCGCGGCTTCCGCTACCCGCTCGCGGGTGAGTTCGCCATGCGCACCGGCATCCTGCCCGATATGCGCATCCCCTCAGACTGGGGGCTGGAGATTGGCGTGCTCTCCGAGGCATGGCGCAACCTGAGCCCCAAAGCGGTGTGCCAGGCCGAAATCTCCGACCGTTACGACCACAAGCACCAGCCGGTGAGCGAAGACGACAAGACCAAGGGCCTCTCGCGCATGTCGATTGATATCTGCAAGGCGCTCTACCGCAAGCTCGCCGCCGATGGTACGGTCTTCACGCCCAACATGTTCCGCTCGCTGAAGGCCACCTACTACCGCACCGCGCTAGATATGATCGAGACCTACGCGCATGATGCTTGGATGAACGGCCTCTCGGTAGACCGCCACAAGGAAGAGACAACGGTGGAGCTCTTCGCCTCCAACATCGTGGAAGCGGGGCATATCTTCCTCGAGAACCCGATGGAAACACCCTTCATCCCCAACTGGAGCCGGGTCCATTCGGCCGATCCCGACCTGATGCGCGACATGTCGGCTGCAATCCGCGAGGACAACGCCGAGTTCGGCTGAAACGGGCCATGCGCCGGCCGCATGGCGGCCTGCCGGAACCCGGCAAGCCTTGCTCGGTTGTGGCTATTCAACGGCCTGCCCGGCCAAGCCCCCGCCGCAGACTGCGGAATTCCTTACGACAGATCGGGCGCCACCGGTCGTTTGACCTTCAAGCCCATTGCGCGGCATCCGCAGTTACCCGAAAGGCAAACCAGTGTCCGACCTTATCGATTCACCGCAACGCTACGGCGCCGTTTCGCGCGCACTCCACTGGGGCATGGCCCTGATGTTCCTTGCCCAATTCGCCTCTGCCCTTGCTCATTGGGGGCTGGAACGCGGGAATGCCTTGCGCGATGCGCTCTGGTCCTACCACACCGACCTTGGATTCACCCTCTTCCTGCTCGTGCTGCTGCGCGGGATCTGGGGCTTGGCCAACCTGGCGAAACGGCCCGCGCATGGCGGCGCTCTGGGGCAGGCCGCGCGGCTCGGGCACGCGGTGCTCTACGGGCTGATGATCCTCGTGCCCGGCGTTCGCATTCTGGCCGCCGCGGGCAGCGACCGGGGGCTGAGCTACCTCGGGTTTCAGGTTGTGCCGCCACGGGCCGCCGAGGTGATGTGGATGCAACTCCCTGCCGAGTGGCACGGCGAGATGGGATGGCTTTTGCTGCTGGTGATCCTCGGCCATATCGCCATGGCCGTGGGCTACCACAGGCTGATCGCCCGCGACACGACGTTGGCCCGCATGGCCTGACGCCCGGCTCAGTGCCGGTTGGTGATCCACCGGCACTGATAGGGCGCCAATTCGATCTCGCCCTGCGAGGCGTCCACAGCCTCATCGGCCAGCAAGTCCACCCAATCTTCCCCGCCGATCAGGTTGATCGACATCACCGGCAGGGTGATGGTTTCATCGGTCAAGTTGTGCAGCGCGAAGATCGACTGCGACCGGTCGAGGCTTTGCCGCCAGACGCCAAAGATCCCATCGCCCAGTTGCAAGGTGAATTGCGTGGCATTGGGGTGGAAGGCGGGCTGGCGGGTGCGGATGGCGATGCGCCGCTTGAGGCGGGTCAGCACCTGCGCGTGCACGGTTTCCGGATCATCCAGCGCCGCGCGCAGCTCGGGGTAGTTCCAGCGGTGCCGGTTGATTGCCCGGTTCACCCCGGTCTTCTCCACCCCCTCGTGATCGTTCGGCGTGGCCAGCAGCGAATGGATGTAGAAGGCCGGAATGCCCTCCAGCGAGAGCACGATGGTCTGCGAGCAGAGGAACCGCATGATCTGATGCGCGTCCGGTCCCTTCACGGTGCCTTTTAGCGCCTCGAAATAGGTGATGTTCAGCTCATAGGGCTTTTCGCCCCCGCCGGGCAGCGAGCGCATCGAAAGCAACCCACCGTGGACCTTGACCGCGGTGATGACCTTTTCGATATCCTCCTCCGAGAGCAGACCCTCTGCTGGGCGCATGCCAATGCCGTCGTGGGAGGCGGTGAAGTTGAGGTAGGCGCAGCCGAGCTGGGCGGGGGGCATGGCCATGAGCCATTGGTTTAGCGCCCGGCTTGAGCCGGTCAGCAGCGCGTGCAGCACCAAGGGAGGCAGCGAGAAATTGTAGATCGCATGCGCCTCGTTGCGGTTGCCGAAGTAGCTGAGGTTTTCGGCATTGGGCACGTTGGTTTCGGTCAGCAGCACCACTGGCTCGGTGGCATAGTCGAACAGCAGCCGCATCAGCCGGACGATCGCGTGGGTCTGCGGCAGGTGGATGCAGGAGGTGCCGATCTCCTTCCAGATGAAGGCCACCGCATCGAGCCGGATCACCCGGATGCCGTTGTCGATATGCACCCGCATGACCCGCAGAAACTCCAGCAGCACCTCGGGGTTGGCGAAGTTCAGATCGACCTGATCGTGGCTGAAGGTGCACCAGACATGCTTGGGGCCGGAGGGCGTTTGCACCTCGCGCAGCAGCGAGGAGGTGCGGGGGCGAACGACCTGGCTCAGGTCGTCGGTCGGCTGCGCCTCGAAGAAGAACTTGTCGTAGGGCTCATGGCCCTGCAGATAGTCGTGGAACCACTTGGAAAAGCTCGACACGTGGTTGAGCACGAGGTCCGACATCAGTTTGAACTCTTCCGCGATGCGGTTGATGTCGGGCCAGTCGCCCACTTGCGGGTTCACCGCGCGATAGTCGACAACGGCAAAACCATCGTCGGAGGTGAAGGGGAAGAAGGGCAGAATATGGACGCCCGAGATCACCCCTTGCAGGTAGTGGGTGAGAAAGTCGCGCAGCAGGTCGAGCGGCTTGTGGTTCCCGTCGACGAGGCTGTTGGCATAGGTGATGACGAGGGTGTCCGCCTCGCTCCACAGGTTGTTGCCTGCCACCCGCGCCCGAGACCGCACGTGCGAGCCTTCGGGCCAGAAGGCCTCGTGGATCTGGTGGGCCAGCGCCTCGCAATCATGCTCGGGGTAAATCTGCTCGAGCAGGCTGGCGGTGCGGGATTTCACGGAAGGCGTGGGCTGTTTCATCGGGCGGGTTTGGCCTGTGGTCATTCTCCGAGGTAAAGCATCAATGCCCTGCACGGTTCAAGGAATGGGGGCGCTCGGGGCGGGCGTTGAGTGGACGCCGGGGGCCGCCTGCCAAAAACTTGTGCAGTTGGCGGGTCAGGCCGTGGCCACGAGAGAGAGCGGCGGTTGCGTGGGCGCAATGACCTCGGTGCGCAGTTTGGAGTGTCGCACGAGAATGATCGCGGGGTTGCTGACCTCTTCGGAAGCGACGGTCTTGGCAAGGTCCGAAAGGGTGCAGGCAAGGTGCCGCTCGGCGGGCGTGGAGGCGGAGCAGGTGATCTCGACCTCGGCGCTAGAGGGCACACCGGCGGCCAGCAGGTTCGCCTCTATCTCTGCGGCCTTGGCCACGCCCATGTAGAGCGCCAGCGTGGTGCCGGGGGTGCAGAGGGCGCCCCAGTCAGGGGCGCTGTCCCCCGCGCGGCAGGTGCCGGTGGCAAAGATCACCCGGTCGGTTTCCCCGCGCTCGGTAAGCGAGCGGCCACGGGCGGCGGCGGAGCCGGAGGCAGCGGTGACGCCGGGCACGATCTCGACGGCGATGCCATGATCGCGGGCGGCGGCAAGCTCTTCGGTCGCACGGCCGAAGATGCCGGGATCGCCCGACTTGAGCCGCACCACCCGCTGGCCCTTGCGGGCGGCGGCCACGATTACCGCGTCGATCTTGTGTTGCGGCCAAGACGAGGCCCCGACCTCCTTGCCGACGAAGATGCGCTCGGCGTCCCGGCGGGCGAGTTCAAGCACGTCCGGGTCGACCAGCCGGTCATAGAAGATGACATCGGCCTCTTGCAGCCGCTGCACTGCGCGGAGGGTGAGCAGGTCTCGCGCGCCGGGGCCGGCACCGACGAGGGAGATGAGACCCTCGGTGACGGTGCCGGGTGCGCCGCCTTGGGCGATAGCATCCTTCAGGGCTTTGGCAGCGTCGCGCTCGGCGCCCGCGGCGTGCAGGCGGCGGGGGGCATCGGAGAAGGCCCAGCGCCAGAAAGCGCGGCGGGCGGGCTTTGGAACCCGGCGGGCCACGGCCTCGCGCATCCGGCCCGCCATGGCGGTGAAGTCGCCGAGGCGGGGTTCGAGCATGGTTTCGATCTTGGTTTTTACCTGCCGGGCCAGCACAGGGGCCGCGCCCTCGGTGCCGATGGCAACCACCAGCGGGTCACGGTCGACGATGGAGGGAGTGTAGGCATCGCAGAGGTCGGGCTGATCGACCACGTTTGTCGTGCAGCCCACCGCCTGTGCCAGCGCTGCGATGGCCGCATCCCGCGCCGGGCAGCCGGTGGCGATAAAGGCGAGTGCGGCATCGGCGAAGTGGCTGGCGGTGGGCGCTTCGGTGCAGTGGGTTGCGCGGCCATCGGCGACAAGAGTCTCGAGTTCATCGTCCAGCGTGTCTGCCAGCAGTACAATTCTGGCCTCGGTCTTCAGCACCAGCCGGGCCTTCTGCGCAGCCTGCTCGCCGCCGCCCGCGATCACCACGGTGCGGCCGGTCATGCGGAGGAACATGGGGAAGGTTTTCATCGAATGCTCCTCAGGCTGCGCGGGCGGTGTGGCGGGTGGCCCAAGCCTCTTGCACAAGGCTCGGGGCGAGGCCGCATGTTTCGAGCGCCAGCTCGGCGGTGCCGAGCACGATGGCGGTGGCGAAGGGGTCGGTCAGTTCGCCGGACCAGAGGCGGGCGAGGTCTGCCGGGTCGGGGCTTTCGTCGGCGAGACGGCGGTGGTCATCTTCCAACGCAGGGGCGGAGGCCTCCCAGCGGCTGCCGCCCCGAGTGCCGTAGAGGGCGATGTCCTTGGACGGATGCCGCTCGAACTCGCCGCCGCCGCCCTTCAGCACGGTCATGGCGGGCTGGCCGAGCAGGTCGCAGGCGTCGGCCTGCAGCTCGCGGTAGGGCGGGTGAAAGACCCCCTGCACGGCAGCGGGCGCCACTGATGGGTTGAGTACGCGGAGGACGGTGTTGATAGCGGAACGGAGGCCAAGCACATCGCGCAGGCGGAGCAGTTCGAGCAGGCGTGGGGCGAAAGCCTCGAGCGGTAGGTAAGCGATACCATCGCGGTCGATGAGATCGGCGGCCTCTTCCATTGAGCCAGCCTGCGCGATCCCGGCAGCGGGCAACGCGGCCCGAACTGAGGCGGCGGCCTTCTGATGCGAGTTCCAGCCATGGAGCAACACCGGCGCACCGGCCTGCGCCACGAGGCGGGCAGAGAGCAGAAACCACGGCAGGCCGCGGGTGCGGCCAGCGGCGTAGCTGGGCCAGTCGAGCGCGGGGGCGGCGGCGGGCCAAGCGGGGAGCGTTGCGCGGGCGGCTTCGACGAAACCCGCCACCTCGCCTGCCGTCTCGCCGCGGAAGCGCATGAGCATCAGCAGCGCCCCTACGGCTTCGGGCGCGGCCTCGCCGGAGAGGATGAGCGCCATCGCCTCGCGAGCCTCGTCCTGCGTGAGCGAGCGGGAGCGACCGGGGCCGCGGCCAAGGATACGGACATAGCGCGCTAGGCTCATTCGGCGGCCTCCCGGCGGGTGGCAGAGGCGAGCAGCGCGGCAAGTTCTGGGCGGCAGGAGCCGCAGTTTGTGCCGGCCTGTAGCGCCGCGCCAATGGCCTCGACGGAGGCAAGCTGCTGGCTCTCGATGGCCGCGAGGATGGTGTTCACCCCCACGTCGAAACAAGCGCAGACTACGGCGCCCGGATCGGGCATGTCCTGCCCCGGCTGACCGGAGAGGTGGGCGGGCGCAGGCGCCGCGCCCAGCTGACCGGCCATGAAGCTGCGTGAGGCGGCGACAGGCTCGGCAGCAATGAAGAGAGCGGCCTGCAAGCGGCCCCCTTCCATGAACGCCAGCCGCGCGCCGCCGCGTGCCCTGTCACTCACCAACATCGCCTCGGCATCGGGCCCGAGGCCGAAAACCGTGCGGCCCCATACCTCCCAGCTCTCCGGGGCCTCCGCCCCCGCCAGCTCCAGCCGCCAGCCGCCGCGCGCCCGTGCGAGCGCCCAATAGGGAGCGTCGGGGCGGGGCTTGCGGGTGGAGACGGCAAAGCCGAACCAGTTGGCGGCATAGGGCGCGATGCCCACCACCGCGCCCTTGCTGTCGGGCTGGCCGGAGACCGGATCGGTGACCGAGGCAACCAGCGCATCGGCCCGCCCGAGCGAGGCGGTTTCCCCCGTCCAGTGCATCGGCACGAAGACCTCGCCGGGGCGCACCCGCTCGGTCACGATCACCCGGGCGAGGGCGCGGCCGGTGCGGCTTTCGATGTCGGCGATGCCAGCGGGGCGCAGGCCGAGGCGAGAGGCGTCGTCGGGATGGACCTCCACGTAGGGCTCGGCCATGTGCTGGCTGAGGCGCGGGGATTTTCCGGTGCGGGTCATCGTATGCCAATGGTCGCGCACGCGGCCCGTGTTGAGCCGGAAGGGGTAGCGCCGGTCGGTCGCCGCCACGGGGGCCGCGTTGTGGACAGGCAGCATCCGCCCCCGCCCGTCCGGGGTGAAGAACTTGCCATCGCCAAAGAACCGCCCGCCGCTGCGGCTACCGCTCACCGGCCATTGCACGGGCGCGAGGGCGGCGTAATCCGCATCGGAAATCCCGGCGAGGCCGGAGATATCGAAGTCCTTGCCCATGGCGGCGGCGATGCCCGAGAGCGTGGCATATTCGCGGAAGATCTCGGCGGGGGAGGAGTAGTCGAACGCGCTGCGCCAGCCCATCGCGGAGGCGACCTCGGCGATAATCTGCCAGTCGTGCTTCGCCTGCCCCGGTGCGGGCAGTACGGCGCGCTGGCGGCTGATCCGGCGCTCGGAATTGGTGACGGTGCCGTCCTTCTCGCCCCAGCCTGTCGCCGGAAGCAGCACGTGGGCGAGGCGGGCGGTGTCGGTCTCGGCGGTGATGTCGGAGACCACCACGAAGTCGCACCCGGCAATCGCGGCGCGGACACGGTCGGCCTCGGGCATCGAGACAGCGGGGTTGGTGGCCATGATCCAGAGCGCCTTGATCTGGCCGCGCTCGACCGCGTCGAACATGTCGACTGCCTTGAGACCCTGCGCCTCTGGCATCCGGGGCGCCTGCCAGAACTCCCGCACGGCCATGCGGTGCGCGGCATTCTCGATATCGAGGTGGCAGGCAAGCATGTTGGCCAGCCCGCCAACCTCGCGCCCGCCCATGGCGTTAGGCTGGCCGGTGACAGAGAACGGCCCCATGCCGGGCTTGCCGATGCGGCCGGTGGCGAGGTGGCAGTTGAGGATGGCGTTGACCTTGTCGGTCCCCTGCGACGACTGGTTCACACCTTGGGAGTAGACGGTGACGACCTTCTCGGTGCGCAGCCAGAGGTCGTAGAACCGGGTCAGCAGATCATCCGGCAGGCTGGTGGCTTCGCTGGTCTGGGAGGACGCGGCGGCGATAGCGTCATCGAAACCGTCGACATGGCTCCGGACGAAGGCCTCATCGGTCGCGCCCATGTCGCGAATGCGGCGCAGCAGGCCATTGAACAGAGCCACATCGCTGCCAGCGGCCAGCGGCAGGTGCAGGTCGGCGGCATCACAGGTGGCGGTGCGGCGGGGGTCGATGACCACGATCTGCATCGAGGGGCGCGCGGATTTGGCGGCGACGATGCGCTGATAAAGCACCGGGTGGCACCATGCGAGGTTGGAGCCGGTGAGCACCACGAGGTCGGCCTCTTCGAGGTCTTCGTAGGTGCCGGGCACGGTATCGGTGCCGAAGGCCCGCTTGTGGCCGGCGACGGAGCTGGCCATGCAGAGGCGGGAGTTGGTGTCGATGTTCGCCGAGCCGATGAAGCCTTTCATCAGCTTGTTGGCGACGTAGTAATCCTCGGTCAGCAGCTGGCCGGAGACGTAGAAGGCCACGCTATCCGGCCCGTGCTGTGCGATGGTCTCTAAGAAGCGGCGGGCGACTTCTGCCGTTGCGTCGTCCCAGCCCGCCTCTTTGCCATTGATCCGGGGTGCCAGAAGGCGGCCCTCCAGCCCCACCGTCTCACCCAGCGCGGAGCCCTTGGAACAGAGTCGCCCGAGATTGGCGGGGTGGCTTTTGTCACCGGTCACACTGAGGCCCCCTGCCCCGTCGGGCGTGGCCAGCACGCCGCAACCCACGCCGCAATAGGGGCAGGTGGTGCAGATGGGGGCGGACACTACGCGGCGCTCCGTGCGGCGGCGACGGCTTCGGCGTCGAGCAACACGCGGCCCGCCTCGATCCGCACCGGGTAGGTGGCAATGCGGCCCTCGTCGGCGCCCTGGGCCTCTCCGGTTTCGAGCGAGAACACCCAGTTGTGCAGCGGGCAGGTCACCTTGCGGCCATGCACGATGCCCTCAGACAGCGGGCCGCCCTTGTGGGGGCAGGTGTTGGAGGCGGCAAACACCTCTTCCGGCCCGGTGCGGAACACCGCGATACAGCCGACCTCGGTTTTCACGATACGCGCACCGCGTTCGGCAATCTCGGTGACGGCGCAGATGTCGATCCAGCTCATTCGGCGGCCTCCTGGGTGAGATCGGCGACAAGCTGGAAGCTCTTCGCCTTTTCGGGACGGGCGTGATCTGCCCACGGGTCCTTGCGGTAGACCGATTGCGAGATTTCGAAGCGCTCGTTCAAGGCGGTGCGTTCGGCGGGGTCGGCTAGGGTTTCCTTGACCCAGTCGAGGCCCACCTTGGCGACCCACTTGTAGGGCCGGTCGAGATACTTGGCGTGTTCGCGGTAGAGCTGGATGAAGGCGGTAGTCCACTCGATGGCGTCTTCCTCCGTCTTCACGTCCACGAGGCGCTCGGTTTCCTTGACGTCCATACCCGCGGCACCCCCGACGCCGACCTGATAGCCGCTGTCCACGCAGATGATGCCCACGTCCTTGCAGGTCGCCTCGGCGCAGTTGCGGGGGCAGCCGGAGACGGCGAGTTTAACTTTATGCGGCGTCCACGAGCCCCAGAGCTTCTTTTCGAGCTTGATGCCAAGGCCTGTGCTGTCTTGCGTACCGAAGCGGCACCAGTCGGAGCCGACGCAGGTTTTGACAGTCCGCAGGCCTTTAGAATAGGCGTGACCCGAGACCATGCCGGCCTCATTGAGGTCGTACCAGATGCCCGGCAGATCCTCTTTCTTCACGCCCAGCAGGTCGATCCGCTGGCCGCCGGTCACTTTCACCGCCGCGCCATATTTGTCGGCGGCATCCGCGATGGCACGCAGCTCATTCGCGTCGGTCATCCCGCCCCACATGCGGGGCATCACGGAATAAGTGCCATCCTTCTGGATGTTGGCGTGGTTGCGCTCGTTCACAAAACGGCTCTGAGGATCGTCCTGATAGTCGAGCGGCCAGTCGGCCAGCAGGTAGAAGTTGATCGCCGGGCGGCAGACGTGGCAGCCGTTCGGCGTTGTCCACCCCAGCTCCTGCCAGACAGCAGGCTGGCTTTTTAGTTCTTTCGCCTTGATCAGCCGGCGCACGTCTTCATGAGAGAGATCGGTGCAGCCGCAGACGTTCTGCGCCGCCGGAATCTCGAAGCCGTCGCCCAGCGTGACGGCCATGACCTGCTCGACCAGGCCCGTGCAGGTGCCGCAGGAGGCGCTGGCCTTGGTGGTGGATTTGATGTCAGCGAGGCTGCTTGCCCCGCCCTCGATCGCCGCAACGATCTGGCCCTTGCATACGCCGTTGCAGCCGCAGATTTCTGCGTCAGCCGGTAAGGCTGCAACGGCCGCCATAGGGTCCACGGCGGCACCTCCCTGAAAGGAGGGGCCGAATATCAGCGTCTCGCGCATCTCCTCCACATCCGTGCCGTCCTTGATGAGGCCGAAGAACCAGTTACTGTCGGCGGTGTCGCCATACATCACAGCGCCGACGAGCTTGTCGCCCTCGATGACGAGGCGCTTGTAGATTCCGCGCGCCGGGTCGCGGAAGACGATGTCTTCACGGCCCTCGCCCTCGGCAAAGTCGCCTGCGGAAAAGAGATCGCAGCCCGTCACCTTCAACTTGGTGGAAAGCTCCTTGGGGGTGAAACTGTCGGCCTCACCAGTCAGGGTCTTGGCGAGCACCTTGGCTTGGTCGTAGAGCGGCGCGACGAGGCCGAAGAGATTGCCCTCGAACTCCACGCATTCGCCCACGGCAAAGATCGAAGGGTCGGAGGTGCGCATCTGGGCGTCGACCTTCACGGCGCGGCCCATCTCCAGCCCGGCCTCGGCAGCGACCGAGACGGCGGGACGGATGCCCACGGCCATGACGACGATATCGGCCTCCAGCACGGTGCCATCTTCCAGCACCACCTTCTCGACCTTGCCCTCCCCCTGGATCGCCTTGGTCGAGGCGCGGGTGAGCACGGTGATGCCCCGTTTCTCAAGGTCTTTTTGCAGCAGGTAGCCTGCGCTCTCATCAAGCTGGCGTTCCATCAGGTGGCCTGCGAGGTGCAGCACCGTGACCTCCATGCCGCGCAGGCGCAGGGCCGCAGCAGCCTCGAGGCCGAGTAGGCCGCCGCCGATGACCACGGCCTTGGAGCCGGGGGCGCCGGAGGCCTCCAGCATGGCGGTGGTGTCCTCCAAATCGCGGAAGGCGACCACGCCGGGCAGGTCATGGCCCGGGCAAGGGATGATGAAGGCGGAGGAGCCCGTGCCGAGCACGAGCTTGTCGTAGGGCACCTCGCCGTTCGGGGCGATCACGACCTTGCGCTCGCGGTCAATCGCGGTGACCCGCTCACCGAAGCGGCAGGTCACGCCGTGGCGCTCATACCATGCCGCGTCGTGGGTCACGATCTCCTCATAGCTCTTTTCGCCCGACAGAACGGGGGAGAGCATGATGCGGTTGTAGTTGCCGCGCGGCTCGGCGTTGAAGAGGGTTACATCAAAGGCGTCGGGCGCCAGCTCGAATAGGTTTTCGAGCATCCGGCCCGAGGCCATGCCCGCGCCGATCACAACGAGTTTCTCGGTCATTTCAGGCCTCCTTTACAGGGGGTTACGCGGGCCACGCGCACAGGGGCGGGTGCGGGTTGCGGAAGGACGAAGAGGTCGAAGACAAATTGGTTCATGGCAGGCCTCACACGTACCAGGCGACGATGTGGGACAGCTCTGTGCCGTGGTAGAGCGGCAGGGCGACCATCGAGCCGTAGCCTGCAGCGAGGCCGGGCTTGCCGCTTTCGACCACCGGAAGCCCGGAGCCGAGCACCTTGCCGATGCTGCCCTGCCAGGCCTCCGCGCGGCGCTCCTTGCCAGCATTCTCCGGGTCCCAAAGCGCGCCTTCGCGGGCGCAGATGCCATCGACCAGCGCCGCCCCGCCGGACTTGCCGACCTTGGCGGCACGGGCATCCCACAGTTCGAAACGGCGGGCGATGGGGGTCCCACGGGCGGAAAGCAGGGTGAGCACATAGGGCGCGGCGCCGGGCACCGGGATCGGCACGCCGAGGCCCGTGGTCAGCCCGGCCTTGCCCGCACTGTCGGCCCGGATGAAGCGGTAGCCGGAGCCCAGATCGCGCATCAGGATCGGCGTTTCGGAGGCCCAGACCCCGCCGGGCAGCCCCTGCCCCGCCGGAAAATGCGTGTGCTGGCTGACCCACTCGAAGTGCTTGGCGGCCCCGTAGTAGCCATCGTCCAGCATCAGCAGGCCCTCGGCCTCTTTCCAGACCTCGATGGCGCCGGTGCGGTTTTCGTCATCGCCGCAGAGCACCACGAGCACGGCCTTCAGGGTCTTTCCGGCGAAGACCGGCACGGCGACGGCGCTTGTGAGCCCGGCCTCGGTGGCCACCTCGGTGCGCTTGAAATAGCTGCCGTCGAAGCCCTTGAGCACCACGGGCCGCGCCTCGGCCCAGGCCTTGCCGGGCAGACCCTCGCCCTTGGCAAAGCTCTCCCGGCGGGAGGCCTCCTCGAAGGCGGCAAGCTCGCCGTAGCTGCCCCCGCCATGCACGAGGGTTTCGCCCTCGGGCACCCAGATTTCGGCCACCTGAATGAAGGTTTTGACCGGTGTGTCGACTGCGACATCCATGATGTCGTCTCCCTTTTGCTGCATCGGGCTGCTGCGTCCGCCCGGTATCACCTTGAGCTGAGCGGCCATGGCGCTCACGCGGCTTCCTTGTTCTTGGTATCGGCCTTCCCGGCCTCCGATTTGCCCTGCTTGCCGTGCTCGTATTCCTCAAGGAAATTAAGCACTTGCTCGCGGTAGAGGTAATAATCGGGGTGCTCGAGCAGGGCCTTGCGGCTGCGCGGGCGGGGCAGATCGACATCGACGATCTTGCCGATGGTCGCTTGCGGGCCGTTGGTCATCATCACCACGCGGTCGGCCAGCAGGATCGCCTCGTCGACATCGTGGGTCACGCAGATTGCGGTGACCTTGGTGCGCTGCCAGACCTCCATCAGCACCTCCTGCAGCTCCCAGCGGGTGAGGCTGTCGAGCATGCCGAAGGGCTCATCGAGCAGGAGCAGTTTGGGAGAGAGCGAAAAGGCGCGGGCAATGCCGACACGCTGCTTCATGCCGTTGGACATTTCGGACGCGGGCTTGTCCATCGCGTCGCCGAGGCCGACGCGCTCGAGGTAATAGTCGACCACATCCTGCCGCTCGGCCTGGCTGGCCTTGGGGTAGACCTTGTCGACCCCGATGGCGCAGTTTTCGCGCGCGGTGAGCCACGGAAAGAGCGAGGGCGCCTGAAATACCACCGCGCGCTCCGGATCGGCCTCGCGCACGTGGAAGCCATCGAGCTTGATCGAGCCTTTCGAAATCTCGTTCAGACCCGCGACCATGGTGAGCACGGTGGACTTGCCGCAGCCCGAGTGGCCGATGAGCGAAATGAACTCGCCCTTGTTCATTTTGAGGTTGAAGTCTTCAACAACCGTTAACGGCCCCTTCGGTGTGGGGTAGATCTTGTGGAGCTCGTCGAACTGCAGGAAGTTCAGGTCTTTCAGCCCTTCCTGCGCGGCGGCCTGCGCCTTGGGCAGGTTGTGGATGGGCTGGATGTCGGGCAGCTGGGTGGCGCCCTCGGCCTGAGCTTCGATACCGGCGTCCATCAGGTAGTTGGTGACGCGGGCGCGGAGGGCCTTGAAGCCCTCGTGATGGTTCATCTCGCCGCGCTCGCGGGGGCGCGGTATATCCACCCGGAACTCCTCGCCAAGGCTGCCATCGGGGTTGAGGGCGATGATCCGGTCGGCCAGAACGATGGCCTCGTCCACATCATTGGTGATGAGCACGCAGGTCTTCTTGTCGGTGCTCCAAATGCCCTCGATCTCGTCGGCAAGGTTGGCGCGGGTGAGCGCATCGAGCGCGCTAAGGGGTTCATCCAGGAGCAGAACTTCAGGGTTCATCGCCAGAGCGCGGGCCACGTTGACACGCTGGCGCATACCGCCGGACAGCTCGGCCGGGCGGCGGCTGGCGGCGTGGCTCAGGCCCACCATCTGCACGTAGTGGGCGACCTTGGCCTCCTTCTCCGCCTTGGGCAGGCCGGGGAAGACAGTGTCGACCGCCAGCCCCACATTGCCCGCCACGGTCAGCCACGGCATCAGCGAGTAGTTCTGGAAGATGACGCCGCGCTCGGGCCCGGGGCCGGTGACCGGCTTGCCCTTGAACGTCACGCTCCCCTTGGAGGGTTTTTGCAGCCCGGCCATGAGGTTGATGAGGGTGGTCTTGCCAGTGCCGGAGAAGCCCAGCAGCACCAGAAACTCGCCCTCTTCCACGTCGAGCGTGATGTTCTTGAGAACTTCGGTGCGGTGGATGCCCTCACCGAAGCCCACGGAAACATTATCAAAATTCAGGATACCCATGCCGATCACCGCTGGTTGGAGAAGGTGAAGAGCGACTGGAGGGCATACATCACCCGGTCCAGCAGGAAGCCGATGATCCCGATGGTCAGCACGGCGACCATGATCTTGGCGAGCGAGCTGGAAGAGCCGTTCTGGAATTCATCCCAGACGAACTTGCCTAGGCCCGGGTTCTGCGCCAGCATTTCGGCGGCGATCAGCACCATCCAGCCGACACCGAGCGAGAGCCTCAGGCCGGTGAAGATGAGCGGCAGGGCAGAGGGCAGAACCAGCTTGGTGATCTTGGTCCAGGTGTTCATCTTCAATACCTTGGAAACGTTAACGAGATCCTTGTCGATCGAAGCGACGCCGAGCGCGGTGTTGATCAGGGTGGGCCAGAGCGAGCAGAGGGTCACGGTGATGGCCGAGATGGTGAAGCTCTTCGGGAAGAGCCCGTCGCCGGTGGAGAGCGCCGAGACGACCATCGTGACGATGGGCAGCCAGGCCAGTGGGGAGACCGGCTTGAAGATCTGGATCAGCGGGTTGATGGCGGCGTTGGCGTAGGGCGAGAGGCCCGCGAGAATGCCCAGCGGAATGGCCACGGCGGAGCCGATCAGGAAGCCGAAAAACACGGTTTTGATCGAGGTCCAGATCTGCTCGTAGAAGCTGGGCGCCCCGGTGTAAGCCACGGTTTTCACTTGGTCTTCCTTGCCTGCGGCGATCAGCTTCTCGTTGCGGGCGGCGACCATCTCCTCGAACTTGGCCTTCTTAGCGGCCTTGGCGACGGCGTCCTCATGCAGGTTCACCGCCTCGCCCCAGACCTGCACCGGGCCGGGGACGGCGCCGAGGGAGGTTTGGACCTTGGGGGCGAGGGTGCCCCAGAGCAGCAGGAAGCCGACGATGGCGAGCACGGGCACGCCGAGGAGGCGCCAGATTTCCTTGCCTTGGGCCTTCGGATTGTCACCGGCGGCGGCCTTCAGGACAGGGGTGATCCAGGCGAGGCCGAGCACGGAAAACCACTTGTCGGCCTTGTTGATACGGGTGAACAGACGCGCCTTTCGCGCCTCCTTGGCGGCGGCGGCGTCGTTCAGCGACTGAGGGTCTATGGCGGTCATTTCAGGACTTTCAACTCTGTGCGTTTTTGCTGAGGCCACGCCGTTGCGGCCGATTAACCTTAGAATTTGCTGATGCACATCTGATGCACATCCCATGCACAACCGATGCATACGCAATCTGCCCTGCGGCTCGGTTGTGAACGGATCGCACGCACCCGGCGGGCGGGGACGTGCGGCGTTGCGGGATGGCGGGAGGGGCGTCGCGCTTCGGCGCGCGCGTCTCCCGCCACCCGGAGCATCAGCCCTGCACCTCGGTACCGACGATGATCTGCGCGCCCTTCAGGCCGATGGGCAGGCTGTCGAGGTAGGCGTTGGGGGCCTTCCCGTCGTAGGGGATGCCGTCGATGATGTCGGCCGCCGGGGTGGGTTCCTTGTAGCCGTCGCTGTCCCAGGGGAAGTCGGCCTCGTTGGCGAGCCCTTCATCGACCAGCAGGCGGGCGGCCTCGAGGTAGATGTCGGGGCGATAGACGGAGGCCGCGGTCTCGGCATACCACTCGTCCGACTTGGCCTCGGGGATCTGGCCCCAGCGGCGCATCTGGGTCAGGTACCAGATCGCATCGGAGTAGAACGGGTAGGTCGCGTTGTAGCGGAAGAACACGTTGAAGTCGGGGACTTCGCGCACATCACCCTTTTCATACTCGAAGGTGCCGGTCATGGAGTTGGCGATCACCTCGGCATCGGCACCCACGTATTCGGGCTTGGCGAGGATCTCGACCGCCTCCATGCGGTTGGCGTTGTCGTTCTCGTCGAGCCAGATGGCGGCGCGGATCAGCGCCTTCACCACGGCCTTGGTGGTGTTGGGATACTGCTCGGCGAACTCGGCGGTGATGCCGAAGACCTTCTCGGGGTTGTTCTTCCACAACTCGTAGTCGGTGATCACCGGCACGCCGATGCCCTTGAACACGGCCTGCTGGTTCCACGGCTCACCCACGCAGTAGCCATAGATGGTGCCGGCCTCGAGGGTGGCAGGCATCTGCGGCGGAGGGGTCACGGAGAGCAGCACATCGGCCGCGATCTGGCCGGAGATGTTCTCGGGGCTGTAGAAGCCCGGATGCAGGCCACCGGCGGCGAGCCAGTAGCGCAGCTCGTAGTTGTGGGTGGAGACCGGGAAGACCATGCCCATGTTGAAGGGCTTGCCCTCGGATTTGTACTGTTCGACCACCGGCGCCATCGCGGAGGCGGAGATCGGGTGGACCGGTTTGCCATCATCGCCGGTGGGGATGTTCGGCTTCATCGCCTCCCAGACCTCGTTGGAAACGGTGATACCGTTGCCGTTCAGATCCATCGAGAAGGGGGTGATGATGTGGGCCTCGGTGCCGAAGCCGATGGTGGCGGCGAGCGGCTGACCGGCGAGCATGTGCGCGCCGTCGAGCTGGCCGTCGATCACGCCGTCGAGCAGCACTTTCCAGTTGGCCTGGGCCTCCAGCGTGACGAAGAGCCCTTCGTCGAGGAAGTAGCCCTGCTCATAGGCAACGGCGAGGGGGGCCATGTCTGTCAGCTTGATGAAGCCGAAGGTCAGTTCGTCCTTTTCCAGCTCCAGCGACTGGGCCATCGCCGTTCCGGTCAGAAGGGTCGCCGTTGTGGCAACGATTCCGAAGAGGGTTTTCATGTGGTCGTCCCTTAGGTTGGGGGCGTTTGCGAACGCCCAAAAACAAAAAAGCCGCTGACCAGCATCGCGCTTTTCTGGCGCAATGGGTCGAGCGGCTGTGCTCGGGTTTACCCGCATCTTCGTGGGTGAATTCGGTTCGACGAGACGCCCTTGCCTCATCTGGGATCATGAAATGCCGGGCGGGGCGGCGTGGGTCAAGCGTGGGGGGCGATTTGCCTGCTGCGCTGCGGCAACTTAGGGGCGAGCGCCGGGAAACTGCACAAAAACTGATCAGGTTTTTCGCTGCGGATCAAAAATGAAGCCATCGAAGAAGGAATCAGCCGCAAGAGTCAGGCGGCCCGAGGGGGAGGCGACGGGGGTGTCCTCGGCCAGTGCGCCCTCGAGCCGTTCGGAGGCGCCGGGCATGTCGGCGGTCGTCCGGGCGAGGTGGTGGCGGTAGAGGTCGGAGCGGAAGACGCGGCGGCCCTCGGCCTGAGCGGCGGGCCTGTCGAGCCCGGTGCGGGCGGCGATGCGGTCGGCGATGAGGGCCCCTGTGGAGCGCCACGGGAAGGTGGCAGCGCCTTCGAAGAATTCGAGATAGCGCGGCACGGTGCGCATATCGCCCTTCTGGCTCACGATGAGGCGGCCCGAGAGCGCCCGTTCGATCAGCTCGGCAGGGGTATCGAGATAGGCGCTGCGGGCGAGAATCTCGGAGGCGGTGGTGCGGTTCTGCGGCTGACCGAGCCAGCGGTTCGCGCGCCAGATCGCCCGCATCAGGCGGCCGGTCAGCTCGGGCTCGGCATCGGCCCAGTCGTGGCGGACGGCGAGCACCTTTTCGGGCGCGAAGCGGCGGATCGCCGTGCCGGGCAGCAGCAGCTCCCCTGCCCCGCTCTCCACCGCCAGCGTGCCCCAGGGCGCGCCGACGCAGAAGGCGTCGACCTCGCCGGCGGCCAGCGCATCGGCCATCAGCGGTGGCGGCACGGTGTGGACCGAGAGCGCCTGCGGCACGGCAAAGCCGAGTGCGCCGAGCCAGTGGTAGAGCAATTCGGCATGGCCGGAGAAGGGGAAGGGCACGCCGATGCGCAGCCCCTCTGGCCGGGCGGCCAGCAGCGCGCGCCCGGCGGCAGCGGCGTCGGCAAAGTCGAAGCTGTGACCGGCGGCGCGCATGACCTCGGCCAGCGCGGTGGAGACGCCGATTGCGTTGCCGTTGACAGAGAGCACTTGCAGCACATCGAGCCGCACCCCTGCCCCGCCAAGGCCGAGCGCGGAAGCCACCGGCATGGGCGCCAGCATATGCGCCGCCTCGACCTGCCCGTGGGACACCATGTCGCGCAGGGTGGCCCATGA
Source organism: Vannielia sp. SX4 (assembly GCF_052828525.1). Next base: position 3,636,878 of record NZ_CM128247.1, read on the forward strand.
GGCGGCGGGGCGCAGATCGAGCGCCAGCCCCTCCTCCTCGGCAAAGCCGATCTCGCGGGCGATCACCAGCGGGGCGGCATCGACAAGCGGGATGAAACCGGCGGAGAGCGGCGCACTCACGAGAGCAGCCCTGCCGCGGTCACGAGGCTCTGGGCCACATCGGCCAGCTTGACGCCCTGATCCATCGCGGCCTTGCGCAGCAGCGCATAGGCCTCGTCTTCGTCGAGCCCCTTGGCCTTCATCAGCAAGCCCTTGGCGCGGTCGATGATCTTGCGTTCCTCCAGCGCCTGCCGGGTCGCCTTCAGTTCGGCGCGCATCTGGCTGAACATGTGGAAGCGCGCGATGGCGGCATCCATGATCGGTTTGATCCGGTCGGGGCGCAGCCCGTCAACGACATAGGCCGAGACGCCCGCCTCGATGGCCGAGCGGGTCAGCCCGGCATCGTCGTGGTCGACGAAGAGCGCCACGGGGCGGTCCATCGGGCCGGAGGCCAGCGCGAGTTCTTCCAGCATGTCGCGGGAGGGCGAGCTGATGTCGATGAGCACGACATCGGGGTTCATCTCGGAGATCCGGCGCGAGAGGCCTGTGACCTCGGAGATCACCGCCACGTCGAAGTCGCCCGCTTCGCGCAGGCTGTCGACGATCAGGAGCGCCCGCTCACGATCGGCCTCGACAACGATGATGGAGAGTTTCTCGGGCATATCCTGCCATGCTGACCTGGACGCCCCTGCCTATGCCGCGCTGCGGCACCGGGCAAGCGGATGCGCCGGGCTTGCGGGGCGGTGTGGCGGCGGGAGTGGCGCTTGCGCAAAACTTGGGCGGGGCGCCGAATTTTGCGGCAAGTCGGAAACCGGCGTGCCCTGCTCCGTTTTCTGGCTGCAAATACCCCGTGCGCTCCACGCCGCCCGGAGGCGTCAGCGGATCGCGCCCAGCGAGCTTTCGAGCAGGTGCTTGGTGTAGGGGTGGTTGGCCTGCAGTTTGCGCATTTCGGCCACGCCGAGTTCTTCGACGATTTCGCCCTGCTGCATCACCGCGACCTGCCCGCACATGTGGCCGACGACGCCGAGGTCATGGCTGACCATCAGGTAGGTGAGGCCCATCTCGCTGCGCAGGTCGCTGAGCAGGTTGAGGATTTCGGCCTGCACAGACACGTCGAGCGCCGAGGTGGGCTCATCGAGCAGCAGGATGCGGGGCTCGGGCGCGAGGGCGCGGGCAATGGCGACGCGCTGGCGCTGGCCGCCCGAAAGCTGGTGTGGGTAGCGGAAGCGGAAGCCGCCGCCGAGGCCGACCGAGTCGAGCAGGCGGGTGATGCGGGCGTCGATATCGGAGAAGCCGTGGAGTTGCAAGGTTTCGCCCAGCACCCGGTCAACCGTGTGGCGCGGGTGGAGCGAGGCGTAGGGGTCTTGGAAGACCATCTGCACGGTCTTGTAGAAGGCCTTGGAGCGGCCCTTCTGGTGCAGGCTCTCGCCGCCCACGGTGATGCTGCCGTCCCAGCTCTCGACCAGCCCGGCGATGGCGCGGAGCACGGTGGATTTGCCCGAGCCGCTCTCTCCCACGAGGCCGAAGCTCTCGCCTGCGCCGACAGCGAGGTTCACGCCCTTCACCGCGACGTTGCGGGCCGCGCCCTCGCCGAACCAGACGCGGAGGTTGCGAATGTCGATTGCGCCGTTGTCATTTGCCATGTTCATCGTGCGCTCACCGAGGGTGCCTCGCGCCAAGCCGGATCGCGCTCCAGCACTTCCAGCCGGTCGCGGGGGTGTTCGAGGTCGGGCACCGCGTTGAGCAGGCCGCGGGTGTAGGGGTGCTGCGCCTCTTGCAGCTTGCCCGCTTCGCAGACCTCGACGATCCGGCCGGCATACATGACAGCCACGCGGTCGCAGAAGTTGGCGACGAGGTTGAGGTCATGGCTGATAAAGATGAGGCCCATGCCCCGGTCTTTCACCAGCTTGTCCATGATCTCCAGAACCTGAAGCTGCACCGACACGTCGAGCGCCGAGGTCGGCTCGTCGGCGATCAGGATTTCGGGGTCGGGGATCAGCATCATGGCGATCATGATGCGCTGGCCCATGCCCCCCGATACCTCGTGTGGGTAGAGCCTGAGCACCCGCTCCGGCTCGCGGATCGCCACGGCGTCGAGCATCTCGAGCGCGCGGGATCGGGCCTCACGGCGGCTCACCCTCTCATGGGTGGTCAGGGCCTCGACCATCTGCTGCTCGACCGTCATCACCGGGTTCAGCGAGAACTTGGGGTCTTGCATGATCATCGCCGCGTGGCGGCCCCGGATGGCGCGCATGTCGCGCTCGGAGGCGGTGATCAGATCGGTCTCGCCCATCTGCATCTTGTCGGCCTCCATGAAGCCGGGCTTGCGGATGAGCTTGAGCACGGCGCGGCCGGTCATCGACTTGCCGGAGCCACTCTCGCCCACGATGCCGAGGCGCTCGCGCCCGAGCGAGAAGGAGATGCCGCGCACCGCATCGAAGATGCCGTTGCGGGTGGGGAAGCGGACCCAGAGATTTTCGACATCGAGGAGGGTATCGCTCACGATTTGCTCTCCTTCGGGTCCAGCACGTCGCGCAAGCCATCGCCCAGCAGGTTGAAGGCGAGGGAGATGGCGAAGATGGCGAGGCCGGGGATGGTGGCGACCCACCAGTAGTCGAGGATGTACTTGCGGCCCTCCGAGACCATCGCGCCCCATTCCGGCGAGGGCGGCTGGGCGCCGAGGCCGAGGAAGCCGAGGCCTGCGGCGGTGAGGATGATGCCGGCCATGTCGAGGGTGACGCGGATCACCAGCGAGCTGATGCAGAGCGGCCAGACGTGGCGGGTGATGATGCGCACGGCCCCTGCGCCCTGCAGGCGGATGGCGTGGATATAGTCGGAATTGCGGATCGTGAGCGTTTCGGCTCGGGCGATCCGGGCATAGGGCGGCCAAGCGGTGAGCGAGATTGCCAGCACGGCATTTTCGATGCCCGCGCCCAGCGCCGCCACGAAGGCCAGCGCGAGGATCAGCCGGGGGAAGGCGAGGAAGATATCGGTGAAGCGCATCAGCACGACATCGACCCAGCCGCCCATGTAGCCCGCGATGGTGCCGATGATCAGGCCCAGCAGGGGTGCGACGAGGGCGACCAGTGCGACGATGTAGAGGGAGATGCGCGCGCCGAAGAGCAGGCGGGAGTAGATATCACGCCCGAGCGAATCCGACCCGAGCAGAAAGCCCTCCTCCCCCGGTGCCTTCAGGCGCATGGCGAGATCCTGCGCGAAGGGGTCGTGGGTGGCGAGCCACGGCGCGAAGACGGCGGCGAGGATGAGCGCGATCAGCACGATGAGGCCGGCCATCGCCAGCGTGTTGCCGCGGAAGGCGCACCAGCCGGCATACCATGCGGCGGCGCGGGCCTGACGGCGCGAGGCGGGCGCATCGGTCATCAGCCATTCGCGCCAAGTGGGTTTGGGGGCGGGGTTGGGAAGCTCCGTCATTTCGCCCTCGGATCGAAGAAGCGGTAGAGCAGGTCGGAGAAAATGTTCAGCCCGACGAAGATAGTGCCGATGACGACCGTGCCGCCGAGCACCGAGTTCATGTCATTCGCCAGAAGCGAAGTGGTGATGTAGCTCCCCAAGCCGGGCCAGGCGAAGATGATCTCGGTCAGCACCGAGCCTTCGAGTAGGTTGGCATAGGCCAGCGCGATCACGGTGATGAGCTGGATGCGGATGTTGCGGAAGGCGTGGCGCCAGATGACCTTGCGCTCGGAGAGGCCCTTGACCCGCGCGGTGGTGACATACTCGGAGTTCAGCTGCTCCAGCATGAAGCTACGGGTCATCCGGCTGATGTAGGCCAGAGAGTAATAGCCCAGCAGCGCGGCGGGCAGGATGATGTGGCCGAAGGCGTTTTTGAACACGGTCCAATCGCCATCGATGGCTGAATCCACCAGCAGCAGGCCGGTACGCTCGGTGACGAGGCCCTGATAGAACACGCCGAGGCGGCCCGGGCCTTCGACCCAGTCGAGGATGCCGTAGAAGATCAGCAGGCCAACGAGGCCGAGCCAGAAGATCGGCATGGAGTAACCGATGAGGCCGACGAAGCGGGCCGTCTGGTCGATCCACGAGCCGCGATAGACGGCGGCCATCACGCCGAGCGGCACGCCAAGCACGATGCCGATGATGGTGCCCAGCGTCGCCAGCTCCAGCGTGGCGGGGAAGACGCGGGCGATGTCGGTCGTCACCTGCTGGCCGGTGCGGATGGATTTGCCGAAGTCGCCGGAGAGCACATCGCGGACGTAGATGAAGAACTGTTCGAGCAGGCTCTTGTCGAGGCCCAGCTCGAGGAAGGCGGCATCGTATTGCGCCTGTGTCGCCCGCTCGCCGATGACGGCGAGGACCGGGTCGATCGGCATGACGCGGCCGATCATGAAGGTCACGAAGAGAAGACCCAACAAGGTGACGGCCACGGTGAGCAGCGTGGCGGCCAGCTTCTTGAGCCAAGGGGGGAGGACCGGCCCGCGCCGGTCCTCCGAGTGCTGTGTTACCTCTGTCACTGGGCGGCGCTTACTTGGTCACGACCCAGTAAGACACGGCGGTGGTGGCGCCACCGACGACCCAGTTCTCGACGTTGGAGCGCAGGCCGGACTGTTCGATCCGCTGGAACATGATCCCGAACGGGGACTCCTGCTGGAACTGCGCCTGGCTGTCGAGATACATCTGCTTGCGCGCCTCGGTGTCGTTCTCGACCACGGCGGCGAGGGTGCCGTCGTTGAAGGCGGCCGCATCCCAGGCGTTGCGCCATGCGAGGTAACCGGTGTTGCCGGCCTCATCGGCGTTGTCGGGGTTGGCGGCGAAGGTGCCGGCGTTGGTGTTGGGGTCGGGATAGTCCGGGCCCCATGCGCCGACGTAGATGTCATGCTCGCGGGCGCGGTAACGGTCGAGGGTTTGCGCGCCGGTGCCGACAATCAGCTCCACCTCGCAGCCGAGCTGGCCCCAAGTGTTTTGCAGCGATTGGGCGATGTCCATCCGCTCCTGCGCCTCGCGGACCGAGATCTTGATCGGGCCGCAATCGGGGAAGCCCGATTCAGCCAGTGCCGCCTTGGCCTTGTCCATGTCGAGGCCGAAGGGCTTGTCTTCCAGCGCGCCGAGGAAGGTGAGCGGCAGGTAGGCCTGATGCACGATCCACTGGCCCTTCAGGAAGCTGTCAGCCATGCCCTGATAGTCGACCGACCACTTGAGGGCTTCGAGCACCTTGGGGTCGGAGAGCATCTCGTTTTTCTGGTTGGCGGCCCAGTACATGATCTGGCCGCGCTGCTCGTCGAGCACCTTCACGCCGTCGACTTCCATCGCGCCGGCCACGTCCTCGGGGGAGAGGTTGCGGGCGATGTCGATGTCACCGCGCTCGAGCTGGAGCCGCTGGGTGGCGCTTTCTTGGATGTGCTGGACGATGATCCGCTCCATCGCCGGCTTGTCGCCGTGATAGTTGGGGTTCAGGTCCATCAGCACGGACTCGTTGGGCTTCCAGTCGACCACCTTGTAGGGGCCGGAGCCGGCGGTGTTGGTGCGGAGCCACTCGTTGCCCATGTCACCGTCGATCTCGTTGGCCATTGCGGTTTCCATGTCGACGATGCCGCCGATGGTGGCGGTCAGGCAGTTGAGCACGAAGGAGAGGGCATATTGCTTGTCGAGCGTGACCGAGACGGTCATGTCATCGGTCGCCTTCACCATCTCGTCCACGTTGTCGGCGGTCAGGCCGAACTGGGTGATGATGAACGACGGCGTCTTGTCGAGCTTCACGGCGCGGCGCAGCGAGAACTCCACGTCCTTTGCAGTCACCGGGTTGCCGGAGGAGAAGACGTGGCCTTCGGCAATCTTGAAGGTGATGGTCTTGCCGTCCTCGGAGATCTCCCAGCTTTCGGCCAGCTGCGGGCCGAACCCGGCGTCGAGATCCATCGGGTCGAAGTTGACCAGCTTTTCGTAGACGTTGCGCGAGACGTCGGCGCCGGCGAACTCGAAGCTCTCCTGCGGGTCGAAGGTTTTGATGTCGTCGATCCGGTTGGCGATCACCAGCATGTTGGGCGGTGTCTCGGCCAGAACCGGCGCGGCCATGCCGCCCATGAGGGCTGCCACAAGGGCCGTGGTTCGCAGAAGTTTGCGATGTGTCATTGATCAGAACTCCCTGTTGTTGACGCGGTCATTTGCCTGCCGCCTCATTTATGGATGGGGTCATTCTCCCCATGTCGCGCGCAACACGCGCAACCAGTTACCATGGGCCAGCTTGTGCATGAGCGCATCATCCACCCCATGTTTGCGCAGCGCTGCCCGAAGATTGGGCAGGCCGGCACAATCCGTGATCTCCTGCGGAACGAGGGCGCCGTCGAAATCGGAGCCGAAGCCGACGCCGTCCTCGCCGAGGAATTTTACCAGATGGTCAAGGTGACGCATCATCAGGTCAAGCGAAAAGTCCGCCAGCATCTTGCCGTCGGTCCGCAGGAAGGCGGAGGCGAAGTTGATGCCGACCATGCCCCCGGTCTCGGCGATCTGGGCGAGCTGCCGGTCGGTGAGGTTGCGCGAGTGGGGCGTGACGGCATGGGCGTTGGAGTGGGTGGCGACCAGCGGCGCATCGGTAAGCGCGGCGATGTCATCGGCGCCCTTCTCGTTGAGGTGGCTGAGATCGAGCATGATTTTCAACCGGTTGCACTCCGCGACCAACCGTTTGCCCGCCTCGGTCAGCCCGGCCCCGATGTCACCTGTGGAGGGGAAGCGGAAGGGCACGCCCTCGCCAAAGATGGTGGGGCGCGACCAGACCGGGCCGAGCGACCGCAGGCCGCGGGCGTGGAGTTGCTCCAGCTCTTCGCAGCCTTCGGAGATGGCCTCGGCACCTTCGATATGAGCGACGGCGGCCATGCGCTCACCCTGCAGCGCGGCCTCGATCTCGGCGGCGGTGCGGCAGAGGGTGACGGCCCCGGCGGCCTCCAGCGCCTCCAGCTCGGCAAACTCGCGGGTGACGAAATCCCACGCCTCGGCCTGCGCAATCGGCGGCGGCAGGGGCAGGTCGTAGGGCGGATTTTCCATCACCTCATAGCGCACCGCCTTGTCGGCCGGGCTGGGGACGAACATGGCGAAGAAGCCGCCGCCGAAGCCGCCCTGCTTGGCGCGGGGCAGGTCGATATGGCCATCGGGGAGGCCTGCGGCCACGTCTTGCGCGGTGATCTTGCCGGACATGATCCGCAGGAGCGTGTCGTTGTGTCCATCGAAGATGCGGGGGGCGGGCCAGTCTGTCATTGGGGTATCCGAAGTGGTTTCGGAGAAAGGCTGACAGAGTCAAGCATCGGGCGCAAGGGGGCTGTCGTTGGCCTCGCTGCGCGCGGCGGTGGGGGCTTAGCGGCCCTGCAACGGGCCCCTGCAGGCGCGCCTCAGGTGCGGCGCGCCGGTGGAGAGGATCACGCCGCGTACTTGCAGCAAGAAAATCCGGCGGTCACTCGGGATACATGCCGGGGACGACCTGATCGAAGTCGATGCAGGCGCCGGTCATGACGCCCGCGTTCTCGCTCAACAGGTAGCTGGCGAGGTGGGCGACGTGGGGCGTTTTGACCAGCATGCCGAAGGGCATGCGCGCCTCGGCCTTCTCGAGCCAGTCGTCGCCGCCGTCGTGATACTTGCGCTGAATCTCGTCTTCGCCGGGGGTATCCATCCAGCCGCAGTTGATGCCGTTCACCCGGATGCGGTGATGCGAGAGCGTGCTGGCCGCGTTCTTGGTGACGTTGACCATGAGCGCCTTGGAGGCGGCGTAGGGCGACAGGAAGGACTGGCCGCCGTGGACGACGATAGAGAGGATGTTGACGACCGAGGCCGGGTGGCCCGCCTCGATGGCGAGCTGGGCCATGCGCTGGAGCGCGAAGTAGGGCGAGCGGGCGTTGGCTGTCATCAGCCTGTCCCAAAGCTCGGGCGAGGTGTCGAGCACGGTGCCACGGTCGGTCAGGGCCGCCGAATTGACCAGCGCATCGAGCCGGCCCATGTGGGCGGCGGCCTTTTCGACCAGTTCCACGGTGGCGGCGGTATCGAGCAGGTCAACCGGCATGAAGGTGGCGCCGATCTCCTCGGCCACGGCCTCGCCGCGCGGCACGTTGCGGGAGGCGATGACGAGGTTGGTGCAGCCCTCGGCCACCAGTTGCTCGGCGATGGCACGGCCAAGGCCCTGCGTGCCGCCGATGATCAGGGCGTGGGTGTTGGCGTGGGTCTTGGTCATTGTGTCCTCCCGGTGTTCGGGGCGACCGTAATCCGCCGCTGCGCCGGGGGCCAGAGGGGCAGAGCAGGTGGGTGCCGGGGCAAGGCGCGGCTTAGAGCGCGACCGATGTGGCACGCTCGTGGCTGAGGCGGGCGGCGTCGAGCACATCGAGCACGGCGGCCCCCTCGGCGGCGCTCACCGGGAGCGGCCCGCCGGTGGCGACGCCTTGGGCGAAGGCACTGTAGTAATCGTGGTAGCGGCCCTGCTCGGAGGGCAGACGCTCTGCGCCGGCCTCAGTGTGGAGCGTGCCCCATGCGTGCTCGGGCTCGTGGCCCCAGGCGGCCATGTCATCCCACGGGCGCTGGCCTGCGAAGATCGACTGGGCCTGCACATCGGTGCCGTGCTGGAGCCATGCGCCCTTGTCGCCATAGGCGCGCAGCTCGCGGGTGTTCATCCGGTTCAGCTTGGAGGCGGAGACCACGGAAAACACGCCGCTTTGGTGCTTCAGGGTGATGTGAAAGGCGGCGTCGGTGCGGCCCTCGGGCATGTCGACATGGTCGAGATGGGCCGAGACGTGGGCGATCGGGCCGAGGAGCCAGAGCATCTGGTCGACGAGGTGGGAGCCAAGGTCGCGCAGCAGGCCGCCCTCTGGGCCGTGCTCTAGCGTGGCGGGGTCGTCAAAATCCATCCGGTTGTGGACGCGCCAGAGGGTGCCGAGGCGGCCTGCCTCGATCACCGCGGCGAGGGTGCGCAAGTCGGCATCCCAGCGGCGGTTCTGGAAGACGCCGAGGCGGACGCCCTTGGCCTCGGCCGCCTGCACCAATTCGCGGGCATCGGCAGCGGAGGGGGCAAAGGGCTTGTCGGCGACCACGTGAAGCCCGGCGGCAATGGCCTCCAGCACCAGCGCGCGCCGGGTGGCGGGGGGCGTGGTGATGGTGACGGCATCGCAGGTGCCTGCCGCGATCAGGTCGGTGAGCGAGGCGTAGACGGGCACATCGGGCCAGTCGGCGCGGACCTTGGCAACGGTGGCAGGCGCGCGGGCGACCACGCCGGCCAGCGTGACCCCTTCGGCCGCGTGGACGAAGGGGCTGTGAAAATGCTGACCGCCGGTGCCGTAACCGACGACGCCAAGGCGCAGGGTCATGCCAGCACGTCGGCGAGCTTGACCGGGGCACCGCCCTGGGCCTGGCTGCGGGTGGCGGCCTCGGCGCAGGCGAGCGCATCGACGCCTTCGGACAGCGTGACCGGCACGGCGCCGCCGCCCTCCACCGCCTCGACGAAGGCGGCCCATTCGGCCTCGTAGGCGGGCATGTAGCGCTCGAGGAAGAAGTAGGTGGGCTTGGCGCCGGTCACGCCTGCGGTGGTGCTCTTGACCACGGTATTCTCGAGCATGTTGCCCGCTTGGAGGAGGCCCTCGGAGCCGAGCAGCTCGACCCGCTGGTCGTAGCCGTAACCTGCGCGACGGGAGTTCTTGATCACGCAGATCGCGCCGCTGGCGTAGGTCATGGTGACGACCGCGGTATCGACATCGCCCGCCGCGCCGATGGCTTCATCGACAATTGAGCTGCCGGTGGCGGAGATGCTCACCGGGGCCTCGCCCATGATGAAGCGGGCCATGTCGAAATCGTGGATCATCATGTCGCGGTAGAGACCGCCGGAGACCTTCACGTATTCGACCGGCGGGGGGGCCGGGTCGAAGGAGGTGATGGCAAGCAGCTCAGCCTTGCCGATCTCGCCCGCCGCCAGCGCCTTTTGCAGGGTGCCGAAGTTGGGATCGAACCGGCGGTTGAAGCCGATCATCACCGGCTTGCCGGTGGCCTCGGCGGCGGCGAGGCAGGCCTGCGCGCGCTCCAGCGAGAGGTCGACGGGCTTTTCGCAGAGCACAGCCTTGCCGGCGGCGGTTGCGGCTTCGATCAGGTCCGAGTGGGTATCGGTGGAGGTGGCGACCAGCACGGCATCAATCGACGCGTCGGCGATGATCTCTTCCGAGGAGCGGGCATCGCAGCCATAGGCGGCGGCGAGCTTTTCGGCGTTTGCGGTCATCACGTCGGAGACGGCGACGAGCTGGCTGCCGGGGTGGGCGGTGATGGCGCGGGCATGGACGTTTCCGATCCGGCCGGCGCCGAGAAGACCAACTTTGAGCATCTTGTGTTTCCTGTCGTTTTTCGCTGTCGGCGGGCCTCAGCCCTCTGCCTGCTTGAGAAAGGTTGCGAAGGCGTCGTCCTTCATCGGGACGACATGTTCGGGCGCGGGGTAGGCGCCGGAGTTCACATCGGCGATGAACTCGCGGAAGGCGGCGATGCGCTCCTGCTGGAGGCGGTCGAACTCGGCCTTGAAGTTGCGGTATTGTTTGCCGTGTCGGGGCTTTTTGTTGGCGCCGTGGCCGAGCACATCTTCTGTGAAGAGGTATTGCGCATCGGCGCCCGGCCCCGCGCCCATGCCGAGCATGATCATCGAGGTATTGGCCGAAAGCCACGCGCCGAGGCGGTCGGGCACGACCTCCAGCTCGGCGCCGAAACAGCCGATCTCTTCGAGCCGCTGGACCTGCCGCCAGATCCGCAGCGCCTCGTCGGCCTCCTTGCCGACGGCGCGCCAGCCGGTCCAGGTGATGTAGGAGGGGATCAGGCCGACATGGGCGACGATGGGGATGTGGTTGTCGCACATCGCCTTCTGGATATCGAAGGAGGCGGCGCAGTAGTAGCAGTCGCCCCCCATCGCGCCGAAGGTGTAGGCGGCGCGGATGTAATCCTCCGCCGTGACGAGGTGCTGGCCGTTCACGGTGCCCTTGTCGCCGTAGGGAAGGCCGACCTGAACGAAGCAGTTGCCCGCCGCCTCGCGCATCTCGGGGGACCAGTATTTGCCTTCAATGGAGAGCATGTGGATGCCGGCCGCATCGGCGGCGGCGGCCTCTTCCAGCGTGGTCACATAAAGCATGGATATCTTCTCGCCGCGCGCCTTCATGGCGCGGATATCCTCCACGTGCGGACGGTTGTGATACATCGCCGCTCCTCCCTCTTGTTCCGGCCCGTTACGCTTACTGAAAGCGGGGCTTCAGGCACAGATGGGAGGCCGCATTTTGCATCATTTGGTGAGAGATTCCGCAGGCCGGAATGATGGTTTTGTGTCATGGACCGCAGACGGGTTTTGAATGGCCCGTTCGCAAAAACTATTGGCCGCTCGGGCCCCAAGTTTCGCTAAGTGTAGGGCACCGCGCCGCAAGCCACTCTTGACGGCCGGACCAACATTGACGGGAGGGTCATCATGATCAAGTCAATCGGCCTCGCGGCCGCACTCATCGGAGCCACCGCCTTTGGCGCGGCGGCGCAGGACAGGGTTTCCATCGGGACCGGCGGCACCGGCGGCGTGTTCTACGCTGTGGGCGCGGGCATGGCAGACCTGCTGACCCGCAAGCTCGACGGGGTGAGCGCCAATGCCGAGGTGACCGGTGCCTCTATCGAGAACATCCGCCGGGTTTCGGCGGGCGAGATGACCATCGGCTTCTCTTCGGCCTCGACGCTCTATGAAGCCAAGAGCGGGACCGGCGCCTTTGACGGCGACGCGCAGAACGTGGCGGCGATTGCCTACCTCTACCCCGCCGTGCTGCAGATCGCCGCGACCAACGCCAGCGGCGCGGCCGGTGTGGCCGACCTGGCCGACCTGAAGATCTCCGTCGGCCCTCCGGGCTCCAACTCTTCGGTCTTCGCCGAGCGGCTGCTCACATCGCAGGACGCCTTCAACATCGGCAACATCAGCTTTTTGAGCTACGGCGAGGCGACGGCGGCGATCAAGAACGGCCAGCTAGACGGGTCGATGATTCTGGCGGGCACCCCCGCCTCGGCCTTCATCGAGCTGTTCACCACCGAGGATGTGGCGCTGGTGCCGGTCGTGGCCGACAATGTGGGCGGTCTGATCGAGGAGTTCCCCTTCTACGAGGTGATCGAGATCCCCGGCGGCACCTATGAGGGCGAAGCCGAGGCCGTGGTGGCCGTGGGTGACCCCGCGATCCTCTTTGCCGCAGCCGATGCCGACCCGGCGCTGATCGAGGGCATCACCTCGACGCTCTTCGACAACCTCGAAGAGCTGGGCGCGGTGCATCCGGCGGCGAAGAAGATCACGATGGAGAAGGCCACCTCCACCCCGATCGACCTGCACCCCGGCGCGCAGGCCTATTTCGACGGGCAGTAAGCCTGTCGCGAGCCGTGCAGCGCCGTCTCGCGGGGTGGCGCTGCAACGGTAGTTTGGGTGCGCTTTATGGCTGAGTAGTCATCTTCGCTTTGACGCAGGCACCAACGACAACGAAGCGCCGCCCCGGGGGGCGGGACGGCGCTGCACGGCGGCTTCGCCTTGATTCCGTGCTGGCAAGAAGCTCAATCGCCCCGCAGGACAGACAATGACCCCGATCACCGATATTCTCCCCGCCCCTGCCCTGCCCCGCTGGGAGCGGCTCGCCGCCACCGCCGCGCTGGCGGCGCTTTCGATTGCCGTGACCGCGCTGTGCATATGGTCGGCGTGGTATGGCTCGATCACCGCGCTGGTGCTGCGCTCGACCTTCTTTTCGCTGATGGTCGCCGCCGGGCTGATCGTGGTGGCGAGCGAGCGGCCGGGATGGCTGCGGCCCGTGATCTACGCGCTGGCCGCCGGGGTGCTGATCCCCGGGCCATACCTGTGGGTGAATTACCTTTCCATCGTGCGCTCGGGCGGGATTGCCAGCCAGCTGGACGTGGCGCTCTTTGTGGTTTGCACCGCTGCCGTTCTGGTGCTGGCGCGTTACCTCATTGGCTGGGTCATGGTCGGCCTCGGCGTTGCGGCGCTGGCCTATGCGTTCTTTGGCGACATGATCCCCGGCACCTATGGCCATGCGGGCTACTCGCTGAGCCGCGTGACCTCCAACCTCTTCCTGCGGACCGAGGGGCTGTTCGGCCTGCCGATGGGGGTGGCGGTGCAATACATCCTGCTGTTCTCGCTGCTCGGCACGCTCTTGCTGAAGACCGGACTGGGGCAGGTGTTCGTGGACCTCGCCCATGCCGCGACGGGGCGGGTGCAGGGCGGGCCTGCCCTCACCGCGGTGGTCTCATCCACCATGTTTTCTTCGATCAATGGGTCGGCGGTGGCGGGGGTCGTGACCACAGGCACCTTCACCATCCCGCTGATGAAGCGCACCGGATACCGGCCAAAGGTGGCGGGCGCAATCGAGGCCGCGGCCTCTTCGGCCGGGCAGATCATGCCGCCGGTGATGGGGGCTGCGGCCTTCCTCATGGCCGAGATCACCCAGACGCCCTATGCCACCATCGCCGCCGCCGCGCTGATCCCGGCGCTGCTTTACGTATTCGCCCTGCTGGTGGGCGTTCGGGAGGAGGCAGGCAAATATGACCTTGGCCGGGCCGACCCGAGCGAAATTCCAGCGCTCAAGGACGTGCTCTTGAAGCGGGGGCATCTGCTGATCCCGCTGGTCGGGCTGATCGTGTTTCTGGCGATGGGCTACACACCAAGCGCCGCAGCCGTGCTTTGCCTTGCGACCACGCTGGTGGTTTCGGTCTTCGGGAAGGCCACGCGGATCGGGCCAGTGGGCCTTGTGGCGGTGATGATGGAGACGGTGAAGAACGTGCTGCCGATCGTGGCCGCGGTGGGCATCGCGGGGATGCTGATTGGCGTGCTGACGCTGACCGGTATGGCGCTGAAGCTGTCGTCTCTGATCCTCACCGCCGGGGCGGGCTCGCTGTTGCTGACGCTGCTGCTCACGATGGTCGCCAGCTTTGTGCTGGGCCTCGGCATGCCGACCTCGGCCGCCTATCTGCTGCTGGCGATCCTGATCGCACCGGCGCTGGAGCAATTCGGCTTGCCGGTGATCGCGGCGCATATGTTCATTTTCTACTACGGGCTGCTCTCGGCCATCACTCCACCGGTCGCGCTTGCGGCCTATGCCGGGGCGTCGATCGCTGGGGCGGAGCCGAACGAGACGGCGATGGAATCGATCCGGCTGGGGTTCGTGAAAGTGGTTGCGCCCTTCCTCTTTGTTTACGCGCCGGAGCTGCTGCTGATCGGCACGCCGGGCAACATCGCGCTGGCAACGGTGGCGGCCTTTGCGGGCACTTTCGCGGCGGGCACGGCTTTGACGGGCTGGATGATCCGCCCGCTCACGGCGGCGCACCGGGCAGGGTTTGTGGCCGTGGCGGCGTTGGAGACCGTAGCGCTGGTGATGCCGGTGGGCGGGGCCGTGAGCCTCGGGGCCGAAGTGGCGGGGCTGGCGCTGCTGGGCGCACTGGTGATGGTGCTGCGGCGGACGGCTTAGGGGCGGCCTAAGCGGCACCTAGGAGAAGCCGACTTTCACCTGCCTCAACCAGTGGTAAGCTCGGGCCGAAAGGAGCCCCTGCCATGCCAAAGGACATCTCCCCCCTCGACGGGTTGCGCGCGGCTGCCGAAGCCCCCTTCGAGCAGGCCCGTGCGATGCCGCCTTCGGTCTATACCTCGCCGGAGTTCGCGGCGCTGGAGATCGAGCACATCTTCAAACGCGAGTGGTTTTGCGTGGGCCGGGCCTCGGCGCTGGCGGAGCCGGGGGACTACCTGACCTGCGAGCTGGCGGGGCAGCCGGTGGTGGTGGTGCGCGACGGCGCGGGCATCCGGGCGATGAGCAATGTCTGCCTGCACCGGATGTCGACCCTGCTGGAGGGGCGCGGGCGGGTGCGGAGCATCGTTTGCCCCTATCATGCCTGGACCTACAACCTCGACGGGAGCCTGCGTGGCGCGCCGGCGATGGGGCAGAACGAGGGGTTCTGCAAGGGCGACTACCAGTTGCCGGAGTTGCGCTGCGAGGTCTGGCTGGGGTGGGTCTTCGTGACCCTCGATCCCGAGGCCGCACCGGTGGCGGAACGACTGGCGGAGGTGGAGGCGTTGATCGCGGGCTATGACATGGCCCGCTACACCGAGAGCTTCTTCGAGGAGCATGTCTGGGACACGAACTGGAAGGTGCTCGCGGAAAACTTCATGGAGAGCTACCACCTGCCGGTCTGCCATGCGGGCACCATCGGCGGGCTGTCGCGGCTCGACGAGATGATCTGCCCGCCGGGGCGCGAGGCGTTCAACTACCACACGATCCTAAAGGACGACTCGCTACGCATTGCCATGGCGCACCCGTCGAACGACCGGCTTACGGGCGATGCCCGGCGCACGACCTTTCTGTTAGCGCTCTACCCCTCGCTGCTGATCACGCTGACGCCCGGGTACTTCTGGTATCTGTCGCTGCACCCCAAGGGGCCGGGGCAGGTTTCGATCCGGTTCGGCGGGGGCATGTCGGACGATTACGCGGGCGATGCGGATGCGGCTGAAAATTTCACCGCGCTGAAGACCCTGCTGGACGATGTGAACGTGGAGGACCGGGGCTGCACCGAGAAGGTCTATCGCGGGCTATCATCGCAAGCCGCCCGGCCCGGCCACCTGAGCCACCTTGAACGCCCCAACTACGATTTCGCCCGCTATCTGCTGGCCCGCATCACGGAAAGCGCCTGACATGGCCCACACCCGCATTCGCCCATTCAACACCGCCGAGACCTATCCGGAGCAGCGGCTCGACAACGACCTCGCGCAGGCGGTGGTCACGCAAGGCGGCCGGATCGTCTGGCTGCGGGGGCAGTGCCCGCAGGAGCTGGACACGGCGGTGAACCTGCCGAGCCACGACCCGGCGGAGCAGGCGCATAAGGTGATGAGCAATATCAAGCAGCTGATCGAAGAGGCCGGCGGGCGGATGGAGCATCTGGTGAAGCTGGTGGTCTACCTGACGGATGTGCGGCACCGCGAGGCCGTCTATCGGGTGATGGGCGAATACATCAAGGGTGTGCATCCGGTCTGCACCGGGCTGGTGGTGGTGGCGCTGGCGCGGCCCGAGTGGCTGGTGGAAATCGACGCGACGGCGGTGATCCCCGAAGGAGATGAGGCATGACCTTTTCGCTGGTGGCGCGCTGTGCGAAGACGGGGATGTTCGGCGTGGCGATCTCGTCGTCCTCCCCCGCAGTGGCGGCGCGGTGCAGCCATGCGCGGGCGGGCGTGGGGGCGGTGGCCTCGCAAAACATCACCGACCCCATGCTGGGGCCGATGGCGCTGGACCTGATGGAGAGCGGCATGGGCGCGGCGGAGGCGGTGGCCGAGGTAAAGCGGCGAGGCGCTTTCATCGAGTATCGGCAGGTGCTGGCGGTGGACAAGGCGGGGCGCACGGCGATCCACTCCGGCCCGAACTCGCTGGGCATCTGGACGCAGGCCGAGGGTGAGAACGTAGCGGCGGGCGGAAACCTGTTGGAAAACGACGGCGTGCCGGGGGCGATCGCGGAGGGGTTCCTTGCCGCCGAGGGGCATTTGGGCGACCGGCTGGTGGCGGCGCTGAAGGCCGGGCTCGCGGCGGGCGGCGAGGCCGGGCCGGTGCATTCTGCCGGGTTGCTGCTGGTGGACCGCCAGCCTTGGCCGCTGGCGGAGCTGCGCTGCGACTGGACGGAAGACTGCCCGGTGGAGGCGGTGGCCACGGCCTGGGAGGTCTACAAACCGCAGATGGAGGCCTATGTGCAACGCGCGCTCGACCCGCGGGAAGCGCCGAGCTACGGGGTGCCGGGCGATGAGTGAGGCGCAGGCAGCCGCCGCTGGCGTGATGAGCACGGTTGATATTCTGGACCGGCTGATCGCCTTCGACACGGTGAGCGCCAAGAGCAACCTTGCGCTGATCGACTGGGTGGAGACGTTTCTGCGTGAGCGGGGCGCGCGGGTGACGCGCGTGGCCGACCCGGATGCGCCCAAGGCCGGGCTGATTGCCGAGATCGGGCCGGCGGGCGCGGGGGTGATGCTGTCGGCCCATACAGATGTGGTGCCGGTGGAGGGGCAGGCGTGGAGCCGCGACCCGTTTCGGCTGACGCGCGAGGGCAGCAGGCTTTACGGGCGCGGCACGACCGACATGAAGGGCTATCTGGCCGCGATGCTGAGTGCGGCGAGCCGTGCCTCGGGCATGGCGTTGCGGGAGCCTTTGAAACTTTCGATCTCGTGGGACGAGGAGGTGGGCTGCCTCGGCATCGCCAAGATGCGCGATGCGCTGGCCGGGGCCACCCCCTTGCCACGGCTCTGCCTCGTGGGCGAGCCGACCGAGATGCAGGTGGCGACGGGGCACAAGGGCAAGCGGGCGATCCGGGCTGTGTGCCACGGCGAGGCGGGCCATTCGGCGCTGGCCCCGTGGTTCGTGAATGCGCTGCATCTGGCCGCCGGGCTGGTGCAGGGGGTGCAGGCGCTTCAGGCGGAGTATGCCAGCAAGGGCGCGCGCGATCCGGGCTACGGGGTGCCGTATACCACGCTGCATGTGGGCCGGGTCACGGGCGGGACAGCGCTGAACATCGTGCCGGACCGGGCGGAGGTGATCTTCGAGTTCCGGCACCTCGCCGCCGATGCGCCCGAGTCCCTGATGGCGCGGATCGCAGCGATGGCGGCGGAGGTCGAAAAGGCCCATCCCGGCGGGCGGATCGAACTGGAGCCGATGGTCAGCTACCCCGGCCTCGACACGCCGGCGGACAGTGCCGCCACCGGATTGGTGCAGCGACTGGCGCAGGTGAACGGCACGACCAAGGTGGCCTTCGGTACCGAGGCGGGCACCTTCGACGGGCTCGGCATCCCCACGCTGGTCTGCGGGCCGGGCTCGATGGAGGGACAGGGGCACAAGCCCGATGAGTATGTGGAGGAGGCCCAGCTTGCGGCCTGCGATGCGATGCTGGGCCGGGTGCTGGAGGAGTTGCGCGGGGCCTGAGCGACCCCGGCGCGGGAGCGGTCAGAGGGTGAAGGCGGCGCGGAAAGCGGCGAGCGCCTCTTCGGGGGCGCCCTTGGCGAAGGCCTCCATGCCGACCGGTCCGGCATAGCCCATTGCATCGAGCGCGCGGGCGATGGCGGGCCAGTTCATCTCGCCCGTCCCTGGCTCGCAGCGCCCCGGATTGTCGGCCACCTGCACCTCACCGATCCACGGCAGGCAGGCCTCGGCGTGGCGGATCACGTCACCCTCGCCAATCTGGGTGTGGTAGAGGTCGAGGTTGATGCGCAGCTGGGGCCGGTCTACCGCCGCGACGAGGCTGAGCACATCAGCGGTGGAATTGAACGGGCAGCCGGGATGCTCCCGCAGGTTCAGGTTTTCGAGCGTGAAGGTCACGCCCTCCGCCTCGGCCATGTCGCAGATGCGGTGCAGGGTATCGCGGGCCTTCAGCCACATGCCGGGGGCGACATGGGCAAGCTGCTGGATCGGCAGGCCCTGGTCGCCCAGACCGGTGCCGTGCAGGTTGAGGCGGGCCACGCCGAGGCGCTTGCCGATCTGCGCGGTTTCGCGGGCGGAGGCGAGCAGCATGTCGGCGCCCTCGTCATCGGCCAGCCGCCCTTCGAGATAGCCATTCATGATGGTGAAATTCGCGCCGGTTTTCTCCAGCGCATCCAAGTCCCAGGCTGGCCAGTTCCAGAGGCCGACGCCGAAGCCGAGCTCCTTCAGCCGCGCGGCGCGCCAGTGGATCGGCTTGTCCTGCCAGAGCATCTCGGCGCAGGCGGCGAGTTGGAAGGCCATGGCTCAGAGCTCCACGAAGACGCGGCCACCTTCCACCTTGGTGGCGTAGGTGTGCAGGTTCTCGCAGGCTGGGGGCGTTTCGACCTCGCCATTGGAGCAATCGAAGATCGAAGAGTGCTTGGGGCACTCGATTGTGGCCTCGACGACCAGCCCGTCGGCGAGGTGCACATCTTCGTGGGTGCAGAGCCCGTCGGTGCAATAGTAGTTATCTTCGTGGTCGCGGACGATGATGAAGGTGCGCGCGCCGTGATCGAAGCGGATCACGTCTTCGGCGTCGATGTCATCGGTGGAGCAGGCGTCGATCCATTCTGCCATTGGGGTGTCCTCAGATGTCTTGTGGTTTGAAGTCGGAAGGGGCGGAAGGCATGACGGCTTTCAGCAGCGCCACGGATTTCTCCAGCCCTTCCAGTGAGTTGAGCAGCACGTCCTCATGCTCGATGGAGAGCCAGCCATCGTAGCCGGCCATCAGGCAGCGGTAGCAGAACTGGCGCCACCATTCCTCGCCGTGGCCGAAGCCGAGGGTGATGTAGGACCAGCTGCGCGCCGGGATATCCATGAGCGAGCCATTCTCCAGCAGGGACGTGGTGGCCTGCACGGGGGCATTGAGAAGCGTGTCCTTGGCGTGGACGTGGTAGAGCGCGGGGCCAAGAGCCTCGGCGGCGACCAGAGGGTCGGCGCCCATCCAGAAGAGGTGCGACGGGTCGAGGTTGGCGCCGATCACCGGGCCGATGGCCTCGCGCAGTTTGAGCAGCGAGGGCACGTTGTAGACGCATTGGTTGCCGTGGAGTTCGAGGGCGATGCGGTCGACGCCGTGTTCGGCGCAGAGGGCGGCGATCTCGGTCCAGAAGGGGTTGAGCTTTTGCTCCCATTGGTAGTGCAGGATCGTTTGCGTCTCGGGCGGCCAGGACGACACGACCCAGTTGGGCATGCTGTCGGAGGGGCTTCCGGCGGGGAGGCCGGACATGGTGCAGACGGTCTTGATGCCAAGCGCTCCGGCGACGCGGATCGTATCTTTCAGGCCCTCACCCTGCTTGGGGTCGGTCGGGTGGAGCGGGTTGCCGTTGGCGTTGAGGCTGATGACCTTGAGGCCGCGGCTCTCGAAGGCAGACCGGAAAGCTGTGCGCTTGTCGGCGCTTTCAAGCATGGCGGCGAGGTCGAAGTGGGGGGCGGTGGACCAGCCGCAAGTGTTGACCTCGACGCCGTCGCAGCCGAGACGCGCGGCATGGTCGAGCATCTCCTCGAAGGGCAGGCTGCCGAGGCTGTCGGAGACGAAGCCGAGTTTCATGCGTAGAACTCCGGTTTGGCGATCAGGGTCACGGGCTGGCGGGTGCCGGTTTCGAGCGCCTGTGCCCCGGCCTGGGCGGTGATGGCGGCGCAGTAGCCATCCCAGCAGCTTGAGGCGATTTCGGGGAAGGTGCCGCTTTGGGCGAAGGCGAGGAAGGCGCGGTTTTGGCGGACGTAGGCCTCGTGGTAGCGGGCGCGCCAGTCGGCATCGTAGCGGGTGGCGGAGGCCAGCTTCATGTCGGTCCGGGTGTAGGCGACATTGTTCATGGCGATTGAGCCTGCCTCGCCCACCAGTTCGGCGCGCACGTCGTAGCCGTAGGCGGCGTTGTTGTTGACCTCGATGGTGACGAGCTGGCCGTCAGTCGTTTCCAGCACCATCACCACGGGGGCCACGCGCGCATCGGAGCGGCGGGGCTGGTGGGCGGTGATGCTGGCGTATTCGCAGCCGAGCACGTGGCGGACCACGTCGAACTCATGCGGGGCGGAGTTGGTGATGGCCATCGCGCCGGTGAAGTCGGCGGCGGGCGTTTCGACGTTGCGATGGAAGTTGTGCATCATCAGGGGGCGACCGATCTGGCCCTCATCCAGCGCCTCTTTCATCTCCACATAGGACTGGTCGTAGCGGCGCATGAAGCCGAGCATGACGAAGCGGCGGCCGGCGGCCTCTTCGGCCTGCATGACGGTGAGGCATTCATCAGGCTGCTGGGACAGGGGCTTTTCGCAGAGCACAGGCTTGCCCACCGCGATGCAGGCGAGGGAGAGCGGCGCGTGGGTGAAATCGGGGGAAGCGATGATCACGGCATCCACATCGGTGCGGGCGATCACGGCCTCGGGGTCGCTGGCGGCATCGGCAGCGCCAAGCTCATCGGCCACGGCGCGGGCGCGGGCTTCGTCCATGTCACAGACCACCTGAAGGGTGGCGCCGGGGAGATCCTCGGCCACGATGCGGGCGTGGTCGGCGCCCATGAGGCCTGCGCCGATGACGGCGATGCGGGTGGTCATCAGGGTAATCCTTGAGAAATGTGGCGGCCCGGGAAGAGGCCCGGACCGCCGGGGGAGAAACTACTGCGCCGGGGTGACCTGCGGCGGGTGGCCGTCATGGGTTTCCATGTAGCCTTCGATGTTGGCCTCCAGATCGGCCATGCTTTCACCGCCGGCCATGAGGTCTGCGATTTCCTCGCGGGTCTTCTCGCCCTTGCGGAAATCGGCGGCGATGGCGCCCCGGATCAGCACGGCGAAATGGTCGCCCACGGCCATCGCGTGCATGACCTGATGGGTGATGAAGATCACCGCCAGCCCGCGCCGCTTGGCCTCGTTCACGATGCGCAGCACGTGGGCCGCCTGCTTGACCCCGAGCGCGGCGGTCGGCTCGTCGAGGATCAGCACGCGGGCACCGAAGTAAACCGCGCGGGCAATGGCGAGCGACTGACGCTCACCGCCGGAGAGGCCACCGACGAGACGGTCGCCATCGGTGATGCGGGTGATGCCCATCTTCTGGACCTCGGAGACCGCGACGGCATTGGCCTTTTTCCGGTCGAAGACCTTGAACGGCCCGAAGCCCTTGGTCGGCTCCACCCCGGCGAAGAAATTGCGCCCGATGGACATCAGCGGGTAGGTGCCGCCGAACTGGTGCACGGTGGCGATGCCCAGCTCCTGCGCGTCACGGGGCCGGGCAAAGCGGACCGGCTTGCCATCGAGCAGCATCTCGCCGCCGGTGGGCTGGTGAACGCCGGAGAGGGTCTTGATCAGGGTCGACTTGCCGGCGCCGTTGTCGCCCAGCAGGCAGAGCACCTCGCCCTCATGCACTTTCAGGCTGATTTCGTGCAGCACGTCGATGGGGCCGAAGCTCTTGTCGACGGCGCGCATCTCGAGAACGGGGGTTTTGGCAGACATGGCTCAGGCCCTCACTTCTTCTTGGTCGACGCGGTGGTCGCGAGGTTGCGGAAGGTATCGTTCATCAGCACCGCGATCAGGAGCAGCACGCCGATGAAGAGCATGTTGAGGTCCTTGTCGAAGGTGGTGAAGTTGATGCCCTGAAAGACGATGCCGAAGGTCAGCGTGCCGAAGACGGTGCCGGTCACAGTGCCGAAGCCCCCGGTGAGCAGCACGCCCCCCACCACGACACAGATGATGGTGTTGAAGATCATGCCGAACTGGGTGGTCGTGGAGGCTGTGTTGGCGAGCACCGCCTCTGTCATCCCCACCAGCGCGGCGGCCATGGCCGAGAGCATGAAGAGGGCGATCTTCAGGCGGTTGGTTGGGATACCAGCGTTGCGGGCGCTTTCCTGATCGCCGCCCATGGCGAAGATCCAGTTGCCCCAGGGCGAGACGTGCAGCACGTACCAGCATCCCACGGCGACGGCGATCCAGATGAAGAACGAGCTTTGAAGGCTCTGGAAGATGGTGAAGGCGCTGTCTTCGGAGCCGATCTTCAGCGTGTGGTAGTCGCCCATCAGGAACTCGGAGACGACGCCCGCATCGGGCAGGCTGTGCTGGGTGGTGCCCGCAAGCTGCTTGGAGACGTAGGCGTTGAGGCCCGCGATCACAAAGAGCGTGGCCAGCGTGACGATGAGCGAGGGCACATTGGTGCGTGTCACCAGCATGCCGTTGAGCCAGCCAATGGCGGCGGCGACGGCGAAGCTGATGAGCACGCCGAGCCAGATATTCAGCCCGAAGGTTTCTGTGGACATGGCCAGCACGATGCCGCCTGCGGGGATGAGCGCGCCGACCGAGATATCCAGCTCGCCCGCGATCATCAAAAAGCCGATTGGAATGGCGATGATGCCGACCTTGGAGGCGAAGTTGAGCCAGGTCGAGGAGCCGAGCGGGGTGAGGAAGTTCTTGTCCCAGCCGAACCAGGCGAAGAACAGGAAGATCAGGATGAAGCCCGCCGCCGCGCCCGCCTCGGGGCGCCGGAAGAGGCTGAGAAACGAGAAGCCGCCAGCGGTGTCCGAACCGGTGCTGCTGCTTTCGGTATTGGTCGTATCGGCCATTGCGATGGCTCCCCCCAGGGTGGCTTGCTCGGGCGCGGCAGGGCGCGCGCGGGTGCGGGTGGGCCCCCGGCCAGCACGGCCGGCCGGGGGCGTGGTGGCTCAGATCAGCGGGCGCCCAGCTCGGCGCCGGCCTTCACCGCGTCGACATTGGAGGCGTCGATGATCGCGGGGCCGGTCAGGACCGGATCGGTGCTGATTTCGGTGCCGAACTTGAGGTTTGCGAAGAGCATCGAGGTGGCGAGGAAACCCTGAAGGTAGGGCTGCTGGTCGATGGCCATCTTCTGGGTGCCAGCGGAGATGCGCTCCAGCGAGGCGGGCGAGAAGTCGAAGGCCGAGACCATGATGTCGAGGCCGGTCTGCTCCACCGCGTTCGCCCCGGCGGCAGCGCCGAAGTCGGCGCAGGAGACCATCGCGTCGATGGTGTCATCACCGATGAACTCGGCTTTCAGCGCCTCGGCGGTGCCGGTTACGTCGCCGTCGAGGTTGGCGGGGGTGTTCAGCACGGTCACCTTGGCACCGGCTTCGGTGGCACCATCGGTCACGCCCTTGCAGCGCTCTTCGAGGTTAATCGCACCGGGCACCTGAATGTGGCAGAGGATGTGCTTGGCACCCTGCTCGGCGAGATACTTGCCGCCGCCAAAGCCTGCCTCGTACTCGTCGGAGCCGAAGTAGTTGATGGCGCTGATGTCGTCTTTCACCGGCAGGCCGGAGTTGTACTGCATGATCTTGATGCCCTGCTCGGCAGCGGCCTGAAGCGCGGGGATCTGCGCATCGGGCACCCAGACCGGGATGGCGATGCCGTCAACGCCCTGTGCCACAGCCTGGTTGATCAGGGTCACCAGATCGGGGCCGAAGTTCTCGTAGTTCTGGGTGCGCAGGTACTGCACGGTGCCGCCGTTGGCCTCGACCATGTGGGTCGCGTCATCAACGCCCTTCTTGATCTTGTCCATGAAGGCATCTTCGACCGAACCGGCGATCACGGCGATATCCTGCGCCATAGCGGCAGTGGACATCAGCGCGGCGGCTGCGGTGGCGAGAAGGGTCTTGGTCAGTTTCACTTGGGTTTCCTCCCTAGGGTGTTGCCGCGCCTCCGCGGCGGATGGTGCAGGTTCGGGTGCGCGGGCCGGGGCCTCTTTCCTCCCCCCTGGCCTGCGCGGCTGCTCGTTTCATTCGGCGGGTGTGGCGCCTTGCTGTTTGGCCTTCATCCGCTCTTTCTTCTTGCGGAAGCGCTCTTTCATCACGGCGTCGGATTCCTTGGTGCCGTCGTGCCAGGTGCCGAAGAGCTTATCCATCGGGACCAGCCCGTCGCCGCCGTAGTTCACCTCGAAGTACTTGTGGTGCAGGTAGTGAAGGTAGGCGTGGCTATCGAGCGTGGCGTTCTCGGTGATCTCGAACTTCTCGAACCCGAGGTGCCCGTTGACCGCGCCGAAGCCGACCGAGTGCAGCGTGAAGTAAGCGCAGACCGGGTTGGACGGGATCAGCAGGTGCAGCCAAGCCTCGGCCATGTAGGGAAAGCCCTCGCCCGGATGCATGGAGAGCGACGACCACGGGCTGGGATTGATCGAGTTGTGATGCACCGAGTGGATGTGCTTGTAGAGCACCGGCACGTGGATCAGGCGGTGCAGGCAGAAGAAGTAGATCTCGTGAATGGCGGGCGAGATCAGGATGATGAAGCTGAGCCAGAGCCAGTGGGTCGTCCACGGAAGCCAAATCGCCCAGGTGTTGGCATAGGCCCAGAGCATCGCGATCTCGACCACGGTCCAGAGCGGGATGGTGATGAAGAAGCTGCGCAGGAAGTTGTCGAGGTTCTGGGATTTGAACCAGAACACGTCAGACGGATTGTCGGCCGGGAACTTGCCGTTGTACTTGAACCGGTTCTCCTGTTTGCGCTTGACGTAGAAGAAAAACTCGAAGGCGCCGAGGAAGAGGAACATCCCCACCGCGTTCAGCCCGTAGAGCCAGAGGAAGTTGCCGATGGAGAGAGTGGCGAGGCTCTCCCAGGACGGGATCAGGAACAGCACCCAGATCAGCGCGGTGGCGAGGTGGAAGGCGTTCCACGGCCAGAGATACTCGGGCACCCAGGCCAGCACTTTCTTGAGCGAGAAGGGCCGCTGCCAGATCGGCGCGGGCTGGGCGGGCGTGTTGGGTGCCCAGTTGCCGCGTTTGTCACGGGTGCCGTATTGCAGATCGTCCATGTCGGGCCTCCTCCCAGAGCCTGAGACGGGCCGGTGTGCCAGCCGCTCCAGACGCGAGCACTGTTGACAAATTGACATGGATCAAATCAATAGCTGTCATGTCAGCGCAGAAATTTCGCACCATTTCGTTCCAATATCGCGCTAAATGAGATGAAATGAGATGAGAAGCCGATGAAAACCCGCCCAACGATCCCCGATCTTGCCAGCGCTGCCGGTGTTTCCGTTTCAACCGTGAATCGGGTCATCTCAGACGCGGGCTCGGTGCGGCAGCCCACCCGCGAGCGGGTGTTGGAGGCCGCGCAGGAGATCGGGTTTTACGGGCTGGGCACCATCGAGCACTCGGTGCGGAGCCGGCGGGAGACGCATCGGCTCGGGGTGATCCTGCTGGCGCGGAACCGGGTGTTCTACCGCGATCTCGGCGCCGCGCTTGAGGCTGCCGCGCGGAGCTACCCGGAGGCCAATGTCGAGCTTGAGATCGACTATCTCGACGACCTCTCGCCGGAAAACGTGGCCGCCTGTATCCGGCGTCTGGGGCGTAGCTGCGAGACGGTTGCGGTCGTCTCGGCGGAGCATCCGCTGGTGTCGGAAGCGATCGACGAGGTGCTGGCGGGGGGCACCCCGGTCTGCGGGTTGATCGGGCCGCTCTCGGCGCGAGGCAACGTCGGCTACATCGGGCTCGACAACTGGAAGGTCGGGCGCACCGCGGCATGGGCGTTTCACCGGATGTGCCGGGAGCCGGGCAAGATCGGCATTCTGGTGGGCAACCACCGCTACCGGAACCAGGAACTGAACGAGACCGGCTTTCGCAGCTATTTCCGCGAGCATGATGCGGGCTTCACCGTGCTGGAGCCGCAGAACACCTATGAGAGCGCCGCCGTGGCTCGGGAGTTGACGGAGAAGCTGTTTCATGACCACCCGGATCTTTGCGGGCTCTACATCTCGGGCGGCGGGGTGACCGGCGCGCTGGCCGCCGCGCGGGAGGCGAAGCGGCGCGAGGACTTCATTGGCGTGGGTTACGAGATGATCGAGCCGACGCGGGCCGCGCTGATTGACGGCACGCTGGCGATGGTCATCGCCCACCCTTTCGAGCCCTTCGCCCGGCAGACGGTGGCGACGATGATCAAGGCCAAGCTGGCGGGGCCGGATGCGGGCGCGCAACGGGTGACGCTGGGGTTTGATATTTTCACTTCAGAAAACATCTGAGCCGAGCCCTGCGGCCCCCTCAGTGAGGTTTGGGCGGCCCCTCTTCGCCGGTCAGGCGAAAGGCCTCTTCCATGTCGTCCGGGTCATCCGAGGGCACCGCATAGGCGCCGGTGAGCCACTTGCCGAGGTCGAGGTCGGCGCAGCGGCCCGAGCAGAAGGGGCGATACTTGGCCTCGGGGGCCTTGCCGCAGATCGGGCAGGTCATAGAGCCTCCTCGGGCAGGGTCAGGGAGAGCGGCAGGCGCTCGCGCTTCCTTTGCATCTCATACTGGCCCAGCGGCGTCCACCCGGCGAGCACGGTCTCGATGGGATCGGCGCGGAACGCGGCCTTGAGGCTCTGCTCCAACTGCTTGCGCTGACCCTTGGGCATGGGGGCGAAATCCACCACCACACGCCCGCCGAGGCCGCGCAGGCGCAGCGCGCGGGGCAGCGCCTTGGCCGCGGCGATATTGGCCTTGAGCGCGGCAGCCGGAGACATGTCGCCGCCGGTGTTCACATCGACCGCGACCAGCGCGCGCGTCGGCTCGACATAGAGCGTGGCCTCCCCTGCCCGCTCGCGCGGCCCTTGCAGCTCGGCCAGCGCATCGAGCACGCCGTGGGTTTCGAAGCCGCCGGGCTCGGTAATCACCTCGGCGGGCGTCGTCCACTCGCGCCATGCCGTGATGTGGGGGCCGTCGCCGGGGTGAATCTCGCCCACCTCGCCCTCGGAGAGCGCGGCCTCGGCGGTGTCGATCATGGTGGCGATGTCTTCGGTGATCTCGGCCTCCTCGGCGCCCATGCAGGAGGAGCGCAGGATCAGCCCCCAGTCGCGGCCATCGAGGGCTTCCAGCGCGGCGAGCTTCAGCCTGTCGCGCTCGTCATCGTCACGGATCGAGCGGGCCACGTTGACCCCCGGCGCATCGGGGGTGACGATCACGTAGCGCGATTTGAAGGTGAGGGCGCGGGTGACGGGTGGGGCCTTTTCGACCTCGGCATAGCCGGTGACCTGCACCACCAGCGCCTCGCCGGGCGCCACGCCCTTGGCCTGCCGGAACCAGAAGCGCTGGTCGCCCGCCGCCAGAAAAATGCCGCCCTGCCCCTTGGCCTGCCGCTCCGCCTTGGCGCGCCAGATTGCGCTGGGACGCAGGATGCCGGGAGCGTCGATCAGCAGATCATTGAGCCGGCCATCGACCATGCGTGCGGCGGCCTCGCGGCCGGCGACATGATCGAGGATGATTTGCGTGCCTTTCATCGCATCACTCCGCGCGTATGGGTCAGGTCAGGCCGACTTGTAGAGCGGGTAGCCCGCCGCGACCAGCAGCTGCGCCGTCTCGGCCACGGGCAGGCCCATGACGGCGGAGTAGCTGCCCGATATCCAGGGAATGAACGCGCCGGCCGGGCCCTGAATGGCATAGCCACCAGCCTTGCCCTCCCAGTCGCCGGTTTCGAGATAGGCAAAAAGCTCGCTCTCGCTCAGGCGCTTCATCTTCACCGAGGTCACCACGTCGCGCTGCCAGAAGCCCGCCTCGGTGCGCACGGCGAGGGCGGTGATCACGCGGTGGCGACGACCGGCCAGCGCCCGCAGGAACGCTCCCGCCTCGGCGCGATTCTCGGGCTTGCCGAGGATGCGGCGGCCAAGGGCAACGGTGGTATCGGCGGTGATCACCAGCTCGCCGGGACCGGGCGGCAGCGCCTGCGCCTTCTCCACCGCCATGCGGGTGCAATAGGGGCGCGGAAGCTCCGCCTTGGCGGGCGTTTCATCAATGTCGGCGGCGCGGATTTCGTCGGGCGTCAGCCCGAGTTGGCCCAGCAGCTCGCGACGACGCGGGCTGCCGGATCCGAGGATGAGTCGCATCTTACCGGAAGCGGTAGTTGATGCGGCCCTTGGTCAGGTCATAGGGCGTCATCTCAACCTGCACCTTGTCGCCGGTGAGGACGCGGATCCGGTTCTTCCGGAGCTTGCCTGCCGTATGCGCAATGATTTCATGGCCGTTTTCCAGCTCGACCCTGAACGTCGCATTGGGCAGGAGCTCCTTCACGACACCGGGAAATTCGAGCAGTTCTTCCTTGGCCATGGTCACTCCGTTGTTGCATGCGTGCCGCACTGTGGCGGACGCGGCACTAGATGCGCCGCTATGGGCAACAAATCAAGCGGAAATCGTGCGCGCTCCGGCGCTTGTGACCTTTTTGACCGGGCGACCCTGTGCAGGCCAGCCCCGGCTCGGCCCCGCATCATCTCTGGCTTGGCGGGCCGAAGCGCTGTTTCATCCTGTCCATCAGCTGGTCGCGAACCTGCCGGTAGACGCCCATCTTGGCCTCGCGGGTCTCGCCAAGGCCGGAGGGGTCCATGATGGGCCAGTATTCGACCTCGAGATGGAACACACGGGTCAACTCCAGCGCCTGCCGCTGGGAGGCCGGCGAGAGCGCGACGATCAGGTCGAAGCCCGAGAGATCATCGCCCCATTGCTGCATTTCCTCAAAGCTGCGGGAGCGGTGGCGGTGCAGCTCCACCCCGATCTCCTCGCAGACGGCGATGGCGAAGCCGTCGATATCCAAGTCATTGTAAACGCCCGCAGATTGCACGTAGGCGTCATGGCCGTAGAGCTTTTTCATCAGCCCTTCGGCCATCGGCGAGCGCACTGCGTTATGGTCGCAGCAGAACAGCACCGAGGAGGGGAAGCTCTTTTTTCCCAAGTCCTTACCCCCCGAAGTGCAGCACGCAGATGAGGGTGAAGAGGCGGCGGGCGGTATCGGTATCCACTGCCGCCTTGCCCTCCAGCCGTTCCTGAAGCACGCGGGCTCCCTCGTTGTGGATGCCCCGGCGGGCCATGTCGATCGCCTCGATCTGGTGGGGCGGCAGCTTTTTGACCGCGTCGTAATAGCTTTCGCAGATCTGCCAGTAGTCCTTCACGACCTGCTTGAAAGGCGAGAGGGAAAGGTGGAAGGCCCCGATTTCATTGGATTTCTCGTCGGAAATGTCAAACACCAGCCGCCGGTCGCGGATACACAGGTGCAGCCGGTAGGGGCCGGGGGGCATCTCGTAGCCGTCGCGCCCGGTGGGATCGAAGCTGTTGCTTTCCAGCAGGTCGAAGACGGCCACCTTGCGCTCCTGCTCGATCTCCGGCGTGGGGGGCGGCAGGTTGGCGTCGTCTATCTCGATATGGCAGATGCGGCTCATGCGCTCGTCTCCGTGGCTGCCGAACGCTAGCCTGCGGGGGCGGATACTGCAATGCAGCGAAATCCTCAGGTGTCGGTGCTGACCTCGTCCCAAGGCTGGCCGCCGTGGGCACCGATGAGCCAATTCAGCGCGTGGTGCCGCTCCCAGATCACATCGGGGTAGAGGCCTGCAGGCGGCGGGGCGCCATCGAGCCGGGCCTGACGGGTGGCCCAGTGGTAGCGGTAGATCCGGTCGGCCGCGTCCAGCAGCTCGGCCTGCGGGCGGAGGCTGGCCTGCGCCCGAAGCCCCTCGGTGCCCAGGCCACGGAGGGTATCGGCCATTCGGGGCACATCCATGATTTCGCTGGGATATTTCAGCTCGTCGTAGATGCCCAGCGCCCAGAGCATCACCTCGACCGTCTCGTAGCGCCACGCGAACTGGGCGCGCATCTGCTGGTCGGGATCGGCGGCATCGAGGAAGGCCTGCTCGGCGGTGCTGAACCAGCTTTCATCGGCCCCGAACTGGGTGATCAGATTGCGGGCGAGGTCGCTGTCGCCGGTCTCGCCCTTTACCGCGACGATGGCCAGCGCGATGGTGCGGCGGATGACCTCCTCCTCGGTGCGGCGCAGGCTTTGCGCCTCGGTCTCGATGGTGGGGAGTGTGGGCAGCACGGGCACGCCCTGCTCTTGCAGCAGCGCGATGGTGGCGGCCTTGCGATCCTCGGCCTCGCCCGCGTGGAGCGGCGTGGCGAGGAGGAGAGCCAGAAGGGCGACGCGGATCATCGGTTGAGCTTGTCGAGCCGGGCGCGGACGGAGAGGCCGTGGGCCTGCAAACTCTCTGATTTCGCGAGGGTTTCTGCCGCCGGACCGATGGCGCGGAGGGCCTCTGGGGTCATCTTGGCGAGGGTGGTGCGCTTGAGGAAATCCATCACCGAGAGGCCCGAGGAGAAGCGGGCGGAGCGGGCGGTGGGGAGCACGTGGTTGGGGCCGCCGATGTAATCGCCGATGGCTTCAGGGGTCCACTGGCCGAGGAAGATGGCCCCGGCGTGGTGGATTTTCTCGGACAGCGCCTCGGGCTCTTCGACGCAGAGTTCGAGGTGCTCGGGCGCGATGCGGTCGGAGAGTTCTGCTGCTTCTTCAACGCTTTGCACAGTGATCACCGCTCCGAAGTCGCGCCAGCTTTCACCTGCGATCTGCGCCCGTTCGAGGCTTTGCAGACGGGTCTCGACGGCCGAGGCCACGGCCTGCCCCAAGGCGGCGTCTGTGGTGATCAGGATCGACTGAGCGGAGGCGTCGTGCTCGGCCTGAGAAAGCAGGTCGAGGGCGATGAAATCGGGGTCGTTGGCGGCGTCGGCGATAACCAAGATTTCCGAGGGGCCGGCGATCATATCGATGCCGACCTTGCCGAACACGCGGCGCTTGGCGGCGGCGACGAAGGCATTGCCGGGGCCTGTGATTTTATCAACCGGGGCAATGGTTTGGGTGCCGTAGGCCAGCGCTGCCACGGCCTGCGCCCCGCCAATGCGATACACCGTTTTGACCCCGGCGAGGCGGGCGGCGTAGAGGACGAGGGGGTTGGCCTCGCCGCCGGGGGTTGGGCAGGCGATAACGAGGCGCTCGACGCCTGCGACCTGGGCCGGAACAGCGTTCATCAGCACCGAGGAGGGGTAGCTGGCGAGGCCGCCGGGCACGTAGAGGCCAGCGGCTGAGACCGGGCTCCAGCGCCAGCCGAGGGTGGCGCCGTCCGGGTCTGTCCACATGGCGTCTTCGGGCATCTGGCGGACGTGGTAGGCGCGGATGCGCTCTGCCGCCAACTCCAGCGCGGCGGCCTCTTCGGGCGGCACGCGGGCGCAGTGCTCGTCGATCTCGGCCTCGGAAAAGGCAATGGTTTCAGGGGTTAACGAGAGGCGATCGAATTTTTCTGTCAGCTCGATCACGGCCGCGTCGCCCCGGGTGCGGACATCGGCGATGATGCCGGCGACGGCCTCGTCGACATCGGGCGAATCCTCGCGCTTGGCGCTCAGGAGCGCCTGAAAACGGGCCTCGAAATCGGGGTCGGTGCTGCTGAGAAAGACGGGCATTGGCTCTCCTTTGCGGGCCTCTTACCCGGCTGCGGGGGCGCTCTCAAGCGGGTCGAGATAGCTGATCATGTGGCGTTCGTCGTGGTAACACCCGTTAACGCAAAGTGCGCGGGGGCTGCACCCCACCTCGGCAAAGCCCTCGCGGAGGTAGAAGGCATGGGCGCGGGGCGCGGCGGAGGAGACATAGAGCTCCACCTGCCCTACCCCGGTTTCACGGGCCAGATCGAGCGCGGCGGCAACCAGCGCGGAGGCCGCGCCCGTGCCGCGGTGGGCGGGTTGGACATAGACCGACATCAGAAAGGCGCGGTGGCTGATCTTGGGGCCATGTTCGCGCATGTAAAGCAGGATGCCGACCAGCGCCTCACCCGCGAAAGCGCCGAAATTATCACCCATTTCCAGACGGTTGGCATAGTCGAGATCGGTCTTGTCGAGCGCGTCGGAGAGATCTTCGCCAAAGGCCTCGGGGCTCTCTGTCAGCGCCTCAAGCCGCAGGGCGCGGAAGGCCTGCGCATCCTCCGGGCCGAGGCGGCGGATGCTCACTCTTCGGGGTGCTCCGGCGCGTGGCGGGAGGGGGCGAGATAGGGGCGCGTCACGTCTTTCAGCACCACGTCGAGGCATTCGACCTTGAGGCGGATCGCGCCGTCGCCCGCGAGGGTGAAGGTGAGCGTGCCGGTGCCGTCCTCGCCCTCGTCCCACGAAATTGCCAGCAAAGACAGGATGGTATCGGCATCCGAGCGGTCGATTCCCATGGTCGAGACGCCCATGACATCACCCACCCGCAACACCGATTGCACCCGCTCGTAGGGGCGGCCACGGGACTCCGCGCGTTCTTTGTCTTCCCAGCGGAAGCGGTTGACCAGCAAGGCAAACTCGCGCGCGGACTTGTCGAACTTCATCTCGGTGATGGGAAAGACGGCGTCCTGGACCAGCGAGGAGACGATGGGCAGGGAGCCATCATCCATTGCGGCGAGGTAGATCGGGCGCTCTGCGCCATCTTCAAACTTGGCGTCTTCAGCCACGATGCGCCTCCGGGGCCGGTTTTACTGAGTATTCTTGCATTGCATGAAAGACATAGGGGGTTCGGCACAGGCTCACAAGCGGCAGTTGCCGGAGCGTCCCGGGCGGTTAACAGGCGGCGGGCTGTTAAGGTTGGTTACCGATGCACAACTGATGCACATCCGATGCACATTCCATACATACGCGATTTGCGCACAGACGCGGGTGGTTAAGCGAGCGCCCTGTGCGCCGGTGTGCGCATCGGGGCGGCGGCAGGCGCGGGCGCCCGCTGGCCCCTGCCCCGGTTGCGCATCGGCTGCTCCAGCCAGCGGAAGCTCGCCGCCGCCAGCGCGAGGGAGAAGGCGAAGGTGACGACGAAAGCCGGGACCGGTGGCAGGGTATCGCGCAGCAGGACGGCGACCGGGTAGTGCCAGAGGTAGAGGCCGTAGGAGAGTTGGCCGAGCCAGACGAAGGGGCCGAAGCCGAGCCAGCGCCCCGCCAGCCCGGATTGCCCGGTGCGGAGGCCCAGCAGCAGCAGCACGGTGGCCAGCTCGGTGGCGGCGATCCAGAGCATGAGCGCCCCGAAGGTGCGGAACTGGGCCACGCTCAGGACGGCAGCGAGGGCGACGAGGGCGACGCCCACCATCAGCCCCGGATAGCGGATGCGGGGCGGCGGCAGGGTGGCGACGAGGCCGCCGAGGAAGAGGCCGGAGCTGTGGGCGAAGGGGCTGTAGAAGCCTTCGCGCCAGTCGGCCACGCTGGCCACGCCGAGCCGGTAGAGGGTGACGCCGACGAACCCGGCCAGCAGTGCGTAGCACAGGCGCCGGGCGGAGCGCAGCAGCAGCGCCAGAAGGCCGATCAGGATGTAGAACTGCATCTCGGCGGCGAGCGACCACGTGTGGACGGAATAGCTGGCATACCCCAGCACCGCGCGGTCGGTGTTGCCCATGAAGAGCGCGCCATGCAGCGGTGCGGCCGCGTAGCGATCACCCGCCAGCCACATGGCCAGCGCTACCGCGCCGCAGAAGGTGATGAGCAGCGGCCAGAGCCGCCAAAGCCTGCGGGAGAGGAAGCGGCGGAAGGCGCCGGGGCTGAAGCCCTCGATCTGGTGGAGGATCAGCGAGGTGGTCAGATAGCCCGACAGCACGAAGAACAGGTCGACCCCGAGGAAGCCGCCGCCAAAGCCTGGCAGGCGGGTGTGAAAGGCCAGCACGGCGATTGCCGCGAGTGCCCTTAGCCCATCTAATTCGCGTTGGTAGGTCATCGGCTGCCCGTTCTGCCCGCGATTTATTTTGCGGGGATATATCAGGCAATCATGGCGCTGAGATGGCGGCCCTGAGGCAGGCCGCCGGTCAGGGTTCCAGCGGCACCGGGCCGTTTGCCGGGTACTCGTCGGCGGGCATGGGGTTGCCGGGCGCGGAGGTGCCGCCGAAGTGGCGGATGAGGCCGGACACGGCGTTGAGCGAGGTCTGCACCGCGCCCTCGACCCAGGCCGGGGTCCAGCTGATGCCATCCCCGGCGAGGAAGATGCCGCGCTCTTCGGGGGGCATGTCCTCCTGCATGAAATGGCCGAACATGCGGTGGTTGTAGCGGTAGTGGCCGGGCAGCGCGCCCTTGAAGGCGCCGAGAAAGTTTTGATCGGCCTCCCAGCTCACGGTGATCGGATCGCCGAGGATGTGGGAGCGGATATCGACGCCCGGGTAGATCTTGGCGAGCGAGGTGAGCGCCAGTTCGACCCGCTGTTCGGCAGGCAGGGGCAGCACCTTGAGGGCGTCGGTCATCCAGGCGTAGCTGAGGCAGATGACCGAGGGTTTGTCTGGTCCGTTGTCGAAGAGGTAGGTGCCGCGGGTGAGCCTGTCTGTCAGGGTCATCGACATCACGTCGCGGCCTGTGTGCGGGTCTTTGTCTTTCCAGAACGGGCGGTCGACCATGACGAAGGTTTTGGCCGACTGCATGTAGCGGGTGCGGTCGAGGGCCATCCAGAGATCCTGCGCGAAGAGGCTCTCTTCGGTGTCGATCATGGTGGTGAGCAGGTGGGTCTGGCAGGTGACGAGCACGGCATCGAAGGCCTCGGCCCGGCCCCATGCGTCGGTGACGGTGATCTGCTCGGGGCTGGTCCGGCGCAGGCGGCGGGCCCCGGCGCGGGGGGCGCCGTCGTTGAGGCCGGCGAGGGTGGTGCCGGCGGGCCAGTGGGTGATGTGCTCGGGGGCGTGCTGCCAGAGGCGGCGCGGCATCTGCTCGACCCCGCCGGCGAAGTAGCGCTGGTTGCTGTCACATTCGGTGAGGTTGACGCGGAGGATTTCGAGCATCGAGTTGGGAAAGTCGCTATCCCAGCCGCCGGTGCCGAAGCCGACCTGCCCGAAGACCTCGCGGTGGTGGAACGAGAGCTTCTGGAAGGCCTCCGAGGAGGCGATGAAATCGTAGAAGGTGCGCTCGTCCCATGCCGCGACCAGCGGGTTCCACAGTTCCTTGATGCGGGCAGTGTCGCGGTCGCGGATGGCCTGTTGCAGCGCGGTGAAGCTGGCGCCCTCTTCGAGCGCGGCGTCATAGGCCTGCGCGACCTCCTGAAACAGCGGCGGCAGGTCGGCGAGGGTGCGGGCGTAGTGGGTTTGGCCCAGAAGGTCGATGACGGTGGAGCCTGCGGCGGGGGTCAGCGGGTTGGGGAAGGGGCGGCTCTCGAGGCCGAGCATGTTGGCGTAGTGGTAGAAGCCGGTGCCGGAGACCGGGAAGCGCATGCCGCCCAGTTCGGCGATCACCCCTTCGGCCCCCTCGAAGGCGCGGGAGCGGAGCCGCCCGCCGAACTGGCCGGACTCAAAGAGGATGGGGCGGAGGCCGAGTTTCATCAGCTCGTAGCCCGCGACCACCCCGGCGGCGCCGGAGCCGATGATCGCCACCCGCTTGCCGTGGCTCTCGGCGGGCAGTTGCCCGAGGCCAGCGGGATGGGTGACCCAGCGGTCGTAGGCGAAGGGGAAATCGGGGCCGAAAACGGTGACGGGGTTCATGGCTGGCCTTGGTAGAGATCGGCGCGGCGCGCGGAGAGGTAGGGCTGGGCGCGGCGGGCTTGGGCAAGGGCGGCGCGGTCGAGCGTGGCGGAAAGCAGGGCCTCCTGCGCGGCGGGGGCGCGGGCGATATCCGCGCCATCGGCCCCGCAGGCGCAGGAGAGGCCGTTGTAGATAAACGCGCCTTCGGCGCCCACGTAGTTGCAGTAGGCGATGCAGGTGGTGTTCTCTTCGGCCCGGGCGGGCACGAGGCGGGTGTTGACGCTGGCGTAGGGCACCATGTTGGCGGTGGGGGTCACGATCAGCTCGGCGCCGCGGAGGGCGAGGCCGCGGGCCAGTTCGGGGAACTCGATGTCGTAGCAGATCGCCAGCGCCAGCTTCCACCCGGCCAGCTCGAACACCGGGGAGAGCGCGTCGCCTGGGGTGAACTGGGCGGCATCGACCTCGCCGAAGAGCTGGACCTTGTGGTAGCGGGCCAGCTCACGGCCCGTGGCATCAATTGCGAGGCAGGCGTTGTAGGGGCGCGGGCCGGGGGACGGCAAGGCCAGACCGGCGGTGAGCGCGATGCCGTGGCGGCGGGCGATGGTGGAGAGAGCCTCGGCCACCTCCCCTGCCCGCCCGGCGTTCGCGGCCACCTCAGCGGCGCCGATGTTGTAGCCGCCCAGCGCCATCTCGGGGGTGACCAGCAGGTCGGCCCCGGCCTGCGCGGCGGCGCGGGCAGCCTCGTCCAGTGCGGAAAGGGCCGGGTCGATGCCGGGCTGCGGGCGGGTCTGCCAGAGGGCGATCTGCATGGCCTCTCTCCCGGCGGGCCTGCGGCCTAGCCCTCTTCGTGGACCCGTTCGATATGGGCGCCGACGCCGGAGAGCTTGCGCACCACATGCTCGTAGCCGCGATCGAGGTGGTAAACCCGGCTGACCACGGTTTCGCCCTCTGCCGCCAGACCGGCGAGGATGAGCGAGACGGAGGCGCGCAGGTCGGTCGCCATGACCGGGGCGCCCTTGAGCTTGTCGACCCCGGTGACGGTGGCGTGGCCGCCGTGCACGTCGATTTTGGCACCCATGCGCATCAGCTCGGGGGCGTGCATGAAGCGGTTCTCGAATATCTTCTCTTCGAGCACCGAGGTGCCCTCGGCGGTGCACATCAGGGCCATCATCTGGGCCTGCAGGTCAGTCGGGAAGCCGGGGAAGGGCTCGGTGACGACATCGACGGCGCGGACGCGGCCGTTCTTGCGCTTCACCTTCAGGCCGCGGTTGGTTTGAGTGACCTCGATGTCGGCCTGTTCGAGCTTGTCGGCAAAGGCGCCGACCAGCTCGCGGGAACCGCCCAGAAGCTCGACCTCGCCGCCCGCGATGGCGGGGGCGAGCATGTAGGTGCCAAGCTCGATCCGGTCGGTGACGACAGGGTGGGTCGCGCCGTTCAGCCGATCGACCCCCTGAATGGTGATGGTGCCGGTCTCGGCCCCCTCGACCTGCGCGCCCATCTTGTTGAGGCAGTTCGCCAGATCGACGATTTCAGGCTCGCGGGCCGCGCCCTTGAGCACGGTCGTGCCCTTGGCCAGCACGGCGGCGAGCAGGGCGTTTTCGGTGGCGCCAACGGAGACCAGCGGAAACTCGAACTCGGCGCCCTTCAGCCGCCCGCCGGGGGCCTTGGCATGCACGTAGCCGTCTTTCAGCTCCAGCTCCGCGCCCATCACTTCCAGCGCCTTCAGGTGCAGATCGACCGGGCGGGCGCCGATGGCGCAGCCGCCGGGCAGCGAGACGACAGCGTGACCGTCACGCGCCAGCATCGGCCCGAGCACGAGGATCGAGGCGCGCATCTTGCGGACGATGTCGTAATCGGCGGTGTGGTTGTTGATGTCATGCGAGGACATCGCCAGCACCTGACCATCTTGCAGCGAGGTGACCTCGGCCCCCAGCGATTGCAACAGCTGGGTCATGGTGCGGATGTCGGAGAGGCGCGGCGCGTTGGTTAGCGTCAGTGGCTCCTCGGAGAGCAGCGTGGCCGGCATGAGGGTCAGGCAGGCGTTCTTGGCCCCCGAGATCGGAATTTCACCCGAAAGGGCGCCATTGCCCCGCACCACGATTCTATCCATTGTCGCCCTCTTTACCGCTCGATACTGCCGTTTCGCTTGTTGTCTTGCCGGCGCGCGCTTTTGCCTGTGCCTTGCGCCGTGCCATGTTGGCCTTGAGCGCCTGCTTCAGCCGCTCCTCGCGCGGCGCTGCCGGTTTGTCGCTTTTGCTCATGGAAATGCAATAGGGGATGGGGCGCGCGGCGTCCATCCCCGCGAAGGCTCAGGCGGCGATCCAGTCGCGGGCGCGGGCCAGCACGGCGGCGCCGGTGGGCGAGAGGTCGCCGTGGGCGTCGATCACCGAGAGGCCGGAGGCAAAGTTGGCGCGGTCGCTTGCGGCGGCCTCGAGCGCGGCCTCGGTCTCTTCAGGGGAAAGCAGGCCAGAGGCGACGAGCCCTTCCATTGCCCAGGCCATGCGGGCGGAGACGAAGGTGGCGTGGTAGATGCCATCCATCGGGCGCGGGTCAGGCCGCAGCGGCGAAGTGAAGCGCGCATCGCCCGGGTTCAGGGTAAGCGGCTCGTCGATGGTGAGGCCGAAGAGCAGGGAGTGGGCGCATTCGTGCGCCAGCACCTCGGCCATTGCCAGCCGATTGGCGTGAAAGCTGGGGTTGAGCAGGAGCAAGCCCCAGAACTGGTAGTGCGATGCACCGTCGAACTGCATCTGCGCGCCGGGCGGGGCGGTGGCGCAGATGACGTGGTGGGTGATGGTGGTAATTTCGGCGTGGAGCGCCGGCAGCCCCTCTCGCAGCAGCTCAAGACCTTCGGCGAGGCGGGTGGCGAAGGCCTCGGCGGTTGCGGCCGGGACCGGGGAGAAGTTGCTGGCCTCCTCGCCCATGAGCGCATCCATCAGCCCATCGAGCGCCCCGGCGCCGCCTCGGGGCGAGACGGTGAAGGGCGCGCGCCCGGCGGTGACATCGGCCAGCAGGGCCTCGGCCTCGGCCTCCAGTCCGGCCTCATCGCCCGACAGCAGGGCAGAAGCGATCAGGTAGTAGCGGGCAAAAGCCTCAGGCCCGACCCGGCTGTTCGCAAGGCGGCGGGAAGCCTCGAAGAGCGGCGCAGCGGCACGATGGCCTGCATCATCACAAGCCTGCGCGATGTGAGCGAGACTGGTGGCCAGCTCGCGATGCATCCGCTCATCGACATACCCCGCCCGAGCGGACTCGGGCGGGAAAGCAAGCAATGACTCAGGAGTCATCTTTAGAGGTCAGGCAATGGACCCTGCGGGCGGCTGAACGCCCCCACCTTTGGTGCCCATCTTCAGGCTCATCGGGCCGGTGACCTTGCCACCCATCTTCAGGCCGTCAATTGCGTTGCCACCCTTGCCGCCCATTTTCAGGCCGTCTGATCCCTCTGCCTGAAGGCGGAAGCCAAGCAGCTTTGTCTCATCAAGTTTGATCGTCATCGAAACGTCCTTTCCCAATCTGGATGGCCGAATTAACCTTTAGGTCAACTCGACTGTCAAGAAGCTCTATCGAATGCCCAGCCTGCCCCGCCTCGTCATCTATGCCACCGCGCGGCGGCTCAACACTTTCAGGGAAGTGCGCAGGAAGGCGCGGGCGGCGGGATTTGCGGTCAAGCTCATGGGGTACGAGACGGCGGCGCGGCAGCGCAGGTTGCCCGCAGGGAGCGCGATCTTTACCGATTTCGAGCGGATGTCGCCGCCATGGCTGGAGGTGGCCGCCACTCTGCGCGCCCGCACGTTGGAGGCCGGGGGGCCGGTGCTGAATGATCCGGCGCGGTTTTTGCCCCGAGCGGCTCTGCTACGGGCGCTGCAGGCGGAAGGGATCAACCGGTTTGGCTGCTGGCTGCCGGCACAGGGGGAGCGGCCCGAGCGGTTTCCGTGCTTTCTGCGGACCGGCTGGGCGCATCGCGGGGTGCTAGGCGACCTGCTGCAGAATGCGCAGGAGGCCGAAGCGGCGCTGGAGGCTGCCTTGAAGGCCGGGCACACCTTGAGCGATCTGATGTTCATCGAATACGCCGGGCTGGCGCGGGAAGGCGGGGTATTTCGAAAGCGCGCGGCCTATGCGGTGGCGGGTGAAGTGGTGCCTGCCCTCACCGTGAGCCAGCGCCACTGGGTGGCCAAGACAGGCGAAGTGGGTGCGGCCAGCGCGGCGCAATACGCCGCTGATGAGGCCGAAATGCACGCCTATCCCCATGTGCAGACGGTGCGCCGGGTCATGGCACTGGCGGGACAGCAGTTTGGCCGGGTGGACTTTGGCCTGACCGAAGGCGGCGTGGCGGTGTTTGAACTCAACACCAACCCCTACATCCGCTTCGGCAGCGGCCACCCGGACGCGGAACGCGTGAAGACGCAGAGGGGCGTCGAGGCGCGACTGATGCAAAGCCTGCGCGATCTGGCCGAGCAGGGCCGGGGCGCTCCGGCGCCGAACCTCGCCGGGGCCTTCGGATGGCGCGGCCTGATGAAATTGTCGCCGAAAATGCCGTGAGAGGGGCTTGCATGTGCGCGCAAGAGATGTAAAACGCCCCTCACGCTGCGCCGGGCCTCAAAGAAGGCACGGAACGCAGGTTGAGAATGCTGTGGTAGCTCAGTGGTAGAGCACACCCTTGGTAAGGGTGAGGTCGAGAGTTCAATCCTCTCTCACAGCACCATCTCCCCCTAGACACGCCAGAATCATCTGCTGCCGCATTGCGTGGACGCGTGCGTGTTTGCGCCTCCCCCAAATCAGCGAGTGGTCCGGCGGTAGAGCTCGGCTTAGGGTTGAGCTTGTCGGAACTCCCTCCCGCACCGCGGCCTTGCCGACAGCGCCCGTCTTCCCCTGAGACGGGCGCATTCGGTTTTGGGGCACGCGCGCCGGACGGGGTTGATCTCTTCGCAAAAGTGAACCGAGCCGCGGCCTCACCCGTATTGGGTTCAACTCCGCACATAGGGCGGGGCGGATATCTGATCAGGGAGGACTGACCCATGAACATCTTCACACTCACCAAGGCAGCCACCGTTGCGCTGGCGCTGGCCGTTTCGGGCTGTACCGCGCCGAGCACCAACAGCGGTCCGGATATCGTGGAGGTCGCGCAATCGGCCGGGAGCTTCGAGACGCTGGTGGCGGCGGTTTCGGCGGCGGGGCTGGTGGAGACGCTGCAAGGCCCGGGGCCTTACACCGTGTTCGCGCCCACCGATGAGGCCTTTGCCGCGCTGCCGCCGGGCACCGTGGAGGACCTACTGAAGCCCGAGAACCGCGACACGCTGACCGCGATCCTGACCTATCATGTTGTGCCGGGCCGGGCCGAAGCGGCCGATCTGGCCGGGCGCCGTGTGAGCGTGCTGACGGCCAATGGCGGGAAGCTGCGGATCAACGGCACCCACGGTGTGCGGGTGAATGATGCCCGCGTGGTGACTGCCGATGTGGCGGCCTCCAACGGCGTGATCCACGTGATCGACAAGGTGCTGCTGCCCTGAACCTACCCAGTAAAGCCCGGGGTGGCCACGGGAAGGGTGGGGGCCGAGGCCCCTGCCCTTTTCTTTTGGCGCGGACCTACTCCGCCGCGCGGATGCGGGCGGCGGCGAACTTGAACTCGGGGATTTTGCCGAAGGGGTCGAGCTGCGGGTTGGTCAGGAAGTTGGCCGGCGCGTCGCGGAAGCAGAAGGGGATGAAGAGCATGCCCTGCGTTACGTCGCGGTCGGCCCTGAGCGTGAGGGTGATGTCGCCGCGGCGAGTCTCTACCGTGACCTGCTGGCCGCGGGTGAAGCCCATGCGGCCGATGTCGCGCGGGTGCATCGAGACCACAGGCTCCGGCTCCTGTGCGTTGAGCGCGTGGCTGGTGCGGGTCATCGCGCCGGTGTGCCAGTGTTCCAGCATCCGGCCGGTGGTGAGCACCAGTGGGAACTCGTCATCCGGCAGCTCGTCGGGCGGCACCAGATCGGTGGGCACGATGCGGGCGCGGCCGTCAGCGGTTGGGAAGCCCTCGGTGAAGATGACCTCCTGCCCCGGCTCGTCCTCGGCCGCCGCCGGGTAGGTGACGGAGCCTTCGCGCTCGATCCGCTCCCAGCTGATATGGTCGAGCGAGGGCATGAGGGCGGCCATTTCGGCATAGACCTCGGGGACGTCGGCGTAATTCCAGCCGCAGCCGATGCCGTTGGCGACATCGCGGATCAGTTCCCAATCCTGCCGGGCCTCGCCGGGCGGGTCGAGCACCGGGCGGCCAAGCTGCACCTGACGGTTGGAGTTGGTGTAGGTGCCCAGCTTCTCGGCCTGCGAGGAGGCGGGGAGGATGACATCGGCGTGCCATGCGGTTTCGGTAAAGAAGATATCCTGCACGATGAGATGTTCGAGGCTGGCGAGGGCGGCGCGGGCGTGGTGCTGGTCGGGGTCGGACATGGCGGGGTTTTCGCCCTGCACATACATGCCCTTGATCTCGCCATCGTGGATGGCGTGCATGATCTCGACCACGGTGAGGCCACGGGTATGGTCCAGCGGGCGACCCCAAGCGTCTTCGTATTTCTCGATCAGGTCGCTGGATTCCACCGATTTGTAATCGGGGTAGAACATGGGGATCAGGCCTGCGTCGGAGGCGCCCTGCACGTTGTTTTGCCCGCGCAGGGGGTGCAGGCCGGTGCCGGGGCGGCCGACGTGGCCGGTGATCAGCGAGAGCGCGATGAGGCAGCGGGAATTGTCGGTGCCGTGGACGTGCTGGCTGATGCCCATGCCCCAGAAGATGATGCCGCGCTCGGCCTTGCCGAAAGCGCGGGCGATGGCCTTGATCTCATCGGCGGGGACGCCGCAGATCGGGGCCATCTCTTCGGGCGTGAAGCCTTTGACCTTCTCCTTCAGAGCCTCGAAGCCGGAGGTGTTGGCCTGAATGTACTGCTCGTCGGTCAGGCCTTCGTCGATGATGGTGTGGATCATCGCGTTCAGCAGGGCCACGTCGCGGCCCGGCTCGAAGACGACCGAGTGGGTGGCATGGCGCATCAGGCCCTGTTTGCGCGGGTCCATCACGATGAGGGTCGCGCCGTTTTTGGCGGCCTGTTTGAAGTAGGTCGCGGCGACCGGGTGGTTCTGCTCGGGGCGGGCGCCGATGATGATGATGCAGTCGCTCTTCTCGGCATCGGTGAAGGGGGCGGAGACGGCGCCGGAGCCGACGCCCTCCATCAGCGCGGCGACGGAGGAGGCGTGGCAGAGGCGGGTGCAATGGTCGACGTTGTTGGTGCCGAAGCCTTGGCGCACGAGCTTCTGGAAGAGGTAGGCCTCTTCGTTGGTGCCCTTGGCGGAGCCGAAGCCTGCGAGGGCATGGCCGCCGTCGCGGTCGATGATGGTTTTGAGGCCGCCGGAGGCGCGCTCCAGCGCCTCTTCCCATGTGGCCTCGCGGAAGACCTCGTGGATCTGGCCTGTGGAAAGCTTGGCGTGGGCGTCCTTGGGGGCGTCGTCGCGGCGGATCAGGGGCTTTGTGAGGCGCTCGGGGGAGAGCACGTAATCATAGCCGAAGCGGCCCTTGATGCAGAGCTTGCCACGGTTGGCCGGGCCTTTGCGGCCTTCGACCTGGATGATCTTGCCGTCCTTGACGGAAAGCTCGGTCTGGCAGCCGACGCCGCAGAAGGGGCAGACGCTTTCGACCTTCTTCTCGGCGTATTCGGTGCGCTTGGTGGCCTCGTCGTTCAGCAGGGTCTTTTCCATCAGCGCGCCGGTGGGGCAGGCCTGTACGCATTCACCGCAGGCGACGCAGGAAGAGAGGCCCATCGGGTCGGCCTGGTCGAAGACGGGCAGGTTGTGGGTGCCGCGGGAGGCCATGCCGATGACGTCGTTCACCTGCACGTCGCGGCAGGCCCGCTCGCAGAGGGTGCAGGAGATGCAGGCGTCGAGGTTGACGGCGATGGAGGGGTGGGAGGCGTCGCGGAAGATGGAGTCGACCGGGATCTCGCCGCGGGCGCCGGGTCGGGTGGAGGGGAAGTGGGTTTCGGTCAGGCCAGCGAGGTCAGCCTGGTGCCAGAAACGTGCCTCCGGGTCGGGGGAGCGTTCACGCGCGGGCATGTCGGAGGCCAGCAGGTCGAAGACGAGGCGGCGGTTGGTTTTCACCCGGTCGGTGGCGGTGGATACCTTGAGACCCTCGGAGACGCGGCGTTTGCAGGAGGCGGCAAGAGTGCGCTC
The DNA here is from genome assembly GCF_052828525.1 of Vannielia sp. SX4. Next base: position 3,680,690 of record NZ_CM128247.1, read on the forward strand.
GCCCTCGATCTCGACCATGCAGGCGCGGCAGTTGCCATCAGCACGATACTCGGGGTCGTCCTTGTAGCAGAGGTGCGGGATGGCGGTGCCCTCCCGTTTGGCGACCTGCCATATGGTCTCGTGGGGGGAGGCGGTGACTTCCTTGCCGTCGAGCAGGAAGGTGACGGAGGTGGGGAGGTCTTTCATTGCGGGGTCTCCGAGGCATGATCGGAATGGCGGGACAAGTCCCGCCCTACGGGGGAGGTCTCTGAGGCGAGGGCGCGTGGGGTGCCGGCCCGGTGCGCGCCGTAAGGCGCCGGGCAGCGCCGGCCCGCCCCCCGGGTCGGCGCTTCGGTGAGGTTGGGCGATACCACTGCGGGAAGGTGACCACGGCGCAATAAAGTGCCACGCACCACCCTTAGTGCGCCAACCCGCAGGCCGGCGCTGCCCGGCGCAGCAACGTCATCGCCCCTCATGCCAGCTCCTCCGGGAAGTAGCGGATCAGGTGGCGGATCGGGTTGCCCGCCGCCTGGCCGAGGCCGCAGATCGAGCTGTCGGTCATTACGGTGATGAGGTCGTTCAGCAGGTCTTCGGAGGGTTCATGGCCCGCGAGGATCGCCGCCGCCTTTGCCGTGCCGGAGCGACAAGGGGTGCATTGGCCGCAGCTCTCGTGCTCGAAGAAATGGGTGAGGTTCAGCACCGCCTCGCGCACCGAATCCTCTTGGGAGAGGATCATCACCGCGTGGGAGCCCATGAAGCCGCCGTCTTTCTCGAATTCGCCGAAGTCGAGCGGGCGGTGGGACTCGGAGGCGGGGAACACGCCACCGGAGGCGCCGCCGGGGAGGAAGGCCTTGAGGGTGTGGCCCTCCGCCATGCCGCCGCAGTGTTCGTCGATCAGCTCCTGCAGGGGGATGCCGGCGGGGGCGAGTTTGACACCCGGCTCGGCCACGCGGCCGGAGACGGAATAGCTGCGCAGGCCCTTGTTGTCGGCCGTCTGGCCCTGCGAGGCGAACCACGCGGCGCCGTTGGCAAGGATATCGGGCACCCAACTGAGGGTTTCGACGTTGTGGTTCAGGGTGGGCCGCCCGAAGAGACCGACCTCTGCGATATAGGGAGGGCGGTGGCGCGGCAGCCCGCGCTTGCCCTCGATGCTCTCGATCATCGCGCTCTCCTCGCCGCAGATGTAGGCCCCTGCCCCGCGGCGGATCTCGATCGGCACATGGGCGAGGCCCGCGTACTCCAGCGCCTCGACCTCGGCGCGCAGGATCTCCAGCACCGCCGGATACTCGTCGCGCATGTAGATGTAGATGTGCTCGCAACCGACAACGTGGGCGGCGATCAGCGCGCCCTCCAACATGCGGTGCGGCTTGCGCTCGAGCCACCAGCGATCCTTGAAGGTGCCGGGCTCGCCCTCGTCGCCATTCACGGTCATCAACCGGGGCGCCTCGTAGCCGCGCACGAAGCCCCATTTCTTGCCCGCCGGAAAGCCCGCGCCGCCGAGGCCGCGCAGGCCTGCGTCCGACATGGTCTCGATGGCGGCGTCGGGGGTGATGTCACCGGCGCGAATCTTCTCGTAGATGCCGTAGCCGCCGCCCGCGCGGTAGGCCTCCAGCCCCTCGTAATCGGGGATCACGGGCGCGAGTGGGCCGGTGGCGGCCTCGGTGAGGCTCTGCGCGGTGGCATGGTCGACCGCGCGCTTGCCGACCTGGCCCGCGGGCGCCCGGTCACAGGCGCCGATGCAGGGCACGGGCTGGATGCGCACGCGCTCGGGGTCGGTGGAGGCCTTCAGGGTCTCGATCAGCTTGGCGCTGCCCGCGAGGCTGCAGGTGAGCGACTCGCAGACGCGGATGGTCACCGGCGCGGGCGCGGCCTCGCCCTCCTTCACCACGTCGAAGTGGTGATAGAAGGTGGCAACCTCGTACACCTCGGCCTGCGCGAGGCGGAAAAGCTCGGCCAGCGCGGCGAGATGGGCGGCGGAGAGATGGCCCTTGGCGTCCTGAATCAGGTGAAGCGCCTCGATCAACAGATCGCGGCGGCGGGGCAGCTCGCCCAGCAGCCGGGTGACCTCGTCCAGCGCCGCCTCATCGACCTGCCGGCCCTTGGGCTGGCTGGCATCCCGGCGGGTAAACTCTTTGCTCGCCTTGTTCATTCTGGCTGGCTCTCCTCCTGCTGCCCCGACCTTATGGCATGCCCCCCAATGAGGCAAAACGCCCGGCACGACCATGGAAGCGGCGGAAACGTCATGCCGGGGACGCGATCGGAAACCTGCGCCGCGGGCCGGAAACCCTTGCGCGGGGGGAAGGTGGGGTCAATGCAGCCGATGGTATGGGGGCGACCCTTGGAGTGGGGGCGCTGCCCCCACACCCCCGGAGATATTTGGAGCAAGAAAATGGACATGGCGGAGCATTTGGGCCGCAGTCGGCCGGGCGGGACGGCGGTGGCGGGCATTTGAATCAAATTTTAGGCTGTTGGACCGCGCCCCGGTTGGTGGCCTTGCCGGCCCTGCTGCATTTTCTTGCTGCAAATACTCAATCCGCCAGTGCAGCCGGGCGTTCGGGCCGGAAAAGGAGCGGCATCGGGAGCAATCTGCGCCTTCTGGCCTTGACCCCCTTGCCCTCGCCCGCCCCATCCCTATAACGCACGACAATTTGCGCCGACCCGGGGAACGACCATGCCTAAGAGAACCGATATCAACTCCATCATGATCATCGGCGCAGGGCCCATTGTGATCGGGCAGGCCTGCGAGTTCGACTACTCCGGCGCACAGGCCTGCAAGGCGCTGCGCGAAGAGGGCTACCGGGTGATCCTCGTCAACTCCAACCCGGCCACCATCATGACCGACCCGGAGCTGGCCGACGCCACCTATATCGAGCCGATCACCCCCGAGGTCGTGGCCCGGATCATCGAGAAGGAGCGCCCCGACGCGCTGCTGCCCACGATGGGCGGCCAGACCGGCCTCAACACCTCGCTGAAGCTCGAAGAGATGGGCGTGCTCGACAAGTTCGGCGTGGAGATGATCGGCGCCAAGCGCGAAGCCATCGAGATGGCCGAGGACCGCAAGCTCTTCCGCGAGGCGATGGACCGGATCGGGCTGGAGAACCCCAAGGCGACCATCATCACCGCGCCCAAGAAGGGCAATGGCGATGCCGATCTGGACGCGGGCGTGCAGATGGCGCTCGACGAGCTGGAAGAGATCGGCCTGCCCGCCATCATTCGCCCCGCCTTCACCCTTGGCGGCACCGGCGGCGGCGTGGCCTACAACCGCGAGGATTACATCCATTATTGCCGCACCGGCATGGATGCCTCGCCGGTGAACCAGATCCTCGTGGACGAGTCGCTGCTGGGCTGGAAAGAATTCGAGATGGAGGTGGTGCGCGACAAGGCGGACAACGCGATCATCATCTGCTCGATCGAGAACGTCGACCCGATGGGCGTGCACACCGGCGACTCGATCACCGTGGCCCCTGCCCTGACGCTGACCGACAAGGAATACCAGATCATGCGCAACGGCAGCATCGCCGTGCTGCGCGAGATCGGAGTGGAGACCGGCGGCTCCAACGTGCAGTGGGCGGTGAACCCTGCCGATGGCCGCATGGTGGTGATCGAGATGAACCCGCGGGTGAGCCGCTCTTCGGCGCTGGCCTCCAAGGCGACCGGCTTCCCGATTGCCAAGATCGCCGCCAAGCTGGCCGTGGGCTACACGCTGGACGAGCTGGACAATGACATCACCAAGGTGACGCCCGCCAGCTTTGAGCCGACCATCGATTACGTGGTCACCAAGATCCCGCGCTTTGCCTTCGAGAAGTTCCCCGGCGCCAAGCCCGAGCTGACCACGGCAATGAAGTCGGTCGGCGAGGCGATGAGCATTGGCCGGACGATCCACGAATCGATGCAGAAGGCGCTGGCCTCTATGGAGACCGGCCTGACCGGCTTTGACGAGATCGACATTCCCGGTGCGCCGGAGAAGGCCGCCGTGACCAAGGCGCTCTCTGAGAAAACCCCGGACCGGCTGCGGGTGATCGCCCAGGCGATGCGCCACGGGCTTTCGGACGATGACATTCAGGCCGCTACGGCGTTTGACCCGTGGTTCCTCGCCCGCATCCGCGAGATCGTGGAGACCGAGGCCGAGCTGCGCAAGAACGGGCTTCCGATTGAGGAAGAGGGGCTGCGGCACGTCAAGATGATGGGCTTCACCGATGCGCGCCTCGCCAAGCTGACGGGCCGCGACGAGGCCAACATCCGCCGGGCGCGGCTGAACCTTGGCGTGGTGGCCAGCTTCAAGCGGATCGACACCTGCGCCGCCGAGTTCGAGGCGCAGACGCCCTACATGTATTCCACCTACGAGCACCCGGCGATGGGCGAGGTGGAATGCGAGGCGCGGCCTTCGACTGCGAAGAAAGTGGTGATCCTCGGCGGCGGGCCTAACCGGATCGGCCAGGGCATCGAGTTCGATTATTGCTGCTGCCACGCCTGTTTTGCGCTCACCGGGCAGGGCTATGAGACGATCATGGTCAACTGCAACCCGGAGACGGTTTCGACCGATTATGACACCTCGGATCGACTCTACTTCGAGCCGCTGACCTTTGAGCATGTGATGGAGATCCTGCGGGTGGAGCAGGAGGCGGGCACGCTGCATGGGGTGATCGTGCAGTTCGGCGGGCAGACACCGCTGAAGCTGGCAAATGCGCTGGAGGCCGAGGGCATCCCGATCCTCGGGACCACGCCGGATGCGATCGACCTTGCCGAGGACCGCGAGCGCTTTCAGGACCTCGTCAACCGGCTGGGGCTGAAGCAGCCGAAGAATGGCATTGCCCATTCGGATGCCGAGGCGCTGAGCATTGCCGCCGACATCGGCTTTCCGCTGGTGATCCGCCCCTCTTACGTGCTGGGCGGCCGGGCGATGGAGATCGTGCGCGATATGGCCGGGCTGGAGCGGTACATCCGCGAGGCGGTGGTGGTGTCGGGCGACAGCCCGGTGCTGCTCGACAGCTACCTTTCGGGCGCAACCGAGGTGGACGTGGACGCACTCTGCGACGGCGAGAACGTGCATGTGGCGGGCATCATGCAGCACATCGAGGAAGCCGGCGTCCACTCCGGCGATTCGGCCTGTTCGCTGCCGCCGCATACGCTGCCGAAAGAAACGGTGGATGCGCTCATCGAGCAGACCAAGGCGCTGGCCGTGGCGCTGCATGTGGTCGGGCTGATGAACGTGCAGTTCGCGGTAAAGGCCAACGAGAAGGGCGAGAACGAGATTTACCTCATCGAGGTGAACCCGCGGGCCTCGCGCACCGTGCCTTTCGTCGCCAAGGCGACCGACAGCGCCATCGCCTCCATCGCCGCGCGGCTGATGGCGGGCGAGAAGCTCTCCGACTTCCCGGTGGCCGCGCCGCATGTGCCGGTGGACGAGAACACACCGATCCCGATGGGCGACCCGCTGGCGCTGGCCGACTTCCGCACGCCGTGGTTCTCGGTGAAAGAGGCGGTGATGCCCTTTGGCCGTTTCCCCGGTGTCGACACGCTGCTGGGGCCGGAGATGCGCTCCACCGGTGAGGTGATGGGCTGGGACCGCAGCTTTGCGCGGGCCTTCCTGAAGGCGCAGCTAGGGGCGGGGACGATCCTGCCGAAGCCGGGCGCGGGCAAGGTGTTCTTGTCGATCAAGGAAGACGACAAGGGTGCGCAGCTGGTGGAGACCGCGCAGGTGCTCACCGGCCTTGGCTTTCCGCTGATCGCCACGCGCGGCACCGCCAGCTACCTTGCGGAGCACGGGATCGAGGCGGAAGTGGTGAACAAGGCCTACGAGGGCCGGCCGCATGTGGTGGACGCCATGAAGAACGGCGACATCTGCCTGGTGATGAACTCGACCGAGGGCGCGCAGTCGGTGGAGGACTCGCGGAGCATGCGGGCGGTCTGCCTGTCGGATCGCATCCCCTATTTCACCACGCTGGCGGCCAGCCATGCGGCGGCGCTGGCGATGAAGTCGCGGGACGAAGGCGAACTGGTGGTGCGGTCGCTTCAGCAGGCGTGACGCGACTCACGTGAGCGCCTGCGGCGGGCGTTGCTGGCGCAAGAAGATGAACAGCTGCGGCTGCATTTTCTTGCTCCAAATATTCCCGCCGGAGGCTCAAAAGTCATACCGCGGCGCTGCACCCCGCGCCGCGGTATAGCGGGCACGTTGCCCGTGCCGCAGCCGAAGGGTCGGCGCTAGACCCCCTCCTCGCTATCCCCATATTCCGCGCGGCGGCGGCGTTTGGAGGCGAGGTCTTCGGGGCGCAGGATGTAGTCGTTCACATCGGGGCCTTCGATCACCTTGGCGAGGCGCATGTGCATGAAGGCGCGGAGCACGCGGTTGATGCGGGGCTGGTAGCCGGGGCCGAGGGCGCGGAAGAATTTGAGCACATCGGCGTCGAGCGACATCGTCACCCGGGTGCGTTTCACGTCGCGCCGGTCGTCGTCACGCCAGATGTCGTGCCAATCGGGCGGGCAGCCCTTGAGATCCCACAGGCGGTCGTGGATGTCGTGCTCGATCATCCGCAGGGCGTCGACGCCATACATGAAGTGCTGGCGCTCGATCTTGGTCATCTTCTCGGGGTCGACGGGCATGGGGCGCGTTCCTCGGCTTGGCTGCCGGACTCTGCGCCGGAAGGGTTAACCGGACGCGGACGGGGCGTGCGGCGGTTGTGCCGGGGCGGGGCTTGTGCTCTTAGAACCGCAGATCGCTGAGGGGATGGGTGGCAGATGGCCAAGCTCTATTTTCACTACTCCACGATGAACGCGGGCAAGAGCACCATTCTGCTGCAGGCCTCGCATAACTACCGCGAGCGCGGGATGGAGACCTACCTGCTGAACGTGGCCTTCGACGACCGCGCCGGTGAGGGCACCATCGGCAGTCGGATCGGGCTGGAGGCGGCGGCGGATACCTTCACCGATGTCGATGACCTCTTTGACAAGATCGACGCGCGGATGAAGCGCGGCCCCTGCGCCTGCGTGTTCATCGACGAGGCGCAGTTTCTGACCAAGGCACAGGTCTGGCAGTTGGCGAAGGTGGTGGATGACCTTGGCGTGCCGGTGATGTGCTACGGCCTGCGGGTGGATTTCATGGGGGAGCTGTTCCCCGGCTCGGCCGCGCTGCTGGCGCTCGCTGACGAGATGCGCGAGGTGCGCACCATTTGCCATTGCGGCAAGAAGGCCACGATGGTGGTGCGGATGGGCGAGGATGGCGAGGTGCTGCGCGAGGGGGCGCAGGTGCAGATCGGCGGCAACGAGACCTATCTCAGCCTGTGCCGTCGTCACTGGCGCGAGGCGATGGGGCGGTAGGCGCGCGCCTTAGAACATCCGCCCGCCGATGGGCACCGCTTGGCCCGGACCGAGCAGAACGACTTCGCCATTTTCATCCGGCACGCCCAGCACAAGCGCCTCGGACATGAACGGCCCGATCTGCCGGGGCGGGAAGTTGACCACGCCCATCACCTGCCGCCCGACCAACTCTTCGAGCTTGTAGTGCACGGTGATCTGGGCGGATGATTTCTTGACGCCGATCTCATCGCCGTAGTCGACCCAGAGCTTGTAGGCGGGCTTGCGGGCCTCGGGGAAGGGCTCGACCTTGGTGATGGTGCCGACGCGGATATCGACCTTCATGAAGTCGTCGAAAGTGATCTCGCTCATGAGCGCAGTTCCTTTGCTCGGTTGGTGGCGGCCTCGACCGTGCGGCGCATCAGGTCGGGCAGCTCGGGCATGAGCACCTCCAGCCCGGCCTGGGTGGTGCCGTTGGGGGAGGTGACGTTTTTGCGGAGTTGGGCGGCGGAGGTTTCGGCATCGCTATGGGCCAGCTCCCCTGCCCCGCAGACGGTGGCGCGGGCGAGTTGCATGGCCAGATCGGGGGCGAGGCCCTGCGCTTCGCCTGCGGCGGCCAGTGCCTCGATCATGTGAAACACATAGGCCGGGCCGGAGCCAGAGACGCCGGTGACCGCATCGATCTGGTCTTCGTTCTCAAGCCGCACGACCTCGCCCACAGCGGAGAGCAGGTCGCAGGCCATGTCGAGCTGTTCGGGCGTGACCGCGCTGTTGCCGATGACGGCAGAGATGCCCCGGCCCACGGCGGCGGGAGTGTTGGGCATGGCGCGGACCACCGGCACCGCGCCCAGCGCCTCCTCGAAGGCGGCGATGGGGGTGCCTGCGGCGATGGAGACGAAGGTGGTGGCGGCGCCGAGAGCGCGCAGGGCGGGCAGCGCATCGCCCATCATCTGCGGTTTCACGGCGATGATGGCGACGGCGGGGCTTTCGGGGAGGTCCGTATTGATGCGCACGCCGGTCTGGGCCTTGAGCCAGTCAGAGGGGTGCGGGTCGAGCACGGTGACGGCCTCGGGCTTCAGCCCGCCTGCCAGCCAGCCTGCCAGCATGGCGCCGCCCATCTTGCCGCAGCCCAAAAGCACAAGCCCGCGTGTGTTGAGTTCATCCATCATGGTTCCGGCCTCGCTGAAATCTTGGGCGAGACTACTGCGGCGCGGCGGGGGTGCAACCCGATAACCGGAGGGCCAAACGGCAGCGGGCGCCCCGTGGCGGGACGCCCGCTGAATTCCGTGTGCTGCGCGGCGCGTCAGGCGCGGCCGTAGGCCTCGGCGATTGCGACCTGCATGGCGTCTTTGGCGGTGCGGTCGCCCCAGACGACCAGTTGCATCGCCGGGTAGAAGCGCTCGGCGGCGGACACCGCGGCGCCGATCAGCTTGTCGATCTGTTCGGGGTGGGCCATCTGGCCGCCGCCCATCACCAGCCCGTAGCGGTAGACCATGAGCTTTTGCTCGGCCCAGTAGGTGAAGGCCCCGGCCCAGCACATATCGTTGACCGAGTTCAGAACCTCGTAGAGAGCGCCGTGCTTGTCTTCCGGCGGCTCCATCTCGAAGGTGCAGATCAGGCGCAGGGTCTCGTCGTAGCCGGACCATGCGAGGGTGATCGAGTAGGTGCGCCACTGGCCTTCGACCGCCATTGCGATCTGGTCATCCGCGATACGGTCGAAATCCCACGCGTGGTGCTCCGCCAAGTTCTCGACGATGTCGATCGGGTGAAGATCCTCGGATTCCAAGTAAGATTCGGAAAGTGACATGCCCGGCCCCTTTGTTGCTCGTTCCGCTGGCTCTGCGGCCGCCAGAACTTGTTGCCTGCTCTAGGAACGGTGGGTTTTCCATCCGCCCTTACTAGATATCGTGCGCGTAGAGGGGTGCGTGTGTAAAGCCAAATCTTGCCGCACACCGCAATAAGTTGTGGAGAAAGAATAGGCACCCACGAAATCCGGCTTGGCGGGTTTTGGCGGGGCGGGCGCGGGCAGAGGGGCAGAGACGAAAACGGCGCCCGAGGGGACGCCGCTTGCTGGGTTGGTGGAAGGCGCGCCTATTTTTTGGCGGCGGCGGCCTCCAGCGCGTCGAGCCGGGCCTTGAGCGCCTCGTTCTCCTCGCGGGCCTTCTGGGCCATCGCGCGGACCGCATCGAACTCTTCGCGGGTCACGAAATCACGGTCGACAAGCCATCGGTCCATCCAGCCGCGCAGTGCCGTCTCGGCCTCGTCCTTTGCGCCCTGGGCCACGCCCATGGCGTTGGTCATCAGCTGGGAGAGATCGTCGAAAAGCTTGTTGCGGGTCTGCATGGGGCCTCCGTTCGGGCTGGCTCGCAGGGGTGCTCACCTTGGCCGTTCATATGGGGCTTCGCGGGCAAATGTGCAAGGTTGACACCACCCCGCACTCGCGGCCAATTGCGCCCATGCAGGCACTCATCCCCTTCCCCGAGATCGACCCCGCGATCTTTACGCTGCCGCTCTTCGGCATGGAGTTTTCGCTGCGCTGGTATGCGCTGGCCTATATCGCGGGCATCATCGCCGGGTGGCGGATGGGCGTGGCGCTTTCAGGCAAGGCGCGGCTATGGCCGGGCAACGAGGTGCCGATGAGCCGCGAGAAGGCGGATGACATGCTCACGTGGATCGTGCTGGGCATCATCCTTGGGGGGCGGCTGGGCTACGTGCTGTTCTACAAGCCGGGGTATTACCTCGAGAACCCCGGCGATATCCTGCGGCTGTGGGATGGCGGCATGGCCTTTCATGGCGGGCTCTTGGGCGTGATCATCGGGGTGTGGATCTTTTGCGCCCGCAACGCGATCAACAAGATGAACATCGCCGATCTGCTCGCCGTCTGCGTGCCGCCAGGGTTGTTCTTTGGCCGGATCGCCAACTTCATCAACGCCGAGCTTTATGGCCGCCCGACCGATGTGGCCTGGGGCGTGAAGTTCCCCTCCATGTGCTTTGATCCGGTGGCGCAGGGCTGCGCGGTGGCGGGGCAGTGGTTTTACACCGGCGCCGAGGTGGCCCGGCATCCGAGCCAGCTCTACGAGGCGGGGCTGGAGGGGCTGCTGTTGGGGGTGATCGTGCTGGTGATGGCGCTGCGCGGCAGCTTCAAGGTGCCGGGGCTGACGGTGGGCGTGTTCTTCCTCGGTTACGGGGTGTCGCGCTTCATCGTGGAGTTCTACCGTTTGGCGGATGACCAGTTCATCACCGCGGACAACCCGGCGGGCTACGTGATGCGGCTGGGCGAGTGGGGGATCACCAAGGGCCAGCAGTTGAGCCTGCCGATGGTGGCGCTGGGGATCGCGCTGATCGCCTATGCGCTGATCCGCAGGCGCCGCGCCGCGGTGGCATGACCGCGCTTGAAGAGAAGCTGAAGGCGCGGATCGCGGCGGAAGGGCCGATGGGCATGGATGGCTGGATGGCCGCCTGCCTGACCGACCCCGAGCACGGCTATTACACCACGCGCGACCCGCTGGGCGCGGCGGGCGATTTCATTACCGCGCCGGAGATCAGCCAGATGTTCGGCGAGATGATCGGGCTGTGGCTGGCGCAGGTCTGGATGGATCAGGGCGGGCCAGCGCCCTTTGTGCTGGCCGAGCTGGGGCCGGGGCGCGGGACGTTGATAGCGGATATCCTGCGGGCGGCGGGCAAGGCGCCCGGCTTTGCGGAAGCGGCGCAGGTGGTGCTGGTGGAGACCTCGCCCGCGCTGAAGGCGGTGCAGGCCGAGGCGTTGGAGGGCTTTGCCCCGCGCTGGGTGGAGCGGGTGGAGCAGTTGCCGGAGGGGCCGCTTTACCTCGTGGCCAACGAGTTCTTCGATGCGCTGCCGGTGCGGCAGTTCATCCGGGTAGAGGACGGTTGGCACGAGCGCTGCGTGGGTCTGGAGGGCGAGGGCTTTGGCTTTGCCACGCGGCCGGTGCAGGCGCCAGAGCTGGACTACCGGCTGGAAGACACCGCGCCGGGCGACTTGGTGGAAACATGCACAGAGGCAGCCAAGGTGGTGGGCGAGATCGGGCAGCGGCTGGCGCAGCATCGCGCGGGGGTGGCGCTGATCGTGGACTATGGCGACGTGCTCTCGAAGGGCGACACGTTGCAGGCGCTGCGGGCCCACGCGCCGGTGGGCGTGTTGGAGACGCCGGGCGAAGCGGACCTGACGGCGCATGTGGATTTCGGCGCGCTGGCCGCCGCGCGCGGCCCGGCGGAGGCGGCACCGCTCACGCCGCAAGGGGTGTTTCTGGAGCGGCTCGGCATCACCGCGCGGGCGCAGGCGCTGGCGGGGCGGCTGACCGGCGCGGCGCTCAGCGAACATATCGCCGCCCATCGCCGCTTGACCCACCCCGAGGAAATGGGGAGGCTCTTCAAGTGTCTTGCCCTTCATCCCTCCAACACGGCAACGCCGCCCGGTTTCTGAACAGTTGACCCTAGAGATCATCACCTCCCCGGCCCTCGCCCCCGTGTCGCACGGGTTCTTCACCCGCAAGGGTGGGGCCTCCTCGGGCGTGTTCGAGGGGCTGAACTGCGGCGGCGGGTCGAGCGACCTGAGCGATGCGGTGGCGCTGAACCGGGTGCGTGTCGCAGGCGCGATGGACGTTGCCCCGGAGGCGCTGGTGACGGTGCATCAGATCCATTCGCCCGATGTGGTCACGGTGACGGGGCCGCTGGGCGATGCGAAGCCGAAGGCCGATGCGCTGGTGAGCGCCACAAAGGGCGTGGCGCTGGGCATCCTCACCGCCGATTGCCAGCCGGTGCTGTTTGCCGATGCGGAGGTGGGCGTGGTCGGCGCGGCCCATGCGGGCTGGCGCGGGGCGCTGGCGGGGGTGCTGGCGCGGACGGTGGAGGCGATGGAGGCGCTGGGCGCGAGGCGCGAGAACATCGCCGCCGTGATCGGACCCTCGATCAGCCAGCGGGCCTATGAGGTTGGCCCGGAGTTCTTTGAGGACTTCATGGCGGAAGACCCGGAGTTCGCCCGGTTCTTTGCCGGGGGCGAAGGCGACCGGATGCAGTTTGACCTGCCGGGCTTCGGGCTGCACATGCTGCGCGAGGCGGGTGTGGGCACGGCGGAATGGACCGGGCATTGCACCTATTCGGACCCCACGCGATTCTACTCCTTCCGGCGCACCACCCACCGGGGCGAGGCCGACTACGGGCGGCTGATTTCGGTGATCCGGCTGTAGAATTCGGCACCAATGCGGCAGGCCCTGCCGCCCCCCTGCCCCATTGCCGGCCCGAAACAATGCCGACCACCCTGCGCGATTGTTTCTACTGTATTTGATCGGCCTTGTTTTGAAGGGGTGTGGCGGCGCGGCATGGTTCTGCCGCAATCGATGCCAAGGCCTGCGCAAATTTTCTGAAAATTCTCCGCGATTGCCAAAACAGCGCCGCGTTCCGGGGCGAGATTGTGCATCAACGGGCAACGAAGCCCAGTGCCACAGAACACATGCCACAGAGCAGAAGAGCAGGAGCTGGAGATATGAAGACGCGCTGGATCAAGAAAGCCGCCAAGGCCACCGAGGCAGCCAAGGTCGAGATGCCTTGGGCACGGGGCGCCCGCCGCGAGGCGATGATTGCCCGCCGGGAAGCCCGGCTGGCCTCGTTGAACCTGCTGTCGGCCTGAGGCGGGCCGGCGCCGAAGGCGCATCCGTAGATCGAAATTCCCTCGCCGGGGCCTCTCCTCCCCGGCATCAAAGCGCAGCCCGCCGGTCCTCCCCCGGCGGGCTGTCTGATTCCGGGGCGCGGGAATCAGAATGTGGCACCCGGGGCCACGAGCGCGAAACAGTTTGCGCCGATTTGCCCGGATTGACGCCGGGGCGGCGGCGAATGGCACCGGAATTTTGACAGTCCGGGCGCTTGGCCGCCATTTTCTTCCTCAAGACAAATCCTTCTGCGCTCTTTGGTGGGGGCCCAGCAGATGTGATCGAACCGAAAGGTGGTATCGCATGGTGTATCCTCGCCATCCCGTCGCTGGCCTCGCGACGGAAACAATTCGCCCCGCAGAGGGGCAGACCTCCTGGACGTCTCGCTCGGACGTTCGCTCGAAACCTCGGCGGGTGATGCCTCTCACCCGCCGCTACGAGGTTTCATACCTCGCTTCAAACGGTGACATAGATGAGTTTCAGCGGGTGGCTCCGGCCACTCCGCTGTTCGAGGATGCGTTTTCGGCCCTTGGCCGGGGCGCCCTCATTTCCACGGTCGATGGCCTCACGGCCGTGGAAGACATTCTGCCCGGCACACTCGTGGAAACCTCGACCGGCCCCAAGCCGCTGCTCTGGATCGGCTCGATGATGGTGTTTCCCGACAGCGGCGAACTCTCCGCGCGGGCGCCGGGGCACGAGCCGCAGAAGATGCTGCGGATCGCCACCGATTCCTTCGGCCTCGGCCGCCCTGCCCCCGACCTGATGCTCGGCCCGCGCGCCCGGCTGCTCTACCGCAACGCAGCCTGCGTGCATGCGGTGGGCGCGGAGGAGGCCTTTGCCCCGGCCCGCGCCTTTGTGGACGGGGTCAGCGTGATCGAGATTTCGCCGGTCTCGCCGCAGAAGGTCTGGCAGCTCTGTTTCGAGGGGCAGCAGACGTTTTATGTGAACGGCGTGGAGGTGGAGAGCTTTCACCCCGGCCTGCAGGCGGATACGATCCACGACCGGGAGATGTCGGCGCTGTTCCTCGCGCTCTTTCCGCATATCGAGCGGTTCGAGGATTTCGGGTCGATGGATGTGCCGCGGCTCACTGCCTTCGAGTTGGACAACCTGCGCGCTGCCTGAAGCGGGGCACCAAGGCCACAGACATATGCAGCACGGCGGCCCCGCTCCCTCGGCGGGGCCGTTTGCCGTTTGCGGGTGGGCTGTTCAGGCTGTCTTGGCGAGGCGCGCTTCGAGCACGTCGAAGGGCACGCCGGGATCGTCCTTGGCGCAGCGGATCACCAGCGAGGTCTTGACCGAGGCCACGTTGGGCGCGGTCAGCAGCTGGCCGGTCAGGAAGCTCTGGAAGCTGGAAAGATCGGGCGCGACGCACTTCAGGATGAAGTCGATCTCGCCGTTCAGCATGTGGCACTCGCGCACGAGCGACCACTCGCGGCAGCGCTGCTCGAAGGCGGCCAGATCGCTCTCGGCCTGGCTGTTGAGGCCAACCATCGCAAAGACCTGCACCTCAAAGCCCAGCTCGCGACTGTCGACATCGGCGTGGTAGCCCTTGATGTACCCGGCTTCCTCGAGCGCCCGCACGCGGCGCAGGCAGGGCGGGGCCGAAATGCCGACCTTCTCGGCCAGCGCGACATTGGTCATCCGCCCGTCGGCCTGAAGCTCCGCGAGGATGTTCCGATCAATTTCGTCGAGCTTCGATGTGGCCATTTGCCCCCTCCGATTTGCCGTTTTGTACGCCGGAGCGCCGCCACGCGCAAGAATGTTTCGCATTTGCGCAAGAAACAGAATGCGCATCCCTGCCATGCAAGGGCGCCCTTTCTCTCACCCGTCCGGGGGCCTATATGGCCTGACACAATCGATTCCAGCGAGGCAAGGGGGCCGCCATGAGCGAGACGCGCCACACCAAGACCCTGATCATCGGCTCCGGCCCTGCCGGCTACACGGCGGGCGTTTATGCCAGCCGCGCGATGCTGAACCCGATTTTGGTGCAGGGCATCGAGCCGGGCGGTCAGCTGACCACCACCACCGAGGTGGAAAACTGGCCGGGCGATACAGAGGTGCAGGGCCCCGACCTGATGGTGCGGATGGAGGCCCATGCCAAGGCAATGGGCTGCGAGATCATTGGCGATATCATCGTGGAGCTGGACACCGAGAGCCGCCCCTTCGTGGCCAAGGGCGACAGCGGCACCACCTACACCGCCGACGCGGTGATCCTCGCCACCGGCGCGCGGGCCAAGTGGCTCGGGCTGGACAGCGAAGAGAAGTTCAAGGGTTTCGGCGTTTCGGCCTGTGCGACCTGTGACGGCTTCTTCTACCGCGGTCAGGAGATCGTGGTGATCGGCGGCGGCAACACCGCCGTGGAGGAGGCGCTGTTCCTGACCAACTTCGCCAGCAAGGTGACGCTGATTCACCGGCGTGACGAGCTGCGGGCAGAGAAGATCCTGCAGGACCGGCTGCTGAAGAACCCCAAGATCGAGCCGCTGTGGTTCCACGAGCTCGAGGAAGTGGTGGGCGAAGACAACCCGCTGGGCGTGGAAGCGGTGCGTGTGAAGCACACCAAGACCGGCGAGATCACCGAGATCCCCTGCAAGGGCGTGTTCGTGGCCATTGGCCATGCTCCCGCGACCGAGCTGGTGAAGGACAAGCTGGAGCTGCACAACGGCGGCTACGTGAAGGTGAAGCCCGGCACCACCGAGACCTCGATCCCCGGTATCTTTGCTGCGGGCGACCTGACCGACCACAAGTATCGGCAGGCGGTGACCTCCGCCGGCATGGGCTGCATGGCCGCACTCGACGCCGAGCGCTGGCTGGCCGAGCAGGATGCGGCGGCCGAGCCCGACCCGAGCGCGGCGGTCGAGCCCGCAGAGGCCTGACACCGGCCCTGCCAGAAATTTTATTTTGCACCGGCGCCTTCCCGCCCCTTCACGGGCGGGCGGCGCAACTTATGTGAGATATGCGGCGTTGATCGCCGGGTGTTTCTTGCGCGCGGTGCAACATGGCGGTGATCGCTGATTTCGTCTCGACATGGCAGGTGGCGATTGCGCTTTCGCTGATCGCGCTGCTGGTTCTCCTTTTCGTGCTGGAGCTTTACCCGCCCGAGGTGCCTGCCGCCGGGGTGGCGGCGCTGTTCGTGGCGCTGGGCTATGTGGACGGCAAGGAGATGCTCGGGGTGTTCTCCAACTCCGCCCCGCTGACCGTGGCGGCGATGTTCGTGCTCTCGGGCGCACTGGTGCGGACGGGGGTGCTGGAGGCGGTCTCGGATGCGGTGATCGCCCGCTCGGCCAGCCACCCGCGGCGGGCGCTTGTGCTGATGGTGCTGGTCACGCTCTTGGCCTCGGCCTTCGTCAACAACACGCCGGTGGTGCTGGTGCTGATCCCGGTGGTGATCCGGCTGGCGGGGGCGCTTGGGCTTGCCTCCACCCGGCTGCTGATTCCGCTCAGCTACATCGCCATCCTCGGCGGCACCTGCACGCTGATCGGCACCTCGACCAACCTCGTGGTCGACGGCGTGGCGCAGGAGGCGGGGCTGGCGGGGTTCTCGATTTTCGAGATCACCCCGGTGGGGCTGATCGTGGCGGCGACGGGGCTGGGCTACCTGTTTCTTGCCGGGCGCTTCGCCCTGCCCTCGCGGCCCGACAGCGACCCCGAGGACCTGATGGGCGAGGTGCGCTACATCACCGAGGTCGCGGTGCTCGACAACGGCCTCGTCGGCAAGCCGCTGGGGCAGGTGCCCGCGCTGAACCGGGCCGGGATGAAGGTGACCGGCCTGAAGCGCCGGGGCGAGACCCGCCGGTCGGCGCTGGCCGAGGAGGTGCTGGAGGCAGGCGACCGGCTGATCGTGACCGCCACCACATCGGAGCTGCTGACCCTGCATGAGGCGGCGGGCCTGCGGGTGGGCCTGCGCCGGGGCGACCGTTACCAGGGCGAAGTGGCGCAGGTGGAGGTGGTGGTGGCCCCTCAGAAGTCGCACGCCGGGCGGAGCTTGCGGGAGATGTCGCTGGGGCGGCGCTACGGGGTACGGGTGCTGGGCGTGCATCGGCACGGGCATGTGGCGGGGCCGGATTTGGGCTCTGTTCGGCTGCGCGCCGCCGACAAGCTGCTGCTGGAAGGCCCGCCCGAGGCGTTTTCGACACTGGAGGAGGAGGCGCAGCTGATCTCCGTCAACCGGCCGGTGGGCCGGGCCTTTCGCCGGGGCCGCGCGCCATTGTCGCTGGTGGCGCTCACCGCCGTTGTGGCGCTGGCGGCCTTCGGGGTCATGGATATCGCCACGCTCTCGATGCTTGCCGTCGCGGCGATGCTGATCCTGCGCTGTATCGATGCCGACGAGGCATGGGGGGCGCTAGACGGGGCGATCCTTGTGCTGATCTTCGCCATGCTGATCATCGGGATCGGATTGCAGAACACCGGAGCGGTGGCGGCCATCGTGGGCGCGGTCTCGCCGCTCTTGGAGCAGATGCCGCCAGTGGTGGCGCTGGCCTTGGTGTACCTGCTGGCCTCGGTGCTGACGGAACTGGTGACCAACAACGCGGTGGCGGTGCTGCTCACCCCCATCGCCATCGGCCTGGCCACGGCGCTGGGGATCGACGCGCGGGCAATGGTGATCATCGTGATGTTCGGCGCCTCGGCCAGCTTTGCCACGCCCATCGGCTACCAGACCAACACGCTGGTGTACGGCGCGGGCAATTACCGGTTCACTGACTTCCTGAAGGTCGGCGTGCCGATGAACATCATCGCCGGGCTGGCAACGGTGGCGGCGGTCTGGGCGCTTTATCTATGAGGCGGCGCGGGCGGGCGCGGATTTTTGGCAACATCCCGCCTGCCCGCCCACCTTTGGGGTTTTCTTTACGGCCCGGATGGCAGATGTGTTCAACATTGAACACACATTGAGTCGCGCTGCCCGCCCATGCCTGCCCAAGCCGAAAAGACCCAGCTGCCCGGAGAGGACCAGCTCTTCATGCTGCTGCGCCAGCTGGAGCGGGCGCCGGAGGCGACGCAGCGCAGCCTTGCGGGCGCCCTGAAGGTCTCGCTCGGCACGCTCAACACCCAGCTCCGCGCGGCCAGCGCCGCCGGGCTGATCGAAACCACGGCCCGCCCCGGCCCCGACAAGCGCCAGCGCTTCGCCTATGCGCTGACCGAGGCCGGACTGGCCGAGAAGGACCGCCTGATCGACGCCTTCCTCGCCCGGAAATTTACCGAATACACCAACCTTTTCGCCGAGCTGACCGGCTCGGCGAGCGACCTCATGCCTTTGAAGTACAGGAGCAGCCTGATGCAGAACAACCTCGCCCCGATCCCGGAGCTCTACGTCTCTTACGAGAGCGCCCAGAAGCTGAAGGTGGAGGCCGCTGACCTCACCTCGCACGACCTTTCGCCGCGCCAGATCTGCGATCTGGAGCTACTGATGAACGGCGGCTTCAACCCGCTGAAAGGGTTCCTGAGCGAAGAGGATTACAACGGCGTCGTGGAGAACATGCGGCTGGCCGACGGCTCGCTCTGGCCGATGCCGATCACCCTCGACGTAAGCGAGAAGTTCGCCGACACCATCGAACTGGGTCAGGACATTGCCCTGCGCGATCAGGAGGGTGTGATCCTCGCCACCATGACCGTCACCGACAAGTGGGTGCCCAACAAGGCGCGTGAGGCGGAGAAGGTCTTTGGCGCGGACGACAGCGCCCACCCAGCGGTGAACTACCTGCACAATCAGGCGGGCAACGTCTATCTCGGCGGCCCGGTGACCGGCATCCAGCAGCCGGTGCATTACGATTTCCGCGCCCGCCGCGACACGCCCAACGAGTTGCGCGCCTACTTCCGCAAGCTGGGCTGGCGCCGTGTGGTGGCCTTCCAGACCCGCAACCCGCTGCACCGCGCGCACCAGGAGCTGACCTTCCGTGCCGCCAAAGAAGCACAGGCCAACCTGCTGATCCATCCGGTCGTGGGCATGACCAAGCCGGGCGACGTGGATCACTTTACCCGCGTGCGCTGCTACGAGGCGGTGCTCGACAAATACCCGGGCGCGACCACCACGATGAGCCTGCTGAACCTTGCCATGCGCATGGCCGGCCCGCGTGAGGCCGTCTGGCACGGGCTGATCCGCAAGAACCACGGCTGCACCCACTTCATTGTCGGCCGTGACCACGCCGGCCCCGGCAAGAACTCCGCCGGCGAAGACTTTTACGGCCCCTACGATGCGCAGGAGCTGTTCCGCGAGCATCAGGACGAGATCGGCATCGAGATGGTCGATTTCAAACACATGGTCTGGGTGCAGGAGCGCGCGCAATACGAGCCGATGGACGAGATCGCCGACAAGGACAAGGTGACGATCCTGAACATCTCGGGCACCGAGCTGCGCCGCCGTCTGGCCGAGGGGCTGGAAATTCCGGAGTGGTTCTCCTTCCCCGAGGTGGTCAAAGAGCTGCGCCGCACCCGTCCGCCGCGGGCCAAGCAGGGCTTTACCGTGTTCTTCACCGGCTTCTCCGGCTCGGGCAAGAGCACCATCGCCAACGCGCTGATGGTCAAGCTGATGGAGATGGGCGGCCGCCCGGTGACGCTGCTCGACGGCGATATCGTGCGGAAGAACCTCTCCAGCGAGCTGGGCTTCTCCAAGGAGCACCGTGACCTGAACATCCGCCGCATCGGCTATGTCGCCAGCGAGATCACCAAGAACGGCGGCATCGCGATTTGCGCGCCCATCGCGCCCTATGCCTCCACCCGCCGCGCGGTGCGCGAGGATATCGAGAGCTACGGCGCTTTTGTGGAGGTCCACGTGGCGACCAGCATCGAAGAGTGCGAGCGGCGCGACCGCAAGGGGCTCTACAAGCTGGCGCGAGAAGGCAAGATCAAGGAGTTCACCGGCATCTCCGACCCCTACGACGTGCCCGAAAGCCCCGAGCTGCGGGTCGAGACCGAGGGCACCGACGTGGACAACTGCGCCCACCAGGTGCTGCTGAAGCTGGAGCAGATGGGGCTGGTTGCCGCCGTCTGAGCAGGTTCAGACCTTCGAGACACATGCAAAGCCCCGGTTCGCGCCGGGGCTTTCACGTTTCGGTTCAGTGCACCGTCACCGGCGACATGTCGTGCTGGCGGGCGAGGACGAAGGCCAGTTCGCGGCCTTGCACCAAGGCGAGGCGCTCGCCTTCGTCGTTGTGGACGGCGTAGATATCGCCTGCGGCCTCGGCTTGGGCGCGCACCTCGTCGGGGAGGTCGTCGACCTCGACCTTGCGGACGTAGACGATGGGGCGCTCGCCTTCGGCGGTCATCATGTCTTCAGCAAACTTCGTGTTCATCACACGTCTCCTTTTCAGGTTACCCGTCCCTCGGGTTGCCCGCACGTTGGCGGGGTGCTTGCACGGGTGCGTTGGAAGCCCGGCTCAGGCGCGATCGATCCTGATCGTCTGAACCACGGTTTCGGGCTCGGCGCGGGTCAGGTGCACATGCAGAAGCCCGTTCTCCAGTTTCGCCCCGGCCACCTCGACGCCATCGGCCAACACGAAGCTGCGCTGGAACTGGCGGGCGGCGATGCCCCGGTGCAGGAACACCCTGCCGTCATCCTCATCCGACTGGCGGCCGCGAATGACGAGCTGTGAATCCTCAACCGTGATCGAGAGATCGGGTTCCGCAAAACCTGCCACCGCGAGGGTGATGCGATAGGCGTTCTCGCCCGATTGCTCGATGTTGAAGGGGGGATAGCCCTCGTTGCCCGACTTGGCGGTGCGCTCGACCAGCCTTTCAAGCTGCTCGAAACCGAGGAGAAACGGGTGGGACCCGAGTGTGAGTTTGCTCATCTGGCACAGCCCTTTGCGTAAGCGACAATGCGGAATGCGGCCCCGTGCTGGCGACCACCCTTGAAATATGGGGCCTCAGGCGGCCTGCGGCAAGGGCTGGGCATTGAGCGGACGCGGAAAATGCATATGATCTGAGCACTTGCCACCGATCCGAAGACCGCAGCCATGAATGCTCCCGGCGAAATGAGCCACGAAGAGGTGCTCCGCGTGAAGCTGGAGGTGCTCAAGCGCGAGCACCGCGAGCTGGACGAGGCGATTCATGCGATCATGGAGCGGGCCACGGGCGACAGCTTCACCCTGCAGCGGCTGAAGAAGAAAAAGCTGGCGCTGAAGGACGAGATCGCCCGGGTCGAGGACGAGCTTTACCCCGACATCATCGCGTAACATTGCAGCGGGCCACGGCGCGGCTATAAAGGCCGCTCTTTGATGGCGGAGAGGAGCCTTGAGCATGGCAGAGCCGATTGTGGGCATCATCATGGGCAGCCAGTCCGACTGGCCGACGATGAAGCATGCCGCCGATGTGCTGGACGAGCTGGGCGTGGCCTGGGAGGCGAAGATCGTTTCGGCCCACCGCACGCCCGACCGGCTCTGGAGCTATGGCAAGGCAGCCGCAGGCCGGGGGCTGAAGGTGATCATCGCGGGCGCGGGCGGCGCGGCGCATCTGCCGGGCATGATGGCCAGCAAGACGCGGGTGCCAGTGGTGGGCGTGCCGGTGCAGACCAAGGCCTTGAGCGGGGTCGACAGCCTCTATTCCATCGTGCAGATGCCGCGCGGCTTTCCGGTGGCCACGATGGCGATTGGCGAGGCGGGCGCGGTGAACGCCGGGCTGATGGCTGCGGGCATTCTCGCGGTTTCTGACGACGCGCTGGCCGAGCGGCTGGATGCGTGGCGCGAGGCGCTCTCGGCCTCGATCCCGGAGGAGCCTTCCGATGTCTGAGCCTCTCGCACCGGGATCGGTGATCGGCATTCTGGGCGGCGGGCAACTGGGGCGGATGCTCTCGGTCGCCGCCGCGCGGCTGGGCTACAAGGCGCATATCTTCGAGCCGGGCGCGGCGCCTGCGGGCGATGTGGCAGCACGGGTGACGACGGCGGGCTATGACGACGTGGACGCGCTGAGGGCCTTTGCCGAGAGCGTGGACGTGATCACCTACGAGTTCGAGAACATCCCGACCGCCGCGCTCGACATGCTGGAGGCGATCCGCCCGATCCGCCCCGGGCGCGAGGCGCTGCGGGTCAGCCAGGACCGGCTGACGGAGAAGGAGTTCCTGCGCGGGCTGGGGCTAGAGACGGCTCCCTTTGCGCCTGTGGCTTCCGAGGAGGAGATGGCGGCGGCGGTGGCCGAAATCGGCGCGCCCTCGATCCTCAAGACTCGACGGCTGGGCTATGACGGCAAGGGGCAGGCCCGGCTGGCGAGCGCCGAAGATGCGCCGGTGGCCTGGGCCGCGATGGAGGGCGCGGAGGCCGTTCTGGAGGGCTTCGTGAACTTCAGCCTCGAGGTTTCGGTGATCGCCGCGCGCGGGCTGACGGGCGAGGTGGTGTGCTTCGACCTTGGCGAGAACGTGCACAAATCCGGCATTCTGGCCACGACGACCGTGCCCGCCAAGATCCCGCCCCGGCTTTCAACCGATGCAGCACTTATGGCCGGCAAGATCCTGAATGCGCTGGATTACGTGGGCGTCATGGGCGTGGAGCTTTTTGTCACCCCCGGCGCGCTCATCGTGAACGAGATTGCACCGCGTGTGCACAATTCCGGCCATTGGACGCAAAACGGCTGCGCGGTGGACCAGTTCGAGCAGCATATCCGCGCCGTGGCGGGCTGGCCGCTGGGCGATGGCAAGCGGCACTCGGATGTTGAGATGGAAAATCTCATTGGAGACGACATCGACCGCGTCCCGCAGATTGCGCGGGAGCCGCATGCGGCGGTGCATCTCTACGGCAAGGCCGAGGCCCGGCCGGGCCGGAAGATGGGGCATGTGAACCGGGTGAAACCGGCTACTCGGTGATCTCTTTCAGCCCCATTGCCACGGCATCGGCATAGCTCAGCTCTGGGTCGAAGGCGCGGCTTTCGAGAAAGGTCAGCACTTGCGCCATGACGACCGGGTTGGTCATCATGAAGGTGTGGGTCACGGGCAGCGCGATCCAGTCGGCCTCGCCCGCGACATGGGTGTTTTCGACCGCAACCTTGCTGTCATCCGGGCCGGGAATGATCGAGGAGTAGACCGGGTTGAAGCTGAGGGTGCCGGCGATGATGCCGGGGCCGAACCACGCCGGGCCGAGCTGTTGCGGAACGGAGGCCGGGTCGGTGCCGAGCTGGTCGCCCGCGGGGCCGTTGACGGCATCGAAAATCGCCCAGTCGGAGAGGGTATCGACCAGTTCGCTGCCCTCGTTGGGCGGACCCATCATCACCACATGGCCAAGGTGCTCGGGGCGGGCCTCTTCCAACCACATGCGCAGCAGGATGCCCCCCATCGAGTGGGTGACGAAATGCACGCGCTCGCCCTCGCAGGCCGCGTAGGCGGCTGGGACGGCGGCGACCAGCTCCTCCACCGGCGCGCGGGTGGAAGGGTAGCCCTTGTTCACCGTGGCATAGCCCGCCTCGGTGAGCGCCAGTTCCAGCGGGGCCATCGAGCCGGTGCCGCGGGCGAGGCCGTGCAGGAGCACGACGCAATCCTTCGCCGCGGCGGGGGCGGCGAGCAGGGTGAGGCAGAGGGCGAGCATCAAGCGCATTGCAGGGATGTAGGGGCCACCGGGGGGCCTTGCCAGTGGCGCGCCGCAGCGTCACGGTGCGGCCATGCCCATTCGCCTCGCCACCCGCGCCGTGATCGTGAAAGACGACCGCCTGCTTATCGTCAACGCCTGGGCCGACCCGAAGGTGCAGCTTTGGTGCGCACCGGGCGGCGGGGCGGAAATGCACAGCTCCCTGCCGGACAACCTTGCACGGGAGGTGCATGAGGAGACCGGGCTGGTGGTGAAGGTCGGGCCGCCCTGCCTTGTGAACGAGTATCACGAGGAGGAAACGGGCTTTCACCAGGTTGAAATCTTCTTTCGCTGCAAGGTGTTGGAAGGAGAGTTGCGGGAGGATTGGGTGGACCCGGAGCGGGTGGTCACGCGCCGCCGCTGGGTAACGGCGGAGGAGTTGGCCGCCCTGCCCCACAAGCCCGACAGCCTTGGCGCGGTCGCCTTCAGCCGCGGGTTTGGCTACGACCCGCTGGAGCCGCTGGCGCGGTGACGGCCAGCGCGATGCCGCCCACCACCACGGCCCCGGCGATCACCAGCTTCCACGTGAGGGCCTCGCCCAGCAGCAGCGCCCCGGCGGCTACGGCGATGACCGGCACCGAGAGCTGCACCACGGCGGCGGTGGTGGTTTCGATCTTCGGCAGCACCGCGTACCACAGCGCATAGCCGAGGCCGGAAGTGACGGCCCCGCCGATCACCGCGAGCAGCGCCCCGCCCGGCGCGGGCCAGCTCGGCAAAGCGGCGAGCGTGGCGAGCACCATCAGCGGCAGGCACCAGAGGAAGTTGGAGGCCGTGGCCGCCAGTGGGTTGGCCGCGCCGCGCCCGTCGAGGGTGTAGAACGCCCAGCCGATGCCCGCCGCCGTCATCAGCGCGGCGCCGGTGAGATCAACCGAAAAGCCTCCGCCGGGCCAGAGCAAAGAGGCTAGCCCGGCAAAGGCCAGCGCCGCTCCGGCAAGCCGCTGCGGCCCGAGCGCCGCGCCGCGCAGGGCGGCCACGGCGAACATGGTGACCTGAATCACCCCGAAGAGGATGAGCGCCCCAAGCCCCGCGCCGAGGGTGAGGTAGGCCAGCGAGAAGCCGAGCATGTAGGTGGCGAGCGAGAGCGCCCCGACCCATGGGATGCGGCGGGGCATGGCCGTGCGGCGCAGGGCGAGCAGGAGCCAGAGCATCGCCGCGCCGGAAGCCACGCGGATCAGCGCATAGCCCAGCGGGTCGATCAGCCCGGCCTCCACCGCGGCGCGGTTCAGCAGGGAGTTGGCGGCGAAGGCCACCATGGTGACGGTGATCAGGAGGGCAAGGCGCATGGTCAAGGCTTAGCGGCACAGGCAGACGGTGCAAAGCGATCGCGGCTCACGAGCACGCGATTCGGCGCGGCGCGGGGCGTGAAATTGCGGCTGCGGCGGGCGGCCCGGCGCGAGCGGAGGGCGGCGGGAATGGCCGTGTGGCCGCGTGGGGCGGCCCTGTAAACTGCCTTGCAGTGATGAAAATTCGGGCCTCGTGAATGGGCCGTGAAGGTGGGTCGGCAACGTCACGGATTATTCACTCAGGTAGAACCGGCAGGGCGGCGTTACCCTTAAGGGTGTGGCACCCCGGTGCCCGCATTATTTGCAAGACCCATTTTCAATGACACGAGCCAAGGAGGTTTCCATGGCCAAGATGAAGATATTCCGCATCAACTCGATCCAGCTCAATGTGCTTGAAAGCGAACCTCCGCAGCTTTCGATCAGCGTCACCGGCGATACGACCACCGCAGGGTGGACGGCGCCGGAGCTGAAGCCGCTGGAGAAGAAACTCTCTGCCGATGGCATCCTCGATCTGGAGTTCGTGGCCGAGCCGCCCGACGGGATCGTGGCGCAGGTGATCTCGCCCGCTGCTGCCTCCTTTGTCTGGAAGGACGACGTGGCGCGGATCGTTGGCGTGCGCGTTGTCTCGCGCAGCAATGACCCGATTCAGCTGCTGCGGCCCGGCGGCGAGTTTACCACGCTGGCGATTGGCGAAGAAGGGCCGCCCACCCTGCCCATCGGTGAGGACTTCACCACGCGGGCACTGGGCGAGGAGGGCCCGCCAACGACCCCGTTCCTTGGCGAGGAGGGCCCTGAGACAAGCCCGTTCAAGGGTGAAGAAGGCCCCGGCACCACCCCCTTTGTTGGGGAAGAAGGGCCGGGCACTTCGCCCTTTGTGGGCGAGGAAGATCCGGGCACCACGCCGTTCGTGGGAGAAGAGGGCCCCGGCACCACGCCGATCTTCGGCGAGGAAGGCCCGAAGACAGCCGCTATCGGCGAAGAGGGGCCGAAGACTGTCTTTGTGGGCGAGGAAGGCCCGAAGACCGCTGCCTTGGGAGAGGAAGGACCGCCCACGACCTTGGCCCTCGGTGAAGAGGGCGGCACCGGCTTTGTCGGCGAGGGCGGGCCAGGCGGCAGCCCGGTGATCGCCGAGAGCGGCGCCTCGACGGCCGCCACCGGCGAGGAGCCGGGGGGCGATCCGAGCACGGCGGCCACCGGCGAAGAGACCGGCGGCTTCAAGGGGGTGACCGGCGAGAACATGCTCGACCCGTTCACCGCGCTGGGCAACCGCAACCCCTTCGGCCGCCGCTAAGTGGCCGAGGCAACCCCGTTTCGCGCCGATCTGCTCATCGCAGGCGGCGCGAACGACCCCAACCTCCACGCGCTCGCCACGGCGGCCCGGAGGCTTGGGGTTTCGATTGCGGGCATCTTTCACGGGCCGGACCATGAGCCGCCGATCAGTTGGGATTTTGCCAGCGGCGCCCTCTCGATTGACGGGCACCCGCTGGAGGTGACGGGCGGTTTTTTGCGCTACGACGTGTTCAACCCCACCACCGGCGACCCGATGCGGGTGGACCGCTCGATGGCGTGGTACTCCACGCTGGATGGCTGGCTGCAGAGCACGGAGACGGTGGCCAGCTTCAACCCGGAGCCTGCGGCGGCGGCGGGCAACAAGAGCGCCTTTCTGGTCCGGGCCGCGCAGGCCGGGTTGCAGGTGCCACGCACGCTTGTCACCAATGACCGCCGGGCGATTGCGGCCTTCGGCGATGGCTGCGTGGTGAAGCCGGCGGCGGGCGGCGCGCATTGTGCCACCTTCGGTGAGGTCGATGCCGAGACCGAGTGGAAGGACGAGGCCGCGCCCAACCCGGTGTTTGTGCAGGAGCGGCTGGTCTACCCGGAGTTCCGCGCCTTCGTCGTCGGCGGCGCGCTGCATATGTTCGAGTTGGACAGCCCCGCGCTGGACCATCGCTCGACCCGGGAGAGCAGCCTCGACTACCGCCCCGACCTGACCCTGCCGGATGGCATTGGCGAAAAGCTCCTTGGGCTGGCAGAGGACCTTGGCCTCAGCTTTTGCGCCTATGATCTGAAGACCCGGCCAGACGACGGAAGCCTTTGCGTGCTTGAGGTCAACTCCGGCCCGATGTTCGCCGGGTTCGACCGCAAGGCGGGTGGCAAGCTGACCGAGGCGATGGTGCGGGCGCTGGTGCCCGGCTGAACCCCGGCAGGGCCGCGCACAAAAGAAAAGGGGCCGCGAGATGCGGCCCCTTCCCTGATTTCAAAGCCGGGCTGGCTTACATCATGCCGCCCATGCCGCCCATGCCGCCCATGTCGGGGGCACCGCCGCCGGCGCCTTCTTTGGCAGGCTTGTCAGCCACCATGGCTTCGGTGGTGATGAGCAGGCCGGCCACGGAAGCGGCGTCTTCGAGCGCGGTGCGGACCACCTTGGCGGGGTCGATCACGCCGAAGGAGAACATGTCGCCATATTCTTCGGTCTGGGCGTTGAAGCCGAACTTCACGTCGTCGCTTTCGCGGATCTTGCCAGCCACGACCGAACCGTCAACGCCGGCGTTCTCGGCGATCTGGCGCAGCGGAGCCTCGAGGGCACGCGCCACGATGGCGATACCGGCGTTCTGGTCGGAGTTGGCACCGGTCAGACCGGCGAGGACCTTGGCACCCTGCACGAGGGCCACGCCGCCACCGACGACCACGCCTTCCTGAACGGCAGCGCGGGTCGCGTTGAGCGCATCGTCCACACGGTCCTTGCGCTCTTTCACTTCCACTTCGGTCATGCCGCCGACGCGGATCACGGCAACACCGCCGGCCAGCTTGGCCACGCGCTCTTGCAGCTTCTCACGGTCGTAGTCCGAGGAGGTCTCTTCGATCTGCTGACGGATCTGGGAAACGCGGGCTTCAATCTCGGCCTTCTCACCAGCGCCGTCGACCACGGTGGTCTCGTCTTTGGTGATGGTGACCTTCTTGGCGGTGCCGAGCATGTCCATGGTGACGTTCTCGAGCTTCATGCCCAGATCTTCGGAGATCACCTGACCGCCGGTCAGGATGCCGATGTCTTGCAGCATGGCCTTGCGGCGATCGCCGAAGCCCGGCGCCTTCACGGCAGCGATCTTCAGGCCGCCACGCAGCTTGTTGACCACGAGGGTGGCCAGCGCTTCGCCTTCCACGTCCTCGGCGATGATCAGCAGCGGCTTCTGCGACTGGATCACGGACTCGAGCAGCGGAACCATCGGCTGGAGCGAGGAGAGCTTCTTCTCGTGCAGCAGGATGAGGCAGTCTTCCAGCTCGGCGACCATCTTGTCGGGGTTGGTCACGAAGTAGGGGGAGAGGTAGCCACGGTCGAACTGCATGCCCTCGACCACTTCGGTCTCGGTCTCGAGGCCTTTGTTCTCTTCGACGGTGATGACACCCTCGTTGCCGACCTTCTGCATCGCGTCGGCGATCTGCTGGCCGATCTCGGCTTCGCCGTTGGCGGAGATGGTGCCGACCTGAGCCACTTCGGCGCTGTCGTTCACTTCACGGGCGGCGTCCTTGATGGCCTGAACCACTTTGGAGGTCGCGAGGTCGATGCCGCGCTTGAGGTCCATCGGGTTCATGCCCGCGGCGACCGACTTCATGCCTTCCTTGATGATGGCCTGGGCCAGCACGGTGGCGGTGGTGGTGCCGTCGCCGGCCTCGTCGTTGGTGCGAGAGGCAACCTCTTTCACCATCTGGGCACCCATGTTCTCGAACTTGTCTTCCAGTTCGATTTCCTTGGCGACCGAGACACCGTCTTTGGTGATGCGGGGCGCGCCGAAGGATTTGTCGAGCACAACGTTGCGGCCTTTGGGGCCGAGGGTCACCTTCACCGCGTCGGCGAGGATGTTGACACCCTTCAGCATGCGGTTGCGGGCGTCGGTATCAAACTTGACGTCTTTTGCCATGTTCAGTTCTCCTGAATTAGCGTTGGATTTTCAGGGGGTTCACCGCCGATCAGGCAGCGATCACACCCATGATGTCGGACTCTTTCATGATCAGCAGCTCTTCGCCGTCGATCTGAACTTCGGTGCCGGACCACTTGCCGAAGAGCACGCGGTCGCCTGCTTTCACATCGGGGGTGATGCGGTTGCCAGCGTCGTCACGCGCACCGGCGCCAACCGACACGATTTCGCCCTCGGCGGGCTTTTCCTTGGCGCTGTCGGGGATGATGAGGCCACCGGCGGTCTTTTCGTCGGATGCCACGCGGCGGACGACAACGCGGTCATGAAGCGGGGTAAAAGCCATCTCTGAACGCTCCTTCGTTCGAGGTTAATCTTGCTGTTAGCACTCACCAAGGGAGAGTGATAACGCAGCCGATGTAAGGAGGTGTCGAGAGTGAGTCAACCAGAGGCTCGCGGAAAATTTGCTCCACTCTCCGCCGCGCAGGCCCGGCGCCGAGCCTGATGGCGGGGGCCCTAGCCGCGTTCGTCCTTGGGCGAGCCCATGACGACATAGGTGGTGATCGAGTTCACCTGAGGCAAGGCCCCGAGAATCTCGGTGTGAAAGAGCTTGAAGGCGGCAATATCCTCTACCTCCACCCGCAGCAAGTATTCGATCACCCCGGTGATGTTGTGGCACTCGCGAACCTGCGGTGCGCGGGCCATCGCCTTCTCGAAATCTTCCTGGCTTTTCTTGGTGTGGACCGAGAGGCCCACGCCGAGCATGGCAACAAACCCCTGCCCCATCGCCTGCGGGTCCAGCACCGCGCGGTAACCCTTGATCACGCCCGTGCGCTCCAGCTCCTGCACCCGGCGCAGGCAGGCCGAGGGTGAGAGGCCCACGCGCTCGGCCAGCTCGGTGTTGCTGATGCGGCCATCGCGGGAGAGTTCGCGCAATATTCGGCGGTTGATGTCATCAATCTTCGTCATTTGTTGCGCATTTTTGGCGCGCGCACCGCAGAACGCAAGCACATTGCGCCGCAGATGGCGCACAACTTGCGCCATGACCTACGCTCTCCTCACCGCGCTCCTCGCCTTCTGCATCGTCAGCACCGTCACGCCGGGGCCGAACAACATGATGCTGATGGCGAGCGGGGCCAACTTTGGCTACCGCCGGACAGTGCCGCATATGCTGGGCATCTCGATCGGCGTGGCGGTGCTGGTGCTGGGGGTCGGTGCCGGGCTGATGGCGCTCTTCGATCTCTGGCCCCTGAGCTACACGCTGCTGAAGGTCGCCGCCGTGCTCTACATGCTCTGGCTGGCATGGAAGATCGCCCATTCGGCGGCACCGGACGGGGCCAGCGCGGGCGGCAAGCCGCTGACCTTTTTGCAGGGCGCGGGCTTTCAATGGGTCAACCCGAAGGCTTGGAGCATGGCACTGACCGCGATCACGGTTTACGCGCCCGACCGGACGCTGGCCTCGGTGGCCCTTGTGGGCGCGACCTTTGCCCTGGTGTCGGTGCCGCTCATCAGCCTGTGGGTGGTGGCCGGGCAACAGCTGAAACGCTGGCTCACCTCCCCCGCCCGGCTGCGCGGCTTCAACTGGACGATGGCGCTGCTGCTGGTGGCTTCGCTCTACCCTGTGCTCCTGACCGGCACGGAGTAACGCCGCCCGACCAAAACGGGCCGGGCGGCGCGCTCAATGTTACCGCCCTCCGGTGCGACCCGGAAAGAGCGGTGGCCGCCCGCCCCGCTGTTTCGGCGCGGGGCGCGGGGCCTCGCGTTCTGGCAGGCGGCGCAATGGAGGCCGCGCGGCGGAACGGGGATTGCGGGCGCCGGACTTGGCGGCCCGGCGGGATTTACGGTTCTGGGGCATGTGGTGCCTCGCTTGATCTGACAAAAGGGAAATGGCGGCGAACCGCCGGGGCGGTGTCAGCTTGCGTTGTCCATTGTCAGGGCACTCCGAAAGGAATGGCACTCCCCAGCGGGGGAGGCGGTCAGGGATGGCAGCGGGTTCAGCCCGTGTTGCGCATTGGTCCAATCTCCTCTTCGGTAGCCGCACCCTAGCGATGGGGCGACCTGCGGTCAAATGCCCCTCGCTCTGGCCGCCTCGACAGGTGACATCGCCCGAACACCCCGCTACAAGGCCCGCGACTCCTCCCTAGGCAACGCAGGCACGACATGACGATCAAGGTTTTTGGCCACAAGTCCCCCGACACCGACAGCACCGGCTCCCCGCTCATCTGGGCGTGGTACATGACCGAGCACCGTGGCCAGAAGGCAGAGGCCGTGCTGCTGGGCGAGCCCAACACCGAGGCCGCCTTCGTGCTGAAGAAATGGGGCTACGAGCAGCCCGCGATCATCGAGGGCGTCGAGGCCGGTGAGCAGGTTGTCATCGTCGACACCAACAACCCTGCCGAGCTGCCCGACGCGATCAACGATGCCGACATTCTGCAGATCATCGACCACCACAAGCTGACCGGCGGGATCGAGACCAAGGGGCCGATCGACATCACCATCAAGCCGCTGGCCTGCACCGCGACCATCATGCACAACCTGATGGGCGAGAACGCCGCCAAGATGCCCGAGGGGATCAAAGGCCTGATGCTGTCGTGCATCCTGTCTGACACGCTGGAGTTCCGCTCGCCCACCACCACCGAGCAAGACAAGGCGCTGGCCGAGGAGCTGGCCGCCGATCTGGGCCTAGACCTGAGCGCCTATGCCTCCGAGATGTTCGAAGCCAAGAGCGACGTTTCGGCCTTTTCGGATGCCGAGCTGCTGCGGATGGACTCCAAGGAATACCCGGTGGACGGCACCAAGTTCCGCGTGTCGGTGCTGGAGACCACCGCGCCCAAGATCGTGCTCGACCGCAAGGACAGCCTGATGGAGAGCATGAAGGCCGTGGCCGCCGAGGATGGCGTGGACCAGGTGCTGCTCTTCGTGATCGACATTCTGGCCGAAGAGGCCACGCTGCTGGTGCCGAACGATCTGGTGAAGACCGTGGCCGAGAAGAGCTTTGGCGCTTCGGTCAGTGGTGACACCGTGGTTCTGCCCGGGGTGATGAGCCGCAAGAAGCAGATCATTCCTTCGCTCAAGGTCTGATCTGTTGAGCCGGGTCATCGGATCGCTCTCGGAGGTCGCGCATCAGTATGACGCGGCCTTCGTCGACCTCTGGGGCTGCGTCCACAACGGGGTGACGGCCTTCCCCGAGGCAGTGGCGGCGCTGCAGGAGTTCCGCGCGGCGGGCAAGAAGGTGGTGCTGCTGACCAACGCGCCCCGCGCCCGCGCCGAGGTGCAAAAGCAGCTGGGCCAGTGGGGCGTGCCCGATGACGCATGGGACGTGATCGCCACCTCGGGCGATTCCGCCCGCGCGGCGATGTTCCGGGGCGCCGTGGGCCGCAAGGTCTGGTTCATCGGCCAGCCGTTCGACCTGACCTTCTTCGAGCCGCTGAATCTGGTCAAGGACCCGGTGGAGATTGAGCGGGTGGAGATGGAAGAGGCCGAGGGCATCGTCTGCACCGGCCCGTTCGACCCGCATGCCGACCCCGAGGAGATGCGCGGCCCGTTCCTTTATGCCAAGCAGAAGGGGATGAAGCTGCTCTGCGCCAACCCCGATATCGTGGTGGACCGGGGCGAAAGCCGGGAGTGGTGCGCGGGCGCGCTGGCAAAGCTCTACACCGAGATGGGGGGTGAGAGCCTTTATTTCGGCAAGCCGCATCCGCCGATCTACGACCTTGCCCGCGCCCGTTTGGCCGAGGTGGGGGGCGACCCTGCCGGGCCGATCCTGTGCATTGGCGACGGGGTGCTGACCGATGTGAAGGGGGCGATGGGCGAAGGCCTCGATTGCCTCTTCATCTCCGGCGGCCTTGGCGCGCTGGAGACCGGCACCGCGCCGGGCGGCCAGCCGGTGCAGGAAAAGCTCGACGAATACCTCGCGCATCACCAGATGGCGACGACTTACGCGATCGGGTTTCTGCGCTAGTTCACTTCGGTCTGGATGTAGCGGCGCCCGAGTTCGGCGCCGTCCCGGCGGTGGATCACCGTGCCGGTGTAGGTGCCCCATGACCAACCCGCGGCGGGCGTGCGCTTACCATAGGCTCGCAGCACGAAGGGCTGGGCCTTGTCGAGAATGTCGGTATGGCGGCCGATCTCGCCCTCGGGGCCTTCAAAGATGATCTCGATTTCGTCGCCCGGTGCGCCGGCAAAGCTGTAGGCCCAGATCACCATTGCCGGTGTTTTGGGCGGAGTGACGGGCGCGGTGCGCAGCCCGGAGCGGACCTCTTCTATGCTCGGCACCTCGGTGGTGAGGCCCACGGCGATGAGGCCGCCGGGCACGTAGGCCGGGGCCTCGAGCCAGAGGCTGGTGCGGCCTCCAGGGCTGGCTGTGGTGGGCGCGGCATCTGCCGGGGCGGCGCCGGGAAGGGCGCAGGCGGCTGCGGCATCGGGGGAGAAAGGATCAACCTTTTCAGCGCCTTGCCGGACGGTCAGATGCAGGTGCGGAAAGGAGGCGCGGCCCGACATGCCGACGAGGCCAAGCGGTGTGCCCATCGCCACGCGCTGGCCGGTCTCCACCACCACAGAGCCTTGGCGCAGGTGGCAATACTGCGTGGTCCAGCCATCGCCATGGTCGATCATCACGCCATTGCCGCAGTCGCGCCCGGCGAGATCAGGGGCATCCTCGGCAAGCGAGGAGACATCGGCCATGCCATCGCGGGTGCCGAGCACGGTGCCGGGCGCGGCGGCGACCACGGTGACGCCTGCGGCGACGGCCTCCAGCGTGGGCACGGCAAAATCGGTGCCGCCGTGGCCATCGTTGGCGAGGGTGCCGCAGCTGAAATCCTGCACCTCACCGGCATCAGGATCACGGTCGAAATATTGCTGGATGTAGCAGTCGCGGCCCAGCGTGCAATCTACCGGCTGGCCGAGCAGCGGCGGGCCTGCGGTGAGGGGCGTGGCGGCGAGAGTGAGGGCGAGAAAGGCGAAAGGGAGCGCCAAGCGGCGCTCCCTTTGTTTGTCTTCCGGCTCTGCCGTCATTCGGCGGTGAGCAGAGGCGGCTTCTTGCGCGACCCGATGCGGGCCTTGGCCGGCTCCTCTATGCGCAGATCGATCTCGCCGTCCTTGATGCCGACCTTCACGATACCGCCCTTCATCAGCCTGCCGAACAAGAGCTCCTCGGCCAGCGGCTTCTTGATGTTTTCCTGGATCACGCGACCCAGCGGGCGGGCGCCCATCTTGTCGTCATAGCCCTTGTCGGCGAGCCATTCGGCGGCCTTGGGGGTCAACTCGATGGTCACGTCACGATCCATCAGCTGGGCCTCAAGCTGGAGCACGAACTTTTCGACCACCGAGAGGATGGTGGATTTGCCCAGCGGCGCGAAGCTGATGACCGCATCCAAACGATTGCGGAATTCCGGCGTGAAGGTCCGCTCGATGGCGGCCTGATCCTCGCCCTCGCGGCGGTCACGCCCGAAGCCGATGGCCTCCTTGGCCTGCTCGGCGGCGCCCGCGTTGGAGGTCATGATCAGGATCACATTGCGGAAATCGGTCGTCCGGCCGTTGTGATCGGTCAGCTTGCCGTGGTCCATCACCTGCAGGAGGATGTTGTAGACATCCGGGTGCGCCTTTTCGATCTCGTCGAGCAGGAGAACGCAATGCGGGTTCTGGTCGACGCCATCGGTCAGCATGCCGCCCTGGTCGAAGCCCACGTAGCCCGGAGGAGCGCCGATGAGCCGCGAAACCGCGTGCTTCTCCATGTATTCCGACATGTCGAAGCGCAGCAGCTCCACGCCGAGCTGGCTGGCGAGCTGCTTGGCAACCTCGGTTTTACCCACACCGGTCGGGCCGGCGAAGAGGTAGTTGCCGATCGGCTTTTCGGGCTCGCGCAGGCCCGCGCGGGCCAGCTTGATGGCGGACGACAGAGCCATGATCGCCTTGTCCTGCCCGAAGACCACGCGCTTGAGCGAGGCTTCGAGATCCTTCAGCACCTCGGCATCGTCCTTGGAGACGTTCTTCGGCGGGATGCGAGCGATCTTGGCCACGACGGCCTCGATCTCCTTGGCGCCGATGGTCTTGCGGCGCTTGCTCTCTGCCACCAGGTGCTGAGCGGCACCGGCCTCGTCGATCACGTCGATCGCCTTGTCGGGCAGCTTGCGGTCGTTGATGTAACGGGCCGAGAGTTCCACGGCGGATTTGATCGCCTCGGCGGTGTACTTGATGTCGTGATGCTCCTCGAAATAGGGCTTGAGGCCCTTGAGGATCTTCACGCTGTCTTCCACCGACGGCTCGGTCACGTCGATCTTCTGGAACCGGCGGCTCAGCGCGCGGTCCTTCTCGAAGTGCTGGCGGAACTCCTTGTAGGTGGTGGAGCCCATGCAGCGCAGCTTGCCGCCCTGAAGCGCGGGCTTCAGCAGGTTGGAGGCATCCATCGCGCCGCCGGAGGTGGCACCTGCGCCGATGACTGTGTGGATCTCGTCGATGAAGAGCACCGCGTCGGGGTGTTTTTCAAGGTCGGTCACCACGGCCTTCAGCCGCTCTTCGAAGTCGCCCCGGTAGCGGGTGCCCGCCAGCAGCGCGCCCATATCGAGCGAGTAGATGGTGGAATGGGCCAGCACCTCGGGGGTTTCACCCTGCACGATCTTGCGGGCGAGGCCCTCGGCGATGGCGGTCTTGCCCACGCCCGGATCGCCCACCAGCAGCGGGTTGTTCTTGCGGCGGCGGCAGAGCACCTGAATGCAGCGCTCGACTTCGGACTCGCGGCCGATCAGCGGGTCGACATCGCCCGACTTGGCCTTGGCGTTCAAGTCGACGCAATATTTGGAGAGCGCGCTCTCTTTTTCTTCCGGCTCGGCATTGACGGTTTCGGCGGAGGCAGCCTCCTCCTCCATGTCGGTCGCGCCGGAGACAGAGCGGGTCTCGCCGAATGCCGGATCCTTGGCCACGCCGTGGGCGATGAAGTTCACCGCGTCATAGCGGGTCATGTCCTGCTCCTGCAGGAAGAAGGCGGCGTTGCTCTCGCGTTCGGCGAAGATCGCCACAAGCACGTTGGCGCCGGTCACCTCGGTACGGCCGGAGCTTTGCACATGGATCGCAGCGCGCTGGATCACGCGCTGGAAGGCGGCCGTTGGCACGGCCTCGGAACCCTCGATCTCGGTGACGAGAGTCGAGAGGTCCTCATCGATAAAATCGTTGAGCGTGCTGCGCAGCTCGTCGAGATCGACGGAGCAGGCCTGCATGACCTTGGCAGCATCGGGCTCGTCGATCAGCGCCAGCAGCAGATGCTCCAGCGTTGCGAGCTCATGACGGCGCGCATTGGCCAGCGCCAGCGCGGCGTGGATTGCTTGCTCGAGGGTGTTCGAAAACGATGGCACGCGATGTGCTCCTTTCCCTTGTGGCCGAGGAGGGTTTGGCCCGTCCCTGACCGTGGCCTCATAAGATTAAAGTTCGGTGGAAAACCCGAACCTTCAAGTCTTTTGTGAGAGTTTTTTCGCCCAAGGCCCGGATTTGCCCGAATTGTGATCGGGATGCCCGGGTGCCGTGAAGTGCCCTTGGGAGCGCCCGCGGCATTATAGGGCGGTGGCGTCAAAAAGCATCCTTTCTCCGCCGGATTTCGGCGAAAACCTCGGCGTCGGATGCGTTTTCCATGGCGAGTGTGGCGCGTATGCCTGCATCGCCGCAGCGCAGAAACGGGTTGGTGGCCAGTTCCTCGCCGAGGGTGACTTGCGCGGTCGGTTCCCCTGCCTCGCGCTGGGTTGCCACTTTTTTCACCCTTTCCTGAAGCGCCGTGTTCTCCGGGTCGATGGTGAGGGCGAATTTGGCGTTGCCGAGCGTATATTCATGCCCGGAATAGACCATTGTTTCCGGCGGCAGCGCGGCGAGCTTCTGGAGCGAGTCGTGCATCTGCTCCATCGTCCCCTCGAAGACCCGCCCGCAGCCGAGGGCCATCAGGCTGTCGGCCGTGAAGAGTGCGCCGCCGTTCGGGAAGTGGAAGGCCATGTGTCCCAGGGTGTGGCCGGGCACGTCGAGCGGCTCGGTGTAGCCCTCGCCCTCGCCGCCGTTCATCCCCTCGGTCAGCGCCATGTCGAGCGGGGGCAGCTTGGCCTCCTCGGCCTTGGGGCCCATGACTTTGAGGCCATACTTCTCCCGCAGCTCCTCCACGCCGCCCACGTGATCGTGGTGGTGGTGGGTGATCATCAGCACGCCCGGCGTCCAGCCCTTCTCCTCCAGCGCGGCGATGATCGGCCCGGCCTCGGGCGCGTCGATCAGGCACACGCCGTCCGGCCCCTTCACCACATAGGCATAGTTGTCGGAGAGGCAGGGGACAGTGAGGATTTCGAGGGGCATGGCGTTTCCCTTTCGCGCTGGTATGGTCTGGCCAGACTGACCGAAGCGAGGGCCACCGGCAACCGATGCATCTGGACGTTCTCGATCTGAGAAACTTCTATTATCGCACCCAGCTAGGGCGCGTGGCGCAGCGGGCAATCCGGGATCAGGTTGTCAGCCTCTGGCCCGAGGCCAAGGCACAGACGGTGGTGGGCTATGGCTTTGCGGTGCCGCTGCTGCGCCCCTACCTCGCCGATGCCCGGCGGGTGATGGCGCTGATGCCGGGCGCGCAGGGAGTCGCCCCTTGGCCCGCAGGCGCCCCCAACCATTCGGTGCTGGTAGAAGAGGCGCTCTGGCCGCTGACCACGGGGATGGTCGACAAGCTGGTGTGCCTGCACGGGCTGGACACCTCCGACAACCCGGGCCGCCTGCTCGAAGAGGTGCACCGGGTGCTCGGCCCCGGCGGGCGCGCGATCTTCATCGTGCCCAACCGCGCCGGGCTCTGGGCGCGGCGGGATGTGACCCCCTTCGGCTTTGGCCGCCCCTATTCGCTGAGCCAGCTTGAGGCGCTGCTGCGCAACAATGGCTTCGTGCCCGAGCGCCACCTCGCCGCCCTGTTCAGCCCGCCGAGCCATCGGCGGTTCTGGGTGAAGTCTTCGAACTTCTGGGAGAAGAGCGGGCGGCGGATTTCGAGCTATCTGGCCGGGGGCGTCTTCATTCTGGAGGCGAGCAAGCGGGTCTATGCGCCGGGCGGTGATGTGCAGAAGGTCCGGTCGCGCCAGCGCAGGCCGGTGCTGGAGGGGGCAGTGCAGCCGGGGGCGGAGCCGGCTTGATCGGGGGCTGGCGGGGCTTGTCGCTTGCGTGCGCCGGTGCGCACCTCCGGTGAGGAGGCGACGGGCCAAGCCGGGGACGATGAAGCATCTCGCGACGGAAATGCCGCAGGTGCAAAATGAGCCCGGCGCGCTTGCCGCCCCCTCCCCCGCGCACCCATCTTGCCGCAAGCCTCTGGCAACGCTGACAAAACCGCCGCACGGGGAACGGTATACAATGGCATCCCGCCGGTGCAGAGATTCCCTCCCCTGCCCTGTGTCGAAATGACACCAATGTGTCGCACCATTTTCAACCCACTGAAATCGCTCAATTTTACAGTCACGTAAACGCGATTTAAACCTGTTGCGAGCCCATAAACCGTCTGCTAGACACCCCTCGACTTCGGGGGGTGCCGGGAACGGCAGCACCCGATCTATGCCCAGAGCCCACTTACAACCGGGCCAAACCGACAACGAGGGGTGGACGTGTCCGAGACGGCTTCGATATCCGCAAGCATCGCCGCGCGCTACGCATCAGCGCTCTTCGACCTCGCCAAGAGCGACAAGAAACTCAAAGAACTGGAATCCGACGCCGAGACCCTCGGCGCCGCACTCGACCAGAGTGAGGATTTCCGGGATCTCATCTCCAACCCCGTTTACACCCGCGCCCAGCAGGAAGCCGGTGTGACGGCGGTGGCCAAGAAGATGGGGCTGGACGGGCTGACAGGCTCGACCCTGGGCCTGATGGCGCAAAAGCGCCGTCTGTTCGCCCTGCCCCAGCTGGTGAAGGCTCTCAAGGCGATGATCGCCGAAGAGAAGGGTGAAGTGACCGCCGAGATCACCTCGGCCAAGGCGCTCACCGCGACCCAGCAGAAGAAACTCGCCGATACCCTCGCTAAGAAGGTCGGCAAGGACGTGAAACTCGAGATGCACGTCGATGAAGCCCTGATTGGCGGCCTCGTCGTGAAGCTCGGCTCGCAGATGATCGACAGCTCGATCCGCTCGAAGCTGTCTTCCCTCCAGAACGCAATGAAAGAGGTCGGCTAATGGCTCTCCAAGCTGCGGAAATCTCCGCAATCCTCAAGGACCAGATCAAGAATTTTGGCCAGGAGGCCGAAGTTGCCGAAGTCGGCCGCGTGCTCTCCGTCGGTGACGGTATCGCCCGTGTGCATGGCCTCGACAACATCCAGGCCGGCGAGATGGTCGAATTCCCCGGTGGTATCCGCGGGATGGCGCTGAACCTCGAGATCGACAACGTCGGTGTCGTGATCTTCGGCTCCGACCGGGACATCAAGGAAGGCGACACCGTCAAGCGGACCAAGGCCATCGTGGACGTGCCCGTGGGCGACGCCATGCTCGGCCGCGTGGTTGACGCGCTGGGTGCTCCGGTTGACGGCAAAGGCGCCATCGAGGCCGCCGAGCGCCGCGTGGCCGACGTGAAGGCCCCCGGCATCATCCCCCGTAAATCGGTGCACGAGCCGATGGCGACCGGCCTCAAGTCGGTGGACGCGATGATCCCGATCGGCCGTGGCCAGCGCGAGCTGATCATTGGCGACCGTCAGACCGGCAAGACCGCCGTGGCACTCGACGCGATCCTGAACCAGAAGAGCTACAACGACGCCGCCGGCGACGACGAGAGCAAGAAGCTCTACTGCGTCTACGTGGCCGTGGGCCAGAAGCGCTCCACCGTTGCCCAGCTGGTGAAGAAGCTCGAAGAGACCGGCGCAATCGAATACACCACCATCGTGGCCGCGACCGCCTCGGACCCGGCGCCGATGCAGTATCTCGCCCCCTACACCGCGACCTCGATCGCCGAGTTCTACCGCGACAACGGCCGCCACGCGCTGATCATCTACGATGACCTGTCCAAGCAGGCCGTGTCGTACCGCCAGATGTCGCTGCTGCTCCGCCGCCCGCCCGGGCGCGAAGCCTACCCCGGCGACGTGTTCTACCTGCACTCCCGCCTGCTCGAGCGTTCGGCCAAGCTGAACGAAGATCATGGCGCTGGCTCGCTGACCGCTCTGCCGATCATCGAAACCCAGGGCGGCGACGTTTCGGCCTTTATTCCGACCAACGTGATCTCGATCACCGACGGCCAGATCTTCCTTGAGACCGAGCTGTTCTACCAGGGCATCCGTCCCGCCGTGAACACCGGCCTCTCGGTGTCGCGCGTTGGCTCCTCGGCCCAGACCAAGGCCATGTCTTCGGTTGCCGGTCCGGTGAAACTGTCGCTCGCTCAGTACCGCGAGATGGCCGCCTTCGCCCAGTTCGGCTCCGACCTCGACGCCGCCACCCAGCGCCTGCTGAACCGTGGTGCCCGTCTGACCGAGCTGATGAAGCAGCCGCAGTACTCGCCGCTGACCAACGCCGAGATCGTCTGCGTGATCTACGCCGGCACCAACGGCTACCTCGACAAGGTCGCCGTCTCCGACGTGGGCCGCTTCGAGGCCGGTCTGCTGGCGCACCTGCGCGGCAAGCACGAAGATCTCCTCGCCGACATCACCAACAACGACCGCAAGGTCAAAGGTGAGCTCGAGGACAAGATCAAGGCGGCTCTGGACGAATTCGCCAAAGATTTCGCTTAAGGCTGGCCGGGGAGATAGCTCATGCCGAGCCTCAAGGATCTTAAAAACAGGATCGAGAGTGTCAAAAGCACTCGGAAGATCACAAAGGCCATGCAGATGGTCGCGGCGGCAAAGCTCCGCCGCGCCCAGGAAGCTGCCGAAGCCGGGCGCCCCTATGCCGAGCGGATGAATGCCGTGATGGCCGGGCTGGCCGGGGCCTCTGCCGGGTCTGACTCCGCACCGCGCCTTCTGGCCGGAACGGGCGACGACAAGGTGCATCTGCTGGT
Organism: Vannielia sp. SX4; assembly: GCF_052828525.1. The sequence goes on from NZ_CM128247.1 coordinate 3,721,309, forward strand.
GGTCATGACCGCCGAGCGGGGCCTTTGCGGCGGCTTCAACAGCTCGATCGTCAAGCTCGCACGCACCCGCGCGAACGAGCTGGTCAAGGCTGGCAAGGAGGTGAAAATCCTCACTGTCGGCAAGAAGGGCCGCGAACAGCTGAAGCGCGACCTGTCGAGCCATTTCGTCGGTCATGTGGACCTGAGCGGGGTGAAGAACCTCGGCTACACTGATGCACAGGGCGTTGCCCGCGACGTGCTCACCCGCTTCGACGCGGGCGAGTTCGACGTGGCCACGATCTTCTACGCCGAGTTCCAGAGCGTCATCAGCCAGATCCCGACCGCCAAGCAGGTCATCCCCGCCGATTTCGAGGCGACGGAAGAAGCTGCTGACGAAGCCGCGACGGTCTATGACTACGAGCCGGAAGAGGAGGCCATTCTGGCCGACCTGCTGCCGCGCGCCGTGGCCACGCAGATCTTCTCGGCGCTGCTCGAGAACGGCGCCTCTGAACAGGGCGCCCGGATGAGCGCCATGGACAACGCCACGCGCAACGCGGGCGAGATGATCGACAAGCTGACGATCCAGTACAACCGCAGCCGTCAGGCCGTGATCACCAACGAGCTGATCGAGATTATTTCGGGCGCCGAGGCGCTCTGACGAGAGGGAAACGATAATGGCAAACGCAAAAGGCAAAGTGACCCAGGTCATCGGCGCCGTCGTGGACGTGCAGTTCGACGACGCCCTGCCCGAGATCCTGAACGCGCTTGAAACCGAAAACAACGGCAAGAAGCTGGTGCTCGAAGTGGCCCAGCACCTTGGCGAGAACACCGTGCGCACGATCGCCATGGACGCGACCGAAGGTCTCGTGCGTGGTCAGGCCGTGACCGACACCGGTGACGCGATTCAGGTTCCGGTGGGCAATGCCACCCTGGGCCGGATCCTCAACGTGATCGGCGAGCCGGTCGACGAAAAAGGCCCCGTGGACGCCAGCGAGACCCGCGCCATCCACCAGCCCGCACCCGAGTTCGACGAGCAGTCGACCGAGTCCGAAGTGCTCGTGACCGGCATCAAGGTGATCGACCTGCTGGCCCCCTACGCGAAGGGCGGCAAGATCGGCCTCTTCGGCGGTGCAGGCGTGGGCAAGACCGTGCTCATCATGGAGCTGATCAACAACATCGCGAAGGTGCACTCGGGCTACTCCGTGTTCGCCGGTGTGGGCGAGCGGACCCGTGAGGGCAACGACCTCTACCACGAGATGATCGAATCCAACGTCATCAAGCCCGACAACCTCGAAGACTCCCAGGTGGCTCTGGTCTACGGCCAGATGAACGAGCCTCCGGGGGCCCGTGCCCGTGTGGCGCTGACCGGCCTGACGCTGGCCGAGCAGTTCCGCGACCAGTCGGGGACCGACGTGCTCTTCTTCGTCGACAACATCTTCCGCTTCACGCAGGCGGGTTCCGAGGTGTCGGCGCTTCTCGGCCGTATCCCCTCCGCTGTGGGCTACCAGCCGACGCTCGCCACCGACATGGGCGCGATGCAGGAGCGGATCACCTCGACCAAGCAGGGCTCGATCACCTCGATCCAGGCCGTGTACGTGCCCGCGGACGACCTTACCGACCCCGCGCCCGCCACGACCTTTGCCCACCTCGACGCAACCACCGTGCTGTCGCGCGCCATCTCCGAGCTGGGCATCTACCCGGCCGTGGACCCGCTCGACTCCTCCTCGCGCCTGATGGACCCCTCGGTTCTGGGTGAGGAGCACTACAAGGTGGCCCGCGACGTGCAGGGGATCCTGCAGCGCTACAAGTCGCTTCAGGACATCATCGCCATTCTCGGCATGGACGAACTGTCGGAAGAGGACAAGCTGACCGTGGCCCGCGCCCGGAAGATCCAGCGTTTCCTCTCGCAGCCGTTCGACGTGGCCAAGGTGTTCACCGGTTCCGACGGCGTTCAGGTGCCGCTGGAAGACACCATCTCCTCCTTCAAGGCGGTTGTGGCCGGCGAATACGACCACCTGCCCGAGGGCGCCTTCTACATGGTTGGCGGCATCGAAGAGGTGAAGGCCAAGGCCCAGAAAATGGCTGCCGAAGCCGCCTAAGAGCTAACGCCCCCTGCCCCGCCACGGCGGCGGGGGGCGATTTCAACTGACAGGAGCCTGTAATGGCCGACACCATGCAATTCGATCTGGTTTCGCCCGAGCGTCGGCTCGCGTCCCTCGCGGCCAAGGCCGTGCAGATCCCGGGTGCCGAAGGCGACCTGACGGCGATGCCCGACCATAGCCCGACGATCACCACCCTGCGCCCCGGCCTGCTGACCGTGACCGCAGAGGATGGCGCCGAGAGCAAATATGCCGTGATCGGCGGCTTTGCCGAGATCACCGCCGAGGGCACCACCGTTCTGGCCGAGCACGCCGTGCCCGCCGACGAGATGACCTCGGAGCTGCTCGAAGAGTTCCTCTCCGACGCTGCCGCCGCCCGTGACAACGCGAGCGCCGAAGATCTCGACGCGCTGGCCAAGACCGCCGCAGACATCGCCGCGCTCGGCAATGAGCTGGGCGTCTCGGTTCGCACCAACGCCTGAGCCTGATCTGGCAGAAATTTCAAAGGCCCCGCCGGGAAATCGGCGGGGCCTTTTACGTTTCGGTTCCAATTTCCGCCCAAATCCTCTTTTATCGATGTTCCGAGGAATCCGGATTGTGATCAACTGAATGAAACGCCTGCGCAACCACCTTGTCGGGGTCGACGAAGGATCTGTGGTGCTGTTCTCCGACTTCGAGGACGGCGGCGAGATGTGGACGGGAACAGGCCCGCGTCAGGCCCGCCGTGCCGTGAGCTTTTCTGAGAGCTACCGGGGGGTGCCCACGGTCATGGTGAACCTCGCGATGTGGGACATGGACCAGAAGACCAACCCGCGCGCCGACATCTCCGCCGAGAACATCACCAACGACGGCTTCGAGCTGGTGTTCCGCACATGGGGCGATACCCGCGTGGCCCGCGTGCGGGCGAGCTGGATGGCCATTGGCGAACTGCGCCACGAGGACGACTGGGAACTGTCCTGAGGCGGCTTGGCGCGACGGAACCAGGCGGAAAGAGTGGGCGGGCGGGCATCGCGGCACCTTGACCGGTGGGCGATGCAGGCGGCTTGACCCAGCCTACAGCCTGATCCGCAACAGGCACCGCAGGCCCGCCTGCCCCGCCCTGTTACCGAAATTTCGCTTGCCGGATCGCCTGCACGGGGCCAGAAGCCCGCATGACCCGCATCAACGGCCCTCTGTTCTTTATCCTCGCCACCCTGATGCTGGACGCAATCGGGATTGGACTCGTGTTTCCGATCATGCCGGAGCTGATGGCGCGGGTGGGCGCGGGGGACGTTGGCGAAGGCTCGTTCTGGGCCGGGGTGCTGATGGCGGCCTATGCGGGGGCGCAGTTCGTTTGCGGGCCGATCGTTGGCTCGATCTCGGATGCCTGGGGCCGCAAGCCGGTGCTGCTGGCCGCCCTCGCCTGCCTCGTGCTCGACTACATTCTGATGGCGCTGGCCGGCAGCTTCTGGCTGCTGCTGCTCGGGCGCACGCTCGCGGGGGTGGCAGGGGCGACCTATATCACCGCAACCGCCTACGTGTCGGACATCACGCCCAAGGAACAGCGCGCGGCCCGGTTCGGGCTGATCGGCGCGGCCTTTGGCGTGGGCTTCGTGCTCGGCCCGGCGCTTGGGGGCCTTGTGGCAGGATGGCATGTGACTGCGCCCTTCTGGGTGGCCGCCGCGCTGGCCGCCGCCAACCTTGCGCTCGGCCTCTTCGTGCTGCCGGAATCGCTCCGTGAGGAGAACCGCCGCCCCTTTGGCGCGCGGCAGATCAACCCCTTCGCCAGCTTCCGGCGAGCCTTTGCCCTGCCTGGCCTTACCGTGCCGCTCATCGCGCTAGCACTCTTTGAGTTCGCCAACATGGTCTACCCGGTGCTCTGGGCCTTCTGGGGCAAGGCGGCGCTGGGGTGGAGCACGCTGACCATCGGCCTCTCGCTTTCGGCCTATGGCGTGCTGATGGCACTGGCGCAGGCCGTGGTGATGCCCGTTGCAGTGGCGCGGCTGGGCGAGCGGCGGCTGGTGATCTTCGGGCTGGCGGTCTCGGCCTTTGCGATGGCGGTTTACGGGATGACGACGGCCACATGGCTGGTGCTGCTGGTGATGCCTTTAGCTGCGCTGTCAGACCTCGTGCCGCCCACGCTCACCGCCATTGCCGCCAACGGGGCGGGCGAGGACGAGCAGGGCATGGTGCAGGGGGTCATCGCGGCGCTCGCCGCGCTGGCGGCTGTGGCGGCGCCGCTGATTTTTACCCCGCTGTTCCGGCTCTTCACCGATGGGAGCGGCCCCTACTGGCCCGGTGCGCCCTTCATGCTGGGCGCGGTGCTGGTGCTGGCGATCCTGCCGCTGGTGATGCGGCGGGAGCGCGCGAGCGCCGCCGCCCCACGCTAGTAGGTGAACACGGCCCCCAAGCCGATGATCGCAGACATGATGGCGATGAACGCGACCCAGTTGAGCAGCGTCACCCAGCCCTGATGGGAAGGCGCCGCGGCCTTGCGAGCGCAGAGCGGGCAAATGGTCTGGCCGCCCGGGATCGGGCTGGTGCAAACCTCGCAGGCGGCATCTGGCAGCGTGCTCTGAAGGCGTGCAGAAGGACGCGGCGGCGCAGGCACCTCCTTGGGCTGGGGCGGCACGTAGCGCTCCCGGCCGCGCCTGGCCCGGAGCCGCGCGATGCCTTTCACGATCACCATGAAGGCACCGATCAGCGGCAGCAGAAGGGCGATCTGGCCCGGCATGGCATCCCTCTTCCAACAGGATCGGGCTGCGCTGGCCCCTGCCCTACGATCTGCATCGCGCAGGGAGCGCACCCCGCACACAGATTGGGCGGCCCCGCCGGGCGTTCAAGGGCGCGGCAGGGCGGGCGCGAGAATTATCTCAGCGCCGCTCAGACATCGGTGCCGTAGAAGCCTTCGTAGATCGGCACCAGCGTGTTGTGATCGAAGAGCGACGACACCGAGGTGCCCGACCAGATGTTGAGGATCGCCTGGGCGAACATCGGCGCGGTGGGCACGATGCGGATGTTGGGGCAGGCCTTCACCGGGTCGGTCGGCTCGATACTGTCGGTGATCACGAGGCTCTTCATCACCGATTTGGTGATGCGCTCCACCGCGGGGCCGGAGAGTACGCCGTGGGAGATGTAGCTGTGCACCTCGGTCGCACCGTTCTCCATCAGGATCTCGGCGGCCTTGCAGAGCGTGCCGGCGGTGTCGCAGATGTCATCGACGATGATGCAGACCTTGTCCTTCACGTCGCCGATCACCGTCATCTCGGCCACTTCGCCGGGCTTTTCGCGGCGCTTGTCGACGATGGAGAGCGGCGCGCCGATCCGCTGGGCCAGTTCGCGGGCACGGGCCACGCCGCCAACATCGGGGCTCACCACCATCACGTCGGAGAGCTTGTCCTTCATGTGGTGCTTGATATCGAGCGCGAAGATCGGGCTGGCGTAGAGGTTGTCCACGGGAATGTCGAAGAAGCCCTGGATCTGGGCGGCGTGCAGATCCATCGTCAGCACCCGCTCGATGCCGGCCTCGTGGATAAGGTTGGCCACCAGCTTGGCCGAAATCGGGGTGCGGGCCTTGGTGCGCCGGTCCTGCCGGGCGTAGCCGAAATAGGGTATCACTGCGGTGGTGCGGGCGGCCGAAGAGCGCTTGAGCGCATCGGCCATGATCAGCAGCTCCATCAGGTTGTCGTTCGCCGGGTTTGAGGTGGGCTGGATGATGAACATGTCCTCGCCGCGGACGTTCTCGTAGACCTCGACGAAGATCTCCTGATCGTTGAACCGCTCGACCCGCGCATCCACCAGCCCCACGGTCATGCCGCGATGCATCGACATGCGCCGGCAGATCGACTTGGCCAGCGGCAGGTTGGCATTGCCGGACATCAGTTTGGGTTCGGTCGGATTGGGCATCGCGTATCCCCTCGCGCGTGGCAGAATCGTAACGTTGACACCCCATAGCACCGGCCTACCGTCAGGGCCAGAAAGCCGCGCACAGGGAGGTGCAAATGCCGCATATCGACTACTTTTTCTCCACCATTTCCCCCTTCACCTATCTCGCGGGCACGCGGCTGGAGGAGATCGCAGGCGCGGCGGGGGCGAGCATTGCCTACAAGCCGGTCGATATCATGGCGCTTTTCGCCCGCACCGGCGGCACCCCGCCCGGCGAACGGCACGAGAACCGCAAGGCCTACCGGATGCAGGAACTGAAGCGCGCGGCGGCCAAGACCGGCCTGCCGATGAACTTCACGCCCGCCCATTTTCCGACCAACGCGGCGCCGTCGAGCTACGCGCTGATCGCGGCGCAGGCCGAAGGCGGCGGCGATGTGGGCGCGCTGGCCCACGCGCTGTTGCGGGCGGTCTGGGCCGAGGAAAAGGACATCGCGCAGGACGATGTGATCAAGGGCTGCCTCGAAGGCGCCGGGTTTGACCCGGGGCTCGCCGACCGCGGCCTGCTGGCCGGGGCGGAGACCTATGGCCGCAACCTCGACGAGGCGGTGGAGAAAGGCGCTTTCGGCGCGCCCTTCTACGTGGTCGACGACGGGGCGCTCTTTTGGGGCCACGACCGTCTGGATGACCTCGAGGCGCATCTGAAGGGGTGATTGGACCGTCGGGACTAGTCCCGACCTACCGGGATGGCGCTGGCCCGCGCTATTGCATCGTCAGCCTATGCGGCGGGTTGGCCGAATGGATATTGGGAGCAAGAAAATGAATAGGGGCGCACCCTGCTCCATTTTCTTGCTCCAAATACTCTCTACGCCTCTCTCCCGCGCGACCGTCCGAGGCCGGCTGACCGACGGTCATTCGGCGCGAGGGTGACGGTCACTCCGTCCAGCGCACCCCTGTCAGATCATTCGCCTGCGTCGGTGCGTTCTCCCAGAGGCCCTCGATCTTGGCGTTCGCAACGCCGGTCTTGGGCAATTGGAAGAGGTAGCCGTTCACGAAATCTCCGGCGATCTTCTCCTGCGCCGATTTCAGGATCTCCGAGCGCGCCGCCGGGTCGGAGGTGCCTTCGAGCAGGGTCATCATGCTTTTGAAGTCCGGGTCGGCGTATTGGAAGTAGTAGTCATCCCGGGCGTAGATGTTGATATCCATCGGCTCGGTGTGGCTGACGATCGTGAGGTCGAAGTCGCGGCCCTTGAACACCTGTTCGAGCCATTGCGCCCATTCCATGTTGGTGATCTCGGTCTCGATGCCCACGTCGCGGAGCAGGGCGGCGATGATCTCGCCGCCGCGGCGGGCGTAGGCGGGGGGCGGCAGGGCGAGGCGGAGCTTCAGGCCCTCCACCCCGGCCTCGGCCAGCAGCGCCTTGGAGCGCTCCGGGTCAAAGCCCGACATCTCCGTCAGGTCCACGTAGTCGGGGTTATGCGGCGCGAAGTGGGTGCCGATGGGCGTGCCAAAGCCGTTCATCGCGCCGTCGATGATATCCTGCCGGTTGATCGCATGGGCAATCGCCTCGCGCACCTGCACGTTGTCGAGCGGCGGCTCGGCGTTGTTCATCGCGAGGATCGTCTCGCCTTCAGTCGAGCCGAGGATAACCTTGAACTGCGGGTTGCCCTCGAATTGCGGCAGGGTCTCCTGCGCGGGGAAGTTGGGAAAGGCATCGACATCGCCTGCCATCATCGCGGCGAAGGCGGCGTTGGGGTCGGTGATGAACTTGAAGGTCGCAGTCGCCAGCGCCGGGGCCTCGCCCCAGTAGCTATCGTTGCGGGCAAGCGTCACCCGGTCGCCCTGCACCCATTCGCTGAAGGTGAAGGGGCCGGTGCCAATGGGCTTGGTGGCCAGATCGGCCGCGCTCTCAGAGCCGACCATCACCGCATCGCCCCAGGCCATCTTGAATGGAAAGGCACCATCGGCCTGCCCGAGCGTGACCTTCACGGTGGTCGGGTTCACCGCCTCGACGCTTTCGATCCCGGCAAAGAGCGCCTTTTGCGCGTTGGTCGAGTCCTCTGCGCGGGCGCGGTCGAGGCTAAACACCACATCCTCGGCGTTGAAGTCGGTACCATCGTGGAAGGTGACCCCCTCCTGCAGGGTGAAGGTATAGGTGCGGCCATCGTCGGAGACCTCCCAGCCGGAGGCCAGCGCGGGCTGCACCGAGCCGTCGGCGGCAAAGCGGGTGAGCCCTTCGAAGACGTTGGCATAGACCACCTCGTCGATGGCCGCCGCCGCGCCGCCGGTCGGGTCGAGGTTGGGCGGTTCGAGCACCATGCCGAGGGTGATGCTGTCTTGCGCCAGCGCGGGCGTGGCAAGGAACGCGGTGGCAAGAAGGGTTGCGCGAAGGGTCATGGGGCTGGGCCTCCCTGAGTGGTTTCTCTCAGGTTAACGGTACCCTGCCCCCCTGCATAGGCGTTTCAGCGGGCGAGCAACTCGGCCAGCACGAGGCCCATGACGGTGGCGCTATCGACCATGTCTTGCACGCCCACCCATTCGTCGGGCTGGTGGGCGAGGTCGAGGATGCCGGGGCCGTAGGCGATGCAGTTGGAGAGCTTGCCGATCCGGTCGATATGCTTCTGGTCGTAGGTGCCGGGGCTGACCACGTAATCGGGCTGGCGGGCGAGCACCTTTTCGATCGCGGCGGCGGTGGTGCGGACGATGGGGGCATCCTCCGGCGCCATCGTGGGTTGCACCTCGAAGAGATCGCGGACTTCGTAGGTGAAGCTGGGGCGCTCGGCCTTCACCTTCTCCAGCAGCGCGGTGACCTCGCCCTTCACCTCGGCCAGCTCCTCCTCGATCAGAAAGCGCCGGTCGATCACGATGCGGCAACTGTCGGGCACGCAAGGGGCGGGCAGGCCGGTGTATTCCGGCGGGTGATCCGGCTCGCCGCCGTGGATGGAGTTGATGTTGAGGGTCGATTGCTTGGCCCCCTCGGGCACCACCGGCATCTCGGTGCGTTTGGTGGAAAGGAGGGGGAAGAGCGTGGCCTCCATCTCCGCCAGCACGGCGCCCATGTGGCGCACGGCAGAGTCGCCCAGAAACGGCATGGAGCCATGGGCGATGCGCCCGAAGGTCTCGATCTCGGCCCACCAGACGCCGCGATGGCCAAGGCAGATGCGGTCCTTGTTCAGCGGCTCGGGGATGATGACGTGCTGCACGCGCTCCGGCGCGAACCAGCCGCGCTCGGCGAGGTAGGCGACGCCCCCGTAGCCGCCCGATTCCTCATCGGCGGTGGCAGAGATTTCGACCGCGCCGGAGAACTCGGGGCAGACCTCCAGAAAAGCCTCGACGGCGATGATGGAGGCCGCGAGACCGCCCTTCATGTCACACGAACCACGGCCGTAGAGCTTGCCGTCCTTCACCTCGCCGCCGAACGGGTCGAAGGTCCAGCCGCGGCCGACCTCGACCACGTCATGGTGGGAGTTGAAGTGGACGCACTCCCCGGCCCGCTTGCCCTCGCGGCGGGCCACCACGTTCCAGCGCGGATACTCGGCGCTGTCGGCGGGCGCGCCCTCGGCGCGGATCATCTCCACCTCGAAGCCCTGCTTGCCCAGCCGCTCGGCGAGATAGGCGCAGATCGCCCGGTAGTGCTGGCCCGGCGGGTTCAGCGTGGGGATCTGGACCAGATCGCGGCAGAGCGCCACCAGCTCACCTTCGCGGGCGCGGATGGCATCGGAGAGGCGGGCGTCGAGATCGGGAGACATGGCGGCAGGTTAGGCAGATCGACCTGCCGCCACAACGCCTGATCGGTCACTCCGCCGGGGCGGTCCGCTCCGGGGTGCGCCCGGCGGTGCTGCGGGCATCGAGCTCCACATCATCGTCGGAATGAAACGCCTCCAGCTCAGGCCGGGTGCCGATGGTGATATGGTCGATATCCTCCTCGGCAAAGCCCCGGATCAGCGAGGGGATCATCATGCAGACCAGCACGAAGATCGGCAGGCCAACCACGGTGATGACCTGTTGCAGCGCCGTCAGCCCGGCCTCGCCGGCGAGGATGATGAGCATGGCGGCCACCAGCCCCTCGGCGGCACCCCAGAACACCCGCTGGCCGACCGGGCCGGGGGTGGGCTTACCGGTGCAGAGCATGTCGACCACCAGCGAGGCGGAGTCCGACGAGGTGGCGAAGAAGATCGCCACGATGACCACGGCGAAGCCCTGAATGAACTCGGTGAAAGGGAAGTGCTCGAAGAAGGCGAACATGGCGAGCGGCACGCTCTCGGCCACCGCGGCGCTGATCTCGCCCGCCGCGTCGCCCATCGAGGCGCGGGCGGCAAGGCCCAGCCCGTCGAACTCCATCGCCTGCCAGCCGAAGATGGCGAACCAGACGAGGGTGAAGAGCGAGGGCGCGAGCAGCACGCCAAAAACGAACTCGCGGATCGTGCGGCCGCGCGAGATGCGTGCGACGAACAGGCCAATGAAGGGCGACCATGTGACCGTCCAGGCCCAGTAGAACACCGTCCAGCTGCCCTGCCAGCCCCACGGCGGGTTGTCGGGGTTCTCGTTGGCGAGCATGTCGTTCCAGAACATCAGGTGCGGCAGGTTCTCGAAGTAGAGGCCGAAAGTTTCGACCACACCGCGCAGCAAGAAGAGCGTGGAGCCAAAGACGAGGACGAAGATCATCAGCGCAACGGCCATGCCGATGTTGATGTTCGAGAGCACCTTCACCCCCTTGTCGAGGCCGACGACGATGGAGCCGATGGCGACCACGGTGAGCACGGCGAGGATCATCACCTGCACGCCCGGGCCGGTGCCCGACCCGGTCAGCGCATCGAGGCCCGCCGCGATCTGGCTGGAGCCGAGGCCGAGCGATACCGCCACGCCAAAGAGGGTGCCGAGGATCGAGGCGATGTCGATCGCCTTGCCGATGGGGCCGTGAATGCCCTCGCGCAGCAGCGGGTAGAACACGGAGCTGACCCGCACGGGCAGCTCGTAACGGTTGATGAAATAGGCAAAGGCCAGCCCCGGCAGCGCGAAGATCGCCCATGTGTGCAGGCCGAGGTGATAGATCGCGATTGAGATCGCATCCTGCGCCGCCTCCTCGCTGTGCGGCGCCACACCCGGCAGCGGCGGGTTGGCGAAATGCGAGATCGGCTCAGCCACGCCCCAGAACATCAGCACCGTGCCGATACCGCCGGCAAAGAGCATCGTGAACCAGCTGAGGTTCGTGTACTCGGGCCGCGAGCCCTTTGGCCCAAGCCGGATATGGCCGTGACGCGAGCAGGCCGCCCAGATCAGAAAGCCTAGCCAAACGTTGACACCGAGGATGAAGAACCAGCCGAGATTGGTCACGATCCACGCCCGCCCGGCGGCAAAGGCATCGCCGATGGGCTCGGGCGCAATGACCAGCGCAAGCACGAAGAGCAGGGTCAACCCCGCCGAAATGAAAAAGATGGTCGGATCGGTGCGCAGGCCAAGGCGGCTGGCGAGCTGATGCAAGGAAATCTCCCCCGTTTGTGTTCACGCGTCATGCAACCAACGGGAGAGCGGCGGGGATGTTCCGAATTTCTTGGCCATTCGCCGCCGAAAAGGCCCGGAAATGACCGCATTTGGCACGTGACGATGCTTAACAAAACGCGCTAAAACCCCCACATATGCTCCAGCACCAGATGATTTGAGGACGCGAAATGGCTGATTTTGACGCGATGATCGAGAAATCCCAGGCCCAGGTGGCCGAGACCCAGGGCAAGATTCAGGAGCTTTCGAGCCGGATCGAGAGCGCCCGCCAGAAGATGGCCGAGGGGCAGGATATCCAGCTCGACATCGAGAATGCCACGCTGGAAGACGTGCACCAGCACACCGAGCTGATGAACGCCAACATCGCCGAGCTGATCATGGGCCTCGATGATGTGACCGCCGGGTTCTCTGAAGACTTCAGCGAGATGCGCGACAAGACCGGCTGGGAAAGCTTTGTCGGCATCTTCTCGGCGGGCAAATCCGAGAGCCTGCGGCAGGAGCGCATCCGCACCGCCAACATCGACGACAAGCTGCAAGACCTGATCAGCAAGTCCGACATCATCGTGAAGCTGCTGGAGAACCAGCTGACCATCCTGAACGGCGAAAAGGTGAAGGTGGAGGCCAACCTCTCCACCACGCTCGACGAGCGAGAGGCCACTGTGGGCGAGCTGGAGGCCCTGCGCGCCGAGATCACCGCGATGGACCCGAAGATCATCGAGCTGGAAAACAAGATCTCGGTCGAGCAGGACGCCGCCGCGCGCACCAAGCTCGAGACCGAGCTGGCCGAGCTGAACGCGCAATACAACGAGAAGGTGCAGCAGGAGCAGGTGAAGCTGGCCAAGAGCCAGACCCTCGAGCGCTATATCGAGAAGGGCAAGACCTGGGTCGACTCGCTGCAAAACCAGGCCGCGACCCAGATGGTGCTGATCAACAAGCTGCAGACAGACACCAAACAGCGCGTGGTGCTCTATGACGCGCTCACCAAGTCGCTGAAGACCGCCCAGCAGCAGGACGTGGCCCACCGGATCAACGAGATCGGGGTGAAAACCGACCAAGAGGCGCAGGCCGCCATGGCTGGCATCGGCGCCGCGACCAACCAGCGGATGGCCGACATGATGGAGGCCCATGAAGATCACATGGTCTTCGCCCGAAAGGTGCTGGAGCAGAAGGCCAAGGCCGACGAACGCTTCGCCCGCCGCTTCGAGAAGATCGTCGAGAAGCACGACAAGAACATCTACGGGGACGTGTGAGGCTGGATTGCGGAAAATCCCCAAGTTAGCTATATTAGCTAAGTTAGGGAAAGGAGCTCCGTGATGCGCGAGTATTCTGCGACCGATCTGGCTAACAAAACTGGCGACGTGCTGGCCGCCGCCGCTCGCGAAGAGGTGGAGATCACCCGTCACGGCAAGCCGCGTTACGTGATCATGAGCCACGAGCGCTTCGAGCGGTTGATTGCGCGAGGCGATACCCGGCAGGCCTTCCGCAACGAAGACCTCTCCGAGGAAGCGGCTGCCGAGATCATCGCAGCGCTGGAAGAGTCCCTGAAGGATGAGTGAGGGACCACAGCCGGGAGAGGTCTGGGATTACCCCTACCTCTGGGCACGTCAGGCGGACCACGGCGAGACGGAGGGACGCAAACCGCGCCCCTGCGCGGTTGCGGTTCTGGTCAGGCTCCAAAGCGGGCAGACGGCGATCCTGTTTCTGGCAATCACATCTCAGCGCCCGGCCTCAGACCGACGCGCCGTAGAGGTGCCCGAGACCGAGCGCAGACGCGCCGGGCTCTCCACCGATCAACCGCTGTGGATCATTCTGGATGAGCACAATGCAGACCGGCTGGAGACGTCTTTTAACCTGCACCCGGAGGCCCGTATCGGGGCGTTCAGCCCGAGGTACTTCACCCAGATCAAACAGGCCTTCTTGACGGCAATGAAGCAACGACACTCCCGTAGCGTTCGGCGGGACGACCAATGACCGACACCAAGAAAGCCCTCACCGCCGACCACAAGCAGCTCACCGACGAATTCGCGGCGCGGCGCTATTTCACCAAGTTCGAGGCGATCACCGGGCATCTGGCCAAGGTGGCGGCGGCGATGGAGGTGGAGGGCAGCCTCAGCAAGACCGAGGTGACGATCCTCGGGCGCTACATCGGCGCGCTGGCCAATGCCTTCGCCGCGCTGGGCAATAAATACCTGCTCACAGGCCGTGACGGCACACCGGTCGGCAAGCTGGATTTCGACAGCCACGAAAGCGGCTTTCCGGTGTTTCAGGAAATGCTCACCATGGCCGTCGATGCCCAGCAGGCCGGGCGGCACCTCGATAACATGCCCTCCGAGCCCGAGCTGAAGGATGAGATGATCCGCCAGATCGTCGGTGAGCTGGCGATCCCGACCAAGCTGCAATACGCCATGGCCCAGCGGCTCTACTACGAGGCGCTGGCGGGGGGCGATATCTTCTGGGCGCGCAACGACCCGCAGGCGCTCTGGCAGCGCAGCGAGGGCGAACGGCGGGTGTTCCTGATCCACTGGGCGATCTTCGACAGCCAGACCAACCTGCCGGTGATCTACCTGATGGAATGCGAGGACTCGGGCCGCACCAGCCTGCCCAAGGACGAGCGCCGCTGGCCCGCCGCGCAGGCGCACCTGATGGCGCAGAGCATGTCTGGGCTGAAGCTGCTGACCATCGCGCAGGGCTTCGACGAAGACTTCGACGACCTCCACCCCAAGCGGATCAGGCGCTTCCACGTGGGGCCGATGTATTCCTCGGCCTACACCGTGCAATCCGGCCCGCTCTGCGAGGTGCTGCGCGAGGCCCGCGCCCCCGAAGGGCAGGACTGGGCACTGGCCTGGACCGAGGAAGAGCTGGTGAGCGAGCGGGTGCGCAGCGAAAAGGCGGGCTGGTTCTCGAGCGTGGAGCGCGAGATCTTCACCCTCGATCCGTTCTCGGGCCGCGGCGTGGACACCGGTGCCACCCGGCAGGAGCGCGCCATCATCATGCCCGAGCGCCCCTACCAGGTGCTGGCCGAGAAGAACCCGCCGGGCTTTTCCGGCGTGCGCAAATTCGTCGTCAGCCCCGGCGGCAGGGTGTTTGGCTACAGATAGATTTTGAGCCTCCGGCGGGGATATTTCTCGCAAGAAAATGAGGCGGGTTTCGAGAAGGAATTGAGAGATGAGCCTTTCCAGCGACGAGATGGAGCTTCGCGAAGAAGAGATCCGCAAGCATTACGAGGCGGCGGCGGCGATGCTGGAGGGCGTGGATCACACACCCCGGATTGCCGCGCCCAAGGCCGAGCCTGCGCCTGAGCGCTCGTCCGGTATCGGCACGCGGCGGCGGTTTCGCAGCACCACGCCGGGGCTGGTGACGCGCAGCACCGCACGGCCCGAGGGCGTGCGGCTGGTGGAACGGATCGAGGGCGCCGATGAGGGCGACCCGCTGGTCTCTCCAACGCAGGCCACCGTGCTGCACGGGCTGCGCCGCGCGATTGCCGTGGCGCTGGCGGTGGGCGAGGGCTTTGCCGAAGCCACCGGGCTGGTGGAGCTGAAAAAGGAGAATCTCGAAGGCCGCCTGCCCGAGACCCGCAAGGCCGAGTTCTCCGAACTGCTGGCCGCCGAGGCGCTGGCGGTGATGTATTCCTTCGGCAACGCGACCTCCTTCCTGCTGGCCCCCTCGGCCAGTGAGGCGAGCGTGGAGATCGGCGCGGTGGAAGAGGTGCTGACCGACAACGCCCCTCTCGCCCTGCACGGCTGCCTCTGGGAGCTGGATCAGGAGCTGGCCACCTTTGCCGACGAAGAGCCCAAGCTGGTGGCGACCGTCATGGCCTATGCCGAGCAGCTGATGGAGAAGGTCGCCCTGCGTGGCCAGACCGCCCCGCGTGTGGGCGCCTTCACCGGCGCCAAGTACCGCGTCGAGGCCGACGACCTCACCATCGCGGGCTTCACCCCGGCGCGGAAGGCCAAGGGCAGCACGCTGGTGATGCAGTTCAAAAAGCCCAACGAGGTGGTCGGCAACCACATTGCCAAGTACCAGTCGATGCGGCTGGCGAAGATGATCATGGCCTATGACTTCGACCGCAAGCTCAACCCCTTCGTCGAGCTGGGCGGCTTCATCTTCACCTTCATGGGCGATGGCGCGCCGGGCACCGGCAAGACGACCCTGATCCAGATGATGGCCGGGCTGGTGAGCGAATATTGCGGCAACGCGGGCTACCCCTTCCGCTACCAGAACTTCGGCATCGACAATATCGACAGCTATCAGGGCAAATCCGGCCAGAACGCCAAGGCCTTCATCAACAACGTGCTCGACCCCGGCGTGATCGGCTTCGGCACGGTGGATGACATCGACCAGATCGCGGGCAAGCGCGGCGACCGGCAGTCGAGCGCCGGCCAGCAGGAGGTGACCGCGGTGCTGATGGAGGCCTTCGCGGGCGCCAATACGGTGGTGCGCGGCAACTGCACCTTCGGGATGTTCTCCAACTACCCCGAAAACGTGGATGACGCGCTGCGGCAGCGCGCTGGCGCCCGCTTCCTCGTCGACGGGCCGCAGACTCGAGATGACTACATCGACATTCTCTACCTCCTGATGGGCAAGAACCACACGCTGCCCTTGGGCGACCACGAGGCCTATGCGGCACAGGAGATCAAGAAGGCGGTGGCGGCGAGCTTCGAGGGGCACGGCAAGCCCCATGAGGCGGGGCTGCTGGAGGTCTACGACCGGGTGATCGGGCAGGTCGGCGAGCTGGATACGATTGCCAAGGTCGGCACCTATCTGAAGGCGATACAGGAAGCCGACGAGCGCTTCACCGGGCGGGCGATCAAGAACATCACCGACGCGGTGAAGGTTCGCGCGATGGACTTCGAGCTGCCCGACGAGTGGATGGAGGAGCCGGAGCTGTTCCTCTTCAAGCCCTATGAAGAGAAGCTGGGGATGGTCGGCGAGCTGCGCCAGCCGATCACCATGGAGATGGTGATCCAGGAGGTGAACCGCTACGCGGATAGCGAGTTCCGCTACGCCGACAAGTCGGACGAAGTGGCCATCGAGGGGATGGTGCGCGACTTCGGTCGGCAGGAGGAGGCGAAACGGCGGTATTTGGAGGGGAAAGGGTGACTGGCATCGGTAGCGTGATTGATGTTTGGAGACCAAGCACGTACCCGAGTTGGTTCGTCGATTGCGCAAAAGCCCGTTCTGGGACCGACGACCACCAGCAATTTGTTGAAAATACCGTTCTGCCGAAAATCTCCGAAGAGACGCTGCGTGCTTGGCACTACTGTCGGCTATTGGAGTATGAGATTTCTGATCTGAAAACCAACGGGATAAAGCTCTGTTCGTTCGACCGGTTTAATTGCAGGCTCAGTCTAGCAGTCTCAAGTGGTGTACTCACCATTGCCGAGGCCGCTAAGATTTCGTCTCGAACTCCACTCAACAACAGCTCTCACCACGCCGGGCGGCTGGGAAAGTTCTGGATGACATCCACTCCAGTCCCGACCGAAGACCCAGGTGTCGTTCTTCTGCTCAATCACTGGGGGGGAGAAATGGTCTACTTTGGACTAGACGACAGGACGCCAGAGGATCAGCCGTTAGTCGAAAAACTGAGGCTGACGGGGTCAGGCTGTATTGTGGAGGTAGCAGTGCCAATTGCGCAAACCAATCACAAATTCCGCCTCGCCAACGCACTCGCAACGAACTACTGGCATCAAGGTAAAACACAAGAATCTCAGCGATTTGACCTTTACATCCAGACGGAACTCGGGCCGGAACACATACTCAATATTTACAACCTAGATGAATGTAACTTCAGACCGTCTGATCTCGCGGGGTACGTACAATGAAACGCCTCATCTCCCGCGGCCTGATGTTCGGCAACCTCATCGAGGTGGCCTCCCCCGCCCTGATCGACCGTTACAACCGCGCGCTCCACAAGCTCACCGGCAAGCGCACCGAGCTGCTCGACTTCCACGTCGATATCTCCGGCTTCTCCCCCGAGATCGCCTTCGAGTTCGATGACCTGCTCTATCTCAACCCCAACGGGGTGAACCGGCAGTTCATCCTGCTGACCACGGCGCAGAAGACCGCGCCGCTGCTCAACGCCAAGTTCTCCATGTCGCGCGGCATCCTGCGGCAGTTCATCGAGGAAAACGAGAGCCAGCTCTTTGCCCTCACCTCCCGCGACGCCGTGCTGGGCGAGCTGGATAACACCGTGTTCGAGGTCAACACCCCGGCCCGGCTCTTCGATATCAAGAAGATCACCGTGCGGGCCGATACCACCTCGGGCCATATCGAACAGGCGCAGGACCTCGCGGAAAAGATCGCCACCTTCAAGACCAAGCCCGATGCATGGTGGGATGACGTGCTGATCGCCGAGATGATCACGCTGGCCAAGCAGACCGGCGATGTCACGCGCAACCCTGTGACCTTCAAGGCGCCCAGCTTCACGCAGGGCAACTTCTGGACGGCGCATTTTGGGGGCTTGTACATCTTCCGCGATGTCGAGCACCCGGCGACCATCTCCTGCGGGCCGAAGGAAAAGCTGGGCAAGGTCCCCTCGCCCTATGTTTTCGACCTCGAAGACCGCGCCGGCATTGCCAAGTTCCTCGAGTTGAACGGGCTGGTCGAACCGATCGTGAAGGCCAAGGGCACCGATGCCACGGCGATCCTGAAACAGAAGATGGATTTCATCCTCGTCGACGTGGCCGCCACCCTGGGCCGCGATGTGCCCTCGCGCTCGCGGGGCGATTTGCGCAAGCTGGCCCAGACCCTCGGCTCCGCCCTGCCCCCCGAGTTCCACGCGCTCAACGAGCTGGTGCGCTGGTCCGAGCAGGGCGGCAAATGGCCGACGATCACCTCGAGCCACCCGGCCTATTTCTACACCCTGCGCGCCACCAACCACCCCGACCGCGACCTGATCAACCAACTCCTCGCCGAGCTCTCCACGCTCGACGTGCGGCAGCTCTTCATCTGCCACAAGGAGCTGTTCTACGCGCTCTACCGGGGCTGGCCGGACGGCAAGAAGGAGTTCGTGGCCGATTTTCTCGCCCGAGAATACGCGGTGGACAAGGAGGGGGCCCGGGCGGCACTCTTCGGAACCGGGGAAGAACCGATGGAAGAACCAGCCCCCCCGCCCGAGCCGAAAGCGCGCGTCTCCGAAGAGCGCATCCGGATCGTCGGGCCTTGGGGCGCGGTCAGGAGGTAAGGCATGGGGTTGATACGGCTGGTCGTGGTGGGGTTCATCGTGTTGACGGTGATCTACTTCTGCATCTCGATCTACTCCCGCTCCGTCCGCCGCGAAAAGCTGGAGGACGCATGGGCGGCGGATCACCCGGACGGGGGTGACCCCACGGCCCGGAGTGCCTATATCGAGGGCGGGATGGCCCAGTATCACAGCGGGCTTCGCAAGAAGCTGATCCTGCTGGTCTATGTCATCCCGGTGATCGCCGTCGGCGTGATCCTCTACCTGACCAACGCCAACTGAGGGGCGACATGCGGATTTTGTGGCGAGCGATCAAATGGGCCTTCCTGACGATGATCGCGCTGATCTTCCTTTATGTGCTGCCCCAGCATGATGTGGCGCGGATCACCGGCACCGAGGTGATCCGGCAGGACTTTTCCGGCTTCAACCGGATGTTCTACGCGCAGGCGGATTCGGGCGCCAACGAGCTGGCCACCCGCGATGTGCGCTTCATCCAGACCGTGCGGCAAAAGGCGTTTCTGCTCGGCTTCATCCCGCGCGACAGCTACGGCGTGATGGTGTTCCGCAACGAAGACTCGGGCTGGATCTGGCCGCCCTACTTCAAGTTCGACAGCTCCGATCTGCAGGCCGATGCCGCCGAATACATCTCGACCCAGGCCGAGCCGCAATGGGTGCTGATCACCCACTACGGCTTCCGCAACCGGTTCTTCTCGATCTACCCCAACGCCATCGGCATCAAGCCGATCGACGGGCCGGATCACTACTCGATCCCGTGGTTCAACATCAGCTTCTTCGTGCTGCTGGGCATCGGGCTGCTCTTCGCCCGGGCCATGTGGCGCCAGTTCCGCGAGCGCGCGCTGGACCCGACGCTGGACGCCGCAGAGGACCGGTGGGACCGGGTTGAGGCGGCGGCGAATGAGAAGAAGGCCGGGTGGCGGAAGTGGCTGGGCACGTGGAAGAGCAAGCCGCCGCGGTATTGATTTGCGTGCCGGATATCTCCGGCCACTCAACCAGTTAGGGCTGCCGCCAAGAGAGGCTCGAAACCCTAATTGGCCGGGCGGTATTCGGGGTACCCCCGCCCCTTGATCCCCTTACAACTAGCCGGCTTCGAAAGCCAGTTGCCGCTGTCATAGCAGTCTCTCAACGCGTCATGGCGCAACCGCTCCAACCGGGCTTCAGCAATGGCTTGCCACCACTTGGCTTCGAGAAGCAGCTGGTCGGCCGGGTCCGGCGTGCAAACCGAAAGCGCACCCAGGTCGTCACACAGCAGCCCTACCGGGGTGTCACCGGGAAAGGCGAAAACCGCCTTGAGTGACATTGCGCCCCAAGCATTCGCCGGTGGTGGCATGCCGCGATTAGTCTGCCCCCAAGCCGTGGCAATCCGCGTGGCCTCATACGCGCTTCCGTATTCGTTGAAGGGGAAGACCCGGACTGCGCGGTAGTCTCCCTGAACGGTGCCCTCCGGCGTATCGACGCCGTGGCTGCCTACGGTCAGGGTCTCCGTGCTGAACTCTTCGATCCCGTCCCGATCCGAATGAGCAGGGCTTGGACGAAACCGAAAGGTGTATTTCGTACCGCGAGGGCGGAGCAGAGTCAGCTTGGCATATCGCTCCGAAACCGTAACTTCGTATCTCTGATCCGGGGTCGCGTCGAACTCAGCGGCGGTCAGTTCGACCAATCCGCCATGCTCCAGCAGGTCGCCGTCGACATAGACGATGATCTCCACCTCTTGCGCGCTGGCAACGCGGGCCATCAGAGAGAAGACAAGCAAACAGACAAGACGCACAGGGAAAACCTCGCAAATGAAACAATCGGCACGACCTTCCAAGCGGCTGATCTGATTGTCCAGCGTCTTTGCGTCACGAAAAAGGCGCGCAGGTTTCCCCGCGCGCCCCTCTCATTTCATCGAAACCGAAGGCTTACGCCTCGACGGTTTCCTTCTTCGCTTCGATGGTCTTCTGCGACCCGCCAGCAATCTCGATCCGGCGGGGCTTCAGGGCCTCGGGGATCTCGCGCACGAGGTCGATGTGCAGCATGCCGTCTGCGTGGGTTGCGCCCGTCACCTTCACGTGGTCGGCGAGGGTGAAGCGGCGCTCGAAAGCGCGGGTGGCGATGCCACGGTGCAGGTAGGTCTTGCCCTCGTCGGAGTCGGCTTTTTTGGCCGAGACGATGAGCGCGCCGTCCTTCACCTCGACCGAGAGTTCCTCATCGGCAAAGCCCGCCACGGCGACCGAGATGCGGTAGTCGTTCTCGTCGACTTTCTCGATGTTGTAGGGCGGGTAGGTCGGCTGGGCGACATCGGTGGTCAGCACGCGGTCCATCAGGTCGGCGAAACGGTCAAAGCCGACGGTGGCGCGATACAGGGGGGAAAGGTCGTAGTTACGCATGGGTATCCTCCATTGAGCGATATATTTAGCGTTATCAGTCACATGCGCCTTCCTCAGAGGACAGGCGCGGGGTCGTGCACAGGCCCGTTTGGCGCCGGTGCAAGGATTATGTGGGGAGGGATTTTGGGGGTTTCAAGGGGGTTTGCGCCCCCCTTGAGTGGCTTGCCCGCACGGAGACAAGCCGCAGGCGCCGTGCAGCGCCGACCCGCCCCCCGGGGCGGCGCTTCGGTAAAGTCAGCGCTTACCTCGGAGGCGCGAATAACGCTGCACCATAAAGTGGCATGCTCAGCCGGAGGATGCGCCACCCCGCGGGTCGGCGCTGCACGGCTTGTGCCGGGTCTCAGGGCCGCACGAACTTTGCCCCGTTGCCCGGCCGCACGAACCGCGCCCCGGTAGAGGACGACGCCCCCACGCGCAGGTGCTTGGCCGCGCCCACCATCTTGGGGAACACCCCACGCCCGGCCCGCAGATCGGCCTTGAGCTGGCGCACGGCGGGTTCCACCCGCATGCCGAGCGAGAGCACTTTGCCGTCTTCCCGCGCGCCCTTGGAGATGATCGAAACGATCTCGGGCCGCCCGCGCGACAGGTCGAAGACCGGTGCGCCAGAAGAGCCGAAGGTCACATCGCAGGAGAAGGCCAGCGCCCCGACCCGCTCGCCCAGCACCCCGCAGGAGCGTTGCAGCGAGAGCGCCTCTTCCCGGCCCTGGCCGTAGGAAGCGACCGCCACGCTCTCGCCTGCGCGCACATTGGCCGAAATCCCGTAGGGCTCGGCATTGGCGGCGGCGATCGGCCGGTCGAGCTGGATCAGCGCGACATCGGCCATGAGCTGGCCGATCACATCGGTGCTCACCGGCGCATAGCCCGCCATCACCACGGCGCGCGCGCCCCGGCGGGAGGCAATGTCGAGCCCGTCGCGGTATCCGGCGCGGAAGGTGATGGCCCGTGGGTCCAGCCGGTTGCCGCTCTGGTCGAAGAGGCAATGCGCGGCGGTCAGCACGAGGTCGGTCGCAATGAGCGCGCCGGAGCAGAACGAGCCGCGGCCAAGATCGAGCCGGCCCACGGCCTCCCAGCCCAGCCCCTCGGAGCGCAGCGACAGGCGGCGCAGGGCGCTGTCGGCCAGCGCGGGTGTGGCGATCGCCAGCGCGAGCGCGGCAAAGAGGGCGCGGCGGATCATGGCTTCACGAAGCGGGCGCCGATCTCGCGCCGCTCTCCGTTCATCCCGCCGCCCAGAAAGCGCACCGAGCCGCCCGGGTTCAGCGCCCCGCCGCCCCGCGCGATCTCGGCCATCAGAACCTCCAGCACCGGCCCAAGCTCTGTGCCCAACGCCACCGGACGCCCCTGCATGGTGGCCTTGGCGGAAACCACGGAGGTCACCTGCGGCCCCTTGGCCCCGATGGTGAAGACGGGCGCGCCCGAGGAGCCGAAGTCGACCGAGCAGGTCAGCATCACCACCCCGCCCCGGCGCTCCATCACCTCGCATCCGCTCTCGTAAGAGGGCGCCTCGGCCCGGTCCTGTGCGTAGGAGACAACGCCCACCGCCGCGCCCTCACCGGGCGTCTCTGCGGTGTCGAACGGGGTCACGCGGATGGTGCGGATCGGCCGGTCAAGTTGCAGCAGCGCCACGTCGAGCGCCACCCGGTCCAGCTGGTCGCGGCCCTTGTACACGTAGTCGGGGTGGGTCACCGCGCGGCGCACGCCGCGGTAGGCCTCGGCCCGGCCCTCCCGCCAGCCTGCGCGAAACTCGATCTCGTCAATCTCAACCGGCGCGCCGCTGTCCATATGATACAGGCAATGAGCCGCGGTCAGCACCAGATCGGGCGCAATCAGCGCCCCGGTGCAAAAGCTCTTGCGCCCCATCTCGAGCCGCCCCACGGCCTCCCAGCCGCGCCCCTGATCGCTGGTGGACATGCGGGTCAACCCGCTCTCCTGCGCCGCAAGCGGCAGCCCGGCAAGGCAGAGCGCCCCGGCGAGGGCAGAAAGAATGGCGTGGCGCATCGGCACTCCCGGACTGGTCGCTCGTCTGATCTCAGAAGGCGGGTCTAGAGGCCGGGTGGGGCGACAATATGGCAAAGCCGCCGACGCGGCTGCAAACGTTGCACGAAAGCACCGTCAGAAGACATGCCTCTGGCGCGGCGTGCCTCAGCCCAGCGCAGGCGGCTTCGGCCCGCCGGTCGCCCAGTCGAGCAGTTCCACGGTGTGGACGATGGGGGTCTCCGTGCCCGAGCCAATTTGCATCATGCAGCCGATGTTGCCTGCGGCGATGATATCGGGCGCCTTTGCTTCCAACGTGCGGACCTTGCACGCCTTGAGCTGCCCCGAGATCTCGGGCTGCATCAGGTTGTAGGTGCCCGCAGAGCCACAGCAGAGGTGGCTGTCCGCCGGCTCCACCACCTCGAAGCCCGCCGCCTTCAGCAGCGCCTTGGGGTGATCCTTGATCTTCTGGCCGTGCTGGAGCGAGCAGGCCGCGTGATAGGCCACGCGGATCGGCCCGCTGCCCTCAGGCGCGTGGCCCTTGGCCTGTGTTCCGGCGATCTCCGCCTTGGCGAGGTTTCTCGCCTCCACCGGCGCCTCCGGCATCAGTTCCGCCAGCACCTCGGAAATATCCTTGGCGATCCCCGCCACCTTTGCCGCCTCATCGGCCAAGTCGGTCTGGCGGAACATGTGGCCATAGTCCTTCACCGTCGTGCCGCAGCCCGAGGTGTTGATGACGATGGCATCCAGCCCCGCTCCCTCCATTTCCGCCGCCCAGGCGCGGATATTCTTGGCCGCCGTCCCGTGGGCCTCGCTCTCGCGGCCCATGTGGTGCGTAAGCGCCCCGCAGCAGCCCGCGCCCTCGGCCACCACCACCTCGCAGCCCAGCCGGGTGAGCAGCCGGATCGTGGCATCGTTGATATCGGTGTTCAGCGCCTTCTGCGCGCAGCCCGTCATCAGCGCCACCCGCTTGCGGCGCGGCGCAACCGGCGCAAAGCTCTGCGGGTCGTCATTGCGGCTGACGGGCGGAATGCGCTTTGGCGCCATCTCCAGCATCGCCCTGAGCCGCGCAGAAGGGATCAGCCCTCGAAACGGCCGCCCGATCTTTGCCCCCAGCAGCGCCAGCCGAAACCGCCCCGGATAGGGCAGGATGCGCGCAAGGATCCACCGCAACGCGCGGTCCGGCAGGGGCCGCTTGTAGTTTTGCTCGATATAGGCGCGCGCGTGGTCGACCAGATGCATGTAGTGCACGCCGGAGGGGCAGGTCGTCATGCAGGCAAGGCAGCTCAGGCAGCGGTCGATGTGCTTGACGGTCTTCTCATCCGGCACCCGCTCGTTCTCGAGCATGTCCTTGATCAGGTAGATCCGCCCGCGCGGGCTGTCGAGCTCGTCGCCCAGCACTTGGTAGGTCGGGCAGGTCGCGGTGCAAAAGCCGCAATGCACGCAGGCCCGCAGGATCTCGTTGGCCCGCGCCGTGCCCGGATCGGCCAGCTGCGCTTCGGTGAATTCGGTCTTCATGCCATCAGGCCCCTGTTCAGAATGCCCCTCGGGTCGAACCTGGCCCGCAGGCCTGCGGTGAGCGCTGCCAGCTCGGGCCGCTCGGGGTGGAAGCGGGCAATGCCGACGCCCTGCCCGCGCACCCGCGTTGCGTGGCCGTCGAAGGCGCCCAGCGCCGCCCGCAGGTCGGTGCCCGCAGGCACCGCGGCCCAGACCAGCGCGCCGCCCCAGTCGAGCATCACCTTCGCCCCCTCGGGCAGCCGCGCCACGAGGCCCGGCGCATCGGACGGGCGGCAATGCAGCCGCCAGACATCTTCCGCCCCGCCCGCAAAGCGCGCCACATCGCGGAACCACGGCCAATCATGGCTGTCGCTCACCGAGGTCTCGACCTCGCCATAGCTCCCAAGCGCCTCCTTCAGCCGCCCGAGCCGGTAGTCGACCGACCCGGCCATGCCTTCGATCCGAAGCTGGGTCGAGGGCCGGTCATTTGCCGCAAGGTCCGTGTGGCAGGCCGCCGTTACCTCCCACGGAGTACCCAGCGCGGCGCTCATCGCCGCCACGGCCTCACCCACCGAGAGCCCGTCGATCGAAAGCACGCCCGCCACCTCGGGCTTCGGCAGCACCTTCAGCGACACCTCGGTCAGCACCCCCAGCGTGCCATGGCTCCCCGCCATCAGCTTCACCAAGTCATAGCCGGTGACATTCTTCATCACCCGCCCGCCGTTCTGCACCACGCGGCCCGCGCCATCCACGAAGCGCACGCCAAGGCAGAAATCCCGCGCAGCCCCAACAGACACCCGCCTCGGCCCGCTCGCGTTGCTGGCGACCACGCCGCCAATCGTGCTCTCGCCCTCAGTGCTCAGCAGCCCGCGCATGTCGGGCACCTCGAAGGCGAGCCGCTGCCCCTCGGCCTCCAGCGCCGCCTCGATCTCTTTCACCGGCGTGCCCGCCTGCGCCACCAGCGTCAGCGCGCCCGGCTCGTAAAGCGAAATTCCGGCCCCGCCAAAACGCAGCGCCACCCCGTCGGCCACAACGCCCCGCGTGCCACCGCCCCGCACCGAGACAGGCCCCTCCGCGCCCGCAAGCGCCTCCGAAAGTTCCGCCTCGTTCTGCGGCTCCATGATGCTCAACCCGTTCATTTTCTTGCTCTAAATATCCAATCCCGCCATCGCCGCCGTCACGCCGCCTGATCCGGCGCGCGCCGCCGCCCGGCAGAGACCGTGAGCGGAAACACCTTGGCCGGATTCAAAATCCAGCCCCCGTCGAACACGTCCTTCACATCCATCTGCGCCGCCAAGTCGTAAGGCCGGTACTGCACCTCCATCAGGTCGCGCTTCTCGATGCCCACGCCATGCTCGCCGGTCAGGCAGCCGCCCACCTCGACGCAGAGCTTGAGGATCTCGGCGCCGAATTGCTCGCAGAGCTCCAGCTGTCCCTCCTCGTTGGCGTTGAACAGGATCAGCGGGTGCATGTTGCCATCGCCCGCGTGGAAGACGTTGGCCACCTCCAGCCCGAACTCATCGCTCATCTCGCCGATCCGGCGCAGCACGCGCGGCAGCTCGCTCACCGGGATCGTGCCGTCGAGGCACATGTAATCGTTGATCTGCCCCATCGCCCCGAAGGCGCTCTTGCGGCCCAGCCAGATGCGGGCGCTCTCATCCGCGCTCCCGCTCTGGCGCACCTCCACCGGGTTCAACTCCTCTGCGATGCCGCAGATCAGCCCGAGCTGGTGGTCGATCTCCGCTTCCGAGCCTTCCACCTCCACGATCAGCAGCGCCTCGCAATCGGGGTAGCCTGCCCCTGCAAAGGCCTCGGTCGCGCGAATGCAGGGCCGGTCCATGAACTCGATGGCCACCGGCAACACGCCCGCCTTGATGATGTTGGTCACGCATTGCCCGGCCACCTCGGAGCTGTCGAAGCCGATCAGCACGGGCCGGGCGCCCTCGGGCTTGGGCAAAATCCGCAACCAGGCTTCCGTGACCACGCCCAGCTGGCCCTCCGAGCCGCAGATCAGGCCGAGCAGGTCGAGGCCGTTTGCATCCATCCACGGCCCACCGACGCGGGTGATGGTCCCATCGGCCAGCACCATCGTCACGCCCAGCAGGTTGTTGGTGGTCACCCCGTACTTCAGGCAATGCGCCCCGCCGGAGTTCATCGCGATATTGCCCGCAATCGCGCAGGCCAGCTGACTCGACGGGTCGGGCGCATAAAAGAAGCCATCCGCCTCCACCGCGCCGGTCACGCTCAGGTTGGTGCGCCCGGTCTGCACATGCACGTAGCGGTCGGGGTAATTTGTCTCCAGCACCTCCGCCATCCGGGCGACGCCGAGGATCACGCAATCGGCGGTGGGCAGCGCCCCGCCCGCCAGCGAGGTGCCCGCCCCGCGCGGCACCACGGGCACGCCCTCGGCGTGGCACACCTTCAACGCCGCCGAGACCTCCTCGGTCGTCGACGGGAGCACCACGGCAAGCGGCGGGCATTTGTAGGCGGTCAGCGCGTCGCACTCATAGGCCCGCACCTCTTCTTCCGCGTCGATCACCCCGCCGGGCAGGGCATCGCGCAGCCGGGCAACGATCCGGGCTTTGCGGGCGAGAATTTGCGGGTCTGGCTTGGGCATTTCCATGGCGGTGGCACCTCCCTTGCTGAATTGGTCAGAAAATATAACCAATTTTGCCATCTGGCAACCGGCGCTGGCGCGACATAGGGTCCGCCCATGGATCTGATGCCGCTTCTTGCCCCCTTCTCCACCGCCGACGGCGTGGCCGTGGCGCTCATTCTCGGCCTCTGGGCGGTGCTCGGCTGGGTGGTGGAGCACCCGCCAGCGGGCAAGCCCTCGGTCTCGGTGCTGATGCAGGATTACCGGCGTGACTGGCTGCGCGAGCATGTCACCCGTCAGCCCCGCATTTTCGATGCCACCATCCTCGGCAACCTGCGGCAGGGCACCACCTTCTTTGCCTCCGCCTGCATGATCTCCATCGGCGGCGGGCTGGCGGTGATCGGCAACCCCGAGCAGCTCACCGGGCTGGCCGAAGATCTCTCGCTCGGCACCACCACCACGCTGGCCTTCGAGATCAAGATCGTGCTGATCCTGTTCTTCCTCGCCAACGCCTTCCTCAAGTTCGTCTGGGCGCACCGGCTCTTCGGCTACTCCTCGGTGGTCATGGGCGCGATCCCGAATGACGTGGAAGACCCCGCAACCTACCCGCGCGCCGCCAAGGCCGCCGAGATCAACATCACCGCCGCCAAGAGCTTCAACCGTGGCATGCGGTCGATCTACTTCGCCCTCGGGGCGCTTGGCTGGCTGGTCGGGCCGTGGGGGCTGATGCTGGGCGCCATCGTCAGCGCCGTGGTGATCTGGCGGCGCGAGTTCTGGAGCCAGTCACGCGTGGTCCTGATGCAGCCCGATACGGCCGCCGAGTAACCGGCCCCTCTGACGGTTTTGTGACCCGCTGTAATGCCCTGCCATGCCATCTTGCCGGCCATGCGCTGGCTCATCTTTACTCTCCTCGCCCTTCCCGCAACGGCCGATCCGGCAAAGGTCGAGGCCGTCAAGGCCGCGCCCTCCGGCGGGGCATGGCGGTTCGAGGTGACGCTTTCGCATGCCGATACCGGCTGGGACGATTACGCCAACGGCTGGCGGGTCACCAATGAGACCGGCCGCGTGCTCGGCACCCGCGAATTGCTGCACCCTCATGTCGATGAGCAGCCCTTCACCCGAAGCCTCTCCGGTGTGAAGATCCCACAGGGGGTCAAACGCGTCTGGATTGAAACCAGCACCTTGCCGGAAGGCTGGGGCGGCCCGCGCGTTCAGGTCGATCTGCCTTAAGTTGCCGCTTGTTCCGCCGACAGTGCGCGGCTGTGAAGCTATGTTGGGAGACGTCCCGGCCTAAGCCGCCTTCGCGCCGCGCCGGCCTTCCACCAGCCATGCGCCGAGCGTCAGCAAAGCCGCCAGCACGAGGAACAGCAGCGGGTTCACCAGCGGAATTACGGTCACATCCGCCGTCACATAGGCCTCGCGCGGGGTGATCCCGATCCAGCCGCGCCCTGCGGCCACCCGGCCCTCACGGACCTCGCGAATGTCGGGCGCGCCATCTTCCAGCGGCACTACGCCGCCGCGCCGCGCACCAATCGCGGCTTCCAGCACCGCAGCCGTGGCGATGGTTTCCTCAAACTCCTTCGGCGCCGACGGCCCGAGCGCGACAACTGCCGTGCGTTCGCCTTCCACCAGCCGGTAGAGCCCAAGGTCCGGCCCCTCGAACACGCCCTGGTACAGCCCGGGCGAAACCTCTTCGAGCGGCACCACGTACACCGAGCCATCCGGGCCGGTGACCTCCACCTCGTCGGGCGCATCGCCCAGCGTGCGGCGGGTCACAGTCATCTCCTGCCCCACCGCCTCAGCGGTCAGGCTCTCTTCTTCGAGGTCCGGTTCCTTCATCATCCAGTGCGCCAGCCGCCGCAGCAGTTCCAGCTGCGGCCCGCCGCCCTCGAACCCGCGCGACCAGAGCCATGCGTGATCGGAAGCCATCAGCGCCACCCGGCCCTCGCCTTGCCTTTGCAGCACCAGCAGCGGGCGCTCCTCCAGCCCCTGCATCACCACCTGCCCTTCGCCGGGTATCAGGTCCACCAGCCGGAACCAGCGGCCCCAGCCCGGCACGCCCTCTTCTTCGGACGGATAGAGCGCCTCAAGCCCCTCGGTGACCGGGTGCTTCTCGCCCAGTTCGGTCACTTCGGGCAGGAACCCCTCTTCCATCACCCGGGCAGAGGGTGATGCGGGCATGATGTCGCCCAGCGGCGAGCGATAGATGCTGTCGGCGCTGGCAAAATCCGGCCCCGCCGCCACCAGCACCGCCCCGCCGCGCTCCACGTAATCGCGGATGTTGTCGAGGTAGAGCGTGGGCAGGATACCGCGCCGCTTGTAACGGTCGAAGATGATGAGATCGAACTCGTCGATCTTCTCGATGAAGAGCTCGCGGGTCGGGAAGGCGATGAGCGACAGCTCGGAGACCGGCACGCCATCCTGCTTTTCGGGCGGGCGCAGAATGGTGAAATGCACGAGGTCCACCGAAGAGTCCGACTTCAGCAGGTTGCGCCATGTCCGCTCGCCGGGGTGCGGCTCGCCGCTGACCAGCAGCACTCGGAGCCGGTCGCGCACGCCGTTGATCTGCACCACGGCGGCGTTGTTCCGGTCGGTCAGCTCGCCCTCCGCCGTGGGGGTGATGAACTGGATCACGTTCTTGCCGCCGTGGCTCAGGGTCACGGGAAGCGAAAGCTCCTCGCCCACCGGCACATCATAGGTGCGCGGCTCCTCGCCATCGATGGCGATGGAGAGCGGCACGGTGGCGCCGCGCCCCGCACCGGAGGGCAGATCGCCCTGATCCTCGATCATCAGCGTCAGCTCGATCTCTTCGCCGAGGATGCCGAAGGCGGGGGCGTTCTGCACCACAAGGCGGCGGTCCCAATCGGTGGAGTGGCCGGTCATCAGCAGGTGCAATGGCGCGGGCAGATCGGGCGTGCGCTCCATGTCATGCACGCGCCCGTCAGAGATCAGGATCGCCCCGGCCACCCGTGCGCGCGGCTCTTCGGCCAGCGCCTCGGAGAGCGCCGCCATCGCGCGGGTGCCCTCATCGCCCTCGCCATCGCCCACCACGGCCACGCGGGCCTCGGTGTTCGGCATCGCGGCGATCTGCGCCAGCACACGGCCCAGCGCGGCTTGGGTCTGCTCGGCGCGGTCCGAAAGGCCCTGCGACGAGCTTTCATCCACCACCACCAGCACGATATCAGAGAGCGGGTTGCGCTCTTCCTGTTGCAGCGACGGGTTGGCCAGCGCCACCAGAAGGGCCACAGCGGCGAGCGCCCGCAGCCACCAGCCCGCCAGTCCGCGCCAGATTGCCAGCGCGATGAAGAGCACCGCCAGCGCCACGGCGGCATAAAGCGCGATCCACGGCAGATGCGGGTCGAAGATGATGCTGTCTGCGTTCATTGGCCGAGCCTGTCGAGCAGGGCCGGCACGTGGACCTGGTCGCTTTTGTAGTTGCCGGTGAGCACGTGCATGATCAGGTTCACGCCAAAGCGATAAGCGATCTCGCGCTGCTGCTCGCCCGCGTAGCCGCGCCCCACGGGGAACATCGCCGCGCCGTTGTTTTCCACCGCCCAGGCCGCCGCCCAGTCGTTGCCGCCAATCACCACCGGCGTCACCCCGTCATTGAGGTTGCGGAAGGGCATGCCCTCCACCACCTCGGCATCGGGCGGCGCCGCCTCGACCCAGACATCCCGGCTCGCCCAGCGGCCGGGGAAGTCTTGCAACAGGTAGAAGGTGCGGGTCAGCACATGGTCCATCGGGATCGGCTCGAGCGGCGGAATGTCGAGCGGGCGGGCCAGCTCCTGCAGCTTGCGGCCCTCGGGCGTGCCCGCGCCAAAGCCGCCGATATCGGCATCGCGCGTGTCGAACAGGATCATCCCGCCGGTGCGCAGGTAGCGGTTCAGCTTGGCATATGCCTCTTCCGAGGGGATCGGCTGGTTCGGGTTCACCGGCCAGTAGAGGAAGGGGAAGAAAGCCAGCTCATCGGTCTCGAGGTTCACCGCAATCGGCTCGGCAGGCTCGATGGAGGTGCGGCGAAAGAGCGTGTCAGAGAGGCCGCGCAGCCCGGCCTGGGCCACCTCGTCGAGCCGCGCATCTCCAGTGACGACATGGGCCAGCACAACCTCGGTGGTCGCCTCCAGCGCCAGCAGGTCGAGGTCTTCTTCCTGCGCCCGGGCACCGTCCGGCGCTGCGGCCAAGACCGCAGCGATAAGCATCGCGCCCGCCGCAGACGAGCCGCGCGCCACGCCTTTGGCACGCGGCGCGATGAGGCGGCCGCCAAGCCAGAGCGAGGCAATAATATCCAGCGCAAGCGCCACCAGCGCCGCGGTCAGCACAAAGCCCTTCAGCGCGGTCTCCCGGCTTACGGCAAGCCCTTCGACCGGCACCCTTGCGGGCCAGCTCACCGGCTCCAGCACGGCCTCGCTGCCAAGCACGTTGAGCGCGATCAGCCGGTCTTCGCCCGCATAGAGCCCGGGCCGAAGCTCCGGCCCGATGGGCGCCTCACCGGCCAGCGCGGCGCCAAGGTCGGCGCCATCCACGCCCGGCAGCGTGCCTGCATCCTGCACCCCGCCAAAGCCATCCAGCACCCGCTCCGGCGTCCAGACCGTGCCTTCCAGCTCACTCGTCTCCGGGCTCGCTGGCCGGGTCGAGATCGCCAGCCGCTCCAGCATCTGCACGAAGAGGCCCGAGAGCGGCAGAGAGGACCACTCGGCATTGGCGGTCACGTGAAAGAGCACCACAGAGCCCTGCTCCACCCGCTTGCGGGTGACCAGCGGCGTGCCATCGGCCAGCGAAGCAATCACCCGCTCGGCCAGCTCCGGGTCGGGCTGAGCCATCACCTGCGCCGTGACAGTCACATCATCCGGTAGCGCGAGCCCGTAGAAGGGCGAGGCCTCGGGGAAGGGCCGCAGCGCCTTCGGCTCGCCCCAGCTCATCGCCCCGCCCACCGAGCGCCCGCCTTCGCGCAGGCGCACCGGCATCAGCGGGTCTTCATCGCGGCGGCTCACATCGGAGGCGGCCAGTTGCGGCCCGGCGAAACGCAGCAGCATCCCGCCCTCCTCCACCCACGCCAGCAGGTCGTCCTTCTCCGCCTGCGGCAGGTCGGCCACATCGGCAAAAACGATCGCATCGGGGTTGGCCAGCAGGATGTCGGGCAGCGTGCCTTCCACCAGATCGGCGGTCGGCTCAAGCGCGCGCTCGAGGTAATGCAGCGGCGAAAGCAGCTCCAGCCCCTCGCGGTCTTCGCGGCCCGCGATCAGGGCGACCTCGCGGCGGCGCAAACCATCGTCGGTCAGCGTCACTGCACCGGCCCCGCGGGCGGCCTGAAGCTCGAAGCGGGTGATCCGGTTGCGCAACTCGGCGGGCAGCACCAGCGCCACTTCGGCCTCTGTGGCCTGCGGCTCAAACACGGCCTCGGCCCGCGCCAGCACCCGCTCGGTGCCCGAGGGGTCGCGGCCATAGGCCAGCACCGTGGCGGTCTGCGCGGCGGTCTCATCGGGCCGCAGCACCGTCAGCCGCACCTGCCCGTCCTCGAACCGCGCGGGGCGCAGCCCCAACGGGCGGCGGGGGCTTTCGAACACCGTGACAGGGCCCTTTTGCTCAAGCGCGGCCAGCACCTCGTCGCGGCCCTCATGGGCCAGGCCATCGGAGAGCCAATAGGTCTCGAACCCGCCTTCTACGCTCTCGGCCCAGGCCACAGCCGCGCCGCTCTCTGGCGGCCAGGCCGTGGGCTCCAGCCCGGCGAGGCGCGGACCCCAGGCGGCGGCGGCCAGCATCGGCAGCTCGCCCGGCGCGGGCAGCGCGGTGAGCGAGACCACGGCCACCGGCCTGTCGGTTGCGGCGGCATCGGCCAGCAGCCCCTCGATCCGGGCCATCCGCCCGGGCCAGTCGCGCGCATCGGCCCAGCCGCCGTCGAGCGCAATCAGCAGCGGGCCGGTGCCCTCGCGGCGCTCCTCGGGGTTCAGCACCGGGCCGGCAAAGCCGATGATGATCGCGGCCACGGCGAGCATCCGCAGCAGCAGCAGCCACCACGGGGTGCGGTCGGTCTGGCTGTCTTCGTCCTCCAGCCCCAAGAGCAGCGCCACGCCGGGAAAGCGGCGGCGGATCGGCGCGGGCGGCACGGCGCGCAGGAGCAGCCACAGCAGCGGCAGCACGACGAGCGCCCAGAGCAGCAGCGGCGCGGTAAAGCCTATGGGACCGATCGCAAACATCAGCGGCCATGCTCCAATGCGCCGTAGAGCCAGAGCAGCGCGCCCTGCGCCGGGGTGTCGGTGTGATGGGTCGAGAACTGCCAACCGGTGGTGCGGGCCAGTTGCTCCAGCCGGTCCTTGCGGGCGGCCAGACGGTCGAGATAGCGGGCGCGCAGATCACCGGCCTTGCGGGTCTCATGCGCAAGGCTCCCGCCCATGCTCTCGAAGATCGTGCGCCCGTCGAAGGGGAACTCCTCTTCCTGCGGGTCGAGCACCATCAGCAGCGCGCCGCGCACGCCCCGGTCGGCGGCGCGGGCAAGGGCGTTTTCGGCCGCGTCGATCTCGCCCATGAAGTCGCTCAGAAACACCGCGCGGGAGTGCAGCGGCAGGGTATCCCCCCTCGGCGCGCCATAGTCGGGGCCGGGCAGGTTTTGCTCCTCGGCCTCCATCGCCCCGCCCAGCGCATCGGCGATACGGATCAGTTGCAGCGGGCCGGAGCGCGGTGGCTGGTCGAGCCGGGCAAGCCCCACACGCTCGCCGCCGCGCACCAGAAGCACGGCAATCGCGAGGCTCAGCAGCCTTGCACGCTCGGCCTTGGTCGGCCGTTTGCCCGGCGCGCCCGAAAAGCGCATCGACATCGCCTCGTCGCTCCACAGCATGACCGATTGCGCTGCCTGCCACTCCTTCTCACGCACGAAGTGCTGATCGGACTTGGCCGAGCGGCGCCAGTCGATGCTGCGCGCCTCGTCGCCCACCGCCAGCGGGCGGTATTGCCAGAACTCATCGCCCATGCCGCTGCGGCGGCGCCCGTGGGCGCCCAGCAGCACGGTCTGGGCCAGATGCTCGGCATCGGCCAGAAGCGGGGGCAGCGCGGCGGCCAGCCCCTCGGCCTTGGAGCGCAGCCCGCGCCCGACGCCGGCATGAAGAGCAACTGGACCGGCGTCGCTCAAGCGGCAGCCTCCACGCGGGTGACGGTTTCGGCGACGGCCCGGATCACGGCAGAAAGCTCCTCACCCCGCGCACGGGCCGCGAAAGAGAGCGCCATGCGGTGGGTCAGCACCGGAGCGGCCATCGCCAGCACATCCTCGGCGGAGGGCACGAGGCGGCCCTCCAGCAGGGCGCGGGCCCGCACGGTCATCATCAGGGCCTGCGCGGCACGCGGGCCGGGGCCCCAGCTGACCGAGCGCTGCACCTGCTCGGGCGCGGTCGGATCGTCGGGGCGGCAGGCGCGCACCAGATCGAGGATCAGCTCGACCACGCTATCGCCCACTGGCATCCGCCGCAGCAGCGCCTGCGCCGCGATCAGCTCTTCGGCGCTGAAGATCTGGTGGCTTTGCGCCTCCTCCGCACCGGTGGTGGCGAGGATGATGTCACGCTCGGTGTCGCGGTCGGGGTATTCAACGTCGATCTGCACGAGGAAGCGGTCGAGCTGGGCCTCGGGCAGCGGATAGGTGCCCTCCTGCTCGATCGGGTTCTGCGTGGCGAGCACATGGAAGGGCTTGTCGAGCGTCCGGTGCTGGCCGCCTACCGTGACCTCCTTCTCCTGCATCGCCTGAAGCAGCGCCGACTGGGTCCGCGGCGAGGCACGGTTGATCTCGTCGGCCATCAGAAGCTGGCAGAAGATCGGGCCTTCGATGAACCGGAAGGCGCGGGTGCCATCTTCCGCCGTCTCCAGCACCTCGGAGCCGAGGATATCGGCAGGCATCAGATCGGGGGTGAACTGGATGCGGCTGCCATTCAGGCCCATCACCGTGGAGAGCGTGTCGACCAGCCGGGTCTTGCCGAGGCCGGGAAGGCCGATCAGCAGCCCATGCCCGCCGCAAACCAGCGAGGTGAGAACGAGGTCCACCACCTTCTCCTGCCCGATGAACCGGCGGCTGATGGAGGCCCTCGCCTGCCCCAGCTTTTCGGCCAGCGCCTCGATTTCTGGCACGAGGCCCGCGTCGTCGGACATGACATTTCT
Source organism: Vannielia sp. SX4 (assembly GCF_052828525.1). The sequence goes on from NZ_CM128247.1 coordinate 3,756,514, forward strand.
CCTTGGTCGGCTAGGTTATGGCCCAGTAAGCCATCTATCGCATGTGAGACCAATGGCGAAATCGAAGGCCAGACAAGATATTGTGACCCCGGACGCAGGAAGCCTCGAATCCGCGGCCCGCAGTGCTGCCAAAAAGGGCGGGCTGCCGCCCGTCCACCTGTGGAACCCCGACTTTTGCGGCGACCTCGACATGCGGATCGCCCGCGATGGCACATGGTTCTACCTCGGCACACCCATCGGCCGCCCCGAGCTGGTGCGGCTGTTCTCGACCATCCTGAAGAAGGAGGGAGAAGATTACTTTCTCGTTACCCCGGTCGAGAAAGTCGGCATCACGGTCGATGACGCCCCCTTCGTCGCGGTGGATTTCACCGCCGAGGGTGCGGGCGAGGACCAGCTGCTGCGGTTCGAGACCAACGTGGGCGATGTGACAGAGGCGGGAGCGGAAAACCCGATTCGCGTCGAGCGCGACCCGGAAACCGGCGAGCCCTCGCCCTACGTGCACGTGCGCGCCGGGCTGGAGGCGCTGATCGACCGCAAGAGCTTTTACCGGCTGGTGGAGATCGGCAGCACGGTGGACGGCTGGTTTGGCCTCTGGTCCGGCGGCCAGTTCTTCCGCATCATTCCGGCCAGCGAGCTGCCGTAACTCCTGCCAAATTGTGCGCCTCGCGGCGCATTCCTTTTGTTTGGGTGGATATTTTCAGCAAGAAAATGAACAGGATGCACGAAACCTGCGGGCCACTGACGGGCTCCTGACAGGTAGCTGTCAGGAGGGGGGTGCGATGATGGGGCATCGAAACCCTTCTGAGGATGCCTGCCATGACCGACACGATGACCAACCCCGCCGATACCAAGAGCCTGCCCAAGGACGCACTTGTCTGGTGCGAGATCCCGGTGCGCGATCTCGATGCCGCCATCGCCTATTACGGCAAGGTGCTGGGCAACCCGCTCACCAAGGATGAGAGCGGCCCCAACCCGATGGCCATGCTGCCGGTGAAATCACCGATGGATGGCACCGCCGGCCACCTCTACCCCGGCACCCCTGCGAGTGACGGCAACGGCGTGACCGTGCATCTGGCCGTGGCCTCGCTCGAGCCGGCGCTGGAGCGTGTGATGGAGGCCGGCGGGCGGGTGCTGCCGGGCATTATCCCCATTCCTTCCGGGCGGTTTGCCTATACGGTCGACCCCGATGGCAACTCCATCGGGTTGTTCGAGTTCAACAAGGCTGAGTGATGCGCCGCGCTGACCGCCTCTTCCAGATCGTCCAGCTGCTCCGAGGGGGGCGGCTGGTCACTGCGCGGATGCTGGCCGAGCGGCTGGAGGTGTCCGAGCGCACGATCTACCGCGACATTGCCGATCTGCAGGGCTCCGGTGTGCCGATCGAGGGTGAGGCGGGTGTGGGCTACCTGATGCGCGCAGGTTTCGACCTGCCGCCGCTCATGTTCAACCGCTCCGAGATCGTGGCGCTGGTGGCCGGGGCGCGTCTGATCCGCGCCTGGGGCGGGCTGGAGATGGCCGAGGCCGCCGAGGAGGCCTTGGTGAAGATCGCCGCCGTGCTGCCCGAGGCCGAGCGCGACAAGGCGGCAGGCCTGCAGATTCACGCCTTTTCAATGCCTTACCTCATGGATGATGACACACGGCGGCGGCTCGACGGGATCGAGCGCGCAGTGGATGCGCGCGAGCGGCTGGTGCTGGATTACGGCGATGCCGAGGGGGCACAAACCGCGCGGGTGGTGCGGCCTCTGAGCCTGATTTTCTGGGGCCGGACATGGACGCTGATCGGCTGGTGCGAGCTGCGCGATGATTTCCGGATGTTCCGGGTCGACCGGGTGAAAGGCATGGAAACGGGCGAGCGGTTCAGGATCGAACCGGGCAAGAGCCTGCAGGATTTCTACCGGCAAGAACGGCACCGCGGCGGGTTCGACGCGCGGCGCGAGGGCGCCTGCTAGCGCTTCAGCCGCAGGGTCTTGCGGCGTGGGGTGCGCGGCTCCGGCGGGGTCGCATCCAACTCGCGCCATGCACCGGGGGCGAGGTCTTCCAGCGCCCATGGCCCGATCTGCGCCCGGATCAGCCGCAGGGTCGGGTGGCCCACCGCCGCCGTCATCCGCCGCACCTGCCGGTTGCGCCCCTCGCGGATGGTGAGCGCAAGCCATGTATCGGGCGCCTTGCGAATACGCACCGGCGGGTCGCGCTCCCAAAGCCCCTCCGGCGGCGCGATCACCGCCACCTCCGCCCGCTTGGTCGGCCCGTCCTTCAGCGTCACGCCCATCTTCAGCGCCTCCAGAACGGCAGCATCCGGCGTGCCCTCGACCAGCACCCAATAGGTCTTGGCCATCTTGAACTTCGGAGATGAGATGCGGGCCTGCAGCTTGCCGTCATCGGTAAGCAGCAGCAGCCCCTCGCTGTCGCGATCAAGCCTGCCCGCCGGGTAGACACCCTTGGGCAGCCCGAGCCCGGAAAGCCCCTGCCATTTGCCCTCGTCGGTGAATTGCGAGAGCAGGTTCATCGGTTTGTTTAGGGCGAGAAGCATGGGCGTTTATGGAGGCGCAGAGAGAGGCGGGACAAGTCCTGACCTACGCCTCAATGCGCCTCCGCCCAGCTGTCGCCCTGCCCTGCGTCAACCTCCAGCGGGACGTCGAGATGCACTGCCGGATCGGCGGCGCCTTCCATGACCCGCTTCACCACGGCGATGGTGTCCTCCACCGCGCCCTCCTCGACCTCGAAGATGAGTTCGTCGTGGACCTGCAGCAGCATCTTCGCGGGCAACCCTTCGATGGCCTCCGGCATCCGCACCATCGCCCGGCGGATCACATCGGCCGCGGTGCCCTGGATCGGCGCATTGATCGCCGCCCGCTTGGCAAAGCCCGCGCCCGGCCCCTTGGCGTTGATCTCGGGCGTATGGATCTTGCGACCGAAGAGGGTTTGCACGAAGCCGTTTTCCTTGGCGAAGCCCACCGTCTCATCCATGTATTTCCGAATGCCGGGGAAGCGCTCGAAATACCGGTCGATGAAGGCCTGTGCCTCGGCGCGGGGGATGCGCAGGTTGCGGGCAAGGCCGAAACCGCTGATCCCGTAGATCACGCCGAAGTTGATCGCCTTGGCCTGCCGGCGGATGTCGGGTGTCATCTCATCCAGCGGCACATCGAACATCTCCGACGCCGTCATTGCGTGAATGTCCTGCCCCTCGCGGAAGGCCTCTTTCAGTGCATCGATCCCGGCGATATGGGCGAGGATGCGCAGCTCGATCTGCGAGTAGTCGAGCGATACCAGCTTGTTGCCCGTCTCCGCCACGAAGGCCTCGCGGATGCGGCGGCCCTCCTCGCTGCGCACGGGGATGTTTTGGAGGTTCGGGTCGGTCGAGGCCAGCCGCCCGGTGTTGGCCCCGGTGATCGCGTAGCTGGTGTGCACCCGGCCCGTCTCGGCATTGATATGCGTCTGCAGCGCGTCGGTGTAGGTGCTCTTCAGCTTCGAAAGCTGCCGCCAGTCCAGCACCCGCGCGGGCAGATCGTGCTCGGTGGCCAGATCCTCCAGCACATCGGCGGGGGTGGAATACTTGCCGGTCTTGCCCTTCTTGCCGCCTTCCAGACCCATCTTCTCGAAGAGGATCTCGCCAAGTTGCGCCGGGGAGCCGACATTGAAGCTCTCGCCTGCCAACTCGTGGATCTCGGCCTCCAGCCCGGCCATCTTCTGGGCGAAGGCGTTGGACATGCGGCTCAGCGTGTCACGGTCCACCTTCACGCCATGGCGCTCCATCTGGGCCAGCACCGGCACCAGCGGGCGCTCCAGCGTCTCATACACCGTCGTCACCTTGGCGCGGTGCAGGCGTGGCTTGAAGGTCTGCCAGAGCCGCAGGGTAATATCCGCATCCTCGGCGGCATATTTCACCGCCTCCTCCAGCGGCACCTTGTCGAAGGTGATCGCGCTCTTGCCCGAGCCGATCAGCTCCTTGATCGAGATCGGGTTGTGCCCGAGGTAACGCTCCGAAAGCGCATCCATCCCGTGGCCGTGCAGCCCGCCGTGCATGGCGTAGCTGAGCAGCATGGTGTCGTCGAAGGGCGCCACCTCCACGCCGTAGCGGTGGAAGATCTTGGCGTCATACTTGATGTTCTGGCCGATCTTCAGGATCTGCGGATCCTCCAGCATCGGCTTCAGCGCCGCCAGCGCCTCTTCCAGCGGCAATTGCCCCTCGGCGGGCGTGTCGTCGGCAAAGAGGTCATCGCCGGTGCCCTGCACATGGGCGAGCGGAATGTAGCAGGCCTCGCCCGGCGTGACCGAGAGCGAGATGCCCACCAGATCGGCGGTCATCTCATCGAGGCCGGTCGTCTCGGTATCCACCGCCACGTGGCCGGCATTGGCCACGCGCATCAGCCAGTCGTCCAGCGCTTCGCGGGTGGCGACATGCTCGTATTTCGCGTGGTCGAAGGGAATTTCGGAGGCCGTCGGGTCCGGCATGTCCGAAGCCTCGGCCCCGTCGCTGCCACCTGCGCTACCCGGCGTGTCGTCGATCACCGGCGCCTCGACCTTGAACTGCTCCGCCACCCGCTTGGCCAGCGTGCGGAATTCCATCTCCGCGAGGAAGGCCAGCAGCGCCTCCGGGTCCGGGTCTTTCACCTCCAGATCGTCGAGGGTGAAGTCGAGCGGGGTATTGCAATCGAGCTGCACCAGCCGCTTTGAGATGCGGATCAGCTCGGCATTCTCCTGCAGGCTCTCGCGGCGCTTGGGCTGCTTGATCTCTTCGGCCCGCTCCAGCAGCGTATCGAGATCGCCATATTCGTTGATCAGCAGCGCCGCCGTCTTGATGCCGATGCCGGGCGCTCCCGGCACGTTATCGACGCTGTCGCCCGCCAGAGCCTGCACATCCACCACCCGCTCGGGTTTAACCCCGAACTTCTCGATCACGCCCTCTTCGTCGATGCGCTTGTTCTTCATCGCGTCCAGCATCTCGACGCCGCCGCCGACGAGCTGCATCAGGTCCTTGTCGGAGCTGATGATGGTCACGCGGCCGCCAGCATCCCGCGCCTGACACGACAGGGTCGCGATGATGTCATCGGCCTCGTATCCCTCGATCTCCTCGCAGGCCACGTTGAAGGCGCGGGTGGCCTCGCGGGTCAGCGGGAATTGCGGCACAAGGTCTTCCGGCGCGGGTGGGCGGTTGGCCTTGTACTGGTCATAAATCTCGTTGCGGAACGATTTGCCCGAGTAGTCGAAGATCACCGCCGCATGGGTCGGCGCATCGGGGCCTGTGTTGGCCTCGATGTACTTGTGCAGCATGTTGCAGAACCCCGCGACCGCGCCAATCGGCAGCCCGTCCGACTTGCGGGTGAGCGGCGGCAGCGCGTGGTAGGCGCGAAAGATGAAGGCCGATCCGTCGATCAGGTGAAGGTGGCAGCCCTTGCCAAAAGCCATTGTGTGCGCCTCCCGTATGCGTTGCGGTTTACATGCCACGGGCGGCGCGCGGGGGCCAGCCGGTTGCTGACAGCTGCGGCCCTCAACCGTGCCACCAGAGCGAGAGGGTGACTGCGTAGGGCGTGGGCGTCCAAGCGCCTGCAGGGTGGCCCGCGGCGCGCAGCGCGTCGGTGATCCAGGTGTTGCAGGTGCGCAGAAGGTGGAAGCGCCCGCGCGCCGCAAAGAACGCGTCCGTATCGCTGAAGCCCGCACCCTCGACAGCAGGCCCGCTGCGGCTGGCCACGATGAAGGCGAGCAGCGCGCGATACTGCCCGGGCGACAGGCTCAGACGTGGGTAGTCCAGCGCCGCCGGGAGCGGGCCATATACCTCAACGCGAAGCACCGAGGAATCGCCAGTGGCGGCCCTCAGCACGGTGGAGGCCGCCACATCGGCATAGCTGCCAGCCGTGGTGTAGAACCCGGCAGAGCCCCATCCGACCAACACATGCGCCACGCCGGGCGCGTCAATAGGCACGCCGCCTTCTGCCGCGAAGGCGAGCGCCGCGCGGGTCTCTGGCGTGGCGGGCAGTATGAAATCGTAGTGGATCGGCCCGGCGATCAGCCCGATCTCAACCGGCGCGCCTTCGCCGGGCGCAACCTCGGCCACCCGGCCCGGAATGAGCCCGCCCAGCGCCGCTGCGGCGAGGTAGAGCAGCACCGCAACAAGCGGCCAGATCAGCGCATGTTTCACCATACGCCCGAACCGTCTCATACCGCGTGTTCTCCATGGCGCTATCCGTCGGGCAAAGGTGCCACGGCGGCAAGGCAGAGCCAATCAACAAAAGGCATGCGCCCGTCAGGGCGCTCGATTGATCAGCAGTCACACCGCCGATTGCGCGGCGTGCATGAATACGGCGATGAAGAAGATGATCGAGGCGGCGGCGACGAAGAGGTGCCAGATCGCGTTATGAAACCGCATCCGGCCCAGCAGCAAAAACAGCGTGCCCGCCGAGTAGAGACCGCCGCCCACAGCCATAAGCACGATCACCGGGGTGGAGGTGACGGCCAGCAGATCCTGCCCGCCGAAGAGCACCGCCCAGCCCATGCCGAGGCAAAGCCCGATGCCCACCGCCGTCGGGCGGCGCGGCAGGGCAAAGTTGGCCACCGTGCCCACCACCGCCAGCACCCAGATGAACACCAGCAGCCCCTGCCCCGCTCCGGCCAGCAGGGCGAAGGGCGTATAGGTGCCCGCGATCTTGAGGTAGATGGCCGACTGGTCGAAGCGCAGCAGCATGGCCCGCCACTCCGGGCGCGGCAGGTGGTTGTAGAGCAACGAGCAGGTCAGCATTGCGATCAGAGTCGCACCGTAAACCGAAACGCCCACGATCCCCATCGCATCGCCGCGCCAGACGGCCGTGAGGGTGATCAGCACCGGCACCGCACCCACCGCCAGCGCAAGGGCGGCGAGGTGCACGATCGCATCCGTCAACAGCTCTGCCCGACTGTAGGGGCGGGAGGCGTGAGGCAGGATCGCAGGGTCTGTGGCGTGAGTCATGGTTCAAACCTATGCCCCCGGCTCGCCCCTGCAACAATAATTCACCACCCCCTAAGAAAACGTGACCGCCAAAACGAAGCGGCCGCCCCCTCTTCGGGAGCGGCCGCTCGAAACTTCATCAAGGCGCGGATCAGTGCAGCTTGGCACCGGCCTCTTCGATGGCGCTGTCGATCAGCTTGTTGGCCTCGGTCGCACCCATCTGCTTGGCGATCACGTCACCGGCAGCGGCCACGGCCACCTGCACGGCGCGGTCGCGCACGGAGCGGACGGCAGCCGCCTCGGCAGAGGCGATCTGGTCATCGGCAGCCGCAAGACGGCGGGCGATGGACTTTTCCAGATCGGCCTTGGCCACGTCAGCGGCGATCTTCGCCTCTTCCTTGGCATGGGCCACGATACGCTCGGCCTGCTCGGCCACTTCGGCCTGCTTGCGCTCGAAGCTGGCCAGAACGGTCTGAGCTTCTTCGCGCAGGGCACGGGCCTCTTCCAGCTCGGTGCGGATCGCGTCGGAGCGCTTGTCGAGCATGCCCGCGATCATCGAGGGCACCTTGAAGAACAGGAGCACGCCGATGAACAGCACGAAGGCGACGAGCACAACGAAGTTGGTGTTGCGCAGCGAAAAGAACGGGCCGGATGCGGCCAGCGCCGGGCTGGCGGCGAGGGTCACGGCGGCGGTGGTGAGCCAGTAACGCAGGTTCATCACGAGGCTCCTTTCAGCCGGGCTTCCACGGCGTCGGTCACCGCCTTGGCGTCGGCCTTGCCACCGAGCGCCGCGACGATCTCGCCGGCGGTCTCCTTGGCAACGGCTTCCACGTTGGCCATGGCCCCTTCGCGGATTTCGCTGATCGCCTTTTCCGCCTCGGCGGTGCGGGCGGCAATCTCGGCATCGGCCTTGGCGATTGCAGCATCCACGTCCTTCTGGACCTCGGCCTTGGCTTCGGCAGCGATGGCCTGCGCCTCGGAGCGGGCATCAGCCAGCGCCTTCTCATAGGCCTTCTCGGCCTCGGCGGCCTTCATCTTGAATTCTTCTGCCGCAGCGATGTCATTGGTGATCGTACCAGAGCGCTCGGCCAGAACCGCGGCGATGCGCGGCAGGGCAATACGGCTCAGCACGAAGTAGATCGCGGCGAGCGTGACGAGGAGCCAGAAGATCTGGTTCGGGAACCAGTCAAAGCACAGCTGCGGCATGCCGATGGCACCGCCATCGGGCCCGACACAGCGACCGGCCGCTTCAAGGTCGGCTGGGCTGACGTGCTCGGCTACAGAGTTTTCAGTTGCCATGGGCTCTCTCCGGAAACCTTTCAGGGACACCGGGGGACGCGGATCGCTGCCCCCCGGCCGTAAGGATCAGAAGGTTTGCCTCAGACGGCGAACATCAGCAGAAGCGCAACGAGGAACGAGAAGATCCCCAGAGCTTCGGCGAATGCGATGCCGATGAACATGGTGGCCGTCTGGCCGCCGGCGGCGGAGGGGTTGCGCAGAGCGCCGCTGAGGAAGTTGCCCACAACATTGCCCACACCGATGGCAGCGCCGCCCATGCCCACAGAGGCAAGGCCTGCACCGATGAAAGCACCCATTTGAACGATATCGCCTTCCATGTCGAATTCTCCTTACGTTGGAATTGGCTAGAAACTTAGTCCTGTGCCCCGGCTCAGTGTGCCGGGTGCAGCGCGTCCTTCAGGTACACGCAGGTCAGGATGGTGAACACATAGGCCTGGATGAAGGCCACGAGCAGCTCGAGCGCGTAGATCGCGGTGATCGCCAGGATCGACAGCGGCGTGACCGCGATGCCGACGGCAGAAAACAGGACCAGCGGCGCGAAGGCTGCAAAGACTTTGATCACGGCGTGACCGGCCATCATGTTGCCCATCAGACGGATGGAGTGGCTGACGGGACGCACGAAGTAGGAGATCACCTCGATCAGCGCGAGGATCGGCCGCAGCGCCAGCGGGGCCGACGAGACCCAGAAGAGCTCGAGGAAGTGCGCGCCATTCTTCACGAAGCCGATCACGGTGACCGAGATGAAGACGAAGAGCGCAAGCACGACCGTCACGGCGAGGTGCGAGGTGGTGGTGAAGGCACCGGGCAGCAGGCCCAGCATGTTTGCCAGCAGGATGAACATGAACAGCGTCATGATGTAGGGGAAGTACTTTAGACCGTCCTTGCCGCAGACATCCTCGATCATCTTGTGCACGAGGCCATAGGCCATCTCGGCGATCGACTGGCTGCGCGACGGAATAACCGCACGGCGGCGGGTGCCGATCACGAGCAGCAGGATCACGGCGAGAACAGTGAGCGCCATCCAGAGCGTCACGTTCGTTGGGGTGTACCACGCCACCGGCCCGTCTCCGAAGAGCGGCTTGACCATGAACTGGTCCATCGGGTGGAATGCGAGGCTGTCCTCTGCGCCGTGGGCTTCAGTCGCCATCTTCGTCCCTCTTCTCGTCCTCTGCCCGCGCTTTCGGGGCGTTTTGAAACTCTGCTGCCGTACGCATCATCACGCGGACACCGGCGGCAAAGCCCAGCAATGTGAACACCACCAGGAAGAGGGGCAGCGTGCCGAACAGCACGTCGAGCCCATACCCGACAGCAACGCCGATCCCGAGGCCCGAGACCAGCTCGATCACCATCCGCCAGCCCTGCGAGGCGGCGTGGTAGTGATCGTCCTTCGGAGGGGGCGGCGCGTATTTGGCCTTATGCGCCGCGAGCTTAGCGTCCAGCTCGTCAAGTCGCTGCTCGTCACCCGAGCCGGCCATGCAAATGCCCCCTTCGACAGTTGCGCGGAAATTAGGGAGCGGGGCGGGCAGAGTCAATTGCGTGTTAATTCAGGTAAGATGCTGAAATTGCTTGCGTTTGCCAAAGCGCCGCAGGCTGGATCGTGGTCGGTTGGCCCCATTTCCGGCCCCGCAGTATATTCAACCAGATGGTTGACGATCCCGCGCCCCGGCCCTATCGCCGCGCCATGGCACCCCGCGTGAAACCCTCGCTCGATACGGTCTTCGCCGCCCTCGCCGACCCCACCCGGCGGGCGATCCTCGCCATGCTGCTGGAAGACGACATGGCCGTGACCGATGTGGCCGCCCCCTTCGAGATGAGCCTCGCCGCCATTTCCAAGCACCTCACCATCCTCGCCGGCGCCGGGCTGATCACCCAAGAGAAGCGCGGGCGGGTGAAGTGGTGCAAGCTGGAGCCGGACGCCATGAAGGGCGCCTCCGTCTGGATGCAGGGCTTCGGCCAATTCGAGCCGGTCAACCTCGACGCCTTCGAGCGGTTTCTGGGCGAGGAACTGCGGTTGGAAGAAGAGGAATAGGGGCAGACTTGCCGACTGCACCCCATGCGCATAGATTATGCGCATAGGAGGCGCACATGGAGTCTGCACGCAAAGCCACCAACCTCTCCCTCGACGCGGCCCTGCTCGCCGAGGCCCGTGCGCTCGGCGTCAATCTCAGCCGTGCCGCCGAAGATGGCCTCAGCAGAGCGGTGCAATCTCTCAAGGAAGAGGCTTGGAAGCGGGAGAACGCAAAGGCGATATCGGCCGCCAACGACTGGGTCGAGGAAAACGGCCTGCCGCTCGCACATCACCGCATGTTCTGATGGCCCGCTTCGATATCTACCGGGGAGAAACCGGCAGCACGCTCCTGCTCGACATCCAGTCCGACCTTCTGTGTGGCCTGAACACCCGGCTGGTCGTACCGCTCTTGCCCGCAGACAACGCCCCACCGCCGATCCGCTATCTCAACCCGCTGTTTGAGGTGAAAGGCGAGAGATACTTGATGGCAACCCAACTCATGGCCGCCGTGCCGCAACGCATTCTCTCAGCGCCCATCGCCTCGCTCTCCGAAAGCGCCGATGAGATCACCCGCGCAACGGACACATTGATGCAAGGGGTTTGACCCGGCTCAAAAACTCCCCGGATCAAAATCCTCTTTCAGATGGGTCAGGATCGATTGCACTTTGGCCGTGCGGTGCAGGTCCACGTGGGTCACCAGCCACACCGTGGCCGTCCACTCTTCCCGCGTCGGCATCATCTGCACCAGATCGGGCGCGCGTTCGCCCACGTCCACCGGCAAGAAGCCCACACCGGCCCCGGCCCGGATCGCATCCACCACAGAGCGCTGCGCCGAGGCGCGGTAGCTTATGCAGCGGTCGGGCACCATGTCATGCAGCCAACGATAGAACGGTGCCCGGCTCTCGCGGTCGTCTTCGCTGACAAACCGGTGCCGCGCCATATCGCCCTCGTCGAGCGCACCCATCTCTTCCACGTAATCCTGCGTGGCATAGAGCGCGTGGCTCAGCTCGAAGAACTTCTGCACCACATTGTCGGGCTGGTCGGGCCGCTTTCCGGCGCGGATGGCCACATGGGCCTCGCCATACTCCAGCCGGAACAGCCGCTCGTCGGTCATGAAGCGCAGCACCACCTGCGGGTTCGCCCGCGAATACCGCGCCAACGTGGCCGACAGCGAGGGCGAGAGCGAGGGGATCGAGGTCACGATCAACTCGCCGGTCACCTCTTCGCCCCGGCCCTTGATCCGGCCCGCAAGCTGGCTGAACTGGTCGTCGGTCGCCTTGGCCACCTGCAACAGGTCCAGCCCGGCCTCGGTGGCGGTGTAGCCCCGCGCGTGGCGCTGAAAGAGCTTTGTGCCGAGCCGCTGCTCCAGCGCGTCGATGTGGCGGATCACCGTGGCATGGTGCACGCCCAGCGCATCCGCCGCGCCAGAGACGGTGCCGACCCGCGCCACGTGGTAAGCCGTGCGCACCTCGTCCCAGGCATCAAGGCTGTTCATCCGTCGACCTCCGGCCGAAAATTGTTCACCATCCAACATAGAGACACGACCTTCCTGTTTTCTGTGCGCCAGCGCAAGGGGCGGACACCAAAATGTGTTCTGAACCGTTCAGTATAGATTAGCATCTCTGACGCCCGCCGCAAGAAGCCTCGCCGCATTTTCCGCAGGCTCAAGCCAGATCCTGCCAAACCGCTCAAATGTGAGGCCGCGTGAACGGCGCTCGGGGATGATACGCACCAGCCGACGGTTTTCGTCGCAGGCATCCCAAACTTCCTGCAAAGCATTGACGGCTGCACCTTGACCTTGCGTCCCGCGCGGGCGGTAATGGCGGCATGGGAGAGGACACCCAAGCATGACAGCGCGCGGCCCCCGGCTCACCCTGCGCCCCCACCCGGCGCCGCAGCCTTGGGCGGTGTGGCTCTCGGTCGCAGGCGGCGCTCTGGTGCTCGCCGGGGCGCTCACCCTACTGCCTCTCTGGCTCGGCGCGTCGGGCGTTCTGCTCGTGCTCCCCCTGCTCTGGCACCTCCGCCCCGCCCCCTTCACGGTGATCGACCGCGCGGCTGGCCGGGTCGAGGAGCGCAGCGCGCTCGGCCGCCTGCGCCATTCCACGCCTTTCGACCGGGTCGAGGGCGTCACCTGCGACCGCGTCATCCTGCCCTCCCGCACCCCGGACGGCACCGAGCTGACCATCCACCGCACCCTCCTGCTCACCGGAGACGCGCCCATCGCGCTGCGCGGCTTCGGCGCGCCCGGCCCGGCGCGAGACCTGCGGGCCGAGGTCGAGGCCTGGCTCTCTCCGGGGGCAGAGCCGGCCCCTGACCCCGCCGAGTGAGGCAGACGCAGCCAACCGCCGAACCCGCCCGCGCCCTGCTGCGCTGGCTGTTGCCAGATCCTACGGCAGACCCCACGGTGGTTGACTCAAGCCCACCGCAGGCGTAAAGCCGCCCCAAATCTCCGGGAGTCTCCAACGCTTCCGGTCCTGCGGCCACCAGGATCGCCCCCCGTCAGCGAGTTTCGCCCACGGGGGCATCTGTGCATTGAAGGTTGCGTTTCGAGCCGTCCGACCCATCTGGGGAGGGCATGTCACCAAGGGGCCTAAGGAGGGCCGAGAGCATGTTTGAAAATCTGTCCGAACGTCTCTCCGGCGTCTTCGATCGGCTGACCAAGCAGGGCGCCCTCTCCGAGGATGACGTTAAAACAGCCCTCCGCGAGGTCCGCGTGGCGCTGCTCGAGGCCGACGTTTCCCTGCCCGTGGCCCGCGACTTCGTGAAAGCGGTGCAGGAAAAGGCCACTGGCCAGGCCGTCACCAAGTCCGTCACCCCCGGCCAGCAGGTGGTGAAGATCGTCCATGACGAGCTGGTCCATGTGCTGGAGGGCGAGGGCGAGCCGGGCGAGCTGAAAGTCGATAACGCCCCTGCCCCGATCCTCGTGGTCGGCCTGCAGGGCGGCGGTAAAACCACCACCACCGCCAAGATCGCCAAGCGCCTCAAGGAAAAGGCCGGCAAGCGCGTGCTGATGGCCTCGCTCGACATCTACCGCCCCGCCGCCATGCAGCAGCTCGAGGTTCTGGGCCGCCAGATCGGGGTCGATACCCTCCCCATCGTCGAAGGCCAGACCGCCGTGCAGATCGCCAAGCGTGCCCAGCAGCAGGCGACGATGGGCGGCTATGACGTCTACATGCTCGACACCGCCGGTCGCCTCCAGATCGACGAAAAGCTGATGGGCGAGGTCGAAGACGTCCGCAACGCCGTCAAGCCGCGCGAGACGCTTCTGGTGGTCGATGGCCTCACCGGTCAGGTCGCCGTCGAGGTGGCCGAGGAGTTCGACGGCAAGATCGGCATCTCCGGCGTGGTTCTCACCCGGATGGATGGCGACGGCCGCGGCGGTGCGGCGCTTTCCATGCGCGCCGTCACCGGCAAGCCGATCAAGTTCGTCGGCCTCGGCGAGAAGATGGAGGCGCTCGAGGAGTTCCGCCCTGAGCAGATCGCCGGCCGCATCCTCGGCATGGGCGACATCGTGGCCCTCGTCGAGAAGGCACAGGAGACGATTGAGGCTGAACAAGCCGAGCGCATGATGAAGCGCTTCCAGAAAGGTCAGTTCAACATGAACGACCTGCGCATGCAGCTCGAGCAGATGCTCAAGATGGGCGGCATGGAAGGCATGATGAAGATGATGCCGGGCATGGGCAAAATGGCCAAGCAGGTCGAAGAGAGCGGCTTCGATGACACCATCTTCCGCCACCAGATCGCGCTGATCCAATCGATGACCAAAAAGGAGCGCGCCAACCCCGCCCTGCTCCAGGCCTCCCGCAAAAAGCGCATCGCGGCGGGCGCCGGGCAGGAAGTCAGCGAGCTGAACAAGCTGCTCAAGATGCACCGGCAGATGGCCGACATGATGAAGAAGATGGGCAAGGGCGGCATGCTGAAACAGGCCATGAAGGGCATGTTCGGCAAGGGCGGCCCCTCGGAGGCCGAGATGGAGGCCGCGCGCGCCCAGATGGCAGGCGGCAAAGTGCCCGCCGGTCTCGGCAAGGCCCTGGGCGGCATGGGCGGCGGTGGCCTGCCCGGCGGCCTCCCTGGCCTCGGCGGCGGCGCCCTGCCCCCCGGTCTCTCCGGCTTCGGCAAGAAGAAGTAAGCCATGACCACCGCCCCCACCCTGACCACCGAGCGCTTGCGCCTGCGCCCCTATCGGATCGAGGATTTCGAGACGATCGCGGCGCTCATGGCCAGCGACTGGTCGGTGCATATGGGCGGGCCGTTCACCCACGAGCAGACATGGGCCTATTTCGCCTCCGAGGTCGCCAACTGGCCGCTCCGGGGCCACGGCGGCTGGTCGGTCGAGCTGGCCGATGGCACCTTTGCCGGGCAGGTCTCGGTCAACCGCATGGCCCATTGGCCCGAGACCGAGCTGGGCTGGACAGTCTGGCCAGCCCATGAGGGCAAGGGCATCGCCTTTGAGGCCGCGCAGGCCGCGCGTGATTGGGCCTTCGGGCCGGGCGGCCTCTCAACCCTCGTCAGCTACATCGCCCCCGGCAACACCCGCTCCATCGCCCTCGCCCGCCGTCTTGGCGCCGTGGATGACGCCGAGGCGCCCCTGCCCGAGGGCGAAACCCGCGCAGACACCCATGTCTACCGCCACCCCAAGCCGGAGCACGCCTGACATGCCCGCGCCCCACGAAACCCCGATCCCCGGCGCCGCCGCCCGGCTGGCCGCGCAGGTCTCCGCCATGCTGCCGGTGGCCGACACCGCCCGCACCCGCCTGCGCCCGGCCACGCTGACCGACTTCGACACCTACGCCGAGATCGCCTGCGACCCGGTGCGCGGGCGCGGTCTTGGCGGGCCCGTGGGCCGCAACGAGGCCTTCCGCGACTTCGCCGCGATGGTCGGCTGCTGGCTGCTGCGCGGCCACGGCCTTTGGGCGGTGATGCACGAGGGCGCGCTGGCCGGTTTCGTCCAGATCGGCTTCGAGCCGGGCGACGAGGAGCCCGAGCTGGGCTGGTTCTTCACCGGGGCGCATGAGGGCAAGGGCCTTGCCCGCGAGGCCGCCGAAGCCGCGCGCGAAATTGGCTTCTGCCTGCTCGGCCTGCCCTCGATGGTCAGCTACGTCGACAGCTTCAACAGCCGCTCCAACGCGCTGGCGGGGCGGCTGGGTGCCGACCGCATCCCCTCGCCCAACGCGGATCTCTTCATCTGGCGTCACCGGAGGCCGGAATGACCGAGATCCCGACGCTGGAAACCGAGCGCCTGATCCTGCGCGCGCCCGACATGGGCGATTTCGAGCCCTTTGCGGCGTTCTACGCCTCCGATCGCGCCAAGTATGTCGGCGGCCCGCTGAACCGCGAAGGCAGCTGGCGGATGCTCGCCATGGAAATCGGCCATTGGACGCTGGCAGGCTTCGGCCGCTGGATCGTCGATGTGAAAGGCGGCGCCAAGACGGCGGGCCTCGTCGGCCTCTTCGCCCCCGAGGGCTGGCCCGAGCCGGAGATCGGCTGGGATCTCTTTGCAGGCCACGAGGGCCGCGGCTATGCCACCGAGGCCGCGCTCGCCGCCCGCGCCTATGCCTACGACGTGCTGGGCTGGCAAACCGCCATCAGCCTCGTGAAGCCCGGCAACGAAGCCTCCGCCCGCGTCGCCGAGCGCATGGATGCCCGCCCCGATGGCGACTTTGCCCACGAGCGCCACGGCACGGTGCACATCTGGCGCCACCCCGGCCCCGGCAGCTCCACCGAGGGCGGCATGGAGGCCTACGCATGAGCCTCGCCACCGTGAACATCCCGGTCGTCGAGACCGAGCGCCTCCTGCTGCGCGCCAACCGCGAGAGCGACTTCGAGGCCTATCTGGCCTTCGACGCCTCCGAGCGGTCGCACTGGGTCGGCGGGCCGATCGACCGCTGGACATCTTGGCGCAAGTTCCTGAGCACGCTCGGCCACTGGGCTCTGCACGGCTACGGCCTCTGGACCGTCGAGATCAAGGACACGGGCGCCGTTGCCGGGCGCGTCGGCTTCAACAACCACGACGGCTGGCTGGAACCCGAGATCGGCTGGTCGATCTTCGACGGTTTCGAGGGGCAGGGCATCGCCCGCGAGGCGGCAGAGGCGGCGCTGGCCTACGGCGCACGCCACTTCGGCATCGACGGCCCGATCAGCTACATCCACCCCGACAACACCCGCTCCGCCGCGCTGGCCGAGCGGCTGGGCGCGCACCGCGAGCGCGAGGTCGAGTTCTTCAACGCCCCCTGCGTGGTCTGGCGCCACCCCCGCCGCACGGAGGCCGCCGCATGACCGACGCTGCAACCTTCTCCGGCAACCCGCTGGAAAACCCGCTCACCATCCCCGGCCCCCGCCCGGTGACGATCCCCACGCTGGAGACGACCCGCCTCCGGCTGGAGCCGCCCGCGCCCGAGGATTACCCGAACTTCAAAGCCACCTTCGCCTCCTACCGGTCGCGCTTCATGGGCGGCCCGCTCAATCCTTACGAAAGCTGGATGCTCTACGCCGCCGAGATCGGCCATTGGCAGATCCGGGGCTTCGGCATGTGGATGATCCACCTGAAGGACACTGGCGAGACCGTCGGCATGGCCGGCGGCTGGGCACCCGCCGGCTGGCCCGAGCGCGAGATCGCATGGATCATCTGGCCCGAGAAGGCCGGCAAGGGCTTTGCACTGGAGGCGACCGACCGTGCGCGCCGCTACTTCTACCACGATCAGGGCTGGGACGGCGCCGTGAGCTACCTCGACCCGCATGACCTCTCCTCGATCAAGCTGGCCGAACGGCTGGGCTGCAAGAAAGACAAGGAAGCGCCCTCCATCGGCAACGACGAGGCCGCCGTCTACCGCCACCCCAGCCTCGAAGCGCTGCGCACCACCCAGCTCGGCGACGGCATCGCGCTGGAAATCGAACACCACATCAACCCCATCTTCAAACCCAAGGGAGGCACCGTTGACTGATGACGCAACCCGCGCGGCTGAGCTGCTGAAAGGCCACCGCGAAAGCATCGACCGGCTCGACGCCATCCTCGTCTACACCCTTGGCGAGCGCTTCAAGCACACCCAGGCCGTGGGCGTGCTCAAGGCGCAGCACGACCTTCCCGCGTCCGATCCCGCCCGCGAGGCGGTGCAGATCGCACGGCTCGAAGACCTGGCAAAACGGGCAGACCTCGACCCCGAATTCGCCAAGAAATTCCTGGAGTTCATCATCCGGGAAGTCATCAAACACCACGAGGAACACCAATCGTAGGTCGGGGCCTGTCCCGCACCTCACTCCCCATGCCATTCCAAAGGAGAACACCCCAATGGCCATGAAAATTCGTCTCGCACGCGGCGGCTCCAAGAAGCGCCCGTTCTACTCCATCGTCGCCGCCGACAGCCGGATGCCCCGCGACGGCCGCTTCAAGGAGAAGCTCGGCACCTACAACCCGCTCCTGCCCAAAGACAGCGAAGAGCGCGTGAAAATGAACATGGAGCGCGTGCAGTACTGGCTCGACCAGGGCGCCGAGCCGACCGACCGCATCAGCCGCTTCCTCGAAGCCGCTGGCGTTGTCGAGAAGAAAGAGCGCAACAACCCCAACAAGGGCAAGCCGGGCAAAGCCGCCACCGAGCGTGCTGAAGAGAAGGCCGCCAAGGCCGCTGCTGCCGCAGAGGCCGCCGCTGCTCCGGCCGAAGAGCCCGCCGAAGAGGCTGCTGCCGAAGAAAGCGCCGAGTAATCCGGCGATGGCCGCCGCGCCGCGCGACACGCCTTTGCGGGTGGTCGTCCACATGGGCTTTCACAAGACCGGGACGACCTCCGCCCAGCGGTTCCTGCGACGCGGCGGCAAACACCTCTGGCCAGTGATGGCCCTCGGGCTCCGGCAACAGCTGGAGCCCGTTCTTTTTGCGACCCGTGCATTTTCGACATGGCGCGACCCGCTCTCGCTCGAAAAGCTGCGCCTGCGCTTCGCCGCCTATCTCGACGGGCTGGAACTGGGCCGCAAACGTGACCTGCTGCTTTCCTCCGAAGAGCTTGCAGGCCACATGGCGGGCCGCATCGGGCTGCCCGACTATTCCGCCGTGCCCGAGATCGCCGAGGTGATCGAGGCCTGCCTGCTCACGCAGTTTCCGGATGCCCGCATCACCTTCTTCTTCTCGCTCCGTGCCCCCCGGCCCTTGGATGCAAAGCGCCTGGGCGGAGCACGTGAAAAGCTCGCGAATGGCGCTCGATTTCGAGGAATTTTGCGCCGCCAACCCCGCCGCCGCAGATTTCGCGCCGGTGATCGAGGCCACCCGCGCCGTGCTGAAAAGCCCGGTCGAAACAGCATCGCTCGAAGATACCGCCTCCACCCCCTTCGGCCCGGCCACCCCGCTGCTCGACCTCATGGAGGTGCCTGCCGAGCGCCGTGCCCTGCTCGATCCGCCGCAGCACATGAACCAGCGCCGCGACCCCGCGCTGCTGCAGGCCCTGCTGGAGCTGAACCGCTCCGACATGGACGTCATCGCGCTGAAGGCCGCCAAGGCCAAACTTCTCGGCCGCTGACCCGCCCGCGCCCGAGATCTGCCCACGCGGCCCCGCCCGCAGCTTCCCCATTGCCCCGCCCTGCCCTTATCCACTAACTACCGCCCCATGTTCTGGCTTCTGCGCAAACTCCTCATCCCCGCCGCCGCCTTCGCCTTCGGCTACGCGGCCCATTGGCAACTCGCCGTCGATGCCTGCGATGCGGTGGGCGGCAACTACGGCGGCCACCTCTGCGCCGGAGACGGCAGATGAGCGCGGCCAAGGAGGCTGGGATGGTCTGCGTCGGCGCCATCGGCGGTGCCTTCGGCGTGCAGGGCGAGGTGCGGCTGAAGAGCTTCTGCGCCGAACCGACGGACATTGCCGAATACGGCCCCCTCTCCACCGAGGACGGCAAACGCCAGTTCACCGTCTCGCTCACCCGCCCACTCAAGGGCGCGCTCGGGGCGCGGCTCACCGGCATCGGCAGCAAGGAAGAGGCCGACGCGCTCAAGGGCACCCGCCTCTACGTGGCGCGCACCCGCCTGCCCGCCCTGCCCGATGACGAGTTCTATTACTCCGACCTGATCGGCCTCACCGTCACCGACACCGGCGGCGAAGTGCTGGGCAAGGTGCTGGCGGTGCATGACCACGGCGCAGGCGACCTCCTCGAGATCCGCCGCGCAGGCGGCAGCGACAGCTTTCTGCTGCCCTTCACGCGCGAGGCCGTGCCCACCGTCGACCTCACCGCAGGCCGCCTCGTCGTCGACCCGCCCGAGGAAAGCTGAGGCCATGCGCCTCCGCCTCTTCTGGCTCGCCATCGCCGCGCTCTACGCCGCCCCGGTGGTTGCCGGTCTCTACGGCGCGGGCTGGGGCGCGGTCGCAGGCTTTGCGCTCATCTTCACCGGCTTCAACGCCCTGATGGAGCGCATACCCCCGCAACTGCCCCTCGCTGCGGCCTCCATCGCCGTTGTCGCCCTTCTGGCGCTGGTCACCATCTCAGCCGGATGGGGCCTGCGCGCGCTCACCGGCTTCGGCGCCACCCTTCCCGCCTGGCCCTGGCTCGCCCTTGGCCTCGGGGCAACCGCCCTCGCCCGCGCCGCCTTCCCGCCCCGGCTGACCCGCGAGATGGACCAGTTCCTCGATGAGGCCACCGACCAGCTGAACACCATGGCCGAGGAGCTGGGCGCACTCGATGTCGCCGCCCCCGCCACCACGCTGGACGATGAGGCCGTGGCGCGGATGGAGGCCGCGCTCGATGCCCTCCCCCCCGATGCCGGCGCCGATACCGTCGCCCGCGTCGTGCTCCCCCTCACCGATCAGGCCGCCCCCGCCGCGCTCTTCGACGCCGCCCTTGTCCGCGCCCAAAGCACGCCCTGCCCGCGAGACCACGCCGCCCTGCACTGGGCCGCCGTGGCCGATGAGGCCATCGACCTCTGCACCGGTCAGCGGCAACTCGCCCGTGCCTTCGCCCACTTCACCGAGGCCGGGGATCACGAGGCGCTCTACCGCTTCTCCGGTGCCGCGATCAGCCTCATCCACGATGACCCCCACGCATGGCGCGACATGCCCGAAAGCGGCGAGATCATTCGCGTGGCGCTGGCGGTGGAGGCCGACAATCCCGCGCTGGGCGAGGAACTGGCCGGGCTGGGCCGCGCGATGATGGAGCTGGAGCGCGAGGCCGATGGCTAGCCTCACGCCCGAGCTGGGCTGCACCGATGCCGCCGCCTCCGCGGCCTTTTACACCGGCCAGCTCGGCTTCACCCTCGACTATGCCCGCCCCGCACAGGGCTTCTACCACCTCTCCCGCGAGGGCAGCGCGATCATGCTGGAGCAGCTCGGCCCCGAAAGCTGGGCGCTGGCCCCGCCCGAGCCGCCACTGGGCCGCGGCATGCACCTGCAAATCCTCATCGCCGATGCGCCTGCCCTTGCCGCCCGCCTCACCGCGCACGGCCTGCCGCTCTTTCGCCCGCTGGAAGAAGCGTGGTATCGGGACGGCGCCCGCTTTCACGGGCAAACCCAATTAGTGGTGGCCGATCCCGACGGCTACCTGCTGCGCTTCGCCTCGTCCCTTGGCACCACCCACGAGCGCCCGACCACAGGCAGGATCGTCGAATGAGCGACACACCCAAAAGTCACGGCGCCAAATCCCACGGCCGCCTCTCCATCTCCGCCTCCCGCACCCCGCGTGACCTGATGGGCCCCGGCCCGCGCCGCGCCACGGCCTGGACCGCCAAGATCATCACCCTCTTCCCCGAGACCTTCCCCGGCGTGCTCGGCCACTCGCTCACCGGGCGGGCGCTGGAAGAGGGCAAATGGGCGCTCGAGACCCTGCGCCTGCGCGACTACGGCAAGGGCAAGCACCGCAATGTGGATGACACGCCCGCAGGCGGCGGCGCAGGCATGGTGCTGCGCGCCGACGTGGTGGGCGAAGCGCTGGAAGATGCCGCCCGCGGCACCCCGCCCGACCGCGGCGAATGGCCGGTGCTCTACGCCTCCCCGCGCGGCAAGCCCTTCGATCAGGCGATGGCCCGCCGCCTCGCCGCCGGGCGCGGCCTCACCCTGCTCTGCGGCCGTTTCGAAGGGGTGGACGAACGGGCGCTGGAGGAGTTCGGCGTCGAAGAGGTCAGCCTTGGCGACTTCGTGCTGACCGGCGGCGAGATCGCGGCGCAGGCGATGCTCGATGCCACCATCCGCCTGCTCCCCGGCGTGCTCGGCAACGAGGCCTCCACCGAAGAAGAGAGCCACTCCAACGGCCTGCTCGAACACCCGCAATACACCAAGCCCGCCACGTGGCGCGGGCGCGAGATCCCGCAGGTTCTGCTCTCGGGCCACCACGGGCGCATCGCCGACTGGCGCCGCGAGACGAGCGAGGCCCTCACCGCCACGCGCCGTCCCGACCTGTGGCGAAAGTACCGGGGCGAGGGCTGACGGCCCGGCCGTGCGGGCCGCAACCCAAACCGGCTGAACAGAGCGTTTCCGCCTTCAGGCCCTGACGCCCCAAGGCTGCCACCCTCTTGCCGCCTTTCGTGGGCACATACCGGTGAAAGAACCGGAAGACCTGAAGACAGTGAAAGACAAACTCGCCCAACTGCCCCTTGCCACCAAGGCGGTGCTGATCACCCCCGCCGCGCTGCTGCTGGTGTTGCTCGTCATCACCACGCCCGCCCTCGGCATCCCCCTCGTGCTGGCCCTGCTGGCCTTCGCCTGCCCGCACCTCTTCAGCCCCCGCTGGTGGAAAAGCCTAGCCCGGCCACCCCGGTGAGCCGCCCGCCCGCCGCGGGCCACGAAACCCCTTGATCCAAAGCCCCCAAGCCCCTAAACAGCGCCGGTCTGCGGGCGGAATCGCCTGTCGGACCGTTTGGGCATTGGCAAAGGCCAAACCGGACGACCTGCAAGTAACAGTGGCTGAACCCTTCGGCGGGCGCATAGCGGCGGACCCGGCATAAAACCCGAAGCTCTGAGGCACGCCAAACCTCCGTGGCATACCACGGGCAACATAGGAGTGGATCAGATGGACCTGATCGCTGAACTGGAGGCCGAACAGGTTGCCTCCCTCGGGAAGGACATTCCCGATTTCAAAGCCGGCGACACCGTGCGCGTCGGTTACAAGGTGACCGAGGGCACCCGTACCCGCGTTCAGAACTACGAAGGCGTGTGCATCTCCCGCAAGAACGGCGCGGGCATTGCCGGCTCGTTCACCGTGCGCAAGATTTCCTTTGGCGAAGGCGTCGAGCGGGTCTTCCCGCTGCACTCGACCAACATCGACAGCATCGAAGTGGTGCGTCGTGGTCGCGTCCGCCGCGCCAAGCTCTACTACCTCCGCACCCGCCGCGGTAAGTCCGCGCGGATCGCCGAGGTGACCAACTACAAGCCGCTCGGCGGCGCCGAGGCTTAAGGAGCAGAGACCATGAAAAAAGACCTGCATCCCGAGTATCACACCATCGACGTCAAGCTGACCAACGGCGACGTGGTGCAGATGAAATCGACCTGGGGCGCCGAGGGCGACACCCTGTCGCTCGACATCGACCCCTCTGTTCACCCGGCCTGGACCGGCGGCAACGCCCGCCTGATGGACACCGGTGGCCGCGTGTCGAAGTTCAAGAAAAAATACGAGGGCCTCGGCTTCTGAGCCACCGCCCCTTTGCAAGATCAAACGCCGCCCCGGACCTCCGCGGGCGGCGTTTTCATTTTCTGAACTCGTTGCGCCAGTCGACCCCGCCGTCGATCTCATCGACCCGCGCCTCCACCGGGCAGCCCGCCGCGCTGCACCGGTCGTAGTCGCAGAGCCGGCACAGGTGCCGCCCGTGGGCGCGGGAGCGCAGGGCACCGGCCAGCATCTTGTCCATCAGATCGGCAAGCTGCGCCTGCTCCTCCGGCGCGAGCGGCGCCACAATCTGCTCCATCGCTGCCCGCCGCGCCTCCAGCACCCGCTCCACCGTGGCCTCCCCCGCCTCGGTCAGCCCCAGCGGCACCGTCCGTCCCCGCGCTGGCCCGCGCCGGACCAGCCCCCGGTTCTCCAGCCCGCGCAGGAGGCGTGCCACCGCCGGTTGCGAGAGGCCGAGGATGCCGTGCAGCGCATGGGCGATCACGCCGGGCCGAAACCGGATCGCCGAGAGCACCGCCGCCTCATGGGCGCTGACATTGCCCAAAGCGGCGCTCGCCCGGTCTTCGACCAGGCTCACAAAGGCTCCGATCCGGTTGCTGTCCATTGGCCTGTCCCGGCCCATTCGCAAGGTGACTGATCCGCAATCAATAACAGATGCATGTTTTGCAAGATAGTTGCCAGAATTACTTCTGCGGGAAAATTAATGTGCGCAACACAGCTTTGGATTGAAATTCATTTCGTCGCCCCGTAACTTTGTTTGAAGGGTAAACAATTTCGGGTGCCTGCAGCCTGGCACAAATGCTGGAGCCTCCGGCTGCACCACACCCGACGAGAAGCATGACGGAAGAGGACGATTTCAGCGCACGCCTGGACGTGTTGCGCCGCGCCGAACGTGTGCGCAGCCCGGAGTTCGTGGCACGCATCCTCCTGATGCTCATCGGGACGGCAGCCGGAACGCTGCTCCTCGATCTGACCTTCCTGCCCTACTGGCTCGCCAGCTACTACAGCATCGTCGCGCTCGAAAAGACCATCCTCGGCCTCTGGCCCCACGCCCAGTCACGCCGGTTCTTCTACCTCATGGTCGCCATCTCGGCGCTGATCGCCACGGCCTATGCCACCCTGCCGGTCTACCTCTGGCTTCACCCCGACCCGACCCTGAAGTTCGGCGCGATGGTGCTGCTGGTCGGCGCGGTGCTGAACGTCTTCTTGGTCCGCGCCCGGGTCTGGCAAATCTCGGCGGCCTACATGGTGCCCCTCGGCCTCGGCTTCCTGATCATCGCCGCCTCCACATGGCAAAGCCCCGGCGGCGGAGCACTGTTCTACACCTCGGTCATCCTCGCCTTTTCTATCATCGGCTACCTGCTCGTCGCCGTGTACGAGGCCAATCAGGCCTATGCCAAGTTTCTGGAAACACAGCGACAATTCTTTCAGGCCCAGAAGATGGAGGCCATCGGCACCCTCGCGGGCGGCATCGCGCATGACTTCAACAACCTGCTGAGCGTGGTGCAGGGCAACCTCGAACTGATGGACCTGACCGAGGAAGACGAAGCGCGCCACGCCTGCGCGCGCGAGGCGCTCACCGCCTGCTGGCGCGGGGCGGCGCTGACCCGCCAGTTGCTCGCCCTCGGGCGCACTTCCATGCTCGAGCCCCGGCGGATCGACCCGGCCCACGCGCTCTTCGAGGTCGAGCGTCTGGTGCGCCGCGTGGTGCCCGCCTCCATCGGCCTGAGCGCCGAGGCCGAGCCCGATCTGCCCCAGATCCTCGCCGATGAAACCACCCTGCAAGCGGCGCTGCTGAACCTCGCCATCAACGCCCGCGATGCCATGCCCGAAGGCGGCTCGATGCACTTTGAGGCCCGGCACCTGCCCACCTCCGCCGCCCGCCCGGCCTTCCTGCCGCCCAAGGATTTCGTCGCCCTCTCGGTGACCGACAGCGGCGGCGGCATCCCGCCCGACGCGATCGACAAGATCTTCGATCCCTTCTTCTCCACCAAGCCCAAGGGGCGCGGCACCGGGCTGGGGCTGGCAATGGTCGAGGGCTTCGCCCGCCAGTCCTCCGGCCATGCCCATGCCGAATCGCAGCCCGGCAAGGGCAGCCGTTTCACCCTCTACCTGCCCGCCCGCAGCCAAACGACCGTGCCGCCCACCGCGCAACATGCCCAGACTACCGAACGCGCCGAACCCGTGGGCAAGCGCGCCGCCGTCTGAGCACGGCGGCAATCCGCAGCTTGCGCCGCCCGCGCACGGCGCTACCCTCCGGCCATGCGCCCCGCCCGCTCCCTCACCCTCGCCCTTGTGCTTTCTGCCCTCGCCCTGCCCAGCGTTGGCCAGAGCGGCCCGCCCGAACTGCCAGCCGACATCTTCGCCCACCTCACCGCCAACCGCTGGGCCTTCCCCGATGTGGCCGAGATGCACTGCGACGAGAACCCCCACACGATCACCTTCAACGAGGAGCGCACCAAGAGCTGGTTCGATTGGCAGGGTCCGATGATCAACTACCTCGGCGAGACCGACCAGCAAGGCAGCTACGACGTGCTGGAGAGTGATCCCGAGGAAGGCACGATCACCATGTATCTGCACGGCGAACAGCGGATGACGGACGAGGGCAGCCCGGTGGTCTGGATTCTGCGGCTGATCGACGGCGGCGAGGCCTATTGCTGGGACCGGACCGACTGGTCACCGCCCCGCTGCACCCACCTGCACATCCGCTGCCAGCCCCCCGCACCGATCAGCTGAGGCGGCGCCCGGGAAATCCCTTCTCAGGACTAACCCGCGTCCAACGCCCCGCGCAACGCCTCCGGCAACCGCACAGGCCGCCCGCCCGTGCCCATCGCCACCAGCGTCACCTGCGCCCCGAACAGCGCCACACCGTCCTTCATCACCCTCTGCGCCAGCACCATCCGCGCCGCCGTCTGGCTGGCCACCTCGGTCTGCACCTCCAGCGCATCGCCCAGCCGCGCCGGCGCCAGAAAATCCGCCTCGATCCGGCGCACGGCAAAGACCAGCCCGGCCTCGCGCATCGCGTTCTGATCCACCCCCAGCCCGGCCACCCAGGCCGAGCGGGCGCGTTCGATGAACTTCAGGTAATTGGCGTGATAGACGAAGCCCGAAAGGTCGGTGTCCTCGTAGTAGACCTCACAGGCAAACCGATGGCTCATCGCCCCAGCCTCGCCGCCAGCCGCAACGCATGGCTCGGGTCGCTCGCCGCCACCGGCATCACCGGGTCATAGCCCGCCACGATCACCTCCGCGATCTCGGGGCGCAGCACCGCCCGCCCGTCCACCAGCCCCAGCGGCGAGGCGCCCGCAAAGGCGCCCTCGCCCCAATCCAGCATCACCTGCACCATCTGAGACAGCGCCAGCGCCTCCGCTGACATGGCCGAATTTTCCGCATCCATCCGCACGAACACAAACCCCGCCCGAATGGCCCCCTCCGCCTCAAAGCGGAAGGCCCGGTAGCTCGAAGCGCCAGCACGCTCCAGCCGCTCCACCAGCCCGTCCAGCCCGGGGATCATCCCGCCAAGGTCCGGCACGGCCAGCAGCTCGTCCCACTCCCGGAAGAAGAAGAAAAACAGGTTCGCGCCCTGGTCATGGTCCATCTCGGCCATCTTGTGGCCCGCCATCGCCACCACCGCCTCGCAGGCGCCCTTCACCACCGCCAGCGTCTCGTCCTCGACGCCAAAGACGATCGGCACAATGGGGCGCTGCCAGCGGGCAAAATGGTAGGTTCCGTCTGCGCGGGTGAAGAGGCGGGCGATGTCATCGGGGCTCATGGCCCGGTTGTGCCAAAGCCGGCGCGTCGCGGCAAGCCGGGGCTTATCCGCAGCGCGTGTACTTCAGCGGCCCCGGCAGATCGGTGTTGCCATAGGTCCGGCGGATCAGCGTGTCGCCGCCATCCTGCCCGTCCAGCACCATGTCGCTCTGCCAAGTCTGGCCCTCGCCTTCAAAGGCAAAACTCGCGCGCATGCGCGAGGCATCGCGCTCATGCACCTCACCCAGCACCGCCCGGCTTTCGTAAAACTGCACCGTGGTCTCGCCCACCCGCATCAGCCCCTTGGCGGCTGCGCCACCCTCGCAATCGAGCGCCGTCAGCGCCCAATTGCCTTGCAGGCGCGTGGGGATGCCCGCCTCTTCGTCGCCCACAACGGGCACGCAGGCGGCAAGGCCCAAGAGGGCGGTGGCAAGAAGGGTGTCGCGCATGGGGTCTCTCCGTCAGGCGCAGGTCAACGCCGCGCGCGGTCGGAGGTTCCTCAGGTAAACAGGTCGCCCGGCCCGCTCGGCGGCGCAAGGCCAAGGTGGCTCCACGCCCGGCTCGCCAGCGCCCGCCCGCGCGGGGTGCGCTGGATCAGCCCCTGTTGCAGCAGATAGGGCTCGATCACCTCCTCGATCGCATCCCGGCTCTCCGAGAGCGCCGCCGAGAGCGTCTCCACCCCAACCGGCCCGCCCTGATAGGCCTCCGCGATGAGGCTCAGGTAGCGCCGGTCCGCCCCGTCCAGCCCCAGCTTGTCCACCCCGAGCCGGGTCAGCGCCCCGTCGGCGATGGCCCGGGTGATCCGCCCGTCGCCCTCGACCAGCGCAAAATCCACCACCCGCCGCAGCAGCCGCCCGGCAATCCGCGGCGTGCCCCGCGACCGCGCCGCGATCTCATGCGCGCCATCCTCGTCGCAGGGGATGTTCAGCAGCCGCGCGCCCCGCATGGTGATGCTGTGCAGCTCCTCCACCGTGTAAAACTGCAACCGTGTCGGAATGCCAAAGCGGTCGCGCAGCGGCGTTTGCAGCAGCCCCAGCCGCGTGGTCGCCCCCACCAGCGTAAAGGGCTCCAGCTCGATCCGCACCGAGCGTGCCGCCGGCCCCTCGCCGATCACCAGATCGAGCGCGAAGTCCTCCATCGCCGGGTAAAGCACCTCTTCCACCACCGGGTTCATCCGGTGGATCTCGTCGATGAAGAGCACATCGCGCGGCTCGAGGTTTGTGAGGATCGCCGCAAGGTCGCCCGCCCGCGCCAGCACCGGGCCGGAGGTCATCCGAAAGCCCACGCCCAGCTCCTTGGCCATGATCTGCGCCAGGGTGGTCTTGCCCAAGCCGGGGGGCCCGTGAAACAGCGTATGGTCCATCGCCTGCCCGCGCCGCTTGGCGCTTTCGATGAACACCTTCAGGTTCGCCCGCGCTTCCGCCTGCCCGGTAAAGTCATCAAGGCTTTCGGGCCGCAGCGCGCCGCTCGCAGCGTCCTCCTCGCGCGGTTCGGGGCGCAGGGTCGGGTCTGGTTCCGCCATGCTCTACCCCTTCGGCGCCAGCAGCTTCAGCGCGGCCCGGATCAGCGCGCCGGAGTCCTCGCCCTCCGCCTGCGCCACCGCCTGTGCGGCCTCGCTCTGCCCGTAGCCAAGGTTCACCAACGCCGAGAGCGCATCGGCCTGTGCCTCGGCCCGTCCGCTCGCCACGGGCGCCGGGGCGGCCGCGCGGGTTGGCGCGGGCGCGTCGGCTTCCACCACCTCCACCGGCTCCGGCTGGAGCGCGCCGCCCCCGAAGGACCCCATCGCCATCACGCCCGCCGCCTTCTCCTTCAACTCGTTCACCACCCTTGCGGCCAGCTTCGGCCCGACGCCCGGCGCCGATTTCACCGCCGCCGCATCCCCCAGGGTGATCGCCCGGCCCACGCCTTCCGGCCCCAGCGTGCCGAGGATCGCAAGCGATACCTTCGCCCCCACGCCCTGCACCGAGGTCAGCAGCCGGTGCCACTCCTTTTCCAGCAGGGTCGGAAAGCCGAAGAGTTGCAGGTTGTCCTCCCGCACAAGCAGGTCGGTATAGAGCGCCACCGCCTCGCCCGGCCCCGGCAGCGCAGCCAGTGTCCGCTCGGAGACATAAACAAGATAGCCCACGCCGCGCACGTCGATCAGCACATGGTCGGAAGCGCGGTAATCCAGCCGCCCGGCGATCCGCCCGATCATCCTGCCGCCCTCAGCGCGGCGGCGAGCTTCGAGGCGCCCGGCCCGGAATGATGCGAATGACAGATCGCAATCGCCAGCGCATCGGCGGCATCCGCACCCGCAACCTTCGCACCCGGAAAGTAATGCGCGACCATATGGGCAATCTGCCCCTTGGCCGCGTGGCCGGTGCCCACCACCGCCTTCTTCACCGTGTTCGGCGCGTATTCGCCCGGTGCCAGCCCGGCCTCGGCCAGCGCCAGCAGGGCCACGCCGCGGGCCTGCCCCAGCTTCAGGGTGCTTTGCCCGTCCCGGTTGACGAAGGTTTCCTCGATCGCCGCCGCCTCCGGCGCGAACTCCGCGATCACCTCGCTCAGCGCCCGAAAGAGCGATTGCAGCCGCAACGCCAGCGGCGCGGCAGAATCACTGTGGCAAATCCCGTTGGCAACATGGCGCATCCGGCTTCCTTCGGCCTCGATCACGCCCCAGCCAAGGTTCCGCAGGCCCGGATCGACCCCGATGATACGCATGCTCGCCCTCTCGAATGCCCGCAATTCACGGCGCTTTTGAACGAGTTAGCACGAAACGTGAACAATCCCAAGCGCCAATGCGTGCGGCCCGGCCCTCCACATCGCCCGTTTCCGACACCCCGCAGGCCGGAAACGGCACTTTCCGCAGCTCCGTGTCACGGAAATTTCACAATAGTTTCCAATCAGTTACGCGATACATGACCCATGCATAAATTGCATGGCGGGCATGTTTTAACTGCGCTTGTTAATTGTGCAGCCCGCTTCTAATTGAGCCTCAGAATGCAGCGGTAACAGAACCGCCCCTCCCCTATCCGCGCCTAGAAGGACTGACCCGATGGCATATTTTGATCCGACCACCCGCGCCTCCGGCAGCACCCTCGCCGGCAAGATCACCGCTTTCCTGACCCGCCCCGCCGGCGCTTTCGCCGACTGGAACGATCGCCGCGTGACCCGCAAGGCCCTCTCCAAGCTCACCGACCGCGAGCTGGATGACATCGGCCTGAGCCGCTCCGAGATCGCAGACATCTGAACTCTCCCTGTCATTGTGACAGAACTTGAAAGGGCGGCTCCTTGTGGGCCGCCCTCTTTTTGTCTGCGATGTGATAGCCCGTCTTGGGCCGCCGTCTCGGGCCGTCGTCTCAGGCCGGTTCGCGCAACCGCTCGACCAGCACCACCAGCGCCTCGGTCACCGCGTCGATATCGCCCATCGCGTCCACCCGGTCGAGCAGGCCCTTGCCCTCGTAATAGCCGATGAGCGGCGCGGTCTGGGCGTGGTAGGCCTCCAGCCGTGCGGCCACCGTCTCCGCCTTGTCATCGGCGCGGCGCTTCATCTCGGTGCCGCCGCAGGCATCGCACACGCCCTCCACCGCAGTCGGCTTGAAGCTGTCGTGGTAGCCCTCGCCGCAGGCACCGCAGGTAAAGCGCCCGGCGATCCGCTCGACCATCGCGGCATCGTCCACCTCCATCGAGATCGCGCCCGTCACCCGCTCACCATGGGCCGCCAGCATCTCGTCCAGCGCCTCGGCCTGCACCGTGGTGCGCGGGAACCCGTCAAGGATCACCCCGCCCGCCACATCCGGCTCGGCCAGCCGGTCGGCAAGTATATCCAGCACGATCTGGTCGCTGACGAGGCCCCCCGCCTCCATCACCGCCTTCGCCGCACGGCCCGCCTCGGTGCCCGCGGCCACAGCCGCGCGCAGCAGGTCGCCGGTCGAAAGCTGCACAAGGCCAAAGCGCTCCTCCAGCCGCCGCGCCTGCGTGCCCTTGCCCGCGCCCGGCGGGCCGAGCAAAATCAGCACCGGCCGTGTGTTCTTGTCTGCGCCCATGGTGTCCTCCATTGCCGTGGTTGACCTTTGGTTAACACGAAAGCGTGAGCGCCCCGCTGCGGCAAAACCGCCCCACGGCATACCATTGCACACCGTCCACCCGGGCACGAAAAAGGGCGCCCCGCAGAGCGCCCTTTCCCAAAATCCGGTCCGATCAGGCCTTTTTCAGGCTGTCGCGGATCTCCAGCAGCACGTCCAGTTCGGAGGGGCCGGTCTCCACCTCGGGGGCCACCTCTTCGGGCTTCTCGGCCAGCGCCTTCACCTTGTTGACGTAGCGCACCAGCATGAACACCACGAAAGCGATGATCAGGAAGTTGATCACGGCCATCGCGAAGGAGCCCCATGCAAACACGTTGGCCCCACCCTCGCGGGCGGCCTCCAGCGAGGTGCCCTCGGCCACGTCGCCGCTCAGCACCACGTAGTTGTTGGTAAAGTCCAGACCGCCGGTGAACAGGCCGATGATCGGGTTGATCAGGTCAGCCACCATCGAGCTGACGATTGCCGTGAAGGCGGCACCGATGATGATACCCACCGCCATGTCCATCACATTGCCCTTGGCAATGAAATCCTTGAATTCTTTCATCATGTGACTGTCCCTCTCTTACTCATTTTCCGCACTGTTTTGCTTGGCCCCCTCCGAGGCTGTGCGGCTTTTAACGCTTATCCTGCATTTTTGAAGCTTTTTTTCGCAATCGTTGACGCTACGTAGCCAGAAACTGAACAATCAGGGACCCACTCGATGACAGACCTTTCCGAATTCGCCGTCACCAAACGCTGGCCGGTGGAAGACCCTTCCAAGCTGCAGCTCTTTTCCTTCCCCACGCCCAATGGCCGAAAGATCGGCATCGCGCTGGAGGAGATGGGGCTGCCCTACGAGGCGCACCGCGTCACCGTGTCGGACGCCGATGTGAAAAGCCCCGAGTTTCTCAGCCTGAACCCCAACAACAAGATCCCCGCGATCATCGACCCAGATGGCCCCCACGGCAAGCCGCTGGCGCTCTGGGAGAGCGGCGCGATCCTGATCTATCTCGCTGAAAAGACGGGCAAGTTCTACGGCGAGAGCGGAACCGGCAAGCACGTGGTCAACCAATGGCTGATGTGGCAGATGGGCGGCCTTGGCCCGATGCTCGGCCAGCTTGGCTTCTTCTACAAGTTCGCCGGCAGCAAGATCGAAGATCCCCGCCCCCGCGAGCGTTACGTCGGCGAAGCCAAGCGCCTGCTTGGCGTGCTCGATGGCCAGCTCGAGGGCAAGGACTGGATCGCCGGTGACTACTCCATCGCAGACATGGCCATCGTGCCTTGGCTGATGGGGCTGGAGTTCTACGGCGCCGAGGAGGTCGTGGGGCTGAACGAGCTCGCGCGGGTCTCCGCCTATATCGAGCGCTTCAAGGCCCGCCCCGCCGTTCAGGCCGGGCTCAACGTGCCGCCGCGCGAGGGCTGATCGCGCCCTGCTGCGCTCCGGACCACGGTCCGGGGCGCAACCTGCCTAGCGGTGCATCCAAGTGCGGCGAAAGCTGTCGACCGATTTCATCAGGTTGCAGGCCGCGATCGTGCGGGTCGCGGCAGGGCGCGGAAAGATCCGCACGTGCCGCCGCCCCTCCACCATCAGCAGCCGGTAGCGATAGCGCGTGACAGCGCCCGCGACTTCCCGCGCCACGGTAATCTTGCCAAAGCGCGTTTCGCTCTGCGCCACCACCCGGCAACTCCGCCCCGCGCCGGGCCGGGCGCAGGTCGCTGCCGTATTCTTCGCTGTCCAGGCAAAAGTCTTGCCGTCATGGGTGAGATGCACCGTGGCGAGGTAATTCTCGTTCAGATACTCGAACGCCCCGCTGCCCCCCGGAAGGCTCGTCAACTGCCCGGCAGGCGCGTCCAGCGCGGCGAACATGCCTTCTGACATGGGCAGGGAAATATCGCAGGCGAGCGCGGGCCATGCGAGCAGCGCGGCGCAAATCGACGCCACTGACGTGCGGGCCATAAAGGGCCTCCTTGAAACCAATCGGGTTTCAAACGCACAGCCCCGGCCCCGGGTTCCGTGTCTTTCTCACATTTTTGCGTGCGTCACGCAGGTGCCGCAGGGTCAGCCCCGCAGCACCCCGCCCGTGGCCTTGGTGACCTTTTCCACCACCTTGGCGGCGACACCGGCGATATCCTCGTCGGTCAGGGTCTTTTCCGAGGGCTGCATCCGCACCGTGATCGCAAGGCTCTTTTTGCCCTCGCCAAGGCTGCCGCCGATGAACTGGTCGAACAGGCGCACATCCTCGATCAGCGCCTTGTCGGCCCCGCGGGCGGCGTTCATCAGGTCCATCGCGGCCACATCCGCATCGACGACAAAGGCAAAGTCGCGCTCGACGGCCTGAAGATCGGCCATCACCACAGCGCCCCGCGAGGCGCCCTTGGCCTTCTTCGCCGGCACCGCCTGCGGCCAGATGGTGAAGCCCACAGCCGGGCCCTTCACATCCATTTCCCGCAGGATACGCGGGTGGATCTCGCCAAACACGGCCAACACGTTTTTGCCCAGCGCCATCACCGAGGAGCGGCCCGGATGCCACCAGTCGCTCGCCTCCCGGCGGAACTGCACCCGCTCCGGCGCACCAAGTGCGGCCAGCACGGCCTCGCAATCGGCCTTGGCGTCGTACACATCCACATCCCGGCGGGCGCCGAAGCTGTCGCGCGGGCCGGTCGCACCCACCAGCAGCCCGGTCGCCAGCATGTGCTGCTCGCCCGGCTCGCCGCCGTGGAAGGCCGCGCCAACCTCGAACAGCGCCATATCGCCCAGCCCCCGCGCCTGGTTGCGGGCGGCTGCTTGCAGCAGGCCCGGCAGCAGCGCGGGCCGCATGTGGCTCATCTCGCTCGAAATCGGGTTCTCCAGCCGGGTCGCCTCATCGCCGCCGTTGAAGAGCTTGGCCGTCGCCTCGTCGATGAAGCTGTAGGTCACGCATTCATTGTAGCCCAGCGCTGCAATCGTGCGCCGCGCGATCCGCTCGCGCTGCTGGCTCTCGGTCAAAATCGGCTTCGGCACGCCCGGCGCAACCCGCGCCATCGGCTTGCCGACAAGCCCGGTGAGCGAGGCGATCCGCGCGACCTCTTCCACAAGGTCCGCCTCGCCCTTTACGTCAGGCCGCCAGCTCGGCACCTGCGCCATGTCGCCATCCATGACAAAGCCCAGCGCCTCGAGCGAGGCCCGCTGCGTGGCTTCCGGAATGTCCATGCCCACGAGCGACGAGCAGCGCTCGGCATCCAGCTTGTAGGCGCGGCTCACATCCGGCGCCGCGCCCGCCTCGATCAGCTCGCTCGGCTCGCCGCCGCACAGCTCGATGATCATCGCAGTGGCATCATCCACCGCCTGACGGTTGTAGCCCGGATCAATCCCGCGCTCGTTGCGATACCGCGCGTCCGAGTTGATCTTCAGCGCCCGCCCGGTCATCGCGATCTGGACGAAATCCCAATAGGCCGCTTCGAGGATCACATCGGTGGTCTCCTCGGTGCAGCCGGACTCCTCGCCGCCCATGATCCCAGCCACGCTCTCCACGCCGTTGTCATCGGAGAACACAAGCGCCCCCTCGGGCATGGCATAGGTCTTGCCGTCCAGCGCCAGAAGCTCCTCGCCGCCCTTGGCGCGGTGAATGAGCAGATCGCCCTTCACCTTGCCGCCGTCAAACACGTGCAGCGGACGGTTGCGGTCGTAGGTGAAATAGTTGGTGATATCGACCAGCGCCGAGATCGGCCGCAGCCCGATGGCCCGCAGCTTCTTCTGCAGCCATTCCGGCGAGGGGCCGTTCTTCACGCCCTTGATGTAGCGGCCCTGAAACACGTGGCAGCCGTCCGCCGCATCCTCGGCGATGGTCACATTCACCGGGCTGGCGAACTTGCCCTCGATCTTCTTCGCCTCCAGCGGCTTCAGCTTGCCCAGCCCCCGCGACGCGAGGTCGCGGGCGATGCCATGCACACCCAGCGCGTCGGGCCGGTTGGGGGTGATGGCGATCTCGATCACCGGGTCCACCGCCTCAGGGCGGTTGGCCGCGAGCCAGTCGGTGAAACGGTCACCCACCTCGCCGCTCTCCAGCTCGATGATCCCATCGTGCTCGTCGCTCAGCTCCATCTCGCGCTCGGAGGCCATCATCCCGTGGCTCTCGATCCCGCGGATCTTGCCCACCTGAATCGTGGTGTCGATCCCCGGCACATAGGTGCCCGGCTTGGCCACCACCACGGTGATCCCCTCCCGCGCGTTCGGCGCACCGCAGATGATCTGGGTCTCGCCCTCGTCGGTCAGCACCTTGCACACCTTCAGCCGGTCGGCATCGGGGTGCTTCTCGGCGGCAATCACCTTGCCGATGGTAAAGGCCGTGAGCCGGGAGGCCGGGTCTTCGACCCCCTCCACCTCGAGGCCGAGATCGGTCAGCGCGTCGAGAATGTCGTCAAGGCTCGCATCCGTCTCCAGGTGCTCCTTGAGCCAGCTCAGGGTGAATTTCATCGGGTCGTCCTCAAGAGTTTCGCGCGCGGTTTAGCGCATTGCCGGGAGGGGGGAAAGGGCACGGCGGCGGTGGGTCCGTTTCCCGGCCCGCTGCGCGCCGCAGGCGCCCACGCTACCGCTCCACCCGCTCCGCCAACTCCTCGTAGCGCCCCATCCGCAGCAGCTTCACCTCCCGCGCCAGCCGGATCGCCGGCTTGGCAAGGAACAGCCCCGACCCGATGGTGAAGAGCCACACAGCCGGCGTTTCCGCCGCCGGCCAGAAGAACAGCACCGACCCGACCAGAAAGCAGATCGCCGCGCCAAAATCGACCGCCGTATAGGCCAGCTCATAGAGCGCATAAACCCGCCGCGTGGCGTGGCTTCTCTCCCGGTTCTCATGGCGAAACAGCTTCATTCCAAGGCTCCAATCCTGTGTCGCGCCCGGGTCTACCCTCCGGCCCGAGGCAACACAAATCCGCCGCCTTTGCCCCAATTTCGCCACAATTGCGCCCTATCAAGGGCTTGAACCGGTGGGGGCCGATTCATCGACGGATACCTGGGGGTTTCCTATGCTGTCGTCTGTACTCGACTCCCTCGGCGGT
This sequence comes from Vannielia sp. SX4, assembly GCF_052828525.1. The sequence continues at coordinate 3,792,129 of NZ_CM128247.1, forward strand.
TTTCTCCGCCCACTTGCGATTGCCGTGCTCGTTCTCATCGGGCTGGGGTTTATTTCAAACGCCCCTGATGGCGCCGGTGGCACGACCTGCCGCCAGTTCACCAACAACATCGAGCTGAACCGCGCACTCTGCCGGATGAACCCGGCCCGGATCTGGAATACGCCTGTGGCCGACCTGATCCCCGGCCTGCGCTCCGAAAGCGCAGAAACCGGGCAACAGGCCGCCACCAACTAGGCGTCGCTGCCCGCCCCGCCCTGCCTTCGCCCTCCGCCGATTTCCTCGTTTCCGGCGGTGTGTGAACAAAAGGGCGGGGCGGTGTTTGCCCTTTGCGAAACAATGCGCCACCCGGCGCCCTGACTGTTTCCAGAAAAATTCCATCAACCTGCCCGCATTCTGCCCCTTTCCCGGGGCTAGATGACGCTGCGACACCCGGAAAACCGGGGCGCACCCATGAGACCGTGGAAGCCGGAACACCGGCACACGAACAGTGCGAGAACGAGCAGATGCAACATTTCCTGAAGACCGTCGCAGGCGGTGCACGTTTCCCCGTGCTCGTCGTGCTGGCAACAACCGCCGCGGCCATGCTGGCCGTGCCGGTCCTCGACGCCAAGGCCGTGGCCCTGGCGCGCGGAACCATCATGGACGCGATCGACCAAGGCTCGGTCGCCTTCGTGAAAGGGGTGCTCCCCGAATAGGGAGCAAAGCCGCCTGAAACCAGTTTCGGGTGGGGGCAAAAGCGCGGGCGCGGCGATGGCTCAGGGGGCTGAGTATCGCCGCGCCCACTTTCATTTCCGCAAGGTGGGCAACCTGCCCACCAGCCGTTTTTTTAGCGCGAAACGCCCGCGTGCAGTGTCGGCACGTCCAGCGCGGCAAAGCCGTAGTGCCGCAGCCAGCGCAGGTCGCTCTCGAAGAAGGCGCGCAGGTCGGGGATGCCGTATTTCAGCATTGCGATCCGGTCGATCCCCATGCCAAAGGCAAAGCCCTGCCATTCGTCCGGGTCGATCTTGCCCGCGCGCAGCACGTCAGGATGGACCATGCCGCTGCCCAGCACCTCCAGCCAGTCGTCGCCCTCGCCCACCTTCACCGTGCCGCCTTCGAAGCTGCACTGAATGTCCACCTCCGCCGAAGGCTCGGTGAAGGGGAAGTGACTGGCGCGGAACCGGGTTTTCACGTTGGTCCCGAAATAGGCGGTAAAGAACTCTTCCAGCACCCACTTGAGGTTGGCCATCGAGATGTCCCGGTCAATCGCCAAGCCCTCGACCTGGTGGAACATCGGCGTGTGGGTCTGGTCGTAATCGGCACGATACACACGGCCGGGGCAGATGATCCGCGTCGGCGCGCCGCCCGCTTCCATCGACCGGATCTGCACCGGGCTGGTGTGGGTGCGCAGCACATGCGGCGGGCGATTGTCGCCCTCGCCGCGGGCCATGTAGAAGGTGTCCATCTCGGCGCGGGCCGGGTGGTGGCCGGGGATGTTCAGCGCATCGAAGTTGTACCAGTCGGTCTCGATCTGCGGCCCCTCGGCCACGGCAAAGCCCATGTCGGCAAAAATGGCCGTCACTTCCTCGGTCACTTGGCTCACCGGGTGGATCGTACCCTGGCGGCGCGGACGGCTCGGCAGCGTCACATCCAGCCATTCCGTCTTCAGCCGCTCGTCGAGCGCGGCATCGGCCAGCGCCACCTTGCGAGCGGTGAGCGCGGTGTTGATCTCGTCCTTCAGCGCGTTCAGCGCCGGGCCGGCCACCTGCCGCTCTTCCGGGCTCATCTTGCCCAGCTCGCGCATCTTGAGGCTCACCTCGCCCTTCTTGCCCACGGCCGCGAGGCGCAGCTCCTCCAGCGCCGCCTCATCGGCAGCTTCGGCGATTGCCTCGATGTATTTTCCGCGCAGCTCGTCCATCAGCGGGGCCTCCTATGCAACGCCGCTTGCCTATAGCGGGGCGCGGCAGGGTGCAAGACGGGATGGGGGCGTGGCGCCTCAAGCCGGGCAGCGCCGTCCCGCGGGGTGGCGCAAGCAACAGCTGAGCATGCCACTTTATGGTTCAACCGTCATCTTCCCTCTGAGGTCGCCCCCAACCTCACCGAAGCGCCGCCACGGGGGGCGGGACGGCGCTGCCCGGCGCCTTACGGCGCGCATCGGGCAAAGCACGTCGTTTCCACCGTCTCCCCATCGGCTGGGAGCCATGTGCCTGCCTACCGCGCTCTCCTGCCCCTTCGTTGCCCCACACCGGAACCCCTCCCCCACCCCGCCCGTTATCCCTTTGAAAGGATCGCGCATGCACGTCGAAGCCAGCCCCCCAGCCCTCACCCCCGACCCGGCCGATCGCCGCCCTTCGACCCGCGTCAAGGCCAAGGCCCGGCTCTACCGCATGGCCACCCCCGATCATCTCTGCCCCTTCGGCCTCAAATCCAAGGCCCTGCTCACCCGCTGGGGCTACGATGTCGAAGACCACCTGCTTACCACCCGTGAAGAGACCGACGCCTTCATGGCCGAACACGGCGTCGAGACCACCCCGCAAACCTGGATCGGCTCCGAGCGGATTGGCGGCTATGACGATCTGCGCGCTTTCTTCGGCATCCCGCTCCGCGACGAGGAGGAAGAAACCTACCAGCCCGTCATCGCCACCTTCTCCATGGCTGCCGCGATGGGCCTCGCCGTCTCATGGCTGACCCACGGCGCGATCACCGGCGCGGCGCTCATCTACATCGTCGCCATCGCCATGTGCATCCTCGCCTTCCAGAAGCTGCGCGATGTCGAGAGCTTCTCGACCATGTTCCTCGGCTATGACCTGCTGGCCCGCCGGCATGTCGAATACGCCTATGCTTACCCCCTGCTCGAGGCCGCAGCGGGCATGCTCATGCTCGCCGGCGTGGCCACATGGCTCTCCGCCCCCATCGCCATAGTCATCGGCGGCATCGGCGCGGTCTCGGTGATCAAGGCAGTCTATATCGACAAACGCGAGCTGAAATGCGCCTGCATGGGCGGCGGCTCCAACGTGCCGCTGGGCTTCGTCTCGCTGACCGAAAACCTGATGATGCTCGGCATGGGCCTCTACATGGGCGCGCGGGCGCTTCAGGCCGCCATCACCGCCGCCTCGTAACGGCGCAGCCCAGCCCCCACACCAACGCCCAAAACATAAAGGCCGCCCCGAAGGACGGCCCTTTCAAAATTCTCTTCGCGACCCTCAGGCCAGCGCGGCTTTCGCCTTTTCGACGATACCGCCAAAGGCCTCCGGCTCGTGCACGGCGAGGTCGGCCAGCACCTTGCGGTCCACCTCGATACCGGCCAGCGACAGGCCGTTGATGAAGCGCGAGTAGGTCAGGCTCTCATCGTGGCTGCGCACGGCGGCGTTGATCCGCTGGATCCACAGCGCGCGGAACTGGCGCTTGCGGTTCTTGCGGTCGCGCGTGGCGTACTGGTTGGCCTTGTCGACAGCCTGCGTGGCGGTCTTGAAGTTGGTGCTGCGGCGACCGTAATAGCCTTTCGCGGCCTTGATCACCTTCTTGTGGCGGGCGTGGGTGGTCGTTCCACCTTTGACTCGGGACATCTCAGGCTCTCCTTAGCGGGCGTAGGGCATGAATTTCTTGACGATCTTCTCGTCGGCGTCACACAGCACCGTGGTGCCGCGGGCATTGCGGATGAACTTGTTGGTCCGCTTGATCATGCCGTGACGCTTGCCCGCCTGGGCCACCTTGATGCGGCCCTTGGCCGTCACCTTGAAGCGCTTCTTGGCGCTCGATTTTGTCTTCATCTTGGGCATTTGCCATCTCCATGAGTTGGTCGTATTTGCGCGGAAAGGCATGCCACTGTCGGCCCGCCCGCGCGGATGAGAGGTGGCGTATAGGGGCGAATCCCGCATCTGGCAAGGGGGTTTGTGCCTTTCGGCACTTCCTGCGCACCATGGCCCCACCTGCGCGATTCGAGGAGGGCCGACCATGCAGCATCAAGACCAGACCTACGAGGGCTTTTCCGGCACCCTCGTCACCGATCCGGCCTTCTCCGGCCCCCGCCCCGGCGTGCTGGTGTTCCACTCCATCGCATGGCGCGGCCCCATCGAGATGGACGCCGCGGAGCGCCTCGCCGCGATGGGCTACGCCGCCTTCGTGGCCGATACCTACGGCCGCGCGCCCGAGGGGCCGGAAGATTGCCGCGAGATGATGAATGCGCTCAACGCCGACCGCGCCGAACTGCGCCGCCGGATCGAGGCCGCACTGAACTGGATGCGCGGCTCCGGCGCCACCAACGGCCAGCACGGCGCCATCGGCTTCTGCTTCGGCGGCAAATGCGTGCTCGATCTGGCCCGTCTGGGCGAGGCCGATGTGAAGGCGGTCGCCAGCTTCCACGGCCTCTTCGACCGCCCCACTTGGGAAACCGCCACAACCATCCCCACCGCCGTCCTCGCCCTCCACGGCTGGGATGACCCGCTCGCCAAGCCGGATGAGGTGCTGGCGCTGGCCGAGGAACTCGACGCGGCGCAGGCCGATTGGCAGATTCTCGCGATGGGCGGCGTCAGCCACGCCTTCACCAATCCGGGCGCGAAAGACAAGGCAGGCGGCAAGAACTACGACGCCCGCGCCACCGCACGGGCCTGGGCCGCGACCGAAAGCCTCTATGCCGAGGCCTTCCGGGCAGAGGCCTAATTCACGATATCGCCGATCACCCGCATGAAGACCTCCGGCGCGCCGCTCACGGTGTAGCCACCCGGCTTGCGCAGCACGGCAACAGAGATCAGCCCTGCCGAAATCAACACCATGATCGCCGCCGCCCGCGGCGGCCGGCTTTCCGAGAACGCCCCGATCAGCGCGGGGATCGCCAGAAGCCCCACCACCATGCCGATGACAAAAATAACATCCGGATCGATCGTCACCCTGCCACTCCTGAACTGCCCAAGTGCTTCTTGCCTTGGCGTCAACTATTCGGGCAGGTCGGGCAAAAATCAATCTTTTCGGCCAGCAGCCGCTGAATGTGCGCCGCCACGCGGCCCCGTGGCATCAGTCGGCAAACCCAGCGCGGCCTAGCGCTGGCCGATGGTCTTCAGGCCAAGCAGCACCGCCGCCCCGATCATGAAGCCGCCGCCGACCCGCTCGATCCAGAGCCGCGCCGGCCCCTTGAACCGCGCCGCGATCCAGCCCGCACTGCCGCCATAGGCCGACAGAAAGCACCCGTCGATCACGATGTAGGTGGCCGAAAGGATCAGCAACTGCGGCCAGAAGGCCGCCTCCGCCGAGATGAACTGCGGGAAGAGCGCGGCAAAGAACACCACTGCCTTTGGGTTGGCCGCCGAGGTCAGGAAGCCCTGCAACCAGAGCGCCTTCAGCGAAGCCCTGCTGCGGGCCTGTGCCAGCCCCGGGTCCGCCGCCCGCGCCCGGCGGATCATCCTGACCCCGAGCCAGACCAGATAGGCCACCCCGGCCCATTTGATCACCGAGAGCGCCGTGGCCGAGGCCGCGATCAGAGCCGCAAGCCCCAGCCCGGCGGCCAGCATCTGGAGCGCGTTTGCGGTCAGGTCGCCCGCCGCCGTGGCCAGAGCGCGGCCAAAGCCGTGGGTCGCGCTGTTGGAGAGCATCAGCAACTGGCTGGGGCCGGGGGTGCTCATCAGCGCCAGCACCGTGGCCACGTAGAGCGTCCAGACCTCCAGCGTCATCGCCGGGTTACTCCGGGTCGGAGGCGTAGATCAGCCGCTCGGCGCAGGGCGCGACGCGCAGGATGTTGGTCGAGCCGGGCACGTTGAACGGCACACCGGCGGTCACCACGATCTGGTCGTCCTCGGTCGCCAGCCCCAGCTCGCGCGCGGCGCGGGCGCCGCTGACAACCGCCTGCTTGAACCGCTCCAGCCGCGCCGTGACCGCGCAGGTCACGCCCCATGTCAGGGCAAGGCGGCGGGCGGTGCCGATGTGGTTGGTCAGCGCAAGGATCGGCACCTCTGGCCGCTCGCGGGCCACGAGGCCTGCGGTGGTGCCGGTCTGGGTGAAACAGGCAATCGCCTTGATGTCGGTCGCCTCGGCGATCTCGCGGGCCGCCGACACGATACCATCGGCCACCGTCGAGCGCTCGATCCGGCGGGCCGCCTCGATCACGTCGCGATAGGTCGGATCGCTCTCCACCTCCTCGGCCACGGCGTTCATCGTCATGACCGCCTCCACCGGGTAGTCGCCCGCCGCGCTCTCCGCCGAGAGCATGATCGCATCGGTGCCCTCGTAGATCGCGTTCGACACGTCAGAAACTTCGGCCCGCGTAGGCATCGGGCTCTCGATCATGCTCTCCAGCATCTGGGTCGCCACGATCACCGGCTTTGCGGCCGAGCGGGTGGTGCGCACCAGCCGCTTCTGGATCGGCGGCACTGCCTGCACCGGCAGCTCAACCCCCAGATCGCCGCGCGCCACCATGATGCCATCAGAGGCGTCGAGGATCTCGGCAAAAGCCTTCACCGCCGCCGGCTTCTCGATTTTCGAGAGGATCGCGGCGCGCCCCTTGGCCAGCTCCCGGGCCTGCTCCACGTCTTCCTTGCGCTGCACGAAGCTCAGCGCCAGCCAGTCGACCCCAAGGGCGCAGACGAATTCGAGATCCTTCAGGTCCTTCTCGCTCAGCGCCGCCAGCGGCAGCACCACGTCAGGCACGTTCACGCCCTTGCGGTTGCTGATCGTCCCGCCCGCGATCACCTCGCAATCGGCAAAGTCGGAGCCGCAGGCAGTGACCTTGAGGCGGATCTTGCCATCGTTGACGAGCAGGCTGGAGCCCGGCTCCAGCGCGTCGAAAATCTCCTTGTGCGGCAGGCAGACCCGGCTGGCATCGCCCTCCGCAGGGTCCAGATCGAGCCTGAAGCTCGCGCCCTCCACCAGCTCCTCGCTGTCGCCCGCAAAGGTGCCGACCCGCAGCTTCGGCCCCTGAAGGTCGGCCAGAATCGCGATCGGGCGGCCCACGTCCTTCTCCACCTGCCGGATCATCCCGTGCCGCGCCTTGATCTCCTCATGGGAGCCGTGGCTCATGTTCAGGCGGAACACGTCGGCCCCGGCCTCATGCAGCTTGCGGATCATCTCGTAGGTGTCAGAGGCCGGCCCCAGCGTGGCCACGATCTTGACGTTGCGGTTCCGTTTCATGTCGTGGCTCTCCTCTGGGCGTTTGCGCCCTCGTGTTAGCGCTAAACCCGCGCGACGGGAAGGGGGAGGAGGTGACTTCCACTGGCATCCCCCGCGCCTCTTGCCTATCAGAGCATGACCCGAAATCAAAACACCGCCATGACATATCACCCCTATTCCCTGCACGGGCGCGACCGACCGGGGCGCTGGTGCGTAACCTGTGACCACGCAACAAACTTCGTGCCGCCTTCGGTGAACGGCGGCAGCCTCGGCCTGCCCGCCGCCGAGATGGCCCGCCACATCGCCTTCGACCCGGGCGCGGCAGGCGTTGCGCTGGGTCTGGCCGAGCGATTGGGCGGCCCCGCAATCTGCTCCAACTTCTCCCGTCTGGTGATCGACCCCAACCGCGGGGAGGATGACCCGACCCTTCTGATGAAGCTCTATGACGGCACCATCATCCCCGGCAACCGCGCCGCCGGGCCGGAAGAGCTGGAGCGCCGCAAGGCCCTCTGCTACCGCCCCTACCACGACGCGCTGACCGAGCTGCTCGCCGCCCGCGAGGCGCCCGTGCTCTGCTCGGTCCACAGCTTCACCCCCAAGCTCAAAGGCCGCCCGGCCCGCCCGTGGCAGATCGGCGTCCTCCACTCCCACGTCGACCCGACCCTCGCCCACGCCCTCATCACCCGCCTCCGCCGTGAGCCCGACCTCGTGGTGGGCGACAATGAGCCCTACGGCGGCCACCTCCCCGGCGACGCCGTCGACCGCCACGCCCTGCAACACGGCCGCCCCAACGTGCTCATCGAGCTTCGCCAAGACCTGATTGAAACAGACGCCCAGCAAGATGCGTGGGCCGACCGTCTGGCCCCGATGCTCGAAGAGGCACTGGCGGCAAGCGGGCTGTAACCTAGCTTTACCCCGAAAAGGAGGACCACCATGGACGACGCGACCCGCACCGAACTCGAAGCCGCCGCCTTCCGGACGCTGCAAAAGCACCTGATGGAAAAACGCACCGACGTGCAGAACATCGACCTGATGAACCTCGCCGGCTTCTGCCGCAACTGCCTCTCCCGCTGGATGCAGGAAGCCGCCGCCGAGCGGGGCATCGAGATGGACAAGGAAGAGGCCCGCGAGCTGTTCTACGGCATGCCCTACGACGATTGGAAAGCGCAGAACCAGACCGAGGCCACCGACGCCCAGAACGAGGCTTTCAAGACCGCCTTCGAGGAGAACGTCACCAAGGGCTGACCCCGCCGCGCAGCCTCGCAGCCCTCGGCAAGCTCAGCTTGGCCTTAACCAAACGCCAAAGAGATTTCAGGCCTCCGGCAGGGATATCTCACGCATGAAAACGGACAATTCGTCTCAAATTGTCCGCACCCTGCCCGCATTTTCTTGCTGCAAATACTCCCGGGGGTGCGGGGGCAGCGCCCCCGGGGCATAACGGCCCGGCCAAGCGCTACGCTCAGTCGTAAACCCCGCCGCGATCCACCCGCTTCGAAAACGCCGTCTCTTCTCCAGACGCCAACACTTTGGCCTGTTCGACCCAGTTGTCGCGCGTCACCCGGCCCTTGAAGCCCTTCAGGTTGGCGTTGACCCAGGCGATCTCTTCCGCCGTCCAACCGGCGATCTGGTCGTAGTGATAAAAGCCCATCTCGTGCAGCAGCGCTTCCAGCTTCTTGCCCACGCCCTTGATCTTCTTCAGATCGTCCGGCCCGCCCTCGCGCGGGGCGTCCAGCTTGGCAGGCTCCGTGCCTTCGCCGGTGCCTTCCGCCACCCCGTCGCCATCGAAATCGGGCGTGGTCTCTTCCACGGGGGCCGCAGGGGTGCCCGAGGTTTCGTCGAAGGCGCGGAGCTGGTCATCTTCGGCCTCGAAGGCGGGCAGCGGCGCGGTAAAGGCCGCCTCGCCGCGCAGCTCGTCGAGCTCCGCCTCCATCTCCTTCATTCGCGCGTCCTTCTTCTCGCCGTCCGAGCGGCAGCGGTCCAGCCGGGCAAGCAGCTCGTCGCGCTCGCCGCGCAGCCGGTGCTCGTTGCTCCGCGCCTGCTCGTAGGCCACCGGGTCGATCGCCTCGTCATCGCTCTCGGCGACCCCCTCCGACTTGCCCCAAAAGATCCATCCCGCCAGCAGGCCGATCAGCGCCGCAAGGATCAGCAGAAACCAGATTTCGGTGAGCAGAAAGCCCCAGTTCTGAAACATCTCGCGTCCTTCTCTAGTCTCGCCACTCGAGCGTGGTGCGCCGGTTCTGCGCCCGGCCCTCTTCGGTCTCGTTATCGGCCACAGGCTGATCGGCGCCGTAGCCCACGGCCACCAGTGCCGCCTCCGGCACGCCGCGCGCGCCCAGCGCGGCGGCAACCACCTCGGCCCGCCGCTGGCTCAGCGCCTTGTTGCTCTCCGCATTGCCGGTAGAATCGGTGTGCCCGCCCAGCTCCAGCGTCAGCCCGGCCTCGGCGCAGGCCAGCGCCACCGCGGCCACTTTGTTAACCGCGCTGAACGAGGCCGCGTCGAGCCGGAATGCCCCGGTCACAAAGCCGATCCGCTCGCCCTCCAGCGCGCTGGCCGTGGCCGCGTCGCAGCCCGCCACCGTGGTCTCGATCCCCTCGATGACCGGCAGCCAGACCCCGCCCGAGAGCCGCTGCTGTGCCCCCGTGGCCGGGTTGTCGCGCACATCGCCCTCCGCGCCCTCGGCCTCTGCCACCGCAAGGGTGATACCCCCGCCCAGCGCCTCGGCCAGACGGGCGCGCATCAGCTCGCCATCCACGCCCGGGCTGGCGGTGACATCGGCGCTCACGCTGCCATCCTCGGCCAGCACCAGCTCCAGCGCCTCGATCTCGCCCATCCACGGGCCGAGCGCCGCCATCGCGCTGCGCATCGCCTCCGCGCCGGTCTCGTCATCGCGCGACTGGCCCGGCGTGCCGCTGAGCTGGCCCAGCCCGGTCAGCTCGGCGATTTCCGGCGGGATCATCCCCGCAGGCAGCTTGCCGCTGAGGCTGCCGCCTTCGGTCACCGAATAGGCAAAGGTAAAGGCCGGCGGCGTGCCGTCATCCACGAGGTCCAGCGCCAGTGCCGGGGCAAAGCCCTCGGGCAGCGCGCCCAGCGCCGCCTCGGCCTCGGCGGCCACCTCCGGGTCATCGGCCTCGCCCTCCAGTTCCACCGCGCCCTCGCGCACCGTGAGGCGGCCCGAGTTCAACACGGTCAGCGCCGCAAGGCCCGGCGGCACCGCATCGGCAAAGCCGTGGGCCTCGCCGCCGATCCGCGCCACGGCAACCTCGCCCGCTTCCAGCGCCTCGACCCCCGCAGCGGCGGCATAATCGAAGCCTTCCAGCACGGCGGGCACCTTGCCGCTGGCGCTCCACGCGCCCTCGGGGGATTTTTCGACCACGAGGGCGAAGGGCTGGCCATCGTCTTCCACGTCGATCTGGGTCGATACCGGCAGGCTGCCTGTCACCGGGGCCAGCGCCGCCTCGGCCTCGGCGGCCTCCGCCGGGGTGGGGGCAAGGGCGACAAAGCTCAGACCCTCCTCGCCCAGCGTCACATCGGCACTCTTCATCGGCGCCACGGCGCGCAGGGCGGCGCGGGCGGCAAGGGTGAAGACCTCATCTTCCGCGCCGATCCGGGCCACGGCAAGGTCACCATGCGGGGTCTGGCCGGTGACGGCGGCAATGTCATCCTCCGCCATCGAGGCGGGCAACTTGCCGCTGGCTTGCAATCCGCTGGCGGATTTTTTCAAAGCGAGGGTGAAAGGCTTGCCATCGTCATGCAACTCCAGCTCCACCAGCGGGGTGAAGCCCTCGGGCAGCCCCTCCAGCTCGGCGCGGGCCGCAGCGGCGGCGCCCGGATCGGCGGCAAGCCCGGTCAGCGCCAGCGTCTGCCCCTCGATCCTGAGCCGCCCGCGCATCAGCTGCGCCAGTGCAGCCATGCCCGATTGGGTGGCCCCGGCAAAATCCTCCTGCTCCTCGCCAATCTGCGCCACGGCAATATCGCCCGCCACCGGCGCACCATAGGCGGTGTCGAGGTCCAGCGGATCGACCGCGCGTGGCAGCTTGCCGCCGCGCCATGTCACGTTGCCATCCACCGCCTCGATATCGAGCGCAAAGGGCTTGCCGTCATCCAGCGTGGTCAGCTCGGTCTCGGCGCTCCAACCCTCGGGCAGCGCGGCCAGCGCCTCCTCGGCGGCGGCCTGCTCGCGCGGGGTCATCACCACGCCCGAAAGCCGCACCGCCTGCCCCTCCAGCGAAACCTCGCCGCGCACCAGCTGGCGACGGGCTTCCAGCGCCGCACCCAGGGCGCCGGACCAACCCGCAGGCGCACCAGACGCCAGCGCAAGGCCCGCAGCCGCCTCTTCTCCGATGTTCTCCGCCAGCCCGACCCGCGCGGCCTCGCTCGGCACATTGCCTTCCCAGACAGGCCCGCCGGGGCCGAAGGCGCCGCGCAATCTGTAGGGGTTTGCCGCCGCGAGAATCTCGGCCTCCGAGCGCACCACCCGGCGGCCCGGCACCTCGTCCAGCGCCACGATCACCCGGGTGTATTCCGCCTCGCCATCGGCAAGGCCGGTCAGCACGATGTCGCGGCCCTTGACCTCGGCGGTCAGCCCGTGCACCGAGCCCTGCACCGCCGCGGCGGCCTGCTCCCGCACCCGATCCTCGATGTCATGAGCGGGCCGTGCGCCGGCATAAAGCCCCAGCACCAGCACGCCTCCCACCAGAACTGCCCCGCCCCAGAGCCTGCGCACGTCTGAAAATCTCCCGGTTCTCAAATCTGGCTGCATGGTGCCCGCAAGCCGGGCCGGAGTGCAAGGCCAAAGCCCCCCGCATAAGGGGCCCCGCGTGGCAGGCCGGGGCTGGCGGTCTGCCACGCAGCCGCCCCGGTCAGCCCTTCAGCCGGGCAGCCCTCAAACAGCCGCCTTGCGCATCTCGTCGATGTAGATCTCCCGCAGCCGCGTGGCCACCGGCCCCGGCGTGCCGCCGCCCAGCTTGGCACCGTCGATCTCGACCACCGGCATCACGAAGGCCGAAGCCGAGGTGATGAAGGCCTCATCCGCCCCCTGCGCCTCTTCGATGGTAAAGGGCCGCTCCTCCACCTTCATCTGCGCCTCGCGGGCAAAGCGGAGCACGGCGGCGCGGGTGATCCCATGCAGGATCTCGGTGCCCAGCTGGCGCGTCACGATCACGCCATCCTTCACAATATAAGCGTTGTTCGAGGTGCCCTCGGTCACCACGCCCTCTTCCACCATCCACGCATCGTCGGCGCCCGCCTTCTTGGCCGCCATCTTGCCCATCGACGGGTAGAGCAGCTGCACCGTCTTGATATCCCGCCGCCCCCAGCGCTCGTCGGGGATCGAGACAATCCGCATCCCCTTGCCCGCCGCAGGGCTGTCGGCCACCTGCTTCTCCTGATGGAACAGCACCAGCGTCGGCGCGGTGCCCTCCGCCGGATAGGCAAAGTCCCGGTCCGCCGCGCCGCGGGTGACCTGCAGGTAGATCAGCCCCTCGTCAAAGCCGTTCTTCTCGATCAGCGACCGGTGGATGCCCAGCAGTTCTTCCTCGGTGCAGGGCGGCGTCATCTCCAGCTCGCCCATCGAGCGCCACAGCCGCTTCGCGTGGCCGTCGAAATCCACCAGCTTGCCGCCCATCACGGTCGTCACCTCGTAGACGCCATCGGCAAAGAGAAACCCGCGGTCGAAGACAGAGACCTTGGCCTCCTCTTCCGGCAGATATTCCCCGTTCACATAGACGATCCGGCTCATGTGCATTCTCCTTTGCCTCTGCGGGCTTCATCCTTCGCGCCGCCCCGCGCGTCAAGCCGCTCATCGACCGCCCCGCGATCTCTTCGCATCTGCTCCCACCGCGAAGACGCCTCGAAGGGCGGATGAGCGCGCCCCTACCCCCTGATCCAGCCGGTCTCCACCGCGCGCGCCCAGTCGTCCCGGCCATAGGCCCGCGCCATCGCGACCATCCGGGTGGTGTCATATGGCGTGGCCCTGAACTCCGCCTCCCAGCCCGCGCGGCCCCGCGCCACCACAGCCCATTTCGCATCGGGCGAGCCGTTCTCCACCGCGTGGGGCGCAGGCTCGGCGTCGGTATAGGCCGGGCAGCCCACGGAGCCGGGGTTCACCACCAGCTGCCCGCCAACCTCCAGCGCGCCCTGCAAATGCGAATGCCCGCAGAGCACCAACCCGGCATCGACCCCCTCCAGATCGGCGGCCACATCTTCCGCCGCCCGCCGCGCCACACCCTCGCCGTCGATGACTTCCATCAGATACTCATCATCCACCGCAGGCCGCGCATGGCAAAGGTACACATCCTCCCCCAGCCACGCCGTCACCGGCAGCGCCCGCAGCCAGCCCATCTCGGCCGCGCCCAACGCCTCACGGCTCACCCGGTCGGTCGCGCTCATCTGCTCCAGCGGGTCTTCCAGCAGATAGCGGTCATGGTTGCCCCGGATGCACACCATCCCGGGCCGCGCCATCAACTGCGCCGCCACCCCCGCCGGGTCCATCGGCCCGCTCAGATGGTCGCCTAGGTTCACGAAATAGCGCAGCCCCTCCCGGTCGATCTCCGCCAGCACCGCCTCCAGCGCATCGGCATTGCCGTGAATGTCGGCAATCACCGCAAAGCGGCCCGGCGGTGCGGGCAGGCGGCGGGCGGGCAGGCTCATCCCCAGAGCGCCGCCTGGCTCGGGTGCACGCCCCGACCGTCATAGGCCAGCGGCGGCATCCGGTCTTCCTTCAGCAAGAGCGGCCCGTCGAGGTCGGTAAAGCCAACGCCCTGCGCCACCAGCACCGCAGGCGCCATGCCGAGGCTCGTGCCCACCATGCAGCCGACCATGATGCCATAGCCCTCTTCCATCGCCGCCCGCTTCAGCGCCAGCGCCTCGGTCAGCCCGCCGGTCTTGTCGAGCTTGATGTTGATCACATCGTACTTGCCCTTCAGGTGCTTCAGGCTACCCCGGTCATGGCAACTCTCATCGGCGCAGATCGGCACCGGCTTGATCAGCCCCACGAGGCTCTCGTCCTGATCGGCAGGCACCGGCTGCTCCACGAGGTTCACGCCGAGCCGAAGCAGATGCGGGGCCAGATCGCTGTAGATCTCCGCCGACCAGCCCTCGTTGGCATCCACGATCAGCCGCGAGCGCGGCGCACCCCGGCGCACCGCCTCCAGCCGGGGCATGTCCTCGGGCGTGCCGAGCTTGATCTTCAACAGCGGGCGATGGGCATTTTCTCGCGCCGCCAGCTCCATCTCCTCCGGCTCCCCGAGCGAGAGCGTATAGGCGCAAATCTCCGGCCCCGGCTCCTTGAGGCTCGCCAAGGCCCACACCCGTTCGCCGCGCTGCTTGGCCTCCAGATCCCACAGCGCGCAATCCACCGCGTTGCGGGCCGCGCCGCTCGGCAGCAACCGTGGCAGATCATCGCGCGAGACCTTCTCGGGCAGCCCCTTGATCTGGTCCATCACGCTGGAGAGGCTCTCGCCGTAGCGGGCATAGGGCACGCATTCGCCGCGCCCGACCGCGCCACCCTCACGCACCTCCACCGTCACCACATCGGCGGCCACCTTGGTGCCGCGCGAGATGGTGAAAGGCACGCTCAGCGCAAATTGTTCGGTTCTGGCGGTGATCTCCATGAAGGCTCTCCAAACTTGCCGTCCCGCGAGGTTAACGCAGGTTTTCTGCGAGTGCGATATGCATCGGATGTGCATGGGATGTGCATCACTTGTGTATGTGCGGATCTCCGCACACCACCAAGCCGTTACCCCACCGTCACCGCACGCCGCGTTAAGGTTTGCCAAGGGCGCCGGGCGGGCATGTTGCCCACCCCCGCGCCCGTGGCCGGCTCAGGCTTTCGGCGCCGGAAGGGCATCCACCAGACGGCCCGCACCCTGCCGGAACGGGTCCACCGTGGGCAGGCCCATCTGCGCCTCGACCTCGGCCAGATAGGCCTCGGCCTCCGCCTCGCTCATGTGCTGGGTGTTGATCGAAATGCCGATCACCTCGCAACCGGGGTTCACCACCCGCGCCATCGTCAGCGACACGTCGCGCAGCGCCTCCAGCGTCGGCAGCTCGTAGCCCGGCAGGCCGCGCATGTGGGGCCGCGTCGGCTCGTGGCAGAGCACCAGAGCATCGGGCGCGCCGCCATGCACCAGCGCCAGCGTCACACCGCTGTAGCTGGGGTGAAACAGGCTGCCCTGCCCTTCGATCATGTCCCAATGGTCGGGGTCGTTGTCGGGGGTCAGCCACTCGATGGAGCCCGCCATGAAGTCTGCGATCACCGCGTCGAGCGGCACGCCGTTGCCGGTGATGAGGATGCCCGTCTGCCCCGTCGCCCGGAAATTCGACTTCATTCCCCGTGCCTTGGCCTCGGCATCCATTGCGATGGTGGTATACATCTTGCCCACCGAGCAATCAGTGCCCACCGCCAGCAGGCGCATGCCCTTGCGCGGCTCGCCGTTGGCGATCGGGTACTTCACGCTGGGGATGCGCACGTCATGCAACTGGCGGCCATGCTCCTCGGCCAGCGCCACGAGGGTCGGCTCATGCTTGAGCAGGTTGTGCAGGCCCGAGGCCAAGTCCATCCCGGCAATCAGCGCCTTCTCCAGCACATCCATCCACGCCTGGCTGATGGTGCCGCCCCGGTTGGCCACGCCGATCACCAGCGTCTTTGCGCCAGCGGCAACGGCCTCTTCGATGGTCATGTCGGTGAGCTTCATGTCGGCCTTGCAGCCGTCGAGCCGGAGCTGGCCCACCGCATTGTCCGGCCGCCAGTCCTTGATGCCTTGGGCCACCTTCGCGGCCAGCGCATCCGGGGCGTCTCCGAGGAAAAGAAGATAGGGGGTCTCGATCATGGGGCAGCTCCTTGGTTTGGCGCGATGCTACCGTGCGCCGTTAAGGAATTTGTGGCATTCTTGAGGGGCGGTTAAGGATTGCGCGCAAGATTCTCGCCCTGCGCCGCAATGCAGCGCAAATATCTCGCGCTGCGGCGAAGCCTTGGGCAAAATGATGTGCAAGATCCGGAATCGCTGCACTGCGGCACAATCGGGCTTGCAGGTAGCAGCGCAATAATCTACCAACCAAGCCGAACGAAACGAAATATCCTTACCCGGAGCCCTACCGATGTCTTTCCGCCTCCAGCCCACGCCGCCTGCCCGCCCCAACCGCTGTCAGCTCTTCGGCCCCGGCTCCCGCCCGGCGATCTTCGAGAAGATGGCAGGCTCTGCGGCGGACGTGATCAACATCGACCTCGAAGATTCGGTCGCCCCTGATGACAAGGCAGAAGCCCGCCGCAACGTGATCCAAGCCATCGGCGATATCGACTGGGGCAACAAGCGCCTTTCGGTGCGTATCAACGGGCTCGATACCCCCTATTGGTATCGCGACGTGGTCGATCTGCTTGAAAACGCATCAGAAAGGCTCGACCAGATCATGATCCCCAAGGTCGGCTGCGCAGCCGATATCTACGCCGTCGACGCTCTGGTCACCGCCGTTGAGGCCGCCAAGGGCCGCAGCAAGCGCATCGGTTTCGAGGTCATCATCGAGAGCGCCGCCGGCATCGCCCATGTCGAAGAGATCGCCGCCGCCTCGCCCCGGATGGAGGCCATGAGCCTCGGCGCCGCCGACTTTGCCGCCAGCATGGGCATGCAGACCACGGGCATCGGCGGAACGCAGGAAAATTACTATATGCTCCAAGGGGATACCCGGCACTACTCCGACCCGTGGCACTGGGCGCAAACCGCCATCGTAGCCGCCTGCCGCACCCACGGCGTGCTGCCGGTCGATGGCCCCTTCGGTGACTTCTCCGACGACGAGGGCTTCCGCGCCCAGGCCCGCCGCTCGGCCACCCTCGGGATGGTCGGCAAATGGGCCATCCACCCCAAGCAGGTCGCCCTCTCCAACGAGGTCTTCACCCCCTCCGAAGAGGCCGTCGCCGAGGCCCGCGAGATCCTCGCCGCAATGGAAAAGGCCAAGGCCGAGGGCGCGGGCGCGACCGTTTACAAGGGCCGCCTCGTGGATATCGCCTCAATCAAACAGGCCGAGGTGATCGTGAAGCAATCCGAGCTGATTGCCTCGTAACCCACTGACCTCTAACCAAATACCTCACCGCGCCAAGGGCATGACCACCTCGGTCAGTAGCTCTTCCGGCGCGGTGTCCATCGCGTTGTTCAGGTAGCGCTCAAAGGGCGGCTCCTCCTCCGAGGGCGCCCGCCCACTCTCGGCCAGCGCCTTGCCATACATGAAGCCCCAAGCCTCCGGCAGCCCGGAGTATGGCCCCTTGTGGGTCACCACCAGTGCCTCGCAGGGCTTCACCTCCACCGGGTCCAACCCCTCCGGCACCGGCGTGCCTGCAGGCAGGATCACCCCCGCATGGGAGCGCAGCTGATCGGCCGGCACCGCCGTCGGATCGTCCCAGAAATAGGCGACCAGCAGCCCCAACTTCCCGCCCAGCCCGGCCGCAAGGCACCGCTGGATAAGCCCTTCATAAGCCTGCCCGATTTCCTGATAGGGTCCGGAGTGGGCAAGCGCCGCACCGTGAAAGCCCGGCTCCTGCCGGATGTCGACATCATACATGGGTATCTCTCCTTGGTTTTCGGGCAGCAGCAGCACGGGGGCCACCCGGCTGCGGCGTGTCTGCGAGGGGGCCTCGCCAAAAGCCGCACGGTAGGCCCGCGCAAAGCTCTGCGTATTCGGATAGCCGCACAGCTCGGCCACCTGCGCCATCTCCTGCCGTGTGGTCGCCAGCATCACCGCCGCGCGGTTCAGCCGGGTGCGCCGCACCGTCTCGGCCACGCTCTCTCCCATCATCTTCAGATAGACCCGATGAAAGTGAAAACGCGAGAAGGCGGCCACATCGGCGAGCGCATCGAGGCTCAGGTCGTCGTCCAGATGGGTCAGGATGTGGCGCTCCACCCGCTCCATCCGTTTTTTGTAATCCATTGCCCTGCCTCGCCTTTTGCCCGGTCTGCCTAACATGGCCCAAGCTGACAAATCTTGCTTTGTTGCAAGCCCGGCCACGCTGCGCCATATGAGGGGGTGCAGCCACTCTGCGAGGATAAATGACCAACTACCTGGAATTCGAGAAGCCGCTTGCCGAGATCGAGGGCAAGGCCGAAGAGCTGCGTGCAATGGCACGCTCGAACCCCGAGATGAAGGTCGAGGACGAGGCCCGCGGGCTCGACAAGAAAGCCAGCGACCTGCTCGCCGAGCTCTATGGCGACCTCTCCGCCTGGCGCAAATGCCAGGTCGCGCGGCACCCCGACCGTCCGCACTGCAAGGATTACATCGAGGCGCTCTTCACCGAATACACGCCGCTCGCCGGCGACAGGAACTTTGCCGATGACCACGCCGTCATGGGCGGCATGGCCCGGCTCGAGGGCCGCCCGGTGGTGGTGATCGGCCACGAGAAGGGCCATGACACCAAAACCCGGATCGAGCGTAACTTCGGCATGGCCCGCCCCGAGGGCTACCGCAAAGCCATCCGCCTGATGGACCTCGCCGACCGCTTCGATCTGCCCGTGGTCACACTGGTCGACACCCCCGGCGCCTACCCCGGCAAGGGCGCCGAAGAGCGCGGCCAGTCCGAGGCCATCGCCCGCTCGACCGAGAAGTGCCTTAACCTCGGCGTGCCGATGGTGTCGGTGGTGATCGGCGAGGGCGGCTCCGGCGGCGCGGTGGCCTTTGCCTCCTCCAACCGCTTGGCAATGCTCGAACATTCGATCTACTCGGTGATCTCGCCCGAGGGCTGCGCCTCGATCCTGTGGAAGGACGCCGAGAAGATGCGCGAGGCCGCCGAGGCCCTGCGGCTCACCGCGCAGGATCTCAAGCAGCTCGGCATCTGCGATCACATCATCAAGGAGCCTCTCGGCGGCGCGCAGCGTCACCGGGCCGAGGTGATCAAGCGCGTCGGCGGCGCGGTGCAGAGCCTGCTGAAGGATCTTGAGGGCAAGAACCGCAAACAGCTCCGCAAGGACCGCCGCGAGAAGTTCCTAAAGATGGGCAGCAAGGGGCTGGCGGCGTAACCTCCGGCCCTACCCGACCTGCGCCTCACCACATCCGCGGCTTGGCATATTCCGCATAGCCGTCGTCGTAGCTTTCGGCGTCAAAGCCCGCGTCGGCCTCGCGCACCAGCTCGCCCGCCGTGGGCACCTTGTCGCTTTCATCCTCGCCGCGCCACAGTCCCGAGCGCAGGATCGCCTTGGCGCATTGAAAGTAGATCTCACCCAGCGTCACCACGACCACCGAGCGCGGCAGCTTGCCTGCCCGCTCGAACCGGCCCCGCAGCGCTTCGTCAACCGAAACCACCGCCGTGCCGTTCACCCGCACCACATTGGTTGATCCGGGCACCATGAACATCAGGCTCACCCGCCCGTCCCGCACGATATTGCGCAGCGAATCCATGCGGTTGTTGCCCATCCAGTCAGGCAGCGCGAGCGTGGTCTCGTCCAGCTCCAGCACCACCGGGCCATCGTCCCCACGCGGTGAGCCATCGGTGCCCTCCGGCCCCACGGTGGAGAGCACGCAAAACCGCGAGGCGGCGATCCATTGGCGGTAAAGCGGGGTAATCCGCCGCGCCACCTTGTCGAGCGAGCGCTGCCCCGGCGCGCCGTAAAGCGCCTCGAGCTCGGCCACATCGCGGATCTCGCTCATCCCTTTGCCCTCGCCCGTGCCGCCGGTGCATCGAACCCGGCCTCCAGCATCAGCGCATCCGAGCGTTCCTCGATCACGCTGCGCAGCTGTTCGGAGAACGCCTGCGGCGTCAGCCCCGGCGGGATCGGCGGCAGAAACTCCACCACCGCCACGCCCGGCTTGCGCATGATCCCCTTGCGCGGCCAGAACACGCCCACGTTGGTCGCCGCCGGCACACAGGTTTGCCCAAGCTCACGGTAGAGCACCGCGCTGCCCACCTTGTAGGGCAGGTCCGAACCGGGCGCCGTGCGGGTGCCCTGCGGATAGATGATCAGCTGTCCGGGCCGCTGCGCCCCGCTGGCCACATCGGCCACCATCTTCTGAATCGCCTGCGCCCGCTTGCCCCGGTCCACCGGCACACAACCGATCCGCAGCGCGTACTGCCCGAGGATCGGCGCGAACATCAGCTCTCGCTTCATGATGAACTTCGGGCGCGGCAACACCGAAACCAGCATGATGATATCAAGAAAGCTCTGGTGCTTGGAGGCGACCAGCACCTCGCCAGAGGGCACCTCGCCGCGCACCTCCGTCTTCAGCCCCACCATCCAAGAGGCAGACCACCGCACCCAGCGGCAGTAGGTATGCACCCCGGCAAAAGCCCCGCGCCGGTCCACCAGCATCCATGGGGTGAAGAACACCGCCAGTACCGCCATCGCCAGATACATCTGCCCGACGAAAATCAGGCTGCGGACCCATTGCACCACATCTCTCATGTGACTTGCCTCAATGTCCGAAAGGCCGAAGCCCGCGTGGCCCAGAAGGCGGTGATCGCAGCAAGCATAGGCACGATGAGCGGCAGCAGCCAGCCCGCGCCGGTAAAGCCAAGCCCGGTCAAAAAGCCCCCGGTCGTCTCCGCCCGCGGCAGAAGCGCCAGCGCCAGCATCGCCAGCGAGGTGCCCACCGCCGCGCCCAGAAGCGCGCGCTGTGTGAAGCGTCGCACGAAGGCGCGGGCAATGTAGGTATCGGTCGCGCCCACCAGCCGCAGGGTGGCGATCACCCGTGCATTGGCCGCCAGCGCCGAGCCCGCAGCCAGTGTGATCATCGCCGCCGTCGAGGCCGCGATCAGCCCCAGCGCCACCCAGCCCAGCAAACGCAGGCGCGAGGCCGCGCGGATTAGCGGCTCCCGCCACCGCGAGTGGTCGTCATAGACAGCGCCGGGCACCTCGCCCGCCAGTCGCGCCTTCAGCCCGGCCACGTCCAGCCCTTCGCCCTCGACCACCTCGATCAGCACCGGCACCGGCAGGTCTTCCATTGGCAGGTCAACGCCCAGCCACGGCGCCAGAAGGTCGCGCTGCTCGTCGTCACTCAGCCTGCGGGCGGAGGCGACGCCGGGCGTGCTCTCCAGCACCTCCAGTGCCTTGGCCGCCTGCGCCTCGCGCTGCTCCATAGGGGCCGAAATTCGCAGCGTCGCCGAGCGCGCCAGTTCCTCGCTCCACCGGCTGGCCACCCGGCCCGTGGCGAGCGACAGCGCGAGGGCGAACACGGCCAGAAAGGCCATCGCCCCGGCGGTGAACAGCGTCAAATTTGCAGTAAACCCCGTGGGCGGCACCACCCGGTCGGCCTGCCCGTCGCCCTGAAGCAGCGCCAGCGCCTTACCCGTCCGCCCCCGCAGGGCCGAGAGCACGCCCGCCGCCTTGCCACCGATGCCGCTCACAGGTCGGCCCCCGCAAGCTGGAGCCGCCGCTTGGCAATCCGCAACACCCGCGCCGCCACCTTGCTCTTGGCGGTGCGGATCAGGTTGAGATCATGGGTGGCGATCACGATGGTCTTGCCCATCTTGTTCAGCTCCACGAGCAGTTGCAGCAACCGCTGCCCCATCTCCCAATCCACGTTGCCCGTCGGCTCGTCGGCCAGCACGATATCGGGAGACATCACAACCGCCCGCGCCAGCGCCGCCCGCTGCCGCTCACCACCCGAGAGCGAGGGCGGCAGCGCATCGGCGTGCTTTTCCAGCCCGACCCAGCGCAGCAATTCTTCGATGTTGCCCTTCTCCTCCGCCACATTCCGCCCCGCCACCGTGAGCGGCAGCGCGATGTTCTCGGCCAGCGGCAGATGGTCGAGAAAATGGCAATCCTGATGCACCACGCCAATCCGCCGACGGGCGCGCGCCACCTCGTTTCGGCTGAACCCGGTGGCCGGCTTGTCGAACAGCTGAACCCGGCCCGATGTGGGCGCCAGTTCGAGGTAGCAAAGCTTCAAAAACGTGGTCTTCCCCGCGCCCGATGGCCCGGTCAGAAAGTGGAACGACCCGGGCGCGAGCCGGAGCGATATGTCGCTCAACAACTCCCCGCCGCCATAGCTGTACGCCACATTTTCCAGCTCGATCACGCGCCAGCCCCTACCCAATCCTGCGTCTCCTTTTGCCGCAGCGAGGCCTCACTTGCAATTGCCGCACCTGCACGGCCGCCGCAATTTCTTTGCTTCCGGGGGTTTGGGTGATAGTTTGCATGTCAAATAACAGAGGCAATCAACCGAACCGGGTTGAAATCGAGGGGGCGCCTATGCGGCTGGTATGCCCGAATTGCGGTGCGCAATACGCCGTGGATGACAGTGTCATTCCCGAAGCGGGGCGCGATGTGCAGTGCTCCAACTGCGGTCACGGCTGGTTTCAGCTGCCCGATGGCGCGCGCGAGCGGCAGAGCGAGGCGGTGCGCAAGGCCAGCCAGCCCGGCCCCCGCCACGAGACCACGAATATCTCCACCGGGGAGCCGGATCACTCCGAACCCACGCCAGACCGCCCCGCCCGCCGCGCGCTTGATGCCGCGGTGATGGACGTGCTGCGCGAGGAGGCCGAGCGTGAAAAGGCCGCCCGCGCCGCCGAGGCGCCGCCGCCACCCGCGCCGGAGCCTGTGCCCCTTCCCGAGCCAGCGCCCGAGGCCCGGCCCGAAACCACCCGCATCGCAGAGCCTCTGCCCGAGCCACAGCCGGAGCCCGCAGCACCACAGCCTGCCCCAGCCCCGCAGCCCGAACCGGAATACGAGCCCGAGCCCGAGTTTGCGCCCGACGAGCGGCAGGTGGCCAGCGAGACCCACAAGGCCCGCATGCGCGGCGAGCACCCCGCCGCCGCCGTCGCCGCCCTTTCGGGCCGCGCGGCCCAGCGCAGCGAGATGCTGCCCGATATCGAAGAGATCAACTCGACCCTCCGCGCCAGCGCCGACCCGAGCCGTCAGGCCGAGGAGCCGGGCAGCACCGAAGAGATCGAGAAGCGCAAGGCCAAGCGCGGCTTCCGCCTCGGTTTCGGCCTCGTCACCCTGCTCGCCCTGCTGGCCTTTCTGGCCTACACGCAGGCCCCGCAGATCGCCGCCGCCGTGCCCGCGCTGGAAGGCCCGCTCACCGCTTACGTCGACACCGTCAACACCGCCCGCCTCTGGCTGGACGGCCTCCTGCGCGGCGCCGGGAGCGACTAACCTCCAGCTGCATTTTCTTGCCGAGAAAGTTCACCTCCGACGGCGCTCCAGAATAGCGCGGCCGCAAGGCCGCGCCGCTGGATCGCGTCAGGTTGCGCTGGTGATCAGAACCGCTCGAGCAGGCGCTTGAGGTATTCCAGTTCCACATCCGGGCGGCCCTGCTCAGAGGAGCGGCGGCGGATTTCGTCGAGGAGATCGCGCGCGCGGCGATATACATCTTCGCCTTGCAGCATGTGCTCTTCGGTGCCCAGCGGGCCGGTGGAGCCACGGTCGCGGCCCAGCGGGTCGCGGCGGCCGTTCGGGTCGGCGCGGCCCACGTTCTCGCCCTGCCCGCCTTGCTGCTGGCGGCGCTCTTCGGCCATGGCCTCACCAAGGTTGCGCATCCCCTCGCGGAGCCGCTCCATCGCCTGGCTCTGGTTGTCGATCGCATCGGCAAGGTCGCCCTGGTTCAGGCTCTCTTCAGCCCGGTCCATCGCCCGGCCCGCCTCGTCGAGCGAGCGGCGAGCGGCGTCGCCCTGTTCGGTGCCCGCGCCGGGCAGCTGCCCGCGCTGGCGCTCCAACTCGCGGCGCAGCTCGCGCTGGCGCTGCGCAAGGCTGCGCTGATCCGGCTCACCACCCTCGCCGGGGCGGCCATCGGGGTTGTTGCCCTGACCCTGCTGGTTCTGCCCCTGCTCATGGCTCTCGCCCTGGCCCTGGTTGCCGTTGCGGCCCTGGTTCTGCCCGCTCTCGCCCTGCTGGGCGTTGGGGTTGAACTGTTCCTGCAGGTCTCGGAAGGCCTCGTCGCTCAGGCCCTGCTGGTCGCGCAGGGTCTCGGCCAGCCCCTCCATGGCCTGCTCGCCGGGGCTCTGCTGCCCCTGCCCGCCCTGGCCCTGGGTGACCTGCATGTTCTGCATCATCTCCATGAGCTGGTTCAGCAGCTCCTGCGCTTCGGCAGTGCGGCCTTGCTGCATCAGCTCTTCGAGCTTGTCGAGCATGTCCTGCAGATCTTGCTGGGAGAGCTCCATCGTCTCGCCCTGCTGCCCCTGCTGCTGCTGGTTCGGGTCCTGCTGTTGCTGCTGGGCCAGCTGGCGCATGTAATCCTGCATCGCCTGCCGCATCTCATCCATCAGCCGGGCGATCTCTTCGTCCGAGGCGCCATTGCGGATCGCCTCGTTCAGCCGCTCCTGCGCCTGCCGCAACCGCTCCAGCGCGTTGGACAGCGTGCCCTCCTCGATCCGCACGGCGATCTCCCAGAGCGCCTCGGCCAGTTCGTCGCGGGTGGCTTCGGCCAGCTCGGGGCGAGAGGCCTCCAGCCGTTTCAGCACCATCCGCACCTGCAGGTAGTTGCGCGGCTGGTCCAGCGCCGAGGCGGGCTTCCATGTGAGCGTCCGCAGGATCTGCGCCGTGCGCGGGCCGTTCTCGCGGCTCCAGAGCAGGTCACGCCGCAGTTCGATCAACGCGGCTGCCGCCGGGTCGAAGAAGCGCCGTCCGGGCAGCACCATGGCCACCGCCTCGCTGCGCCCCTCTTGCCCGTTGGCATCTTCGACGCGCATCTGCATGCGCACCGGCAGGTTGGCCCAAGCGTGCTTGCTGAGGTCGTCGATCAGCGTTTCCTCAAACGCCGCCCGGTCGCCCGAGATGGTCATCGGCAGGTCCAGCATCACCGGGTCGCGCGGCTCGGGTTCCACCGCGAGGCCATAGCGCCGCTCCAGCGCGCCCTCGTCCAGCGTGATCTGGGCCGACCCGGCAACAACGCCGTAGTCATCCTCTGCACGGAACCGCTGCTGCAATTCGCCCATGGCCGAGCGGTCCACCTCGCCAACGAGCTCCACGCGGGGCGCAGTATCGGGCGAGATCAGCACAGTCCACATCCGCCCGCCCGCGCCATCGATCTCGATCTCGCCGGAGCCGGTCACTTCAAAGCTGCGCACACCGTCGTCGGGCTGCGCGGGGGTGGCCTCATCGCCCGCCTCCACGGCGGCGGCCTCTTCAGCCTCCTCGGCCGGAGCCACAGGCGCGGTGCCTGAAACCGTCTCACGGACCGAAAGCGCACCAACCTCACCATAAAGCCGGATCGTCACCTCCGATCCTTCCGGCACGGTAAACTCGGCCTGGGTGATGTCATTGAGATAGAGCGAAGGCTTGCCGGTATAAGCGGGCGGCTCGATCCAGCCTTCCCAGCTTGGCCCCGCGGCCAGAGCGGCACCGGGGCCAGCGCCCGCGGCATCGTCGAGCGAGGTGATCCGCCACAGCGAGCCAAAAAGCAGTGCCGTCACCAGCGCGCCCAGCGCGGCATAGCGCAGCGCATAGGGATCACGGTCGGCAATCCGCAGGTCGGGGCGCACGGCCTTGGCACCTTCGATCCGCGCCGCCATCCGCTCCACATGGGCGTTCCACACCGCTTCAGAGCCAAAATCGCCCGCGCCAATCGCCTGCTTGTCCGAAAGCGCGCGGATCGGGCGGCCCGGCAAGGTGGCATCGAGCCGTGCGACCACCTCCTTGCCCGAAGGCCGGGCATAGGCACGGACGCCAAGGCCGATGGCGACGATAAAGGCGATGATCCAAAGTGCGCCCACGGCCCACACGCCCTCTGGCGGCAGCGCATCATGCGCACCAAAGGCCAGTGCGGCGGCGAGGGCAAAAACCAGCGTCCAGACCGGCCAGAAGCACCGCACCACCCGTTCGGCGATCATCCCCATCCGCGTCAGCTGGAGGGGCTTCATCAGGCGCTTCAGGGCGCGGGAGCGGGCGGCATTCGGGTCCATGACCCTCCGGCTACGGTCAGGATTCGGCGCAGGTGCGGCCAGAATGGCCTACACCCATGAAGGAACCTTATCGCGCGCAATCATTTCGTCAAAGGTCGGTCGCTCGCGAATGACGGCAAAGTTATCTCCGCTCACCAGAACCTCCGGAATGAGCGGCCGCGAGTTGTATTCGCTCGACATCACAGCACCATATGCACCGGCGGAGCGAAAGCCGACCAGCTCGCCGGGCTTCACCGGCGGCATGGTGCGGCGCTTGGCAAAGGTATCGCCGGATTCGCAGACCGGGCCGACGATGTCATAGGTCCGCTGCTCAACACCCGGCGCGGCCTCGACGACCGGCACGATATCGTGGTGCGCGCCATACATCGCGGGCCTGAGCAGGTCGTTCATCGCCGCATCGAGGATCAGAAAGTCGGTGCCATCCCCGTCCTTCTCGTAGATCACGCCCGCCACCAGCATGCCCGCATTGCCCGAAATCAGCCGCCCCGGCTCGATCTCGACCTCCACGCCAAGGCCCTCGGTCACGCGCTTGATCATTGCGCCATATTCGATCGGCAGCGGCGGGGCGGAGTTGCTGCGCTCGTAGGGGATGCCGAGCCCCCCGCCCAGATCGAGCCGTTCGATCTGGTGGCCCTCCGCGCGCAGTTCGTGGGTCAGCTCCACGACTTTCAGAAAGGCCGTCTCGAAGGGGGCAAGGTCGGTCAGTTGCGAGCCTATGTGCACGTCGATCCCCACCACCCGCAAACCGGGGAGCGCGGCGGCGCGGGCATAGGCCTCCTTCGCGCGGCTGATCGGAATGCCGAACTTGTCGCCCTTCTTGCCGGTCGAGATCTTCTCGTGGGTCTTGGCATCCACATCCGGGTTCACCCGGATCGTCACCGGCGCCTCGGCCCCCATCGCGCAGGCGACCTCGCTCAGCGCCTCCATCTCCGGCTCGCTCTCGATGTTGAATTGCCGGATGCCGCCCTCGAGCGCCATCGCCATCTCGGCGCGGGTCTTGCCGACGCCCGAAAACACGATCCGCTCGCCCGGAATGCCCGCTGCAATCGCGCGGGCATATTCGCCACCAGAAACCACATCCATCCCCGCGCCAAGTTTGCCCAGCAGCGTCAGCACCGCCTGGTTGGCGAGGGATTTCATCGCAAAGCAGATGCAATGCGGCACGCCATCGAGCGCCTCGGCGAAGAGGTTGTAATGCCGGGTCAGAGTGGCGGCGGAATACACGTAAAACGGTGTGCCCACCTGCGCCGCGATCTCGGGGATCGGCACATCCTCGGCATGGAGAACGCCGCCCTTGTAAAGAAAATGGTCCATCGCGCCCTCGCTTGCCTTCCGCGCGTTCCTACTGCCCCGCGCCGCGCAGTTCAATCGGCCCCATTCAATCGGTCAGCAGCCCAGCCGCCTCCAGTTCTACCCGTGTCGGATGCCAAAGCTCCTCCGGCGGCACAGCATAGGCGCGGGCGATGAACCCTTTCGCCACGCCGCGCGCCGCCAGATAGGCCCTGTCCCGCGCCTCCTCCTGCGCCGCATCCACATGCCGCACCGCGCCGTAGCTCGAACTCTCCCGCAGCGCATAGCGATGAAAGCCCAGCGTCCCGGCCCGCCCCATCGTCCGGCGCGCGCCCGCGGCAAACACCAGCGTGCAGGCCGAGAAGCACCGCACCTCCGCATGGGTCGCCAGCCCCGCCTCGCCAATGAGCCGCGCCAGCCCCCGTGCTGCAAAGATGTTCCCTCCAGCGCTGTCCAACTCGACCGCGCTTACCCCGCCGCGCGCCAGCCTTGCCTCCAGCGCCGCGACATGCGCAAAGCCGATCTCCCCCTCAATCCGCACCCGGCCGCCCACCTCGGGCAGCGCCACCGCCGCCATCTCGGGCACCATATCTGCGGTGAAGGTGCGCACCGGGGTCTGCCGCGCCACCAGCGTCGTGCCCGCCGCCAGCAGCACCGCCCCGGCCCCGGCGTAGGCGGCAAAGCCGGCCACAAAGCCCTCCCCTTCCCGCAGCGCCCTGTCCGCCGTGCGGAACGCCCCCACCACGGACCAGACAACCAGCGGCGCATCGACCAGCACCAGCCAGATCACCGGCCACTCCGCGAACGCCCGGTTCACCGCCCACAGCAGCAGCGCGGACCCGGCCACAGGCCCGGCGAGCGCCTGCCACAGCGGCAGCGCCCCGCGCCAGTGATCTGCCAGAAATCGGGTGAGGGTCATGGGCCCAGCCTACAGCGGCACGAGGCCCCGGCCAAACCGCCTCAGTCGGTGATCCGCGTCACCATGCGCAGGTTGCCGTCCGGCCCCCGGGCCACGCCCATCTGCGCCTTGCCGGTAAAGTGGATGCCCGGCGGATAGGGCGGCTCATTGGTGCTCGCGTCGCACCCGGCGAGCAGGGCCAGCGCCGCGCCCAGCAGGGCCAGCCTAGAAGGCAAGCGTGCGGTCATCTTCATCGGCTCCGATCAGGATGTAGGGCTCGTTGTCGGTCACCCGCTGGATCAGTTCCACATCGCCCGAGCTCGACCCGCCCACACCGGCCTGCACCTTGGTCGGCAGTTCCACGCCCACCTTCATCCCGCCGTCGCATCCGACAAGCACCAGCAAGGCAATTGCGGCCAGCGCGCGCATCAGTTGCTCCCGCCCCGGATGCCCACCTTCACCGTGCCGCTCACATGCATCCCCGGCTCGACCGGCGGCTCAGGCTCGCCGTCCACACCACAGGCGGCAAGGGTCAGGAGCAGGGCAAGGGCGGCGTATGGCTTCACGACAGGGCATCCTTCCAGCGAGCAATCTGCGCCCGCACGTTCGCGGGGGCCGTTCCGCCGTAGGATGTGCGCGAGGCCACCGAGTTGTCCACCGACAACACCGTGAAGACATCTTCGGTGATCTCCGGCTTCACCGACTGCATCTCTTCCAGCGTCAGCTCCGGCAGGTCGCGCCCGGTCTTCTCCGCCAGCGCCACGAGGCTGCCGGTCACATGATGCGCATCGCGGAACGGCAGGTTCAGCACCCGCACGCACCAGTCGGCAAGGTCCGTCGCGGTCGAAAACCCGGTGCCCGCCGCCTCGGCCAGCTTTTCGCGATTGGGGCTCATCGTCTCCACCATCCCCGCCATCGCGGCGAGCGCCAGCATCAGCGTATCGGCGGCGTCGAACACGCCCTCCTTGTCTTCCTGCATGTCCTTCGAATAGGTCAGCGGAAGCCCCTTCATCACGGTCAGCAGCCCGAGGTTGGCCCCAAGGATGCGCCCGATCTTGCCCCGGATCAGCTCGGCGGCATCGGGGTTCTTCTTTTGTGGCATGATAGACGAGCCGGTGCTCCACGTGTCGCTCATCGTCACGAACCGGAACTGCGCCGACGACCAGATCACCAGCTCTTCGGCCAGCCGCGACAGATGCATCGCGCAAATGCTCGCCGCCCCCAGAAACTCCAGCGCAAAATCCCGATCCGCCACCGCGTCGAGGCTGTTCGCCATCGGCCGGTCGAAGCCCAGCGCCTTGGCCGTCGCCTCGCGATCAATCGGAAACGACGTCCCCGCCAGCGCCGCCGCGCCCAACGGCGACTCGTTCATCCGCGCCCGCGCGTCCTCGAAGCGCGAAACATCCCGCCCCAGCATCTCAACATAGGCCAGCATGTGGTGGCCCCAGGTCACCGGCTGGGCCACCTGCAAATGGGTGTAGCCCGGCATCACCCAATCGGCCCCGCGCTCGGCCTGGCTCAGAAGCGCCTTCTGCACCGCCCGGATCGCCGGCACCGCCGCGTCGCACTGGTCCCGCACCCAAAGCCGGAAGTCCGTCGCCACCTGGTCATTGCGCGACCGCCCGGTGTGCAACCGCTTCCCCGGCTCCCCGATCAGCTCCACCAGCCGCGCCTCGACATTCATGTGAATGTCCTCCAGCGCCGCCGAAAACTGAAACGTCCCGCCCTCGATCTCTGACAACACCGTGAGCAGCCCTTCCCGGATCGCCTCGGCATCGCTATCCGAGATGATGCCGGCCTCGGCCAGCATGGCGGCATGGGCGCGGCTGCCCGCGATGTCCTGTTGCGCCATCCGCTGGTCGAACCCGATCGAGGCATTGATCGCCTCCATGATCGCGTCCACACCGGCGGAGAACCGCCCGCCCCACATGGCATTGGCGGCTTTGTTCTGGGTCTCTGTCATGACGGGCCTGAAGGAGTTGGGAATGAAAAGACTGATTGCCGCCGTTCTCTACACGGCGCTGGCTGCCACTGCAAACGCGGGCGACATGAGCGCCATCGAGTCCCTGCGCGATGGCTCGATGAAAAAGCTCGCGCTCCACTCCGAGCCGCGCGACGTGCCCGGCGAGTCCATCACCGGCCCCGAGGGCGAGGTCACCCTGGCCGACCTCAAAGGCGAGGTGGTGGTGGTCAACTTCTGGGCCACATGGTGCGCCCCCTGCCGCAAGGAAATGCCCGCACTCTCCGAGCTGCAAGAGGCGCTTGCCGGCAAGGGCGCCCGCGTCATCACCGTCGCCACCGGTCGCAACCCCGATGGCGCGATAGACCGCTTCCTGTCTGAAATCGAAGTCACCAACCTGCCGGTCTACCTCGACCCTAAGCAAAAGCTGGCCCGCAACATGGGCATCCTCGGCCTGCCGGTGACCGTGATCCTCGATGCCGAAGGCCGCGAGGTCGCCCGCCTCACCGGCGATGCCGAGTGGAACTCCGAAAGCGCCCGCGCGATCCTCGCCGCGCTGGTGGAAGAGGGCGCTTAACCGCTCATTTTCTTGCTGAAACGCTCAGCCCGGCCTTTGCCCGAGGGCGGCGCAATCGGCATGGCGCGGGCAGCCCGCCACATGGTCGTTCACCATCCCCACCGCCTGCATGAAGGCGTAAACGATGGTCGGCCCGACAAAGCGGAAGCCCTGCTTCTTCAGGTCTTTCGAGATCGCCTCCGAGACCGGCGTCTTCGCAGGCACCTCCGCCAGAGACGCCCAGCGATTCTGCACCGGCGCGCCGCCCACGTAGCCCCAGAGGTAATTCGAGAAGCCCTCGCGCGCCTCGATCTCCAGCCAGCCCCGCGCATTGCCGATGGCCGCCTCGATCTTGCCCCGGTGCCGCACGATCCCCGGATCGGCAAGGCACCGCTCGATCTCCGCCTCGCCCCATTCGGCAATCCGCGCCGGAACGAACCCCTCGAAGGCCGCGCGAAAATTCTCCCGCTTTTTCAGGATGGTGATCCAGCTCAGCCCGGCCTGAAACCCGTCGAGCATGAGCTTTTCATAAAGCGCCCGGCCGTCCCATTCCGGCACGCCCCACTCCTCGTCGTGGTAGTCGATATAGATCTGGTCCTGCCCGACCCAGCCGCAGCGTTCACCCATCGCGCCAGTTCCTCTAAATTTAGAACAAAACCCGAATATTCAGCATTTCTTAAGGAAACAACCCGCATTCTGCGCCCACCTGACAAACGGAGCAAGCGATGGCCGGTGCAGAACCACGGCGGCACACCTTCGAGGCCAATGATTCCTCCCCTCTCGGCGCGGCGGTCCGGCAGAGGGATGCTGACATTCTCAAGATGGTCCGCGCCGCGCTCGACCGGCGCGATGTCATGCTCGCCTTCCAGCCCATCGTCCGCGCCAGCGACACCGGCAAGACCGCCTTCTACGAGGGGCTGATCCGCGTGCTCGATGATACCGGCCGGGTGATTCCCGCCCGCGAGTTCATCGGCGCCTGCGAGACCAACGAGATCGGCCGCATCATCGACTGCCTCGCGCTCGAGATGGGCCTGACCGCCCTGCACAAGGCCCCCGCTCTGCGGCTCGCCATCAACATGTCGGCCCGCTCCATCGGCTATCCGCGCTGGATGCAAACGCTGGAACGCGGCCTCGCGATGGATGACACGCTGGCCGAGCGTCTCATCATCGAGATCACCGAAGCCTCGGCGATGATCATGCCCGATATCACCTCGGTCTTCATGCTCGATCTGCAAACCCGCGGCGTCGCCTTCGCGCTGGATGACTTCGGCGCGGGCTACACCGCCTTCCGCTACTTCAAGGATTTCTTCTTCGACATTCTCAAGATCGACGGGCAATTCGTGAGAGGCGTCGCGACCGACCCTGACAACCGTGTGCTCATCGCCGCCATGGTCGCCATCGCCCGGCATTTCGACATGTTCACCGTGGCCGAGTTCGTCGAAAACGAGGAGGACGCCGAGGTTCTGACAGAGCTCGGAGTCGATTGCCTTCAGGGCTATCTCTACGGCGCCCCCACCACGGCCCCGGGGTGGAAGGAGTTTCCACACGGAATGCGCCGCGCGGGGTGACACCCACGCAATCGGCGGCCCGCGTAGGCTGCCCCGTTACGGCGCGCCACCACCGACAATGCCCCAGCACCTCCGCTGCTCCGTAGCGCGGGCACACCCAATCAACTCCCCCAGCCGCTACGCCGCACCGCAGCATTTCGCCGCAGCGCAGCAACCGCGCCCTTGCGTCACCCCGCGCAAAACTCTACCCATGGCTGTGATCCGGGCGGGGTGGAGTCGGGTCGCAAAGGCACGCAACATCAGACACCTCGCCCAAGCCATCGGGAAAGGATGTCTCATGACCAACGTCGTTATCGCCTCAGCCGCGCGGACCCCAGTGGGCTCCTTCCTCGGCTCCTTCGCCAACACCCCCGCCCATGATCTGGGCAAGGCCGTTCTGGAGGCGATCGTCGAGCGCGCCGGCGTCGACAAGGCCGACGTGTCCGAAACCATCCTCGGTCAGGTGCTCACCGCCGGTCAGGGCCAAAACCCGGCCCGTCAGGCGCACATCAACGCCGGCCTGCCGATCGAATCCGCCGCCTGGGGCATCAACCAGGTCTGCGGCTCCGGCCTGCGCGCCGTGGCGCTCGGCGCCCAGCACATCCAGCTGGGCGATGCCTCCATCGTCGCCGCCGGTGGGCAGGAGAACATGTCGATGTCCCCCCATTGCGCCACGCTGCGTCAGGGCCAGAAGATGGGCGACATGTCCTACATCGACACGATGATCCGCGATGGCCTCTGGGATGCTTTCAACGGCTACCACATGGGCCAGACCGCCGAGAACGTCGCCGAGAAGTGGCAGATCTCCCGCGACCAACAGGATGAGTTCGCCGTCGCCTCGCAGAACAAGGCCGAAGCCGCGCAGAAGGCCGGAAAGTTCGACGACGAGATCGCCGCCTACACCATCAGCACCCGCAAGGGCGACATCGTGGTCGACAAGGATGAATACATCCGCCACGGCGCGACCATCGAAGCGATGCAAAAGCTGCGCCCCGCCTTCGCCAAGGACGGCTCCGTAACCGCCGCCAACGCCTCCGGCCTGAACGACGGCGCCGCCGCCGTGCTGCTGATGAGCGCCGATGAGGCCGAGAAGCGCGGCATCGAGCCGCTGGCCCGCATCGCCTCCTACGCCACCGCCGGTCTCGACCCCAAGGTGATGGGCGTCGGCCCGATCTACGCCTCCCGCAAGGCGCTCGACAAGGCCGGCTGGTCGGTTTCCGATCTGGATCTCGTGGAGGCCAACGAGGCCTTCGCCGCGCAGGCCTGCGCCGTGAACAAGGACATGGGCTGGGATCCCTCCATCGTCAACGTGAACGGCGGCGCCATCGCCATCGGCCACCCCATCGGCGCCTCGGGCTGCCGGGTGCTCAACACCCTGCTCTTCGAGATGAAGCGCCGCGACGCCAAGAAGGGCCTCGCCACGCTCTGCATCGGCGGCGGCATGGGCGTGGCCATGTGCCTCGAGCGCCCCTGAACCTGACAGCATCGCAGAACGGTCGCGCAATATAGTTGCGCGACCGATTTCAACTGCGTAACAAGATTACCAATACGGAGGAGGAGAATCATATGACCCGCGTTGCACTCGTCACCGGCGGCTCCCGAGGGATCGGGGAAGCCATTTCCAAGCAGCTCAAATCCGAGGGCTACGAAGTGGCCGCCACCTATGCCGGCAATGACGAGAAGGCCGCCGCCTTCACCGCCGAGACCGGCATCAAGACCTACAAGTGGAATGTGGCCGATTACGCTGCCTCCAAGGCCGGGATCGACAAGATCACCGAAGAAATCGGCCCGATCGACACCGTCGTGGCCAATGCCGGCATCACTCGCGACGCCATGTTCCACCGGATGACCCCGGAGCAGTGGAACGAGGTCATCGGCACCAACCTCACCGGCGTGTTCAACACCGTCCACCCCTGCTGGCCCGGCATGCGCGAGCGCAAGTTCGGCCGGGTGATCGTGATTTCCTCGATCAACGGTCAGAAGGGCCAAGCCGGTCAGGTCAACTACGCCGCCACCAAGGCTGGCGACCTCGGCATCGTGAAGAGCCTCGCGCAGGAAGGCGCCCGCGCCGGGATCACCGCCAACGCGATCTGCCCAGGCTACATCGGCACCGAGATGGTCATGGCGATCGACGAGTCGGTGCGCGAGAAGATCATCGCCGGCATCCCCGCGGGCCGTCTCGGCACGCCCGAGGAAATCGCCCGCTGCGTGAGCTTCCTCGCCTCCGAGGACTCGGGCTTCATCAACGGCTCGACCATCTCGGCCAACGGCGCGCAGTTCTTCGTTTAAGCCGCGCAGCCGCAGCTTTCGGGGGCCGTGGAGCGATCCGCGGCCCCTTTTCCTTTGCCGAACAGCCAGCGCAGCGCGTTGCTGAACGCTTCGGCCCGCAGCTGGCGGGCATGGCTCACGGCGGCTTCATGGGCAGATGTGGCATAGTAGGGAAGCATGGCTGGGCACTCCATTTGATCAAGACATTCTGAACTGTCTTCACTATGATCCCCGCGATCAAAGCCGACAAATCAGAACTCCTCGCTCGTCAGACAAGTATTCCTTACCTCATGCCCGCCACGCTCCCCCCGCTCACCGCCCTCCGCGCCTTCGACGCCGCCGCGCGGCACATGTCCTTTGCCCGGGCGGCGGAGGAGCTGAACGTCACGCCGCAGGCGCTCTCGCTCCAGATCAAATCGCTCGAGGAGCATCTTGGTGCGCCGCTCTTTTACCGGCTCAACCGCGCCGTCGAGCTGACCGAGGCGGGCCGCGCACTTGTGCCCGGTGCGCGCGAGGGGTTCACCGCCCTCACTCGGGGCTGGGCCGCCGCCCGCCGCGCCACCGACCCGGCCCGCCTGACGGTCACCGCCGGCCCCGCCTTCACCGCAAAATGGCTCGCCCCGCGCCTGCCCGACTTCGCCCGCGCCCACCCGGAGATCGAGCTCAGCTTCTCGGCCTCGCTCCGCCGGATGGATATGGCCACCGACGGCGTCGACGTGGCCGTGCGCTTTTCGGATCATGACGAGCCAGGCCTCTACAACGGCGCCCTTATCGAAGAATGGGTCATGCCGATGATGAGCCCCGCCCTGGCCCGCGCGCACCCCACGCCCGACACCCTCGCCGCCGCGCCGCTGGTCCATACCGAGAGCTACCCCTTCGGCCCCGACACGCTGGACTGGCCCCGCCTCTTCGCTGCCTTCGGCCTCGCCCCGCCCGCCAAGGGCGGCCCCAGCTTCTCCCATGCCGACCACGCCGCCGATGCCGCCGCCTCCGGCACTGGCGTGATCCTCGGGCGCTGGTCTCTGTCTCACGGCGAGCTCGCCTCCGGCGCGCTGGTCGCCCCCTACCCGCTTGCGGTCCGCCTGCCGCATCAGTATCGGCTCCTCTGCCGGGAGGGAGATGAGACCCGCCCCCAAGTCGCGGCCTTCCTCGCATGGATGGAGGCCCGCATCACCGAGATGCCCCGGCCCGGGCCGGAGTTCGAGATCGTGGAACTGAAAGACCTGCCGTGAGCACCACTCCAAGCCGCACAACCGCCACCGCCATCGGCTTCGTCGCCATCCTGCTCTGGGCGCTTCTGGCGCTCTTCACCGTGGGCTCCGAGCCGGTGCCGCCGCTTCAGCTGAATGCAATCTGCTTCACCATCGGCGGGCTGATCGGCCTTGGCTGGTGCGCAGCGCGGCCCGGCGGCTTCGCCCGCATGGTGCAGCCCGGGTGGAAGGTCATCACCTTCGGCACCCTCGGGCTCTTCGGCTACCACCTGCTCTACTTCTCCGCCCTCCGCGTGGCGCCGCCCGCGCAGGCCGGGCTCATCGCCTACCTCTGGCCTCTGTTCATCGTGCTCTTCTCCGGCCTCCTGCCGGGCGAAAAGCTGCGGCCCGGTCACATCCTCGGTGCCGTCATTGGCTTTGCCGGAGCGGCGCTACTGATCTCCAAGGGCGGTGGCGGCTTTACCCGCGAGTGGGCATTGGGCTACGCGCTCGCCTTCGCCTGCGCGCTCACATGGTCGGGCTACTCGGTTCTTTCGCGCCGGATGGGGGAGGCGCCGTCAGAGGTCGTCACCCTCTTCTGCCTCGCCTCCGCGCTGCTCTCAGGCGTGGCCCATCTCGCGCTGGAGCAAACCGCATGGCCAGACGGCGGCCTCGGCTGGGCCAGCCTGCTCGCGCTTGGCCTCGGCCCCGTGGGACTGGCCTTCTATACATGGGATATCGGCATGAAGCGCGGCAACATCCAGCTGCTGGGCACCGCCTCTTATGCGGCCCCTCTGCTCTCAACGCTTGCGCTTGTGCTCGCCGGTGTGGCGAAGCCGACCGAGTGGCTGGCCGCCTCCGCCCTCCTGATCACGCTGGGCGCGGTGCTGGCCGCTCTGGCCAGCCGCCGCGCCGCAAAACTCGCGAAGCTTACGTCGCCAGTCGGCTGATCTCTTCTTTCAGCTTGAGCTTCTGCTTCTTCATCTCCGCGATGGCTAGGTCACTCACCCCGGGGCTTCGTTGCGCTTCTTCCACTTCGGCCGAGAGTACCTGGTGTTTGCGACGGAGCTCCTGAAGATGGGCAGTCACGGACATGAGTATCTCCTCTCTTGTGATGGTTCAGCCGGGCCAGTGCAGCACACAATCCGAGTCGTGTCACGTGGGCTGCGCAAATCGGCTGGGGGTAAAGGTCAAGTGCAAAGCTTACCAAAGGGTTAAAACTTCACAGTCCTGTCACAGAAACCGGGTGAGCGGCGCGCCCTGGCGCAGGATCGCCCGAACCTCGGCGGTGTAGTCCTCGCCGTCGCGCTCGTGCAGCGGGCCTTCGTGCAGCACCATCGGCGCCAGCAGCCGCGCCTCGGCCCGCCCGCCCTTGCGGGCCTGCACGATCACCCGGCTCGCAGTCCGGCCCGCCCGCGCCACGAGCGGCAACACCGCCGCCCCGCCAAAGCCGCCCCGGTTCACCAGTGCGGCGAGCAGTTCGGGCATCCGCTCGGCCCTGTGAATCACCGTGAGCCAGCCTCCCGGCGCCAGCCTGCGGGCGGCGACATCGACCCATATCTCCATCGGCGTCTCTTCGCCCATCGCCATCTCGCGCGCGGCATCGGGCGAGGCGGGGCCGCGGGTCCGGTCAAAATAGGGCGGGTTGAAGAGCACATGGGTGAATCGCCGGGCCTTCACCACCTCGGGCAGCGCGGCAAGGTCGGCCTCCACCACCTCCAGCTTGTCACCGTGGGCCGCGCCGTTGCGGCGGGCGAGCCCGGCATAGCCCGCGTCGCGCTCCACCGCAGTCACCGCCATCTCCGGTACCCGCGCGGCAAGGCAGAGGCTCGCCACCCCCGCGCCTGCGCCCAGCTCCAGGGCCGTCTCCCCCGGCAGGCCCGGCACCGATGCGGCCAGCAGCACTGCGTCCACCCCGGCCCGATAGCCCCCCGCCGGCTGCCAGGCCTGCACCCGACCGCCAAGGAAGCCATCGCAGCGCGGCTCAGTCGACAACACCTTCAACACCGTTGTCGCGCAGCACCTCCGCGGCTTCCTCGTGGTCGGCATCCGCAACCATCAGCCGCCGCGGCAATACGCCTATGGAGCCTTCCAGCACGCTCATATGGACGTCCATTTCGAAGCAAGTTATATCCTCGCCGGTCAGGAGCGCCTTGGCGAATGCGAGTTGTGTCGGGTCGGTAGTGCGTAGAACGGCCTTCATGGACAAAGACTTAAGCGCAGCGGCACGAGCTGTCGAGCGGGGTGACGAGAGGGTGAACGTGCTGAACGCAGCTCAGAAGACGGCAGAGACCAAACCTCACGAGCGGCTGGCCGATGCGCTCTCGGGCGAGATGGAGGCGGTCAACGCCCTGATCGCCGAGCGCATGGCCTCCGAGCACGCGCCCCGCATCCCCGAGGTTTCGGCCCATCTGATCGATGCAGGCGGCAAGCGGCTGCGGCCCATGCTGGTGCTCGCCGCCGCGCGGCTGTGCAACTACGCCGGCCCCTATCACGTGCATCTCGCGGCAACCGTCGAATTCATCCACACCGCCACGCTGCTGCATGACGACGTGGTCGATGAAAGCGCCCAGCGCCGGGGCCGCCCCACCGCCAACCTGCTCTGGGACAATAAGAGTTCGGTGCTGGTGGGCGATTATCTCTTCGCCCGCGCCTTCCAGCTGATGGTCGAGCCCGGCAACCTGCGGGTGCTCTCGATCCTGTCGAACGCGGCGGCCACCATTGCCGAGGGAGAGGTGCTGCAACTGTCCGCGGCGCAGGATCTGCGCACCGACGAGAGCATCTATCTCAAGGTCATTCGCGGCAAGACGGCGGCGCTCTTCTCGGCGGCCACCGAGGCTGGCGGTGTCATCGCCGGGGCCTCCGATGATGTGACCCGCGCCCTCTTCGACTATGGCGACGCGCTCGGCATCGCCTTCCAGATCGTCGACGACTATCTCGATTACGCGGGCGACGCCGGGGCGACCGGCAAGAACGTGGGCGACGATTTCCGCGAGCGCAAGCTTACCCTGCCGGTGATCAAGGCGGTGGCGCTGGCCGATGCGGAAGAGCGTGACTTCTGGAAGCGCTGCATCGAGCGGGGCCGTCAGGAAGAGGGTGATCTGGAAACCGCGCTCGGCTTGCTCGCCAAGCACGGCACGCTCGAGGCCACCCGCGCCGAGGCCACCGCCTGGGCCGACCGCGCCAAGGCCGCCCTCGCCCCCCTGCCCGGCAGCGAGATGCGCGACATGCTGATCGACCTCGCCGATTACGTGGTGGCCCGCATCCGCTGAGCCGTAGCGGCTGCGCTCAGCCTTCGGCTACCCACCACTCCGGCCAGTCCTCGCGCAGCACACCGGCTGCCCGGTCGCGGGCCTCATTGTCTTCGAAGATGGCAAAGCAAGAGGCGCCCGAGCCTGACATCCGCGCCAGCATCGCGCCCTCCTGCGCCCGCAATTCCTCCAGTACCTCGCCGATCTCCGGCGCGAGCGAGCAGGCCGGGGCCTCCAGGTCATTGCGTTGCCAAGCCAGCCACTCCACCAACTCGCGGCGGCTGGGGGCCTCGGGCGGCTCCGGCATGGGGGCATTGTCGCGCTGCTCCATCCGGCCAAACACCGCCGCCGTCGAGACCGGCACGCGCGGATTGACCAGCAGCAGGTTCAGCTGCGGCATCCGCTCCAGCCGGGTCAGCTCCTCGCCGATCCCGCGCATCCGCCAAGACGCGCCAGGATCGAGGCACACAGGCACATCCGCGCCCAGCTCCTTGGCCAGCCGGTGAACGCCCGGCACCGGCACGCCCCAAAGGTCAGAGAGCGCGCGGAGCGCCGCCGCCGCATCGGCAGAGCCGCCGCCGAGCCCCGAGGAGATCGGCAGGTGCTTTTCCAGCTGGATAGAAACGCCGCCCACCGCCACGCCGAGCCGCTCGGCCTCGGCCTCCATCAGTTCGGCGGCCCGAAGCACAAGGTTGCTCGGCCCAGGCGGCACGCTGGCGCCGAACGGGCCGGAGGCGCCAAGGCTCATCCCCGGCGCGTCGGTCAGTGTCAGGTGGTCGCCCACATTGGCAAAGCACACGAGGCTGTCGAGCAGGTGATATCCGTCGCTGCGGCGGCCTGTAACGTGAAGGGCGAGGTTGATCTTGGCCGGGGCGAAGGCCTCAACCTTCGTCATTGACCACCGCAAGCGGTTCCGCGCCCTCTTCCGAGAGCACTGCATCCAGACCCTTCTCGAGCTTGCGGCGGATGCGGTCGGCGTCTTCCTTTTCGGGGTCGAAGGAGAGCGCCCGCTTCCACTGGAATTGCGCCTCGAGCTGGCGGCCCACCGCCCAGTACACATCGCCCAGATGGTCGTTCACGATCGGGTCCACCGGCAGCAGCTCGGTCGCCCGCTCCATGTGGCTCACGGCCTCCTCGTAGCGACCAAGGCGGTAGAGCACCCAGCCGAGGCTGTCGGTGATATGCCCGCTGTCGGGCCGCTCGGCCACCGCGCGCTCGATCATGTCGAGCGCCTCGTCGAGGTTCTCGCCCATCTCCACGTAGGAGTAACCGAGGTAGTTCAGCACCTGCGGCTGGTTGGGCCGAAGCTCCAGCGCCTTACGGAAGTCGGTCTCTGCCAGATCCCACGTCTTCAGCCGCTCACGGGTGATGCCGCGCGCGTAGTAGACGATCCAATGGGTCTCCAGATCCTCCTCGAAGAGCGCAATCGCCTTGTCATAGGCCTCCTCGCTCTCCTTCCACTTCTCCTGCCCGCGCAGCACGTCGCCCAAAGCGATATGCACGCCCAGAATGTCGGGGCGCGCCTTGGCGAGCTGGCTCAGCACCTCGGTCGCGGCTTCCACCTTGTCATCCTTGCGCAGCGCCTCGGCGCGGCCCATCTCAGCGGCGTGGAAGGCCGGGTCGCTCCGCTGCACGCGGTCATAGGTGCGCACGGCCAGCTCGTATTGCTCCATCTGGTCGAGCAGCTGGGCCGAGAGCAGCAGCGCCTCGGTGTTGTCATCCGGGCGCAGATATTCGGAGCTGCGCGAATAGAGCAGCGTGTAGCTGTCGCTGGTCTCGCCGTTCAGCGCCCCGGCCACCGACAGGAAGACCTCGGCCAGCCCGTCATCCGCCGAACGGATCACGTCGAACGCAAGGGTCTCGTCGGCCTCCAGCTGATCGCGGATCGCGGCAAGCTCCGGGTCGAGATCGCGGGTGAAGGCCTTTTCCATCAGCTCGATGGCATCGGCATTACGACCCAGCTGGCTGAGCACCTGCACATGGGCAATCACACCCCGGCGGGTCAGCCGCAGCGGCCCGGCCTCCCGGCCCGAAAAGATCTCGTCGGAGGCCTCGAAATCCCCGGCCACGGCAAAGGCCAGCGCCTTGTGATAGAGGCCAAAGGCCTTCAACCCGGTGTCATCCGCCGCAGCATCGAAGCTTTCCACCGCGTTGTCCATGTTGCCCAGCGCCAGCTCGGACCACGCCCGCACAAGCCCGTCCACCAGCGGCCCCACCGTCTGGCCCTCCGCCAGCCCGTCCAGCACCTCCTGGTATTGCTGCCGGCTCAGCTGATCGCTCATCAGCACCAGCCGCGCGATCTGGCTCTCGCCCACGGTGTCGACCATCTGCCGCGCAATCGGTACGGCCGCGTTGAAATCGGCCAGCCCGGCAAAGGCCAAGATGGCGTTTTCCATCAGCAGCGCATTGTCCCGGTCCCGCACGAGGGCGCGGGTGTAATAGTCGGCGGCAGCGCGGAAATCGTTGTTGAAGCTCGCCACGCGGGCGGCGAGGTAGGAGCCTGCAAGCCCCCGGTCGGCCTGCTGTGCAGCGGCGGGAAGGGCAGTGCTCACGGCCAGCGCAATCGCGGCAGCCGAACGAAGCAGGGAGGGGATCTTCACGGGGCTCTTTGACCTCTGTTCTTCGGGTTGCGCGCAGCGTAGTCCTCCGCGCTTACCAAAACAATACGATCCCGCCGCGCGACAGGCCTTGTCACGCGGAATCTCGCGCCATCGTGACGCCCCGTCAGCCTACATATTCGGGTAGTTCGGCCCGTCACCGCCCTGCGGCACCGTCCAGTGGATGTTCTGCGGCGGATCCTTGATGTCGCAGGTCTTGCAGTGCACGCAGTTCTGGAAGTTGATGACAAACTCCGGCGTGCCGTCCTTCTCGACCACCTCGTACACCCCTGCCGGGCAGTAGCGCTGCGCGGGTTCGGAATATTTCGGCAGGGTGAACTGGATCGGAACGCTGGGGTCTTTCAGCGTCAGGTGGCAGGGCTGGCTTTCCTCGTGGTTGGTCATCGAGAAAGACACGTTGGTTAGCCGGTCGAAGCTCAGCTTCCCGTCCGGCTTGGGGTAATCGATCGCCGGGTAATCGGCGGCAAGGCCAGTGGCGTCCGCGTCGTTCTTGCCGTGCTTGAGCGTGCCGAACAGGCTGAACCCGAAGAGGTTGTTGGTCCACATATCAAGCCCGCCGAGCCCGAGTGACGGCCACAGCCCCCACTTGCTCCACATCGGCTTCACGTTGCGCACCTTTTTTAGGTCTTTGCCAATCGCGCCGCCGCGCACCTCATCCTCATAGGCGCTCAGCTCATCCCCCTCGCGCCCGGCCTTGATCGCCTCGAAGGCGGCCTCTGCGGCAGCCTTGCCCGAGAGCATCGCGTTATGGTTGCCCTTGATCCGCGGCACGTTGACCATGCCCACCGAGCAGCCCAGCAGCGCCACGCCGGGCGCGACCATCTTGGGCATCGACTGGTATCCGCCCTCAGAAATCGCCCGCGCGCCATAGGCCACGCGCTTACCGCCCTCGAGCAGCTCCGCCACCATCGGATGATGCTTGAACCGCTGGAACTCCATGTAGGGGAAGAGATGCGGGTTCTTGTAGTTCAGGTGAACCACGAAGCCCACGTAAACCTGATTGTTCTCAAGGTGATAGATGAAGGAGCCACCGCCCGCGTTGCCACCTAGCGGCCAGCCCATCGTGTGGGTCACGGTGCCCTCGCGGTGCTTGGCCGGGTCGATCTCCCAGATCTCCTTCATGCCAAGGCCAAACTTCTGCGGCTCGTGGCCCTCGGCCAGCCCGTACTTCCCGATCACCTCCTTGGCGAGCGACCCGCGCACGCCTTCGGAGAGGAACACGTATTTGCCGTTCAGCACCATGCCCGGCTCATAGCCGTCGCCCGGCGTGCCATCGGGGTTCTTACCGAACTCCCCGGCCACCACGCCCTTCACCCGGTCGCCCTCGTAGATCAGCTCCGAGCAGGCCATGCCGGGGAACACCTCGACGCCCAGCTCTTCGGCCTGCTCCGCCATCCAGCGGCAAACGTTGCCCATCGAGACGATGTAATTGCCGTGGTTGTTCATCAGCGGCGGCATCGGGAAGTTCGGCACCCGCAGCTTGCCCTCTTCCCCGAGGATGTAGAAATTGTCCTTGGTGACCGGCGTGTTGAGCGGCGCGCCCTTTTCCTTCCAGTTCGGAATCAGCGCATCAAGCCCGCAGGGGTCCAGCACGGCGCCGGAGAGAATATGCGCGCCCACTTCCGAGCCCTTCTCCAGCACCACAACGTCGAGATCGGCATCCAGCTGCTTGAGCCGGATCGCCGCCGAAAGCCCGGCAGGCCCGGCCCCCACGATCACCACATCGTAGTCCATCGATTCCCGTTCGATCTCGGCCATCGGGCTCATCCTCCGCGCAACATAAATTCGTCCGGCCTTGGTTACCGGAGGGGCAAGCCCAAGTCCATCGCTACGCTGCGGCGCAAAAGGTCGTATCTGGGAGGGCCTGGCAGGGGCAGCAGGGCTTGAACCCGCGACCTACGGTTTTGGAGACCGTCGCTCTACCAACTGAGCTATACCCCTAAGGCCGGGCCGATGGATAAGAGAGGCGCTGCCGGTTGGCAAGAGGCAAATGTTTCATGTGCCGGTCGCTCTGCCAATAGGGCGCGCAATCTGCCCGCCATGCGTCAGATCCACCTCAGCCGCCGCAGCACCCAGACTTGCAGGATGCCCACCACCACCAGCCCGCCGGTAAATGCCCAGAAGGCCCAAGGGCTCTCGGCCCCCGGCATGCCGCCAAGGTTGATCCCCATCAGCCCGGTCAAAAACCCGAGCGGCAGGAAGATCGCGCTGAGAATCGACAGCAGGTAGAGGTTGCGGTTCAGCTTGTCCTGCACTGCGGAGTCTATCTCGTCCTTCAGCACGATCAGCCGGTCGCGCATGGCGTCGAGTTCTTCAACACCGCGCACCAGCCTGTCATGGGCCTCCGCCAGCCGCCGCCTGTCGTGCTTGGTCAGCATCGGGTGCCCACCGCTGGCCAACTGGCCGATCGCATCGCGCTGCGGGCCGAGATAGCGGCGCAGGTCGATCACCTCCTGCCGCTCGTCTACCACCTGGCTCCGCTGTGCCGGGTCGGGTCTGGCGATCACCGCATCCTCCAGTACGTCCACCCGCTCGGCCAGTTCAAAGAGCACCTCGTCGATCCGCCCGCCCATGCGCTCGACCACGCCGGTCAGAAAGCCGCCCACGCTTTGGGGCCCCTCGCCCGCCTCCACCGCCTCCTGCATCTCGGTCAGCGACTTCAACCGCCGCCGCGAGAGGGTGATGATCCG
Organism: Vannielia sp. SX4; assembly: GCF_052828525.1. Next base: position 3,836,286 of record NZ_CM128247.1, read on the forward strand.
CGCCGGGTTCAGGAACACCCGGAGCGAGACCATGTCTTCGACCTCCTCGCCGGGGTTCAGGTTGACGCCCCGGAGGATCACCACCAGCCCGTCCTCCTGCACCGAGCTGCGCGGTCGGGTCGATTTGGCGGTGAGCGCGGCGCGGGTCGGGGCCTCCACGAAGTCGAGCACCTCTTCCATCCACGGGTCGGTCTCGGGGTGGTCGGCAACCAGATGGACCCAAGCCAGCTCATCGGCCCTGAGCCGGGCGACGATGTGGTCTTCATGGTCAATCCGCTGGCCCGCCTCGGGGCCGTTCAGACAGTAGGCAAACTCGATATGTTCCATGCGCCGGAGGCTAGCCGCATCCGCGCGTCCCGCAAGCGCAATCGCGCCCAGGCCGCGCGCGCCGCGTTAACCTCCGGGCCGGGGCCACATTCGCGTATGCATGGGATGTGCATGGGATGTGCATCAGTTGTGCATCGGCCCGTTCGCAGGGTTAACGCCCCGCCGCACCGCAGCGCAACACCCAGCCGCGCCCCTGCCGGAGCGCGGCCAAGCCATTGTTTATCAGGCAAACTCAATGCCCGCGTCCACCATCGGCAGGCGGAGCACCCGCGTGCCGGTGGCATTGTAGATCGCATTGGCCACCGCAGGCGCCGCCGGCGGCAATCCCGGCTCCCCCACTCCGGTCGGCGCCTCGGCGGAGGGCACGATATGCACCTCGATTTCGGGCATGTCGGTGATCCGCAGCGGCTCGTAGTCGGGGAAGTTGCTCTGCACCACTTCGCCGCCGTCAAAGGTGATCTTCTGCCGCATCGCATGGCCGAGGCCAAAGCCGATGCCACCCTCAATCTGGGCGCGGATCACGTCGGGGTTCACCGCCACGCCGCAATCCACCGCCGCCACGATCCGCTCCAGCTTGACCCGACCATCGGCATCGGTCGATACCTCCGCCACCTGCGCCACATAGCTGTTGAACGAGAAATGCGCGGCCACGCCCCGGCCCCAGCCTTCGGGCAAGTCATTGCCCCAACCGGCTTTTTCGGCGGCCAGCTTGAGCACGCCCAGCAGGCGCGGGCTGCCGCCAAGCAGACCCTCGCGGAAGGCCACAGGGTCCGCCCCGGCGGCCTCGGCGGCCATGTCCATGCCCACTTCCATGGCGTAGGCGGTGTGGCTGTTGCCCACCGCGCGCCACCAGAGCACCGGCACCGGCGTCTCCATGTTGCGGACAGAAACCTGCATCGCGGGGATGGCGTATTGCGTGTCCGTCACGCCCTCCACCGAGGCATGGTCGACCCCTTCGTGCACCATCATCTGCTCCATCGGCGTGCCGGTGAAGATCGACTTCGAGGCCACGTCAGAGCGCCAGGCGGCAAGCGCACCGTCCGCGCCGACCGCAACCTTTACCCGATGCTTCACCATTGGCCGGTAGTATCCGCCCGTCACGTCGTCTTCCCGGGTCCAGACCAGCTTCACCGGCTGATCGGTGCCAAGGGCGACGGCGGCCATCGCGGCTTCCACGTGATAGTCGCTGTCCATATTCGCGCGGCGGCCAAAGGAACCGCCGGCATAGACGGTTTCGATCGTGGTGTTTTCCTGGCCCACGCCGGTGACGGCACCTACCGCCATCTGCGTGACGGTCGGAAACTGGGAGCCATCCCAGATATGCGCCTTTCCGTCCTTGATCTGTATGGTGCAGGTCATCGGCTCCATCGGCGCATGGGCAAGGAAGGGGAAGTCGAACTCCGCCTCCACGGTGTTGTCACCGGCCAGCGCCTCCTCCACGCCCGCATCGTTGCGGGCCACCGGACCATCACCGTCGAGGGCGGCGGCATATTCGGCCTCCATCTCCTCGGTGGAGCGGCCTTCCGCGTTGGTGAAATCCCACTCCACGCTCAGCGTGTCGCGGCCTTGGATCGCGGACCACGTGTCTTCGGCGAAAACGGCGATGCCCTTGGGCGTCTGCTTCACCGCCGTCACGCCGGGCACGTCCAGCGCGGCGCTGTCGTCAAAGCTGGCGACCGTCCCGCCAAAGCGCGGCGCGCGCGCCATGACCGCATAGATCGTGCCCTCGGGCGCGACGTCCATCGCGAAGATCGCGGTGCCATCGGTCTTGGAGGGCGTGTCCTTCCGCGGCAGCAGGTCTTTGCCGATGAGTTTGAAATCCTTGGCTTCTTTCAGGATTGGCTCGGTCGGCGGCTCGGCGGTGTCCTTCACCTTGGCCACCAACTCGCCAAAGGTGGCCGACACGTCACCGTGGCTCACGACGCCCTTGTCGATCGTGATCTCGCTGGCGCGCACGGCCCATTCGAGGCTCGCCGCCTCCATCAGCATCGCCCGCGCCGCGGCGCCGGCCTGACGGTACTGCATGTAGCTGTTGGCCATCGCCGTGGAGCCGCCGGTGCCCTGCATCCCAAAGAGGGTGTTGGCATATTTGCTGGCATCAGCCGGCGCAAACTCGATCTGCACGGCGTCCCAATCGGCGTCCATCTCTTCGGCCACCAAGGTGGCAAGGCCGGTCGTCGTGCCCTGCCCCATTTCGAAGTGCTTGAGGATCACCGTGACCGTGCCATCCGGCGCGATCTTGACGAAGGGGTTGGGCATCAGCCCACCCTCATGGCCCGCAGCCAGCGCGCCCTTGGCGTTGAACCCGATGACCAGTGCCGCCCCCGCAGCCGCGGAGCCGGCAAGGAAGGAACGGCGGGAAGGTGTGAAATCTTTCATGGTCTTAGCCCTCCATCCGCTTGGCCGCGTCGTGGATCGCAGCCCTGATCCGCACGTAGGTCGCACAACGGCACACGTTGCCGCCCATTGCGGCGTCGATGTCGTCATCCGTAGGGGTGGCGTTCTCGCTCAGCAGGCCGATGGCCTGCATCATCTGGCCGGACTGGCAGTAGCCGCATTGCACCACGTCATTGGCGCGCCACGCCGCCTGCACCGCCTCGGCGGCCGTCCCGTTGATGCCTTCGATGGTGGTCACTTCCAGACCTTCCACATCGGAGATCCATGTCTGGCAGGAGCGCGTCGGCTCGCCATCCACATGCACGGTGCAGGCCCCGCAAGAGGCCACGCCGCAGCCGAATTTTGTGCCGGTGAGCTTGAGCTTGTCGCGGATCACCCAGAGGAGCGGCATCTCCTCGGGCGCGTCGACCGTGACCGCCTCACCGTTGAGTTTGAACGAAATGGACATGGGTGCTGGCCTCCCTGAGCTGGCGTAGTGAACCGAAGCGTTCATCTTGGTAGGGGAGATAGGGCCGGATTGGGGCTTGTCTCGCCCTTCCCCGCAAAAAGAAAGGGCCGCCCCGCTAAGGGACGGCCCTGTAATGCTTTTTCGCTCAGGCGGGCAGGAGCCCAGCCTGACCGATCATCACTCGATGATCTTGGAGACGACGCCTGCGCCGACGGTACGGCCGCCTTCGCGGATGGCGAAGCGGAGGCCGTCTTCCATCGCGATCGGGGCGATCAGCTCAACGGTGAACGACACGTTGTCGCCCGGCATCACCATCTCGGTGCCCTCTTTCAGGGTCACCGTCCCGGTCACGTCCGTGGTGCGGAAGTAGAACTGCGGGCGGTAGTTGGCGAAGAACGGGGTGTGACGGCCACCTTCCTCTTTGGTGAGGATGTAGGCTTCGGCCTCGAACTTCGTGTGCGGGGTCACCGAGCCGGGCTTGCAGAGCACCTGGCCCCGCTCGACGCCTTCACGGTCCACACCACGCAGCAGGGCGCCGATGTTGTCGCCAGCTTCACCGCGGTCCAGCAGCTTGCGGAACATTTCCACGCCGGTGCAGGTGGTCTTGGTGGTGTCGCGGATGCCGACGATCTCGATCTCGTCGCCCACGTTGATCACGCCACGCTCGACACGGCCGGTCACAACGGTACCGCGGCCGGAGATCGAGAACACGTCCTCGATCGGCATCAGGAAGGGCTGGTCGACGGCACGCTCGGGCGTGTCGATGTAGTCGTCCACGGCCTTCATCAGCTCGGCGATCTTCTCGGAACCGATGTTGTCGTCACGGCCTTCCAGAGCGGCCAGGGCGGAGCCTGCCACGATCGGGATATCGTCGCCGGGGTAGTCGTAGCTGGAGAGCAGCTCGCGCACTTCCATCTCGACGAGCTCCAGGAGCTCCTCGTCGTCCACCTGGTCGACCTTGTTGAGGAACACGACCATCTTCGGGATGCCGACCTGGCGGCCCAGCAGGATGTGCTCGCGGGTCTGCGGCATGGGGCCGTCAGCGGCGTTCACAACCAGGATCGCGCCGTCCATCTGGGCAGCACCGGTGATCATGTTCTTCACGTAGTCGGCGTGGCCGGGGCAGTCGACGTGGGCGTAGTGACGCGCGTCGGTCTCGTACTCCACGTGGGCGGTCGAGATGGTGATGCCGCGGGCCTTCTCTTCGGGCGCGCCGTCGATCTCGTCATAGGCCTTGAAGTCGCCAAACTGCTTGGTGATCGCAGCCGTCAGCGTCGTCTTGCCGTGGTCCACGTGACCGATCGTGCCGATGTTCACATGCGGTTTCGTGCGTTCAAACTTTTCCTTAGCCATCGTCCTTGGCGCCTCTGTTTCGGGGGGCCGACCTAGGCCCCGGGATTTGCATGGGCGGGTGCCTACGCGGGCGTGGGAGAAAAATCAAGCGCCCTTTGGCCTCAAGGGCTTTTCGCGCGGGCCCTGCTACCCGGCGGGGGTGATCACATCGCCGATATCGGGCGACACGCCCGGCCGATCCGCCGCGCCCTGCGGCACCGGGGCCGGTGCGGCCGCGGGCGCGGCTGGCACCTCCGGCAGCGGCTCTGCCAGCGGCGCGGAGGCCTCGTAGCGCGGGGCGAACCAGCCGGGGTTCTCCCGCATCCAGCCCTCGATCAGCCGGGCCGCATTGGCGGAAAGCTGCTCCATCTGTTGCGCCTTGGTGCGGGTCAGGCCGGAGCCGAGCACGGTTTCGCCCGAGAGCCGCTCGAACACGGTAAAGACCCGCGGCTCGGCGTTGATCTTGGTGCCCGCCGCATCATCCCAGACCGAGACCTGAATGCGCAGGATCGACTTGGGGGACAGCACCACCGGCACCCCCGGCACGGCCAGCGCATAGGCATCGACCTTCACCGCAAGGTGGTAAAGCTGGCTGCCCTCGAATCGACCGAACCGCTGATTGAGCGCCGCTTCCAGCGCGGCCTGCCATTCCTCGGCAGAGGCCTCGCGGGAGGGTGGCACCTTTTGCGCGCCCTCGGCCACGACGACCGAATAGCCCAACTTGAACTGGCCAATCGGCACAACCGGCTCTTCGAGGTCGGCAACGGCGGAGCAGCCTGCGAGCAGCGTCGCCAGCAGCAACGCCGGAGCACACCGCAGGCTCATTTGCAGATCGCCCGCAGCGCGTCCCACTCGGCCTCGTCCAGAACCGGCACAAAGGTGCCATCGCCCCGGGTTTCGGCCTCCCGCGCGGCAATGGCGCGGCTGGCGAGGTTGGGGTGCGACGACAGGAACTCCTCGGCCCCGTCCACATCGCCATATTGGTCGCGCAGCTTTTCGAAGAATCGCGCCATGCCTTCGCTCGGCAGCTCGGCCTTGCGGAGCAGCTCATGGGCAAACTCATCCGCCCCGGCCTCCGCGTCGCGCGTGTAGCTCGCCTGCATGAGTTGTTCGGACACGAGGATCACAAGCGCGCCCCCGGCAAAGTCGCCAAGAATCATCGAGATGATCCCTGCCGACCCTGCCGTGCGCAGCGTGATCCGCAGCGGGTCACGAGCCGCGACATGGCCGATCTCATGGGCCAGAACACCGGCGACCTCCTCCGGACTGTCCGCCTTGTCGAGCAGCCCCGAAACGATCACCACATGCCCGCCCGGCGCGGCAAAGGCGTTGACCAGCGGGTTGCGGATGACCCGGACTTTCAACTCGTAGGGCAGATCGAGGTGATCGGTGAAGCGCTCGGTCATCTTGGCCAACGCTGCGTCGCCCTCGGGCGTGGAGCAAAAACCAGAGCCGTTGTGACTGCCCAGCATGCGCTCGACCTGCCCCACCACGGTTTGGCCGATCCGTTCCTCCTGCTCGGGGTCGATCATGCCTGCCAGCGTGTCAGCCAGCGTGGGCAGGATTACGAAGAGGATCAGCAGCAGCGCGGCCACCGCGCCACCGCTCCAGAGCAGCACTTTGCGCCACGTGCCCTTGGCCACGCTCACCTTGCGGAGGTTGGGCGCAACCGCCCCCAGCGCGGCGGCATCCTCGGCGGAGGCGATGTTGAGGCGGGCCTCGTCATGCCCCTCGCGGAAAAACACGATCCCATCGCCGAAGCCGGGATCACGGATCATCCGTAGGCTGTCGAGCGGCCATTGATCCAGCAGCCGCCCGCTCTCTTCATCATAGATCAGCAGCCGCCCCTTGATCTGCTCGGCCTCGGCGCGCACCACCTTCGCCCCGGCGCTCTGACCGTCAAAGAAACGGCCAGCGACGGCGAAGGTCGGGAGCGGCGGGGTCGGGTCTGCCATAGGGCGGCTCCTTGGTTGGCGGGGCTGTCGGGCGACCTAGAAGGCCGCCCCCACATCGAGTGCATCGGCGAAGCCTTCCGCATCCACCACCTCGTCGCCTATGCGCTGGCGGATCGCGTCAAGCCTGGAGGCACCGATCACCGAGGTTTCCTCGACATAATGCCGGAGGATCGGCTGGGTGATGAAGACCATGCTCAAGGCCCCGGCAAATACGATGGCGAAGATATAGGCGAAGGCGATCAGGGCAATGAAGAGGATGCCCTGCGGGCTGCCGAAGAGATCATTGGGGTTACCGCCGCCCATCAGCGAGCCCATGCCCGCGATCAGAAAGCCGACCGGAATGAGCGCCAGCGCCGTCAGCAGAGACACCGCGATGGTGCCGACGATGTAGGTGCCGATGATCGTGCCGGTACGCGGCAGCGAGCGGAACCGGATGTCCTCACCCAGCACCTTGTGCGCGGCCAGAATGCGCCAAGCGTGCACCTGGTAGTAGATGAAGCCGATGATCAGCCAGACATAGGCGACGAAGAGCAGCACGAAGCCAAGCAGGGCGAGCTGTTCGTCCATCACCATCAGCACGGCGGCGCCGATGAACAGCACAATGGCGATCACCACGTGAATCATCGCACGGTAGAGGCTTGTCCACTTGCCACCTTGGGTGAACTTGGCATCGCCGTACCACGTGCGGTCCCAAGTGTATTTCTCCAGCTTGAAGGTGGCGAGTGGCGACAGAAGGCCAAGAGTGATGCCGCTGAGGATCGCCAGCAGGCACCCGCGCCAAGTGTAACCCCAGGCCCCCTTTTCGGCGCCAAACCGGACGCCGCGCCAGCGGGTCCGGCTCAGCAGGTAACGGCGGGCGCGGTACTGGGCAAAGTAGATGAGCGGGATCAGCGCGAAAAGGTTGGCGTAGATCACGACGATCTGCCGCAAGATTACCTCGGGGTCGTTCGGATCACCGCCCATGATGAAGGAGAAGCCCAAGAAAAGCAGGATCACGTTGAGGATGCCGAGATAGGCGGCAAGGATCACCACCGCGACGAGAAAGCCCAGAAACTTCTCCAGACCAGTGCCGGTGTACTCAAACGGGTTGCCACCGGGCGCAGTGGCGCTCCAAAGGTAGCGGCGAATGCGGGCCTTGGCCCAGAACCGGTAGATCCCAAGCGTCAGCAGGGTGAGCATCCCGGTGCCGAGGGCGAGCCAGAACAGCCGCCCTCCTTCACCGCGATACGCGCCGTGCAGCACGTCGTCTTCTACGATCGGTGCATCTGTGTAACTCATTGCTCGTCCCTCGTTTTAAAAGCCCGGCCCTCTTAGCGGGGCGCATTGGGCAAATTCATGACACTCAGTCGGTAAATTTGTTGTCTCTCGGAAAGCCGCGCGGTGCCATGCGGCCTGCGGAGGCGCGCTTGCCGATCCATTCGGCAAGGTCGGTTTCGGTGCGGGTGCGGCCTGCCGGGTCTTTCCAGCTCAGGCCCTCTTCGAGCGCGAAAGTCACGGCATCGCTCAGGCCGCCGTCCTTGTACTTTTGCAGCCGCACGCCCTTGCCCCGTGCCATCTCTGGCAACTCCTCGAGCGCGAACACCAGCACCTTTCGGTTGTCGCCCACCGCGGCCACGTGGTCGCCCTTCACCGGGCGGCACACGGCAGCAGTGACGCCGTCTTTCACGTTGAGCGATTGCTTGCCTGCGCGGGTCTGGGCCACCACCTCGTCGGAATTGACCACAAATCCATCGCCCGCCGAGGACGCCAGCAGAAGCTTTTGCCCCGGCACATGGGAGAACAGCGCCAGAATCTCGGCATCGTTCGGCAGGTCGACCATCAGCCGAACCGGCTCGCCCATGCCCCGCCCGCCGGGCAGCTGCGATCCGGGGAGGGTATAGAACCGCCCGTTCGCGCCAAGCAGCAGCAGCTTGTCGGTCGTCTCCGCGTGGAAGGCAAAGCGCGGGCCATCGCCGTCTTTGAATTTCAGCTCCTGGCCAAGGTCGATGTGGCCCTTCATGGCGCGAATCCAGCCCATCTGCGAGCAGACCACGGTGATCGGCTCGCGCTCGATCATCGCCTCCATCGGCACGTCTTCCACCTCGCCGGCCTCGGCGAATGCGGTGCGGCGCTTGCCCTCTTCGGTCTTGGCGCCGAACTTATCGCGAACCTCGCGCAGCTCATCGCTGATGCGGGCCCATTGCAGCTCGGGGCTTTCCAGCAGGTCTTGCAGGCTTTCGCGCTCGCGCATGAGCTCATCCTGCTCGGCCTTCAGCTCCATCTCCTCCAGCCGCCGCAAGCTGCGCAGCCGCATGTTGAGGATCGCCTCGGTCTGCACCTCTGTCAGGCCATCACTCGGCTCGTCCGGTGTGCCCGGGCCGATGGGGCTGATGTAGTCGCTCTCGTCCGTCGCCCGCCTGTGCTTGACCGACCAATCTTCGGCCATGAGGGCGCGCTTGGGCTCGTCGTCGTAGCGGATGATGTCGATCACCCGGTCGAGGTTGAGGAAGGCGACCATCAGGCCCTCGAGCACCTCGAGACGATTGTCGATCTTCTCCAGCCGGTGCCGCGACCGGCGCTCCAGCACATCCCGGCGATGATCGAGGAAGGCGCGGAGCAGTTCCTTTAGCGAGCAGACCTTCGGCGTGCGCCCGTCGATCAGCACGTTCATGTTCAGGCTGAAGCGCATCTCCAGATCTGAGTTGCGGAACAGCATGCCCATCAGGATCTCGGGGTCCACGTTCTTGGAACGCGGCTCCAGCACCAGCCGGATATCCTCGGCGCTCTCATCGCGCACATCGGCCAGAATCGGCAGCTTCTTCAGCTGGATCAGCTCCGCGATCTTCTCGATCAGCTTGGACTTCTGCACCTGATAGGGGATCTCGGTGACAACCGCCTGCCATTGCCCGCGCCCGAGGTCTTCGACCTCCCAGCGGCAGCGCAGCCGTACCGCACCGCGCCCGGTGCGATAGGTTTCGGCAATGCTCTCGGGCGGCTCCACGATCACGCCACCGGTCGGAAAATCGGGGCCTTTGACGTAGTTTAGCAGCGTGTCGTCACGTGCATCAGGCGTTTTCAGCAGATGCAGGCAGGCGCCGATCAACTCGTCGATGTTGTGCGGCGGAATGTTGGTGGCCATGCCCACGGCGATGCCGCTGGAGCCATTGGCCAGCAGGTTGGGGAAGGCGGCGGGCAGAACCTCGGGTTCCTGCAGGCGGCCATCGTAGTTGTCGCGGAAGTTGACGGTGTTTTCGTCCAGCCCTTCGAGCAGCGCCTCGGCAGCCACGGTCATCCGCGCCTCGGTGTAGCGCTCGGCCGCCGGCATATCGCCATCAATGTTGCCAAAGTTGCCCTGACCGTCGACCAGCGGGTAGCGCACCGCAAAATCCTGCGCGAGACGGGCCATCGCATCGTAGATCGCCTGGTTCCCGTGGGGGTGAAAATCCCCCATCGTGTCGCCGCTGATCTTGGCCGATTTCAGGAATCCGCCCGTCGGCGACAGCCGCAGCCGCCGCATCGCGTAGAGGATTCGCCGGTGAACCGGCTTCAGCCCGTCGCGCGCATCGGGCAGCGCCCGGTGCATGATGGTGGAGAGCGCATAGGTAAGATAGCGCTCGCCGATGGCCCGGCGGAGGGGTTCTGCCCTCTCGTTCGGCTCGATATTGGGGGTGTCTGCCTCGTCATTCATAGATGATGTGATACCGAAGCCACGAAAGACGGTAAAGCGAAAGCACGCGTTACGTAAGTTCCCAAAGGACTATCCAAAGCGCTTTGAGTTTTGCTAATAGCATGGCCGCAAGGAACGCTTCACGCTATAGTGGAGTTGTATTTACCAGAATTGAATAAGATCGGCGTTTGCGGAGGGTGCGATGGGTGCGCGGGGTTTGCTGAAAATGGTTGTGGCGCTTCTGGCTCTGATTTTCGGGGCCATGGTGCTTGTGGGCGATGGCCCCGAGGTCGCGATGGGCTCTGACGAACCCGCGATGACCGCCGAGGAACTGGCCACGTTCGACACCGCCGCCGTTGAGGACACCGTCACCAAGACCGACGACAACCCGGCGATTCTCGCGGCCGCCGCCGCTGAGCCGGTCGAAACAGAGCCCGAGCCCGTTCTCGAAGCCTCGCTCGCCACTGCAACCGATGCCGCAGTGGCCGCCGCTCTGGCCGAGGTGGAACCCTCCGAGCCTGAAGCCGAACTCGCCGAAGAGATCGCCGCCACCGATGGCGTGGAACTCACCACCGTTGGGGTGGTACTTGGCCAGCGCGTCAACGTGCGCTCCGGCCCCTCCACTGGCAATGGGGTGATCGGTCAGGTCGTCGAAAACCAGGAAGTCGAGATCCTCGGCTATGAAGACAATGGCTGGGCCCGCATCCTGCTGGATGGCGAAGAGGGCTACATGTCGGGCGACTTCATCCGCGAACTGCCGCAGGGCTGATACCAGCCCTTGCGCCCGCCCCCGTGGCGGGGCATCCCGGCCTGCATGACGCAGAACTCCATTCTCATCACCGGCTGTTCAACCGGCATCGGCTATGACGCTGCTCACGGGTTACGGAACGCCGGGTGGCGCGTGTTCGCCACATGCCGCCAGCAAAAGGACGTGGACCGCCTGAGCGCCGAAGGGTTCGAGAGCTTCCTGCTCGACCATCAGGACGACGCGAGCATGGAAGCCGCCGTTGCCGCCGTGCTTTCGGCCACCGGCGGCACGCTCGACGCGCTCTTCAACAATGGCGCCTATGGCCTCGTCGGCCCACTGGAAGATGTGCCGACCGATGGCCTGCGCGACCTCTTCGAGAGCAACTTTTTCGGCTACCATACACTGACCCGGCTGGTGCTGCCTGCAATGCGGGCGCAGGGCCACGGGCGCATCTTGAACTGCTCCTCCGTGCTGGGCTTCATGGCGATGCGCTGGCGCGGGCCCTACGTGGCTTCGAAATTTGCGCTGGAGGGCCTGAGTGATGTGCTGCGGCTGGAAATGTCGGACGCAAACATCGACGTGGTCCTGATCGAGCCCGGCCCGATCCGCACGGAGTTCCGCAAGAATGCCATCGCCAAGTTCGAGCAATGGATCGACTGGAAGGCCTCCCCCCGCCGCGCCCAATACGAGAGCGAGCTGCTCGACCAGCTCTACAAACGCAAATCCAAGCCCGAGCCGTTCGAGCTGGGGCCAGAAGCGGTGACGCAGGCCGTACTGAAGGCGCTCACCGCCCGGCGCCCGAAGGCCCGCTACCGGATCACCACGCCCACGCACATCATGGCCTGGGCCAAGAGGCTCCTGCCGCAACGGGTGCAGGACTGGGCGATTCGGAAGGTCTGAGGCAGGCTGTCACCTTCGCATTCCCCCAAGGCCGGGCTAAATGAGGCCAAACGCCGGAGACCCTGATGACAAACGACCCGCTTTTCATAATCGTTGCCGTTGCTTGCCTCGTGGTAGTGGGCATCCTGCTCTTCGGGATCGGGGGCTTTGCCAAGGGTGGCGATTTCAACAAGAAGCATGCCAACAAAGTGATGCGCTGGCGGATCGGCGCGCAGGCGGTGGCCATCGTTTTGATCCTGCTCTTCGTCTGGCTGCGCAGGGGAGGCTGACATGGTTGTTCTGAACAAGATCTACACCCGCACGGGCGACAAGGGCGATACCGCCCTGGGCACCGGCGACCGCGTGGCCAAGCACTCGCCGCGCGTCGCGGCCTATGGCACCTCCGACGAGCTCAACTCGGTTGTCGGCCTCGCCCGCCTACACTCCGAGGGCGAGATGGATGCTCAGCTCGCGACGATTCAGAATGACCTTTTCGACCTCGGCGCCGATCTCTGCCGCCCGGGAATCGACGAGGACGACAAGGCCGAGTACCCGCCGCTGCGGATGATCGAGGCGCAGGTCACCCGGCTGGAAAGCGAGATCGACGCGATGAATGCAGGCCTCGAAGCCCTGCGCAGCTTCATCCTGCCCGGCGGCACTCCGCTGGCCGCGCACCTCCACCTCGCCCGGACGACCTGCCGCCGCGCCGAGCGTCTGGCGACCGAACTGGCCGAGACCGAGCCGGGCGATGTGAACCCCTTCGCCATCCGCTACCTGAATCGCCTCAGCGACTGGTTCTTCGTCGCCGCCCGCGTGGCCAATGGCGGCGAAGACGTACTCTGGGTGCCCGGCGGCAGCCGCTGAGGCCGCAATCGTTTGCGCTAACGTCGCAAAACGCGGCGTCGGCTGGCCGGATTGCGGCGATTTTGCCCTGTAAGCGGGCCGCAACCTCCGCTAACAAATGCCCCAATCCGGGTGGCGCAGCCGCCCCTGACGCGAGGAGAGAGACCCCATGAAGGTACTTGTGCCTGTGAAACGGGTGATCGACTACAACGTGAAGGTCCGTGTGAAATCGGATGGTTCCGGTGTCGATCTTGCCAACGTGAAAATGTCGATGAACCCCTTCGACGAGATCGCCGTCGAAGAGGCGATCCGCCTGAAGGAGGCCGGGACCGCTGAAGAGGTGGTAGCCGTTTCCATCGGCGTGAAGCAGGCGCAGGAAACGCTCCGCACCGCCCTCGCCATGGGCGCTGATCGGGCCATTCTCGTCGTCGCCGCGGATGACGTGCACCAAGACATCGAGCCGCTCGCCGTTGCCAAGATCCTCAAGGCCGTGATCGACGAAGAGCAGCCGGGCCTCGTACTCGCCGGCAAGCAGGCCATCGACAACGACATGAACGCCACCGGACAGATGCTCTCTGCGCTGCTGGGCTGGAGCCAGGCCACCTTTGCCTCCGAGGTGAAGGTTGAAGGTGACAGCGCCGTGGTGACCCGCGAGGTCGACGGCGGCCTGCAGACCATCAAGGTGAAGATGCCCGCCATCGTCACCGTGGACCTGCGCCTCAACGAGCCGCGCTACGCCTCGCTGCCCAACATCATGAAGGCCAAGAAGAAGCCGCTGGATGAGAAGACCGCCGCCGACTACGGCGTCGACGTTTCGCCGCGTCTGGAGATCGTGAAGACCTCCGAGCCCGAAACCCGCCAGGCCGGCGAGATCGTGCCCGACGTGGACACGCTGGTGGCCAAACTCAAAGAGAAGGGGATCGTCTGATGGCCGTTCTGCTGCTTGCCGAAGTGACCGACGGGGCGCTCTCCGTCGATGCCACCGCCAAGGCCGTCTCGGCCGCCAAATCGCTGGGTGACGTGACCGTGCTTTGCGCCGGGGCCTCCGCCTCTGCCGCAGGGGCCGAAGCTGCCAAGATCGACGGCGTGGCCAAGGTGCTGGTTGCCGAAGATGCCTCGCTGGGCCACCGCCTCGCCGAGCCGACCGCCGCACTGATCGTCAGCCTCGCGGGCGACTACTCGCACATTGTGGCTCCGGCCACGACCGATGCGAAGAACGTGATGCCCCGCGTTGCGGCCCTGCTCGACGTGATGATCCTGTCGGACGTGACCGCCGTGGTCGACGCCGACACGTTCGAGCGCCCGATCTATGCGGGCAACGCGATCCAGACCGTGAAGTCCAAGGACGCGACCAAGGTCATCACCTTCCGGACCTCCACCTTTGACGCCGCAGGCGAAGGCGGCTCGGCGGGCGTTGACACCATCGGCGCTGTCGAGAACCCCGGCCTCTCCGAGTGGGTCGAGGACAAGGTGGCCGAGAGCGACCGCCCCGAGCTCACCTCGGCCGGCATCGTGGTCTCCGGTGGCCGTGGCGTGGGCTCCGAAGAGGACTTTGCCCTGATCGAGAAGCTGGCCGACAAGCTCGGCGCCGCCGTGGGTGCCTCGCGCGCCGCGGTGGACTCCGGCTTTGCCCCCAACGACTGGCAGGTCGGTCAGACCGGCAAGGTCGTGGCCCCCGAGCTCTATGTCGCGGTGGGCATCTCCGGTGCCATCCAGCACCTCGCCGGCATGAAGGACTCCAAGGTCATCGTCGCGATCAACAAGGACGAAGAAGCCCCGATCTTCCAAGTTGCCGACTACGGCCTAGTGGCCGACCTCTTCACTGCTGTGCCTGAGCTGATCGAAAAGCTCTGAGCACATCGCGGGCGGCCTGAGCCGCTTTCAGAATACGCGAAGGCCCGCCCCAATGGCGGGCCTTTTTCCTTTCAGGCGGGCTAGTTCACCAGCGTGCTGATGACCGGCGAAAGCGCGCTGGCGATCTCCTCATGCACAGCAGGCCCCGGCATCTCGGCGGCGGCGGGGGCCTCCATCTCGGAATACACCATGCCTGCCGTGCCTGCCCGCCAGGCTGCCACGCTCGGCGTGATCTCTACCACTTCAGCCAATTGCGGGCGGAGGATATCGACCATCTCCTCATCCACGAAGAGCGGGTCGTTTCCGAGGCAATCGTGTGTCTCGTCGCGGCTGGGTGTTCGGGCATCGCGCACCCAGAGCAGCACCACCTTGCCCGGCACCCGTGCCAACATGGTCTGCATCCGCGCCACCCAAGCCGACTTCAGCTCTTCCACCACCATCCCGTATTTCTCGGCGCTGACGCGATTGAGCGTCGACAGCATGTGGCGGGTGAAGTTGAACTCGGTGAAATCCACCTCCCGGAACACCGTTTTCATCAGGCTGGAGGCCCGCAAGAAACGGTCATTGCGGCGGGGATGCACCGCGTAGAACCGGTTCGACATGTTCTGTGCGCCCATCACCTGCACCACCGTCACCGCAGCCCGCGTGGCGGCATCGATCAGCGTGGGATCGTTCACGTAAAGGTCGGCCCCCGCATTGAGGCATCCGAAGTTGACACAGCGCCTGCCAATCGCCTCCTCGACCAACGCCGGAAACGGGTCTTCAACAAACTTTCCGTAGGTCTCGGTGCCACCGAAGAAGGCTACATAGGGGCCGTCCAGCTTGCGCCGCGGCCCACGAAACAGCAGCCGTGACTTGCCGTAACGACAATGCAAATAGTCCAGAGCACTTTGACCCGTCGTATCAACGGTCATTCCACCACCTCACAAATTTCTCTTCACCCGGAGGCGACCCTGACTGATGGGCCTTGCGATTTTGCTAAAGTTTCGAATTCGACCGATATTTCTTTGGTCCCCGGCTCTTGCTGCGGCTGCACAGCGCCCCTAATCTCGCCGCGACCAGCAAGAGCGGGGTAGCTATCATGGACATCCAGACCATCGGCGTTGTCGGCGCAGGACAGATGGGCAACGGCATCGCCCATGTGCTCGCGCTCGCGGGCTATGACGTGAAGCTGAATGACATCAAGCAGGATGCGATCGACAAGGCGCTCGGGACCATTGCCAAGAACATGGATCGGCAAGTCAGCCGCGAGAAGATCACGGCTGAGGAGCGTGATGCCGCCTTGGGCCGCATCTCCTCGACCCTCACGCTTACCGACCTCGGCCCCTCCGACCTGATCATCGAGGCCGCCACTGAGCGCGAAACCATCAAAACCGCGATCTTCGAAGACCTCGTGCCGCATCTGGCGCCGCATACGATCCTGTCGTCCAACACCTCCTCAATCTCTATCACTCGGCTCGCCTCGCGCACCGACCGGCCCGAGAAGTTCATGGGGTTCCATTTCATGAACCCGGTGCCGGTGATGCAGCTCGTCGAGTTGATCCGGGGCATCGCCACCGACGATGCGACCTACAAGGCCTGCGCCAAGGTGGTCGACAAGCTGGGCAAGACAGCCTCTTCGGCCGAGGACTTCCCGGCCTTCATCGTCAACCGCATCCTGATGCCGATGATCAACGAGGCGGTCTATGTGCTGTACGAAGGCGTCGGCAACGTCAAGTCGATCGACATGGCCATGAAGCTCGGCGCCAACCACCCGATGGGCCCGCTGGAACTGGCCGATTTCATCGGGCTGGATACATGCCTCGCCATCATGAACGTGCTGCACGACGGGCTGGCCGACACCAAATATCGCCCCTGCCCGCTGCTCACCAAATACGTCGAGGCCGGCTGGCTGGGCCGCAAAACCCAGCGCGGGTTCTACGACTACCGCGGCGAGGAGCCGGTGCCCACGAGGTAAGGAACCTTCAAGAAGGTTCTCAACTTCCGACGATTTCTCTTTAGAAGTCTGCTACTTGGCCGGTTTTAGCGCCAGCGTCTGTTCCCGCAACCACTTGATGAAGCCGCGCGGATTGTCCTTGCGGGCGTCAATCTCGTCACGACCGATCGGTTCGCCGACCACCGGAGCCTGCGGCTTGTTCAGCGCGTGGCGCACTTCATACAGCAGAAGGCTCTGCCGCAGCACCGCACTCAGCTTGTTGGCAATCTGATACCAGCGGCTGTTTTGCCCCTGGAAGTAGATTGGCAGCACCTTGGCCTCGGAGCGGAGCACCATCTTGGCCGTGAAGGCGTGCCATTCCTTCTCGATGGCCGGGCCGAACCATGTTTTGGCCGAGGCCACCTCGCCCGCCGGGAAGAGCACAACGCAGCCGCCCTGCTTGAGGTGGTCGTTCGCCTTCTTCCGCATTTCAAGATTGCGCTCCAGCGCATCCGGCTCATGCGGGAAGGGCACCGGGATCATGAAATCGTCGATCTCCGCCACGCCGGTCAGCAGCGAGCGGGTCAGGATCTTGTAGTCGGTCCGGCGGCGACCGATCAGCTCGGCCAGCACCATGCCGTCAACCAGCCCATGCGGATGGTTGGCCACAATCACCAGCGGCCCGGTCTCGGGGATGTTGTCGATCTGCGCCTGCGGCGTGGTCAACTTGATCCCCATGACGCCCAGTGCCTGTGCCCAGAAGCCCTGCCCGTGCGGCACGCCCAGCGCCTCGAATCGGCGGATCAGGCGGAGCAACCGCAGCTTGGCGGTCGCCCATTCCATCACCCGGATGAAATTGGCCTGAAGCGGGTTGGGGAAGGTGTTGGCATAGCTCAGGCGACGGCGGTCATAGGGCGCATCGTTCAGCGCCTCGGACTCGGGCTGCGTCGCAGCACCGCCAACGGGCAAATCAAGCCCACGGCGCGGGCGCCTCAGGTTCATCGTTTTGGGTTGGTAACTTTCCACCAAGAGGGCCGTGCCTCCCTGCTCTCGTCTCTCAGATGCCTTCGCCGAACTTGTCGGCCACCAGCTCTGCAAGGGCGGTTGCCAGCTCTTCTGCCTGGGCTCCGCGGGTTTCGACCTCAATAAAGGTTCCCTTGGACGCTGCCAACATCAAAAGCCCCATGATGCTGTCGCCCCCGGTAGAGAGCCCGTCCTTTGACACATCGGCCTCGGCGTCGAACTGTTCGACCGTCTCGACGAACTTGGCAGATGCGCGGGCGTGCAGCCCTTTTTCGTTCACGATTTCCAAGCGTTGCACCGACATCCCCACTCCGCCTCAGACGACTCCACCGTCATAGCTGTTTATATATTTACGCCCTGCCGCCATTGCGCAATTTACCGCATCCTCCACCCTCAGGTGGCGGGATTTGGCAAGTTTCACCAGCATGGGCAGGTTCGCGCCATAGAGAATCTTGCGGTTCTCGGGCTGGCAGGCCAGCAGCGACAGGTTGGAGGGTGAGCCGCCGAACATATCGGTCACCACCACCACGCCAGAGCCGTCATCCACCGCATCGGCGGCGGCGCAAATCTCGGTCTGCTTGTTGGTCCTGTTACAGTCGGCGGCTATCGTGATGGCGCGGATTCCGTCCTGCTCGCCCACGACGTGCTCTACGGCGGCGAGGTATTCCTTCGCCAGCCCACCATGTGCCACGATCACGATACCGATCACGCCTTGTTCCCCAAAATGACGGAAGGCGGCCCTGCCGCCCGATCCCCTGCCCGTCGTTCGATTTCCCGATGCCGAATAGACACGCGCCATCCGGCACCTGCAAGCTCTTTCCCGAACCGTTCCGTGAGGGCAACAGAGCGATGCTTGCCGCCGGTACAGCCGAACCCGATCGAGAGGTGCGATTTGCCTTCCTCTACAAAGGCCGGAAGCAGCATGTCTACAAGCCCCCGCACGCGGTTGTGAAACTCCGCGAAGCGCGGGTCGGCCTCGACATAGGACACCACCGCCGGGTCGCGGCCATCCAGTGGCCTCAGATCGGGCTGCCAATGCGGGTTGTTGAGGAACCGGCAGTCGAACACCATGTCGAGCCCGTGTGGCAGGCCGCGCTTGTAGGAAAAGCTCTGGATCGCCACCCCAAGCCGCACGGTAGCCTCCAGCGAAAACAGCCGCCCCAGCTCCTCACGCAGGTCATGGATCGACAGATCGGAGGTGTCGATCAGCACATCGGCCCGGTCGCGGATGCCCGAAAGCAGCTCGAAGTCGCGCCGGATGCCCTCTTCGGGGCTTTCAGACGGCGCAAGCGGGTGGCGGCGGCGGGTCTCGGAATAGCGGCGCAGCAGTACTTCTGGTTGGCAGTCGAGGTAGAGCACCTCGTGGGCGAGATCGGGACGGGCATCGAGCTGGGCAAGGAGGTGCAGCAAGTGCGGCGGGTCGAACTCACGGTTGCGGCTGTCGATCCCCAGCGCAAGCGCTCCGCCGCGTGGCGCGCCTTCCAGCAGCCGCGGGATAAGAGAGAGTGGCAGGTTGTCGATCGCCTCGTAGCCGAGATCTTCCAACACCCTCACCGCCGTGCTGCGGCCCGCCCCTGCAGGACCTGTGACCAGCACCAGCCGTTGCACCGCCGCGCCATGCGGCAGGCCTGTTTCGGCAGAGGCAGTGTCGGTCGTGTCGGTCATTGGGCCGGAGGCTCCTTGCCGTCGCTGTTGATTTGGCTGCCGGTCAGCATCAGCTGCACCGCTGCCGGAAACTGCGCCCCCTCTGCGCGGTGAAGCAAGGGAAGACTGCACCCGAAGAGGAAAATCTCGCGCGCTGGCGGTAGCCTGTCACGCTCCACCCGGCCCGCGTCCACCACAAGCACGATCTCGGCCTCTGGCGCGCACGGCACGGTCAGCAGGCCCACGCCCCGGCACTCGATCTGCCCCTCGAAGCCGGGCCTTGGCCGAGCGGTCAGCACGCCGCCCGCGCCTGAGATCATCAGCCTGTCGTCTCCCACAAGCCGGCCTCCGCGCGAGACCAGCTCCACCGCAAGCGCCGATTTGCCCGCGCCCGATGGCCCGAGGATCAGCACACCCCGCGCGCCAAATGCCACCGCGCTGGCGTGAAAGAAGGGGTCTTCGGTTTTGTGCGGCCCGGCCATCGGGGACTGTCCTGCGCTGGCCTCCGGGTACTTAGCGCCCGTCGGGGCACCTGTCAGACGGGCAGGCCCACCACGAAACGGGCGCCGAGCGGCTCGGAGGTGATGTCGTCATGGGTGGGCCGGATGTTCTCGGCCCAGATTACGCCGCCATGGGCCTCGACGATCTGCTTGGAGATTGCAAGGCCGAGGCCGGAGTGATCGCCGAACTGGCCTTCGGGCCGCTCGGAATAGAAGCGGTTGAACACTTTGGTCAGCGCCTGTTCCGGGATGCCGGGGCCTGTGTCTTCGACCACCACCAGCACGCGGTTTTCGCGGCGGCGGACCCAGACCCGCACGGCATCGCCCTCCTCGCAGAAGGAGAGCGCGTTGGTGATCAGGTTCACGAAGACCTGCGCCAAGCGGGCCTCGAGGCCGGTGATCCGGATCGGTTGGCGCGGCACATCGGTGATGAACTCGACGCCCTTCCGCTGCGCCTCGCCGCCGAGATACTCGGTCAGGTTGCCCAGCATCTTCAGCAGGTCGAAGTTCTCTTCCTCTTCCTTCACCAGCTCACTGTCGAGCCGCGAGGCATTGGAAATATCGGAAACGAGGCGGTCGAGGCGACGCACGTCATGCTCGATCACGTCGAGCAGCTTCTGGCGCTGGTCGTCACGCTTGGCGACCCGCATCGAACTGACGGCGGAACGCAGGCTGGCCAGCGGGTTCTTGATTTCGTGGCTGACATCGGCAGCGAACTGTTCGTTCGCGTCGATCCGGTCGTAGAGCGCAGCCACCATGCCCCGCAGCGCGCCCGAGAGGCGGCCGATCTCGTCGGGGCGGCCGGTGAGGTCGGGGATGCGCACACGGTTGGGGCTCATCTTCTGCCCGCCCTTCTCGCGGCCAATCTCGGCTGCGGAAGCAAGGTCGGCGATGGGGTTGGCGATGGTAGAGGCCAGCAGCAGCGACAGGCCGATGGAAACGAGGATGGCGATGACAAACATCTGCAGCACCTGCTCGCGCTCGGAGCGCACCAGCGTGTCGATCTCGCCCTGCGCAGAGGTGATGGCGACCACGCCCACTACCTGATTGCCGACGATCACAGGGGTTGCTACCGAAAAGATCGTGCCGCCCGCGGCGTTGGAGCCGGTGCGCACGGTGGTCCTGCCCGTGGCGGCATCGGCCACCATGGCGCGGGCGAGGCCCTCTGCGTCGACGTCAGGGATGTCGGCGCTCTGGGTCGAGAAGATCGAGGACATCCCCTCCCAGATCGCGTTGAGGAAGTCGGTTATGACGGTGCGGCGCTCTTTTTGCGCCTGGGTCACCGCGCTCCGGTTCTCGCTGCCAACTGTGGAGCCCAAAATGGTTTCTTCCTGCCCGAAGACAAACACCTCGACGCCCGATGAAAGATCGAGCCCGTCGACCACCGCCTGCGCATCCACCCCGCTGGCATCCAGCGCCACGGGGTCGCCGCCGAGTTGGACCTCGAACACATCGGCAATCAGCTGGGCCTCGGCCTGAAGCCCGGACTCGCGCTGCAGAGCGAGGCTGTCGCGGAACGGGTTCAGATAAAAGACCCCTGCCACCAGAAGCAGCAGGCCCAGCAGGTTGAACGTGATGATCTTGCGGGCAAGCGGCGAGCGGTTGAGCGTCAGGAAGCCCCGGCGCGCCCGCTTTTCACGCATGGCATGGTCGGCGCTCTGGGGGCTTTCCCAGTCTTCGCCGAGGACCACATCCGCTTCATATGTCTGGCCAGTATCCCGCACGGGAGCCATCTCCTGCCCGAGCCTCGCTTACTCCTCGTTGTAGCGGTAGCCGATACCGTAGAGGGTTTCGATGGCGGAGAACTCATCATCCACCGAGCGCATCTTCTTGCGCAGGCGCTTGATGTGGCTGTCGATGGTACGGTCGTCAACATAAACCTGATCGTCATAGGCCACGTCCATCAGCTGGTCGCGGCTCTTCACGAAGCCGGGGCGCTGGGCGAGGGCCTGAAGCAGCAGGAACTCCGTCACGGTGAGCGACACATCCATGCCTTTCCAGGTCACGGCGTGGCGCAGCGGGTCCATCACCAACTCGCCGCGCACCATCACCTGCGCGGTCTCCGCCTCTGTCGGGCCGTCGCCAGAGATCACCTCCTGGCGGCGCAGCAGGGCGCGGATGCGTTCGACCAGCAGACGCTGGGAGAAGGGCTTCTTCACATAGTCGTCGGCGCCCATGCGCAGGCCGAGCACCTCGTCGATCTCGTCATCCTTGGAGGTGAGGAAGATCACCGGCATGGTCGTTTTCTGGCGCAGGCGCTGAAGCAGGTCCATCCCGTCCATCCGGGGCATCTTGATGTCGAGCACCGCCATGTCGGGGAGTTTCTTGTTGAACGCGTCGAGCGCGGTCTGACCGTCGTTGTAGGTTTCGACCTCGAAGCCCTCGGCCTCAAGAGTCATCGAAACCGATGTCAGAATATTACGGTCGTCGTCGACCAGGGCAATTCGCGACATGCCTGCATTCCTTATTGTTACTGCTCGTTGGCCTTATTTTGCCTCAACATCCCGAATCGGGCCTTTGGAATCAACTACTAAGTGCGAATCAACGGCTCCAGCGGCCTCTAATGAACCGCAAAAGTGAGAACGAATGGCTAATTTGCATCACCTGCGCGCCGCAATTCTCGCCCTTGGGCGGATGTTTGCGTTAAACTGCCCGTGGTTGCGCTAACGCCGCGCCTGCGCCGGTTCCTTTGCAAAAATGTCATGTTATAGGGGCGGAACTTCCCCATGCTCGGGGAGGCGTTCCGGGCCGCGAGGGGCCGGGACGGGCACCCAGATCAGAGCTTGCCTCAGGAGCACGAGAGAACGATGACCATCGGACGCGTCAACCCCGCCAAACGCTTGGAAGATCAAGGAATCGAAGGGCTGGGGAACGTCTATTACAACCTCATCGAACCGGCCATCATCGAAGAGGCCATCAAGCGTGGCGAAGGCGAGCTGGGCAAGGGCGGGGCGTTTTTGTGCTCCACCGGCAAGTTCACCGGCCGCTCTCCCAAGGACAAGCACGTGGTCCGCTCGGCTGCGACCGAAAGCACCATCTGGTGGGAGAACAACGCGCCGATGTCCGAGGAGGGCTTCGATGCGCTCCACGCCGACATGCTTGAGCACATGAAGGGTCGCGACTACTTCGTGCAGGATCTCTTCGGGGGTGCCGACCCGGCCCAGCGGCTCGATGTGCGCATGGTCACCGAACTGGCTTGGCACTCGCTCTTCATCCGCCACATGCTGCGCCGTCCGGCGCGCGACGAGCTCGATACCTTCGAACCCGAGTTCACCGTCATCAACTGCCCCAGCTTCCAGGCCGATCCGGCCCGGCACGACTGCCGCAGCGAGACCGTGATCGCGCTGAACCTGGACAAGAAGCTGATCCTGATCGGCGGCACCGAATACGCGGGCGAGAACAAGAAATCCGTCTTCACCCTGCTGAACTACCTGCTGCCCGAGCGTGGCATCATGCCAATGCACTGCTCTGCCAACCACGCCGAGGGCAACCCGGTGGATGCCGCCGTGTTCTTCGGCCTCTCCGGCACCGGCAAGACGACCCTTTCGGCCGATCCCAACCGCGTGCTGATCGGCGATGACGAGCACGGCTGGTCGGATCGCGGCACCTTCAACTTCGAGGGCGGCTGCTACGCCAAGACGATCAACCTCAGCCCCAAGGCCGAGCCGGAGATCTACGCGACGACCGAGATGTTCGGCACCGTCATCGAGAACATGGTCTACGATCCCGAGACCAAGGAACTCGATTTCGAGGATGACAGCCTCACCGCCAACATGCGTTGCGCCTACCCGCTGGAGTATATCTCCAACGCGTCCGACACCGCGCTTGGCGGCCACCCCAAGAACATCATCATGCTCACCTGCGATGCCTTCGGGGTGCTCCCCCCGATCGCTCGGCTGACCCCGGCGCAGGCGATGTATCACTTCCTCTCCGGCTTCACCTCCAAGGTGGCCGGCACCGAGCGCGGCGTGACCGAGCCCGAACCGACCTTCTCCACCTGCTTCGGCGCGCCCTTCATGCCGCGCCGCCCGGAGGTTTACGGCAACCTGCTGCGTGAGAAGATCGACACGCACGGCGCCACCTGCTGGCTGGTCAACACCGGCTGGACCGGCGGCGCCTATGGCACCGGCAACCGGATGCCGATCAAGGCCACCCGCGCCCTGCTCACCGCCGCGCTCGACGGCTCTCTGCACGAGGCCACTTTCCGCAAGGATGAGAACTTCGGCTTCCAGGTGCCGGTCACTGTGCAAGGCGTCGATGCCGCCTTGCTCGACCCGCGTTCGACCTGGGCAGACAAGGACGCCTATGACTCACAGGCCAAGAAGCTGGTCGAAATGTTCGCCGAGAACTTTGCCCAATACGACGCCTACATCGACGACGACGTGAAGGCCGTCGCCATCGGGTGAGCGTCTTCGGGATGACATCATGGGCGGTCGGGGCCGGAGTGGCCTTGGCCGCACATTTGCTTTGTGCCCCTGCAGCCTTTGCCCAGTCCCGTGTCGAGATGGACGGCAGCCGCCTCGCCGCGCTTGAGTTTGGCCTCGTCTGCCCGCTCCGCATTATCGGCTCCCGCGAGGCGCCCGGCACCGAGAACGGGCGGATTGAGATTTTCGAGGGCGAGCCACGCTTCGTGGAGAGCCACAGCGTTCCGGCCACGCTCGGTGCCAGCTTCGGCGTCCGGGTATGGGCGAAGGAGGGCCAGCGCAGGCTCGCGGTGACCGTTCGCAGCCTGCACCCACCCTTCTCGGGCACCGGCACCCGTGAGCAGAGCTTTGCCTCCTCCATTGCGCCGGATGCCCCCATGACCCATATCTACAGCTTCGACATGCCGCACGAGGCCGTCCCCGGCTTGTGGCAGCTGGAGGCGATGGCGGAGGGAAGGTTGCTCTATTCCGTGACATTCGAGGTGGTGGCATCGGCGGCCTACAAAGGCCCCGCGCCGGACTGCGCCGATGCGCCTGTTCTCAGCCAAGCCTCAGCGCCTGCGGAGCCCGCCGGATGAGCCGCACCGCTGCCCTCCTGCTCTCTGCCGCCTGCCTCGCCGCACTGCCTGCCGCTGCGCAGGAGACCTCTGCCGACCTCTACATCAACAGCGCCCTCGTGGCCGATGTCACCTATGGGCTCAACTGCGCGGTCGAGATCACCGGGTCGATTGACGCGCCTGACACCGACCGAGGCGCCGTCGATGTGTTCGACATCCCGCCAGAACTCACGCCGATCGGGCAGGTCGTGCCCGCGCTGATGGGTCTGGGCTTTGGCGTGCGGGCGCGGGCCGCCGATGGCGTCACCATCTCCAACGCCACTTTCGAGGTCTTCCACCCGCCTTTCCCCGGCCGTGGCACTGCCAGCCAGAGTTGGCGGGCGACCTATTCCGACGACGCCCATTCCACCCACCTCTATCGCTTCGACTTTCCATACGAGGCGGTCACCGGCACTTGGGTGATGCAGGCCAGCGTCGAGGGTGAGCTGCTCTACCGCATCCCCTTCACCGTGATCCCGCCCGAGGACTACCCCGGCGCCCGTGAACTCTGCGACCCCGCCGGCCTGCTGAGCCTCGCGCCGGCACCTCACAAACCCGGCTGACGCGCCATCCTCCGCGCCCGCTTGCGCTCCCCTGCCCCCGGCGCTACCTCAGGGCCCATGCGGACTGCACGCCACCTCTCCGAGATCAGCCCAGACCTGCGCGGCGCAAGCCTCGCGATCGGCAACTTCGATGGTGTCCACCTCGGGCATCAAGCGGTGCTGCGGCAGGCCCGTGCGGCGGCCCCCGAGGCCCCGCTGGGGGTGCTCACCTTCGAGCCGCACCCGCGCGAGGTGTTCCAGCCCGCTGCGCCGCCCTTCCGCCTGATGAACGCCGAGGCCCGCGCGCACCGGTTGGCTAAGCTCGGCGTCGACCTTTTGGTCGAGCTGCCGTTCGACGAGGCCTTCCGCTCGCTGACCGACGAGGCCTTCTGCCGCACGGTGCTCGCTGAGGGGATCGGCGCGGCCAATGTGACCGTGGGCGCGGACTTTCGCTATGGCAAGGGCCGCTCCGGCGATGTGGAAACTCTGGCCCGCGATGGCGCATCTCTTGGCTTCGGCGTGACCATAGCCGAAATCGAGAGCCTGCCGGGCGTGGGGGAGATCAGCTCCACCGCCATCCGCGAGGCGCTTACAGAGGGCCGCCCGCGCGAAGCCGCTGCGATGCTGGGCCACTGGCACCGGATCGAGGGGCCGGTGATCCACGGCGCCAAGCGTGGCCGCGAGCTGGGCTACCCCACCGCGAACATGGGCCTGCCCCGCCTCCACCGCCCCGCCTTTGGCGTCTACGCGGTGCTGGTCGAGGTCTTGAGCGGCCCCCACGCAGGCCAGCACCATGGTGTCGCCTCGCTCGGCATCCGCCCGATGTTCGAGGGCGACGCACCCAATCTCGAGACCTATCTCTTCGACTTCTCCGGCGACCTCTATGATGCCCACCTCTCCATCGGGCTGGTCGAGTTTCTGCGCCCCGAGGCCAAATTCGATGGCCTGCCCGCCCTGATCGAGCAGATGAAGCGCGACGACGCCAAGGCCCGCACCATACTGGCCGCGCTATGAGGCCTCGCTTCTGGGAGCGCCCGCTTGGCGAGCTGACCGCGCAAGAATGGGAGGCGCTCTGCGACGGTTGCGGCAAGTGCTGCCTGAACAAGCTGGAAGATGAAGAGACCGGCGAGGTCGTCTTCACCCGCATCGCCTGCCGCCTCTTCGATGACAGCACCTGCCGCTGCGCGAATTACGAGACCCGGCTGAAGATCGTGCCTGAATGCGTGGTGCTGAAACCGGAGACGATGCACAAGACTGCCTATTTCATGCCTGAGAGCTGCGCCTACCGGTTGCGGCACGAGGGCAAACCGCTGCCCCACTGGCACCCTCTCCTCACCGGCGACCCGGAGAGCACCGCCAAGGCCGGGCGGGCCGTGCGCGGCCCGACATGGCCAGAGTTCTCGGTGCCCGAGGACGACTGGGAAGATTACATCGCCGCCGAAGAGGACCTTTGAATGCGCTTTGCCTCCGACAACACCGGCCCCGTCCACCCCGCCGTGATGGAGGCACTGGTCGCCGCCAATGACGGCTACGCCATGCCTTACGGCAACGACCCACTGTCGCAGGCCGTGGTGGAGCAGGTGCGCGAGACTTTCGAGGCCCCGGAGGCAGCCGTCTTCCTCGCAGCCACTGGCACGGCAGCCAACGTACTTTTGCTCGCCACGATGGCAGAGCCTTTCGAGACGATCTTCTGCTCGACCTGCGCCCATATCCACGAAGACGAGTGCAATGCGCCCGAGCTCTTCACCGGCGGGACCAAGCTGACGCTGGTGCCGCATCAGGCCGGGCGCATGGCCCCGGACGATCTGCGCGCAGCCATCGCGGCAGAGGGCACCCGTGGCGTTCACGGGCCTCGGCGCGGGCCGGTTTCGATCACCCAAGCGACCGAAAAGGGTGCGGTCTACACCCTGGCCGAGCTGAAAGCCCTCACCGGCGTGGCAAAGGACTTCGGCCTCACCACCCACATGGACGGCGCCCGCTTTGCAAACGCGGTGGCCCATCTGGACTGTTCGCCCGCCGAGGCCAGCTGGAAGGCGGGCGTGGATGCGCTCAGCTTTGGCGGCACGAAGAACGGGTTGATGGGGGTGGAGGCGATGGTGCTCTTCGACCCGTCCAAAGCCGAAGAACTGGAATATCGCCGCAAGCGCGGGGCACAGCTCTTTTCCAAGCACCGCTACCTCGCCGCCCAGATGAATGCCTACCTGACCCGCGACCTCTGGCTGGAAACCGCCCGCACCGCCAACGCCGCTGCGGCAGCACTTGCGCGGGGCGTCGAAGCTGCGGGCGGGCGGCTCCATGCCCCGCAGGAGAGCAACCTGCTCTTCGTCGATCTGCCCCGCGCCGCGCACCTGCGGCTCAAAGCGGCAGGCGCGGAATATTACATCATGGCAGGTGAGTTGGAGGG
Organism: Vannielia sp. SX4; assembly: GCF_052828525.1. The sequence continues at coordinate 3,863,763 of NZ_CM128247.1, forward strand.
CGATGATCCAAACGAGATGCTCACCGCACGTCTGGTCTGTGACTGGAGCGTGCGGGAAGAGGACATCGCCCAATTCGCGGAACTCGCCGTCGGCTGAACCTCTAGCCGCGATTTTCTCTCGACCGGCCGGTCAGCAAGGGCAACGGCCCTGAAGCATCCGCAACAGAGAACAAATGAACGCGGACAGTTTCATTCAAATTGTCCCCGCCACGAGCGGCACCCGCAGCATTTTCTTGTTTCAAGTATCCCCGCCGGAGGCTCTGAACCTCTTCTGGCGCTTCAACCGTCGCTGGGCGCGGACTCCACCGGCTCGTCGGAGGTTGGGGCGTCTGCGCTGGTCAGGATACCTTCCTTCCATTCGCCGCTTTCCACCTCGCCCGTGGCATAGGTCATGGTGCCCTGCCCCTGCCGTTTGCCCTCGGCAAAGAGCCCGTCATAGATGTCGCCATTGGCGTAGGTCGCGGTGCCCTTGCCGTCGATCTTGCCGGCCTTCCAGCCGCCCACATAGGTGAAGCCGTCCGCCATGGTGATCTTGCCCTGGCCCTCACGCTGGCCCGCGACAAAGCCGCCTTCGTAAGTCGTCCCATCCGCATAACTGGCAACGCCTTGGCCATCGCGCAGCCCTGCCTTCCACTCGCCCACGTATTTGTAGCCATCGGGGGAGGTCATTGTGCCTTGGCCGTGGTTCTTGGCGTCCTTGAACCCGCCCTCATAAACCATGCCGCCCTTGTAGCGGGCCACGCCCTGGCCTTCGATCACCCCTTCGACCCAGGCGCCGGTGTAGACCGACCCATCGGGGTAAGTGATCGTGCCCTGGCCGTGGGCCATGTCATTGGCAAAGTCGCCTTCATACACGGAGCCGTCCGGATAGGTGACGGTGCCCTTGCCGTGGATACGGCCCTCTTTCCACGCGCCAACGTATTTGTAGCCATCGGAGCCGGTGAAACTGCCCTGACCGTCGCGCTGATCGGCCTTGAAGTCGCCGTCGTAGATCTCGCCGTTGGAGTAGGTCACCTTGCCCTTGCCGTGGCGTTGACCGTTCACCAGCAGGCCGGTGTAAACATCGCCGTTGGGCTGGGTCAGCGTGCCGAGGCCATTGATCTGCCCAGCCTTCCAAGCGCCGTTGTAGGTCAGGCCGTCCGTCATGGTGAGCACGCCCTGCCCGGCACGCTGGTTACGCGCGAAGTTGCCCTCGTAAACCGAGCCATCGGCGTAGCTCATCCGGCCCTTGCCCTCTTTCGCCCCGGCGAGCCAGGCACCCTCATAGACCGAGCCGTTGGGCGAGGTCATCTTGCCCTGCCCCTCGTGCAAGCCCCCCACAAAGGCGCCTTCGTAGCGGCGGCCATCGGCATAGGTGGCCACGCCCTGCCCAGTCATCTGGCCGTCTTTCCAGTCACCATCATAGGTGCCACCATCGGCAAAGGTGATCTTGCCTTTGCCCTCGGGTTTGCCCTTGGCGAAAGCGCCCTGATAGACCGAGCCGTTCGGGTAACGGGCCACGCCCTGACCAAGGATTTCGCCCTCGACCCAGTCGCCCTGATACTCGTAGCCATTGGGCAGGGTGTAGGTGCCCTTGCCGTGCTGGAGCCCGTTCTTGAAGGTGCCCTCGTAGACACCGCCGTTATCGTATTGCTTGATCTGCTTGTCCTGCGCAGCCAGCGGTGTGGCCAGCGCCAGAGTGGCTGCCAGTGCGATATATCCTGCCCGGATCATGGGTTCGTCCTCTTGGCTGCCCCTTGCCTCTTTCCCTCGCGGTACGTGCCCCCGCGGGCCGTGAAGGTAAGGCGGCAGGCCATGGGTCGCAATGGTTTTTGCCACCGCCACCTTTCACTTCAGCGTCAATCTGCTAATTCGGAGCGCATCAAGGAAAGGCGCAGGCATGGCCGACAGGTTCCGGATCACACTGGCACAGCTCAACCCCGTTCTGGGGGATATGGCAGGCAACGCGGCCAAGGCCCGCGAAGTCTGGGAGGCGGGCAAGGCGGCCGGGGCCGACCTCGTGGCCTTCACCGAGATGTTCATCTGCGGCTACAACGCGCAGGATCTGGTGGACCGCCCCGCCTTTGCCGCCGACGCCGTGGCCCATATCGAAGCGCTGGCCGAGTTCTGCGCCGACGGGCCGGCCATCGCCATCGGCGGGCCGTGGCCGGAAGATGGCAAGCTCTTCAACGCCTATTTCATCCTCAAGGGAGGCAAGGTGATGACCCGGGTGCTCAAGCACCACCTGCCCAACGAGACGGTATTTGACGAGGTTCGCATCTACGATGCCGGGCCGCTGGGCGGCCCCTATGCTGTGGGCAATGTCCGCGTCGGCAGCCCGATCTGCGAAGACGCGTGGCACGAGGATGTGGCCGAAACGCTGGCCGAGACCGGCGCCGAGTTTCTGCTCGTCCCCAACGGCTCGCCCTACTACCGCGGCAAGATGGACGTGCGGATCAACCTGATGGTCCAGCGCGTGGTCGAAACCGGCCTGCCGCTGATCTACCTCAACATGGTGGGCGGGCAGGATGATCAGGTCTTCGACGGCGGCTCCTTCGTGCTGAACCAGGGCGGCAAGCTGGCCTTGCAGATGCCCGTCTTCGACGAGGCGCTGGCGCATCTCGATCTCGAGCGCGGTCCGGAAGGCTGGCGCGCGGTCGAGGGCGAGAAGGCGAAGATCCCTGACGCATGGGAGCAGGACTACCGCTGCATGGTGCAGTCGGTGCGCGACTACTTCGGCAAGACCGGGTTCAGGAAGGCCCTGCTCGGTCTCTCCGGCGGGGTGGATTCGGCACTGGTGGCGGCCATTGCCGCGGATGCTCTCGGCCCGGAAAACGTCCGCTGCGTGATGCTGCCCTCCGAGTACACCTCCGAGCATTCGCTGGCAGACGCCAAGGCCGTCGCCGAGAAGCTGGGCTGCCGCTACGACTTCGTGCCGATCTCGGGGCCGCGCGCAGCGGTGACAGAGGCGCTGGCCCCGCTCTTCGAGGGCACCGAGCCGGGGCTTACGGAGGAGAACATCCAGAGCCGCTTGCGCGGCCTCCTGCTCATGGCGCTCTCCAACAAGTTTGGCGAGATGCTCCTGACCACCGGCAACAAATCAGAAGTCGCGGTGGGCTACGCCACGATCTACGGCGACATGGCGGGCGGCTACAACCCGCTGAAAGACCTCTACAAAACCCGCGTTTTCGAGACCTGCCGTTGGCGCAACGCCAACCACCGCCCGTGGATGCTGGCCCCCGAGGGCGAAGTGATCCCGCCCCGGGTGATCGACAAGCCGCCCAGCGCGGAGCTGCGTGAAGACCAGAAGGATGAAGACAGCCTGCCACCCTACGAGGTGCTCGACCGCATCCTCGAGATGCTGGTCGATGAAGAGGCCGCCGTCGCCGAGGTGGTCGCCGAGGGTTTCGACCGTGAGGTGGTGAAGAAGGTGGAGCGGCTGATCTTTCTCAGCGAATACAAGCGCTTCCAGTCCGCGCCTGGCACCCGTTTGACCAAGGCGGCCTTCTGGCTCGACCGGCGCTACCCTGTCGTCAACCGCTGGCGCGACCCCTCCTGACGCCATGCGTCCCATCCTGACCCTCACCCCCAACCCGGCGCTGGATCTCTCGGCGGGCACGGCGCAGGTGCGGCCAAATACAAAACTCCGCTGCGGCCCTGCCGTGGTGGAGCCGGGCGGCGGCGGGGTCAACGTGAGCCGCGCGGTGCACCAGTTGGACGGAGCATCGCGCTGTCTTGTAGCGCTGGGCGGGGCAACGGGCGCCATACTGGAAGAGGGCCTGATTTTGCGCGGGCTAGATGTGATCCGCGTCTCCGCGCCCGGCGATACCCGTCAAAGTCTTGCCGTCACCTGCGAAGAAACCGGCAACCAGTTCCGTTTCTCGCTGGCCGGTGCGGCGTGGTCTGAGGCCGACTGCGCCAGCTTTCTCGGGGCCGTCAAGGCGGCGGTGGAACCGGGCGCTCTCGTGGTTCTCTCCGGCTCCCTGCCGCCCGGTATGGGCCCGGAGTGGCTCAAGCCGCTTGCCGATGTCGTCGCCGCCACCGATGCGACATTCATCGTCGACACCTCTGGCGAGCCGCTCAAACGGCTGGCGGCAGAGGGCGGCGCCGATGTGTTGCGGATGGATCATGCCGAGGCGCGCTTCCTTTCCGGCACCCAGCTGGCCGACGTGGCGGAGGTCCGTGCCTTCGCAGCCGCGCTGGCAAAGGTGACTCCGCAGGTGATTGTCGCAATGGGCGCGGCAGGGTCTGTCATGGCTTGCTCAGACGGCTCCGCATGGCACGCGGCGGGGGCCGATGTGCCGGTGCTGAGCAAGGTGGGAGCTGGCGACAGCTTCGTTGGCGGGTTCACCCTTGCGCTGGCCTCAGGCAAGCCACGCGAGGAGGCGCTTCAGGCCGGCATGGCGGCAGCCTCTGCAGCGGTCATGACGGCTGGGACCGAGCTGTGCCGCTTTGAAGACTACAACCGCCTCTTGCCGGAGTGCGTGCTCACGCGCCTCTAAAGGCAGCGCCTCACCCGCCGCTACCGCAGCTTCGGCGGCTTGTCGGGGTTCGAGCCGGGTGGTTCGGGTGCCCACGGCTCCCGCTTCTCCGGTTCGGGCAGATCAAACCGCATCCCGTTCCGCTCCATCGCCTGCGCCAGCGGCGAGCCGTTGTCCAAGAAGGCCACGTCCAGCGCGCCGCTCTCCAGCCCGGAGAACTTGAGCGCCTCGTTGGCCGCGCCTGCAAGCGCGTGCTCGGCACCGTCTTGCGCGTCGATGAAAGCCAGCAGGTGGCCCTCCGCGCCCGAGCGGTAACTCGCCCGCACCAACAGCGCCGATGTTGCCAGCCCGGCTGCCGTGGCCAGCTTGGCATCGAGCGCCACCAGCAGCGCCTGTGGCAAGGCCGGGGCCGCAACCTCGACCGGAATTTCCTCTGCCGCCTCCGGCCCGTGACCCAGCGTGTCGGCAAGCCAGTCGATCGCGGCGGCGGGGAGCACCAGCGCCGAGGGTGCCTCGAGGTTCACCCCAAGGCCCAGCCCCTGCCCGGCCATCATCGCCACCAAACCGCGCCCCGACATGGCGGCAAAAGCCGCCTCGCCTTGCGTGAAAGCGACCAGCCTGTCTTCGCTGTCGAAGGCCAGCAGGATCTCCCCCTCGCCGGTCTCCACCGCACGGGGCGAGATCACCTCTCCGCTCGGCTCTTCTTCCAGCAGAAGGAACAACTGGCTGTCGGCCAGCTGGGCATAATAGGCGAGCCGTTCGGCCTCGCCCCCGGCCTCCATCGCCGCGTGAGCCTCGTCGAGCGTGGTCATAGCACCTCCTTCACCCGCGTCCGCAGCACCGGCAGCAGCTCGGCCTCGAACCAAGGGTTTTTCTTCAGCCACCCCGTATTGCGCCACGACGGGTGGGGCAAGGGGAAGACCCCGGGCGCATGGTCACGCCACCCGGCCACCGTGCGGGTGACGCCTGCGCGCTTGGCGGCCGGGCCGAGGTGCCAGCGCTGCGAATACCCGCCCACCAGCAACGTCAGCGGCACCGGCCCGATCTGCGCCAGCGCCGCATCGCGCCATGTCTCGGCACAGATCGCCGGTGGCGGCAGGTCGCCTCCCTTTGCGTCGTAGCCCGGAAAGCAAAAGGCCATCGGCAGGATCGCGATACGCGCGGTGTCGTAGAAGGTCTCGCGGTCGACGCCGAGCCAGTCCCGCAGCCGGTCGCCGGAGCGGTCGTTGAAGGGGATGCCGGTCTCATGCACCCGCATGCCCGGCGCCTGCCCGACGATGAGCACGCGCGCACCCGGCTCGAACCACGGCACCGGGCGCGGCGCATGGCGGCTCGCCGTGGCGGCAAAGCGCGGGGCGCAGAGGCGGCAGGCGCGGATGTCATCCGTGAGCGGCATGGGGCTGGATATAGGCCAGCCGGGGCAGGGCCGCCATAAAGGGTGGCGAACGCATAACTTCGACAAATCTCGAAACATCTTGCCGCGCGGCCATCCTTTCGATATTTCTAGAATCATGAAAACGACTCACACCGATGATCTCTCCCTCGCAACCGCCGCCTCCACCTTCGCGGCGCTCGGCTCCGAGCAGCGCCTCGCCGTTCTCCGCTGCCTCGTGCGGGCCGGGCCGGAGGGCCTGCGGATCGGCGAGCTTGGCACCCGCACTGGCGTCACCGGCTCGACCCTGACCCACCACATGAAGATCCTCGCAGCGGCCGGGCTGGTCCGGCAGGAGAAGCAGGGCCGCAGCATCATTTGCGCCGCCGTGGCCTACCCCGAGATCCGCGCCCTCACCGACTTCCTGCTTGCCGAATGCTGCGCCGACGCGCCCGATGGAGTCCACGCCCATGGCTGACCTCACCCAGTCCCCCCGTCCCTCCCTCGGTGACCTCTGGAAGCGTGCGCCAAAAGCTTGGCTCGCCTCCCTTCTGATCGTGCTGGCCATCGCCCTGCTCGACACAACCCAGCTCTGGCCCACGCTCCGGTTTGCCGCCAATGCCCTGCTCCACACCGCGCCCTTCATTCTCTTCGCCGTCTTCGCCGTGGCCTGGCTTAAAGCCACCGGAGCCGAGAGCCTGCTAGCCCGCGCCTTCGAGGGCAAACAGACCCGGATGATCGCGATGGCCGCCCTGCTCGGCGGCCTCTCGCCCTTCTGCTCCTGCGAAGTCATCCCCTTCATCGCGGCCCTTCTTGCCGTTGGTGCGCCGCTGTCGGCTGTCATGGCCTTCTGGCTGGCCTCTCCACTGATGGACCCGGCGATGTTCTCTATCACCGCAGGCACGCTCGGGCTGGAGTTTGCTATCGCAAAAACTATCGGCGCCGTGGGCCTCGGCCTGATGGGCGGTTACCTGACAATGGCCTTTGCAGGCTCGCCCGTCTTTGCAGACCCGCTCCGTCCGAAGAAGACCTGCGGCTCCTGCTGCGGCGCCAAGAAGCCGTTCGAGGGCAAGCCCGTATGGCGGTTCTGGGCCGAAGCGCCCCGCCGCGAGACATTCCGTGAAACGGCGCTGGAGAATGGGCTGTTCCTGTTCAAATGGCTGCTGCTCGCCTACCTGCTGGAAAGCCTGATGCTTACCTATGTGCCCGCCGAGATGATCGGCTCGGTGCTGGGCGGTGAGGGGCTTGGCCCGATCCTGCTGGGCGCACTGGTTGGCGCACCGGCCTATCTGAACGGCTATGCCGCAGTGCCGCTGATCGATGCCCTGCTGGCTCAAGGCATGAGCCAGGGCGCGGCCATGGCCTTCGTCATCGCCGGGGGCGTCTCGTGCATCCCCGCCGCCGTGGCGGTCTGGGCGCTGGTGAAGCCGCGGGTCTTTGCCGCCTACCTCGGCTTCGCCTTCATCGGGGCGGTTCTGGCGGGCCTCGCATGGGGCGGCTACGCCTGATCCCGCGCGTTCTGCCATGCCGCCCAAGTGGCATGGCAGACCGCTACCTCTCTGACTGACGCAGGCGAAATGCGCGGGTGTGCGCAGACGGTCCCCTCGCCGCCCGGTTGCCCCGCTCCGCCGATTTCATTATTTGTGGGCAACGTCGGCATGGGAGGGGTGAGGCATGTATCGCGTTTGGAACTTCGTCGCGAACTATTCGCTCCTGCTGATCGCGGGAGCGCTGATCGCTCTGGTCTGGGCGAACATCAACGCCGAAAGCTACCACCACTTCGTCGAATTCGTGATCTGGGACCACGCTCCCATCGGCCACCTGCATGACGGCCACCGCACCCTTACGCTGCACTATCTCGTCAATGACGTGCTCATGGCCTTCTTCTTCGCTATTGCGGCAAAGGAAGTCTGGGAGGCAGTGATCCTCGAAAACGGCAGCCTGCGCGGGCGCAAGGCCGCCACGCCGCTGATCGCCACCGTGGGCGGCATGATCGGCCCGATCTCCGTCTACCTCGGGATCGCCTATTTCCTTGGCTCCGAGACCTTCTCCGCCGTGGCCAACGGCTGGGCCATCCCCACGGCGACAGACATCGCCTTCTCCTACCTGATCGGCCGCATGGTCTTTGGCGCGGGGCACCCGGCTGTGCGCTTCCTGCTGCTGCTGGCCATCGCTGACGATGCTGCGGGCCTCATCATCCTCGCCATCTTCTACCCCTCCGGCGAATTGGCACCCGAATGGCTGCTGCTGTCGCTCGGCGCGGCCCTTGCCGTGTTCATCCTTTGCAACTGGCTTCCGCGCCGGATGGATGCCGGCAATCAGGACCGCCCGAACTCCACCTGGATGGCCTCCACCCTCGGTGTATGGCCCTACCTGCTGGCGGGCTGCGTCAGCTGGTACGGCTTTCAGGAGGCGGGCATTCACCCGGCTCTCGGCCTCCTGCCGATCGTTCCCACCCTGCCCCACGCAGACCGCGCCTTTGGCATTTTCTCGGAAGCCGAGCAATATCTCAGCGACCTGCTGAACAAGGCCGAGCACATGCTGAAGCACCCGGTCGAGGTGATCCTGTTCTTCTTCGGGCTGCTGAACGCCGGCGTCGAGTTCAACGCCATCGGAGAGGCCACTTGGCTGGTGCTGGCGGGCCTCATCATCGGCAAACCCGTGGGGATCTTCCTCATGGGCTGGCTCGCCGCCTACCCGATGAAGCTGGGCCTTCCGTCGGGCATGCGCTCGATCGACCTTGTGGTGATCGGCTTCGTCGCCGCCATCGGCTTCACCGTGTCTCTCTTCGTGGCCTCCGTCGCCTTCCCCGGCGGCCCGGTTCAGGACGCCGCCAAGATGGGCGCGCTCTTCAGCTTCGGCGCCGCCGTGCTCTCGATCGTGGCGGGCAAATTGACCCGGGTAGAGAAACAGAACGCCTGATCAGCCGCTTTTGACTCGGATTGGGGCACCTCTCACGCCACAGTGATGCCCCATTTGCCGCGTGGTTAACCAACATTCCGTTGAAAACCGTCAGCTTTGGGCGACATAATACTGCCCAACTGGCGCTCTATACCAAAGTCTTAATCAAGCGCCGTTAAGGTGTAGAAACGAGCAGCCAAAGGCGACGAATGCTGGAATTCTCCAATGTCAGCAAGTCCTTCTGGACGGGCAAGCAGCGCAAGGTGATCCTTGACCGCGTGTCCTTTCAGGTCGAGCTCGGCAATTCGCTCGGCATCCTCGCCCCCAACGGCACGGGCAAGACCACTCTGATCAACATGATGGCCGGGCTCGAAAAGCCGGATGAGGGCGAGATCCGCCGGGGTTGCCGCATCTCCTTCCCGCTCGGCTTCATGGGGGGCGTCGTCAACCGCCACACCGGCACCGAGAACGCCCGCTACATCTCCCGCCTCTACGGGCTCGACCCCGATTACGTGGAGGCCTTCTGCCGCTGGCTCTGCGGGATCGAAGAGTATTTCGACATGCCGGTCGGCACCTACAGCCAGGGCATGCGGGCGCGCTTCTGCTTCTCGTTGATGTTGGCGCTCGACTTCGACATGTACCTGATCGACGAGGGCATGCCCTCGACAACGGATGTGGAGTTCAACCGCCGCGCAGGCTCGATCCTGCGGGAACGGCTGAAGGATACCACCGTCATCATCGTCTCGCATCAGGCGGGCACGCTGGAAAAGTTCTGCCGCTCGGCGGCGGTGCTGCGCGACGGGCAGTTCCACATGTTTGAAACGCTGGAAGAGGCGAAGAGGCTCTATGACTACCAAGCCCAAGGCTAGCAGGTTCCGCATTCGCCGGGACGGCCCCCTGACCCCCGGTCAGGCGATGGCCGCGACCGAGGGTGCCACCGCCCGCAAGGTCGCCCCTCCCGTTGCCGAAACGCCTGCCGCGCAGCAGCCCGCAGCGGCACCCAGTGCTGTTTCGCCCGCCGGTTCTGCGCCCAAGGGCACACCCAATACCACACCCCAGCCGCCCGTCGATGAAGACGTGGCGATGATGGAGGCCGCCTCCCCCGACATGCACGAAGATGGCTTCGGCGCCGAGGCCATGCCCGGCTCCGCTGCCGCCGAAAAACAATCCGGCGCGGGCGAGGCTTCGGCCCAGTCCGGCGAGGTGCAAAGCGCCGCCTCCGCCAAGAGCGAGCAGACCATCGCCGACATCCGCAAGGAGGGCCTTACCGGGCGCCAGTTGCGCATGGCGCGCCGCGTCGCGCAAAAGCACGGGCTGACGCCAACCTCCGACTTCGACGCCGTGAAACAGTTGCGCGACCGCGGGATTGACCCGTTCCAGCGCTCGGCGATGCTCGAACTGGTCCAGAACAACGCCAAGGCGCAGGGCGCGGGCGGCGGTCAGGGTGGCGGCGCCACGCCCAACCTGCCGCAGGTCGCCCGCCAGCCCGGCACCGATGTTGCCGTGCCGCAGCAATCCCCCGTGCCCGGCCCGGTGCTCAACACCTCCGATCAGCGGGCCAGCGAGATCGGCCGAATCCAGCGTGACATCGCCCGCCGCCGCCGCCGCAAGTCGATGCTGCTGTTCACCCGGCTGGCCTTCTTCGTGCTGCTGCCGGCCTTCATCGCCGGGTGGTATTACTACGTGCTGGCCACGCCGCTCTTTGCCACCAAGTCCGAGTTCGTGATTCAGCAGGCCGAACCCGCGGCCTCCGCAGGCCTTGGCGGCCTGTTCCAGGGCACCAGCTTTGCTACCCAGCAAGACAGCACGACAGTGCAGAGCTACCTCGCCAGCCGCGCCGCCATGAAACGGCTGGATGCCGACCACGGCTTCAAACAGCACTTCGAGCAAGGCTTCATCGACCCGATCCAACGGCTCGAAGACGGCGCGACGGATGAGGCCGCCTACAGGCTCTACCAGCGCAATGTGAAAATCGGCTATGACCCGACCGAGGGCATCCTGAAGATGGAGGTCATCGCCGCCAGCCCCGAGAAGAGCCAAGAGTTCTCCGAGGCGCTGCTGGGCTATGCCGAGGAGCAGGTCGATCAGCTGACCCAGCGCCTGCGCGAAGACCAGATGAAGGGCGCGCGCGCCAGCTTCGACGAGGCGGAGGCCAAGGTGCTCGCCGCGCAAAAGCGCGTACTCGAATTGCAGGAGCAGCTCGGCGTGCTCGATCCGGTGAGCGAGAGCGGCTCGCTGATGACCCAGATCACCCAGTTCGAGGTTGAGCTGCGTCAGAAGGAGCTCGACCTTCAGCAGCAGCTCGCAAACACCCGGCCCAATCAGGCCCGTGTGCGGGCGCTGGAGGGCGATATCTCGCGGCTCAAGGCCCTTGTCGCCAGCCTGCGCGCCTCGATGACAGAGACCACCGATGGCAACGCCTCGCTGGCCCGGATCACCGGCGAGTTGCGCATTGCAGAGGCCGATCTTGCCACCCGGCAACTACTGCTCCAGCAGGCCGCCGCCCAGCTCGAGACCGCACGGATCGAGGCCAACCGGCAGGTGCGCTACCTCTCGCTAGGCGTCACGCCAATTGCGCCCGACGAAGCCACCTACCCGCGCGCCTTCGAGAACACCGCGCTCGCGCTGCTGATCTTTGCGGGCATCTACCTGATGATCTCGCTCACCGCCTCGGTGCTGCGCGAACAGGTCGCCGGGTGACCGAGGGCGGCGAGGCCTCCGCTCTCGCCGCCACGATCGACGCCTATTGCGCCTGCTGGGCGGTGATGGAAACCGCCGCCCGCCGCGCCGCACTCTCCCGCTGTGTGGCAGCCGACATCCGCTACGCCGACCCGATGGTGGCGCTTGCCGGCATCCCTGCGCTCTCCGACCACATCGCCCAAGTCACTGCCGCGCGGCCCGAGGCGGTGATCTCCCGTTGCACGAAGGTCGACGCGCACCACACCCACGCCCGCTTCGGCTGGAACCTCCGCGATGGCAAAGAGACCCTGCTCGTTGGCAGCATCGATGTGGTGGAATGGGAGCCTCGGACTGGCCTGCTGACGCGGATCACTGGTTTCTTCGGCCCGCTGGAGGCCTGAGAACGGGCCGTCAGTTCGCCGAGCCGTGCAGCAGCTTGGTGAACTCCAGCGCCTCGACCCGGCCGGTCAGCCGGGCGCGGTAGACCGGGATGCTCTCGGTCACACGCATCACGTAGTTGCGGGTTTCGCGGAAGGGGATCATCTCAATCCAGTCGACCACATCGACGCCGGGATAACGCGGATCGCCCCGATCGCTCACCCAGTTAACCGCGCGCCCCGGCCCCGCGTTATAGCCCACCGAAACCAGCACCGGCGCATCCCCGAAAATCTCGATCAGCCCGGCCAAGTAGGCGGTGCCAAGCTGTGCATTGTAAACCGGGTCTTGGGTCAGCTTGCCGGCGTCGTAACGGATCTTCAGCTCGCCAGCCATGTCCTTGGCCGTGCCGGGCATCAGCTGCATCAGGCCGCGCGCGCCAGCCGGGCTGATCACCACCGGGTCAAACTCGCTCTCCCGCCGCGCGATGGAGAGCGCAAGCTCGGGCGCCACCGGCCAGTCGGTCTTGGCCATTTCATGCAGCGGGTAGTAAGCCGCCGGAATGGTGATGCCGTTGCGCGCTGCGCTCTTCGCGATTTTCAGCGCCAGATGAACCTCCCCGCGCTTGATCATCAGCGCCCCGAGGCTGCCCACATCGTTCCGTTCCAAAGTGCCGCCCAGATGGGTCAGAAAGCGTTCGGCCTCGTTTGCCTCCCCTTCCTCGATCATCTTCAGCCCAACGGCCAGTACCTCGGAGTTTCCAATGCTGGTCTCGTCCAGCGGCGGAAACTCCTCGCGCCCCGTGAGGGTCACGTCCATCGGCAGGCCCGCAGCCTCGGCGGCGAGGAGGCCGTAGTAGCTGGTCTGGTACTGCGCGCCGAAGGCATAGGCGTCCCGCGCCTTCTCGGCATCTCCCAGATCGGTATAGGCCCGCCCCAGCCAGTAACCCGCGCGACCAAGACTGATCGGCGTTTCGACCGCCTCGCCGAAGCGCTCAAAGTGCCAAAGCGCCAGCTCAGGGTCTTTCAGAAAGCGCAGCGCGATCCAGCCGGAGAGCCACTCCAGATCGGCATAATCCGAGCCATCGGCCAGAAAGTGTCTCGAAGCCAGCGCATAGGCGGCGGCCACATTGCCCTCGCGTAGCTGGCTCCGGGCATAGATCCGCCGGTAGTTGGACCACATCTCGGCCCGCCCCAGCGCCTCGGCAGAGGTCGAGCGTTCCGCCATCAGCTCCTCGGCGCCCTCGTGCAGCCCCTTGCGCAGGCGCCAGTTGTACCGCTCCCAGACAAGGCCCGCGTTGTCTTGCAACGCCTCGGGCACGGCCTCGATCTTGGCGTCCACACCGGCCGCGCGGGTGCGCAGGGCCATGCGAGCCTCGGCAAGTTTCTGCCAGTCCTCGCCGACCCGGCCCATCTGACGCAGGGCCGCGGTGCGGCTATCACGCCAGAGCAGGTCATCGAGCCGGGCTTCGTGGTGCGGCTCCAGCACCTCGGAGAATCGCTCGAGCAGGGCGCTCTCGACCTCGCTATTCAGCGTGCGCGTGCGCCACGCCAGCACCGCCAGCGCGGCGGCATCCCCATCTTCGCCGCGCGCCTCATGGGCCTCGATCAGGCGCTGCACGCCGAGGCCGGTTTCGGGGATCTTGTCGCCGAAGTAAGCAACCACCTTGCCCGGGTCTTCGCCCCGGCCAATCGAGGCCTCGCCCCGGTCGTGGATATACTCCATCGAGGGCCAGCCCGGGTGATCGCGGATGAAGTCGACGTATTCCTCAAAGCTGCCGCCGCCGCCGCGCAGCTTGGCCCAATGGGCATAGCGCTCCATAGCGCCGCTTTGCTGCTTGGCCTGAAAGCTCGCCTGCCCCCAATCGCCCCGCTCCAGCGCGCGCATCATCAGGGTGAACGGCCCGGCCTGCTTGGGCCGCGCGGGCGGTGCCTTGGCCGCCAGCTCCACCCCTTCCAGCGCCTCGGCGCGCGGCAGCGGGCGTTCCTCCTGCTCCTCTTCCGGGGCAGCATCGGCTTCGGGCGCGGCCTCCACCTCGCCCTCCTCATCCAACTCCAGCGCCACGCCCTGCACCACCTCCGGCCCCTCCTCGGGCGAGGGGTCCGCCGCCTGCGCATGGGCTACCGGCCAGGCCAGCAGCCAGGCGGCGGCAAGAAGCGACAAGACAAGACGAGACATGGCTCAGGCAAGCTCCGGAGCAGGCAAAGGGCGGTTGCGCCAAGTGTAGCGCCTCAACCTTGATGAACAATACAACAACTTGGCATTGCCCCGCGCTGGCTCTATAGCTCCGCCGGAGTTGGGAAAATGGCCGCAAGAGAGGAGGGCTCAACATGTTCCACGGATCGCTTCCAGCGCTGGTGACCCCCTTCAAGGACGGCGAGCTTGACCTCGAGGCCTTCGAGGCCCTCGTGAACTGGCAGATCGAAGAGGGCTCCTCCGGTCTCGTGCCCGTTGGCACCACCGGCGAGAGCCCCACGCTGACCCATGACGAGCACGATGCAGTCGTCGCCGCCTGCGTGAAGGCCGCGGCAGGCCGGGTGCCGGTGGTTGCGGGCGCAGGCTCCAACTCCACCCGCGAGACGGTGCGGCTGGTCGAGGCTGCCAAGAGCGCAGGCGCCGATGCGGCGCTGGTCGTCACGCCCTACTACAATAAGCCCACCCAGGCCGGGCTGATCGCCCATTTCGAAGCCGCCGCCGAGGTCGGGCTTCCGATCATCATCTACAACATCCCGCCCCGCTCGGTGATCGACATGCTGCCCGGCACCATGGCCGAGCTGTCGAAGAACCCCAACATCGTAGGCGTGAAAGATGCCACCGCCGACCTGGCCCGCGTGGCCATCACCCGGCAGATGTGCGGCCCCAAGTTCATCCAGCTCTCGGGTGAAGACCCGACGGCGGTAGGCTACAACGCCATGGGCGGCGTGGGCTGCATCTCCGTCACCGCCAACGTGGCCCCCCGGCTCTGCGCCGAGATGCAGGCGGCCACCCTGGCGGGCGACTACCCCAAAGCGCTGGAGTACCAAGACCGGCTGATCCCGCTGCACCGCGCGATCTTTGCCGAGCCGGGCCTCTGCGGCGCCAAATACGGGCTGTCGCTGCTGGGCCGCTGCGACGAGAGCGTGCGCCGCCCGCATGTGCAGGTCTCGGACTTCGTGAAGAACCAGATCGAAGACGCCATGCGCTTTGCCGGGATTCTGAACTGAAGCCGCCCCGCGAGGGCGAAGAGCGGCTGGGTTTCGACCCGGCCGACCGCCCCGACGCCGGTCTGCATTTCATCGGGGTGATCCGCTCCGACTGGCGCGAGGGCACGGCCCCAAAGAACCTGCGTCTGGCGCGGGAGCAGGGTGGCGGCAATGCCCGGATCGAGCTGAAGCCGGATTTTACCCCAGCCCTAACTGGCCTGAACCCCGGCGACTGGATCATGCTGCTCTATTGGACAGGTGAAGCCCGCCGCGACCTGCTCGTGCAGCGCCCCCGCCACGCCGATGGCCCACGCGGCACCTTCGCCCTGCGCTCCCCCGCCCGGCCCAACCCCGTGGCGCTCGGCTGCGTGCGGATCGAGGCAATTGAGGGCACCACGGTCCGGATCGACGCCACCGATGCTTTCGACGGCACCCCCGTCATCGACATCAAACCCTGGATCGAAACTGTCGACACCCCCGCCTAGGCCGGGACTTCTCCCGACTCCCCTTCCCCACAGGCGACCCAGCCCCTATATCCCTCCCCCATGGCCAAGAAAGACGACAATCCGAACTACAGGGTGATCGCCGAGAACCGGCGGGCCCGGCACGACTATGCCATCGAGGAAGATCTCGAGGTCGGCATCGTGCTGGAAGGCTCGGAGGTGAAGTCGCTGCGCGAGAACTCCAGCCAGATCAACGAGAGCTACGCCGCCGTCGAAAATGGCGAGCTCTGGCTGGTGAACGGCTACATCGCGCCCTACGACAAGGCCAAGACCTTCGGCCATGAGGAGCGCCGCCGCCGCAAGCTGCTCTGCTCCAAGAAGGAGCTGGCCCGGCTCTGGAACGACACCCAGCGCAAAGGCATGACCCTCGTGCCACTGGTGCTCTACTTCAACCATCGCGGCATCGCGAAGATGAAGATCGGCATCGCCAAGGGCAAGAAGAACGCCGACAAGCGCGATACCGCCGCCAAGCGCGACTGGAACCGCCAGAAACAGCGGCTGCTGAAGCAGGGCGGCTGACGGGACGGCCTCAATCGAGGCCCTGTCTCGCAAAACGCTCACTCTTCAGCCTTGCGCAGCGGCCCGCTCCGGCGCAGCTTGCGGCTCATGGATCTCGCCTTCTTCATCCCCGCCTGTTTCGCACTCAACCTCACCTTCGGGCCGTCCAACCTGCTGGCCCTGACCCATGGGGCCGAGCGGGGCATCCGGTTTGCCTTTCTGGCCGCTCTGGCCCGGCTCGCGGTGTTCGCGCCGATGATCGCCGCCTCCGCCCTTGGCCTCGGGTTGTTGCTCACGGTCTCCGCCGCCGCCTTCACCGCCGTCAAACTCGCGGGCGCGGCCTATCTCGTCTGGCTCGGGATCAAGCTTCTGCGCACCCGGCCCGACAACCACGCACTGGCCCGCCCTGCCCCCAGCCTTGCCCGCGCCGCCCGCCGCGAAGGGCTGGTGGCACTCGGCAACCCCAAGGCCATCCTGATCTTCGCCGCCTTCTTTCCGCAATTCGTCCGCCCCGAGAGCTACTGGCCCGACTACGCCCTGCTCGGCGGACTATTCCTCGCGCTGGAGGCCTGCGCAGTCGCCGCCTATGCCACCGCAGGCCGTTTCGCCGCCCGCCTTGCCGCCAGCCGGATGCACTGGCTGCAACGGGCTTCAGGCGCCACGATGGTCGGCTTCGGGCTGCTGCTTCTGCTTGCGCGCGCCCCTGCCCGCACCGCCGCCTGACTGTGGCACCACTTGCCAGCCCCGCGCCTTCCGGCTAGCAACGCCAGCGACGCGAGAGGGGGTATTCCCATGTCCGACGATCCGAAAACGCTGGTCTCCACCGACTGGCTCGCCCAACACCTGAAAGACCCCGACCTGCGGGTGCTCGATGCCTCATGGTATCTGCCGGCGATGAACCGCGACGCCAAGGCAGAGTATGACGCCGCCCATATCCCAGGCGCGCGCTTCTTCGATATCGACGAGATTTCAGACGCCCGCTCCGAGCTGCCTCACATGGCCCCGCCGGTCGAAAAGTTCATGTCGCGCATGCGGGCAATGGGCGTGGGCGACGGGCATCAGGTCGTGGTCTACGACGGCGCGGGCCTGTTCTCGGCCGCGCGGGTCTGGTGGCTCTTCCGGCTGATGGGCAAGCAGGACGTGGCCGTGCTCGACGGCGGTTTCCCCAAGTGGCAGGCCGAGGAGCGCGAGGTGGAGGATATGGCCCCCATCGTTCGCGACCGGCACATGACCGTGCAACGCCAGGCCGATATGGTGAAGGATGTCACCCAGGTCGCCGCCGCCTCCAAGCTGGGCGACTGGCAGATCGTGGATGCCCGTGCGCCCGAGCGCTTTGCCGGTGAGGCCCCCGAGCCGCGCGAGGGCCTCCGCGCCGGGCACATCCCCGGCGCCCGCAACGTGCCCTTCGGCAACCTGCTGAAGGCTGATAAGACAATGAAACGTGGCCAGGAGCTGCGCGATGCCTTCGAAGATGCCGGTGTTGACCTCGCCAAGCCGGTGATCACCTCCTGCGGCTCCGGCGTGACAGCCGCCGTGCTGTCACTCGGGCTCGAGGTGCTGGGCCACCCACGCCACGCGCTCTACGATGGCAGCTGGGCCGAATGGGGCCTCTACGACGACCTCGGCATCGAAACCGGGCGTTGACGCTCACGGGCAGGGCTCGCCCCGCCCCCTCTTGCCGCCGCCGCATGCTTGCGCCACCGTCGCGCAACCGAACCGGAGTGCCTGAATGCTCGAATCCATCCCGCCCCGCGAAGAAGACAAGATCCTCCGCCTTATGAAGCTCTTCGCCGACGACCCGCGCGTCGGCAAGATCGACCTCGGCGTCGGCGTCTATCACGATGCCGATGGCCGCACGCCGATCTTCTCCGCCGTCAAACAGGCCGAGCAACGCCTGATCGAAACACAGGAAAGCAAGGGCTACGTCGGGCTGGCGGGCGACCCGGCCTTCCACCGCGCCATGGCCGGCCTCGTGCTCGGCGATCTGGCCGAGACCATGCCTTTCGCCGCCTGTGGCACCCCCGGCGGCACCGGCGCGGTGCGGCAGGGGTTCGAGTTGATGAAGCTCGCGGGCAACCCGCAGCGGCGGATCTGGCTGCCGGATCCCTCCTGGATCAACCACGGCTCTATCCTCGATACGCTGGGCATCCCCCGCGCCGATTATCGCTACTACGATGCCGAGACCGGCGGCGTGGACGCCGACGGCATGCTGGCCGATCTCGCCAAGGCCGCGCCGGGCGATGTGGTGCTGCTCCACGGCTGCTGCCACAACCCCACCGGCGCCGACATGAAGGCGCAGGACTGGGCGGCTCTCACCAAGCTGCTGGCCGAGCGCGGCCTCACTCCTTTCGTCGATCTCGCCTACCAAGGCTTCGGCGATGGGGTGGAAGCCGATGTCTCCGGGCTGCGCACCATGGTTGCCGCCCTGCCCGAGACCATCATCACCGTCTCCGCCTCCAAGAACTTCGGCCTCTACCGGGAGCGGGTCGGCTGCGTGCTGGCCCCCTGCGCGGACCCCAAGGCGCGTGACATGACCCACGCCGCCCTCGCCTGGCTCAACCGACAGAACTACGCTTTCCCGCCCGATCACGGCGCCCGCGTCGTCACCACCATTCTGACGGACACCGGCCTGCGCGCCGACTGGCAGGACGAACTCGATGGTATGCGCGCCCGGATGAAGGAGAACCGCACCGCGCTTGCAGGCGAGCTGCGCCGCCTCACCGGGTCAGATCGCTTTGGCTTCCTTCAGTCGCACAAGGGCATGTTCACCGTGCTGGGTCTGAGCACCGAGCAGGTGCTGACCCTGCGCAAGGAGCATGGGCTCTACATGGTCGAAGACAGCCGCATCAACCTCGCCGGCCTGACGGATGCCACGATCCCCCCTGCCGCCGAGGCCATCGCTGCGGTGCTGTAGGCCGGGACCTGTCCCGACCTACAGCACCACCGGCAGGTTGAGCGGACCGCGAAAGCCCCAGCCACCCCATCTGACATCCTCCGGCTCGGCCAGCCGGATGTTCGGGTATTTCTCGAAAATCATCGGCAGCATCACCTGCCCCACTGCCCGGCGGGCCACATGGGTGCCCTGGCAGAAGTGCGGGCCATTGCCGAAGCTCTGGTGCGGGTTGTCCTTGCGATAGACGTTGAACAGGTGGCCGTCCTCAAACACCTCTTCATCCCAGTTGGCCGAGGCCTGGCAAGTCATCACCGTG
This sequence comes from Vannielia sp. SX4, assembly GCF_052828525.1. Next base: position 3,882,942 of record NZ_CM128247.1, read on the forward strand.
CTCTTGGCTGGAATGTGGAAGCCCCGGATCTCGGTATCCTCCAGAACGTAGCGGCCCGAAACCGAGATCGGAGCGACCCAGCGCACCCCTTCCTCAAAGGCCTTCACCCAGTCGCCATTCGCCTTCACCTGCTCAAGCTGGTCCGGGTTGGTCAGCAGACCGCAGAGAATGGTGCACAGCGCGTCGCGCGGCTCGTTGATGCCGCCGCCGATGGCGATCTTGATGTTTGCCCAGATCTGGCTGAGCGGAATCGGGTTCTCGGCGTTCAACATCACCGAGAAGGCCGAGTTGTTCGGGCTCTCCTTGTGCCGCGCCTCGATGCGGGTGAAGAGCGCGTCCATCTCGTCATTGGCGGCTTCCGAACGTGCAAAGATCGCCTCGTCCTCGCCGAAGTTGCCTGCGCCATCGATCAGTGACTGGCTCCAGCGGATCATCTCTTCGTCGCTCGCCTCTTCGGTGCCCAGCAGCACCGCAAGGCCGCGGGCCGCATACGGGGCGGCGAGCATCGGGAAGAGATCGACCACCTCACCCTTGGGCAGCCGGTCGAGATACTCCTCCGCCACCTGCTGGTAGCGCGGCACCCAATCCTGGGTGATGACCTTGGGGCTGAACGCTCCCTGCATCGCCATCCGCTCGCACTTGTGCGCCTCGCCGTCCTTGCGCATCAGCGTATGCGCGCGGAAAGCCCGGTGCATCGGCGTGATCGGATCGTTTGATGAAAAGATCTGCGGGTTGTCCTTCACATACTTCGTGTCGGCCCACTTGGTCAGCAGGATGCGGTTCATCTTCGGCACCCGCACCACCGGCGTCTCCCGCCGGAGCCGCTCGTAAATCGGATAGGGATCGCGGCTCAGGGCCTCCAGTGTGATGGTTTCATCCACCGGCACCGGTTTGCCAGCTGCCTGCACGTCGGTTGCTGTATTGCTCATCATGTCCTCCCAAGCGGGCAGCCCCTCCGACTCGCCCGAATTGCCTCAAACTGTATACCGTTGTGGCGATAATACCAGAAAAATGTGATTACCACTTGGGAAATGCCCCTTAACAGTATACCGTTCAGGTGGAAACGGGGGAGAACTCCAATGCCAGACGGCAACAAGCCCAGAACGATCGACCACGCCACGCGCGACCTGCGAGACCGTATTCTCTCAGGCGCCCTGCCCAGTGGAATGCACCTTTCGGAGACGGCAGCCGCCGAGATGCTGGGCATGTCGCGCACGCCCACTCGTGAAGCGATGGCCCTGCTGGTCGAAGAAGGACTGCTGGAGCGCAGCGCCTCGGGCCGCTGCACGGTGCGCGCCCTCACCCGAGCCGATGTGGCCGATGCCATCGAGCTGCGCGGCGTGCTCGAGGGCATGGCCCTGCGGCTGGCGGCAGAGCGCGGCCCGGATCCCGATGCGCTGGCAGAGGCAGAGGCCAGCGTAGAGGCCATCGAAGAGGTCATCACCCCAGGCGCACAGGCGCTCGACTTCGAGCGCTACGCCACGCTGAACGCCCGCTTTCACGCCGCGCTCGCCCGCCTGCCCGGCTCGCCGCTGATGGAGCGTGAGCTGCTGCGCGCCCACCGCCAGCCCCTCGCCTCGCCCTCCGCCTTTCTAGGCTCGCAGGCGGCGCAACTGGCCTTTCGCCGCTCGCTGATCATCGCCCAGAGCCAGCACCGCGCGATGCTGGCCGCCGTCACCGCCCGCGAGGGCAGCCGCGCCGAGGCCCTCGGCCGCGAGCACGCCCGGCTGGCGCGGCAGAACTTTGAAGACGCGCTCAGCCTCGATACCGGCGCCGATGGGCACGGAATCCCAGGCCTCGCCCTCGTCTGTGCTGAAAATTAACCCAAAAATGTCACGGTTTTCGCCCCCGCGCGGCCATGGTTTGGCCCGATTTCAGAGGCAGAAACGGGTGTGATACCCCCGGGTTGGGGCCCATTCGCAGTTCAAGGAGGCTCCGATGCTGCGCAAAACCGTGACTTACGCCGCCCTCGCCGCGGCGCTCTCCGCCGGTTCCGCCGCCACGGCGGAGGTCCATGAAGTGACCATCTTCGACAACGACCTGATGCCGCCGGTGGTCTATGCAGAACCCGGTGACTACGTTCAGTTCACCAACGATGACGAAGGCTCGCATGTCGTCTGGTCGCAGGATGAAACCTGGTCCACCGGCCCGATCCCCGCTGGCGTGGCCGTGGTCTTCATGGTCCACGAGTGGATGAGCCTCGAGTACAAGCTCGATGAAGACCAGTTCGAGGACTACTCCGAGGGCGAAGGCGACGACCCGTTCGACGGTGTGATCGAAGAAGGCATCGACATTGCCGACACCAACGCAAACGGCGAGTTCGACGAGGGCGAGATCTACTTCGAAGCCGCCGAGAACAACGGCAACAGCAACAACTGATCGCCGCCTAGCGTGCAAGACAATGCAGGGCCGCCTCCCCCGGAGCGCGGCCCTTGTGCCGTGGCACACGCATTGCTCAGAGCGGCTCCACCAGCGCCTCTCCGGTGGCGCGGTTCGAGTTGACCTTCGGATCGACCCGCCACATGCGCACCACGCCCTCGTCCGGCGGCTGCATCAGCGCGGCGGCCCCCTTGCCCTCTTCGCCCAGCCATTTGGCCCAGTCGTCCGGCTCCAGGATCACCGGCGTGCGGTGATGAATCTCTGCCATCTCGTGGGTCGCGGCGCAGGTCACGATGGCGCAGGTCGGCCCGTCCACCTTGTCCTCCCCCTCGAGCGACCAATCCTGCCAGATCGCGGCAAAGGCCATCGGCGCACCGTCGGTGCGGGTGATGTACCAGGGCAGGCGATTGCCCTCGGCGTCCTTCGTCCATTCGTAGAACCCGCTCGCCGGGACAATGCAGCGACGCTCACGGCATGCCGCCCTGAAGGCGGGCTTCTCGGCTACCGTCTCGGCGCGCGCATTGATCAGCAGCGGCCCGTCCGTGGGGCTCTTGTACCAATGCGGGATGAACCCCCAGCGCATTGGCCTCAACCGCCGTGCCCCCTCGCCGCTCACCACCGTCGCCACCGGCGTGGTGGGGCAAACGTTGAAGCGCGGCACCTCCGGCAGGTCATTGCCCGGCAGCGCCCCGAAGAGCTGCGCCATCGCGTCATCCGGCAGGGTGATAGCGAAGCGCCCGCACATGGGCCTAACCCCGGCGGCGGGCGATCTCGATCTTCGCCTCTGTTAAAGACATTTCCTTCACGATCTCGGCCCGCCGGGTGCGGTCGCCGGTCTCGCGCAGTTCTTCCCGCAGCCGAGCCAGCTCGCGCGAAAGCGAGACGAATTCAGGCACCCCGCCATTCTCCTTCAGGATTCGGTTCATCACCGCGTTCTCCGGGTCGTCGCAGGCAGGCAGCGGCTTGCCCGCGCCCGGCAGATCATCAAACTGCCCCTCCGCTTCTGCGGCGCGTATCTTGGCGGTGATGAGGTCGATCAACGCGTGGTCCATGCGCCCAATCTAGCCCTTTGCGCCCGGCGGAAAAGCCCCGGCTTGCAGCCAACCCGCGCCCGGGGCTATCCCCGCCGAAACCGCCCAGCAGGACGCCCGCCATGCCCTATGCCCTCCACATCGGCCCCAACATCCGCAAATCCCCCTATTTCGAGGCCACGGTGGCCGACGGGGTACAAGGCTTCTCGGTCTACAACCACATGTTCATCCCCGGCCACTTCGGCGACCCCGAGGCCGAGTACGAACGGCTGCTCAACGGCGTGGCGATGTGGGATGTCGCCGCCCAGCGGCAGGTAGAGCTAAAAGGCCCGGATGCCGCCCGCCTCGCCCAGCGCCTCACCCCGCGGGATCTCGACGGCATGAAGGTCGGCCGCGGTCGCTACGTGCCGATCTGCGACCATCACGGCTGGCTCATCAACGACCCTGTGCTGCTCAAACTGGCCGAAGATCACTTCTGGCTCTCCGTCGCCGACAGCGACATGCACCTCTGGGCGCTGGCCGTCGCCCGCGAGAGTGGCATGGATGTGCAGGTCTCCGAGCCCGATGTCTCCCCGCTCGCCATTCAGGGGCCGAAGGCGATGGATGTGGCGGAGGCCCTACTGGGCGGCTGGGTTCGCGAGTTGCCCTTCTTCGGCTTCCGCGAGGTGGAGCTGGAGGGCATCCCGCTCGTCGTCGCCCGCTCTGGCTGGTCCAAGCAGGGCGGAGTCGAGCTTTACCTGCGGGACGGCAGCAAAGGCGTCGAACTGTGGCAACGGGTCAAGGCAGCAGGCCAGCCTTTTGGGATCGGCCCGGGCGCGCCGAATGACACAGAGCGCCTGGAGAGCGGTCTCATCTCCTACGGGGCCGACATGCGACGCCAGTGCCAGCCCGCCAACCCCTTCGAGATGGGCTTCGGCGCGATGGTGAACCTTGATGCGGGCCATGACTTCATCGGCCGCGCGGCGCTGGAGCGGATCAAGGCAGAGGGCTGGACCCGCGAGCGGCGCATGCTGGAGATTGAGGGCGCGCCGGTGGAGGGCAATGCCCATCCCCTGCCTCTGCTGCTGGATGGCGCCGAGGTCGGCACGCTCTTCGAGATGGCGCATTCCCGACGTCTCGAGATCAACATCGCCCACGGCATGCTACCCCGCGACCTGCCCGAGGGTGCCACCGTCACCGTCACCCTGCCCGATGGCCCTCGCCGCGTTGTGCCCCGCCCGACCTCTGGCTAAGTTCGCGCCAAGCAGCACAGGATCAGCGCCAGCCCCATGCCCATCGTCATCTCCGCCCTCGTCGTCATTGGCCTCTTCATCTGGTGGAACTGGGGCCGCAACCGGGCGCGGGCCGAACTGAGCAACAGGCTCGACCCGCTCGCCAACCGCGTTTTCCGCCGCCGCAAATGCCGCTGGTCACCCGTGGGCGGCTCCGGCGCGTTGAAGGAGTTCCGCTGCGAGACCTGCGGCGTCACCGCATATTCGCAATCGGCGCGCGGCCCGGCGGAGTGCAAGAAGGGCCTGCGCGGCGGCCTCTGAGCCTCACATCCGGTGCGCCAGTGCCCTGTCGCGCCGTTCCAGCGCCCAATCGGGCCAATGCTCCGATCGGCGATAGAACTCCTTCATCACCGGCACGCCTTCGGGGATCACCACCCAAGACAGTTTTGTTTCGGTGAATATGTGAATGTCGGGCGGCACCTGTGCAGCCTCCTCCAGCGTGCCGACCCGGACAAAGGCAATCAGCTCGCCTGCGCCAGAGTAATGGCTCCAGAGCGCCACCTTGCAGCGCGGGCAGCGATGGATGATCTGCCCTCTGCCACTGGCCGACGGTGTCACAACCGCTTCAGGCGCGCCGTGATGCACCTCCACGCAGGCGCCCTCGATCATCGCGTTCAGCACAAAGGCCGAGCCTGTTTCGCGCTGGCACCATGTGCAGTGGCAGCAATGGGTAAACAGCGGCTTGTCAGTCAGCCGATAGCGGATTTCTCCGCAGGTGCAGCGCCCTTCCATGCAGTCCTCCTCGCTCGGTGCGTTAACGTCCTCGGCGTGAGCGTTAACTTTTGAGCCTACTTTGTTAACTACTTCGTTGCGAATTGGCGTCACACCGCCGATGACGGGGGTGAGTTGACCTAACGTCTTGCAATGCGACCCGCCTGCGCGCACCCTTGGGTTGAGTTAGGTCAAGTCGTGGGTTTTTAACATGTTTTATTGGGTTCTCGGGTCTTTGTGTTTCTGCACCGTGCTCTATTTCGCACTGCTCCGCCGACGCCACAGCGGTGGACCAAAATCTACCCCAGAAATCATCCGCCGCCGTCCCTGACTTCGCCACTCGCGCGTGAAGGCAAATGCCGCAGCCTGCTCTGTGGTGTCTCGCGCAGTGGAATGCTGCACGCGCCCAAACCAAACACATACCTCTACCTCCCCAACCAAAAAGGGCGCCCCGAAGAGCGCCCTTTCCGTAGCCTGAACCGGCTTACTTCTTGGTGATCCGCCCATCGGTGTAGGGCGTGTAGGGCGCGTTCTCGGCGATGTACTCGGCGGTCACATCGGCAAGGTCCGGCCCGAAGTCATACGCGTTCTCGGCATCCACGAACATCTTGTAGCCGTCGCCGCCATTGCGGACGTAGTTGTTGGACACGAGGCCATAGGTCTTTTCGGCGTCGAGCGGCAGCCACTCCTCACCTTCCTGCACCATCACGTCCGACACGCGGCTGCCCGGCTCGGCGGCGGCATCGAAGGCGAACTTCAGGCCGGCAACCTGCGGGAAGCGGCCCGCTCCCTCTTCAACCTGGCTCACGCCATTCTCAAGAGCGTCTTTAACCACGGCCCCGGAGACCTGGAAGGTCGAGAGCGTGTTCTGGAACGGCAGCACTGTAAGCACTTCGCCCATAGTCACCTCGCCCGCGTCGATCGAGGCGCGCAGACCGCCCGAGTTGGCGATGGCGATGGAGATACCCTGATCCTTCACCCGGTCGAGCATCGCGTCGGCCACGAGATTGCCCATCGAGCATTCTTCGGCCCGGCAAACGTCGCGGTTGCCCTCGATAGCTTCGGCAGCCTCGGCCACCACGCGGTTGCGGATTTCTTCCAGCGGCTGGGCGGCCTCGGCGATGCGTTCCTTGGTGGCCTCGTCCTCGACCACTTCGCCGCTCATCACGATGGGCGCACCCACTGCCTTGGTCACGACACCGTCGTCATCGAAGGTCACATTCAGCTCGCCAAGGAACTTGCCGTAGGCATAGGCCTGCACGATCTGCACGCCGTTCACCACGGTCGGATATGGGCCTTCGGCGCCATCCATCTTGCCCAGCAGGGTGTTGGAGTGGCCGCCCACGATCACGTCAACACCCGTGGTGCCCTCGGCCACTTTCTGGTCGATCACGTAGCCCGAGTGCGAGAGAACGATGATCTTGTTCACGCCCTCTTCGGTCAGCTTGTCGACCTCGCCCTGCACGGCATCCACCGGCGCGGTGAAGATCACGTTGGGGCCGGGAGAGGCCAGCTCATCGGTGTCCTGTGGGGTAAGGCCGATGAGGCCAATCTTCTCGCCACCCTGCTCGATCACCGTGCTCTTCATGATCGCATCGGCCAGCAGCGGCTCGCCCGACACATCGGCGTTCGACATCAGAACCGGAAACTCGACCGCGTCGATGAAGCCCGCAAGCACCTCGGGGCCATCGTCGAACTCGTGGTTGCCCACGGTCATCGCCGTGTAGCCCATCTGGTTCATCATCTCGGCAGCGAGCTTGCCCTTGTAATAGGTGTAAAAGAGCGTGCCCTGAAACTGGTCACCGCCATCCACGAGGATCCAGTTGTTGGACCGCGCCTTGGCATCCTGCATCGCTGTCATCAGGCGGGCGGAACCACCAAAGCACTCACCGGCATCGTTGTCTTCCACCGAGCACGGGCCGTCGTACTTGGAGATCGGCTCGAAGCGCGCGTGAAAGTCGTTGGTGTGGAGAATGGTCAGCGAATACTCGGCAGAGGCAGCCCCGGCTGTCAGCGCCAGCGCGGCCACGGAGGAGAGGATCTTGGAGGACATTTTTGATTAGCTCCCGGTTGGATTATTGCCCGATGTTGGCCCCCCGCACCCCGAGAGTCAAAGGGGGAACGCTGCGTCTTTCCTCACCTCTCCGGGCATCTGGCAAAGACCGGACCTGTCGCGCCAGCCCATGCCCCTAGGTCACCCCTCATGCCTCCGCTCGCTCCCATGCTACCCGCGGCTCTGCTTGACCCTCGCCGCGTTCCGGGGCATCCCCGACCCATGCTGATCTACAAGATCTTTCGCCGCCCCGAGTGGGACGCCTTCCGCGCTGCCGGCCTGACGGATGGTGCCCCCGTCGATGTGGCCGATGGTTTCATCCACTTTTCCACCTCCGCGCAGGTTGTGGAGACCGCCGCTAAGCATTTCTCCGAAGAGTCGGACCTCGTGCTGGTCTCCTTCGACCCCGATGCGCTCGGCGATGCCCTCAAGTGGGAGCCCTCCCGCGGCGGCGCGCTCTTTCCGCACCTCTACCGGCGGCTCGCGCTCTCCGAGGTGGTCTGGGACAAGTCCCTGCCGCTTGGGCAGGCAGGCCATATCTTCCCCGAAGGCGTGCTGTGAGCCTGATCGAGCAACTGGGCCTGACCGCGCTCCGCAGGCTGGACCCGGAGCGCGCTCACGGCCTCGCTCTCAAGGCCCTGCACAGCCCCTTCGCCCCCCTGCCCGGCCCAGTTACGTCGCCCCGGCTTGCCATCGAATTGGCGGGCCTTGCCCTGCCCAACCCGGTTGGGCTGGCAGCGGGGTTTGACAAGAACGGCACCGCGATGCACCCGCTCGCCCGCGCAGGCTTCGGCTTCATCGAGCTGGGTGCGATCACGCCCCGCCCGCAGCCCGGCAACCCGAAGCCCCGCCTGTTCCGGCTCAACAAGGATCGGGCCGCGATCAACCGCTTCGGCTTCAACAACGAGGGGATGGAGGCTATGGCCGCCCGGCTCGAGGCCCGGCCACAAGGCTTCCCCATCGGCCTCAACCTCGGCGCCAACAAGGACAGCGCAGACCGCGCCGCCGATTTTGCCACCGTGCTCAGCCGCTGCGGCGCACATCTCGATTTCGCCACCGTCAACGTGAGCAGCCCCAACACCGAAAAGCTGCGCGACCTGCAAGGCGCCGACGCGCTCACCGCCTTGCTGAACGGCGTCATCGCCGCCCGCAACGCGCTGGAGCGGCCGATTCCGGTGTTCCTCAAGATTGCCCCCGATCTGGAGGCGCAGGAGATCGAGGATATTGCCCTCGTCGCCCGCAGCACCGGGGTTGATGCGATCATCGCCACCAACACCACGCTCAGCCGCGACGGGTTGCACAGCCCCCATGCGGGCGAAACCGGCGGCCTCTCCGGCGCGCCTCTCTTCGAAAAATCCACCCGCGTGCTGGCCCGCCTCTCCCGCGCCACCGAGGGGCAGATCCCGCTCATCGGCGTCGGCGGCATCAGCACTGCCGAAGAGGCCTTCACCAAGATCACCGCCGGGGCCTCCGCCGTGCAACTCTACACCGCGATGGTCTACCACGGCATCAGCCTCGCCGCCCGCATCGCCCGTGGCCTCGACGATATCCTTGCCGCGCGCGGCTACACTCATATCTCTCAGGCCATCGGCACCGACAGAGAGGCATGGCTATGAGCAACCCCGTCATCTGGCACAACCCGCGCTGCTCCAAGTCGCGCGAAACCCTGAAACTGCTGGAAAACAAGGGCTACACCCCCGAGGTGCGGCTCTACTTGCAAAACCCGCCCGATGCCGAAGAGCTGGAGCGCGCCGCCGCCGAGCTGGGCGTGGGTCCGCTCGCCATGATCCGCCGCAAGGAGGAGCCTGCCAAGGCGCTCTCGGACGACACGCCGCAGGATATGCTCTTCGCCGCCATGGCCGCCGACCCGATCATCATCGAGCGCCCGATCGTGTTCTTCAACGGCAAGGCCGCCATCGGCCGCCCGCCAGAAAACGTGCTGTCGATCCTCACCTGAGGCGATCCGCACAGAGCCGGGCGCGACGCAGCTCCCCTACCCCGCCGCCTCCCGCTCCAGCGCCGGGTAGCGCCACCCCATGAACACGCCGCGCGCCGCAAAGCTCACCAGCAGCGCCGCCCAGACCCCGTGGTTGCCCATCAGCGGGATCAGCACGGCCACCGCCGCGCCGTAGCAGAGCAGCGACAGGAACATCAGGTTGCGCATGTCGCGGCTCCGGGTCGCGCCGATGTAGATGCCATCGAGCATCCATGCCGCTGCGCCCACGAACGGCGCCAGCACCATCCACCCCAAATGCGCCCGCGCTGCCTCCCGCACCCCCGGCGCGTTGGTCATCACATCGATGATCCACGGCCCCAACGCCAGAAAGGCCAACCCCAGCACCACGCCGGTTCCTCCACCCCAGAGGCTCGTCATCACCGCCCCGCGCCGCACCGCTGCCGAGCTTCTGCGCCCATAGGCCTGCCCGATGAAGACCTCCGCCGCAAAGGCAAAACCGTCGAGCGCGTAGGAGGTGATGTAGAGGAATTGCAGCAGGATCTGGTTCGCCGCCAGCTTCACGTCGCCAAAGCGGGCACCGAGAAAGAGGAAGGAGACGAAGATCACGTTCAGCATCAACGTCCGCAGCAGGATGTTCGTGTTGACGGTGGCCATGTGCAGCAGTCGGACCCGGTCGAACACCAGCGCGCGGTCTTTCCAATAACCGCCTGCAAAGGCATCGCGGCAGAGCCACAGGCCCAGCCCGGCGCCCGACCATTCGGCGACGAAGGTGGCCAGCGCCACCCCTTCCACGCCCCATCCGAAGCCCAGCACGAAAAGGAAGTCGAGCGCGATGTTGGTCAGGTTCATCCAGAGCTGGATCACCAGCACACCGCGCGTGCGCTCCTTTGCAATGAGCCAGCCTGTCAGGCCGTACACCGCAATCGCCCCCGGCGCCGACCAGACCCGAATGGCCATGTAGCTCCGCGCGGCCTCCTCCACCTCCGGGCTGGCAGGCGAGAGCGCGAAGCCGCCCTCGAAAAGCGGGTATTGCAGCACGATCAGCAGCGCCCCGCCCGCCGCCGCGATGAGCAGTGCGCGTACCAGCAGGGCCGCAACCTCCGCCGCATCGCCCGCCCCCTCGGCCTGGCTCGTCAGCCCCACCGTGCCCATCCTCAGGAAGCCGAAGGCCCAGTAGATCGCCGTCAGGATGATCGCCCCGATCCCAACCGCGCCAATCGGCACCGGGTCGCCGAGCTGGCCGACCACGCCGGTGTCCACCGCGCCGAGGATCGGCACCGTGGCGTTGGAGATCACGATCGGAACCGCGATATGCAGAATGCGCCGGTGAGTGACGGGCTTGCCCGCCGCAACCGCCTCAGCCGCCGCTTGGGTCGTCATCTTGCTTTGGCTGCGGCATCAAGAAATGGCCGGTGGCTTGAGCAAAGGGGCGGTTCACGTTGTCCTGCCACGCCTCGACGTGAACAGAGGCATAGCGCCGCCCGGAGCGGTTGACCCTTGCACGGGCGTAGGCATCGCGCGGCAGGCCCGCGCGCAGGTAATCGACTGAGAAGTCGATGGTCTTCGGCAGGCGCGGGCGGCCCTCGGCGGCAAAGCGCTCCGGGTCGAACGGCCCGCCTTCGATCTGGCCCCAAAGCTCCTGCCATGCGAGCTGCACCACCGCCGCCACTTCCAAAAAGCCCGCCGTCGCCCCGCCGTGGAGCGCGGGCAGCATCGGGTTGCCGATCAGCTTTTGGTCATAGGGCAGCACGGCGGTCAGTTCATCGCCCTTGCGGTCGAACCGGATACCAAGGAACTGAACAAAGTTGATGCCGCCCACCAGCGCGTTCAGCGCCGTGTCTCGCCGCTCCTTGATCACCTGCACGGGTTCCGGCGTTTTCATTGGCCCAGCTCCTTCTGACGGGTTGCCAGCGCCTGCATCGCCGCCTGCATCTCCTCCGGCGTGCGCGGAGCACGCATGTGGCCATAGGTAAAGGCCCCCGCCGCCGTGGCGACCGGCTTGCTCTCATCTTCGTCCCACGCGGTCGTGCGCACGAACACCACCGTGCGGGTGATATGGTAGCACTCCGCCGAGGCCCGAACCCGCTGTCCCGGCGTGGCGGCGCGCATATAATCGATGCGAAGGTCGAGCGTGGCCGTGCCCAGCCCCTTCGGCAGCGTCATCACCGCCGTGCCGCTGGTGGTATCCATCAGCGCTGAGATCGCACCCCCGTGCAGCACTTCCCCATCGCCCGCCAATGCCTCTGCATAGGGCATCGAAATGCTCACCCGCCCCTCCGAAACCTCGTCGGCCCGCATCCCGAGCGCCTTCGAATAGGGCAAGGCGTCAATGAATGACTGCACCCAGTCCACGCTGAAATCGCTCATCGGGGTCCTTCCTATCCTTCTGGTCAGCCCACTATCCTTCTGCGCCCGGCCGCCCGCAACCCTGCGCGATTGATAAGCGCCTGCCTCTGATTTAGGCTAGGCCCGAGTTGGGGAAATCAAGCCGGGGAGCCATCGCCCATGGCCGAAGACAAGGCCGAGCAGCGGCTGAGTTTCAAGGAAATGTGCGCGCGTTTCGACGTGACGCCTCGCACGCTGCGTTATTACGAGTACATCGAACTTCTCGATCCCGAGAAGAAGGGTCGGTCGCGTTTTTACGGCCCGCGCGAGATAGCGCGGATGACCCTCATCCTGCGCGGCCGCCGGTTCGGCTTCTCGCTGGAGAACATCCGCCAGTGGCTGGAGATGTACGAAAGCGACGGCAGCCGCCCCCAGCTCGAGATCTGGATCGAGCGCGCAGACCTGCAGTTGGCCGAGCTGGAGAAACAGCGGGCCGAGCTCGACTCGACCATCGCGGAACTGCGCCAATTGCGCGACGATACCGAAGCCTCGCTCTCCTGAAAGGCGAGTGAGCGACCTCTCGCCGGACCTCGAAATAATTATCACGATAAATAGTTTTTAAAGCGCTTTGGGTGGTCTCCAAAGCGGTTTGGCGGCGAGAAGAGTTGCGCATGACCCCGGGTAAGCTTTCCGAATATTTTACCCAACGGAAAATGACGTAGCGTTCCAACTGCGTCAGCGCACGCGATGCTTGTATGGTCCGGCGCAACTTATCATGTCCCCCGCACGTTCAAGAAAAGACACACTTGGGCAGCCATTCGGAGGGCAAGAAATGATGGAGAAATATTTGACCATCCGCGAGATGTGTGACGCGTTCAATGTGACGGCACGCACCCTGCGGTTCTACGAGGCCAAGGAGCTTCTGTTCCCGGTGCGCGAAGGCCAGAAACGGCTCTTCACCAAGCGCGATCAGGCACGACTGAAGCTCATCCTGCGCGGCAAACGGTTCGGGTTCTCGCTCGAAGACATCCGCCAACTGCTTGACCTCTACGACATGGAAAACGGCGAGCACCGGCAGCTTGAAGCCTCGGTGCAGATGGCCGAGCAGCGCGTGGAAGAGATGGAAGAGCAGCGCGCAGAGCTCGCAACCGCCATCACAGAGCTGAAAGCCCAGATCGACTGGGGCAAGGGCACGCTCGCCGACAACGGAATGAAACAAGCGGCCGAATAATCCGGCCGGCAACGGGAGGAAACAGATGCCCACGTACACCGCGCCCACCAAGGACATGCAATTCATTCTGCACGATGTCCTCAAGGTCTCGCAGTCCGATATTCCCGGCTACAGCGAACTTGAAGCCGATTTCACCGGCGCGGTACTGGAGGAGGCGGGCAAGCTCGCCTCCGAGGTTCTGGCTCCTCTCAATCCCGTGGGCGACCAGCAGGGCTGTACGCTTGAAAACGGCGTTGTCCGCACCCCGGAGGGCTTCAAGGCAGCCTTCGACCAGATGAAAGAAGGCGGCTGGACCGGCCTCGACCTGCCTGAGGAATTTGGCGGCCAGAACATGCCCTACCTGATGGGCACCGCCGTGGGCGAGATGTTCTCTGCCTCCAACCAGTCGTTCACCATGTACCAGGGCCTCACTCACGGAGCCGCCTCGGCGATCCTCGCGCATGGTACGGATGACCAGAAGGCCAAGTGGCTGCCCAAGATGGTGAGCTGCGAGTGGACCGGCACGATGAACCTCACCGAGCCCCACTGCGGCACCGACCTCGGCCTGCTGCGCACCAAGGCCGAGCCGCAGGGCGACGGCAGCTACAAGATTTCCGGCCAGAAGATCTTCATCTCCGCCGGTGAGCACGACATGGCCGACAACATCGTCCACCTCGTGCTGGCCAAAATCCCCGGCGGCCCCGAGGGCGTAAAGGGCATCTCGCTCTTCATCGTCCCCAAGTTCCTCGTCGATGACGAAGGCAACATGGGCGCGCGCAACGGCGTCAGCTGCGGCAAGCTCGAAGAGAAGATGGGCATCCACGGCAATGCCACCTGCGTCATGAACTACGACGAGGCGGAGGGCTACCTGCTCGGCACCGAGCACAAGGGCATGCGGGCGATGTTCACGATGATGAACGAGGCCCGCCTCGGCGTCGGCATGCAAGGCCTCGCCCAGGCCGCCATCGCCTACGAGAACAGCCTCGCCTACGCCAAGGACCGACTGCAGGGCCGTGACGTGACCGGCGTCAAAAACCCCGACGGTCCCGCCGATCCGCTGATCGTCCACCCCGACATCCGCCGCAACCTGCTCGACCAGAAGAGTTTCGTCGAGGGCGGCCGGGCCTTCCTGATGTGGGGCGCGCAGCTGATCGACAAGAGCCACCGCGGCGGCGACGAGGCGGCCGAAGGGCTGATCTCGCTGCTCACCCCGGTGCTGAAGGGCTTCCTGACCGATCAGGGCTTCGACATGGCGGTGCAGGCCCAGCAGGTTTATGGCGGGCACGGCTACATCGAGGAATGGGGCATGTCGCAATACGTCCGCGACGCCCGGATCACCCAGATCTACGAAGGCGCCAACGGCGTGCAGGCGCTCGATCTCGTCGGCCGCAAGCTGGCTCAGGACGGCGGCAAGCACGTCATGGGCTTCTTCGAGCTGGTGAAGGGTTTCCTCAAGGAGAACGAGGGCAACGAAGAGCTGAAAAAAGGCTTCCTCGACCCGCTCAAGCAGGCCTCCAAGGATCTTCAGGCCGCCGGCATGTTCTTCATGCAGAACGGCATGAAGAACCCCAACGCGGCGCTCGCCGGCAGCTACGACTTCATGCACCTCTTCGGTCACACCTGCCTCGGGCTGGTCTGGTCGATGATGGCCAAGGCTTCGCTTGAGGCGCTCGAGTCGGGCACCTCCGACCCGGACTTCCACAAGACCAAGCTGGCCACCGGGCGCTACTACATGGCCCGCCGCCTGCCCGCGACCGCGATGCACCTCAAGCGTATCGAAAGCGGCGCCGAGCCGGTGATGGACCTCGCGGCTGAGGCCTTCTAGGCTGGGATCAACGGGCGGGGGCCTCACCCCGCCCACCCCAACCCTGAAGGATGGCAATGGCCCACAAGCTCCGCCTGACCCGCAAACACCAGATCACCCTCACCGAGACGGCCCACCGCAATCTCAAGCGGTTCTGCGATGAAACCGGCCTCTCCGCCGATCACGCCCTGACCTTTCTGTTCGAGAACGCCAGCTCGGTGCTGCACGAAGAAACGCTGCCGCACCGCCTCCGCGCCTTCAAGGCGGAGCTGGCCGCGCAGGAAATCTGATGCGCCGCGCGCTTGCCCTCTGGCTAGCGCTCTTCCCGGTCGCCGCTGCCGCGCAGGCGATCACCGACACCCCGCGCATGCTCGAGGCTGCCGCCGGTCTCTCCGGCTACGCAGACCTCCAGCCAGAGCGCTTCGGCACTCCGGCGGCCCCACATCCCAACGAAATGGGCGCTGTCCTCCTCCTGCGCATGTTCCGCAACACCTGCCTCGCCTCCGAGGCCGGCGCCCCTGTTGAGGATGTCCTTCCGCCCGGCTTTGCCGCTTACGACTCAGGCCCCTACCTCTTCGGCACACCCGACAGGTCCACCGGCACCACCTATCTCTCCGCCACCGGCGATGTGGTCCGCGACGAAGAAGAGGGGCACCCCTCCATCGCCCTCAGTGGAAGCTGCCGGGTAGAGTGGCGCCTCCCCGCCCCGATAGGCGAGGAACCCGCACGCAGGCTGCGCTACATCCTCGCGGAGCACTTCCCCTACGTCTTCGCCCTCACCCGCGCCTCGCGCCCCGAGGTCACGAGCCCTCCCGGCATCAGCACCTTCATCGAATGGGATCGCCCCTGCGGCGGCCAGTGGTGCCCGACCTCGCTGATCTTCGACCCGAAATCCGGCCTCATCATCCTCACAACCCGGCTCAACCGCAGCCCGCGGCCCTGACCGGACCAAAACAACGTGACGTCGCCCTTGCCGCGCACGTCAACTCGTGGCGTGATGCGGCCCAAGCGGAGGAGCGCGGCGCGGGTTGGCATGAAACCACCCTGCCCATTTTCTTGCTCTAAATATCTCCGGGGGTGTGGGGGCTGGCCCCCACTCCAACCGCAGCCAAGGGAGCCGACACATGACACTCAAACTCCATTGCTTCGGAGAGTCCGGCAACGCCTACAAGGCGGCCCTGGCGCTTGAACTGGCGGGTCTCGAGTGGGAGCCGGTCTATGTCGATTTCTTCAACGGCGAATCCCGCAGCCCCGAGTTTCGTGCGCTCAACGAGATGGGCGAGGTGCCCGTGCTGGTCGATGGCGACGAGACCATCACACAGTCCGGTGCGATCCTGTTCCACATCGCCGAGAAGACCGGCAAATTCCTCGATGCCCCCCACGCTGAAATTCTCCGCTGGATCCTCTGGGACTGCCAGAAGGGCTCCGGCCAGCAAGGCCCGCTGCGCTTTCTGATGAACTTCCTGCCCGAAGAGAAGCGCCCGCAGGAGGCCATCGCCTTCGTCTCCGGTCGCACTCAGGCCGCGCTGAAAACGCTCGAGGTACATCTGACGGGCCGCGACTGGGTCGCCGGCGAGGCGCTCACCATCGCCGACCTCGCCTGCTGCGGCTACCTCTTCTACCCTGAACCCTTCGGCTTCACTCGCGCCGACTTCCCCGCTATCGACGCCTGGCTCACCCGCATCAGCGAGCAGCCCGGCTGGAAACACCCCTACGACCTGATGCCCGGCTCCCCGGCGGACCGCGCCTGAACCGATGACGCCGACCATCACCCTCCTTGAGCGCGATCTTGCGCAGGCCCCGCCGGACTACGGCCCGTTTCGCCGCCATGACGCGATCACGGTGCTGGCCGACAGCGCGGTCAACCTGATGCAGCACGGCGGCTTCGGGCTGACCGACCTGCCGGAGCCGCTGCGGCTGGCGGTGGTGTTCTCCGGCTTCTACGAGGCCGCCCTCGGGTCCTTCGACACGCCCAGCGCCTTCGGCCATGCGCCGGACGGGCTGGATGCTGGCATTGCCGACGTGGCCCTCGTTGCCATCGCCACCGGCTGGGACGCGCTGAACGCTGAGTTGGTGGCAACCCGCGAGGCGCTGACCGCCGTTCCGGCAGATATGCTTGAGGCCCATCTGACCTGGGGCCATCAGAGCCAGGAAGAGCACGAGCGCCTGCTCGCCCTGCTGGTCACCAACTACCAGCCAGTGGTCGAGGTCGACGTGGCCGAGGGCTACCCCATGCGCCGCGCCGCCGCCCGCTGGTTCTTGACCCAGCTCGACCCCGCAACCTGCAACGACACGACCGCCCTTCCGCCCCTGCCCGGCACCATCGAGGCCGCCCGCAAGCGGATCGGCGCAACCCACTCTGTTCCGACCCAAATTCAATGGCGCGCGTCCATAAACGCCTGGCGCCGAAAATGGAGACCGCAATGACCGAAGCCTATATCTACGACGCCGTTCGCACTCCGCGTGGCAAGGGCCGCAAGGACGGCTCGCTGCACGAAGTCACCGCCATGACCCTCTCGGCGGGCGTGCTGAACGCCCTCAAAGAGCGCAACGGCCTCGAGGGCCACGCGGTGGAAGACGTGATCTGGGGCAACGCGACCCAAGTGAAAGAGCAGGGCGGCTGCCTTGCGCGCACCGCCGTTCTGGCCTCCGATCTCGACGAGCGCATCCCCGGCCTCTCGATCAACCGCTTCTGCGCCTCCGGCCTCGAGGCCGTGAACCTCGCCGCGAACCAGGTGAAGGGCGGCGCGGGCGCGGGCTACATCGCCGGTGGTGTCGAGTGCATGAGCCGCGTGCCCATGGGCTCCGACGGCGCCGCCGTGGCCGTCGATCCCTCCGTCGCGATGAAGCACTATTTCGTCCCTCAGGGTATTTCTGCCGATATCATCGCCACCGAATACGGCTTCACCCGCGATCAGGCAGATGCCCTGGCCGTCGAAAGCCAGGACCGGGCCGCCGCTGCCTGGGAGGCCGACCGCTTCTCCAAATCCATCGTGCCGGTGACCGATCAGAACGGCCTCACCATCCTCGACCGCGATGAATACATGCGCCCCGGCACCGACATGCAGGCGCTCGGTGCGCTCAACCCGTCCTTCAAGGACATGGGCGAGGTCATGCCCGGCTTCGACAAGATCGCGCTGATGAAATACCCGCACCTCGAGCGGATCAACCACATCCACCACGCCGGCAACTCCTCTGGCATCGTCGATGGCTCGGCGGGCGTGCTGATCGGCTCCAAGGAGTTCGGCGAAGCTCACGGGCTGAAAGCCCGCGCCCGCATCCGCGCCACCGCCAAGATCGGCACCGACCCCACGATCATGCTCACCGGCCCCGTGCCAGTGACCGAGAAGATCATGGCCGACAACGGCATGAACGTGTCCGATATCGACCTCTTCGAGGTCAACGAGGCCTTCGCCTCCGTGGTGCTGCGCTTCATGCAGGCCTTCGATGTCGACCCGGCCCTCGTCAACCCCAACGGCGGCTCCATCGCCATGGGCCACCCGCTGGGCGCCACCGGCGCGATCATCCTCGGCACCCTACTCGATGAGTTGGAGCGGCAAGACAAAGAGCTCGGCCTCGCCACCCTCTGCGTCGCCTCCGGCATGGGCGCGGCCACCATCATCGAGCGCGTCTGAGGCCGACCCTTGGACGCCTCCGGCAACATAGGCAGCGACGAAGAGGCCCGCGCCATCAGCCAGCATCTGCTGGACGTGACCGGCGCGGCCTACCGCGATCGCGATTACGCGGCCTTCGCGCCCCACTTCGTCGTGCCAGGCGATGTGCACAGCTTCGGTGGTCTGCGGCTGGTGAAGGATCTGGCCGACCTGCACGATCTCTTCACCGAGGTCATGGCCTATTTCGACCAGATCGGCCTGACCGCGCTGGAGCGTGACTGCATCGCCGCCGAGTTCGACGGGCCCGACAGGGTCAAGGCCACCCACGTCACCCGAATGATGTGCGGCAGCAGCCTGCTCTCCAGCCCCTTCCCGGCCTTCTCGCTGCTGCGCCGGATCGAGGGCCGCTGGATGATCGCCTCAAGCCAATACGCCACGGACGACGAGCGCCTCGCCAAGGCCCTCACGCGCAGCTGGGAGGAGCGGCCATGCCGGTAATCCCGCACGACAGCGTCCGCCGCGACAACGGCACCCCCGAGGCCATCGCCAGCCACGGAGCCTATGAGGCGCGGCTCTACTCCGATACCGGCGGCCTGACCCAGTTCGGCGCCTTCGTCGAAGAGTTGCAGCCCGGCTCCCGCTCCTCGAACCGCCATTGGCACGAAGAGCAGGACGAGTTCCTGTGGATGCTCACTGGCGAGGCCACGCTCCACGAGAACCGCGGCAGCAGCACGCTGCGCCCCGGCGACACGGTGGCCTGGCCCAAGGGCGTCGCCAACGCCCATTGCATCGAAAACGCGAGCGACGCGCCCTGCAGCTACCTGATCGTCGGCAAACGCGGCGGGGATGACGTTGTGCACTACCCCGACCACGGCGAGAAAAAGCTGATCCCCGCTTCGGGCGACCGGCAGATGCTGCCTGACGATGTCTCGGCCCCCGCCGACCTGCCCAGCGCCCTGCTCGACCCTGCCGCCGCGCCGGTCAAGACCGGCTCGATCTACCCCGAACCTTACAACGCTATGGTCGGCGGCCGCTCCTCGCTGCGGCTTGGCCAGCACGGTGGGCTCACCCAGTTCGGCGCCAACCTCGTCACCCTCCAACCCAGTGCGCTCGCCTCGCTGCGGCATTGGCACGAGAACGAGGACGAGTTCCTGATCGTCACCGAGGGCCACTTCGTGCTGGTCGACGACCACGGCGCGCATCCGATGGCGCCCGGCGATGTCGCCACCTTCCCGGCGGGCGAGGCCAACGGCCACCACATGACCAACCGGAGCGACGCCCCCGCGACGTTCCTCGTGATCGGTACCAAGGCCCCCTCCGAGGTGGCCCACTACTCCGATCACGACTTCCGCATCGAAATCGAAGGCGGCGAGATCCGCTTCACCTACAGAGACGGCAGCCCGTGGGACGGGCCCCGCTGAGCCGAAAGGGAGAAAACCCATGACCCAATTCACCAAAAGCATCGACGCCGACGGCGTGGCCACCCTCACTTGGGACACGCCCGGCAAATCCATGAACGTGATGAACATGGAGGGCTTTCAGGAGCTCGACGCGCTGATCGACGATGTGCTGGCCGATGACGCCGTGAAAGGCGTGATCCTGACCTCCGGCAAGGAGGGCAGCTTTGCCGGCGGCATGGACCTGAACATCATCGCCAAGATGAAGGAGAGCGCCGGCGACAACCCCGCCAAGGGCCTCTTCGACGGCATCATGGCAACCCACAAGATCCTACGCAAACTCGAGCGCGGCGGGATGGACGACAAGAACAAGGGCGGAAAGCCCATCGTCGCCGCCCTCCCCGGCACCGCGCTCGGCATCGGCCTGGAGATCCCGCTCGCCTGCCACTACATCATCGCCGCCGACAACCCGAAGGCAAAGATCGGCCTGCCCGAGATCATGGTCGGCATCTTCCCCGGCATGGGCGGCACCACCCGCCTGTCGTGGAAACTCGGCGCCATGGGGGCCTCGCCCCTGCTGCTCGAGGGCAAGCTGAACGATCCGAAGAAGGCCAAATCGGCCGGTGTGGTCGATGAGGTCGTTGCCCCCGAAGAGCTTCTGACCCGCGCCAAGGAGTGGGTTCTCTCTGAGCCCAAGATCGTAAAGCCCTGGGACGAGAAGGGCTACAAGATCCCCGGCGGCACCCCCTACCACCCGGCTGGCTTCATGACCTTCGTCGGCGCCTCCGCCATGGTCAACGGCAACACCAAGGGCGTCTACCCGGCGGCCAAGGCGCTGCTGTCCTCCGTCTACGAGGGAATGCAGGTGCCCTTCGACACCGCCCTCAAGATCGAGGCCCGCTGGTTCACCAATGTCCTGATGAATCCCTCCTCCTCCGCCATGATCCGCTCACTCTTCATCAACAAGGAGGCGCTCGAAAAAGGCGCCAACCGGCCTGACGTGGCCGATGAGAAGGTGAGCAAGGTCGGCGTGATCGGCGCGGGCATGATGGGCGCAGGCATCGCGCTGGTCTCGGCGCAGGCAGGCATCGAGGTGGTGCTGATCGACCAGAAACAGGAGGCCGCCGACAAGGGTAAGGCCTACTCCGAAAGCTATCTCGACAAGGGCATCGCCCGCAAAAAGACGACGCCGGAAAAGAAGCAAGAGGTGCTGGCCCGGATCACCGCCACCACCGATTACGCGGCGCTTTCGGGATGCGACCTGATCGTCGAGGCGGTGTTCGAAGACGTAGGCGTCAAGGCCGCCGTCACCAAGGAAGTGCTCGCCGCCGTCGGCCCCGATTGCATCTTCGCCACCAACACCTCCACCCTGCCGATCACCGAACTGGCGAAGGCCTCGGACAACCCCGAGCAGTTCATCGGCATCCACTTCTTCTCGCCGGTCGAAAAGATGATGCTGGTGGAGATCATCAAGGGCCAGCAAACCGGCAGCCGCGCCGTCGCCAAGGCGCTCGACTACGTCCGCCAGATCCGCAAGACGCCGATCGTTGTCAACGACGCCCGCTTCTTCTACGCCAACCGCTGCATCATCCCCTACATTAACGAGGGGATCCGCATGGTGAAGGAGGGCGTGGAGCCCGCGCTGGTGGAGAACGCCGCCAAGCTGGTCGGCATGCCGCTCGGCCCGCTGCAACTGGTCGATGAAACCTCCATCGACCTCGGGGTGAAGATCGCCAAGGCCACCAAGGCCGCGATGGGCGATGCCTACCCCGATGGCGCGGTCGACGAGGTGCTGTTCTGGATGGCCGACGAGGGCCGCCTTGGCCGCAAATCGAACGCGGGCTTCTACAGCTACGACGACAAGGGCAAGCGCGGCCTGCTCTGGGACGGTCTTGAAGCCAAGTATCCGGTCGCCGATGAGCAGCCCGACCTCAGCGAAGTCCAGCACCGCCTGCTCTTCGCCCAAGTGCTCGAGGCCGTCCGCGCGCTGGAAGAGGGCGTGCTGGAGGACATCCGCGAGGGCGACGTGGGCGCCATCCTCGGCTGGGGCTTCGCGCCCTGGTCCGGTGGGCCGTTCTCCTGGCTCGACATCCTCGGCGCCGAACGCGCCGTGGAGCTCACCGAGTCCCTCACCGCCGCCCACGGCGACCGCTTCGCCACCCCGGCCCTGCTGCGCGAGATCGCAGCCTCCGGGGGCACCTTCTACGACCGTTTCGGCACCGGTGCAGACGCAAAGGCCGCCTGATATCCGGTGAGTGCCAAACCACCGAACCGACACATAAAAAACCCCGGCGGACTTCTGTCTCGCCGGGGTTTTCCGTTCAGAGGCCCATACCCTGGAGGTGGGATGGAAACGCCTGTCGGGGCGGGCCTTGTCTGTCGCGTTCTGTCGGGAGCAAGGCGCGCCCCCGACGTGGCGTGGTCAGTGGCGCGCCGCTTCCGGCCCGCCGTTGTCTCAATCCGTCAGGCGGCCAGCCGCCCGGCCCGCGCCGCCGCGGCGGGCACACCGCGGGCAGCCTGCTCGGCCACCATGCAGCTCGCCAGCAGCCGGGCGTCATCGAGTGACAGCACCTGATAGGCGCTGCTCGCCGTGCCGTTGAACTCTTCGCTCAGCAGGGCGGCCATGCCGATCGGCTCGCCTGCCGCGCCGGTCGGGCAGAAGATCAGCGCCGAGCCTTCCACAAAGATCACCTGATCCTCGTCGAAGCTGATCGAGATCACCTCGATCTCGGTCGCCGGGCAAACGCGCTCCACACCGGGCATGTCGATGAGGGCCATCGCCGGGATGAGGGCAAACGGGTCGTCATACATGTCTTCGGCGGCATCGCTCTCGATCACCACGGTCTCTTCGGGCATCAGCACCAGATCGCGGCGGTTGCCAACCAGCCCAGCAGGCACCCGGATCGGCCACATCGCACGCGGGCACTCGGCCTCGCCGTTCCACAGGCGGGCGCGGCTCAACCCGGTGATCCGCTGCATGCCGCCATCGAAGGTCATCACCTCGTCGCCCAGCATCAGGGCCTCGACCGGGCGCCAGCCCATCGAGGTCGCCACCAGCGTGCCCGCCACGATCCCGTGGCCCGCGCCGCGCGCATCGCGGCGGCGGTCGCCTGCGGGCCGCGCGCCAGCGATACTCAGATCATTCGTTTTCCATCCCATGAACATTTTGCACCATCCCCTCATTGCGGAACCAAATCGGCAGCTGCGGTTCCGGTAGCAGCAAGGACAGTCAGAGTGATTCCCTAGCCCTCATTCAGTCCGGAAACGGGCCAGAATGCGGCAGTGTTTCGGCACGGGCGACAATTCGGCAGGCGTCTAAAAATTGAATCGGATGCACGAAGCAATTTACCAAAATCCGGTCATTCGCCCTCGAAGCGGTAGCCGAAACGGGCAATGTCGCGGGCGGCGATGCGTGCCACATCGGCCTTGCTTTGTTTACTATAAACGCCGCGCCAGTCCGCCTCGCGGGCCCTCCGGTTCACATGCGGCAGTGGCGTGAGCGCGAAGCCGAGATGCGCCTCAAGCGGGGCGATATCCTGCTCCAGATGTTCCAGCCGGATGAACAATTGGCAATGCTCCGCGCTGGAGGGCAGGCGCACATAGCTGCCATAATCTGCCGCGCCGAGGCTGGCCTGCGTGTGCCCGTGCGCCACGAATTCGTCAAATCTCAGTTGATGCGCCAGGGTCACGGCGGGGTGGTCAAAGCTCTGCGCCCGGAGCCAGTGATAATAGCTCACCATCCGGGCCCAGGGGTTGCGGACGAGGGTGAACACGAAGAGCCGTTTCATCTCCTCTTCTTCCACCAGCCCCGGCAAATCTACGAGCCGCGAGTGCTTCCACAGCCGCCCCGCCGTCTGCGTATCTTTCACACGCCGCCGCCTTTTCAGCGCCTTCGGCGTGTCGCCCAGCATCACGTCATCCGCCATCGCCCGCGCCTCCAGCGCCAGCGCCATCGAGGTGCCCCCGGTCTTGGGAATGTGGATGAAGAGGTAGCCGCGCCCGCGTGAGAGGATCATGGCGCGACACTATCTCCGCCCCCCGGCCCCGGCAATTTCTTGATCCCTGTCGCGCTGCGATTATTCTGGGCCGACGCGACAGGGAGGGAGCGCACGATGGGCTGGATGAGAGATGAGAGCGGCTTGCAGAAACGCCGCGCCAACCACGCGCCGCTGACCCCGCTCAGCCATCTTGCCCGCGCTGTGAAGCTCTTCCCCGAGCGCGAGGCGGTGGTTTACGGCTCGACCCGCCACAGCTACGCCCAGTATCACGCCCGCGTCTCCCGCCTCGCCTCGGCGCTCGAGGGGCGCGGAATCCAGCCCGGCGAGGTGGTCTCGACCCTGCTGCTCAACACCCTGCCCCATGTCGAGGCGCATTTCGGCGTGCCCGCCTGCGGGGCGGTGCTCAACGCCATCAACGTCCGGCTCGATGTGGGCACCGTCGCCTATATCTTCGAACATGCCGAAACCCGGCTGCTGCTCTGCGACACCGCCTTCGTGCCCCTCGCCGAAGAGGCGCTGGGCGTGATGGAGGGCGAGCGCCCGGTGATCATCGAGGTGCCAGACCCCGAGGCCGGGCTGGAGCCCACAGGCCGCCACACCACCTATGAGGAGCTGCTCACCGAGGGCCGCGAGGATTTTCCCTGGGTGATGCCCGAGGACGAGTGGGAGAGCCTCACGCTCAACTACACCTCCGGCACCACCGGGCGGCCCAAGGGCGTGGTCTACCACCATCGCGGCGCCTACCTGAGCACGCTCGGCCAGGTGATCTCGTGGCGCATGGTGATGGAGCCGCGCTACCTCGTGATCGTCCCGCTCTTTCACTGCAACAACTGGTGCCACACCTGGATGATCCCTGCGCTCGGCGGCACGATTGTCTGCTGCCGTGATGTCACCGCCAAGAACATCTACAACGCCATTGCCGACGAGGGCGTCACCCATTTCGGCGGCGCCCCCATCGTGCTCGGCCTGCTGGTGAACGCGCCCGAGGCCGAGCGCCGCAGCTTCGACCACACTGTCGAGGTCTTCACCGCCGGCGCCCCGCCCCCCGCCGCCATCCTCGCCGCCGTCGAGCCGCTGGGTTTCAATGTGACCCAGGTCTACGGGTTGACGGAAACCTACGGCCCTATCACCGAATGCCTCTGGGACGGCGCCAAATGGGATGGGCTGGAGCAAAAGGACCGCGCCGCCATCAAGGCCCGCACCGGCGTCGCCATGCCCACCGCCGAAGAGGTCACGGTGATGGACGAGTTTATCAGCCAGACCCCGATGGATGCCGAGACCCCCGGCGAGATCGTGATGCGCGGCAACATGGTGATGAAGGGCTATTACAAGAACCCCGAAGCCAGCGAAGAGGCCTTCCGCGGCGGCTACTTCCACAGCGAAGACATCGCCATCCAGCACCCCGACGGCTACATCCAGATCACCGACCGCGCCAAAGACATCATCATCTCCGGTGGCGAGAACGTGAGTTCGGTCGAGGTCGAAGGCGTGCTGATGCACCACCCTGCGGTGAACCTCTGCGCCGTGGTGGCGAAGCCCGACGAGAAATGGGGCGAGGTCCCCTGCGCCTATGTCGAGCTCAAGCCGGGGGCCGAGGCGACCGAGGAGGAGCTGATCGCCCACTGCCGGGAGTCGCTGGCAGGCTTCAAGACACCCAAGCACGTGGTGTTCCACGAGCTGCCGAAGACGCCGACGGGGAAGATTCAGAAGTTCGAGTTGCGGAAGCACGCGAAGGATTGGTCGGAGGGGTGAGCCGTACCATGCAGCCTCGCGCCAGGTGCGGAATCAAGGCGAAGCCGCCGCACCATCGCCGGGCCGCCCCCCCGGCACGGCGATTGGCCGACGTTTGCGCGTCAATCGAGCAAAGAGCTACCACGGCTGACATAAAGCGCTAGCAAAAGACCGTTGCATCGCCGTACCGCGGCCCGTCGACGGTGCGGCTCCCTGTGTGGTGCGAATACATGGCGGATCTGCCTGTCAGACTTTCAGCTGCGGTCCTAAAGGCTCACTGCTGTAAAGGCGGAAGGAGTTGTATCTTGCAGAGATTTGTCCGGCATCACCGTTAAGAAAAACCTCGCCTCCGTCGGTGGTTCCGAGTTGCGAGACACAGTACCCAACGAAATCACCCTCCATCCTCAGATCGCGGATGCCATCGAAGATGAGACTGGCCGAGGTCTGCGTCTCGCGCCACCAATTCGTTTCGGGGTCAATGTCGCAGAGGTTTCTAAGGTCGATGATGAGCCTGTGCTCCTCAACATGCACCGATAGAATCTCCGCATCGTGAAGAGACTGGTAGCGGTCGAGGAACTCTGCAATCCGCTCCGGTGGAACCTCGAACAGATCGGCCATGCCCCCGTGCTTTCTCAATCCACCCGCCGCACCTGCAACTGGTTCCCCGACCCACGCCGCGTTTCCAGCACCGGGATCTTGCCCACAAGGTCCGAGAACTTGCGGAACCCATAGGTTCGCACGTCAAAATCCGGGTTTGCCGTGGTCACCTGCTGGCCAAGCGGCCCCAGCGCATACCAATCGTCTTCCGTCTCCAGCGCGTCCATCGCGCGGAAGATCAAGTCTCGCGCCTCGTTCAGCTTGTCGCCGCCCTTGGCCGATTGCTTCTGCTGCGGCGCGCCTTCGAGGTTTTCCAGAAAGATGAACCGCTTGCAGGCCTTCCGGAAGGCCTCGGGCGTTTTCTGCGCCCCGATGCCGAACACGTCGTAGCCCTGTTCGCGAATACGCGATGCCAGCCGGGTAAAGTCACTGTCGGACGACACCAGAATGAACCCGTCAAACCGGCCCGTATGCAGCAGGTCCATCGCGTCGATCACCAGCGCGATATCGCTCGCATTCTTGCCCACGGTGTTCGCCGGCTGGTGATGTGGCACAAGACCGAACTCGGCCTGCACCTTGGCCCAGCCGTTCATCTGGTTGGAAGAAAAGTCGCCATAGACCCTGCGCACCGAGGCCTCGCCCATGCCCGCGATCTCGTCAAAGATCGCCTTTGCCCATTTGGGAGAGGTGTTGTCGGCGTCGATCAGGACGGCGAGGAGAGGTGTGTTGTTCTTGTTATCCATGGGCCCATACCTAGGGCTTCGCCGCCCGCTTTGAAAGCGCCTCCGCGAGATAGTCCCACACCACCCGGATGCGGCGCGACGAGTGCAACTCGGAATGCGCCACCAGCCAGACCGGGATGGTCATGAAGGTGTAATCGGGCAGCACCGGCTCGATCCCCTCGCCCAGTTGCACCTCTTCCCGCGCCATGATGCCGATCCCCATGCCCTGCCGCACCAGCTCCCAATAGGCGAGCCCATTGTCGGCCACGACGCGTACCCGCTCGCGCGGCACCTCAATACTCTTGCCCGCAAGATACTCCAGCATTGTCTCCGCGCTCGCGTGCCCCACCCAATCGTGCCTTCCCAGCGCCGCAACGTTCTCCGGCCGCCCGGCCCGCTCGAGGTAGGCGGTGGCCGCATAGAACTTCGCCGCCTGCTCCGCGACAAGCCGGGCCACCAGTTCCGGCTCGGTGGGGCGCACGTGGCGTAGGGCAATATCCGCCTCGCGTCGGGTCAGGTCCGACAGGCTGTTGGAGGAGATCAGCTCGATCTCCAGCTCCGGCGCCGTGCGCGCCAGCCGGGCGATGATCGGCGGCAGCGTGCGCGCCGCCATCATGTCGGAGGCAGAGATCACCACGCGCCCCTGCAGCCCCTGCGCCTGCCCGGCGGCCACCATCGCCACGTGGCCCGCGCTTTCCTCCATGCTGCGCAGATGCGGCAGCAGTTCCCGCCCCGCCTGTGTGAGCTGCAAGCTGCGCCCCGCCCGCTCGAAGAGCGTCACACCAAGTGCCTCTTCCAGCCCGCTCACCTGCCGCCCCAGCGTCGGCTGGGTCTGCCCCAGCTTGCGCGCGGCGGCCGAGAGCGAGCCCTCTTCGGCGGCGGCCAGAAAGGCGCGCGCCTGGTTCCAGTCGAAAGAGGCAGCAGGGGGCTTCATGCACATATGCATAGATCAAATGCGAAATCAGGCAATTCTTATGTGATCCGCGTTTGGCTACATCTGCCCCAACAGATCAAACCCGCAGATCAAATCCACGGAGCCCCCCATGACCGACGCAAAATTCTGGAACAAGGTCGCCCCCCGCTACGCCGCCCGCCCGATCTCGGATGAGGCCGCCTATGCCACCACGCTGGAGCGCACCGCCAGCTACCTCGCCGCAGATGCGGCTGTGCTGGAGGCGGGCGCAGGCACCGGCACCACCGCCCGCCGCCTTGCACCGCACGCAGGCCGGATCGTGGCCACCGACATTTCCGATGCCCTGCTGGAGATCGCCCGCAGCCGGATCGAGGCCGATGGCCTGACCAACATCACGCTGGAGCAAACCGGGGTCGAAAGCCTGCCTGAAGGCCCGTTCGACGCCGCCATCGCCTTCAACCTCCTGCATCTGGTGCCCGATCCCGCCGCCGCCGTCGCCACTCTCGCCGCCCGCGTCAAACCGGGCGGCTACGTGATCACCAAGACCACCGCCCTCAGCCGCATGTGGTATCTGCGCCCGCTCATCGGCGCGATGCGGCTGTTCCGGCAGGCACCCAAAGTGCGGTTCTTCAAGGTTGCTGAGATCGACGCGCTGCACGAGGCCGCCGGTCTGACGATTGTTGAGACCGGCAACTACCCGGCCAATCCGCCAGCCCGTTTCGTGGTGGCGCGAAAGGGTTAGTCCTCGCCCGCCAGTTCATCGAGCAGCCGGGTCAGCAGCAGCGCCCCGCCCGCGATCACCAGCGAGCGCCCGAGCGACACCGAGATGTTGCCGGGCGCGATCTTGTGAACCCCGTCGCGCGAGCGGCGGGCCATCCGGCGGAACAGGCTCTTCGAGGGCTTGGCGCCCAGCGGCACCGGGTCGGGGATTTCCAGCGCGCGCGGCTTGGCCCGCCACAGTAGCGCCCCCGCCGCCACCAGCCCGCAGGCCACGGCCACCGGCACAAGGCGGCTCTGGGCCTCTTCGCTTGGCAAAAGTTCGGTCGGGAAGCTGGATTTGGTGTTCATCGGCGGGCCCTCCTATGCAGGATGAACCGCGCAAACGCCACGCCGGTTCCCTCAGGCTATGGCCTTGGCCGCAGAACGGGGCAGCGCTGCGCCGCTCACTCCTCCGGGCAGGGCTCCCGCCCGGTGAGCCACAACAGGTAGGTCTGAGCCTTCTCCGGCGGAATCGGCATCAGCCGCATCCCGGTGCCCAGAATCGGCTCCATGATCCGGGGCCGCATCACCACCTCACCGCAGATCGAAAGCCGCAGCTCCTCGCCCACGTGAGCCGCCGTCAGCTTGCCCACCGCCTCGCTGAACCGCTCCGAGATGGTAATGTCGAAGCCCGGCTGCGCGTCGAGCACCGGGGCAACGCTCACGATGTCCTCCGCCTCGGCCTCGGCAGCCACCGGGCCTACGCGGAGTTCGAGCAGCGGAGCGGCCAGCGCGGGGCTGGCCGCCAGTGCCGCCACAAGGGCAGCAGCGCGGATCAATACTCCACCACGGCGCGGATGGATTTACCGGCGTGCATCAGCTCGAAGCCTTCGTTGATGTCCTCCAGCTTCAGCTTGTGGGTGATCATCGGGTCGATCTCGATCTTCCCGTCCATGTACCAGTCCACGAACTTGGGCACATCCGTCCGGCCCTTGGCGCCGCCGAAGGCCGTGCCTTTCCAGACCCGGCCCGTCACCAGCTGGAACGGGCGGGTGCTGATCTCGGCGCCCGCGGGCGCCACGCCGATGATCACGCTCACGCCCCAGCCGCGGTGCGAGCATTCCAGCGCGTCGCGCATCACCTTCACGTTGCCGGTGGCGTCGAACGAGTAGTCCACGCCGCCGATCTGGTCGAGCTCGGTCTTCGTCAGGTCCACGATGGCCTGCACCGTGTTCTCTACCTTCGAAGGGTTAACGAAGTGTGTCATGCCGAATTTCTTCGCCATCTCCGCCTTGTCGTCGTTCAGATCGACCCCGATGATCTTGTCGCAGCCCGCCATCCGCAGACCCTGGATCACGTTCAGCCCGATGCCGCCGAGGCCAAAAACGGCCGCCGTTGACCCAATCTCAACACCTGCCGTGTTAATCACCGCGCCGATGCCGGTGGTCACGCCGCAGCCGATGTAGCAGATCTTGTCGAAGGGCGCGTCCTCGCGCACCTTCGCCAGCGCGATCTCGGGCATCACCGTGTGGTTCGCAAAGGTGGAACAGCCCATGTAGTGATAGATCGGCGTGCCATCGAGCATCGAGAACCGGGTCGTGCCGTCGGGCATCAGGCCCTGGCCCTGCGTGTTCCGGATCGCGGTGCAGAGGTTGGTCTTGCCGCTCAGGCAAGAGGCGCACTCCCGGCATTCGGGGGTGTAGAGTGGGATCACATGGTCGCCCGGCTTCAGCGTGGTCACGCCCTCGCCCACCTCCATCACAACGCCCGCGCCCTCATGGCCCAGGATGGACGGAAACAGCCCCTCCGGGTCATCGCCCGAGCGGGTGAACTCATCGGTGTGACAAATCCCCGTCGCCTTGATCTCCACCAGAACCTCGCCCGCCTTCGGGCCCTCAAGGTTCACCTCCATGATCTCAAGCGGTTTGCCAGCCTCAAGGGCCACCGCGGCGCGCGTTTTCATTTGTCGAAACTCCCGTTAATCTGTCGCGCGGAACCGTGGGGGAATCTCTGCGTTTATTCAACCGGATATGGGAAGAAACCCGCGATGAAATCTTTCAAGGCCCTGATTCTCCTGACGGCGCTCGCCGCCTGTCAGCCCCCGGTTGAAGACCTCCCCCCGAGCGAAGATCCGCTGCAGGACAATGCTGACAGCGGCCTTGTGGAGCGCGAGCCTGACATTTGCGGCGCCTCCACCTATCGCACCGCCGCCATCGGCCAACCCTCCAGCGTGATCCCCACGCTCGGCGTCACCCGCCAGATCCGGGTCATCCCCCATGGCGGCATCGTGACCCAAGAGTACAATCCCTACCGGATGAACTTTTACCTCGACCCCGCCGGCCTGATCACCCGCGTCACCTGCGGCTGATCCACCCGGATCAGGCGGACTCGACTCCCGCATAGCGCAAGGCTAAAGTGGAACAAATCACGAACATGCCTGCTGCCGCCCCATGCCCAACCGCCGAATCCTCTCGCTGTGGTTCCCCCGGCTTGCCGCCGAGCGGCTGATCCGTGCCGAGCCCGCGCTGGCCGAGGTGCCGCTGGCCGTGGTGCGCGAAAGCGGCAACGTGGTGAGCCTCGCCTCGCTGTCGCGTGCCGCCTCCGCCGCCGGGCTGCGCCCCGGCCAACCGCTGCGCGATGCGCAGGCGGTCTGCCCAGATCTCGTCACCCGACTGGAGCGGCCCGCCATCGAGGCGGGGTTTCTCACCGTTCTGCGCCGCTGGGCCGGCAAATTCTCTCCCTGGATCAGCGAGGCCCCGCCCGAGGGGCTGGTGGTGGATATCACCGGCTGCGCCCATCTCTTCGGCGGCGAGGCCGGGCTGATGGGCGAGGCCGAGGCCGATTGCGCCCAGCTCGGGCTGACGGTCTGCGCCGGGGTGGCCGATACCGTGGGCGCGGCCTGGGCGCTGGCGCGGTTCGCGGGCCAGGGGCCGGGGGCGCTGCGCTCGGGCGATGCGATCGACCAGGAGGCCTATGCCACCCGCGCCCGCGCGGTGAAGCGGCGACACTGGGAGCGCGGCGGCCCGCCCCCGCTGGCCGCCGATGCGCCCTCCCCCGAGGCCCGCATCGCCGCGCCCGGCATGGCCCGCGAGGCGCTGGCACCGCTGCCGCTGGCCGCGCTGCGCCTGCCGCCCAAGACCACCCAGCAGCTTGCCCGCCTCGGGCTGCGCCGGGTCGAGGAGCTGGCCGCCCAGCCCCGCGCCGCTCTGGCCCGCCGCTTTGGCGCCGATCTCGTGCTGCGGCTTGATCAGGCCTTCGGCACCGCGCCCGAGCCGGTCTCCCCCGCCCGCCCCGAGCCGCGCTATGCCGTGCGGCTGACCCTGCCAGAGCCGATCGGGCTGGAGCCAGACCTTGCCGCCGGGATCGACCGGCTGCTGCCCGCGCTTGAGGCCCGGCTGCGCGCGCGCGGCATGGGCGCGCGGCGGCTCCGGCTGCACCTGCTGCGCTGCGATCACAGCGCCCAGGTGCTCGAACTGGGCCTCGCCCGCCCTTCCGCTGACCCCGAGCGCCTGCGCCCCCTGCTGCGGATGAAGCTGGCCGAGGTCGACGCCGGTGACGGGATCGACGTGATCCGGCTGGTGGCCACCGTCACCGAGCCGGTCCACGCGGTGCAGCACCGCGGCCACGCCGGGGCCAGCGCCGATGCCGCCGCCCGGCTGCAGAACGACACCGCGCTCGATGACCTCATCGGGCGGCTGGGCGCGCGGGTCGGGCTGGAGCAGATCCATCGGCTCCACCCCGGCGACAGCCACGTGCCCGAGAAGGCCACCCAGCTCCGCGCCGCCGCATGGTCCGCCCCCGCCACCGACTGGCCCCCCCGCCCCACCGAGCCGCGCCCGCTGACCCTGTTTGCGCCCGAGTTCGTCACCCCCTCCGGCCCGCCCGGCGACCGGCCCGCCGCCCTGCCGCTGGCCTTCCGCTGGCGCCGCCGCCAGTTTGCCACCGCCTCGGCCACCGGGCCCGAGCGGATCGCCCCCGAATGGTGGCTCGACGAGCCGGCATGGCGGAGCGGTCAGCGCGATTACTGGCAGGTCGAAACCGCCTGCGGCGCGCGGCTCTGGTTGTTCTACGCCCACGGCGGGGCGGTCTCGGGCGGCTGGTTCTGCCACGGGCGGTTCGCCTGACCCCGAACAGAAAAAGGCCCGCCGGACAAAGCCGACGGGCACTGTAGTCTGGCACCCCGGTGGGGCGACTGGGTGGGGGCTATGATGCCACCCCACCGGGGTCGAGCCTGGGGCTCGTTGCGTGCCGAGGTGTATCGCAACCGATCACGGCGCGGTCAGGATCGGCGGGCGACCCTGCGGGGGCCATTTTGCGACATTTTCGAGACGCTTGATTTTGCCCCCGCTTGCCCCCACTCTCATAGGCATGAACGTGCAGTCGCCCACGCCCTTTCCCGGCAATCGCGCGAACGAGCCGGTCGCCTTCCAGCGCCCCGAACTTTCGCTCATTCTTGGTCTCTACGGGCGCTTCGTCGCCGCTGGCGAGTGGCGTGACTACGGCATATCGAGCCTGCGTGACGTTGCCGTCTTCTCGATCTTCCGCCGCACCGCCGAGCACCCGCTCTACCGGATCGAGAAGCGCCCCAAGATGCGGGCCAAGCAGGGCATGTATGCCGTGATCGGGATGGACGGGCAGGTGCTCAAGCGCGGCCACGATCTGCGCACCGTGCTCCGCGTGCTCGAACGCAAGCTGATCCGCGCCGTCGAGTAACCGCCACCAGAACCAAAGCCCGTGCCCACCCTCATCGTCCTCGGCATCATGGCGCTCGCCGCCCTCGCATGGGGTGTCGCCAAGCTGTTGCGCCGCCGCTCCCGTGCCGCCCTTCTGACTATGCCGCTGACCGAGGCCCAGCGCGCGGTGATTGCCGCCAAGGTGCCCATCACCCGCCGTCTGCCGCCCGATCTGGCCCGTGCACTGGAGGGCCGGGTGAACCTCTTTCTTGATCAGGTCGAGTTTCTGGGGCGCGGCGGGCTGGAGGTGACCGACGAGATGCGCCTCTCCATCGCCGCGCAGGCCTGCCTGCTGGTGGTCAACACCGACACATGGTTCGTGAACCTGCGCACCATCCTGATTTACCCCGGCGCCTTCCGCTCGCGCCGCGCCAGCCACAACGGCTTCGTCGTGACCGAGCAGGACACCGTCCGCACCGGCGAGAGCTGGGCGCGCGGCCCGGTGATCCTGAGCTGGGCCCATTCCGAGGCGGGCGCCGCCGATGAGCACGATGGCCACAACGTGGTGCTCCACGAATTCGCCCATCAGGTCGATGATCTCTCCGGCGCAGCCGATGGCGCCCCCGTCATGGCCCGTGGCCAGAGCTTTGCCGAATGGGCGCGGGTCTTCACCGGCGCCTACGAGCGGCTTTGCGCGCGGGTGGAGCGCGGCGAACGCGGCGTGATCGACCCCTATGGCTGCGAGGGCCACGAGGAGTTCTTCGCGGTGGCCGTCGAGGTCTTCTTCGAGCAACCCGCCGCCCTGATGGAGGAGGAGCCGGAGGTCTACGCCCAGCTTTCAACCCTGTTCAAACTCAACCCGGTGGCGTGGCGGTAACATCCACCTAGCCGCATGGGGCAGGACTTGTCCCGACTCCCCGCTCTAGCCCACCCGCCGCCGCGACCGCAGCGCATAGCCCGCACCTTCAATCCGTGCCAGCGCCTCGGGCAGCGGCTCGATCACCGTGCTCATGAAATGCCCCGTCGCATGAATGAGCCGCTCCGCATCCAGCGCCATCGCCACATGCCCCGGCCAGAAGAACAGGTCGCCCGGCTCAACCGGCGCATCCAGCGCCACACCCTCGCCCACGGCCTCCTCCTGCATGTCGCTGTCGCCCGGGCAGTCATGCCCTTCGGCCCAGAGCGCCGCCTGCACCAGCCCCGAGCAGTCGATCCCCGCGCCCGAGTTGCCACCCCAAAGGTAAGGCGTGCCCAAAAAGAGCTGCGCCACCTCCAGCCGGTCCATCCGCGTGCCAACCTCCGTCAGGTGCTGCACCGGCACAAACCCGCCCGGCGTTTCGCAGAGGTCACCCTCCTGCCCGGTCACAACGACCTGCGCGCCGAAGGAAAGCGCCGCCTTCTCCCGCACCTTGATGCTCGGCTCCGGGTAAAGGTGGCTCTGCCGGGCACTCACGCGGTGGGTCGGGGCGACCACCTCGCCCAGCGCCGCCTCGGCCACATAGCCCACGTAGCCATCGGCGGCCGCCTGCACAAAGGCCCAGCCCGCCACCCGCTCATACACCACCACCCGCGCGCCCATCAGCAGCTGCCGCTCGCGGTCACCCGCCGGATCGCGGCAGATGTCGGTCAGCGGGGCGCAAACGCAGGCCGCCTCGCCCTCCACATAGGCCTCCGCCTCCACCAGCCCCTTCAACGCGGCGGCCGCCACGCGGGCATTGGCGGGGGTGAGGCGGCGGTCCAGCTTCATCCCAGCACCTTCGGCAAAGCCGCCAGCAGCGCCCGCGCGCCCATGCCCACGCCCCCTTTCGGCCGCCCCGGCGACGGGTTGGGCTGCCAGCCGTAGATATCAAAATGGGTATAGTCCGCGCCCTCCGGCACGAAGCGCCGCAAGAACAGCGCCGCCGTGATCGCCCCCGCCATGCCGCCCTTGGGCGCATTGTCGAGGTCCGCGATGCCCGGCTCGATGCGCGGCTCGTAGGGCGCATGGAACGGCATCCGCCAGACCGGGTCCGCCACCTCTGCCGCGGCCTCCGCCAAGGCCCCTGCCAGCGCCTCGTTACCGGTGAAGAACGGCGAAAGGTCATCGCCCACCGCCACCCGCGCCGCGCCGGTCAGCGTGGCGAAACTTACGATCATGTCGGGGTTCTCCTCCCCCGCCAGAGTCAGCGCGTCGGCCAGCACCAGCCGCCCCTCGGCGTCGGTGTTGTTGATCTCCACCGTCAGCCCCTTGCGCGAGGTCAGAATATCCTGCGGCCGGAAGCTGTTGGACGACACCGAGTTCTCCACCGCCGGCACCAGCACCCGCAGCCGCAGCTTCAGCCCCAGCGCCATGATCATCCGCGCGAGGCCCAGCACCGTGGCCGAGCCGCCCATGTCCTTCTTCATCAAGCCCATCGAGGCGCCCGGCTTCAGGTTCAGC
Source organism: Vannielia sp. SX4 (assembly GCF_052828525.1). The sequence continues at coordinate 3,918,446 of NZ_CM128247.1, forward strand.
CCGCCGGTGTCAAAGCACACGCCCTTGCCCACGAGGGTCAGCGCAGGCCCGTCCTCGCCCCAGCGCATGTCCAGCAGCCGCGGCGCCTCTGCGCTGGCCCGGCCCACCGCGTGGATCATCGGAAAGTTCTGCGACAGCAAGTCGTCACCCCGGATGGCACTGGCCTTGGCGCCCTGCTCTTTCGCCAGCGCAAAGAAGGCATCCTCCAGCGCCTCCGGCCCCATGTCGGAGGTCGGGGTGTTGATGAGATCGCGGGTCAGGAACTCGCCCGCCACAATCGCCTCCAGCTTCGCGGCGTTGACCCCCTCGGGGCACACCAGTTGAGCCTTCGTGCTCGCGCTGCCCGCGTAGCGGGTGAACTGGTAGCTGCCAAAGAGCCAGCCCAAAGCGGCCTCCTCGGCCTCCCTCGCCTCCCAGGCGCCCGCCAGCGTGTAGGTGCCTTCGGGCAGAGCGCCCGGCAGCCCACCAGTGGCAAACCGGCGCCGGTCGCGGCTGGCCTCGCTCCCCAGCCCGAGCAGCACGGCGCCCAACGCCCCGCCCTCGCCGGGCACAAGGCAGGTCTCGCCCGCACCGGCCTTGAAACCCGTGGATTCAGCCCAGCGGGCGGCCTCGGCGGAAAGGCTCTCAAGCCCCTCGGGGCCGACGGCCCAAACCGGGCAGGCAGCACCATTGGCGGGGGCGAATTTGGGCAGGGGGGTGGAATACATGGGGGCTCCATCTGGCAATTTGGCGCCAGAGTAGATCATGCCCGCCCCAGCCGAAAGCCCGGCTGAGAGCGCCCCCAATTCGATGGCCAAGGGCCACCCGGCCAGCTGTCAGACCGAGAGATCCTGCGTATCCCACACTTCGGTGAGCGAGCGGTCGGCAATGCGCCCGAGCCGCGCCAGCGTGGCCGAAATCGCCGGAAAGTCCAGCGCCCGCGCCGAGCGGGCCACGTCTCCCGCCACCCGGGCCAGCCCGATCATTCCGATCTGCTCGGCTATGGCGATCAGCCCGCGCGCAAGCCGCGCCACAGCGTCCCAATCCTGCGCCCGAAAGTGCGCATCCACATCGGCCAGCCGCACCGCCAGCTCTTCCATCGCGCGGCAGACCACATCCTCCGCGCCCTGATCGCCCAACTGGTAGTAGAGCGACCCCAACCGATCCGGATCGAGCCGGACTTCATCTTCAACCTGCAATACGGAAACCTGCGCCATCTGTCGCACCTCGCTATACACCCCCGATATACCCAAGGCGCAAAATGCCCCGAAGGGCTGAACATTCCGTTAGCCTGCGCCGGGCCAAAGCCCCCGATTTAAACCAAAGGCGAGCCGATCGGTCGCAAGGTTCTGCACCGCAGCACTCTTCCCACTGCCCCGCGTTCTGGTTAAGACCTGTGAAACGACAGGAAGGGCATACCCATGGAAAGGCTCGTCAAACCTCTGCCGGACTACCTCGTCAGCCGCTATCAGGGCTGGAAGGCAACAAGTTACGAACAGAACAAGAGCTGGTTCCGCCGGCTCGCCGACGAGGGCCAGCGCCCTCCGATGATGGTCATCGCCTGCTGTGACAGCCGGGTGAACGTGAACGAGATGTTCGGCGCCCAGACCGGCGACATCTTCCTGCACCGCAACATCGCCAACCTCGTGCCGCCTTTCGAGCCCGATGGCGACCCGCACGGCACCTCTGCGGCAATCGAATATGCCGTGACCGTGCTGAAGGTCTCGCACCTGATCGTCGTCGGCCACTCCAACTGCGGCGGCGTTGCCGGTTGCCTCGACATGTGCTCGGGCAAGATGCCGGAGCTCGAAGAGAAGAGCAGCTTCATCGGCCGCTGGCTCGACATCCTGCGGCCCGGCTACGAGCGGGTGAAGGATATGGAAGATCCCGAGGCCCAAAAACGCGCGCTTGAGCGCGAGGCGGTGGTCGAATCGCTCTCCAACCTCATCGGCTTCCCCTTCGTGCAATCGGCCATCGAGGCCGAAGAACTCAGCCTGCATGGCCTGTGGTTCGACATCCGCGAGGGCGTGCTGGAGGGCTACAGCCCCACCGCAAAGAGCTTCGAGCCGGTCTGACGACCCTTCCGAGCCTCGTTTCGGGCGCGCAACACAATCGCGCCCGAATTTCCGGCGGCCATAAACCGGGCATTAACTGAACTGAGGGCAAGGTGCCGGGCATGAAACAGCCCGCCATGAACCTCACCCTCCGGATGCCCCTTAAGCTCCTCAACAAGGCCAATCGCGCAGCACGCGCGGCGGACCAGACGCTTGCCGAGTTCCTCCGGCAGGCCATTCTCTCGCAACTGGGCGAGGCGCCAAAGGTGCCGCCCGCGGTGGTCGACAAACGCCGGGCACTGGCCCAGGCGATCGAGGATTCAGTCACATGGCCCGGCCTGCAGGCCCGGCTGCGCAAGCTCGGCTACGTGCTCCGCGCCCCCGGCGAAAACGGCCGAACCGGCCAGCCCCCGCTGATCCTCTGCACCTGGCCGGAGGAAAAGCCCCTCGTCCCCCTCACCCGCCTAGGCGTGAGCCGGGAGGATCTGACGATCAAGTTCGCCAGCCACTTCCCCGGCAAACCGCTGGAACCGCGCGACGCCCCGGCGGAGAAGAAAGCCGCCTGACGGCGGAGACACCGGCTCCCGGTGGCCTAGCTGCGCCTGACAAAGAAAAGACCGCACCCCTCAAGGTGCGGCCCTTCATGTCTCGCTAAGGCGTAATGCCTGCGCGGTCAGCCGCGACCGATGTAAGGCATGTTGGTCGCCATCACCGTCATGAACTGCACGTTGGCCTCCAGCGGCAGATCGGCCATGTAGAGCACCGAGCTCCCCACGTGGCTCACGTCCATCACCGGCTCTACCGCAATCGTGCCATCGGCCTGCGGCACGCCCTTCTGCATCTTCGCGGCCATCGGCGTCAGCGCGTTGCCGATGTCGATCTGCCCGCAAGCGATGTTGAAGGGCCGCCCGTCGAGCGAAATGCTCCGCGTCAGCCCCGTGACCGCGTGCTTGCTCGCCGTGTAGGGCGTCGACCCCCAGCGCGGCACATAGGCGCTGACCGAACCGTTGTTGATGATCCGCCCGCCCTGCGGCTCCTGCCGCCGCATCACGCCAAAGGCGGCGCGGGCGACGATGAAGCTGCCGGTGACGTTGATGTCGATCAGGTTGCGCCAGTCGGCCACGTCGATCTCGTCAATCGGGGCGCCGCCCAGAGAAACACCGGCGTTGTTGAACACCGCATCCACCCGGCCCCAAGCCTTCGCTGCCTCCGCAAATGCGCCTTCCACGGCGGCCTCGTCGGTCACGTCACAGGGCAGCACCAGCGCCTCGCGCCCATTCGCCGTTTCCTCCAGCGCCTCCCGCCGCCGCCCGATCAGGCCAACCTTCCAGCCCGCCTCGAAGAAGGCTTCCGCCGTCGACCGGCCCACACCCGAGCCGCCGCCGGTGATGATGATGCTCTTCGCCATGATATCCTCCCGTAGGGCGGGCAAACTGCCCACCGTCACATTCCCTAATGGTTGTCGCGCGGCAATTGCTCCCGCACCCGCTGATAGGCCGTTGCCAGCTCAAGGCAGCCGCCCTGCGCCAACTGGCCCACATGGGTCCGGTAAATCTCCTGCCATGGTGTCTGATGCTCCAGCTTCGGCGGGCTCCACGCCTCGCGCCGGGCCGCCCATTCGGCGTCATCCACCAGCGCATCCATGCGCGACGCGTTCAGATCGAGCCGCACCCGGTCGCCGGTTTCGAGCAAGGCCAAACCGCCACCCACCACCGCCTCAGGCGAGGCGTTCAGGATCGACGGACTCTCGGACGTGCCGCTTTGCCGCCCGTCCCCCACCGTCGGCAGGTGGTTGATCCCCTGCTTGATGAGCGCATCCGGCGGCTGCATGTTCACCACCTCCGCCGAGCCGGGGTAGCCCACGCAGCCCACGCCGCGGATGAACAGGATCGAATGTTCGTCGATCCCGAGGCTCTCGTCGTTGATCCGGTCGTGGTAATCCTCCGGCCCCTCGAACACCACGGCCCGGGCCTCATGCACGCCCTCGGCCCCCGGCTCGCTGAGGAACCGCTTCTTGAAGTCCGCCGAGATCACCGAGGTCTTCATCAGAGCCGAGTCAAAGAGGTTGCCGCTCAGCACCTTGAAGCCCGCATGCTCCCGCATCGGCGCCGCGCAGGTCTTGATCACATCGGTATCGACGCTTTCGACCCCCGCAAGGTTCACCCCCATGGTGTTGCCCGTCGCGGTCATCGCGCCCTCGTGGATCCGCCCGGCCTTCATCAGCTCGCCCATCACCGCAGGCACGCCGCCCGCGCGGAAGAAGCTCTCGCCAAGATATTCCCCGGCGGGCTGCATGTTGACCAGCAGCGGCGCGTCAAAGCCGACCGTCTCCCAATCCTTCACGTCCAGTTCCACACCGGCATGGCGGGCCACGGCCTGCAGGTGCGGCGGCGCATTGGTGGAGCCGCCAATGGCGGTGCAGACCACGATGGCATTTTCAAAGGCCTCGCGGGTCAGAATGTCGGAGGGCTTCAGATCGTCCAGCACCATCTGCACGATCCGCTTGCCGGTCTCGTAGGCCATGTTCATCCGCTCGCGGAACGGCGCGGGGATGGCGCTGTTGCCGGTCAGGCTCATGCCCAGCGCCTCGGCCATCGCGTTCATCGTGCTGGCCGTGCCCATGGTGTTGCAGTGGCCCAGCGAGGGCGCGGAGGCACAGACCCGGCCCATGAACTCGTCGTAGTCAATCTTGCCTTCGGCCAGCAGGCGGCGCGATTCCCAGATGATCGTACCCGAGCCCGCGCGCTCGCCCTTCCACCAGCCATCCAGCATCGGCCCGCCGTTGAGGGCAATGGCCGGAATGTCCATCGTCGCCGCGCCCATCAGCATCGCGGGCGTTGTCTTGTCGCAGCCGGTGGTCAGCACCACCCCGTCGATCGGGTAGCCGTGCAGCACCTCGACGAGGCCGAGGTAGGTCAGGTTCCGGTCCAGCGCGGCGGTGGGCCGCTTGCCTGTTTCCTGAATCGGGTGGACGGGAAACTCCATCGGAATGCCGCCGCCATCGCGGATGCCCGCCTTGATCCGGTCCATCAGGAACACATGGATCTTGTTGCAGGGCGCCAGATCGGAGCCGCTCTGGGCAATCCCGATCACCGGGCGCCCTCCCTGAATCTCTTCCCGCGTGAACGCCTGATTCTGATAGCGCTCCACGTAAAGCGCAGTCATCCCCGGGTTGTTGGGGTTGTCGAACCATTCCTGGCTGCGGAATCGCTTGTTGGCTCGCGTATCGCTCATGGCTGGCCTCCCTTTGCCGCGCGGGGACCTCCCCGGCCCCGCGACCTGCTTGCGGCAACTTCTGCGTTTGGTATACCAAATGCAAGGGCCAATCGGCCCGGGGAGGAACTCATGACCATTCGCACCGCCGTGATCGCGGCCGCATCCCTGTGCCTTTGCGCGGTGCCGCAGGCCCGCGCCGCCAGTGCCGATATCTCACCGGATGAGCTGATTTCATGCGCCCAAGGCCCCGCCGCATCCGGTGCGCTCTGCATCTCGCAGGCGCTGGAGCCGTGTGATGCCGTGGTCCCCGAAACCCCCGCCGTCGCCGCCCTGTGCTACACGCAGGCACGCGAGGTTTTCGAGGCCGATTTCCCCGCAGCACTCGAGGCCGTGACCGCCAAGGAAGGCGAGGCCACCGGCGCCGAGGCCCGGATCGTGGTGAAATACGAGGTGCTGACCCGCGCGCTCCTCTGCGAACGCGACATGGAGCTGCTCGCGCTCGAAGGCGCCCCGGAAGATGAGATCACCCGGCGGCAGGCCCGCTGCATGGCGCTGGTCACCGGCGACATCTGGCTGCGCCTGCGCCTCACCACCGCGCCCCGCCCCAAGCCATGAGCCCAACCCGAGCCTTCTGGCGCGGCTACCTCGACTGCGCCCCCTTTATCCTCATCGTGGTGCCTTACTCGATGATGTTCGGCGTGGTCGCCCGCGATGCAGGGCTCGACGTGCCGCAAACCTTTGCCATGTCCGCCATCGTCATCGCCGGGGCCTCGCAATTCACCGCGCTCGCTCTCCTGCAAGACCAGGCCCCGGTCTTCATCGCCCTGCTCGCTGCACTCGCCGTGAACCTCCGCATGGCCATGTATTCCGCCGCCCTCGTCCCCCACATCGGCCACGCCCCCCTCGGTCTGCGCGCGCTCGCCGCCTACCTGATGGTCGACCAAGCCTTCGCCGTAGCGGTGCGCACCTATGAAGAGCGGCCCGATATGCCGAAGCCCGCCAAATTGGCCTACTACTTCGGCTGCATGGCCCTGATCTGCCCCTTCTGGTACGGCTCCACGCTGGCCGGGGCCCTCCTGCGCGAGGCGATACCGGCAAGCTGGTCGCTCGACTTCGCCGTGCCCGTCTGCTTCATCGCCCTCGGCGCGCCGCTCCTGCGCTCCGCGCCTCACCTCGTCGCCGCCTTCGCCGCCTGCGCAGGCTCCATCGCCTTCGCCGGCCTGCCCTGGTCCCTCGGCATCTTCGCCGCCGCGCTCCTTGGCATCATCGCAGGCGCGCAAACCGAACTGGCGCTGAAACGGAGGCAAACCGCATGATCTCGGATGCTGCCTTCTGGACCCTCACCGCCGCCCTCGGCGTGGGCACTTTCCTGATCCGCTTCTCCTTCCTCGGCCTCCTCGGCGGGCGGCAACTCCCCGACTGGGCGCTGCTCCACCTCAAATACGTCGGCGCCGCCGTCTTCCCGGCCCTCATCACGCCCCTTCTGCTCTGGCCCGACGCCACCGGCGGCCAGACCGACCCCATCCGCCTTCTCGCCGCCGCCGCCGCCTTCGCCGCAGGCATCCGCTTCGGCGTGGTGCCCGCCATCGTGGCGGGGATGGGCAGCCTCTACCTTCTGCATTTCATCACCGGAGCCTGACATGATCGAAGAACCCCCCATCCTGCGCATCCGCCGCACCTTCCCGCGCCCGACCGCCACACAACTCGCGGCCTTCAAGGGCATGCCCACCGGCTTCATCTGCGACGCGATGAACGGCAAGGGCTCCATGGCCACGCCGATCGCGCCGCTCGACCTCGGCCAGCCCGCCATCTGCGGCCCGGCGCTGGTCGCCCAGAACGGGCCGGAGGAAATTCTGGCCACCATCGCCGCCCTCAACCTGATCGAAGCGGGCGATGTGGTCATCTCCTCGGTCGACGGCTGGCAGGGTGGCTCCTGCGCCGGCGACCAGATTTCGGGGATGATGAAGAACGCGGGCGCCGCAGGCTTCGTCACCGATGGCCCGATGCGCGACCGTGAGGGCGTGCTCGCCACCGGGCTGCCCTGCTGGTGCACCGGCCTCAACCCCAACTCGCCCTATGGCAAAGGCCCGGGCGCGGTGGGCTACGGCGCCGTGGTTGGCGGCGTGCAGGTGGAAAGCGGCGACATCATCGTGGCCGACGAGAACGGCGTGGTGGTGGTGCCTTTCGCCCGGATCGACGAGGTCGCCGGCAAGCTGGCCGAGGTGAAAGCCGCCGAGGATGCGTTGGAGGCCGAGGTGAAAGCCGGCAAGAAGACAATCCTCGACCTCGATGAGATGGCCGCCGAGGGCAAAGTCGTCTTCGACGACTGACTGTCGGTGGCGCCTGCGGCGGGCTGCACCTCGTAGCCTCGCTGCGCTGGGTGTTCCGGTGGCCTCGCTGCGCTCGGCTCGGGTGCAGTCAGGCCGTCCCCTCCGGGGCCGCCCTGCTGGTGTGCTTCACGTCCCAGTCGTGTGGATTCTCTGTAGGGAGCCAGAAGAGATTCAGGCCTCCGGCGGGGATATTTTCAGCAAAGAAATGACACAGGCGCGGTGGGCTGACAGCGCGCGTACCAGTTGCGAGGGAGCCACGCACGGTCCGGCCTCACACCACGGCGGTTCGGCATTTCATCTCGCCGGTCTCGGGATCGGCCTGCCACCCCTCTTCCCGCACCCAGACAAAGCCGCGCCCGCCCTGGCCCTGGTCGTCCACCGGCGGAGACAGATAGGTGGCAGCGCGGGCCTTGCCGGCCGTGGCCGTCCCGATGCCCTCAACCGGCGTGCCCTCCGCCGGGGTGAGCCGTGGCCGCAGCAGCGCCATCGGATGCGCCCGCAGGCTCAGGCGCATCGCCACGTAATCCTCCACCATCTCCTCGCCGAGGCTCATCTGCGGCAGCACCGCCGCCGCCTCGGCAATCCCCTCGCCCTCCAGCGCACCCGCGAACAGCGGCAGCGGCGCATCGCCCCGCAGCGCCTTCGCCTCCCAGAGCGCCTCGCGCCGGTTCAGCCCCAGCGCGGCGAACACATCCGCCTCCGCCAGCGCCTCCATCAGATGCGGCGCCACCCCCGCCCGCCGCCAGACCGCCGCCACGTCGCGGTAGCCGTTGCCCCGCGCCGCGCAGATCCACCGCGCCTCTTCCTCGCGCATCGCCCTGATCTGCCGGAACCCCAGCCGCAGCGCCAAGCCGCCCTCGCCATCGGGCTCCATCGTGTTGTCCCAGAAGCTCTCGTTGATATCGGGTGGCCGCACCTCGACCCCGTGCTCCCGCGCATCCCGCACGATCTGCGCAGGGGCGTAAAACCCCATCGGCTGGCTGTTGAGCAGGGCGCAGGCAAACACCCCGGGGTGGTGCCGCTTCAGCCATGCGCTGGCATAGACCAGCAGCGCAAAGCTCGCCGCGTGGCTCTCGGGAAAGCCGTAGGAGCCGAACCCCTCGATCTGGCTGAAGCAGCGGGCGGCGAAATCGGCGTCATAGCCGTTCTTCAGCATGCCCTTCATGAACCGCCCCTCGAAGTCGCTCACCCGCCCGAGCTTCTTGAAGGTCGCCAGCGCGCGGCGCAGTTGGTCGGCCTCATCGGGGCTGAAGCCCGCGCCGATGATGGCGATCTGCATCGCCTGTTCCTGAAACAGCGGCACCCCCAGCGTCTTGGCCAGCACCTCGCCCAGCGCGTCGGAGGGAAACTCCACCTTTTCCTCCCCGTTCCGCCGCCGCAAAAACGGATGCACCATGTCACCCTGAATCGGCCCGGGCCGGATGATCGCCACCTCGATCACGAGGTCATAAAAGCACCGGGGCCGCATCCGGGGCAGAAAGTTCATCTGCGCCCGGCTCTCCACCTGAAACACGCCAAGGCTGTCCGCCTTGCAGAGCATGTCATACACCCTCGGGTCCTCCGGCGGCAGCGTGGCAAGGTCGAACCGCTGGCCATGGTGCTCCGCCAGCAGGTCAAATGCCTTGCGGATGCAACTCAGCATCCCCAGCGCCAGCACATCCACCTTCAGGATGCCCAACGTGTCGATATCGTCCTTGTCCCACGGGATCACCGTGCGGTCTTCCATCGTCGCGTTCTCCACCGGCACCAACTCGTCGAGCCGCCCTTCGGTGATGATGAACCCGCCCACATGCTGGCTCAGATGGCGCGGAAAGCCCTGTATCTCCTCGATCAGGCTCAGCGTCAGCGCCAGCCGCTTGTCAGCCGGGTCCAGCCCGATCTCGCGCAACCGGCTGTCCACCATCTGGCCAGAGACAGAGCCCCAGCCCCAGATCTGCGAAGACATCGCCGAGAGCGTATCGTCCGAGAGCCCCATCGCCCGGCCCACCTCCCGCGTGGCCCGCTTGCCGCGATAGTGGATCACCGTGGCGCAAAGCCCGGCGCGGTGCCGCCCATAGCGCTCGTAGATATGCTGGATCACCTCCTCGCGCCGCTCATGCTCGAAATCCACATCGATATCCGGCGGCTCATCCCGCGCCTCGCTGACGAACCGCTCGAACACCATCGTTCCGATCTCCGGGCTCACGGAAGTCACCCCGAGGCAGAAGCACACCACCGAGTTCGCCGCCGAGCCGCGCCCCTGGCAGAGGATCCCGCGCGAGCGGGCAAAATCCACCACGTCATGCACGGTCAGAAAGTAGGGCTCGTAGCCCAGCTTGCCGATCAGCTCCAACTCATGCTCCAGCATGGCCCGCACCTTCTCGGGCGCGCCCGAGGGGTAGCGCCAGCGCAGCCCCGCCCGCGCCAGCCGCGCCAGCCGCTCGCCCGCAGTCTCCCCGCCCGTCACCTCCGAGGGGTATTCATAGCGCAGTTCGTCGAGCGAGAATGTGCAGCGCGCCGCCACCTCGCCGGCCCGCGCCACCGCCGCCTCATGGCCAGCAAAGAGCCGCAGCATCTCCGCCTCGCTCCTGAGCCGCTGCTCGCCATTGGCCAGCGCGGCGCGGCCCAGCTCGTCCACCCGGCAGCCCTGCCGGATCGCGGTGAGCACATCCGCCATCCGCCGCCGCCCGCCGTGGTGCATCAGCGGCCGGGCCGAGGCCACCAGCGGCACCCCCAGCCGCTCCGCGCAGCCCGCAAGCCGCGCAATCCGCCCCGCATCGCGCCCGTCATAGCGGGGCGCGGCGCAAAGGCTCACCGCCGCGCCGAACCGCTTCAGCAAGCGCCGCGTCACCGCCTGCCACTCACCCACCGGGTGCACCAGCATCTCCAGCCCTTCGCCCCACTCCACGAGGTCACCGACATGGAGCACACAGGCCCCCTTCTCCGCCCTGAGCCGCCCCAGCGAGAGCAGGCGGCACAGCCGCCCCCACCCCGCCCGGTCGCGCGGCAGAACCGTCACCTGAAACCCGCAGCTCAGCACGATCCGCGCGCCGGGCAAAAGCCGGGGCACGCAGTCCACATCCAGCGAGGGGGGGCTCGCAAACCCCTCCGGGCACGGCGGGCCAATCGGCCCATCTGCCTCCAAAGCCGCCCGCCGCGCCGCCACCGCGCGGGCAATCTCCCGCCCGCGCTGATGCGCCCGCACGATGCCCGCCACCGAGTTCTCATCGGCAATTGCCAACGCGCCCACCCCCATCAGCCCGGCACGCTCCATCAACTCCTCAGGGTGCGACGCCCCGGTGAGAAAGGTGAAGTTCGATGTGGCAGACAGTTCGGCAAACATTCCGGGCGATTCCTCCAGCCCATATTTTCACGTTTTGTTCTCGCGCTCAACGCCCGCCACACAAAGCCACAAAGCCCCATTTTCTTGCTGAAAATATCCAATCCCGCCCCATCAACCCGCGCCACCGCCCGTAGCAGTAGGCGCGCGGGGCGAACGGGGTGGGTGGGCGGGCGTTCGGCCCGCGCGCCTATCCAGCCGCCCTGAGCGCCCGCTCCAACCCGTCCATGAACCGCGAGCGATCCGCCTTCGAAAACGGCTTCGCCCCGCCGCCCTGGTTCAGCGGGTTGGCCTCGCGCAGCCCGGTCATCAGGTCGCGCGTCGCCAGCACCGAGCCGATGTTGCGCGCGGTCAGCCGCTCGCCATCGGGCTTCACCACCAGAGCCCCGGCCTCCACGCAGCGGGCGGCGAGCGGGATGTCGGCGGTCACCACCACATCCCCCGTGCCTGCGTTCTCGGCGATGAAGTCATCGGCCACGTCCAGCCCTTGGGACACGTAAACCACCTCGACCAGCGGGTTAGCCGAGGGCCGCAGCCCGCCGTTGCAGACGATCTTCACCGTCGCCCCGGCGCGCGTGGCCACCCGCTCCACCTCGGCCTTCACCGGGCAGGCGTCTCCATCCACCCAGATCGTCATGCGCGCCTCACCGCGCCCACAGCGCCTCGGCATGGAAACTCACATGCTCCTCCATGAAGCTGGAGACAAAGAAGTACGAATGGTCATACCCCTTCTGCATCCTCAGCGCGCCCTCCTGCCGGCGCTCGGCCATCGCAAGCGCAAGGGTGTCTGTCTTCAGCAGGTCGCCAAACTGATCATCGGTGCCAGTGTCCACCAGCACCGGCCCGTCAAAGCCCTTGTGCTTCATCAGCGGTGCGGCGTCATGCGGTGCCCAAGTGCTCTCGTCCGAGCCAAGATAGGCGCCAAGCTGCTTGCGGCCCCAATCGCTCTGGCTCGGGTGGCAGATCGGGGCAAAGGCCGACACGCTGGCAAACCGCCCCGGCAGGCCCATGGCCAGCGTCAGCGCGCCATGCCCGCCCATCGAGTGCCCGGTGATCGCCTGCCGCGCCATGTCCACCGCAAAATTCTCGCCGATCAGCGCGGGCAGCTCCTCAGCAACGTAATCCCACATCCTGAAGTGCTTCGCCCAAGGCTCCTGCGTGGCGTTCACGTAAAACCCCGCGCCCTTGCCAAGGTCATAGGCCTCGTCATCGGCCACATCCTCACCGCGCGGCGAGGTGTCGGGGAACACCAGCGCGATCCCCTGCTCGGCCGCCCAGCCCTGCGCGCCCGCCTTGGTCATCGCATTCTCATGGGTGCAGGTCAGCCCGCTGAGATACCACAGCACCGGCACCGGCCCGTCCTTCGCCTCTTCGGGCAGGAACAGCCCGAAGGTCATATCACAGGCGCAGGCCTCCGACGCATGGGAATAGACCCCCTGAACCCCGCCAAATGCCCTGTTTTCCGCAACCGTTTCCATCGCTCTGCCTCCTGAAATCCAAACTCGCGGCGACTATCCAGAGGCCGGGGCTGAATGTCCACCGTGCGCTGCTGCACAGGCCGCTCCGCATGAAAATGAACTGAGCGGTTCAGAAACTCCTTGCAAAGCGAACTGAACAGTTTAGATATCTTTCTGAACCGAGTGGTTCAGTTCAGATTCGAAAGGATAGACCGATGCTCCGCATCTCCGCCCTCACCGTCCTCATCGCTCTCGGCGCCTCCGTTCACGCCGCCAATGCAGGCTCCTTCGGGATCGACATGCCGCATGTGACCTTCACCTCGGCCACCTCCAGCCCGACCACGCCCGACCTTCCCAATCGCGCCTGCACCTCGCCCGCGACCCTCACCTCCGACGCCTGCGCCTCCCACCAGTGACCACCACCACCGCTCACCCGGCAGAAAGTTCCGGCAGGGAGTGCATCTCCTTGCCGGAACTAAACTGTCTGGTTTATAGTTGGTCAGGGGAACGGAGCACGACATGAACGCACCCATGGGTGAAATCAAACGTGGCCGAAAGTTCGACCAGGTGCTCGAAGGCGCCCGCAAGATCTTTCTGGCCGATGGGTTCGAAGGCGCGAGCGTCGACCTGATCGCCAAAGAAGCTGGCGTGTCCAAGGCCACGCTCTACAGCTACTTCCCCGACAAGGGCCTCCTCTTCATGGAGGTCGCCACCTGCGAATGTCAGCGCCAGGCCGAAGCCGCGGTCACCGAGATCGACCCGAGCCGCCCGGTGCGCGACGTGCTGCGCCTCGTGGCCGAACGGATGCAAGGCTTCATGCTCTCCGATCTGGGCAAGGGCATGTTCCGCATCTGTGTCGCCGAGAGCGGCCGCTTCCCGGAGCTGGGGCAGGAGTTTTACAAATATGGCCCCCGCTTCGTCCGCGACAGCATCGTGCCCTTCCTGCAAAATGCGCAGGAGCGTGGCGAGCTGGCCGGAATCGAAGATTTCGAGCTGTCCGCCTACCAGTTCATGGAGCTGTGCAAGGCCGAGGTCTGGGTCAAATGCCTGATGGGCCTTGAGGACGAGTTCACCGAAGAGAAGCGTAAAAAGGTGATCGACAGCGCCATCGACATGTTCATGGCCCGCTACGGCGCCTGAACTTTCTTTCCTTCAAAATCAGTGGCTTGACTGTGCGGCGGTGAATTTCTGCGCCTGACCGGCAAAGATTCCGCCGCTCTGATGCGTTTCACCTTCAACGGGCCCGCCAGCGGCCCGGTGCAATCGCATCTGAAGGACAGTCCAATGGCCCGTATCGCCGCCCTCACCCTGCTCATCGCCCTCGGCGCCTCGATCCGTGAGGGCGCCATGGCCGAGGCCGCCCCCTGCGCTCCCACCGCCTGCGCGATCCAGCTTTATTGAGTCTCAAGTCCAATGAGGCGGCGAGCCGACCCTATCGGTCGAACATGCCGCGATGCTCGGCCATGTAAATCCGCAGCCACGGTGTAAACCGCTCCGGCGCCTCGGCAATCTCCCCTGCCAGATCGGCCAGCGTCACCCATCGCGTGGCCTGTACCTCTTCCGGGGCGGGCGCCAGTTGCGGCGATGAGGCCTCGCCGCGAAACATCGCCACAACCTCATGCTCCACCATACCGCCGCCCACATCGGCGCGGTATTCAACCTCGCCCACCGGCTCCAGCGCCACGCCGCTCAGCCCCAGCTCCTCGCCCAGCCGACGCACGGCGCAGGCCTCATCGGCCTCGCCCCAGTGCGGATGGGTGCAGCAGGTGTTCGCCCAGAGCCCCGGCGTATGATACTTGCCCGCCGCCCTCTGCTGGATCAGCAGCTTCGGCCCGTCGAAAACAAAGACCGAAACCGCCCGGTGCCGCAGCCCCTCGCGATGCGCGGCCAGCTTCTCCACCGGCACCAGCCGCCCATCGACCCAGGCCGGGATCATCCCGCTTTCTACCTTGGTCGTGTGGTCGGCCCCGTTGCGCATTTCTATATTCCCCTGTGCCACAGCGTCGCGTGTCTATCGGCCCGTGGCTTGGCTAACAAGGCCACACAAACGCGCGGGTTTCGCAAAGCAAGACCCCTCAAGGAGGAAGCCATGAGAACACCCATCACAGCCCTCGCCCTCGCCGCCCTGCTGGCTGGCCCGGCGCTGGCCGAGAGCCATGAAGCCGGGGCCGACACCGAGACTGAAGCCATGGCCGAAATGGCCGCCCCCACCGGCGATGCCGTCGCGGGCGAGGAGACCTTCGCCAAGCGCTGCGTCACCTGCCACGTGGTGCAGGATGCCGACGGCAACACCCTTGCCGGCAAGGCCTCCAAGACCGGGCCGAACCTCTACAACGTCGCCGGCCACACCGCCGGCGCGGTCGAGGGCTTCCGCTACTCCAAAGATCTCGAGGCCGCCGGCGCCGAGAGCGGGCTGGTCTGGTCCGAGGAGCACTTCGTCGCCTACGTGCAAGATCCGCGCGGCTTCCTGCGGGAGTTCACCGGCGACAGCAAGGCGAAGTCCAAAATGTCCTTCCGCCTGAAGGGCGAGGAAGACGCCGCCAACGTCTATGCCTACCTCGTCAGCCTGAACAGCATGTAACTCCCGGCCCCGCCCCGCGAATTTCGCCGGGGCGGGCCGCTTGCCGATTCCCATACCGGCGAAAAGCCGCTACTCTTGCCGCAACGACAAAAACGGCAACCACGAGCAGGCACCCCCCGCGCATGACCGCGCTCAAGCAATATCAACGGCTGGAGAGCGCCGGCCTCTGGCAACCCGCCCCCGAGGCCCAGCGCAAGAACGTCGTCGTCAGCTTCGGCGATGCCTCTCTGGCGATCTCCGACAGCGCCGGGCGGGCGCTTTCGCATTGGTCGCTGGCCGCCGTCGAGCGGGTGAACCCTGGCGAACGCCCCGCCATCTACGCGCCCTCCGCCGAGGCGGTCGAACTGCTCGAAATCGAAGATGAAACCATGATCGAGGCGGTCGAGCGCGTCCGTCAGGTCATCGCCAAGAGCCGCCCGCGCGAGGGTTGGCTCCGGCGGATCATCCTCTGGGGCGGCTCGCTGGCGTTGGCCGTGGCCGCCGTGGTCTGGCTGCCCGGCGCGCTCACCTCACACACCGTCCGCGTTGTGCCCGAACCCACCCGCGCCGCGCTCGGCGGTCAGGTATTCAAGGCCATCGGCCGGGTCTCGGGCGCGCCCTGCCGCACCCCGCGCGGGGACCGGGCGCTCGCCCGGCTCCACACCCGTCTACTCGCCCCCGAAAAGGGCGGCCTGCTGGTGCTGCGCGGCGGCATCCGCGATACCGTGGCCCTGCCCGGCGGGCTGATCCTGCTGAACCGTGCGCTGGTGGAAGATTTCGAAAGCCCCGATGTCGCCGCCGGCTACATCCTCGCCGAGGCCACCCGCTCCGGCGCCAAGGACCCGCTCCAGCGCCTGCTGGAGCACGCCGGGCTGATCTCCACCATCCGCCTGCTGACCACCGGCGCGCTGCCCGAGTCCACGCTCGACGCCTACGCCGAAGATCTCGTCGCAGCGGCCCCCGCGCCGGTGCCCGAGCAGCCGTTGCTGGACCGTTTCGCCGAGGCCCGTCTGTCGGCCACGCCTTACGCCTATGCGGTCGATGTCTCAGGCGAGAGCACCCTGCCCCTGATCGAGGCCGACCCGATGCGCGGCGGCGGTGCCGAACCCGTGCTGGAAGACGCAGATTGGATCGCCCTCCAAGGCATCTGCGGCGAGTAACCCCGGCCCTGCAGCTTAGTCCTGCCCCATCGCCGCAATCGGCGGCTCCGCGCTCTCCGGCAGCGGACAGATATAGCCCTTGGGGCCGACCCGCCGGGCGAGGTCTTCCTTCGCCCGCGCCCGCAGGTCCGCATCGCACATCGCATCGGCCCCGGTCGCGGCCATCACGGCGGCGGCATGCACCATGCCGGTAAAGGCGGGCTGGCTCTTGCCCTGCGCCACCGCCTGCCAGCTGTGCAGCTGGGTTCCGATCGCATGGGTCGCGCCCCAAAGCTGCACCGTCGGCACCACCCAGCTCACATCCGCCACATCGGTCGAGCCGCCCAGCGGCATCTCCGGCGCGGTGCCCGGCACCACGAAGTCCGCCAGCGCCTTCCGGCTCTCCTCGCTGATACCCACCGAGCGGTAGGCCGATTGTATCTCCGCCTCGCCCAGCGTGGCCTGAACCCGCGCCGCGTAGGCCCGGTCCATCTCCGAAAAAGACGGAGCGCCGAGCCGGTCGAGGTTGCGCTGCATCGCCTCGCCCAGCGGCGCGTTGTAAATGAGGTTCGAGACCGCCGCGAGCACCACGTCGCTCACCTCGGTCTCGGTCATCAGCGCCGCGCCCTGCGCCACCTTGCGCACCCGCTCCAGCAGCTCCAGCATCTCCGGCGCGGTGCCAGACCGCACCACGTAGCGCGCCATCGCATGGGCCTGCACCACGTTGGGAGAGATCCCGCCCCCGTCGATCACCGCATGATGGATCCGTGCCTCGTCGGGCATGTGCTCGCGCAGGTAATTCACCCCCACGCTCATCAGCTCCATCGCATCCAGCGCGCTGCGGCCAAGGTGCGGCGCGGCGGCAGCGTGAGAGGCCCGGCCGGTGAAGGTAAAATCCACCCGCGCATTGGCCAGCGAGCTGCCCTTCAGCACCGCCGGGATCGCGCCGGGGTGCCATGTCACCGCGATGTCCACATCGTCAAACGCCCCGGCCCGCACCATGAAGGCCTTGGCCGCGCCGCCCTCCTCCGCCGGGCAGCCATAGTAGCGAACCCGCCCCGGCGTGCCGGTCTCTTCGAGCCAATTCTTCACCGCCGTCGCCGCCAGCATCGAGGCCGCGCCCAACAGGTTGTGGCCGCAACCGTGGCCATTGGCCCCTGCCTCCAGCGCCTCGGGCTCGAACACATCCGCCTTCTGGCTCATCCCCGCCAGCGCGTCGAACTCGCCCAGAAACGCAATCACCGGCCCGCCGCTGCCCGCCTCTCCCATCACCGCCGTCGGAATGCCCGCCACCGCGCGGCTCACATCGAAGCCCTGCGCCTCCAACTCCTCGGCATGGGCGGCGGCCGATTGCGCCTCGGCATAGCAGGTCTCGGGCGTGGCCCAGACCTTGTCGCTCAGCACCTTGAACCGCGCCTTTGCGGCTTCGACATGGGTCCACAGCGGGTGCTCGTTCATTTCAGCGGCCTTTCATTCGGAGGAGTGGCGCGTTCACCCGCGCCCGGTTGCCCGCAGGGTAGAAACGCCCCGCCCCCTTTGCAACGCCCCCACCACTCACCCCAGTCTTTGACGACCCCGCCCAAACGCGCCGCGCCCCGCGGGATCTCTCCGGCGGGGCGCGTTTGCCTGTATGGTTCTGCCTGAACTCGTTCTTGCTTCTTGGTCTTACCTCACGAAGGCGTCGCCAAAGCCCATGGCCCGTGCCTTCCTTACCCCTGCATTCAGTGCATCGCCCGCCAGCGGCCCGGCCAGAACGATGGTCATCGCCTTGCCGCCCCGGGTGATCGCCTGCGTCCGCACCGGCAGCCCGGCACCGCGCAGCTTTGCTACCGTGCTTTTGGCGTTGGCAGCGGCCCCGAAGGTGCCGACCTGAATGTAACGCCCGCCCGCCGCCTTGGCGGCCTGCTTCGGCGCGGGCGTGGCCTTCGCCTTTCGCACTACCTTTTTGGTCGCCTGCTTCGGCGCGCTCTTGCTGGAGACGCTGATGATCTCGCCGGTGCTCTTCTTGCGGATGATCTTCTTCACCACCCGCCGGGTCTTGGTCGCGGGCTCGGCCACGGCCTTGGTGCTGGCGCGGGTCCGGGTCACCGTCTTCGGCCCGAGGTGCCGCTGCTGCTCGGCGTAATCGGTGTAGGGGTACACCATCTCGGAGCGCAGCGCGGTCACGTCGCGCCCGGTGCGAATGTCGATCAGCCGGTGCGGCACTTCCTGCGTCCAGACCAGCGCCATCTGCTCCCGGCCCGCCTGCGTGCGCTCGCCCCGGTCGGGGTTCAGCCGCCCGTCGGTCCAGACCCGCTTGTAGCCGCGCGGCGTGCGCACCTGCGCCGCCTTGGGCGAAGCCGCGGCCTGTTCACGCGAGACCACGTAATAGGTCTTGCCATCCTTCACCACTTTGCGCGCGCCGCGCGCCCGCTTGGCATCGGGGTCGGCCTTCACCACCCGGTAGGTCACCTTGGGGCCCTTCGGTGCCGCGCTGCCCGCCACCGTCGCAACAGGCTTCTTGCCCGCCGCGCTGCGCTTCGGCGTGCTGCGAGAAACTTCGCGGGTCACCGTCTTCGGCTTCGATGTGCTGCTGGCCACCTTGCGCGGGGTCGTCGTGGGCTGCGGCTTGGCGCTCGGGGTCGCGGCCTGCTTGCGCACCACCCGCGTGGTCGTCCGTGGGGCCGTGGCCGGCGTTGCCGTCTCTTCCGGCGCATCGGCCACCACCGGCAGATCCGGCTCCGGCGCTTTGGCGAAGGTCGGGCTCACGCCGCACACCTGCTTGCGGGCTCGCGTCATCCGCGGCACCCATGTCACCGCGCCATCAAAGCCCGCGCGCACAAACACGCAGCCCTTGCTGTCCACGTATTGCGCCCCCGTGTAGGAGGCGGGCGGAAACTCCGCCGGTGTCCCTGCTGATTGCGCCCATGCCGAGGATGATGCCAAGAGAGACACAACCACGGCTGCTGTCGACACTGCTCTTGCCAACATCATCCAAGCCCCCACTATATTTTGGGGAAAGATGCCGGAACGGAAACAATCCGTAAAGGGGCAATCGCCTATTTAGTGCCGAACATGCGGTCTCCCGCATCCCCTAGACCGGGCATGATGTAACCCACCTCATTGAGCCGTTCGTCGAGCGCCGCGGTGACGATCGGGACATCCGGGTGCGCCTCCTTCATCCGCTCCACCCCCTCGGGCGCGGCCAAAAGGCAGAGGAAACGGATGTTTACCGCCCCCGCCTCCTTCAACTTGGTGATCGCGGCCGCGCTGGAGTTGCCAGTGGCCAGCATCGGGTCGACGGCAATCACCATCCGGTCGCCCAGCTCTGCCGGCACCTTGAAATAATATTCCACCGGCTGAAGCGTCTGCTCGTCGCGATACAGGCCGACAAAGCCCACACGGGCGCTCGGGATCAGCTCCAGCACGCCATCGAGCAGCCCGTTGCCCGCCCGCAGGATCGAGATCAGCGCCAGCTTCTTGCCGTCCAGCACCGGGGCATCCATCTCCGTCAGCGGCGTCTCGATCCGCTTGGTGGTCATCGGCAACTCGCGCGTCACCTCATAGGCCAGCAGCTGGCTGATCTCGCGCAGGAGCTGCCGGAACACCGCCGTCGGCGTGTCCTTCTCCCGCATCAGGCTCAGCTTGTGCTGCACCAGCGGATGGTCAACGACGGTCAGATGCTTGGTCATGCTTTCAGCCTCTTCAAAATGTCTTCGCGGGTCTTCTCATCGCAGAAAGCCGCGGCAATCGCGTCCTTGTTCAGGGCGAGAAAATCACCCTCGTCCCAGCCGAACACCTCGTTCAGCTTCTCGTATTCCCGCGTCATCGTGGTGTGAAAGAACGGCGGATCATCGGTGCTCACCGTCACCGCAATGCCGTTCTCCCGCAGCTTCTCGATCGGGTGGTCGTGCCAGTGCCGGAACACGCCCAGCGCGATATTGGAGCCGGGGCAAACCTCCAGGGTGATCCCCTCCCGCGCCAGCCGCTCCATCAGCGCGCCGTCATGGTAGGCGCCCACGCCATGCCCAATGCGCTCAATGCCCGTGAGCTGGTCGAGCGTGTCGCGCACCATCTGGGCCCCGCCCCACTCGCCCGCGTGGCAGGTCAGCCGCAGCCCGGCCTCCCGCGCGCAGTCGAAGGCCCAGGCGTAATCGCCCGGCTTGCCCACCGTCTCCGCACCCGCCATCCCGAACCCAGTGATGAAGTCGCCCGCCGTCTCGGCGGCGCATTCCGCCGGGCCGCGCGCTTTCTCCGGGCCGAAGTGCCGGATGCAGGTGATGATGCCTTTCAGCGTGATCCCAAGGTCCTTCCCCGCGCCCTCGGCCACCTCGGCCATTGCCGCGCAATACTCCCACCACGCCTTCACATCGCCGCCGCCGCAAAAGTCGGGGCTGAGGAAGGTCTCGGCGTAGATCACCCCGTGCTCCGCGCATTCCTCCAGCACCACGCGGGTCAGCCGCGCATAGTCCTCCGGCGTGGTCAGCACCGAGGTCGCCGCCTCGTAGACCTTCAGGAACTCGTCGAAATCGGCGTATTTGTAGTTGCCCCGCTCGTCGAAGATCCCGCCGATATCGGTCTTCTTCTCCTTCGCCAGCGTCCGGATGAACGCAGGCGGCGCGGCGCCTTCGAGATGCAGGTGCAGCTCGACCTTCGGCATGGCCTTCAAACTCACAAAAAGCTCCTTCCCGGCCCCTGCGCCGGCACGCCCAGATGGGCCGCCACGCTCGCCGCAACATCCACGAACCCGCGCGCGCCAATCTCTCCGGCGCCGCATCCGGCCACCAGCACAGGCACCCGCTCGCGCGTGTGATCGGTGCCGCGCCACGTGGGGTCATTGCCGTGATCGGCGGTGAACAGCATCATGTCGCCTTCCCGCAGCTTGGCGAGGATCGGCGGCAGGCAACTGTCGAACCACTCCAGCGCGCGGGCATAGCCCGACACATCGCGGCGGTGGCCATAGAGGCTGTCGAACTCGACGAAATTGGCAAAGGTCAGTGAGCCATCCTCGGCCTCATCCACCAGCCGCGCCAGCTCGCCCATCAGCGTGGCGTCATCGCCCTTCACCACGTCGGTGATGCCCTGCCCGGCAAAGATATCCTTGATCTTGCCCACCGCATGCACCTTGCGCCCCGCATCCTGCACCCAGTTGTTGAGCACCGGCTCGGGCGGGGTCATCGCATAGTCGCGGCGGTTGGTGGTGCGGGTGAAACCCTTCTCCTTGGAGCCCACGAAGGGCCGGGCAATCACGCGCCCCACCCGCATCGCATGCATCGTCGGCGCGATCTCTTCGCAAAGCGCCAGCAGCCGATCGAGGCCGAAGGTCTCCTCATGCGCCGCGATTTGCAGCACGGAGTCGGCGGAGGTGTAAACAATCGGCCAGCCCGTCGCCATGTGGCGCGCGCCCTCCTCCTCGAGGATCACCGTGCCGCTGGAATGGCGGTTGCCCAGCGTCCCGCCCGCACCCGCCATCGAGGCCAGCGCATCGAGGATATGCTGCGGAAAGGCCGGTTCTTCATCGGGGAAGTAATGCCAGTCCCACGGCACCGGCACTCCCGCCAATTCCCAATGGCCCGAAGGCGTATCCTTGCCGGGCGACACCTCGGTCGCACAGCCCCAGCGCCCCTCCGGCGCGGCCACGACCTCGCCTTTGAACCCGCTCGCCAGTTCCACCGCGTTCCACAGCCCGAGGCCTGCCAGCACGGGCAGCTTCAACGCCCCGCTCCGGCCCTCCTCGGCCCGACCCGCCGCGCAGGCCTCGGCAATATGCCCAAGCGTGTTGGAGCCCTCATCGCCAAAGGCCGCCGCATCCGGCGCACCTCCGCATCCCACACTGTCCATGACCACCAGAAAGGCCCGCGGCATCTACTCCACCCGTCCAAGCACCAGCTTTGGAGGGTTTACCGGGGTCTCGCTCAATTGGAAAGCCGCGCGCACCCAAGGCTCGAAGCCTTCGGCCTCGGCCCGCCGTGCAGCGTGGATCTTCGCCAAGGGTCGCGAGGCATCCACCTTCTCGCCGATCTGGGCAATCTGGCTCAGGCCCACCGCCGGGTTGATACGGTCGCGCGCACGCTTGCGCCCGCCGCCCATCGCCACCACCGCAAGGCCCAGCGCCTCGGTGTCGATGGCCTTCACATACCCCTCGCCTTCGGGCCGCACCTGCAGCGTCGCCGGGGCCGCAGGCAGCCGGTCGCGCCAGCGGCTCAAAAAGTCGCTCGGCCCGCCCATCGCCGCCACCATCCGGCCCATCCGCTCGGCGGCATGGCCAGAGCGGATCTTGTCGAGGATCATGTCCGCCCCGTCAAAGGCGTTGCGGGTGACCCCTACCATCGCCAGAAGCTCGCCGCCCAGCTTGGCCGAAAGGTGGCTGAGCGGGCCGGAGGCGCCGGAGCCGGTGAGCGTGTCCATCGCCTCGGTCACCTCCACGGCGTTGCCCGCCGAGCGCACCAGCGGCTGGCTCATGTCGGTGATCAACGCCCGCGTCTTGCAGCCCGCGCCATTGGCGGTTTCCACCAACGAGGCCGCCAGCTCCCGCGCCGCCTCCGGCGTTTTCATGAAGGCCCCGGCCCCGCACTTCACGTCGAGCACGAGGCCTTCCAGCCCGGCGGCTAGCTTTTTGGAAAGGATCGAGGCGGTGATCAGATCGAGGCTCTCCACCGTGCCGGTCACGTCCCGCACCGCGTAGAGCCGCTTGTCGGCAGGGGCCACATCGACCGAGGCCGAGGCAATGGCACAGCCCACCTCGCGGGTGATCTTCTGCAACCGGTCCACCGGCACCTCGGGGTTGAACCCGGGGATCGCCTCCAGCTTGTCGAGCGTGCCGCCGGTGTGGCCAAGGCCTCGGCCCGAGATCATCGGCACATACACACCACAAGCCGCCAGCGCCGGGGCAAGCACGAGGCTCACGCAATCGCCCACGCCGCCGGTGGAGTGCTTGTCGACCACCGGGCCGGGCAGATCCCACTGAAGCACCTCGCCGCTGTCGCGCATCGCCAGCGTCAGCGCCACGCGGCCCTCTGCACTCAGCGGCGCATGGCAGACACCCATCGCAAAGGCCCCTACCTGCGCATCGCTCACACCTTCGTCGGCCAGCGCCCGGGCGAACCAGTCCACCGCCTCCGCACTCAAGCTCTCGCCTCTCCGCAGGGCATTCAGAACGGTTCGCGCATCCATGGTCACAGCCCGTCGTCCGAGGGGCTGGTCATGTGGCCGGAGCCGAAAGCACCCGGCAGCAGTGCGCCCACGGTCGTCTCCAGCACCTCGCCGCGCGTGGTGGCCAGCGTCACCTTCACATCCTGTCCGGCAAATTCCGCAAGTTTCTGGCGACAGCCACCGCAGGGCGGCACCGGCGCGGGGCTGTCGGCGATCACCGCCACTTCCGCGATCTCGGTCTCGCCGCCCAGCACCATCGCCGCGATCGCCCCGGCCTCGGCGCAGGTGCCCTCGGGGTAGGCCACGTTCTCCACGTTGACCCCCCGGTAAACGGCGCCCGACGCCGTCCGCACTGCCGCTCCGACCTTGAACTGCGAATACGGGGCATAGGCCTTCTCCCGGGCCTCCCGCGCCGCTTCCACCAAACTCATCATGGTCTCCATACTGCACGGCGGCCATCCGGGGATTTCACCCTACCGCCTCTCTTGCGCCAAATAAAACAACGCCCGACACTTCGTAAAATCATCGGGCCTCTGGGAGCGATCCTCGCTCATTCATCGCAAGCCCGCCACCAGTCGCACCTGCGCACCGGCAGCCTGCCACCACCGAACATCACGTTCCAGCGCCAACAGCAATACTGCGTGGCAGCCTAGCCCGAAAAATGTCTGCCCGAAACATTAAATCGCAAATTGCAAAAGTCTGATGACATACCGGCAGCCCCATGCGGGCAGGCTTGAACGGAAGGGCGTTTCGTGCGATGTGGCCGAAGACAAGATGGTTTAACGTTAAACCACTTCCGGGAGGCCCCATGACCGACACGCCAGATAGCCCGGTGGAAACCGCCGCGCTGCTCTATCACGCCAACCCCAAGCCGGGAAAACTCGAGATCCGGGCCACCAAGCCGCTGGCCAACGGGCGCGACCTCTCGCTCGCTTATTCCCCCGGCGTGGCCGAGGCCTGCACCGCGATTGCCGAGAACAACGCGCTCGCCACCCGCTACACCGCGCGAGGCAACCTCGTGGCCGTGGTGTCCAACGGCACCGCCGTGCTCGGGCTGGGCAATATCGGCGCGCTGGCCTCCAAGCCGGTGATGGAGGGCAAGGCCGTCCTCTTCAAGAAATTCGCCAACATCGACTGCTTCGATATCGAGGTGAACGAGACCGACCCGGAGAAGCTGGCCGACATCGTGTGCGCGCTCGAGCCCACCTTCGGCGCCATCAACCTTGAAGACATCAAGGCCCCCGATTGCTTCATCGTCGAAAAGCTCTGCCGCGAGCGGATGAACATCCCCGTCTTCCATGACGACCAGCACGGCACCGCCATCGTCGTCGGCGCGGCAGCCACAAATGCCCTGCGGCTGGCGGGCAAGGACTGGGCCGATATCAAGGTGGTCTCCACCGGCGGCGGCGCGGCGGGCATCGCCTGTCTGAACATGCTGCTCAAACTCGGCGTCAAGCGCGAGAACGTCTGGCTCTGCGATATCGCTGGTCTGGTCTATGAGGGCCGCACCGAGGAGATGACCCCGCAAAAAGCCGCCTATGCCCAGGGCACTGAACCGGCCACCCTGGCCGATGTGATCGACGGCGCCGACCTCTTCCTCGGCCTCTCCGGCCCCGGCGTGCTGAAGCCCGAGATGGTCGCGAAGATGGCGACCAAGCCGATCATCTTCGCGCTCGCCAACCCCACGCCCGAGATCCTGCCAGACGCCGCCCGCGAGGTCGCGCCCGATGCGATCATCGCCACCGGGCGCTCGGACTATCCGAACCAGGTCAACAACGTCCTCTGCTTCCCGTTCATCTTCCGCGGTGCGCTCGATTGCGGCGCGACCGAGA
This sequence comes from Vannielia sp. SX4, assembly GCF_052828525.1. The sequence goes on from NZ_CM128247.1 coordinate 3,943,463, forward strand.
TCAACGACGCCATGCAACTTGGCTGCATCGAGGGCATCGCCGCGCTGGCCCGCGCCACCACCTCCGCCGAGGCCGCTGCCGCCTACAAGGGCGAGCAACTCACCTTCGGCACCGATTACCTGATCCCCAAGCCCTTCGATCCCCGGCTGATGGGCGTGGTCGCCTCGTCCGTCGCCAAGGCCGCCTGCGAAAGCGGCGTTGCCGCCCGCCCGATCGAGGATTTCACCGCCTACAAGGCCCAGCTCGACCGCTCGGTATTCAAATCCGCCCTGCTGATGCGCCCGGTCTTCGAGGCCGCCGCTCAGGCAGAGCGCAAGATCGTCTTTGCCGAGGGCGAAGACGAGCGTGTGCTACGCGCCGCCGATGCCATGCTGGAGCAGACAACCGATCTGCCCATTCTCATCGGCCGCCCCGAGGTGGTCGAGGCCCGCTGCGAGCGCGCCGGCCTCAAGATCCGCCCGGGCCGCGACTTCGAGTTGGTGAACCCCGAGAACGACCCGCGCTACCGCGAGTATTGGGAGACCTATCACACCATCATGGCCCGGCGCGGTGTCACCCCCGACCTCGCCCGCGCGGTGATGCGCACCAACACCACCGCCATCGGCGCGGTCATGGTCCATCGCGGCGAGGCCGACAGCCTGATCTGCGGCACCTTCGGCCAGTTCCTCTGGCACCTCAACTACGTCCGCCAGATCTTGGCCGACCGCACCCTGCACCCGGTCGCCGCGCTCTCGCTGATGATCCTCGAAGATGGCCCGCTCTTCATCGCCGACACGCAGGTGCATCAGTTCCCCAAGCCGCATGAAATCTGCGAAACCGTAATCGGTGCGGCCCGCCATGTGCGCCGCTTCGGCCTCACGCCCAAGATCGCGCTCTGCTCGCACAGCCAGTTCGGCAACCTCGACAGCGAAGGCGGCCGCCGGATGCGCGAGGCGCTGGAGATGCTCGATGACCGGCAGGTCGACTTCGCCTACGAGGGCGAAATGCACGTCGACTCCGCGCTCGACCCCGAGCTGCGCCGCCGCCACCTGCCTGAAAGCCGGTTTGACGGCGCCGCCAACGTGCTGGTCTTCTCCTCCGCCGATGCCGCCTCCGGCGTGCGGAACATCCTCAAGATGAAGGCCGGTGGGCTGGAGGTGGGCCCGATCCTCATGGGCATGGGCAACAAGGCCCACATCGTGACGCCTTCCATCACCGCCCGCGGGCTGCTCAACATGTCGGCGCTCGCCGGCACCCCGGTGCACCACTACAGCTAAGGCCCCACAGGCACCGCGCCGGCCCTCGCAGACCGGCGCGGCCCCTTACATCACTTCTTGGTTTCCGGCTTGCTGCCGGGCTTCGCAGGCTTCTGTTTCTTGTCGCCCATGTCGGGTGTCCTCGATGAACAAGTGACCGGCACCGCGCCGGTCACACCATCCAATGCGCGGCCCCGCGATTGGTTCAATCGGCATCTGCACTGACACATCAAATGTGATCGGCGCCCCGCCCGGGCGCGCACAAAAAACCACCCGCGTCGCAGGGGAGCAACGCGGGTGGGGTCCGGCCCATACCTGGGGGGCAAGGGCCGGTCATCCAGGGCTTATCTGCAATCGCCCTAGAGATACGAGGCAAGTACGGCCGCCTCCCGGCGGGTCGCGACCGGCGCATTCAGTTTCATCGTCAGTTCAGGAAACAGGCTCGCCGCTTCCTGCGACCCCGCATCCAGCCGGAACTCCGGCGTCTCGGGGTTGAGGTAGAGGCTCTCGGCGTGCATCCCGTTGGCCACCAGCGCCACATGCGCTTCGCAGACGAGGTGGTGATACGTGATCGACCGCGCCTCGCGGTCCACCCGCACGCCCTTGTCGTTCACCAGCCCCTTCGCCGCCACAAGGCAGCTCTCGGTACCCACGACCATCTCGGTCGCGGCGCCGCGCAGCTCCACCCGGTGCTGTGGCGACAGGTAGGTGTCGCGATAGGGCACGCCGTCGCCAAAGCTGTTGCGCGCGATGCGGATGGGCCGCCACTTGTCGAAAGCCGGATGGGAGGGGATCTCCACCTTCCGCGACGAGGCCCAAAGCACCTCGTGGGCCTGCCCATCCGCATCACGCACCCAGTCCCCCGACTTGATCTCACCCACCGGGCAATAGCCGTTCGGCGTCAGGATCATGGTATCGGGGCCAAAGCAGATCGGCGTGAACACCTCATAGGGCGTCGCGTCGATGTCCACGATCAGCGCAACCGCGCCGAGCAGGCTGGGCTCGCCGTCCGGGTAGTGGAAGTAGGTGTTGCCACCCGCCTCGAACACCACCACGTCGTATTCCGGCCCGAGCGGCACAATGATCAGCCCCGCGTCCACACCCGCCTGCACCGTGCCGCTGCCGATGTAGTTGATCGGATCGCCGTTGAACGTGGCGGTGCCATCGTCCATGTCGCCCAGAAATCCGTCATCATCCTCCAGCGTACCTGTCTGGCTGCTGCCAAACCCGTTGAGCAGAATGGTCTGCCCGCCGAACAGATCGGTGCCGACAAGTGAACCGATGTATTCTGTAACCGTGATGTCTTCCGTAGCCATTTGGCAGTCCTCGCTCGGAAATCGCCCCCAACCTCCTTTCCCGCGACCGCTCGAAACCACCCATGCGAGCACCGACGACCGCCAATCGCGGAAAAGTTGTGTCCAGAATATGGTGATTAAGGAGTGTGAACATGCTCAACCCAAAGATGAGCGACTCTCCACCGATGCGATCCCTGCAAAAGCAGGTTTGCACGCCGTGGTACGCTTCCGGGTTGACGGGTTTTTCCGAGCCGCAGGTCGCGCATTCGGCATCAATCCCATGCGCGACTCACATATATGCGCCAGTCCGGAAACGCTGAAACCCAATGCAATAGGCGTTATGGTCGTAGACCCGGCAAAAAACGTGCCCGCGGCGCCACATCAGCAGACCTCCGCTCATAGGCGCCAACCTGCTCACACAAGGCCCGCCGTCCGCCCCGATTCTCGCTCGATTGGGGCAAAAGGTTAACAAAAGGTTAACAACCTGAGGGCGAATCACCCTCATTTTCCACGCCGAATTTGAGCAAATTGTGGCAGCCAAGATCCGCCCTCGCGCACCGACCCCGTCGCGCTTTTTCCGCCACTGATCCCGCACTTAGCCGCCCGCCCCGCGCCGCCCGGCGATTCCACCACCGGGTTAGCAAGTTTCCCCGAAAGACTTTGCAAATATACAACCAATTTGCACCCAAACCCCTCCAAGACCGTACCTTTGCAAAACTTTGCACCCCTGTTAGCGCCCAAACTGCAAATTTTTCGCGTCCTTCTGCCGCGCCCTTCGCCAGAATGCTTGCCAGACGGCCCCGCCGCTCCCTAAACCACTGCAAACGAGGAGGAGGCTCGATCATGGGATACAAGGATATCTACGCCGCCTGGCAGGCGGACCCTGAGAAATTCTGGATGGATGCGGCCCAGCCGATCGCATGGCACAAGCCCCCCTCCAAGGCGCTCTTCGACAAGGGCGAGCACATGTTCGAGTGGTACGCCGATGGCATGGTGAACACCTGTTACAACGCCGTCGACCGCCACGTGGAGGCCGGGCGCGGCGACCAGACCGCCATCATCTACGACAGCCCAATCACCCACACCAAGCGCGAGATCAGCTTCTTCGAGCTGCGCAACCGCGTCGCCTCCCTCGCCGGGGCGCTGCGCGCCAAGGGGGTCGAAAAGGGCGACCGCGTGGTCATCTACATGCCGATGGTCCCCGAGGCGCTGGAAGCCATGCTCGCCTGCGCCCGCATCGGCGCCATCCACTCGGTCGTCTTCGGCGGCTTCGCCTCCAGCGAGCTTGCCGTGCGGATCGACGATGCCAAACCCAAGGCCATCATCGCCGCCTCCTGCGGCCTCGAGCCGGGCCGCGTCGTCCACTACAAGCCGCTGCTCGACGGCGCCATCGACCAGGCCGAGCACAAGCCCGAGTTCTGCGTGATCTTCCAGCGCGAGCAGGAGGTCGCCCAGTTGGTCGAGGGCCGCGATGTCAACTGGCACGGCTTCCAGTACGGCGTCGAACCCGCCGACTGCGTCCCGGTCGAGGGCAACCACCCGGCCTATATCCTCTACACCTCCGGCACCACCGGCCAGCCCAAGGGCGTGGTCCGCCACACCGCCGGGCACCTCGTGGCGCTGAACTGGTCGATGAAGAACATCTACAACGTCGATCCGGGCGATGTGTTCTGGGCCGCCTCCGATGTCGGCTGGGTCGTCGGCCACAGCTACATTTGCTACGGCCCGCTGATCCATGGCAACACCACCATCGTCTTCGAGGGCAAGCCCGTGGGCACCCCTGATGCCGGCACCTTCTGGCGGGTCATCTCCGAGCACAAGGTTCGCAGCTTCTTCACCGCCCCCACCGCCTTCCGCGCGGTGAAGCGTGAAGACCCCAAGGGCGAGCTGGTCGGCAAATATGACCTCAGCTGCCTGAATGCCATCTACCTCGCCGGCGAGCGCGCCGACCCCGACACAATCGAATGGACCCAGCGCACCACCGGCAAGCCGGTCTACGATCACTGGTGGCAAACCGAGACCGGCTGGACCATCGCAGGCAACCCTGTCGGGATAGAGCCTCTGCCGGTCAAGCTCGGCTCGCCCACCGTCGCCATGCCCGGCTACGACGTGCAAATCCTCGACGAAGGCGGCAACCCGATGCCCAAGGGCGAGCTCGGCGCCATCGCCATCAAGCTGCCCCTGCCCCCCGGCACCCTGCCCACCCTGTGGAACGCCGAGCCCCGTTACCGCAAAAGCTACCTCGAGCATTTCCCCGGCTACTACGAAACCGGCGATGCAGGCATGATCGACGAAGACGGCTACCTCTACATCATGGCCCGCACCGATGATGTGATTAACGTCGCTGGCCACCGCCTCTCCACCGGCGCGATGGAGGAGGTGCTTGCCTCCCACACCGACGTGGCCGAATGCGCGGTGATCGGCGTGGGCGACACGCTGAAGGGCCAACTGCCGATGGGCTTCCTCTGCCTCAACGCGGGCACCAACAAACCGCATGACGAAGTTGTGAAAGAGTGCGTCGGCCTCGTGCGCGAAAAAATCGGCCCCGTCGCCGCCTTCAAACTCGCCTGCGTCGTCGACCGTCTGCCCAAAACCCGCTCCGGCAAGATCCTGCGCGCCACGATGGTCTCCATCGCTGATGGCAAGGCCTACAAGATGCCCGCCACCATCGACGACCCCGCCATTCTGGATGAGATCACCGAGGCGCTGGCCGCCCTTGGCTACCCGCAAAACGCCGCGTGAGCGCCACATTAGGGTCTGGAATACCTGCCGTTTTATTCAGGTGGCCGGTCAGATAGGATTTGTTTAATCCTAGGGATCATGCAACCCTTGCGGGAATTAACGATCTCCGGCTTTGCGCCACTCACGGCGGAGTCACTTAATGGCTGAAGACTGGCTGCCAGGCTCGCCCCCCTCTTCGAGCGGGTCCGAGACTGACGGCAACATAGAACTCTTCTCGCATGACATCAGGTCTGCGGTCTCTGACGTCGTGAGCGGCCTCCGCCTTGTTGATTTCTCCCAGCTCGATCCCGCCACTGCCGCCCAACTCGAGCGCGTCGCCACCGCTGGGGAGACCCTCGCCCGCCTGCTCGACACCGCGCTGAAGCAGCTCAGCCCCGCCTCGGCCTTGCCCGGCAACGAGCCGGTGCCGCTGCTGGCGGTGCTGCGCAACCTCGAGCGGCGCTGGTCCGGCCACGCCCGCGAGCGCAGCATGTCGCTCCGGCTCGATATCGCCGCCGACCTGCCCACCGTGCTCCACCTCGACGCCGGGGCGCTCGACAGGCTGCTCGCGAACCTGCTCTCCAACGCCTTCAAATACGCCGACTGGGGCGAGGTGGTGCTCACTGTCGATATGCGCTCGGGCGAAGAGCTGCGCTTCCGGGTCCGCGATCAGGGGCCGGGCTTCTCCGATTCCGCCCTCGCCCGGCTGTTCGAGCGTGGCGGCCGCCCCGGCGGGCAGGCCCAGCCCGGCAGCGGCCTCGGCCTGCACATCGCCAAAGAGGTCGCCACCCGTCTCGGCGGGCAGTTGCAGGTCTCCAATGCCCGCGAGGGCGGCGCCGAGGTCTCTCTGCTGCTGCCCCGCCCCGCCTGGGCTTGGCAGCCCAGCTCCGAGGCCGATCTCGCCAGCCCCTCCGCGCCGCCGCCGCTGCCCGATCTCTCCGGTCTGCGCGCGCTCGTGGCCGAGGACAACCCGACCAACCAGTTGCTGTTCACCCAGATGCTCGACCACCTCGGCGCCTCATGGAAGCTCGCACCCGATGGGGCCGAAGCCCTGCGCCTGCTCTCCGGCGGCGGGTTCGATTTTGCCCTCGTCGACATCGACATGCCCGAGCTGACCGGCACCGAGGTCATCGCCCGCACACGCGCGCTCAAGGGCGAAACCCGGCTCATTCCCATCCTCGCCGTCACCGCCTTCGTGCTGCAGGAACACCGCGAGGGGATCTACGCCGCCGGGGCCGATGGCATCCTCGCCAAGCCCGTCGGCTCGCTGGCCGCTTTCGGGCAGGCCATCGCCACGCTGATGCTGCGCACCCGCGGCACCGCGCCCGAGCAGATGGAACCCGAGCCGGAGCGCCACACACACGGCCACGGCGCCGATGGCGAAGCTGTCGATTACTGCCCCGAACGGCTCGAGAAACTCCTCGCCATCTCCGGCAATGACGGCGGGCACGAGTTTCTCACCCGGCTCCACGCCGACCTCTGCCGCTGCCGCATCTCGCTGGCCAGCGCCTCCGTGGTCGGCAACGCCGACGAGATCCGCGCCCAGACCCACGTGATCATCTCGCTCTCCGGCGCGGTCGGCGCCCTGCCCCTGCAAGACCTCGCCAACCTCGCCAATGCCGCCGCGCACCGGTCCGAGGCCCCCGAGAGCCAGGCCCGCACCCTAGCCGAGATCGACAAACGCCTCGGCAGCCTGATCGCCGCCATCGCCGCCGAAAAAGCCAACCGCTTTTCCGAGGGGGCAGCCCCGCAGGAGCCGGCAGAATGACCGCCGTGCTGCTGATCGAAGACGTGCCGTCGATGCAGCTCGTCTATGAAAGCGTGCTCAAGTCGGCGGGCCACGAGGTCGCCGCCGCCTCCACCGCGGCCGACGGGCTGCGCCTCTTCCGCACCCACCGCCCCGGCGTGGTGCTGGTCGATCTCATGCTGCCCGACCGCGACGGTCTGGAGCTGATCGAAGAGTTCATCGCCGCCGATCCCTTCACCCATGTCATCGTCATCACCGCCAACGGCTCGATCAATCGCGCGGTCGAGGCCATGCGCGCCGGGGCATGGGAGTTTCTGGTCAAACCCTTCGACGAGGCCCGCCTGATCGACGCCGTCTCCGGCGCCGTGGCCGACCACGCCCGCGCCTCGGGCCGCCCGCTCTCTCCCGGCGGCCCCATGCCCGATCCCTCGCCGCCGCTGCCCGAGCCGGAGAAAACCGGCCTCATCGGCACCTCCCCCGCCATGCGCGAGGTGATGCACAAGATCGGCTCGGTCTCCCGCTCGATGGCGACCGTGTTCATCTCCGGCGAGAGCGGCACCGGCAAGGAGCTCTGCGCCAAGGCGCTGCACGATATGTCCTCCCGCGCCAACGGCCCCTTCATCGCGCTCAACTGCGGCGCCATCCCCGGCGACCTGCTGGAGAGCGAGGTCTTCGGCCACCTCAAGGGCAGCTTCACCGGCGCACTGGCCGACAAACCCGGCGCGGCGGCGGCAGCCGATGGCGGCACGCTGTTTCTCGACGAGATCTGCGAGATGGACCTCGGCCTGCAAACCAAGCTCCTGCGCTTTCTGCAAACCTCCACCATCCAGCCCGTCGGCTCGACCAAGCCGCGCAAGGTCAGTGTGCGCATTCTCTGCGCCACCAACCGCGACCCGCTGGCCGAGGTGAAGGCCGGGCGCTTCCGCGAAGACCTCTACTACCGCCTCCACGTGGTGCCCCTGCACCTGCCGCCCTTGCGGGAGCGCGGCCGCGACGTGGTCGAGATCGCCCGCCATGCGCTGGCCGAGTTCTCCGCCGAGGAGGGCAAGAGCTTCACCCACCTGAGCCCCGCGGTCGAAGACCTGTTCTGCGCCCTCAACTGGCCCGGCAACGTGCGGCAACTGCTGAACGTCCTGCGCAACGTGGCGGTGCTGCACGACGGCCCCGAGGTCACCCTGCCGATGCTGCCGATGGAGTTGCACCACGAGGTCGAGGCCCGCGCCGAGGCCGCCCGCGCACAGCCGCCCGCCCCTGCATCCACCAGCACGCCCTCCGACGCCTCCGGCACCTCTCTCGGCCCACTACTGGGCCTCAGCATGGCCGAGATCGAACGGCTGGTGATCGAAGAGACCATCGCCCACCACGGCGGCTCCGTCCCGAAGGCCGCCCGCAGCCTCCAGCTCTCGCCCTCCACGATCTACCGCAAACGCGAAACCTGGGAGCGGGACTGAGCCACACCCGCATGGCGCTGCGCCGTAGACGGGGCCATCTGCCCACCGACCCGCTAGGCCGCATCGCCCCGCTAGGTGGGCACAGTGCCCACCCTAGGCGAACTGCTCCCGAATGAGCCGCTCCTCGAGCCCATGGCCGGGGTCAAACAGGATACGGTGGCGGATGCTCTCGTCGGAGCGCACGATCACCGTCACCACATCCTCCACCGCCCGGCTGTCGGCCTCGGCGCGCACCGGGCGCTTCTTGGGTTGCAGCACGTCAAACCGCACCTCCGCGGCCATCGGCAGCAGGGCGCCCCGCCAGCGCCGCGGGCGGAAGGCGGCAATCGGTGTCAGCGCCAGCACCTCGGCGCCGATCGGCAGGATCGGCCCGTGGGCCGAGTAGTTGTAAGCGGTCGATCCCGCAGGCGTGCACAGCAGCGCCCCGTCGCAGACCAGCTCATCCATCCGCACCCGGCCATCCACCTGAATGCGCAACTTCGCCGCCTGCGGCCCCTGCCGCAACAAGCTCACCTCGTTGATCGCCAGCACCTCTTCGGTGCCGCCGTCCGCGGTGAAGGCCCGCATCTTCAGCGGATGCAGCACCTCTTCTTCCGCCGCCTCCAGCCGCTCTATCAGCGCCGGCTCGGCATATTCGTTCATCAAGAACCCGATGGTCCCGCAGTTCATCCCGTAAACCGGCGTGTCCAGATGCTGGGTGTCCCGCAGCGTCTGCAGCATGTGCCCGTCGCCCCCCAGCGCCACGATCACCTCGGCCTCTTCCACCGGCACATCGCCATGCTGCCCGGCCAGATGGCGGCGCGCCTCTTCGGCAATCTGGGTCTCTGCGGCCAGAAAGGCGATCTTCTCCACCGGCACCTCCTCGGGGGCATCCTCCAGGTTTCCCCACAGACTTCGCCCGCGCCGATCCGAAACACAAGTCCGCCGATATGCCGCCAAAACTCCACACTGCGCCGGTTTGAGCCCTTTTGCCCCGCCCCCGCATCGGCTACACCCCGCGCAACCGTTCCCATATCCAAAGAGGCCTGCCCCATGAACGCGCCCCACCGAGACAGCGGATTTTTCACCGAAGAGCTCGCCAGCCGCGATCCCGAGATCGCCAAGGCCATCGGCCAGGAGCTGGGCCGCCAGCGCGACGAGATCGAGCTGATCGCGTCCGAGAACATCGTGAGCAAGGCCGTGCTCGAGGCGCAGGGCTCGGTCCTGACCAACAAATACGCCGAGGGCTACCCGGGCAAGCGCTACTACGGCGGCTGCCAATATGTCGACATCGCCGAAAACCTCGCCATCGAGCGCGCCAAGGAGCTGTTCGGCTGCGAGTTCGCCAACGTCCAGCCCAACTCCGGCTCCCAGATGAACCAGGCCGTCTTCCTCGCGCTGCTGAAGCCGGGCGACACCTTCATGGGCCTCGACCTCAACTCCGGCGGCCACCTCACCCACGGCTCGCCCGTCAACATGTCGGGCAAGTGGTTCAACGTGGTCAGCTACGGCGTCCGCCAGCAGGACCAGCTGCTCGATATGGAAGACATCCGCGCCAAGGCGCTGGAGCACAAGCCCAAGCTCATCCTCGCCGGCGGCACCGCCTATTCCCGCACCTGGGATTGGGCCGCCTTCCGCGAAATCGCCGATGAGGTCGGTGCCTATCTGCACGTCGACATGGCCCATATCGCTGGCCTCGTCGCGGGCGGCGTCCACCCCTCGCCGATCCCCCATGCCCACGTTTGCACCACGACGACCCACAAGTCGCTCCGTGGCCCGCGCGGCGGCATGATCCTCACCAACGATGCCGACATCGCCAAGAAGGTGAACTCCGCCGTCTTCCCCGGCCTTCAGGGCGGCCCGCTGATGCATGTCATCGCCGCCAAGGCCGTGGCCTTCGCCGAGGCCCTGCGCCCCGAGTTCAAGAGCTACGCCGCCCAGGTGGTTAAGAACGCGCAAGCCATGGCCGACCAGCTCCAGAAGGGCGGGATCGACGTGGTCTCCGGCGGGACCGACAACCACCTCCTGCTGGCCGACCTCCGGCCCAAGGGCGTGACCGGCAAGGCCGCCGAGGCCGCCCTCGGCCGCGCCCACATCACCTGCAACAAGAACGGCGTGCCGTTTGACCCCGAAAAGCCCTTCGTCACCTCCGGCATCCGCCTCGGCGCGCCCGCAGGCACCACGCGCGGCTTCGGCGAGCCCGAGTTCCGCCAGATCGCCGACTGGATCGTGCAGGTCGTCGACGGTCTCGCCGCCAACGGTGAAGACGGGAACGGCGAGATCGAAGAAAAGGTGAAGGCCGAGGTCTCCGCCCTCTGCGCCCGCTTCCCGCTCTACGAGTGAGCCGACCTCGCCCGAGCCTGTAGGGTGGGCACTTTGCCCACCTCCCGCACCCTAAGGCCCCGCCTCTCCGGCGGGGTTTTTCTTTGCCGACCCCACCGCACGCTGCATTGATTAATGCACCCCTATGTCATCTGACATGCGCATCGGATGTGCATGGAATGTGCACCAGTTGTGCATCAATAAAATATGGGGTTAACGGGGGTTTCTTACCCCTCCGCACGCCCCCACGCGGCATCCTGCATCTCGCGCAAACGGCTCGCCGTGCGCTCGAATTCAAAGGTGCCCTCGCCTTCCAGGTAAAGGCTTTCCGGTATATCCGCCGCCGAACAAATCAGCCGCACCCGCGCCTCGTAGAGCGCATCCACCAGCGTCACGAAGCGCTTCGCTTCGTTGAAGTTCGACCGGCTCAGGCAGGGGATGTCATCCACCATCAGCACCTTCACCGCCTCGGCAATCGCAAGGTAATCCGCCGGGCCGAGCGGCTTGCCGCAGAGCTCGTAAAAGCTGGCCCGCGCCACCCCGTTGCTGAACCGCGGCAGTTCCACTTCGCGGCTCTTCACCACCAGCTTCAACGGCGCCGCATCGGGGCCGGAGAGGTCAGCCCAAACGGCATCCATCTTCTCCCGCGCCGCGCCGCCAAGCGGCGAGAAATACACCGGATTTCCGGCCAGACGGTCCTGCCGGTAGTCCACATCCGCCGCCAGTTCCCGCACCTCCATCCGCTGCTCCAGCAGCTCAATGAAGGGCACGAAGAGCTGTCGGTTCAGCCCGTTCTTGTACAGGTCTTTCGGCGGGCGGTTCGAAGTGGTCACAATCGCCACCCCCGCCGCAAAGAGCTTCTCGAAGAGCCGCCCCACGATCATCGCATCGGTGATGTCGGTGATCTGCATCTCGTCGAAGCACAGCAGCTCCACCTTCGCCGCCACATCCTCGGCCACCGGGCGGATGGCATCATCCACACCCGTCTTGCGCGCCTCGTGCATCGCGCCGTGAATTTCCTGCATGAAGGCATGGAAGTGGACACGCCGCTTGCGCGGGCTGTTAACGCTTTCGAAGAACAGATCCATCAACATGGATTTGCCCCGGCCCACGCCGCCCCACAGGTAAAGCCCCGTCACCGGCTCGGGCGTGCTCTTTCCGCCGAAGAGGCTGCGCAGGCCGCTCTTCGGCTCCGGTCGCGCCTCCAGCGCGGCCCGCACCCGCTCGAAAGCGGGCAAGGCGGCCCTCTGCGCGGGGTCGTCCTTCAGCGTGCCTGACGCAACGCGGGCATCGTAAAGCTCTGGCAAGGTCTGGCTCATGCCCCCTGCTAGCGCGGGCGCGGCCCGATTTGAAGCCCAAGCCGCCGCGACCGGCGCAATGCATCACCATGCTTGACGCCGGCCATCACGAAATGACATTTGACCTGATCGTGAACAGGTTCAACTTACCGCCATGGAAACCCGCACCCCCCTCCTCACCCCGGTCCTGATCGGCGGCTGCCTCGTCATCCTCGTCGGTTTCGCCATCCGGGCGAGCTTCGGGGTGTTCCAGATTCCCATCGCCGAAGAGTTCAACTGGCCCCGCGCCGAGTTCTCCCTCGCCATCGCGATCCAGAACCTCGCCTGGGGCATCGGCCAGCCCATCTTCGGCGCGATTGCCGAAAAGATCGGCGACCGGAAGGCGATCATCATGGGCGCGGTGCTATACGCGGTGGGCCTCGTGCTCTCCTCCGTCGCCGTCTCGCCGCTCCAGCACCAATTGCTTGAAATCCTTGTCGGCTTCGGTGTCGCAGGCACCGGCTTCGGGGTGATCCTCGCGGTCGTGGGTCGCGCCAGTTCCGATGACAACCGCTCCATGTCCCTCGCCATCGCCACCGCAGCAGGTTCGGCCGGTCAGGTCTTCGGCGCGCCGCTGGCCGAGTGGATGCTGGGTTACATGAGCTGGCAGGAGGTCTTCCTCGTCTTCGCCGCCGCCATCCTCGCCGTGCTCGCGGTGCTGCCGATGATGCGCTCGCCCCAAGCCGCCACCAAGGCGGAGCTTGAAGAGACCATCGGCCAGGTCCTCGTCCGCGCGGCAAAAGACCCCTCCTTCACCCTGATCTTCCTCGGCTTCTTCTCCTGCGGCTACCAACTTGCCTTCGTCACCGCCCACTTCCCGGCGCTGGTGGCCGAGATGTGCTCGCCGATCCAAGCCGGCGGCATGCTCGCAGGCCTCGGCATCTCCACCACCTCCGCCCTCGGCGCGGTGGCGATCTCGCTCATCGGGCTGGCCAACATCGCCGGCACTCTGGCGGCAGGCTGGGCCGGCAAGCGCTACACCAAGAAATACCTGCTGGCAGGCATCTACACCGCCCGCACCATCATCGCCGGGGCCTTCATCCTCTTCCCCATCACGCCTGCAACGGTGCTGATCTTCTCGGTCCTCATGGGCTCGCTCTGGCTGGCCACCGTGCCGCTCACCTCGGGCCTCGTCGCGCACATCTACGGGCTGCGCTACATGGGCACGCTCTACGGCATCGTGTTCTTCTCGCACCAGCTCGGCAGCTTCATCGGCGTTTGGCTCGGCGGGCGGATGTATGACATTTATGGCGACTATACGATGGTCTGGTGGATCGGTGTCGGCGTCGGCGCATTCTCGGCGCTCGTGCACCTGCCGATCCGCGAAAACCGCACGCCGCCACAAGGACTTGCCGCTTGATCCGCACGCTTCTCGCCGCCGCTCTCCTGCTTCTCAGCCCTCTCGCCGCCAGCGCGGATGATACCCTCTCCTGGGCCCGCTCCCAGCCCCAGCCGATGCGCACCGTGCTGCTGCGCATCGCCAAGGATCCGGCCTTCGTGGCAACGCTCAAGCAATGCCCCGGCGCGCTCTACCGCGCCTCCACCACCCGCTACCGGAGCGACAAGAGCTGCGCCCGCAAGCCTAACGCTTGCCTCAACCGCTGCCTGAAGGGCGACCAATCTTCGTGCTTCAACCTCGCCAACGCGATGCAAACCGCTGCGCCGATCGAGGAGGAGAGCCAGTTCGCCTACCCGCTCTACGCCCGCGCCTGCGCGCTCGGCAACGCCAACGCCTGCGTCAACGCCGCGGCCACCGCCCGCAATGGCGACTGGCGCCCGGGCACCCGCCCAGCCCGCGCCACCGCACCTGCCTGCCAGTTGAAGACCTACACCGATGCCTGCGCCAACGGCGCGGCCTGGGGCTGCTTCATGGAGGGCAACATCTACCGCGATGGCGCCCCCGGTACCCGCCCCAGCAAGGCCCGCGCCGATGCGCTCTACACACGCGCCTGCGCCCTCGCGCCCCGCTCCGGGGCCTGCAAATCCGCCTACCGCTAAAGCCCGGCGGCAAAGCCCGTCAGCGCCTTGAGCGCTTCCCGCGGGTGGGTGTGGGGCAATCCGTGGCCCGCAGCCTCCACCGTGGTCTGCCCGGCCCCCGGCGCCACGCGGGCGAGCTTCTTGGCGGGCCGCGGGCCAATCAGCCCGTCCTCTCCACCCCAGACCGCAAGCATCGGCAAGCTGCGCTCATCGAGCGCCTTCAGCGTGGGCGCCATGTCTTCGGCCAGCATGTGCCGCAGCGATGAGAGCACCGCCCGCCGGTAGCCCCGCGTGCGGGTTTCCAGCGCCATCCGGGCCTGCAAGTTCTTGGTCGAAGACGGGCCCTGCCGCGCCGCTGCCTGCCGCGACTGCCGGCGCATCCCGATCCCCGAGAAGGTCGCCCAGAGCCAGTCTCCCACCAGCGGGGTGGCGGCGCAGAACCTTGTGAACCCGTCGAGACGGTGGCCCAGCCCGGCGGGGGTGAGCAGCGCAAGCCCCCGCACCCGGCCCGGGTAAGCCTCTGCATAGGCGGCAGAAATCGCCGCGCCCATCGAGTAGCCCACCAGCAGCACCGGCCCTTCGCCCGCCTCCGCCTCGATCACCTCGGCAAGCTGCCGCACAAACAGCGCCCGGTCCTGCGGCTTGCCCGGCATCGCCGAGCCGCCCCGGCCCCAGAGGTCATGCCGCACCACCCGCCAGCCCTGCACCACCAGCCCCGCCGCGATGGCGTCGAACACCCATGAGGGCGTGGTCAGCCCATGCACCAGCACCGCCACCGGGCGGCCATCCAGCCCGTCCACCGTCACATGGGTCAGCCCGTCGGTCAGCCGCAGCCCCTTGCCGCTCAGCCCCTCCCGCGCGGCGCGGCGCGAGCGGCACATGAGCCACGCAATGGGCGGCGGCGCGATGAGGCCAAGGCAGGCCCCGGCAAGGATCCAGAGCCAGAGGCTCACGCCCCCACCTGATCCAGTATGTGCCGCGCCGTCATCAGGTCCAGATGCGCGCCGCCGCCGTTCTTGGCCACCGTGATCTCCTCGTCGCTCTCCCGCCTGAAGGCATCAAGCTCGTAATAATCGGCCACGATATTGGCCTCCGCGATCACGCCTCGCGCAATCGGGTCTTTCAGCTCGCCAATGTGGCCCACCGTTGTGTCCCGGCTGTCTACGAAGAGCCGCGCGCGCTGGAGCACCTCGTCATCGGCCTCCCGCATGTCGGGCCGGTAGGCGCCGATCAGGTCCACGTGCTGCCCCGGCTGCAACCACCCGCCCTTCAGCACCGGCTCAGTGCTCATGGTCGCCGTGGCGATGATATCGGCCTCGCCCACCGCCGCCTCCAGATCCTGCGCCACCCGAGCGCCGGTCTCGTCCGCCAACTTCGCCGCCCGTCCCGCCGTGCGGTTCCACAGCGTGAATTCCGCACCGGGAAAGCCCGCCGAATAGGCCTCGATCAGCGACGCCGAGACGGCCCCCGCACCCAAGATCAGGATCTTCCGGCTCTCCGGCCGCGCCAACCTCCGGGCGGCCAGCAGGCTGTCGCCCGCAGTCTTCCACTTGGTCACGAGATGAAAATCCACGAAGGCTTCCGCCTCGCCTGTGGTGTCGGAATAGAGCGTGACCGAGCCGTTCACCGCTGGGCGCTCGGGCGCATTGCCGGGGAAGATCGTCGCCGTTTTCACCAGCGAGCCCAGCCCGTCGATCCACGCCGCCCGGCTCAGCAGCGTGTCGTCGCCCCGGTAAAGGAAGATATCCTCAATCTCTGCCTTGTGCAGCCCGTGGCCCTCGGCCAGCGCATCGGTCAGGCCCAGCCAGTTCAGCGCGGCCTCGCCCTGTTCATAAGTTATAAACTTCGGTGTGGTCATCTTGCCGCCTCCCCGGAGAGCAAGCCCTCGGCCACCAACCGTTCGGCAAACCCCTCCGGCCCCTCGAAGAGGTGGGTCTGCCAGCCGCGCGATTTGGCCATCGCGATGTTGTCGGCCCGGTCATCGGCAAACAGCAGCGCCTCCGGCGCCACGCCGCAATCGGCCTCGACGGCGGCGTAAATCTCGGGGTCCGGCTTGGCCATCTTCATGTGGCCGGAGATATAGCGCCGGTCGAACTCGGCCAGAAACGGGTAGTGGCTCTCGCCCAGCTCGAAGCTCTGGATACCGAAGTTCGACAAGGCGAACACGGGCACACCGCCCGCACGGAGCGCCCGGAGCAGGCGCACCGAATGGTCTATGGCAGGTTGCGCCATCTCGATCCAGCGGTCATGCCAAAGGGTGATCTCCGCCGTCCAGCCCGGGTTCGCCTCCGCGCATTCCATCACCATGTCCCTGAAGGTCTCGCCCCGGTCCACCCGGTCGTTCATCCCGTGCAGGTCCACCTCGGCAAAGAGCCGCTCCCGCCGCTCCCGGCCGATCTCGGCGTCATAGAACCGCTCGGGGTTCCACTCGATGAGCACGTTGCCGATGTCGAAGATGACGGCGCTGACAGGCATGGGGATTCCTTTCCGGGGGGTGTCGGGCCGAACTCAACCATCTGACGTTGCGGCCCTCAACCCCCGGCGCACGCTCCCCCGGTTGCCCGTTGGCCCGAGGGGGCTACACTTCCGGCAACGGCAGAGGAGGCCCCCATGGACGATATCGTGATTCTCGACGGTGCCCGCACCGCGATCGGCACCTTCGGCGGGGCGCTCGCCGCCACCGCCCCCAGCGCGCTCGGCGCCACCGTGGCGCGCGAGGCGATGGCCCGCTCCGGCGTGGAGCCGGGGCAGATCGGCCATGTGGTCTATGGCCACGTGATCAACACCGAGCCGCGCGACATGTATCTGAGCCGCATCGCCGCGATGGATGCCGGCATCCCCGAGAGCACCCCGGCGATGAACGTCAACCGCCTCTGCGGCTCCGGCGCGCAGGCCATCGTCTCGGCCACCCAAGCCCTCGCCCTTGGCGATGCCGACTTTGCCATCGCCGGCGGCGCCGAGAGCATGAGCCGCTCGCCCTACATCATGCCCGAGGCCCGCTGGGGCCAGAAGATGGGCGATATCAAGAGCCTCGACATGATGCTCGGCGCGCTCAACTGCCCCTTCGGCACCGGCCACATGGGCGTGACGGCAGAGAACGTCGCCGCCGAACATCAGGTCAGCCGCGCCGATCAAGACAATTTCGCGCTAGAGAGCCAGACCCGCGCCGCGGCGGCCATCGCCGAGGGCCGCTTCACCAGCCAAATCGTGCCAGTGGAGATCAAGGTGAAGCGCGAGATGGTCCCCTTCGCGACCGACGAGCACCCCAAGGCCACCTCCGCCGAAAAGCTCGCCGCCCTGCGCCCCGCCTTCCAGAAGGACGGCACGGTGACGGCGGGCAACGCCTCCGGCATCAACGATGGCGCCGCCGCCCTCGTGCTGGCCCGCGCCGAGGCCGCCGAGAAGGCCGGCCTCAAGCCCCGCGCCCGCGTCATCGGCTATGCCCACGCGGGCGTCAGCCCCCATGTCATGGGCATCGGCCCCGTGCCCGCCGTGCAGGCCCTCTGCGCCCGCACTGGTCTCAGCGTGGATGATTTCGACGTGATCGAGAGCAACGAGGCCTTCGCCGCACAGGCCATCGCCGTGAACCGCGGGCTGGGGCTGGATGGAGCGAAGGTCAACCCCAACGGCGGCGCCATCGCCCTTGGTCACCCGGTCGGCGCGACCGGCGCGATCATCACCGTGAAAGCCCTCTACGAGCTTGAAAGAACGGGCGGAAAGCGCGCGCTGGTGACCATGTGCATCGGCGGCGGTCAGGGCATCGCGCTGGCCCTCGAAGCGCTCTGAAGCGCGCCGGGCGTCACTCGAAGCTGAAGCTCTCCAACAGCCGCCCGCTCAGCGAGGCGGGAAAATCATCGGGGGAGGTGATCGGAACCGCCTCCTCCGCGATCTGCGCCAGCGCCACCACCCCTGCCTCCGCTTCCGCGTTGGGCAGGCCCAGCAGGCGCCAGTGAATTTTGCCGTAGTCCGCATCGGTGTAGGTGCCAAAGATCTCCACCGCCGTCTTGCCGCCGATCTCGACCTTGCGCGTATTCGTCCGGCTCGCGTCCGCCTTGCCCTCCACGAGGCCCGGCACCACCAGCGCGCTCATGATCTCCATCAGGTAGTTCAGGCGCGGCTCCTCGTCGTCCGCCATCGGCAGCGAAAGCTCCGAGAAGGTGACCGCCTCAATCAGCCCGCCGCCTTCGGTCGAAAACACGAATTTGACCAGCCCGGTCTGCGGGGTCTGCACGATCCGGCTCTGGTAGCTGCCATCACCGGCGAGCGGCACCACCACCACGAAGGGCGCGGCGTCGGGCTTGCCGTGCTTGCTCAAATACTCTGCATCGGCCTTGAAGGTCTCGCCCGCAACCACCTCCTGCGGTGCCCCGAGATCGAGCTGGAAGCCGCCAAGCGCATCGCCCTGCGCCCCGGCTTGAGACTGTGCGGCAAGCGGGCTGGCGAGTGTAAGAGCCATGAGGAGAGCGGAAAAGCGCGGCATGTGCAAAGGCATCCGTGTTTGAAATCGAATGCGCCCACCTTACGCGGGCATCTGCCGTGAGGGAAAGCCCCTTGCTCGCCCGTGCCCGGGGCTATTCGGTGGCCGCGCTGTCCTGTGCCTGCGGCTCTACGGGCGGCGCGGTGAGACGCAGGGTGGAGAGCGCCTTGCCGGTCAGGCTGACCGAGAAGTCGCCGCCCGCAATATCGAGATGCGCCTTGTTCACATGGCTCACCGCATAGAGGCTCTCGGCGCGCTCCGGGTCCGGCATGGCGATGAACCGGTAGGTGTAGCGGGCCTCGTCACGCGGATCGAGATAGGTGCCAATGAGCTCAACCGCCCGATAGCCCTCGCCCGGCCCCACGCGCACCTCGCGCACCGGCTCGGCGGTGACCTCCTCGAACTTCTGCTGCAACAGCGCCGGCCCCTGTTCGGCCAGCTTGGGGCCGATTGCGGCCAGCCGCTCATCCATACCCGCCATCGGAATGCGGATCGGCGCAAGGAAGAGGCTCTCCATGAAGCTCTCATCCTCGGCCCGAAAGTTGAACTGCACCACGCCGCCCTCGGGCAGTTCCTCCACGCTGATGGCGTGGGTCTGTTCGGGCCGCTTGGGCAGGATGATCTGGAAGGCCACCTCCGGCACCTTGCCGGTGCGCTGCACAAAGCCGCCGTCCACCCGGTAGGTGCGCCCGATGACAACCTGCTCGGCCACCGCGACGGCATCCTCGCCGCCACCGCCCCGGCGCATGGTCTCCCGCGCCACAAGCGCGACACCCGCCACGAGGACGGCCAGAATTATCAGGTTGATCGGACGAAACATCGGCCACTCTGCTCGGTTTTTCGCCACAGTATTCAAGCGCCGCCCGCCCCGCAATGCACAGTTGCGCCATGCCCCGCTTCAATGCTCTATGAGGCCGGACGAGGGGGCGCGAGCATGGCAGAGATTTCGGCAAAAAAACGCATATGGGGGTGGTTCTTCTTCGACTGGGCCAGCCAGCCCTACAACACCCTCCTGCTCACCTTCATCTTCGCGCCCTACGTGAACTCGGTGCTGGGTGATGGCAGCCGGGCGCAGGCGGCATGGGGCTTCGGCGTGGGAGCCGCGGGCATCGTCATCGCGCTCCTCGCGCCTATCCTCGGTGCAATGGCCGATACCTCCGGCAAGCGGGTGCGCTGGGTCTGGTTGTTCTCGATGCTCTACGTCGTCGGAGCCTGGGGCATTTGGTTCGCCTCGCCGCAGGATTTTGACCTCACCCGCACGCTCATGCTCTTCGCCATCGGTCTGATCGGGATGGAGTTCGCAACGATCTTCACCAACTCCATGCTGCCCGACCTCGGCACGCGGGAGGAGATCGGCCGCATCTCCGGCAACGGCTGGGCGTTCGGCTACGTAGGCGGGCTCTTCGCGCTGGTCATCATGCTGGTGTTCCTTGCCGAAAGCCCCACCACCGGCAAAACCATGGCCGGCCTCTCGCCACTCTTCGGGCTCGATCCGGAGACCCGGGAAGGCACCCGCGCCGTGGGGCCGCTTACCGCGATCTGGTACATCGTCTTCATGGTACCCTTCTTCCTCTGGGTCCGTGACCCGCGCCGCGACCGGCCCTCCAAGGGCGCGGTGAAAGCGGCGCTGAAGGGCCTCGCCGGCACCATCCGCAACCTGCCCCGCACGCCCTCGCTGCTGGCCTACCTGACCTCCTCCATGTTCTACCGCGACGCGCTCAACGGCATGTACACCTTCGGCGGCATCTATGCCGCAGGCGTGCTCGGCTGGTCCGTGGTTCAAACCGGCATCTTCGGCATCCTCGCCATCATCACCGGCGCGGTCTTCGCCTGGATCGGCGGGCGGGCCGATACCGCCTTCGGCCCCAAGCCGGTGATCGTCACCTGCGTTCTGGTGCTCACCGCTGTCGCGGTCTCGGTCGTCATGGTCAGCCGCGAGAGCGTGTTCTTCATGCCGGTGGGCCCCGAGAGCCAGTTGCCCGACCTCGCCTTCTACTTCCTCGGCGCGGTGATCGGCGCGGCGGGCGGGGTGCTTCAGGCCGCCTCGCGCACCATGATGGTGCGGCAGGCCAACCCCGCGCGAATGACCGAAGCCTTCGGTCTCTACGCGCTGGCGGGCAAGGCCACCTCCTTCATCGCACCGCTCTCCATCGGGGTCGCGACGGCGCTCACCGGATCACAGCAACTTGGGGTCTCGCCGCTCATCGCCCTCTTCATTATCGGCCTCGTTCTGCTAGTCTGGGTCAAACCGGACGGAGCAGAAACGCAATGATGATCCGAGCAGCAATCACCACTCTTTCCCTCGCCCTCGCAACGGCCCTTTTGCCCGCGCTGGCGCCTGCGGCCGCCGAGGCCCAACAAAAGGCCAACAGGCTCTTCGGGTCTCATCCCGATGGCTCCCGGCAAAAGCCGTCTTCCATCGGCTT
The DNA here is from genome assembly GCF_052828525.1 of Vannielia sp. SX4. The sequence continues at coordinate 3,964,430 of NZ_CM128247.1, forward strand.
CTACTCCAAGGGCTGCGCGGCGGGCCTTGTCGAACTGCCCGAAACAGGGCCGACATGGCAGGCCATGCGCCTCTCACGCAACCGCAACTGGGGTCATCCCGAAACCATCGCCTTTATCGAGCGGCTCTCCGCCGGTGTGCGCAAGTTCGGCTGGCCCGGCCTCTACATCGGCGACATCTCGCAACCCCGCGGCGGCCCGATGACCTCGGGCCACTCCAGCCACCAGATCGGGCTGGATATCGATATCTGGATGAACAAGCCCAAGAGCCTCGGCCTGTCGCGCAATGCGCGCGAGAACATCTCGGCCATCTCTGTGCGCTCGAACGATCAGCGCTCGGTCAACGGCAACTGGACAGGCGCCCACGCCGCCATGCTCGAACTGGCCGCGCGCGACCCGGCGGTCGACCGCATCTTCGTCACGCCCCCGGTCAAGATCTTCCTCTGTGAGCGGGCCAAGCGGCGTGACAAGAAATGGCTTCAAAAGATCCGCCCGCTCTATGGCCACCACTATCACTTCCACGTCCGGCTGAAGTGCCCGCGGGGCTCGCGCGAGTGCGTCACCCAGCAGCCCACAGTCGATGAACTCTCCAAGGGCGGAGACGGCTGCGACGAAACCCTCCAGTGGTGGGTGACCGACTATCTGAACCCGCCAAAGGTAAAGGCCGGCACCCCCAAGAAGGCCGCACCGCGCAAAAAGCACCCGCGCGATTTCACCATGGCTGACCTGCCTCGCTCATGCGTCGGCGTTCTAAACTCGGACTGAGCCTCACCGCCCTCGCGCTCTGCACCGGCCTCGCCCTCGCGGCGGGCCAGAGCGGGCGCGTGGTGTCGGTGAGCCTCGGTGCCTCCGATGAGGCCGCCCGCTTCGGCGGATTTTCCGGCATCGAGGTGTCCGACGATGGCACCCGCTTCTGGGCGCTCTCCGACCGCGCCGCCCTAGCCGAGGGCCGCCTCATTCGCAACGAAAGCGGCAAGCTGACCGGGCTTGAGGTCGAGCGGCACGCCCGCCTGATCGACCCCGATGGCCACCTCGTCGATGGCTATGAGAGCGATGCCGAGGGGCTGGCGCGGCGGGCCAATGGCCGGTTCTACATTTCTTTCGAGGGCTACCACCGGGTCTGGACCTACCGGGGCGACGACATCATGGAGGGCGGCGAGGCGGCATGGCTTCCCCGTCACCCCGACTTCAAGAACATGCAGAGAAACTCCGCGCTCGAGGCCCTCGCGATCGACGCCGAAGGCGCGCTCTACACCCTGCCCGAACGCTCCGGCAGCTACTCAAGGCCCTTCCCCGTCTATCGCTACGCCGATGGCGCATGGGCGAAGGCCGGCGCAGTGGAGCGGCAGGGCGAGTGGCTCCCCGTGGGCGCCGATTTCGATGACAAAGGCCGCCTCACCCTGCTCTGGCGCCACTTCACCGGCTACGGGTTTTCCAGCCGCATCACCCGCCACGAGATGACCGGAAAGATCTGGCCCTCCGAGGTGCTCTACGAGACCAACCCGCTGACCCACGGCAACCTCGAAGGCCTATCGCTCTGGCGCGACGCGGGCGGGCAGCTTAGGGCGGTCATGGTCTCGGATGACAACTTCAAGGGCTACCAGCGCAGCGAGATCGTCGAAGTCCTGCTGCCCGACTGAAGGCTTGCCAAGTCTTCGGGCCAGCGTTAGAAGCCGCCGTCCCGCACGGTGCGGGGCCAAGTCCCCGACCACCTTGCTAAAACGGGCCATACAATGAAAACCAACCTCATCATTGGCGTTCTCGCCATGGCCGCCGTTGTGGTGGCTTCCAACATCCTCGTTCAGCACCTTCTGGGTGAATGGCTGACCTGGGGCGCACTGACCTACCCCGTCGCCTTTCTCGTGACCGACACGATGAACCGCCTCTACGGCGCCCCCACCGCCCGCAAGGTGGTGATCGCGGGCTTCATCGTCGGCGTCGCCTGCTCCTTCGTCGGCTCCCAGATCCAAGGCGAGTTCGGCCCGCTGGTCACGCTGCGAGTGGCGCTCGGCTCCGGCCTCGCTTTTCTTTCTGCTCAATTGTTGGACGTTGCGGTCTTTGACCGGATGCGTGCGCGGGCATGGTGGCAAGCGCCGCTCGGCTCCACGCTGGTCGGAAGCACCGTCGACACGGTGATTTTCTTCTCCATCGCCTTCGCCGCCACCTTCAACGGCCTCGAGCCAGCCGCCGTGCCGGACTGGGCGCAGGGTGCCGTTACCCTTCTGGGCAAGGGCCCCGAGGCCCCGCTCTGGGTTTCGCTCGCGGTGGCCGACTGGGGCGTGAAGCTGGCGCTGGCCGCCCTCGCGCTCATCCCGTTCCGCCTGATCACCGCAAATCTGGCCCGCGCATAAAAAGTTTGACAGGTGCACACTTCCGATTCACGCTGAACTTGCGTTTTTGAAACAGCTGAAAGGAGGTGATCCAGTGTCGAGAGCTACATTGGAGAGAGGTGTCGGGACAACGGCGGAGGTTCACGCGTAGGGCAACCCCTGCGACGTGAAAGTCGCCTTTGGCCGAGGGTCTAACCGGACCTCGCCTCCAAAACAGTTCGACAGGGCCGCTCCGTCATCCGGGGCGGCCCTTTTGATTGCCCCGCCGCGGCGGTAGGAAAGAGCCATGCCGATCCGGATCAACGATCAGATCACCATAGAAGACTGGGAGCTTGCCGAGGTGTTCACCACCGCGCAGGGCCCGGGCGGGCAGAACGTGAACAAGGTGAGCACCGCCGTCGAGCTGCGCTTTGCCGCTGCCAACTCCCCCAACCTGCCCCCGCCGGTCAAGACCCGCCTGCGGCGCGTGGCCGGGCGCAGGTGGACCGATGCAGGCGTGGTTCTGCTACTGGTGCAGGACACCCGCTCACAGGCCCGCAACCGCGAACTGGCCCGCGAGCGGCTGGCCGAATTGATCCGCAAGGCGCTGGAAAAACCGAAAAAGCGCATCCCCACGAGGCCCACCCTCGGCTCCAAGAAGCGCCGCCTGAAGGCCAAGAAAGTGCGGGGCGAGGTCAAGGCCCTGCGCGGCAAGGTCGACCCCGACTAGGGTCTTTGCCTTCCGCTAAACTTTACCCCAGCGCCGACCAAAGCATCTTGATAGCCGACAGAAACAGAAACGCCGCAAAGGCCAGCTTCAGCCGCGCCGGGTTGAGCCGGTGCGCGATGTTTGAGCCAACAGGTGCCGTGAATACAGAGGCCGAAAAGATCAGCACCGCCGCCGGGATCGAGACATAGCCCAGCGAATAGGGCGGCCTCAGCGGCACGCCCCAGCCTGACAGGATGAAGCCAAATACAGCCGGCACCGCGATCACGAGGCCAAAGGCCGCCGCCGTGCCCACCGCCCGATGCACCGGGAAGGAAAAGGCCGTCAGCGTCGGCACCGAGAGCGTGCCGCCCCCGATCCCCATCAGCGCCGAGAAGACCCCGATGAAGCCGGGCACCAGCCCTCGCGCCACCGGCCCCTTCGGCAGGTCACCGGCCAGCACGATCTTCTTCGGCAGCGCCATGTTGATCGCCACCAGCAGCGCGATGACGCCAAAGATCAGCGTCAGCCCGGTCGAGGCGATTACCTTGGAGAGCAGCCCGCCCGCCAGCGCACCCAGAAAGATCAGCGGCGCCCAGCTCTTCAGCAGTGCCGCGTCGATCGCGCCCTTCTTGTGGTGCGACCGGGCCGAGCTGATCGAGGTCGGGATGATCGTGGCCAGCGAGGTGGCAACGGCCACATGCATCGCCACCGCATCGGGCACGCCCAGCCAGTCGAACAGCCAGAACAGCACCGGCACGATCACGATGCCGCCGCCCACGCCCAGAAGCCCGGCCAGCACCCCGGCCACGGCGCCCGTCACAACAAGCCCCACGGCCAGCGAAATCAGCAGGCCCAGCGAATAGGTATCGGTCAAACCACGACCTCCATCGCGTCCTGCGTGCCAACGTCGAAGACCCGCTTGTATCGCGCGATCTCCTCTTTCGGCCCCATCGCCTTGCGCGGGTTGTCCGAGAGCTTCACCGTCGGTCGTCCGTTGGCCTCCACCGCCTTACACACAAGGCTGAACGGCGCCAGCGCATCGCCCGGCGTGAGGCCGCGGAAGTCATTGGTCAGCAGCGTGCCCCACCCGAAGGAAACCCGCACCCGGCCCCGGAACTGGGCCGCCAGTTCCTCGATCTTTTCCACGTCGAGACCATCAGAGAAGATCACCAGCTTCTTCGTCGGGTCTTCGCCGCGCGATTTCCACCAGTTGATCGCCACCTCAGCGCCCTCTGCCGGGTCGCCCGAGTCGATCCTGATGCCGGTCCAGCCCGCCAGCCAGTCCGGTGCGCGCTCCAAAAAGCCCTCGGTGCCATAGGTGTCGGGCAGGATGATCCGCAGGTTGCCGTCATGCTCCTCGTGCCAGTCGCTCAGCACGTCATAGGGCGCGCGGGCCAGCGCGGCATCGTCCTCGGCCAGCGCGGCATAGACCATCGGCAGCTCATGGGCATTTGTGCCGATGGCTTCGAGGTCGCGGTTCTTGGCGATCAGGCAGTTCGAGGTGCCGGTGAACTTGTCGCCCAGCCCTTCCACCATCGCCCGCACGCACCAGTCCTGCCACAAAAAAGAGTGCCGTCGCCGGGTGCCGAAATCCGCCAGCCGCAGCCCTTCAACCTCGCGCAGCCGCTCGATCTTTTCCCACAGCTTGGTCATCGCGCGGGCATAAAGCACCTGAAGCTCGAAGCGCGCCATCTCGTTGAGCACCGCGCGGCCCCGCAACTCCATCAGTACGGCCAGCGCCGGGATCTCCCAGAGCATCACCTCGGGCCAGGAGCCTTCAAAGGTCAGCTCATATTGGTCGCCCACCCGCTCAAGGTGGTAGGCAGGCAGCCGCAGCCCCTCGAACCACTCCATGAAGTCCGGCCGGAACATCTGCCGTTTGCCGTAAAACGTGTTGCCGCGCAGCCATGTGCTCTCGCCCCTCGTCAGCGACAGCGAGCGAATGTGGTCGAGCTGCTCTCGCAGCTCCCCCTCGTCGATCAGCTTGGCCAGCGGCACCGATTTGGTCCGATTGATCAGGCTGAACGTCACCTGCGTGTCTGGCCGGTTGCGAAACACCGACTGGCACATCAGCAGCTTGTAGAAATCCGTGTCGATGAGCGACCGCACGATGGGGTCGATCTTCCACTTGTGATTGTAGACGCGGCTGGCGATGTCGACCATCTGGTCCTCCGGGGTGGTGCCGGGTGGTTAAAGCAAGGGGGGCGGGTGAAGTCCAGCGGCGCTCAGGTCGCGTCCTTCAGGTTCACCCGGGCCGATAGCTCCTCGCGGGTCTCCACCCGTTCCGAGTAACGGTCCACGAGGTGGTCCTTGATGTCGCGGGTCAACAGGGTAAAGCGCACCAGCTCCTCCATCACATCGACCATCCGGTTGTAGAACGGCGACTTTTTCATCCGTCCGTTCTCGAACTCGGTCCAGGCGCGCGGCACGGAGCTTTGGTTGGGGATGGTCAGGAGGCGCATCCAGCGGCCCAGAATCCGCATCTGGTTCACCGAGTTGAAGCTCTGGCTCCCGCCCGACACCTGCATCAGCGCCAGCGTCTTGCCCTGCGTCGGGCGCACGCCGCCAATCGGCGAGAGCGGGATCCAATCCACCTGGTTCTTCAGGATGCCGGTCATGGTGCCGTGCCGCTCAGGCGACGACCAGACCATGCCTTCGCACCACATCACCAGATCGCGCAGCTCGGCCACCTTGGGGTGATCCACCGGCGCATCGTCGGGCAACGGCAGGCCGGAGGGGTCGTAGATGCGGGCCTCGCAGCCCAGCTTCTCCAGCACCCGCGCCGCCTCTTCCACCATCAGCCGCGAATAGGCGGTTTCGCGCAGCGACCCGTAAAGCAGCAAGATCCGCGCCGGATGGCTGCTGTGCTGCGTCGGAAAGAGTTGTCCCGGATCGGGCGCACGAAAGCTGGCCTCGTCAAGCTGGGGTGTATCGGTCATGGGGCCTCATCGGCGGTTCTACAAACTGGGTGCAGCCCTACCTAGCACGCGCGGCTCAGTCCACCACCACGCCCGCGCCCCGCATCCCCTCCATCGCCGCCTTGAGCGAGCCATCGAGGTCGATCGCGCGGCACAGATCAGTGCGGACGGTCACGGTGAAACCGAGCTTGGCGGCATCCACGGCGGAAAAGTTCACGCAGTAATCCGTGGCCAGCCCCACCATCGTCAGCTTCTCGATCCCGCGTGTGCGCAGATAGCCCTCCAGCCCGGTCGGGGTGGTGTGATCGTTCTCGAAGAAGGCCGAGTAGCTGTCGATCCGTGGGTTGTACCCCTTGCGCACGATCAGATCGGCGCGGGTCGTGTCCAGACCCTCGTGAAACTCCGCACCCTCGCTGCCCTGAATGCAATGGTCGGGCCACAGAACCTGCGGGCCATAGGGCATGTCGATCATGCTGAACGGCTCCTTGCCGGGGTGGCTGGTGGCAAAGCTCGAATGCCCTTCCGGGTGCCAGTCCTGCGTCAGCACCACGGCCGGAAACTCGCCCATCAGATCGTTGATGCCCTGCACGATCTGGTCGCCGCCCTCCACGGCCAGCGCGCCTCCGGGGCAAAAATCGTTCTGCATGTCGATCACGATGAGGGCGCTGTCGGGCATGGGCGGTCTCCTTCGGGTTGGATCGAAAGGTAGCAGCGGGGCGCGGAGGGTCAATCACCGGGTTGACCTCGCAACTCGACGGGCCAAGTGCGCGGGCGGGAGGATAATGCAGAAGGAAAGACCCATGAAGAAAATCGGCGTGATCGTCGGCAGCCTCCGGACAGGCTCGCTCAACCGCAAACTGGCCGAGGCCGTGGCCGGAATGGCCTCCGACCTGATGGAGTTCGTGCCCATCGAGATCGGCAGCCTGCCCCACTATAACGACGATCTCTGGGCCGAGCCTCCCGCCGAGGTCACCGCCTTCAAGGACGCGATCGACAGTGTCGATGCCTTCCTCTTCGTCGTGCCCGAATACAACCGCGATGTGCCCGGCTTTGTCGCCAACGCGCTCGACTGGGGTTCGCGGCCCTGGGGCAAGGCCACCTGGCCCGGCAAGCCCTGCGCCGTGATTTCCGCCTCCCCCGGCGCGATCAGCGGCGCAGTGGCGGCCCAGCACATGCGCACCCGCTGCGTGGCCGTGGGCATGCATGTGATGGGCCACCCCGAGGTCTACATGCGCACCGATGGCGCGTTCTTCTCCGAGGCCGGCGAGATCACGCGCGAAGAGACCCGCAGCTTCCTGCGCGGCTGGGCCGAGAGCTTCGCGGGCTTCGCTTCGAAGTTCTGAGCGTTGCACGGGGCGGCGGCGGGCGCTATGCCCCGCCGCATGTTCACCGTCGCCGCCCTTTACAAGTTCGCCCCCTTCCCCGACCCCGCCGCGCTGCGCGGGCCGCTCAAGGCGCTCTGCGACGCCGAAGACCTCTGCGGCTCACTCTTGCTGGCGCCCGAGGGTATCAACGGCACCGTGGCCGGCTCCCGCGCGGGCATCGACCGGCTTATCGCCCACATCAAGGCCCTACCCGGCTGCGCCGATCTCGAGTGGAAGGAGAGCACGGCCTCCGAGCGGCCCTTCCGCCGGATGAAGGTGCGCCTGAAACGCGAGATCGTCACCTTGGGCGTCGAGGGCGTGGACCCGACCGCCTCGGTCGGCACCTATGTCGCCCCCGCCGAGTGGAACGCGCTCATCGAGGCCCCCGATGTGGCGGTGATCGACACGCGGAACGATTACGAAGTCGCCATCGGCACCTTCGAAGGCGCGGTGAACCCCGAAACCGCAAGCTTCGGCGAGTTCCCCGCGTGGTGGGAGGCCAACAAGGATCGTTTCACGGGCAAGCGCGTGGCCATGTTCTGCACCGGTGGCATCCGCTGCGAAAAGTCCACCAACTACCTGAAATCGCAGGGTGTCGAAGAGGTATTTCACCTCCAGGGCGGCATCCTGAAGTATCTTGAGGAGGTGCCGGAGGCCGAGAGCACATGGCAGGGCGAATGCTACGTCTTTGACCAGCGCGTCTCGGTCGGCCACGGGCTGAAGCCGGGCGACTACCAACTCTGCCACGCCTGCGGGCGGCCCGTTTCTGCAGCTGACCGCACGGCACCGGCGTATGAAGAGGGCGTCCAATGCCCGGCCTGCGTGGGCGAATACTCCGAGGCCGACCGCGCCCGCTTCCGCGAGCGTCAGCACCAGCTTGCACTCGCCCGCGCCCGGGCTAGCTCCGCCGAATGAACGACCTCACCCTCGGCACCCGCGACCACCTGCCCGACGCCCTCCGCGTCCTCCTCGCCGACTATCCGCGCGAGACATGGGAGGCGCACCGGCATTTCGCCGGGCTGGTGGAGTTCTGGCTCGACCGCCACCTGATGTTCCGCCGCCTGCTTGAGGCGCTGAACACAGAGACCCAAACCCTGCTGGATGGCGGCGACCCGGCGCGCTTCGGCACCGCCCTACCCCGCTTCGGCGGCATGCTGCTGCAACAACTTCACGGCCACCACCAGATCGAGGATGCGCATTACTTCCCGCTGCTGGAAAAGGCCGCCCCCGAGATCGCCCGCGGCTTCCAGCTGATGGAGGCCGACCACGTACAGCTCGACCCGGCCCTTTCGGGCTTTGCCGATGCCGCCAACCTGTCCCTCGGCCAGCTTTCCGAAGGTGCCAACGCCAAGGACAGCGTGGCTCCTTTCGCCAAATCTCTGGAAAGCCTGGGCAACCTCCTCGACCGTCACCTGACCGACGAGGAAGAACTGGTGGTGCCGGTGGTCCTCAAACTCGGGCCTGACACCATCGGCTAACAACGGGCGAAGACGCCTCGAAGGGCGGATGAGCCGCCCGTTCGAGTTCACCGCCAGAGTTCAGCCCGCAAACCGCTCCCGCGCCGCGATCACGCCAGCCCGCAGCACCGAGGAGTCGAGCGTGACGGCGACGAACACCGCCCCCGCCTCCCGCGCCTCGTCCTGAAAGGTCGGGTCAAGCGTCAGGATGCCGGGCGCCTTGCCCGCCGCCTTGATCCGCCGGATGCCGTCGAGAATGGCCGCCTTCACCTCCGGGTGCGTCGGCTGCCCTGCGTAGCCCATCGAGGCCGCAAAGTCGGCCGGACCGATGAAAATGCCATCCACCCCGTCCACGGCCGCGATCTCTTCGGCCTGCGCCATCGCCTCCACGGTCTCGATCTGCACAAGCAGGCAGATCTCCTTCTCGGCGTTCTGGATGTAATCCTTTACCGCGCCATAGCGGCTGGCCCGCGTGGTACCGCCCACGCCGCGCACGCCCTTGGGCGGGTAGCGCACATGGCGCACCGCCAGCTCCGCCTCCTCCACGCTCTGCACATAGGGGATCAGCAGGGTCTGCGCGCCCTGATCGAGCAGGCGCTTAATCTCGATCATGTCGTTCCAGCCGGGCCGCGCGATGGCGCTCACCGGGTAGGGGGCGGCGGCCTGCATCAGCGGCATCATCCCCGGAATCGTCACCGGCGTGTGCTCGCTGTCGATCAGGACCCAATCGAACCCCGCGCCCGCAAGCAGTTCCACCACGCTCGGATCGGGGATCGTGTTCCACACGCCCACCTGCAATTCGCCCTTCGCAATCGCGGCCTTGAAGGTGTTCTTCGGCATGTCCATTTGCGTCCTCCCTGATGCTTCGGCGCGACTATCCGCCATCCGCCCGGCAATGCCAAGCCGATGAGGTTGCCGGCACCCAGCGGGACAAAATTGCCAAGCCGCCGCCATATTGCCGCCGCCGCGGTGCGCCATCTTGAAGCCCCGAAACGAAAGGCCCCGCGATGTCCGAGATGTCCGATCAAAGCTTCTGGTCCTATCACGCGCCCTACCGGCTGATGCGCCTGCGCCGCCGCATTGCGCTTTTCTCGGCCCTGCCACTCCTCGGCGCGGGCCTTTCCGCCACGCTCGCGCCGGGCATCGCCCCGCTCGCTGACCCGGCCACTCTGCTTGTGGTCATGGCCCTCTGGACCGGCTTCGTGGTCTGGCACCACGTCACCTTTCCCGCTGGCTGGACAGAGGCGCTGCCGATGGCGCTCATGTTCACCGGCCTCTTGGCCACCACCGGCGAGATGACGCTTTATGCCGATGCCCCGGCGCTGGCCGACCGGCATGTGCAATGGCAGATCATCCGTCTGTTCATGACCTTCCTTGCGGGCACCTTCGTTCTGGTCTGGCTTCTGCCCACCGCGCTCATGGCCCTGCCCACCCGCACATTGCGTACCGCCCACAGCACATGGGTTCCGGTCGCGCCCGAAGCGCTGGAGGGGGCAATGATCCTGCAGCCGGGCGAGACCAAGGGCCACCACCGCTGCGGCCAGCCCGATGATGAGGGGTTCTTTCCGATCTGGTTCACCGCCAACATCCCCGATGAATCCACCTTCGAGCCCTGCACCCGCGAAATGGGTTACAAACAGAGGGTTATCGAAAGCGCGGAGGGCGAGATCATCACCCATTCCGTGGTGCCCGAAAGCGGCGTCAGCTCTATGGCCCGCCAGAGCTTCCGGCCCGAGAACGGCGGCACCCGCTACGAGATCGAAGAGATCCACGACAACTTCAATGCCTTCACCCGCCTGCTCTTCTGGCTCGACGACGCGCAGGAAGATTACGTGACCGCCTTCGTCGACGAGATCGAGGGGCGCAGCCCCCGTGCGATCAAGCAGCAGGATCAGGGCACGATGATGACCCGGCTGGCGGGCTGGATGGTCAAGAACGATCTGGCCGGGCCCAACGCGGGCAACAACTAGGCCGCGCGGGCCGCAAACCCACGCTCCAGCGCAATGAGCCGCTCCTTGCGCCATAGCCCGCCCCCGTAGCCGGTCAGGCTGCCATCGGCACCGATCACCCGGTGACAGGGGATCACCAGCGCAATCTGGTTCGCCCCGTTCGCCCGCGCCACGGCCCGCACCGCATCGGGCCGCCCTATCGCCCGCGCCACCTCACCATAGCTCCGCGTCTGCCCTGCCGGGATATCCCGAAGCGCGGCCCAGACCTCCCGCGTGAACTCCGAGCCATGCAGCGCAAGCGGCACCCCGAACTCTGCGCTTTCGGCCCGAAAGAACCGCCCCAGCTCCGCCGCCACCTGGCTTGTCGGCGCGGGGCGGCCAAAGCCCAGCGCGCCCTTCGCCCCGGTATGGAGCCGCTGCAGCTCGCGCGGCAGGGCCTTTCGCCCTACGAACTCCAAAAGGTGCAGCGCCCGCGCATCGCTCACCGCCACCATCGGCCCCAGTGGCGTGTCGATCCAGTCGGCCATCAGCAGCGGCTTGCGGTCAAAGCTGCCGGGCGCCACGCCCAGCATCTTCGCAAAGGCCGCCCGAAAGGCCGAGGCACTCTCGAACCCCGCATCATGCTGCGCCTCGATCACCTTGCCGCCCTCGCCCAGCACCTGAAGCCCGGCCAGCAAGCGCCGCTGCCGTGCCATCTCCAGAAAGGTCGTGCCGAAGGCTCGCTTGAAGGCCCGTCGCACCGTAGAGGGGTCATAACCCTCCGACGCCACATCGGCCTCGGTCCAGCGCCGGGCCGGATCAGCGGCCAGCGCCTCCACCAACGCCGTCACCGTCAGGTCATCGGTCAGCGCCTCCAGCGGCCTGCACCGTTTGCACGCCCGGTAGCCCGCCTCGATGCAGGCCTGCGCCGTCTCCCTGAACTCGCAGTTCTCCCGCAACGGCTTGCGCGCCGGGCAGGTGAGCCGGCAGAAAATCCCGGTCGAGCGCACGCACACCAGCGCCCGCCCCTCATAGCTCGCATCCCGCGCCATCAGCGCGGCATAGAGCGTGTCATCATCTGGCAACCTGAACAGCATGACCCCAGCCTAGACCGCCTCCCAAAGCGGCGCAGCCGGAAATCGGGCGCCGATTTTCGCCCCTGCGGCAAACCGGCACTCCGCATCGACAGCCCGTGCCGTTAACCTACCTCCAACGCGAACCGAAACAGACATGACGATCAGAGATGTTCGAAACCTTCGACGCCGTCTTCCTCGCCCGCCTGCAATTCGCCTTCACGGTCTCGTTCCACTTCCTGTTCCCGGCCTTCACCATCGGGCTGGCCTCCTACCTCGCCGTGCTCAACGCACTCTGGCTCTGGACCAAGCAGGAACGCTTCCTCAACCTCTTCCGCTACTGGGTGAAGATCTTCGCCCTCGCCTTCGCCATGGGCGTGGTCTCGGGCATCGTTATGTCCTACCAGTTTGGTACCAATTGGTCGGTGTTCTCCGACAAGGCCGGCCCGGTGATCGGCGCGCCGATGGCCTACGAGGTGCTCTCCGCCTTCTTCCTCGAAGCGGGTTTCCTCGGGATCATGCTCTTCGGGCGCGACCGCGTCGGGCCGGGCCTCCATATGGCCGCCACCGCCATGGTCGCGGTCGGCACCTTCATCTCAGCCTTCTGGATTCTCTCGGTGAACTCGTGGATGCACACGCCCGCAGGCTTCAGCATCGACCCGGAGACAGGCCAGTTTCTGCCCGAGGATTTCTGGCAGATCATCTTTAACCCCTCCTTCCCCTACCGGCTCGCGCACACCGTCACCGCGGCCTACCTCACCACCGCCTTCATCGTCGGCGGCGTGGGCGCCTGGCACCTGCTGCGCCACCGCCGCCGGGGCGAGATCGCCACCGGCGAAAGCCGCACCATGTTCTCCATGGCGATGTGGATGGCCGCCATCGTCGCGCCGATCCAGATCTTCCTCGGTGATGCCCACGGCTTGAACACGCTGGAGCACCAGCCGGTCAAGGTCATGGCGATGGAGGGCCACTACGAGAGCCACCCCGAGGGCGCACCGCTCTACCTCTTCGGCTGGCCCAATGACGAAACGCAAACGCTCGATTACGCGGTGGGCATCCCCAAGCTGTCGTCGCTGATCCTCAAGCATGAGCTGAACGCCCCGCTCGACGGGCTGGATACCGTGCCGGACGAGGACCAGCCACCGGTGTTCATCGTCTTCTGGGCCTTCCGCATCATGGTGATGATCGGCTTCGCCATGCTCGGCCTCGGCCTCTGGTCGCTGCTCGCCCGCGCACGGGGCCGGCTCTACGACTGGCCCATGCTCCACCGCGCCGCCATGCTCATGGGCCCCTCCGGCCTTGTCGCCGTGCTGGCCGGTTGGGTCACCACAGAGGTCGGCCGCCAGCCCTTCACCGTCTACGGCCTGCTGCGCACCGCCGACAGCGCCGCGCCGCTGGATGCCCCCGCCGTCGGCGCCTCGCTCATGGCCTTCATCGTGGTCTATTTCGCCGTCTTCGGCGCCGGCACATGGTATATCCTGCGCCTCATGGGCCACGAGCCCAGCCCCTCAGAACCACGCCTGAAAGACGTGACCACAGGCCCAACCCGCGCCGCTGGCCGCTCGCCGGTGCCCGACGCCCCCAAGGAGGAATGACCAATGCCCCTCGCTGAAGGCATCTCCTTCGACCTCACCGTGATCTGGGCCTTCGTCATCGCCTTCGCGGTGCTGGTCTACGTCGTGCTTGACGGGTTCGACCTCGGCCTCGGCATGCTCTTCGCGCTTGAGCCACGCCGCAAAGACCGTGACGTGATGATGAACTCCGTCGCCCCCGTCTGGGACGGCAACGAAACATGGCTCGTCCTCGGCGGCGGTGGCCTCTTCGCCGCCTTCCCGCTGGCCTACGCGCTGATCCTCCCGGCGGTCTATGCCCCCGTCATCGCCATGCTGCTTGCGCTCATCTTCCGCGGCGTCGCCTTCGAGTTCCGCTGGCGTACCGAACGCTGGAAGCCGCTCTGGGATGTCGCCTTCATCTCCGGCTCCGCCCTCGCCGCCCTGTCTCAAGGCATCATCCTCGGCGCCCTCCTCCAAGGCATCGAGATCGACGAGGCCGCCCGCCAATACGCGGGCGGCTGGTGGGATTGGCTCACCCCCTTCACCCTCGCCGTCGGGCTTGGCGTGATGGCTGGCTACATGCTGCTCGGCGCCTGCTGGCTGGTGCTCAAGACCACCGGCGACCTGCAAAACCGGATGCGCCGCTGGGCCATGCTATTCGCCCCGCTCACTGTCGGCTTCATCGCCGTAGTCTCGCTCTGGACCCCGTTCCTGCAGGAGGGCTACTATAGCCGTTGGTTCACCGGTTGGGGCTGGGGCCTCGCCGTGGTCGTCGCCGCCCTCACCGCCGCTGCCTTCTTCGGCCTGCTCACCCGCCTGCGCATGGCGTCTGCCGAGCTCTCGCCGTTCCTGCTGGCGCTCGCCCTCTTCATCCTCTGCTTCGGCGGCCTCGGCGTGTCGATGTTCCCCTACATCGTGCCCACCGAGGTCACGATCTGGGAGGCCGCCGCACCCGAAAAATCCCAGCTCTTCATGTTGATCGGCGCAGGCATCCTGATCCCGATCATCCTCGCCTATACCGCCTTCGCCTACTGGGTCTTCCGCGGCAAGATCGACGCGGACTCGGGCTACCACTGATGCGCCGGGCGCTCTGGTTCATCGGTCTCTATGCCGGGTCGGTTCTGGCATTGGGCCTCGTCGCCCTTGCCATCCGCCACTGGCTCGGGCTCTGATCGGCGGCATGAAAACGCCGCCCGCCACCCGCGCCCAGTATCGCGCGCTCACCACCCATGACACTCGCTGGAAAGACATGGACCCCTACGGCCACCTCAACAACGTGGCCTATTACGAGCTGTTCGACACCGCCGTGAACGCATGGCTCGTCAACGAGGGCCTCCTGGACATCCTGAATGGCGACCAGATCGGCGTGATGGTCGAAAGCGGCTGCCGTTTCCTGTCTGAAATCCGCTTCCCCGCGCCGGTCACCTCCGGCATCCGCGTCGCGAAGATCGGCACCAGTTCCGTCCGCTGGGAGATCGCGCTTTTCGCCGGTGAGAGTGACGAAGCCGCCGCCGAGGGCTTCTTCACCCACGTCTATGTCGATGCTGAAACCCGCCGCCCCAAGCCGCTGAACGACAGGCTGCGCGCGGGCTTGGAGACACTGGCCTAGGTCGGCACTTGCCTCGGCTCCCTACCGGTCGTGCATGCCCTTGCCGTCCAAAATTGCATCCCGCGCCTTCTCGATCCGGCCAACCCGCGTCTCTGCCTTCTTCGCCCCGCCAAAGTGCAGCGCCCACCCGCGCCGACGCCCCGGCGTCAGCGCCTCCCAGGCCTCCCGCAACGCATCATCGCCCGCTAAGGCTTCCTCCAGTTCCTCCACCAGCTCAAAGTCATCCGCCGGCAAATCCACCGTCCGCCCCTCCTCCACGAGCTTCACGGCCTGCGCGACGAACCCCTCGATCGCCCCTCGCGCTGCCTCGACCTCCTCCACCGAGTGAAACTCCATTACTCGCGCCGCCCGGCTGTTCGGCCCCGGCGGCACCAACAGCCCCTCGGGATCGTCCAGCAGTACCCCGCGAAAGAATGAGAGCCTGCACCGCCCGCCATAGCCGCCCGGCATGCACACATTGGTCCCGTTCCACACGTAGCAGGGCTGCCGCCATTTGAAGGTCTCCTCCAGCGGTCCGGCCAGCAGCACAGCACGCACCGCCTCCATCTCCGCCTTCCAATCTCCGAGCTTGTCATAAAACACCCCGGCCCGCCGATCCTCGCTGCCCATGCTGTCCTCCCGCCGTCGCTGGGCAAAGCAAACCCCAACCGCCGCCAAATGTCAGCAACCGGATTGCAACTCCCGCGCCCCCGGCCCAATCCTGCCGCCATGACCGCGCTCACCATCACCAACGCCCAGGCCCGCGCCCTCTGGCTCACCACCCATGGCCTCGCTACCCCGCCAACCGGCAAGCTCGACGCGCCGCAGATCATCCACGATCTCGGCTTCGTCCAGCTCGACTCCATCCAAGTCGTCTCCCGCGCCCACCACCACATCATGTGGTCGCGCAACGCCAACTACCGCGAGCCGGTGATGGACAAGCTCTTGGGCAAGCACCGCGCCGTCTTCGAGCACTTCACCCATGATGCCTCCGTCCTGCCGATGGAGTTCCTTCCCATGTGGCAACGCCAGTTCCGCCGCATGCGCGAGAAGATCTCGCGCTCCGCATGGTGGGGCAAGCTCGACCCCGACCTGCTCGCCTCGGTGAAGGCCCGCGTGGCCGACGAGGGCCCGCTCTGCACCCGCGATTTCGAGCACGTCCACGAAGGCCCCAAGGAGATGTGGCACCGCCCGCCGCACAAGAAGGCCCTTGATTTTCTGTGGTTTTCCGGCGAGCTCGCCACCTGCCACCGAGACGGCTTTACCAAGCACTACGACCTCGCCGAGCGCATCTTC
This sequence comes from Vannielia sp. SX4, assembly GCF_052828525.1. The sequence continues at coordinate 3,980,623 of NZ_CM128247.1, forward strand.
CCTGCCCACCTGCGCGAGCAGCACCTCCCCGATGAGGCGCAAATCGACTGGCTCAGCCACGCCGCCCTGCACCGCCTCGGCTTCGGCACCCCAGGCGAGATCCGCAAGTTCTGGGACGCCACCACCGTGGCCGAAACCGCCCAATGGGCCGATCAGGCCGCAGAACTGATCCCCGTGGAAGTCCAAACCGCCGACGGCAGCACACTCAAAGCTCTGGCGTGCCCCGACATCGAGGCGCGTATCGCCGCCCTGCAAGCCCCGACATCCCGCCTGCGCATCCTCAACCCCTTCGATCCGGCCATCCGCGACCGCATCCGCCTCAAGCGCCTCTTCGGCTTCGACTACACCGTCGAAATGTTCGTCCCCGCCGAAAAGCGCCAATGGGGCTACTACGTCTTCCCCCTGCTCGAAGGTGACCGTTTCTTCGGGCGGATTGAGGCAAAGGCCGACCGCAAATCCGGCACCCTGACGGTAATTAACCGCTGGTCCGAGCCGGGCATTCGCCCCTCGAAGGCCCGCGACGAGAAGCTCAATGCCGAACTCACCCGCCTTTGCCGCCTCGCCGGGCTCGACGCCGTTACATGGGCGCTCAGCCCCGGTGCACCATAAAGGCGAGCGTCGCCCGCTCTGCAAAATCCGAGTAACGCGCGGCCTCCTGCAGATCGGCCCGCACCTGCGCCCGCGCGCCTTCCGGCAGTTCCGCCAACAAAGCCCCCGTCACCGGCCCGTCAAACCGCTCGGCCCGCATCGCCGCCTCATGCTCCGTGATCCAAGCCTTCACCGCCGCCCGCCGCTTGCCATAAGCGGCGTTCTCAAGCCCGGCGGCCACGCCCCGAACGGGCAGCAACAGCGGATTGCCCAAATGGTTCGCCTCGGTGCAGGCACCCAAGCCCGCGACGACAAACCCAAGAATGCCCCAACGCAACATGGCCGAAATCCAAATGGACTCCGGCCATGCCGTCAACCGTCATAACATCCTCAGAAGTCGAGGTTCTCCACGCTCAGCGCGTTCTGCTGGATGAACTCGCGGCGGGGTTCCACCACGTCGCCCATCAGCTTGGTGAAAAGGTCGTCGGCCTCCGCCAGATCCTCCACCTTCACCTGCAACAGCGTGCGCGCCTCCGGGTCCAGCGTCGTCTCCCACAGCTGATCGGGGTTCATCTCGCCCAGACCCTTGTAGCGCTGCAGCGTCAGCCCGCGCTCGCCCTCGTCAAGGATCGCCTCCAGCAGGTCGAGCGGGCCGTGGATGGCGGTCTCACGATCGCGGCGCGAGAGCATGCCGGTCTGCTTGTAGGTGTCGCCGCTCTCGCGGGCCACCTGCGCCAGCCGCCGGGCCTCGCCCGAGCGCAGCACGGCGCCGTCGAGCGTGCGGATCTCTTCGACCCCGCGCAGGATGCGGGCCAGCCGGATACCATGATCCTGCGTGATCCGCCCCTGCCAGCCGCGCTCGTATTCCACCGCCACCTGGTCAAGCCGGGCGGCAATGGCATCGGCCACGGCCTGAAGGTCGCTGTCCGCCGCGCCGGGCTCGAAGGCCCCGGCCAGAGCCGCCTGCTCCAGAATGCGGGTCGGGTAATGGGTCGGGAAGGCCTGCAGGATGCGGCGGAAGCTCCGCGCCGCCTCGGCCACGCGGGCCAGATCCTGCCCGGCGATCTCCTCGCCAGAGGGCAGCCGCAGCACCGCGCCCTCCACGCCCTGTGCGATCAGGTAATCTTCCAGCGCCGGCACGTCCTTGAGGTAAACCTCTGATCTCCCACGCGAAACCTTGTAGAGCGGCGGCTGCGCGATGTAGAGATAGCCGCCCTCGATGATCTCCGGCATCTGTCGGTAGAAGAAGGTCAGCAGCAGCGTCCGGATGTGCGCACCGTCCACATCGGCATCGGTCATGATGATGATCTTGTGGTAGCGCAGCTTCTCGATGTTGAACTCGTCGCGCCCGATCCCGGTGCCGAGCGCGGTGATCAGCGTGCCTACCGTCTCCGACGAGAGCATCCGGTCAAACCGCGCCCGCTCCACGTTGAGGATCTTGCCCCGCAGCGGCAGCACCGCCTGATTGCCCCGCGCCCGGCCCTGCTTGGCCGAGCCACCAGCAGAGTCACCCTCGACGATGAAGAGTTCCGACTTGCTCGGATCCTTCTCTTGGCAATCCGCCAGTTTGCCCGGCAGGCTCGCCACATCCATCGCCGTCTTGCGGCGGGTCAACTCACGCGCCTTGCGGGCGGCCTCACGGGCCAGCGCAGCCTCGATGATCTTGCCCACGATCTGCCGCGCCTCGGTCGGGTGCTCCTCGAACCACTCCGCGAGCTTCTCGTTCACGAGGCTCTCCACGGCAGGCCGCACCTCGGAGGAGACCAGCTTGTCCTTGGTCTGGCTGGAGAACTTCGGGTCCGGCACCTTGACGCTCAGCACGCAGGTCAGCCCCTCGCGCGCATCATCGCCCGAAAAGCTAACCTTCTCCTTCTTCGCGATCCCGGAAGACTGCGCATAAAGGTTGATCGTGCGGGTCAGCGCGCCCCGGAAGCCCGCCATATGCGTGCCGCCATCGCGCTGCGGGATGTTGTTGGTGAAGGGCAGCACCGTCTCGTGGTAGCTGTCGTTCCACCACATCGCCACTTCCACGCCGATACCGTCCTTCTCCCCTTCCATAAAGATCGGGCTCTCGATCATCGCGGTCTTGTGCCGGTCGAGATACTTCACGAACTCGCGCACGCCACCTTCGTAGAACAGCTCGGTTTCCAGCGGCTCAGCCGGGCGCTCGTCGCGCAGCACGATGCGGACACCGGAGTTGAGGAAGGCCAGTTCCCGCAGTCGGGTTTCCAGCGTCTTGAAGCTGTAATCGAGGTTCGAGAACGTGTCTGTCGAGGCCAGAAACCGCACCTCGGTGCCCTTCTTGCCCTCGGCTTCGCCCACCACCTTCAGGTGCTCGGCGGTCTCGCCCCGCTCAAACCGCGCGGTGTGCTCCTTGCCGTTCCGCCAGATGCGCAGCTCCAGCCAGTCGGAGAGCGCGTTCACCACCGAAACGCCCACGCCGTGCAAGCCGCCCGACACCTTGTAGGAGTTGCTGTCAAACTTACCGCCCGCGTGCAGCTGGGTCATGATGACCTCGGCGGCGCTTACGCCCTCTTCAGGGTGCATATCCACCGGAATCCCGCGCCCGTTGTCGCTAACAGAAACCGAATTATCGGCGTGCAAAGTCACCGTCACCCGGTCGGCGTGCCCGGCCAGCGCCTCGTCGATCCCGTTGTCGACGACCTCATAGACCATGTGATGCAGGCCCGAGCCATCGTCGGTATCGCCGATATACATGCCGGGGCGTTTGCGGACCGCCTCCAAGCCTTTGAGAACCTTGATGGAATCTGCGCCGTATTCTTCGGGTGCCTGTGCGTTTTCGGCCATGCCGCCTGTCCGTTGTTGTTGTGCCGGATTTATAAGCGTTCAGGCCGGGGATGTCACGCGAAGGCAGGCGTTTTCAGGGCTGTTTTTCGGGGGTTTTTTCGGCCTCCAGCGCTGCGATCCGGGTGCGGATTTCATCCCGCCATCCAGCGTCTTCCTCGCTTAGCGCGCCGCGCGCCTCCATACGGTCCAGAACCTCCACCGCGGCGCGGTAATTCTGCACCGGAGCATCGCCCAGTTCGGCCAGCAGGAAGTGGCTGACAAAGAGCGTGCGGGTGATCCCCATGTCCTGCGGAATCTCCAACAGCAGGGCCTTGCGGATCTCCATCGCCCGCCGGTGCGCGGCGATGGCCTCCTCCTTGCGGCCCAGCTCGGCCAGTACCGTGCCGATCTGCTCGTGGCTGAGGCCCACGAGGTGGCCGATGTGCCAGCGGTTGTCGCGCTTCTCCAGCAGCCCTTCCCGCCGCCGCAGCGCCTCGCGGTGGTGGGCCAGCGCCGCCTCTCCCCGGCCATAGCGCCGCTCCATCTCCGCCCAGACCTCCTCGGTCTTCGCCGCCCAGTACCACGCGTTGTAGTCGTAGCGCTCGGCCAGCACGGCATCGAAGCCCTCCAGCGCGGCGGCAAACCCCTCTGCGGCGGCACCATCCTGCCCCAGCCAGCCCTGTGCATCGCCCAGCCGCAGCTGCGCCATCGCCAGCTCGCCCACCCGCATGATGTTGCCCGGCTCCTCCACCGCGATCCGCTCCAGCAGCGCCACCAGCTCGCTCTGGGTGGCCGCCGCCTGCTGCCACTGGCCAAGGGTGATCTGCATGTTGCCGAGGTAGAAGAGGTTCTGCGCATGCCGCGTGCGCCCCTGCGGACTGTCGGCCTGAAACTCCGACATGATGCCCGAGTAGCGCGCCGCCACCGCGTAATCTTCCATCGCCACGGCAAACCGCTCGCGCTGTTCGGCCAGCCGCCCCCGACGCTGGTGCACGTCGGCATATTCCCACAGCCAGATCGCATTGGAGCTGTTGATCTCGAACAGGTCATCCATGGCCCCTATGGCGGCGGCGAGGTATTCCAGCGCGCTGTCCCACTGCTGGTCCACCACCTGCTGCTCGCCATAGAGCGACCAAGCCAGCGCCAGCTCGTAACGGTAGTTCGCATTGCCCGGGTCGAGCGCGATGAGCGGCTCCAGCAGGGCAATCGCCTGCGTCAGGCTCTTCGAAGCCGCCGCATGGTCTGAATGGCGCATCTGCGCGTCGCCAAGGCTCGCCAGCGCGGCGGCATAGCGCTGCTGCATTTCCACCTGCTGCGGATCTTCCTCGTAGGCCGTGCGGAGGAACTCGACCATCCGCTCCAGATAGGCCAGCGCGGTGGCGAACTCCTTGTTCACCAGCGCCGCGCGGCCCGCCTTCGTGCCGATCTGCCCGATCCGAAGCATCATCCGGCTGCGCAATGCCGGATCGCCCTTGGTGACAGTGCCCCAATTGCCAACGCTGTCGAAGCCCTTCCAATAGGTGTCAAATGCCTCCTCGGAGAGGCCCAGCGCCATCTGGGCATCGCCCAGCCGCTCGTAGCTGGTGGCCAGCTTCAGCCGTTCCTCGGCGTCCTCCGGCATCTCCGGCAGCGCCTTCGTGATCCGCTCGTTGGCCGTGGTGTAGCTGCGCAGGGCCGAGCGGTAGCTGCCCAGCGCCATCGCCGTATCGCCCACCGCAACCTCGGCGGCCCACATGTTCATCTCATGCAGCTTGCCCGTCTGGTCGGTGGCCCGCAGCGCGTCGATCGCGGTGGCGAAACTGTCGATCGCGCCACCAAAATCCGCCGCCGCCATTTGCGCATAGCCGATCTCCATATGCGCTTGAAACACCAGCAGCGCCGCCTCTTCGGAGGGGGCAATCACCAACAGCACCTTGGCCGCTGTCAGCATCTCGTCAAAGGCTGCCCGCGCGCCCGGACCGTCCCCGGTGATCCGGCGCAGCTCGCCCAGCTCGCGGGCCACCTCCACGCGTGCGCGGCGGTGGGCCTCGTCCGTGACCAGCCCGGCCAGTTCGACGTGCAGCGCCGAGGCCCGCGCCAGCGCCTCGATGGCCTGCGCATAATCCAGCCGGGTGCGGGCAAACCCCGCCTTCAGCACTAGCGTGTCCGCCTCCGAGAGCCGCCGCGCCACGAGATTTTCGGCCAGAGCATCGCCCGAGGCCCGGTCGCGCGCAATCGCCTCGTCGAGTGTGTCCAGTGCGCCAGTGAAATCCCCGAGCGAAAGCTGGCTCTCCGCCACATCCCGCAGCTCCGCCACCTCGCCATCAGAGGCCGAAAGGGCACGCAGTTGCGCCTGCGTGTCGTTGAAGGCCCGCGCCGCCTCCGCCAGCTTCTCGGCCCGCTCGGTGGGCGAGGCCTCGGTCAGTTCCGCCGCCAGCAGCGCCCCGTAGATCGGCGCGAGCGGAACCTGCGCATCCGTTGCAACCCGCTCCACCTCGGCTCGCAAGTCCGGCGTGAGGTCGGCCATCGCCAAGAGCAGCCGCTCCCGCTCGGGCAAGGCATCACTCTGCCCGGCGGCAAAGAACAGCCTCGGCAAGGCGCTCTCCACGTAGGGAAGCTGCGCACCCCGCGTCCGGTCATACACCTCCTGCTGCACCAGCGTCAGCACCGAGCGCACCTCCAGCCCCGGCGTCTCCAGATGCCTCGCCAGCGCGGCAGCGAAGGGCGAGTTGCTGCCCTCCCCGTCCAGCGCCACCGCCCCCGGCGCGGTCGAAAAGCCAATCAGCGTGCCCTCCGCCCTCGGTACGGCGGCAAAGCCCGGCGCCTCGCCCGCCTTCAGTGCAATCGCCGCCCGGCCATCCGTGGCGCCCTCGAACGGGTCCACCCGGCAGGCATCCACCAGCACCACCACCACCGGAGCGATTTTTGCCACCCGGGCGCGGATTTCGCCAAGGCTCAGCGAGGTTTCCATCAGGCTCTCGAGGCTCTCGCCGTCGCCATCCACCGGCAGCAACCGGTTGTCGCCCCCCACCTCAAAGCCGTGACCGGCGAAATAGACCACCGCCACATCGGCGCCCTCGCCGTCATACTCGAGGTCTTCCAGCGCCCGCTCCATCCGCCGCTTGTCGCGGTCGCGCTCATAGGCCACCTCGAAGCCCAGCGCCTCCAGCGCGGCGCCCACCGTGTCGGCATCATTCGCCGCATTTCGCAGCGGCCGCATCGCCTCGTACCGGTCATTCCCGATCACCAGCGCCACCCGCTTCTCAGCGAGGGCAGGCAGGGCCGTGATGCAGAGGATGACAAGAACGAGCAGGCGCATTTCCGGCAGGATACCGGGCAAGCCCCTGAACGCCAGTGACGTTTTCCGTCAGGTGAACGGAATGATCAGTCCCACCACGATCAGCAGGCTCCCCGCCACGATGTTCGTCCGACGCAGCGCCTTCGGCGACGCGAGCAGCCGCCGCGCCCGGTCGATCATCAGCGCGAAAAAGAGGTTGCCCACCAGCGGCACCACCGCAGAGATCGCCGTGATGGTCGCAATGTCGCCCCATGTCACCTGCGTGAGGTCAAAGAACCCCGGCAGCACACCCATGTAGAACAGGATCGCCTTTGGGTTGGCCAGAATCACCGCCACGCCCGCCGCGAACCCTGCCCACATGCCGGGGCGGGTCAGGCGGCTGTCGGTGGCAATCGACTTGCTCGCATTCCGTAAGATCAGCGCCCCCATCACGAGGAAGATCGCGGCGGCGACGAACTTCAGCACGGTCATGAAACCGGCAAAGACGGTCGTCACCCACGTGATCCCGTAGATCGCAAGGAAGGGCCACAGCACATCGCCGATGACCACGCCCATCGCCAGCGGCCATGCCGCATGAAAGCCCCCCGAAAGCGCCCGCGCGGTGAGCGCCATCCACACCGGGCCAGGGGTCAGAAACAGGATCAGGAGCGCAAAGGCATAGAGCCCCAGCTCGGCAGGAGTGATCGTCATGGCGCGTCCAGCATCTCCGCGAGCTTGGCGACGGTCGCAAAGTTGCGCGCCGTGGCGGGTGTGCCCAAGAGCCGCTCTACCTTGGCCGGAAACTTCGATTTGCCCATGCCGTTCGGTGCATGAAAGTAGAGCACCCTGCCCAGCAGCTCGGCCCGTTCTCCATTCTCCAACGCCTTCTCAACCGCCAGCATGTCAGCCGCAGGTTGGCGCGCGCAGAAGAAGTAATGCAGCAGCTTCGGCGTCTCCCGCGCCTCCTTGAACGGGTCCGCCTCCATCGCCGCCCGCCAGTCATCTGCCCCGATCAAAAGGCACGCGGGCCGAAAGCCGAACCCTGCCTCGATCGCCGCTTCGATCTCCTCCACATCAGGCGCATCGCTCAGCACCACGTTGCCCGACTGGATATAGCTTTGTACCCCCGTGGCCCCTAGACCCTCCAGCAGCGCCCGCAGCTCCGCCATCGGCAGCTTGCCGTGGCCGCCCACGTTGATGCCCCTCAGCAGCAACACCTGCCTCACACCGTCACCTCGCTGACGGTCGAAATCCCGCCGTCTTCCGTCACCTCGAAATGCTGCGCCTTGCCGCCCAGCTCCTCGAACAGCTCCGCCCCGGTGCCGGTCATGAAGGCCTGCGCGCCGAGCCGCTCGATCTCGGCATAAAGTGCTGCCCGCCGCCCGGCATCCAGATGGGCCGCGACTTCGTCGAGCAGCAGCAGCGGCGGCGCGCCGAAGTCCTCCGCCAGCGCCCGCGCATTGGCGAGGATCAGCGACAGCAGCAGCGCCTTCTGCTCCCCTGTCGAACACAGCCGCGCGGGCGTGCCCTTGGCGATATAGGTCGCATCAAGGTCGGCACGGTGCGGCCCGGTCAGCGTACGAGTCGCGGCAAGGTCACGCGCCCGGCCCTCGGCCAAAGCAGCCACCAGCGCCTCCGCCTCCCCCGGCGCATCGCAGGCCGGCTCAGGGTGGGTCAGCACCAGTTCAGCCGCCGGAAAGGCCCCATCCGCCTCCCCCTGCGCCTCGGCCAGCCGCGTGAGCGCCTCTTCCCGGTTCCGGTGAATCCGCGCGCCCTCTTCGCCCATCCGGGCCTCCAAGGCGGCGTACCAATGGGCGTCGCGCACCATGTCCTTCAGCAGCCGGTTGCGCTCGCGCATTGCCTTCTCATAGGCCAGCACCGCCTCGCCATGGGTCGGCTCGAAGCTCAGCACGATCCGGTCCAAGAAGCGCCGCCGCCCCTCCGCCCCCTCGATCCAGAGCCTGTCCATCGACGGCACCAGCCAGACGACCCGCGCCAGCCGCCCCAGCGCCACCTGCGCCGCGGCCTTCCCGTCGATCTTCACCGCCCGGCCCGTGGCCCCCGCATCGGCCCACGTCTCCAGCTCGTGCATATGCCCCAGCGAGACCAGATCCGCCTTCACCTTCCAGCCCAGCGCCTCGGGCGCGCGTGCCATTTCCTCGGCAGAGGCCCGGCGCAGCCCGCGCCCCGGCGAGAGCATCGACACCGCCTCCAGCACGTTGGTCTTGCCCGCCCCGTTCGGTCCCCAAAGGGCGACCGGGCGGCCATCCAGCACCAATTCCGCCCGGCGGTGCGAGCGGAAGTGCGAGAGGGTCAGGGATGTGAGGGCAAGGCGGGGCATCAGCGTTGCGCGGGCCAAGACCCGCGCGACCTCAAACCCGCATCGGCATCACGACATAGAGCGCCGAGGTGTCGGAGCCTTCGCGCATCAGGGTCGGGTCGCCCGCGGAGTTGAACATAAACACCGCGTTCTCCCGGTCCACCTGGCTGGCGATCTCGGTGAGATACTTGGCGTTGAAGCCAATCTCCAGATGCTCGTCGCCATAGGCCACCGCTAGCTCGGCCGAGCCCGCGCCGCTGTCGGGCGAGTTGACCGACAGCACCAGCCGGTCTTCGTCGAGCGAGAGCTTCACCGCGCGGCTGCGCTCGCTGCTGACTGTCGACACCAGGTCGACAGCCTTGGCGAACTCGGCGGCATCCACCTCGAGCTTCTTGGTGTTCCCGGTCGGGATGACGCGGGTGTAATCGGGGAAGGTGCCGTCAATCACCTTGCTGGTCAGAGTGATTTCGGGGGTGGCAAACCGCACCTTGGTCTCGCTGACCGACACGGCAATCTGCGCCTCGTCGTCATCCAAGAGCTTGCGCAGCTCGCCCACCGTCTTGCGCGGCACGATCACACCAGGCATCGTCTCGGCGCCCTCGGGCAGCGGGGCATCCACACGGGCCAGCCGGTGACCATCGGTCGCCACGCAGCGCAGCGCCTGCCCGTCCTCGCCGGTGGCCACATGCATGTAAACGCCGTTAAGGTAATACCGCGTTTCCTCGGTCGAAATCGCAAACTTGCTCTTGTCGAACAGCCGCCGCAGTGTGGCCGCACCGGCGCTGAAGTTGGCGCCGTATTCGCTCGACGCCATGACCGGAAAGTCCTCTTTCGGCAGGGTGGCGAGCGAGAAGTTGGAGCGCCCCGCCTCCACCGTCAGCCGGCCAGCGGCAGAGTCGTCAGAGAGTTGCACCTGCGCGCCATCGGGCAGCTTGCGGACGATCTCGTGCAGCGTTACCGCGCTCACCGTCGTCGCGCCCGCCTTCTCGACCATCGCCGGGGCCTTGTCGACCACCTCGATATCAAGGTCCGTCGCGCGGAACTGCACGCCATCGCCCTCGGCCTCGATCAGCACATTGGCCAAAATCGGAATGGTATTGCGTCGCTCCACAACCGATTGCGCCTGCGCGATGGCCTTCAGCAGAACGGCCCGCTCGATCGAGAATTTCATTGCTCAGTCCCCCATGGTGCCGGGAGGCGCAGACTATGCAAATCCCCCCCGCAGGCAAGTTGTTTCTCGCAGTTTCGTGAGTTTTGCAGGGGCGTCAAGGGCACCTCCTGCAACAGCTCCGGCGGGGCTTGGTACCACCGCCGGATTTGCGCCTTGAGGTGGGCAATCCGCCCACCGCCCGGCTCAGGCTTCCAGCATCCGCTTCAGCATCTCGATATCATCCGCGAGCGTGCTGTCGGTCTGGATCATCTCTTCGATCTTGCGCACGGCATAGAGCACCGTGGTGTGATCGCGGTTGCCAAAGCGGCGGCCGATCTCGGGCAGCGAGCGCGAGGTCAGGCCCTTGGCGAGGAACATCGCAACCTGCCGCGGGCGGGCAATGGTGCGGTGCCGCTTGGGGCCATTCATGTCGGAGATGCGCACATTGTAATGCTCGCACACCCGGCGCTGGATCTCTTCGATGGTCAGCTTGCGCTCGGAGGCGCGGAGCAGGTCGGCGAGGCACTCCTGCACCATGTCCAGCGTCACTTCGCGGCCCACGAGGTTGCCGAAGGCGAAGATCCGGGTCAGCGCGCCTTCCAGCGTGCGGACGTTGCCGGTGATCCGATGCGCGAGGAACTCCAGCACATGCTTGCCGATCTCGAGATTGCCATAGTGGCTCCGGTAGAAGTCGGCCTTCTGCTGAAGGATGCCGAGGCGCAGCTCGTAATCGGTCGGGTGCAGGTCCACCACGAGGCCAGAGGCCAGGCGGCTGGCGATGCGGTCTTCGATCTTCTTGATGTCATGCGGCGCACGGTCGGCGCTGATGACGATCTGCTTGCCCTGGTCGGAGAGCGCGTTGAACGTATGAAAGAACTCTTCCTGCGTGCTGTTCTTGCCCGCGAAGAATTGCACGTCATCCACCATCAGCACATCGACCGAGCGGAAGGCTTCCTTGAACTCGTGCATGCCGTCTTCGCGCAGCGCGCGGACAAAGCGATACATGAACTGGTCGGACGACAGGTAAACCACCTTCTTCTCCGGGCAGTTCTCCTTCAGCGCCCATGCGATGGCATGCATCAGGTGGGTCTTGCCGAGGCCGGAGCCGCCATAAAGGAACAGCGGGTTGAAGGTCAGCGGCCCGCCTTCGGACACACGGCGCGCGGCGGTGTAGGCCAGTTGGTTCGGCTTGCCGACAACGAAGCTGTCGAAGGTGAAGCGCTCGTCGAGCGTGGCGCCGGGCTGGTCATCGTCATGGGAGCCATTGGAGGTGTCGGAGCCAGCACCCGCGGCGGCGGCAGGACGGCCCGCACCCTGAGAGGCAGCTTCCTTGGCGGGCGCATCGGCAGCGGCGGGGGCGGCAGCGGCCCCACTCCGGGCGGACGGCACCCGAAACTCAAGCCGGCGCACCTCGAGCCCGTCGCGGCTCATGTGCTTCACGATGGTGTCCGAGAAGTTCCGGCTCACCCAGTTGCCAAAGAAGTTCGTCGGAACCTCGAAATGCGCAACGCCGTCTTCAAGGCTGTTCAGCTTGAGCGGCTCGATCCAGGTCTTGAAGTTGTTCTGCCCCACCGTCGACTTCAGCGACTGACTGACCTGGCCCCATCTGCTTTGTGGCATCCGAATTTCCCGTCCCTTTTTATGTTTGTTTCACACCCAAACAAACCGCCCCTGCCAAATCACGGCGGCCCGCACACATGCGGCCCACGTCATAAGGGGTAAAAAAGGCAATGCCGTGCCATGACCCGGCACACAGAAGTGCGGGTCGCTCGTGCGAGCATTCAAAAGGCAGACCTCCCGGGCGCAAGCCTTGCCCGGCGGCCAGTGACATCATCTTCGGACATGTTGCGTCAGCAGCAGCGTCACCAGCAGAACGGCGTTACCCCATTCCTCTGGCGTCAATTTGACAGCAACCCGTCTCCGTCCGTTTGTCTCGGTGCAGCGCTTCCCCAGAAGCTCCGAAACTGGCCGGAAACGACCATGTCCCCCCTAGGCGACGTGAATCGCAGGACCGGTGATAGCAAGCGCCCGCGCGGCCCGGCAACTGACCTTTTGACTTGACTCAATCTTTTCCGGAGCGAATCTCGCCACCTCTCTGAAAGCCCTAGTTTTTAGGGCTCTCGCGCTTTGTGAGAACAAAAAAGGGCGCCAGCCCGAAGGTGGCGCCCCATGGCATTTATGTCGCAGCGACTCAGGCGCCGATGGCCTTCACGCGGGAGGTGAGGCGCGACATTTTCCGTGCAGCGGTGTTCTTGTGGTAAACACCTTTGGTCACGCCACGCATCAGCTCGGGCTGGGCGGCACGGAGGGCAGCGGTGGCCGCATCCTTGTCACCGGAGGCGATCGCTTCCTCGACCTTGCGCAGGTAGGTCCGGATCCGCGAACGGCGGGCTTTGTTGACGGCAAAGCGGGCTTCGTTCTGGCGGGCGCGTTTCTTGGACTGGGGCGAGTTGGCCATGTGTGTGTCTCTCTTTCGTCGGGTCTTGCCTTGGTGCGGCGTTCAAAACTGAATTGCGCGGGAAGAGCCCGACCCCGGGTTCGCTACCGGGCGATTCTGGCCAGAGCGGGCCTCACACGCATGTATCGGCGGGCGTTTACACGCTTGGGCGGCCGTTGCCAACCCCGTTGTGTATCGCCGCCGCCCTGCGGTGCTCACCGCACCGTAGGGTGCGCATTCATAGCGCACCTGTCGAGGCGCACCACGCGCCCACTACTTGTCGCGGAACTGCGGCTCGCGCTTTTCGAGGAAGGCCTTCATGCCCTCCTTCTGGTCCTCGGTGGCAAACAGCCCGTGGAACAGCCGCCGCTCAAAGAGCAGCCCCTCGCGGAGCGGCATCTCGTAGGCGCGGTTGACCGCCTCCTTGGCCGCCTTCACCGACACCGCCGATTTCTCGGCGATCTTCTGGGCCGCCGCGTTGGCCTCGTCCATCAGCTTCTTGGCGGGCACCACGCGGCTGACCAGCCCCGAGCGCTCAGCCTCCTCGGCATCCATGAACCGCCCCGTCAGGTGCATGTCCATCGCCTTGGCCTTGCCGACAAAATGGGTGAGCCGCTGGGTGCCGCCGATCCCGGCGATGACGCCAAGGTTGATCTCCGGCTGGCCGAACTTGGCGGTGTCGGCGGCAATGATGAAATCGCACATCATCGCCAGCTCGCAGCCGCCGCCCAGCGCATAACCCGAGACGGCCGCGATGATCGGCTTGCGGCAGGCCAGGATCCGGTCGATCTGGGCGCCGAACATGTCGCCCATGAAAACATCGACAAAATCCTTGTCGGCCATCTCCGAAATATCCGCCCCGGCGGCAAAGGCCTTCTCCGAGCCGGTCACGATGAGGCAGCGCACCCCTTTGTCGGCATCGGCCTCTGCCACCGCATCGGCCAGCTCGCCAATGAGCTGCGCATTCAGCGCATTCAGCGCGTCAGGCCGGTTGAGGCGGATGGTGCAAACATGATCGGAGGTTTCGACGGCGATCGTTTCATAAGCCATGGATGGCTGTCCTTTCGGTCGTGCCAAGCCTCCCTTTGTTAGCAGGGTCAGGCTGCTCTGCAAGTTATCTTTGACACGAGCCGCAGTAGAAAGTTGAGCGCCCCGATTGCACGATCCGGCGGATCGTGCCGCTGCAACCGGGGGTGGAGCACGCCGCGCCCTCGCGGTCGTAGGCCGCAAAGCGGTGCTGAAAATATCCAAGCTCGCCAGAGGCTTGCCGATGGTCGCGCAGGCTGGAGCCGCCGGCCTCGATCGCCTCGCCCAGAACCTCCCGGATTGCGGGCACAAGGCTGGCCACGCGCGCCGGGCCGATCTTGCCCGCCTTGCGCACCGGCGAAATCCCGGTGCGGTGCAGCACCTCGCACACATAGATATTGCCCAGCCCGGCGACGATCTTCTGATCGAGCAGCGCGGCCTTAACGGGCGTGTTCTTGCCCCGGAACGCCGCCACCAGATGGTCTTCGTTGAAGCTGTTGCCCAGCGGCTCCGGCCCCAGCCCGGCGAGCAGCCGGTGCGCCTCGGCCTCTGCCGTGGCGACCATGTCCATCACCCCGAAACGGCGCGCATCGTTAAAGGTCACGCGGGCGCCGTTCTCCATCTCCAGCACCACATGGTCATGCTTCTCCGGCGCCGGATGCGCGTGGTGAAACACCCCCAGCCCCTCGCCGCTTACCCGCATTCGCCCACTCATGCCGAGGTGAATCAGCAGCGTCTCCCCACTGTCGAGATCGGCCAGAATATACTTGCTCCGCCGCCGCAGCCCGAGCACCCGGCGGCCCGTGAGCCTCCCGGCCATGCCGGGCGGAAACGGCCAGCGCAGCCCCTCCCGGTTCACCCGGGCCTCGGCAATCACGGTGTTCTCCATGGCGGGCAGCAGACCGCGGCGCACGGTCTCCACCTCGGGCAGTTCGGGCATATCGGCTCCGGCTCAGGCGTCTGGCGCCAAACCTAGCCGCCCCGCCGCGCCCCGCAAGCCCTTAGGCAAAAGCGCCACGCCCGTCGATCACGCCATGGGCACGGGTCAGGAAATCACTCATGCCGGTGAGATATTTCTGCACCCGCATCGTTTTGCCATCCGCCCCGGTCAGGCGAAACACGCCATTCCCCTCGTCCCGGATATCCACAAGATCGCGCCAGGCGATCTCGCGGCGAAACTGGATCAGGCTCTGCGAGATGATCACATCCCGGTCGTACCGCATCTCGAAGCTGAACACATGGGCAAGGCCGAGCAGGCCAAAGCCCACCACAGCGGGCTTCACGAACAGCGCCACCTGCGGATCCAGCCCCATATCCATGAAGAGCAGCGCCGCCACAGCCGCGCCGCCAAGCACCACCGTCGACAGGCGCATGCCCCACGTGGTGCGCATCACCGTGGTGCCAAGCGACTCCTCCGCCGCCCGCGCCATCCCGCGCGAAGCCAGCGGCGCGATATCGCCCCGCCCCATGAATCGCGCGCCCATCGTCTGCCGGACGCGGCGGCCAGAGGCATCCTTCGGCGCGGTGACATCCTCCAGCTTCCGCACCCCTGCGCGGATGAGCATGCCGGGGATCACGTAGAAAACCAGAATGTAGCCGAGGATCAGCGTCAGGATCAGCACCACGGCCAGCGCCACGGCGATCAGCGGATACTCCAGCGCCAGCAACAGCAGCTGCATCGCAAATTGGTCCCGCTCGTCCATTCCTCGCCCTCCTGCGCGCATCTGGCGCGTTTGTATCCGGTGGAAATTGCCTATATCCGGTTTGCGAACAAAGTTGGGCAAGCCCATGGCAGACGACGGAAAAACCACGCATTTCGGCTTCACCGAGGTGCCCGAGGCCGAGAAGGCCGGCAAGGTGCACGGGGTCTTCTCCTCCGTGGCCAGCAAGTATGACATCATGAACGACTTGATGAGCGGCGGCATCCACCGGCTTTGGAAGGACGCGATGATGGATTGGCTGGCCCCCCGTCCCGGCACGCGCCTGCTCGATGTGGCCGGCGGCACCGGCGATGTGGCCTTCCGCTACCTCGGGCGCGCCGGCGAGGGGGCAACCGCCACCGTCTGTGACATGACCGAGGCCATGCTGGTCGAGGGCCGCAAACGCGCAGAAGCCGCCGATCTGGCCGAGAAACTCGACTGGGTGGTGGGCGATGCGATGGCCCTGCCCTTCGAGAGCAACAGCTTCGACACCTACACCATCTCCTTCGGCATCCGGAACGTGACCCGCATCGGCGACGCGCTCTCCGAAGCCTACCGCGTGCTCCGCCCCGGCGGGCGGCTCATGGTGCTGGAGTTCTCGCAACTGCCCAACCCGTTGATGCAAAAGGCGTATGACGCCTATTCCTTCAACGTCATCCCGGGCATGGGCAAGCTGGTGACGGGCGACCGCGACAGCTACCAGTATCTCGTGGAATCAATCCGCAAGTTCCCGCCGCAGGAGGAGTTCGCCTCGATGATCCGCACCGCCGGCTTCGAGCAGGTGAAGTATCGCAATCTGACCTTGGGCGTCGCCGCCCTGCACTCCGGCTGGAAGCTCTGAGGGGCGATGCGCGGGCCGCATAACATCTGGCGCCTGATCCGCACCGGCGCGACCTTCGAGCGCACCGGTGCGATGGGCGTGGCGCTCGAGGCGATGGATGCGCCCCGCCCCCTCCGCGTGGCCGCCCGCGTTTTGGGCTGGCCGTTCAAATGGCTCGGCCACAAGGGCGACCCGGCCCAGCCGCCCGTGACCCGCGCCCTCACCGCGCTCGGCCCAGCCTACATCAAGTTCGGCCAAATCCTCTCAACCCGCCCCGATGTGGTCGGCCCCGAACTGGCCCAACAGCTCATGGTCCTGCAAGACAAGCTGCCCCCCTTCCCCCGTGCCGACGCCATGCGCGTGGTCGAGGCCGAGCTGGGCCAGCCGGTCGAGGCGATGTTCTCCGACTTCTCCGAGCCGGTCGCCGCCGCTTCCATCGCGCAGGTGCACAAAGCCACGCGGGTCGAGGATGGCCGCGAAGTGGCCGTCAAGGTGCTGCGCCCCAGCATCGAGCGCGCCTTCTCCCGCGACATCGACGCCTTTTACTTCGCCGCCTCCATGATCGAGGCCCTCTCCCCCGCCTCCCGCCGCCTGAGGCCCCGCGATGTGATCGCGCATTTCGAGGGCGTCGTGGCGGGTGAGCTCGACATGCGGCTCGAGACCTCCGCCGCCTCCGAATTTGCCGAGAACACCGAGGGCGACGAGGGCTTTATTGTGCCCCGCCCGTTCTGGCCGCTCTCCGCCCGCCACTTGATGACGCTGGAATGGGCCGAGGGCATCCCGCTCAACGACCTCGCCGCCATCGACGCCGCTGGGCACGACCGCGTGGCCTTGGGCGAGCGCGTGCTCTCGCTCTTCCTGCGTCACGCCCTGCGCGACGGCCTGTTTCATGCCGATATGCATCAGGGCAACCTCAAGGTCGCGCCCGGCGGCGAGATCATCGCGCTCGATTTCGGCATCATGGGCAGGATCGATGAATATACCCGCCGGGTCTATGCCGAGATCCTCATGGGTTTCATCCGCAAGGACTACAAACGCGTGGCCGAGGTGCATTTCGAGGCCGGCTACGTGCCCGCCGACCGCGATGTAGACGAGTTCGCGCGGGCCCTGCGCGCCGTCGGCGAGCCGATCTTCGGGATGGATGCGACCCATATCTCGATGGCGCGGCTGCTCTCCTATCTCTTCGAGGTGACCGAGCGTTTCGGGATGGAAACCCGCACCGAGCTGATCCTGCTGCAGCGGACGATGGTGGTGGTCGAAGGCGTGGCGCGCTCGCTGCATCCCAACATCAACATCTGGCAGGCAGCCCGCCCGGTGGTCGAAGACTACGTCAAGCGCAACGTGGGCCCCGCCGCGCTGCTGCACGATCTGAAGGAAACCGCCCGCGTGGCCATCCGCTTCGGCCCGCGACTGCCCGCCCTGCTGGAGCGCGCCCTGATCGCCCAGGCCACGCCCCCTCCGCCGCGCCCCGCGGGCAACCCGCTCTGGCGCCGCCTCACATGGGCCGCCCTTGGCGCCGCCGCCGCCCTCGCCGTCGTCGCCCTGCTCGACGGCTTCTGACCCCGCCAGCCCAAGCTGCCGCCGGTCTGACTCTTCAGTGGCCTTGCTCCGCTCGGTTTGCTTCATCAATGCCTCGCTGCGCTCGGCAGGCCCCTCGTGGCCTCGCTTCGCTCGGTCTATCTGGCAGCCTCGCTTCGCTCGGTCATCCGTGCAGCATAGCTACGCTCGGCTGGGTGAAGCTCAGGCTCGCGCCGCTCGACGTCACCCCGCCCCGAAAACCCTACCAGATCGTCCCGCTGGAATACTGCCGCCGTGCCATTGCCGCAGCGGCCCCCTCCTCTCCGCCAGCATCGGAACTTTGCTCGTAAACCACCGGAAACCGCAGCGCCGTCACGCTGGAGGCAGGCACCGTCGCGCCGCTGTTCAGCAGCAGCACCGTCTCGCCATTTTCCAGTCGCGCCTCCTCGACCCGAGCATAAACCTGCGCCTCCGAGGTGCCGATCAACTCGTCGTTCTGATAGCTCTCGACCGTGAAGCTGTAGATCCCATCGGCAAAGGGTGCGCCGCTGTCATCCGTGCCTTGCCACACATGGTAGGGGGCCGTGGTGTCGATCATCAGGCGCTGCCGCTCGATGCCGAACTCGTCTCTCACGACCAGCACGCCCGTGTCGGTGCCCTTATCGACATCCAGCGTCATTTCAATCGGCTGGCCGGTGAAAAGCGCGGGCGCGGCGACCCGGGTTTCCATCCCCACGAAATTCGCAAGATCTGACATACCGGTCAGGCCCATCTGTGCGCCGAGCTGTTCCAACAGAACGTTTGTGCGAACCTGCTGTTCGACATTCGAGAAGGTCGCCAGTTGCACCGCAAAATCCGCGCTGTCGAGCGGGTTCAGCGGGTCCTGATTTTGCAACTGGGTCGTCATCATCTTCAGGAAGGTCTCGAAATCCGAGTTGATGTAGGTCTGGCTGGACCGAGCGCTGCTACCCGAGCTCAGGGTGGGTGCGGTGGCGGATGTGGTTTCCATCTGTCTGTCCTCTCAAAGCCGCAGGTCGAGGCCGGCCTGGCCGAGGCCGGGCGCCTGCGCCGCGGGTGTCGTAGTAGTGGCGGCGGTGCGAGCCATGTCATCGGCCCAGCCGACCCGCTCGCCCGAATGGCTCTCGCCCTGCATCTGCTGGCCAAAGCTGCCCTCGCCCCCGGCAAAGCTGAACTGTGCGCCCTCGTGGCCGAGCCTGCGCATTTCCTGCGCCAGAAGGTCGATATGGCGGCGCATCATCTCCAGCGTTTCGGGGCGCTCCGCAGCGACGACGACATGCAGCCCCGCCTCGCCCCCGCTGAACGAGAGCTTCAGCCGCCCCAATTCCTCCGGCTGAAGGCTCAGCTCAATTGGCCCATCTGGCAGCGGGCGGGAAACCTCGGCAATCTGCATCGCGACCGCCTGCGCGGTGGCGGCAGCGGACTGTTGCACCGGCGCGGCAGGCATCCCAGTTGGCGTGGATGCGGCTCGAATGTCCTGCACCAGCGGCATCGCATCCACAGCAACCGGCTGCACCGTCACGGGGATTGGCTCAACGGCCACCACTGGCGCTGCGACCGCCACTGTCGCACGCGCCACCTCAGCAACCGGCGCCGCCTGCTCTCCGCGCGCCGCGTCCACCCGCCGGACCTCCAGTTTCGGGGGCAACTCGCTTCGCTTGAGCACCTCGGGGACCGGCTCGGATTGCGCCGCCTGTTCCGGCAACACACGCGATTCCCCGGCCCCTCCGGGCGGAATGGTCGGCGGTACCACAGCCCCGCGCACCGGTTCAGCATCCGACACGGGAGCCAGCAGTGAAGCCGCCCCTGTGACAATCTTTCGATCCTCGACCGAAACCACCTCGTCTCCAGAAGGCGCTTCAAGGACCCGAAGCGGGTCCACGGCGGTGCGCCTCGCCACCTCCGGCGATGCGTTGACCGCATCAACCACCGGCCAGTTCATCTCTACCGGCCTGACCACAACCGGCGAAGCCGACACCGCTGCAACCGCCTCCGCGCGACCGATCCGCGTAGGCATATCGCCCCGCGCCGGTGTCGCCCAATGCTGTCTCGGTGCGCGTATCACTTCTGGCCTTCCGATCACCGTCCCCTGTGCCGGGCGCGGGGCCGAGGTCTCCACAGCCTTGCGGCCCTCGACCGCCCCAAGGATCAGCTCGATCAGTGAAGGAGGAGCCTCACTCGCGCGCGCCTGCGCGGGGCCAACAGCCTCCGCACGGCCAGCCACGACTTCAGCCTCCGAATCAACCTCGGCAATATCGCTCACCTCGCCAGCCGCGACTCGCCCCTCTATATTCTCCGCGGCGACTTCCACGTCCTCTGCCAACACTCCTGCGTCGCCCACATCCTCCTCCGCATAGTCAACCGCCGCCACGATCCCGGCGACCGCATCGGCGGCCTCCTCCTCTACGCCCTCGGCCTCCAGCGTCGCCAGCACCGTCGCCCAGTCAGGCCCGGCGTCTCCCGCCTTGCCGCCCTGCCCCGAAGGCACCGCACCGCGCCCGGCCGTTGCGCCGGGGGTCACTGCAAAGATCGCCAATTCCGACAATATCGCATTCTGCATTTCCAACCGATCCTTCTGGTCAACCTGATCCTTCTGGAAGTCAGGTGCAGATTGCACGCCTTTGGTTACCGATCCTTTACCGCTTTCTGTCCTAATGCCTCAAAATCGCCGTAATTCGAAAAGGGCCACCATGCCGCCGATTCCACCGATTGCCCCGCCTGCCCCAAGCCCCGCCTTGGCGGAACGCGAGGCGCAACTGCGCAGGTTGTCGGTGGACCTGGAGGCCAGCTTCCTTTCGGAGATGCTGGCGCAGGCCGGTCTCGGCGAGTCGCGCGAGTCGTTCGGCGGCGGGGTCGGGGAGGATGGGTTTGCCTCGTTTCTGAGGCAGGAGCAGGCGAAGGCGATGGCCCGGCAGGGCGGGATCGGCCTCGCCGAACATATCTTTGAAAGTCTGAAGGCGCGAAACAATGTCTGAAAACACTGAACTTTTCGAACGGGCCCAGGCCCTTATGGAAGCCGAGCGCGAGGCGTTGAAGGCGGGCGATTTCACCAAGCTGGAGGCGCTTTATGAAGAGAAACACAGCCTCCTGAAGGAGATCGAAGCCCAGGCCGACACACTGACCCGTACCCAGCTCGAGGCGCTCTCGGTCAGCTCGCGCGGCAATGATCGGCTGCTTGATGCCGCCCAGCGCGGGCTGCGGGCCGTTGCCAGGCGGCTCAGCGAGACTCGGCGCGCCGCCGAGCATCTCGATACCTATACCGACAAGGGCAAGCGGCAGGATCTGGGCCCGGCGAAATCCAGCTTCGAGCGGCGCGCCTGAGCCCGGCGCGCCATGCACGATATACCGCTGCCGCATCCCTATTGGCAGACGTCAATTCCGGCGGCGGGCAATCCGACAATTCAAAACAAACTGTTCTGAAATTCGGCCGATGGAATGGGGAGGTATTAGCAATCCATTAAGCTCACTGAGGCAGGTTCGCCCACGCACCTTCGTGGGTGGCGCGGCCCGGCCAAAGGTCCGCAACACGGTGAAACCGGAACCGGTTGCCCCTCGGGGCGACTTTCCGAAATGGCGCAAAGCGCCCATCTGAAAGGACCAAGTGAACCATGTCCAGTATTCTGACCAACACCAGCTCGATGGTGGCCCTGCAAACGCTCCGCGGTATCAACATGAACCTCGAGCAGGTGCAGGCCGAGATCTCGACCGGCAAATCGGTCGGCTCCGCCCGCGACAACTCCGCCATCTGGGCGATCTCGAAGGTGATGGAATCCGACGTGCGCGGCTTCAAGGCCATCTCCGAGAGCCTGTCTCTCGGTGAAAGCACCGTCGCGGTGGCCCGCAACGGCGCCGAAACCGTCACCGACCTGCTCGTGCAGATGAAAGAGAAAATCGTCGGCGCGCAGGAAGAGAACGTCGATCGCGAGAAACTTCAGGCCGACATCACCGCACTGAGCGACCAGATCGCCTCGGTCGTGGGGGCGGCCCAGTTCAACGGGCTTAACCTGCTGTCGGGCACCGAAGACGTCAACGTGCTGTCCTCGCTGGACCGCAGCTCCGACGGCTCCGTTGTGGCCTCCGACATCACCGTTGCCCGCCAGGACCTCAGCTATGAGGCCGGCGTCATGGGCACCGGTGCGTCGCTCGTCGGTGGCGCAGCCCTAACCGCAGCGGATGCCGCTGCCTCCGGTGGCAACGTCACGGTGCAGGCCGGCGCCGGGCAGAACGCCGATGACAGCTCGACCCGCGATTTCTCGAACACCGGGAACGAGATGGAAATCACCATGAGCACCGCTCAGTCGATCGGTGATGTCTTCAACCTGCAGATCAACGGAACCACGGTGTCCTACACCGCGGATTCGACCACGTTGAACGATGTGTCCGCCGGTCTGACCGCGGCCATCAACGCTGCTGGCATCGATGACATCTCGGCCGAGGTGACGGGCGCGGTGATCACCATCACCTCGACCTCCGCCTTCGACGACATCGAGATCAACGGTGACACCACCTCCGCCACCACGCAGTTCTCTGCCGATGTGGAAGGGGTCGCAGCCACGGCCGCCGCCGCCAGCTTCTCCGGGGCCAACCTGCAGGCCCGCGCCTCCGAGGTGACCTTCTCGGCGACCTCCGGCGTCAGCGAGGGCGATGGCTACCGCGTCTCGATCGGCGGCACCAACTACGACTACATCGCCGGCAAGGGTGAAACCTTCGAGGATGTGGTCAAGGGGCTGAAGATCCAGATCGACGGCTCGGGCCTGTCCGATATCTCGACCAACGTCTACCAGGATGACGCCACCGGCTCGTGGGTCCTCCAAGTGGACAATGACGGCGCCGCAATGGCTCTTCAGGTCAACGGTCTGGCCGATGGTGAGGCCACCGGTGGCCTGGCCGGTGTCGACAATATCGACGTGACCACTGATGAGGGTGTCGAGGCCGCTCTGGCCAACATCGAAACCTACATCGACAGCGCCATCGAGGCCGCTGCCAACTTCGGTTCCGTCGAAGGCCGGATCGAGACCCAGTCGGAGTTCATCTCCAACCTGACCGACAGCCTGACAGCCGGTATCGGCAGCCTCGTGGACGCTGATATGGAGGCCGCCTCAGCCCGCCTCCAGGCGCTTCAGGTGCAGCAGCAGCTGGGTGTCCAGTCGCTCTCCATCGCCAACCAGGCGCCGCAGTCGATCCTGTCGCTGTTCCGGTAACCTGACCACGGGCGGGGCGCCCAATGGACCGGGCCAAAACGGCCCGGGGCGCCCCGCCCACGCTCTCCTCACCTAAGTTTCCCTCGCGTGGAAGGACAGAGCCTTGAACTCCGCACAACTGGCGCAAAGCGCCTACTCCTCCGGCCAGCAGGCCCCGCTGCGCACCCATCGCGGCACCGAATACGCAGCCTTCAGCCGGGTGACCGCCCGCCTCAAAGGCTCCAGAACCTTCAACGCGCTGGCCACGGCCGTGCATGAAAATCGCCAACTCTGGACGGCGCTCGCCGCCGATGTGGCCGACAATGACAATGGCCTCACCCCCGATCTGCGCGCCCGCATCTTTTACCTCGCCCGCTTCACCGCCCAGCACTCCTCCAAGGTGCTGCGCCGCAAGGCCAACGTGGTGCCGCTGATCGAGATCAACATGGCCGTCATGCGCGGCCTCGGCAGCGCACCCGCCCCCGCCGCGCCCAAGGCCACAGGGGCCCCCGTGGCAAGTGCCGCCGCCGCGGGCGGAGCGGTCAAATGAGCGGCCTCGTCCTCAAGCTGAGCCCCAAGGAGCGGGTGCTGATCAACGGCGCAGTGATCGAAAACGGCGACCGCCGCTCGCGGCTCTCCATCGTCACCCCCGGCGCCAACATCCTGCGGCTGCGCGATGCGATCCACCCCGAGGAGGCCAAGACCCCGGTGAAACGGGTGGCTTACATCGCCCAGCTGGTTCTCTCGGGCGATACCGCGCCCGCCGATGCCAATGTCCAGCTGATGCGCGGGATCGAGCAGCTGAGCCAGGTCTTCACCGACCATGACAGCCGCAGCCAGCTCGACGCTGCCACCATGGCGGTGCGCGAGGGCCAGCATTATCAGGCGCTCAAGGCCCTGCGCACCCTCATCCCCCGCGAGGAACGGCTCATCGCGGCACAGGCACCGGCCACCAGCCCAGCCCCCGCCGCGCTGCCCCCCAGCGTCAAGCCCTCCTGATGTTCACCCCCATCGTCCCCCTTGGCGGCTCCCTCGGCTGGCAGTTTCTCCAGCGCACGCAGGAGAACCAGCAGGAGGCGCTCGCCAACTCGGCCACCGTCCAGCGCGACATGGCCGAGTTCGAGGAGCGCATCGCCAAGGTGAAGACCGCCGAGGATCTGGTCAGCGACTTTCGCCTGCTCCGCGTCGCCCTCGGCGCCTTCGGCCTCTCGGACGATATCGACAACAAGTATTTCATCCGCAAGGTGCTGGAGGAGGGCACAACCGACGAGCGCGCGCTCGCCAACCGCCTCTCCGACACCCGCTACCACGATCTCGCCAAGGCCTTCGGCTTCGGCGAGTACCAGACCCCGAACAACGGCTTCAGCGCCATCGAAGTCCAGATCCGCTCTGGCACAGATACCCTGCCGCCCCGTGCGCGGCAGGCGGCGGGCGATCAGGCGATGGAGCTGGTCTACACCCTCGATGAGCTGACCACCCTCATGGCCGCCGAAGAGCGCGATCCCGAGGGCGAGGCCGCCCTCCGCAAGGAAATTGATGGCCTCTGGTCCGATGTCATGGGCAACCCGCGCCTACGCACCTCCGTCCTCTCCGCCTTCAACGTGGCCGAGGGCTTCGATGCCCTGCCGGACGCCACCCAGATCGAGGTGCTGCGCCAGCGCATCGTTGGCCTCTTCGAGGGGCGCCCGGCCGAGCAGATGACCGGCTTCATCGACACCATCAAGGCGGCCTACACCACCCGCCAGTTCGAGCTGGGGGTGGGCGAGCAGGCGCAGGAGCTGCGCGTTGCCCTCAACTTTGAGCGCGAGATGCCGGGCCTCGCCGCAGACCCGGACGATGCCAACGATACCATGTGGTTCAAGGTCATGGGCACCTCCGCCCTGCGCGAGGTGTTCGACACCGCCTTCGGCCTGCCTGATGCCTTCCCCGCACTCGATCTCGACCGGCAGCTCGATGTTTACAAGCAGCGGGCGCAGGCGCTCTTCGGCAGCGATGATGTCTCCCAATTCACCGACCCGGAGGCGCGCGAAGAGTTGATCCGCCTCTACCTCGTGCGCACCGAGCTGAACGGCGGCGCCTCCACCGGCGGCGGCACCAGCGCGGCACTGCAAATCCTCAGCGGCGTCAGCTCCGGCAGCCTTTTCACCACGCTCCTGCGTTAATCCGCCCGGCAAACCCGGCGGCCCTTGGCCCTGCTCAGCCCTGCGAAGCGGGCCGCAGCTGATATACCCCTTCGGGCAGGTCCAGCGCCGCCGCCAGATCGCGGATCTGGGTGAGCGAAAGCGTGATCTTCTGCACCTCGTCCAGCCGCGTGTCGAGCTGCTCGACGGTCACGCAATCCTCGAAGGCCTGAATGGTCACATCCTCCTGAAGATGTGAGCCGCCTTCATCGACCAGTGTAATGACCGTCGCGTCGAATTCGTGTTCGATGGTAAACATATCCGCAGCCTAGCCCGGCCACCCGGGGCTGTCAGCCGCGAAACGCGCGGCCCCGGCAATGCGCCGCCGGGGGGCCTCTTGGGGCTACTGCACCCGCCCGCGGCCTGCTAGGCTCCCGTGCAACACCGAGCAGCCGAAATGAGGCCCCGCATGAAATTCCCCGCAATCGCGCTTGCCGCTGCCGCGCTTCTGGCCGGCTGCACCGAGATCACGGTGCCCGACCAGCCCCCGGCGCAGCCCGGCCCCGCCACCGCCACGCCCTCCCGCTTCGATGCCAACACCGCCGCCCGCAACTTCGTGACGGTGGTCAACCGGGTCGAGCCGGTGGCCGAGCGTGAGTGCCGCGCCCGCCTGCCCCGCGCCAATTGCGACTTTCTCATCATCGTCGATGACCGCCGCGGCCAGCCCGCCAACGCCTACCAGACCGAAGACAAGAACGGCCGCCCGGTGATCGCCTTCACGCTGGCGCTGATCGCCGATGCCCGCAATCAGGATGAGCTCGCCTTCATCCTCGGCCATGAGGCCGCCCACCACATCAAGGAGCACATCCCCCGCACTCGCGAGAGCGCCACCTTCGGCGCGCTGGTGCTGGGCACGCTTGTGGGCGTGGGCGGCGGCGGCGATGCGGCGGTCGAGGCCGCCACCCGCGTCGGCGCGGGCATCGGGGCGCGGCGCTTCTCCAAGGAGTTCGAGCTGGAGGCCGATGCGGTGGGCACCATCATCGCCAAGCGCGCCGGCTACGACCCGGTGCGCGGGGCGCAGTATTTCACCCGCATTCCCGACCCCGGCGATGTGTTCCTCGGCTCGCACCCGCCCAACGCCTCGCGGATCGAAACCGTCCGCCGCACCGCCGCCAACATGTAGCACCCCGGCGCCACCCCCGGGCAAATAAGTCCGCCCCGGGGGCTGCAGCTTCAAAACACGCGCCCTCGCGGCTATGTAAAATGGCAGGGGAACGGCGCGAGGCAGGCAGGATGTTGAAACAGCAGATCAGGCGCATCTGGCTCCGCACCCGCTGGAGCTGGGAGGGTCTGGCACACGTCTGGCACACCGAGCACTCGCTCAAGCAGTGGATCATCGCCTACGCCATCTCCGCCATCGTCGCCCTGCTGCTGCCCATCACCGCCGGTGAAACCGCCCTGCTGCTGATGGGCGGCGTGCTGGTCTTTGCCTTCGAATGCCTCAACACCGCCATCGAGCGCACGGTCGACCACATCTCGATGGAGCGGCACCCGCTCGCCAAACAGGCCAAGGATACCGCCTCCGCCGCCGTGGCGCTCTCGGCCGTGGCCCTCGCAATCGCATGGGTGGTGATCCTCGTGGGGCTTGCTCTCTGAGCCTCGGTGCGGGCACACTCGGCCCATTCAAAGCACCTATTCAGGACCAAGCCCATGTTGACCCGCCGCGCCCTCGCCGCCTTCGCCACCGCCACGCTCTGCGCCCTGCCCGCATGGGCTGAGGGCCTCTCCGGCAGCTACGCCGTGGAGGGGATGAACCCCGATGGCTCCAAGTACACCGGCACCGTCTCGCTGGTCGAAAACGGCGCATCCGTCAGCATGACATGGACAGTCGGCAGCAGCAGCTACGCCGGGGCGGGCCTTGTCGACGGCAAGGTCATCACCGTGCAATGGGGCGACCCCAACCCGGTCTACTACGTCATCACCCCCTCCGGCGAGCTGCACGGCACATGGGCGGGCGGCAAGGCGCTGGAGCGGCTCGTGCCCGCCAACTAGGCGGGTTGACCTGAGTCAAAGACCGCCCGCTCGACCGGGGGCAGACTGACGGCGCGAACCGGAGAAGGACGTGCCGCCATGAAACCCCTCGGAGACGAACGCACCCACTACCTGCTGGCCATGGGGATGGCCAAGGCCACCCGCACCGACCTCGCCGAGGCGATGGAGGAGGGCGCGCTCAGCCACGCGGGCTGGGCCGGGATGGTCACGAGCTGCCGCGGCTGCGACTGGGCCGACGGCTGCGCCGACTGGCTCGATGCCAACCTCGATGCCGCCCCACCCCAAGGCGCGGCCTGCCCACCCCGCTGCATCAACCAACGCCGCTTCGCCGAGTTGCGCCGCCGCTCGGCAGAGGCCCGCGCCGCCGCCGATGAGGCCGTGGAGGCCTCCACCCGCGCCATGGCCCGGGCCGACCGGCTGCTGAGGAAGGCGGCCAGCTGAGGCGGAGTGAACAACCAGACGTGCCGGCAGAGGGCGAGGGATGGAGCCAGCAAGGCCGCCCCGCTGGCACCCAAGGGGTCGGTGACTGGGGAGCCACCGACCCCTGTATGTTCTCGCCCCCTGCATGTTTCCGGTCCGCCCCCGCGCGCCAAGGCTTGGCAGCCCCCGGCCCAGCCGATAGAGCGATCCCATGCGCCTGTTTCTGGTCGATACCCTGACGGCGGTGCTGTTCTTCACCACCGTCGCCGCCCTCTCCGAGCTTCTCATCGCCGGAATGGCGCCCGCTGCGGTGCTTTTCACCCGCCTCGTGATGATCCCGGTGATGGTTGCCACGGGCCGCCCCTACGGCTGGTGGCGCGACACGCTCTTCCGCCGCTTCGCGCCCCGCCGCGCCGCCGCCCGCACCGCGCTCGACATCGCCGCCTTCATCAGCTTTCAGGCCCCGGTCTACGCCCTCACCCTGCTCGCCGCAGGGGCAACCGCGGCGCAGATCACCGCCGCCGTCGGCTCCGCCCTCGTGCTGATGGTGCTGCTGAGCCGCCCCTACGGGCTGCTGCTCGACTGGGCCCGCCGCGCCGCCGGGGTCACGCCGGCCTAGCCGACCCGCTGCCCCCAGAGGTCATATTCGCTGGCCTCATCCACATCGACGGTCACGATATCACCGGGGCTCAGCCCCTCGGTGCCCTCGTCGATAAAGAGGTTGCCGTCGATCTCGGGTGCATCGGCCTTGGTCCGGCAGGTGGCCACCCCATCGGCGTCCACCTCGTCCACGATCACCTCCATCCGCTGGCCGACCTTCGCCGCCAGCTTGGCCTCGCTGATCGCCTGCGCCTTCTCCATGAAGCGCGCCCAGCGCTCCTGCTTCACCTCATCCGGCACATGGTCCGGCAGCTCGTTCGACCGCGCCCCGGCCACGTTCTCGTATTGGAAGCACCCCACCCGATCCAGCTGCGCCTCGTCGAGCCAGTCGAGCAGGTGCTCGAACTCTTCCTCGGTCTCGCCGGGGTAGCCCACAATGAAGGTCGAACGTAGGGTGATCTCCGGGCAGATATCTCGCCACTCGGCAATCCGCTCCAGCGTCTTCTCGCCATGCGCAGGCCGCGCCATGCGCTTCAGCGTCTCGGGGTGCGAGTGCTGGAACGGGATGTCGAGATAAGGCAGCACCAGCCCTTCCGCCATCAGCGGAATGACCTGCCGCACATGCGGATAGGGATACACGTAATGCAACCGCACCCAGGCCCCCAGCCCGCCAAGGTCGCGCGCCAAGTCGGTAATATGCGCCCGGTGCCCGCGCTCCTCGGCGTGCTTGATATCTACGCCATAGGCCGAGGTGTCCTGCGAAATGACCAGAAGCTCCTTCACCCCGGCCTCCACCAGCCGCTCCGCCTCGCGCACCACCGCATGGGCGGGGCGAGACACCAGCCGCCCGCGCATGTCGGGAATGATGCAGAACTTGCACTTGTGGTTACAGCCCTCCGAGATCTTCAGATAGCTGTAATGGCGCGGCGTCAGGCTTACGCCGGAGGCGGGCAGCAGGTCGATGAACGGGTCCGGCGCGGGCGGCACGGCGGAATGCACCGCATCCAGCACCTGCTCGTATTGGTGCGGCCCGGTCACTGCCAACACCTTAGGGTGCGCGCCGGTAATATACTCCGGCTCCGCACCAAGGCACCCGGTAACGATCACCCGCCCATTGGCCGCCATCGCCTCCCCGATCGCATCGAGGCTCTCGGCCTTGGCCGAATCCAGAAACCCGCAGGTGTTCACGATCACCGCATCGGCACCGGAATAATCGGGCGAAATCCCGTACCCCTCTGCCCTGAGCCGGGTCAAAATCCGCTCGCTGTCCACCAGCGCCTTCGGGCACCCGAGCGACACCATCCCAATGCGTGGCTGCCCCTCGCGGGGGGCATCGCCAAACTTCGGAGCAGGGGCGAGATCGGGGCGCAGGTCGGGCGGATTGCTGGACATGGCCGCGCTATACAGCCGCTTGCCCCACGGCGGAAGGGGGCACGCTGCGGCGAAAGGTGATCGAAGTCGCCCGCTCGAACCCCTCATGCGCCGTGCGCCCGACCTCCACGAAGCCCAGCGCGGCAAAGGCGGCGTGGTTCTCCACCAGCTCCACCCGGCTCTGCAACTCCAGCGCCTCAAAGCCGCCGTCCCGCGCCATCTGCTCCGCCAGATCCACCATCTGCCGCATCAGCCCCTGCCCGCGCAGGGCCTCGGTGACGGCCAGCTTGCCAAGATACATCACCGGCCGCTTCGGCGCCGCGTAGCCGCAGGCCACGATCCGGGAGCCATAACGCACCAGCATCAGCACCTCGCGCTCCGCCTTCGCCTCCAGCCCCTCTGGGGTCAGCCCGGCGAGCGATGAGGGCGGGTCGATCCGCCCTTCCATGTAGGCAAAACTCTCCACCAAAAGCCGGTGCAACCCGCGCCAATCGGCGAAATCCGGCCCAGCCACCTCGGCCTGCATCTTAAAATCGCGCATCACCGCCCCCATATAGAGCCTTACGCCGCGGAAATTTCAGCCGCACCGGCGCAACAATTCATATCAGCCGCCCGGTCACGGGCGCAAAACCAATTGAAAGGGATGACCCATGTCTCTGATTCAGGAGATCAACCGTACGATATCCACCGTGCATATGCAGCAGCTCAACTTCACCGTCGAGGGCCGCAACGTGACGCCCTCCATCTACCAGCCCGTCCGCGACAAGATCAGCGACGGCACCATCACCGCCCGCCGTCACGGCCCCGCCGGGGTGCGCGGCGCCTGGGTCTACACGCCCAACCGGTTCGACATGGGCTTCGAGGAGGTCTCGGGCGATACCTTCAAGGCCGCGCTCGTGGTGCATGAAAGCACCCACGCCGCCTTCGACTACATCAATCAGCCGATGACCGTGAAGGTCTCCGAGGCGCTGGCCTACATCGCGCAGGCGCTCTGGTTCTACCACGACAACAAGGCCCACTTCGACGACAATGGCACCGTCGAACTCGACGAGCCCTTCTCAACCGCCTTCACCGTCTCCGTGCCCGCCCGTGGCGGCGCGCACACCTTCACCGGTGAAGAGCTGGCCCCGCTCTACGCGGCGCTCGAAAGCGACAGCCTCTATCAGGGCCGGGACGACGACGACGCCGGCAATGACGGCATCGCCTGAGCCGCACGGCAGGAGGAGATAGCCCGATGGCCGACGAGACCCAGCAGCTCAGCGACATGATCATCGCCGTGCTCTCGACCAATGCTGCCCAGCGCATCCACTTTTCCTACGCCACCGGCCACGTCACCGGGCCGGGCTTCGGCAAGGTGGTGGGGGCGCTGGTCGAGGGCAAGATCACCCCTGTCTACGCCCCGCAGCTCGGCACCGAAAAGGCCTACTACGACCCCGGCGGCAATGCCTTCTACCTCGGGTTCAAAAGCCTCGGCGCCCGCAGCGGCCTGCTGGAAGGGCTGATCCTGCACGAGAGCGTGCATGCCCTCTTCGATATCGAGCGGC
This sequence comes from Vannielia sp. SX4, assembly GCF_052828525.1. Next base: position 4,011,530 of record NZ_CM128247.1, read on the forward strand.
TGCACATGTATGTCGAGCAATCCGAGGCCGCAGCCTATGTCGCGCAGGCGCTCTACGTCCACGGGTTGAACGCGGCGGCCTATGACGCCGGTGCGCCCTGCCCCTTCACCGAAGGGCCGCCGATTGCGGCGTGGGAGGTGATCCGGGGCCGCGCGGGCACATGTTTCGAGCTGACCGATGCCGAGTGCGCTGGCCTTGTGCAGGCCATGAAGGACGAGCCGAAGATGGATTACAAGCACCGCTTCGGCACGGTCGAGAGTTACGACGGGGTCTAAAAAACGCCCCCGTCGGGGCGCGCGCCGGGTTGTCCTCCCCCGCCCGGCGCGCGCCAAAATATCAGGGCTTGATCCGCCAGCCGGTGCGGAAGATCGCGTAGATCGCCGCGAGGCAGATCACGAAAAAGCCCGCAACCGCCACCAGAGAGATGCCCACCGGCACATCCGAGATGCCGAAAAAGCTCCAGCGGAACCCGCTGACGAGGTAGAGCACCGGGTTGAAATGGCTCACCGTCGCCCAGGCCGGCGGCAGCATCGAGATCGAGTAGAACGACCCACCAAGGAACACGAGCGGCGTCACCACCAGCAGCGGAATGAGCTGGAGCTGCTCGAAGTTCTTCGCCCAGATCCCGATGATGAACCCCAACAGCGCGAAGCTGACAGCGGTCATCACGAGGAAGGCCAGCATCCAGACCGGGTGCAGAATGTTCAGCTCCACAAAAAAGCTCGCCGTGATCATAATGATCCCCGCGATGAACAGCGCCTTGGTCGCCGCCGCGCCCACGTAGCCGATGACAATCTCGATGAAAGACATCGGCGCGCTGAGCAGCTCGAAGATCGTGCCAATGAACTTCGGAAAGTAGATCCCGAAGCTCGCGTTGCTGATCGACTGCTGGAGCAGCGTCAGCATCACCAGCCCCGGCACGATGAAGGCGCCGTAGCTCACCCCCTCCACGCTCTCGATCCGCCCGCCGATGGCCGAGCCGAAGACCACGAAGTAAAGCACCGTCGACAGCACGGGCGAGATGATGCTCTGCGTCACCGTGCGGAAGAACCGCGACATCTCGAAACGGTAGATCGCGCCAATCGCCAGCCAGTTCATTGCGCCGCCTCCTTCTGCTGCCCCTCGTCGACAAGCGAGAGGAACACATCCTCAAGGCTCGATTGCCGGGTCGAAAGGTCGGTAAATTTCAGCCCCGCCGAGGCCAGATCGGCCATCAGCCGGGTCACGCCCGTGCTCTCGGCGGTGGTGTCGAAGGTATAGGTCAGCCGGTTGCCCTCCAGCTCCAGCTCGTAGCCGGCAAGGCTTGCCGGAATGGCATCGGGCACCTTGGCCAGTTCCAGCACCAGCTGCTTGCGGCCCAGCGACTTCATCAGCTTGTCCTTCTCCTCGACCAGCAGCAGCCGCCCCTTGTCGATAACCCCGATCCGGTCGGCCATCTCCTCGGCCTCCTCGATGTAATGGGTGGTCAGGATGATGGTCACGCCGTCGGCCCTGAGTTCGCGGACGAGCTGCCACATGTCCTTGCGCAGGTTCACGTCCACCCCGGCGGTCGGCTCGTCGAGGAAGAGCACGCGCGGCTCGTGGCTCAGCGCCTTGGCAATCAGCACCCGCCGCTTCATCCCGCCCGAAAGCTCGTTGTTCCGGCTGTCCCGCTTGTCCCACAGGCTCAGGCTCCGCAGCACCTTTTCCAGATAAGCGTCGTCCCGCTTCTTGCCGAAGAGCCCGCGCGAAAACCGCACCGTGTTCATCACCTTCTCGAACGGCTCGATCGAGATCTCCTGCGGCACAAGGCCGATCATCGAACGCGCGGCGCGGTAGTCGGTGGCAATGTCATGCCCGCCCACGGTGACTGTGCCGCCAGTGGGCGTCACCAACCCGCAAACCGCCGAGATCGTGGTGGTCTTGCCCGCGCCATTCGGCCCGAGCAGGGCAAGGATCTCGCCCTCTTCGATATCCAGATCGACCCCGTGCAGCGCCGTGTGGCCGCTGTCATAGGTCTTCTGCAATCCCTTGATTGATATGATCGGGGCCATGCGTCCGGCCTCCTTCATCCCTCGTTACATCAGGGCAAGAGTTCTAGGGCCACACCGTGCCCTGACAAGTCCGTGACCGGGGATTCCTGTCAAACCGCTGTCAGGAGGGCCCGGCTTTGGGGCATCTCACCGGGCCGATCTTACAGTTGAACAATCGTCGCGGCCGCCCGCAGCCGCCAACCGGCGCGCACCTATGGGTTGCCGAGGCAATCACCCCGGCCATGCTATAAAATTTCATTTTCGCTATGCAAAGCGCCCCAGGCCTTGTGCAGCAAAACCAATTATTGCTGCACAAGCCCCCTCAGCGGCGGCGGTCGCGGCGCGAGGACATCGGCTGGAAGGCCACGCCCACATGGGCTTCGCAGTAGGGTTTACCCTGCTGCACAGACAAGCCGCAGAACCAGAAGTCCTCGGTCGCCGGGTCGCCGATCGGCCACTTGCAGGTCCGCTCGGTGAGTTCCATCAGGCTGAGTTTCTTCGCCTTCTTCTCCACCTCACGCACCGAGGCCAGCGCCTCGGGGCTGATCTCGTTGGCCGAGGGCTGCGGCGGCAGTGGCTGGCCAGCGGGGATGATCGCCTTGCGGGCCGGGCTGATCGGCGCGGCGCTCTGGGTCGCCGGCTCTTCCTTCGCGGGCTTCTCCGCAGGCGCGGGCTCGGCCGCCTTGACGGGCTTCGCCTTGGGCTTGGCCTTGGCCGCCGCCGGCGCTGGCTTTTCCTTCGCCGCAGGCTTGGCCGCGGGTGCCGAGGCATTGCCCGTCGTGCGGTTGGAGAGCCCCAGCCGGTGGACCTTGCCGATCACCGCGTTCCGGGTCACACCGCCCAGCTCCTTGGCAATCTGGCTGGCCGACTGGCCCTCGCCCCACATCCGCTTCAGGGTTTCCACGCGCTCATCGGTCCACGACATTGGCCCGCCATCCTTTCAAACTGCAAAGCGGCCCGCCATCGGGCCGCCTCATGCCCTTATTTTACTACGCCAGCCACCGGGTGCAACCGGGTCGGGCGCTTTCTACCTTCTCTCCAGGCGAGCAGTAGCGCCCCCGCCACGATAATCGCCGCGCCCAGCCAGCTCACCCAGTCCGGCACCGCGCCGAAGATCACCGCGTCATAGAGCGCCGCAAAGACCAGCGTGCCGTAGATGAACGGGGCCACAAAGCTGGCATCCGCGCGGGCCATCCCGTTGATGTAAAAGCTTTGCGCCGTCGCCATCGACAGGCCCACACCCGCCAGTGCGCCCCATTGCGCCGATGTAGGGCTCTGCCAGCCGACTGCCAGCAGCGCCGCGCTGGCGATGACCACACCCACAAGGTTGTTCACCAGCAAAATCTGCAATCGCCCCTCCCGGCGGGTCAGCTTCTTTATCCAGATGTTCTCTGTCCCCATCGCCACCGCCGCCCCCAGCGCCAACAGCGCGGCGGGCTGAAAGCTCTCGGGCGTCGGGCGCAGCAGCACCGCAGCGCCGGTGAGCGCCACTGCCACGGCGGCCCAGCGCACCCAGCCCACCGTTTCGCCCAGCAGCACCACGGCAAAGATCAGCGTGAACACCGGGCTGGTGAAGCTCAACGCCGTGGCATCGGCCATCGGGATGAAGGCCACCGCGGCAAACATCAGCGTCACCCCGCCCCAGCCGCAGCCCGTCCGCGCCAGATGCAGCCCCCAATGCGGGCGCGTCAGCCTTGGCCGGATCACCGCCACGCCCACCACGAAGAACAGCAGCGCAAACACAAACCGCCCGTGGCTCACCTGAAACGGCGAGAGCGCCGGGCCAAGCGCATCGGTCGTCAGCATCTTGGCAAAGAGCGTGGAGAGGGCGATGAAACAGGTCGCCGCCACGATGCTCATCGCGGCCATGCGGTTGTCGGGCTGCACGGGGGCAAAGGTCTCGGCCATGGGGCCTCCTTTCGGTCCGCCCATAGATCGTTCTTCCCAAGCCGCCGTCAATGCGCTATCAGCCGCGCCATGACCGCTGCTGCCATCATCCGACGCCGACGCCGCGCCTGATCCTTCTCGGGCCGCTTCGCCGTGCCCGCTCGCACCCCCGGTCAAACCCCAAAAATCGTTGACGAAAGCCCCGCTCTGACCCATTCAGGGGCTTCATTCCAGAAAGGACGATCCGATGATCCCTTCCATCCTGCCGACCTACAATCGCGCCCCCCTCACCTTCGTGAAGGGCGAGGGCGCATGGCTTGTCGAGCAGGATGGCCGACGCTTTCTGGATCTCGGCTCCGGCATCGCCGTCAACGCCCTCGGCCACGCCGCGCCCGAGCTTGTCGAGGTGCTGACAGCCCAGGCACAAAAGCTCTGGCACGTCTCCAACCTCTACACCGTGGCCGAGCAGAAGGCGCTGGCCGACAAGTTGGTGGAGGTGAGCTTTGCCGATACCGTCTTCTTCACCAACTCCGGCACCGAGACCTGCGAGCTCGCGGTGAAGATGGCGCGCAAGTTCCACCACCATGCAGGCGCCCCCGAGCGGATCGAGATCCTCACTTTCGACGGCTGCTTCCACGGCCGCTCCTCTGCCGCCATCGCCGCCGCCGGCACCGAAAAGATGATCGGCGGCTTCGGCCCCGTCCTCCCCGGCTTCCGCCACCTCAAGTGGGGCGACATGGCGCAGTTCAACGAAGAGATCGCCAAGCCCGATGTCGCCGCCGTGCTGATCGAGCCGGTGCAGGGCGAGGGCGGCATCCGCGTGCTGCCCGACGACCAGCTCAAGGCGATCCGCGCCGCCTGCGACGCGCATGGCGTGCTTCTGATTGCCGACGAGGTGCAATGTGGCATGGGCCGCACCGGCAAGCTCTTCGGCTTCGAATGGGCCGGGATCGAGCCCGATATCGCCATGTCCGCCAAGGGCATCGGCGGCGGCTTTCCCCTCGGCGCGGTGCTGGCCACCGAGGCCGCGGCGGCAGGCATGATCGCGGGCACCCACGGCTCCACCTACGGCGGCAACCCGCTGGGCTGCGCCGTGGGCAAGGCGGTGGTCGATATCGTCTCCGAACCGGCATTTCTTGATGGCGTCGGCCGCAAGGGCGGCGCGCTGCGGCAAAAACTGGAGGGCCTCGTCGCCGCGCACCCCGATGTCTTTGAGGGCGTGCGCGGGCAGGGCCTCATGCTCGGCCTCAAGTGCAAGGCCCCGGTGGCCGATGTGGTGAAGGCCGGATACGACGCGCTCGTCATCACCGTGCCCGCCGCCGACAATGTCGCCCGCCTGCTGCCCCCGCTGAACATCACCGAGGAAGAGATTTCCGAGGCCATCACCCGGCTCGACGCCGCCGCAACTGCCGTCGAGGAGGCCGCGCAATGAACCACTTTCTTGATATCAACAAGACCGACATCACCGACCTCCGGCATATGATCGACCAGGCCGGCGCGATGAAGAAAGCCCGCGCAGGCCGCCTCAAGGGCCTGCCCGATGATGCCCAGCCGCTCGCGGGCCATATGGTCGCGCTGGTGTTCGAAAAGCCCTCCACCCGCACGCGCGTCAGCTTCGATGTCGGCGTGCGCCAGATGGGCGGCCAGACGATGGTGCTCTCGGGTGGCGAAATGCAGCTTGGTCACGGCGAAACCATCGCCGACACCGCCCGGGTGCTCTCCCGCTACGTCGACCTCATCATGCTCCGCACCTTCGCAGAAGATACCCTGCTGGAGATGGCCGAGCACGCCTCCGTGCCGGTGATTAACGGCCTGACCGACCGCACCCACCCCTGCCAGATCATGGCCGACCTGATGACCTACGAGGAGCATCGCGGCCCGATCAAAGGCAAAAAGGTCGTCTGGGCCGGGGACGGCAACAACGTCTGCGCCTCCTTCCTGCACGCCGCAGGCAAGTTCGGCTTCGATCTCACCTTCTGCGGCCCCCAGCAGCTCGACCCCGAGCGCGAGTTCGTGGAGGAGGCCCGCGCCGCAGGCTCCAAGGTCGAGTTCGACCGCGATATCTGGTCCGCCGTCGAAGGCGCTGATCTGATCGTGGCCGATACATGGGTCTCGATGCACGATGCCCAAAGCACCCGCGAACGACGCCACAACCTGCTGCGCCCCTATCAGGTGAACGAGGATGTGATGGCCGCCGCAGGCGAGCAGGCGCTCTTCATGCACTGCCTGCCCGCGCACCGCGGCGAAGAGGTGACAAGCGCGGTGATGGACGGCCCCCAGTCGGTCATCTTCGACGAGGCCGAGAACCGCCTGCACGCGCAAAAGGCCGTGCTCCGCTGGTGCCTCGGCGTCTGATCTTCCGCCCGCGTTAGGCCACCCCCAAAACACAACCACCGGCCTCGGAGGGGCCGGTGGTGTGGGGCGTGACTGGTTATTCTGGTTACTCTTGCGCCCTTGGAATGTGCAGCGCCTAACCGGCCGGTATGGTCAGCCTCTGGCCTGCACGTATCTGGTCCGGGCTGGGCAGCGCCTCCCGGTTGGCCTCGAAAATCTCCGTGTAGCGCGAGGTGATGCCGTAGAACCGGTAGGCAATCGCCGCAAGGCTGTCGCCCCGCCGCACCGTGTAGGTCACCGGCTTGCTCAGCCGCCGAGCCGGGCGCGGCGCCGGGCCCTTGGCATCGCTCGCCGCTGTCGAGGCATGGACCAGCGCATTCAGCACCAGCCCCGAGTCCACCTGCCCGTCGGGCCGCAGCAGCGCCGCCGGGGCATTGAGCCGGCCCGCCGCTGAAAGCTCGTCGATGAGCGCGATCAGCTCTTCGTCCGACCGGCCCTCTTTCATCGCCCTAGCGATCACCTCTTCCAGCGTCACCGTGCCCTCCGGCCCCGGCTCCACCGCGCCTGCCGTGCCCGCGCCCGCATCCGCCAGCCGGTTCAGCACATAAGCAGTCGACCATTCCTGCGCCTCTTCCAGCGGGGTGGTCACCTTGCGCGGCCCCTGGCCAAGTCCGATGAGCACGTAATCGGTGCTCCAGCCCTGCGCATCGCCCAGCGCCTGACGGCTGGAGTAGCTCGCACCCGAGCGCCGCTGCGTTCCGCGCGTCACCGCCGGGGCAATCTGCTCCTCGGGCAGGGCAAGCCCGAACCCGGCCAGCACGCCCGCACTCAGCGCCCGCATGTCGCCCTCGCCCGCGGGCATCGGCGCTTCCACCACGGCCTGGGCCGGCGCGGCAGGCGCTTCTGCTATCTCTTCCAGCGCCGGGGCCGAGAGCGCGACCATTGCAGCCAGCGTCGCCTCATCCGACAGCGGCCCTTCCGGAGCGGGCACTTCGGCCACCACCTCTTCCGGCATCTCCACCGGCGCAGCCTCCGCCACCACCGGCGCCGCAACCGGCTCAGGCTCAGGTTCCGCCTCCGCCAACACCTCAGGCACCGCCCGCACCACAGGGCTCACATCCGCCGTCACCAGCCCTCCGCTGCGCAGCATCTCCCCGGTCGAGGCGATCCCGCCCGAAAGGTCGGCCCCGTCACGCCCCACGCCGGGCATGAAAAGAACCGCCGCAAGCGTCGCCGTCAGCAGGGCCGAAGCCGTCACCAAAGCTCTGAACATATTGTCCTGCCCCCGCATGGCGCTCAGGGGTGCGCCACGGTGAGGCCGAGCATCGACCACACCTGCAAGCCGCCCCGGTAATAGCGCAGCTTCTCCGCCGGGTAGCCCGCCGAGGTCAGGCTGGCGATGGCGCGGGAGGATTGGTCGCACCACGGCCCGGAGCAGAACATCGTCAACGCCATCGCGCCGCCAAAGTCCCATCCGTCCCCCGCCTTCACCGCGCCCAGCGCCTTCAGGATCTCGTCGCGATAGGGGTTCTTCGGGTCGAGCGTGGTGTAAGGCACGTTGACCGCACCGGGGATCGAGCCGCGAATGTAGACATCGGGCATCCGGCTATCCAGCAGCAGCCCGGTGCCACCCGCAACTTCACCCTCGAGAAAAGAGATCACCTCCAGCTCGCCCACCGTGGCGACGCCGCCGGCAATCTCGTTCGGCTGGATACAGGCGGGCGGGCAGTTCTGCGCCAGCTCCCGGCTCAGCCCGTCCCCCTCGACCGGCCCGCGCTCGATGGTGATCGCCTCGCCCTTCAGATCGAAGCTCTTGGAGAGGATATCCTCGGTGATCCAGAGCGGCTCTGCCGCAAGGCCCGAGGCCCCGCCGACGACTCCCATAGCAAGCGCGATTGCGACCAAGCGCATGACATGTCCCCCAATACACCGCGCGCCCTTGATTTTGGTTTTGGCAGACCGGCGCGCCCCAGCAATATTACCCCAAAATCTAGCGGGTTTTCGCCGATTTGGTCAACATGAAGTGTGCGTATCTACAGGCTGTGGGGCGCTCTCGCCGGGGTTTGTGAGTCTTTGCAACAACTTAACGCGCGAAAGAATTTCAGTGCCCGGCGGCATTTTCCCGCCCACCGCCACCTGCGCCCTGCCGTGGGGCAGCCTTGGCCCTCAAACAGCGCGCCCGGCCAGCCGCAAAACCCGCTCAGGCCCGCCCGCCCAGCACCGCGCCCGCAAGGTAGAGCGAGCCGCAGATCACCACCCTTGCGCCGGGCTGCTCGCGGGCAACCTCGGCCAGCGCGGTGTCCAGCCCCGGTGCGGCCCGCGCCGCCAGCCCCAGCCGCTCTGCCGCGCGCGCGATGGTCTCGGGCGCGTGGGCTTTGGGCTCATCGGGGATCGGCACCGCCACAAGGGCCTGCGCCTGCTTGGCCAGCGGAGTCAAAAAAGCCTCGGGCGCGCGGTTGGCCAGCATGGCCACCACCAGCACCGTCTCGCGCTCGGGCAACTCGCCCAGCCCCGCCGCCAGCACCTCTGCCGCCGCCGGGTTGTGGCCACCGTCGAGCCAGATCTCCAGCCCCTCGCGCTCTTCCAGCCGCTGCATCCGCGCGGGCCACTCGGCCCGGCTCATCGCCGCTTCCAGCGCCGCGTCGGCCTGGCCCAACGCCCTCAGCGCCACCACGGCCACGCCCGCATTGGCCACCTGATGCGGCCCGCGCAGCACCGGCAGCGGCACATCGGCCAGCCCGGTTTCATCCTGCACCACCAGCCGCCCGCGCTCGGGCTGCGCATGCCAGTGCTGGCCTTCCACCAGAAGCGGCGCGCCTACCCGCGCGGCGACCTGCTCGATCACCTCTTCCGCCGCCTCGGCCTGCCGGGCCACCACCGCCCGCACGCCGCGCTTGAGGATCCCCGCCTTCTCGCCCGCTATCTCACCCAGCGTCTCGCCAAGAAATTCCTGATGGTCCAGCGCCACCGGGGTGATCACGCAAAGCGCCGGGGCGTCGACCACGTTGGTCGCATCGAGCCGCCCGCCAAGGCCCACCTCCAGCAGGCACCAGTCGGCCGGGGTGCGGGCCATCGCCACGAAAGCCGCCGCCGTCGTCGCCTCGAAAAAGGTGATCTCCTCGCCCGCGTTGGCCTCGATCACCTCTTCCAGCACCGCGCACAGCGCCTCTTCGGAAATATCCGCGCCCGCCAACCTGATCCGCTCGTGAAACCGCACCAGATGCGGCGAGGTATAGGCATGCACGCGGTCGCCCGCGCCCTCCAGCCCGGCCCGCAGCATCGCCTGCACCGAGCCCTTGCCGTTGGTCCCGGCAATATGGATCACCGGCGGCAGCTGGCGCTCGGGGTTGCCTAGCGCGTCCAGCAGCCGGTGCATCCGGTCCAATGTGAGGTCAATCTCCGCCGGGTGGAGCCGCATCAGCCGCTCCAGCAGGGCTGCGCTTGTCACTTCTTCTGCTCTTCCATCGGCGCGGCCTCATCGCCCGCCGCCGCTTGCGAAGGCTCAGGCTGCGCCGGGGCTTCAAGCGCGGGCGCAGCCTCTTCCGGCGCGGGCAGGTCGCCCACCACCGGCGGCTCCAGCCGCATCAGCATCCTGCAGAGCGAAACAAGCTCTTCCTTCATCTTCTTGCGGTGCGTCACCCGGTCGAGCATCCCGTGATCCAGCAGGTATTCGGCCCGCTGGAAGCCCTCGGGCAGTTGCTCGCGGATCGTCTGCTCGATCACGCGGGAGCCGGCAAAACCGATCAGCGCGTTCGGCTCGGCAATGTGGATATCGCCCAGCATCGCATAGGAGGCGGTCACGCCGCCCGTGGTCGGGTGGGTCAGCACCACGATATAGGGCAGCCCGGCTTCCTTCAGCATCTGGATCGCCACGGTCGTGCGCGGCATCTGCATCAGGGCCAGAATGCCCTCCTGCATCCGCGCGCCCCCGGCGGCGGAAAACACGATATAGGGCCGCTTGAGCTGAACCGCGCGCTCGGCGCCCGCGATGAAGGCATTGCCCACATACATGCTCATCGACCCGCCGATGAAGCTGAAATCCTGCGCCGCGGCCACCACCGGGGTGCGCCCGATCTCGCCCTCGGCCACCAGCATCGCCTCATGCTCGCCGGTCGCCTTCTGCGCGGCCTTCAGCCGGTCGGGGTAGCGCTTCTGATCCCTGAACTGCAGCGGGTCCGCCACCGGCTCGGGCACCTTCACGGCGGTAAAGATCCCGCCGTCGAACAGCGCGCCGAAGCGTTCGCGCGGGGTGAACTGCATGTGGTGGTCGCAATTGGTGCAGACGTTCAGATTGTCCGAAAGCTCACGGTGAAAGAGCATCGTCCCGCACTCGGGGCACTTCTTCCACAGGTTCTCGGGCACCTCCCGACGCGAGAAGAGCGAGTTGATCTTCGGCCGGACGTAGTTGGAAATCCAGTTCATCGCACCTTTCCGGGGCTGTCTGCTGCTGTTCTGTGAGATAGGCCGCGCGGGCCGGAAATGCAATCAACCCTGCCGATGCGCCGCCCATGCGGCCCCGAGCGCGCCGATGGCCAGCGCCAGCAAGGCGCCCAGCAGGGCCAGGGGGGTGGGGCTGGCCGCCACCAGCGCGCCAATGCCCGCCGTCACCACCGCGCCCACCGCCACCGTCAGCGCGCCCAGCAGGCCCGAGGCCGAGCCTGCCAGCCCCTCCACCGCCGCCGTGGCGCCCGCGTTGGCCGAGGGCATGGTGAGGCCATTGCCGAGCCCGATGAAAAGCACCGAGGCCACAACGCCCGTGGCCGAGAGCGGCCCGATCACCAGCGCCCAAAGCAGCCCGCCCGCAAGCCCGGTAACAGCACAGATCCGCCCCGCCAGCATCATCCGCGTCAGCCCGAGGCGCTCCGCCCAGCGGGCCGAAAGGAAGGCCCCCGCCATGAACCCGCCGGTGATCGCCCCCAGCGCCACGCCCGTTGCCGCCTCCCCCAGCCCGAACCGGGCTTCCGAAACGGCGGGGAAGCCCGCGATGTAGCCGTAAAAACACCCGGTGGAGAGCGCGGTGCAGCTGGCAAAGGTCCAAAAGCCCCGGTCGCCCAGCAGGCGGCGAGCGCTGTGCCAGAGCGGCTCGCGCGGGGCGGCCTGCCGGGTCTCGCCAAAGTCATGCCAGCAAAGCAGCAGCAGCGCCGCGCCCAGGGCAGCATAAAGGCCAAAGATCGCCCGCCAGCCCAGCACCTGCGCCACCACGCCGCCCAAGAGCGGGCCGATCAGCGGGGCCAGCGCCATCGCGCCGGTGATGGTGCTCATGATCGCCGCCGCCCGTCCCGGCGCGGCGGTGTCGCGCACCACGGCAAGGGTCACCACCCAGCCCGCCGTGATCGCCGCCATCGGCATCCGCCAGCCCAGAAAGCCCCCTACGCCCCCCGCCAGCGCCACGCCCGCCGAGGCCAGCACATAGAGCGCCAGCGCGCCCAGCATCACCGGCCGCCGCCCGAACCGGTCGGCCAGCGGCCCCATCACCACCTGCGCCACCGCCGTCACCGCGAGGTATCCGGCGATGGCAAGGCTCACGGTGGCATAGCTCGTGCCCAGTTCCGCCGCGATGGCGGGCAGCGCGGGGACGAACATGTTGAGCGATACGGTCGAGAGGCCGGTGAGCAGGATCAGCGTGATGAGCCGTGGCGGGCTGCGCATGGCCAAGGCTCCTTCTGGCCGAGAAAAAGCCCGGCACAGAACGGGCTGGCCGGGCGCTCCGGAAGGCGGCGAGCCGCGCTTCCACGGCAAAGTTATGGTCTTCTCACCTTTGTGCTTCATCCTATATCGCAGGCCGGTTTCGCGCAAGGGTCAGCGGTCGATCAAACCCTTGATGATCCACCAGTTCACGAAGAGCAGCAGGATGGAGGTGACCAGCCCGAGCGTCACCATGCCCTCCTCCGCCAGCCCCCACGGGGTGACATAAAGCGCAAGGCCGGTGATCGTGCCCTTGATGCTCAGGATGAAGAGCGCCAGCAGGTTGTTGGCAAAGTGAAAGCCCATCGCCGCGCCCAGCGAGCCGGTGCGCTCGGTCAGGTCGGCCGCAATGAGGCCAAAGGCAAAGGCTGAGAGCAGCACCAAGGGCAGGTTGCGGCCCGCTTCCGGGTCCCAGTGCAGCAGGCCGAAGGCGAGCGCAGGCAGGGTGAACCAGACCCAGCGGGCAGCGAACCGGGCGGCAAGCTGCTGCATCAGATAGCCCCTGAACAGCAGTTCCTCCGCCGCGATCTGCACAAAGAGCAGCGGCAGCGCCAGCAGCAGCCAGAGCATCCAGCGCCCCGGCGCGAGGTTCGGCTCCGGCGGCCAAAGCACGGCCCCGGCGAGCATCAGCGCGCCGAAGACGAGGATCACCACGCCGAAGGCCACCACGAAGCCGCGCCACCAGTCGCCCCACGGCCCCAGCAGCGTGCCCGGCCCCCTGAAGTGCAGTGCGGCGGCGGCCAGCACCGGCCCCAGCACCATGCCCCCGAAGGTCAGCAGCAGGATCGCCACCGAGCCGGGATAGCGCCCGGCCTGCAACTCCTGAAAGAACGGCATCACGCCCCAGAGCCCCTGATCGGCGGCAACAATGCCGAGCGCGCCGCCCAGCACGATCACGGTCCATGCGATGTAAATGAACAGGATCAGCAGTACGCCCAGCAGCAGCCGCCAGATCTGCGGATACACCTTTGCTGGCACCAGCATCGCCGTGAATTCCGGATGTCTCATCACCTGCTCCCGTGGGGCGGGAGATGCCCCGCCATTGTTATTGCCAACCGGCCTATCCCCGTATCGCCACCCGCGCCGCGAGCCATGCGACGAAGAGCAGCGCAAATTCCACCGGCATCAACCCGGGGATCACCCCGGCATCGGCCCCGAACGGCGTATGATACAGCGCCAGCCCCGCCACCGGCCCCGGCACCGCCACGCCCAAGAGCGCCACCGCGTTGTTCACGATATGAAGCGCCAGCGCCGGGCCAAGGTTCCCTGCGCGGGCCGTCAGGTCGGCGGCGGCGAGGCCAAAGGCAAAGGCCCAGAGTACGAACCAGATGGCGTTGTCGCCCGCGCTCGCGGTCCAGTGCAGCAGCGCAAACAGGATCGCCGGCACCGCCATCCACGCCCAGTTGCCTGGCTTCGTGCCCGCCGCGATCTGCTGGGTCAGGTAGCCCCTAAAGAACACTTCTTCCGTGCCCGCCTGCACCGCCACCGCGGCCAGTGCCAGCGGCAGGTAGAGCATCCAGCGGTTGGTGGTCATCGCCTCGTTGCGGATGATGTCGTATTCCGTCGGCAGCACCGCGATCGCCGCCACGTAGAGCGGCACCAGCCAGTAGATCACCCGAAAGAAATCGCCCGCCGCATGGGCGCCCGCACCGAACAGGCTCAGAAACCCGCGCCAATGCACCGCCCTCAGCGCAATCGCCAGCGCCACCGCAAAGAGCCCGTGGCTGAACAGCGCCGCCAGCGTCTGCCCCGGCGAGGTGCCCTCCGCCTCGAACACCGCGCGCACCGCATCCTGCCCGCCCAGCGCCGCCAGCAGGATGAAGACAAGCTGCTGCAGCATCATGACGACCACAAACATCAGGCCAAGCACCGCCCCGATCCGCCACAGGTCGGGCGCGGCGCGGGCGGGCGCGGTGAACTCGCTCAGCCGCTCATATGCCATGGGTCTGCTCCATCCTGTCTGAGATAGGCGAGCACGCGCCGGGCCGCAATCCGGCTTGCCCCTTGGCCCCGCCGGGACTATTCCCGAGGCGACTGATTTCGGGAGAGGAACCATGCTGAAACGCCAGGCCGACAAATCCAAACTGCCCAGCCGCCACGTCACCGAGGGGCCGGAGCGCGCGCCGCACCGGTCGTATCTCTACGCGATGGGCCTCTCCGAAGATGAGATTCACCGCCCCCTCGTCGGCGTCGCCACCTGCTGGAACGAGGCTGCGCCCTGCAACATCTCGCTGAACCGTCAGGCCCAGGCCGTGAAGCTCGGCGTCAAGGCCGCCTCCGGCACGCCGCGCGAGTTCACCACCATCACCGTGACCGACGGCATCGCCATGGGCCACGAGGGGATGCGCGCCTCGCTCGCCTCCCGCGAAGCCATCGCCGACACCGTCGAGCTGACCATGCGCGGCCATTGCTATGATGCCGTTGTCGGCCTCGCAGGCTGCGACAAGTCCCTCCCCGGCATGATGATGGCGATGGTCCGCCTGAATACGCCGTCGGTCTTCATCTACGGCGGCTCGATCCTTCCGGGCAAGGCGCCCCAGAGCAACGAGATCCCCGAAGATTTCCGCACCCGTGACCTGACGGTGCAGGATATGTTCGAGGCCGTGGGCCGCCACCAGAACGACGAGATGTCGGATGCCGCGCTCGACATGCTCGAGCGGGTCGCCTGCCCCTCCGCCGGCGCCTGCGGCGGCCAGTTCACCGCCAACACCATGGCCTGCGTGTCCGAGGCCATCGGCCTCGCGCTGATGAACTCCTCCGGCATGCCCGCCCCCTACGAGAGCCGCGACCAGTATTCCGAGGCCTCCGGCCGCGCCGTGATGAACCTCATCGAGCAGAACATCCGCGCCCGTGATGTCGTCACCCGCAAGGCGCTGGAAAACGCCGCGCGCGTCGTCGCCTGCACCGGCGGCTCCACCAACGCGGGCCTGCACCTGCCCGCCATCGCCCATGAGGCCGGGATCGAGTTCTTCCTGAACGATGTCTGCGACATCTTCAAAGACACCCCCTATTTCGTCGACCTCAAGCCGGGCGGCCAATACGTCGCCAAGGATCTCTACGATGCAGGCGGCGTGCCGGTGGTGATGAAAGAGCTGCGCAAGGCGGGTCTGATCCACGAAGACTGCATCACCGCCTCCGGCAAGACCATCGGCGAAGAGCTCGATCTCATCGCCCGCGAGGCCGATGGCAAGGTGATCTACCCGATCGAGACCCCGATCACCAAAACCGGCGGCGTTGTCGGCCTCGAGGGCAACCTCGCCCCCGATGGCGCCATCGTGAAGGTCGCCGGCATCCCCGCCGAGCAGCAGGTCTTCACCGGCCCGGCCCGCGTCTTCGAGAATGAAGAAGAGGCCTTCGCCGCCGTGAAAGCCCGCGCCTACAAGGAAGGCGAAGTCATCGTCATCCGCAACGAAGGCCCCGCAGGCGGCCCCGGCATGCGCGAGATGCTGGCGACCACCGCCGCGCTCTCCGGTCAGGGCATGGGCAAGAAGGTCGCGCTGATCACCGATGGTCGCTTCTCCGGCGCCACCCGCGGCTTCTGCGTCGGCCACGTCGGCCCGGAATCGGCCCACGGCGGCCCCATCGGCCTGCTGAAAGATGGCGATGTCATCACCATCGACGCGGTGAAGGGTGAGCTTTCCGTCGCCCTGTCGGACGAGGAGCTTGCCGAGCGCAAGGCCGCATGGCCCGGCCCCCGCAAGACCGACTATGCCGCTGGCGCCCTGTGGAAATACGCCCAACTCGTCGGCTCCGCCAAATACGGCGCCGTGACCCATCCGGGCGCGAAGGAAGAAACCCACATCTACATGGACCAGTAATGGCCCCTGCCGGTCGGGTTCTCATTGCGCTGATCGCGCTGGCCCTCGCGGGCTGTGACGGGGTGGAGCTTCCGGGCTTCAAACCCGCGCAGCCCGCCGCCGCCACCGCCGCAGGCGCCGCCCCCGGCCGCTCGATCCCGCCCAAGCCGCCGACCCGCCTGTCGGTCGCCGGGGTCACCGTGGATGCGCCCGAGGGCTACTGCGTCGATACCAGCGCCCGCACCGGCAACTTCGTTCTGCTGGCCGCCTGCTCGGCCATCAGCCAATCGCCCGAGCACCCCGCCCCCGGCCGCATGGGCCTGCTCTCGGCCACCATCGGCCGCCGCAACTCCGGCGATGCCCCCCTGCGCGGCGACCAGCTCGCCGCCTATTTCCGCTCCGCCGAGGGTCGCGCAACGCTCTCCTACGCGGGCGATGCCTCCACCGTCACCATCACCGACACCCGCGCGCAGAACGGCGTGTTCTACGTCGCCCTGCTCGACACCGCCGCACCGCCCCAGCCCGAGCTTGGCCCAGCCCGCTGGCGCGCGCTCTTCACCGTAAACGGCAGGCTCGTGTCGGTGATCCTTCACTCCCTGAAGGAAGATCCCCTCAGCCGCACCGGCGGCCAGTCGCTCGTCGAGAGCTTCGTGGCCCGCATCCGCGCCGCCAACGCCGGGTAACGCCCGTTCCGCTGCGGCATTGCCACGCGCACCGGCATTTGCGGGATTGAAACACTTTCCCGGCACCCTCATACCGGCGTAACATATCGCCACTCACGCCCACCCAGCCCCGCGCGGAGCCGATCGCATGGCAAAACCGATGGACAGCCTGATCGAACGTATCGCCCAACGCCGCGCACTGCGGCGCTGGAGCCGTGCCGCCGATGCCGCCGCCTCCACCGATCTGCCCGCCCTGCGCGAGATGCGCAGCCGCGCCCGCCAACTCCGCCGCCAGCTCGACCGCGTGCTGCACGAGGCCGATGGCCGGCTGACCCTGCCGCTGCTCGGCTCCAACGCCATGCGCAAACCCATCGGGGCCGACTGGGGCTGGCGCCCCGAGCTCTGGCGCGGCCCGATCTCGCCCCCCGGCCACGCCGCCGCCGAGACCCGCACCATGCTGGGGCAGGCCGCCACGCTCTACCACGACTGTACCCAGTCGGAGCTGACCCTGCGCCAGATCCGCAATACCTCCGAAGATGACCTCGCCCCCTTCGGCCTGCGGATGGATGTGTTCCGCTTCGACGGCTCCTTCCTCTCCATCGTGCTCGACCTGCCCTCCGAGGCGGTCGATGGCCTCAAGCGCAAGCACGTCATCGGGCTGGAAGCCCGGCTCGAAGTCGAGAAACCGCTCGAAATCTTCGCCCGGCTCAACGTCAAGCACGGCCCCAACACCGAACAGGTCGTCCGCGAGCTGCCGATGTCCGAAGGCGGGGTGCAAACCGCCGAGTTCGACCTCGCCTATACCGGCCTCAACGAGAAACGGGTCGAGAAGGCCTGGATCGACCTCATCTTCGAAGGCCCGCAGATGAACCAGATCGTCCTGCGCGATCTTACCTTCTCCCGCCGACCCCGCGCCGAAATCTGATCGAGGACGCCTGCCCGATGCCGGACACCACCCAGACCAGCCAGCTCACCCTCTCCAAGACCCGCATCCAAGCCGGTGTCTGGGAAGGCCTGCTCATGGCCGATGGCGTCGGCCCGGTGCAGCCGCAGATCGAGGTGATCCACCTCGGCAAGGCGCTGGACGGGGTGGAGCTGAAGGCCGATGGCGAGATGCAGAATCTCTGGCAACTCCGCGTGCCCATCCCCGCCGAGCTGCTCTGCGACGGCGTGCAAACCTTCGCCATCCGCGACGCCCGCAGCGGCGCCACGCTGGAGCATTTCACCGTGGTCACCGGCCAGCCGCTGGAGGAAGATATCCGCGCCGAGGTCGATCTGCTGCGCGCCGAGCTGGACATGCTCAAAAAGGCCTTCCGCCGCCACTGCCTTGAAGTGCTCGGCCGCTAGACCCCTGCCATGAAACGCTTTTTCCTCATCGCCGCGCCCAGCTTTCTCGCAGGCGCCGTCTTTGGCGCGGCCTTCTGGTATCTCGCATCCCCGCTCTGGATCGACCGCGTGGTGAGCGAAAGCCTCGTCTCCGGCGCAGGCGTCACCGTTCTGGCCGAGGGGCAATTCCGCGATGCCGACGCCGCCCACCGTGGCTCCGGCGCCGCCCGCATCGTCACCCTGCCCGGCGGCCGCACCGAGGTGCAGCTATCGGAATTCGAAGTCACCAACGGCCCCGATCTCGAACTCTGGCTCTCCGACGCCGCCGATCCGCAAAGCTCGGCCGATGTGACCTCCGGCAAATGGGTCTCCCTCGGTCTGCTCAAAGGCAACATCGGCGACCAGAGCTATTCCGTGCCCCCCAGCGTGGATCTCACCACCATGCGCTCCGTGGTGGTCTGGTGCGAGCAGTTCGGCGTGCTCTTCTCCCCCGCGCCCCTCACCGCGCCCGAAGGCTGAGCCACCTCCCCCACGTCGCGCTGCGCCATCCAAGCGCGAGCCACCCCGGCACGCCCCCGGAATAACGCAGCGTCCGCCCGTGACATCGCTTTCCCCTCGGGTCAATCTGCCCGCCAGGAGGACGCCAACCATGACCAGCTACCCCCATCTTCTCGCCCCGCTCGACCTCGGCCATGTGACCCTGCCCAACCGGGTGCTGATGGGCTCCATGCACACCGGGCTTGAAGAAACCAAGGATTGGTCCCGCGTCGCCGCCTTCTACGCTGCCCGCGCCTCCGCCGGGCTGATCGTCACCGGTGGCATGGCCCCCAACCGCGAGGGCGGGGTGTTTCCCGGCGCGGCGGGCCTCTACACGCCCGAGGATATCGCCAACCACCGCATCGTCACCGACGCGGTGCACGCCGCAGGCGGCCGCATCGCCATGCAAATCCTCCACGCAGGCCGCTACGCCTACGGCCCCGATTGCGTCTCCGCCTCGCCGATCAAATCCCCCATCTCCCCCTTCCCCCCGAAGGAGCTGGACGAGGAGGGTATCGAGAAACAGATCGCCGATATTGCCACCGCGGCCGCCCGCGCCCGCGAGGCAGGCTACGATGGCGTCGAGGTCATGGGTTCCGAGGGCTACTTCCTCAACCAGTTCATCGTCCGCCACACCAACAAGCGCGAAGACCGCTGGGGTGGCTCATACGAAAACCGCATCCGCCTGCCCATCGAGACCGTCAAACGCGTCCGCGAGGCCGTCGGCCCCGACTTCATCGTGATCTACCGCCTCTCGATGATCGACCTTGTGCCGCAGGGCTCCACCACCGAGGAGGTCATCCAGCTCGCCAAGGAGATCGAGAAGGCAGGCGCCTCGATCCTCAACACCGGCATCGGCTGGCACGAGGCCCGTATCCCCACCATCGCCACTTCCGTCCCCCGCCGCGCCTTCGCCTGGGTGACGCAAAAGCTGATGGGCCATGTCTCGATCCCGGTGATCACCTCCAACCGCATCAACACCCCCGAGGTGGCCGAAAGCGTCCTCGCCGAGGGCTGCGCCAACATGGTCTCCATGGCCCGCCCCTTCCTCGCCGACGCCGATTTCGTGACCAAGGCCGCGCAGGGCGAGGCCGAAACCATCGCCCCCTGCATCGCCTGCAATCAGGCCTGCCTCGACCACACCTTCTCCGGCAAGATGTCCACCTGCCTCGTGAACCCGCGCGCCTGCAATGAGACCGAGCTGGTCATCACTCCCACCGATGCCCCCAAGAGCATTGCCGTGGTCGGCGCAGGCCCGGCAGGCCTCTCCGCCGCGCTCACCGCCTCCGAGCGCGGCCACGCCGTCACCCTCTTCGACACCGCCGCCGAGCTGGGCGGCCAGCTGAACATGGCCAAGCAGATCCCCGGCAAGGAAGAGTTCCACGGGCTGGTCGACTGGTACGCCACAATGGTCGAGCGTTCGAACATCACGCTGAACCTCAACACCGAAGCCACGCCAGAGGCCCTCGCCAACTTCGACGAGGTCATCCTCGCCACCGGCGTCACCCCGCGCGACCCCGAGATCCCAGGCCAGACCGGCCCCAACGTGCTCAGCTACATCGACGTGCTCCGCCACAAGGCCCCCGTCGGCAAGAGCGTCGCCATCGTCGGCGCGGGCGGCATCGGCTTCGACGTGGCCGAATTCCTTGCCCATACCGGCGAAAGCCCCACCGAGCACCTGCCGGAATGGATGGAAATGTGGGGCGTCACCGACCCGGCCGAGCACCGCGGCGGCCTCGCCCCCGAAGGCCCGCAGCCCCCCGCCCCGGCGCGCGAAATCTTCCTGCTGCAACGGAAAGACGAGCGCCCCGGCAAGCGGCTCGGCAAAACCACCGGCTGGATTCACCGCGCTGCCCTCAAGATGGCAGGCGTCAAGATGCTCGGCGGCATCTCCTACGAGCGGATCACCTCCGAGGGCCTCCACGTCACCCAAAACGGCACGCCCAAGCTGATCGAGGCCGATACCATCGTGCTCTGCGCCGGTCAGGTCAGCAATCGCACCCTCGCCGACGCGCTCCAGACCTCCGGCAAACCCACCCACATCATCGGCGGCGCCGACGTGGCCGCGGAACTGGACGCCAAACGCGCCATCAACCAAGGCACCCGGCTGGCCGCAACCATCTGAACTTGCTCATTTTCATGATGAAAGCATCTCCGGGGTAACGCCATCGTGGCGCCATTGGTTCGCGCCCAATGGCGACGGGCCAGCGCCCCCACCGCGCCACGCGGCCACCAGCGCACCGCCTGGCCAAGATCGCAACGGCAGCACCGCCGCAGATCGAGGCTTGCCCCGCCGCCCCAACACACAAAAC
Source organism: Vannielia sp. SX4 (assembly GCF_052828525.1). The sequence goes on from NZ_CM128247.1 coordinate 4,032,082, forward strand.
CGCCAGCCGGATCGCTCCGACTGACGGCCTCACGCAAGCAGTCACTTGCAAAACGAGCGGCGGGGCACCTGGGAATGGGGGTTTATCCCCGCCGCCCGCCCCGGCCTTAGCCGGAGGTCAGAAGGCCCGCCCCCACGGCGGCCTCCCATTCGGCGGTGTCCACCTCACCATCGGCCGAGGTGTCGATCTCGGTGAAGATCTCCTCGGTGATGTCCGGATAAGCCACCTGCATCTCCTCCATCGAGAAGGTGCCGTTGCCATCGGTGTCTTCCACCATCGGCGCATCCTGAGCGGCCAGCGGCGCGGCCAGAAGCGCGGCGAGGGCGGCGGCGGTCATGGTAATCTTGGTCATTGCTCTTGGTATCCTCTTACTGGGTTGAGCGGCCCCGGCTGTCATCGCACCGCGGCCTGCGAGAGAGAGGTAAGTCCCACCCCCGCCCCGTTTCCATGCCCGTCGCGCGCTCCGGCCAAACCCCGGCGCCGCGCCGCCAAATCCCGCGCGCAGCGCCCGCGCCTTCCCGCCTGAGCCGCCCGCTGATCCTTTTGCCGCCGGGCCAAATCACCCCGCCACGCGGGCTTCCGCCCAGAAAGCCCGGCCCCGCCCGCTCGGCCACAAACCGCCCGCTCCGGGCAGGAACCCCAGCGCGTCCCGCCCGTTGAGTCGCCAAGCGAAACAACAGCGAAAGGAGCACCAGATGCCCCGCATTGAAGAAGCGAAGATTCTCATCATCTCCACCCACGGCTTCGAGCAATCCGAACTCGAATTTCCCCGTGACCAACTCCGCGCCAAGGGCGCGACCGTCCATGTCGCCACGCTCGACGGCCAGGCGATCAAGGGCTGGGAAGGCTCCGACTGGGGCCGCGAGGCCGAGGCCGACACCCAGATTTCCCGTGTCGGCGCGGGTGAGTATGACGCCCTCGTCATCCCCGGCGGCCAGATCAACCCCGACCTGCTCCGCGTGGAGCCCGATGTGCTGAAACTGGTGCGTGACTTCCACGACACCGGCAAAACCATCGCCGCTGTCTGCCACGCGCCTTGGGTTCTGGTCGAGGCCGGCATCGTGAAGGGCCGGGAGATGACCTCCTACACCTCCATCAAGACCGACGTGAAGAACGCGGGCGCCCATTGGGTCGACCGTGAGGTGGTGGCCGACAATGGCATCGTCACCTCGCGCCAGCCCGGGGATCTCAAGGCCTTCGTTTCCAAGATCGTCGAGGAGATCGAGGAAGGCACCCACGAGCGTCAGGCCGCCTGACGCCACCCCCAGCACGGCAGGCGGCGGGGCAAACCTCGCCGCCTGACCACCCCTAAAAACACGCCGCTTTCCGAGGGTTTCAGGGCACCAATACTACCTCTGCGTGTTTCCGCCTGCCTGACAATCGCCACCATTTCCCCGGTAATGTCCGGCTCCGGTCCCAATTGCGCCCGATTTCACGACCATACCAAGGCTCGGAAATACAACGAGCAGAGGTAGCGCGGTATGGATCGTCTGACCGAAATGGAAGCCTTCGCCACGGTCGTAGACCAAGGCGGCTTCACGGATGCGGCCAAAAAGATGGGGATCTCCAAATCCGCCGTCTCCAAACACGTCTCCTCGCTGGAGGCCCGCCTCGGTGCACGCCTGCTCAACCGCACCACCCGCCGTGTCTCGCCCACCGAGATCGGCCTCGCCTATTACGACCGCGCCCGCCGCGTGCTGAACGATGCCGGAGAGGCCGACGCGCTGGTCACCTCCATGCAATCGGCGCCCTCGGGCCTGCTGCGGATTTCGGTCGCCACCGACTTCGGGGTCAATCACCTCTCCCCCGTGCTCGGCGAGTTCCTCTCCGAATTCCCCGACATCACCGTGAACATGGTGCTCAACAATCGCTACGTGGAGCTGATCTCCGAAGGCTTCGACATGGCGATCCGCATCGGTGAGCTCGAAGACAGCACGCTCCGCGCCCGCAAGCTGGCCGACACCACCAAACGCATGATCGCCTCGCCCGCCTATTTCGAAAAATATGGCCGGCCCGAAAAGATCGACGACCTGAACGAGCACAAGCTCCTGCACTATTCCAACCAGTCCTCCGGCAACGTCTGGAAGCTGACCGCCCCCTCGGGCGAGAAGCGCCAGGTCCGCACCGCTGGCTGGCTCACCGTCAACGACGGCCAATCGCTGCTCAACGCCGCGATCTCCGGCCTCGGCATCGCCTACCTGCCCAACTTCCTCTACTGCGAGGCCGAAAAGGCCGGCCTGGTGCAAGAGGCGATCCCCGATCTGCCGATCGAGATGCTGGGCATCTACGCCGTGTACCCGCCGGGCCGCTTCACCCAGCCCAAGGTCCGCGCCTTCATCGACTTTCTGGTGCAGAGCTTCGCCGCAAAGGGCCCCGAAGCCTGGTAACGGCCTGCCCACCGGGTATTTCCGAACACATCATACAGGCCGGGCGCTTTGCCCGGCCTCTTCTTTCGGCTCACCCCGGCAGGGCGCTCGCGTCGAACTGCGCCGCAAAGGCCTCCGACGGCGGGATCGGGGTGATCACGTCAATCAGCACGCCGCCCGGATCGGCGGTGATGAAGTGCCGCTGGCCAAATTCCTCCGACCGCAGGTCAAGCAGCATCGGCAGCCCCGCCGCCTTCAGCCGGGCATGCACCGCATCCACATCCTCCACCTCGAAGTTCAGCAACAACCCGCCTGCCTCCGCACCGCGCCCCTGTGCCGGAATCGTCTCGTGGTCGCGCTGGAGCAGCGCAAGGTTCACCCCCTCGTCCTCCGCCGATTGCAGATGCACGTACCAGTCCGCCTCGAACAGCGGCTTGAAGCCAAAGTGCTGCGTGTAGAACGCAGCCCGCGGCGCGACCTCCGCGCACATCAGAACCGGATAATACTGCGTGCATTTCATGGCTTCTCTCCTTGGGTGAAGAAACATACACTCTGCATGTATCTATCGTGACATAAACATACAGAGTGTATGCATGCAATCAAAACCCGCCCGCCGCTCCAACGAGGCCCGCACCCGAGAGACCCGCGAGGCGCTGCTGATCGCCGCCAGAAACTGCTTTGTAAGCAAAGGCTTCACCGCCACCGGCACGCCCGAGTTGGTGGCCGCCGCAGGCATGACCCGCGGCGCGCTCTATCACCACTTTTCCGATAAAACCGATCTCTTCCGCGCGGTGATCGAGGCCGAAGCAGAGTCCGTTGCCGCCGCGATTCGCGCCGCGGCGCCCGCCGATGTGCCGGTGATCGAGGCGTTGCTCTCCGGCGCCGATGCCTACTTCACCGCGATGGAGGCCCCAGGCCGTGCCCGCCTCCTGCTCATCGAGGCGCCCGCCGTGCTCGGCCTCTCCGAACTCGCCCGCCTCGATGATCAGACCGGCGGCGCCACCCTGCGCGAGGCCCTCACCGCGCTCCGGCTACAGGCGCCCATCCCCGAAACCGCGCAGTTGCTCTCCGCCATGTTCGACCGCGCCGCGCTCGCCATCGCAGAGGGCGCCAACCCGGCCCCCTACCGCGCCGCGCTCGCTCACCTGCTGAACGCCCTCGCGTAGCTCGGCACCCCGCGAGAACGCCTCGAAAGACGAACGAGCGCCCGCCTACTCCGTCGATGAAAGAATGGCCTCAACCCGCCGGTTGGCCTCACGGCCCTGCTCGGTCAGGTTCGAGGTGATCGGCGACAGAAAGCCCACGCCCTCCGCCTTGATCTGGCTCGCGGGCACGCCCAGCGCGGTCAGCCGCGCTTCAACCGCCCCCGCCCGCTTGCGCGACAGCGCAATATTGCCCGCCAGCGAGCCCTCGGCATCGGTATGGCCCACCAGCACGACCGACCGCTCCGGGTGGGTCTTCAGGTAGCCCGCCAGCAGGTCGAGCGAGGTGTAATCCCCCTGCTCCAGCTGCGAGGAGCCAGTGGCAAAGGCGAGGTCTTCCAGCACCGCGCGGCCGTGGATCTCAAGCTGCTGGGTCAGGGGCATCCCGGTCACGCCGGGCACCGAAAAGCCCAGCGCCGGCCCGGCAAGGTCATCCTCGTCGCCCTCGTCCACAAGGCTGGTGGTCAGGTCCGGCGTCTTGGTCGAGGCGACCAGCACATCCTCCGCCACCTCCTCCGGCCCGACACGGGTGATCTGCACAAACCCCCGGCCCGCCGAACGGCTCACCAGAAAGGCCACGTATTCCGGCTTGTCCTCGCCCATCCGGTGCGCCGCCATGAAGCGGTAATCCCCGAGGTCCACATGCATATCCGGCTCGGGGATGTTCTCGGTCGCGTAGCGGAAGTCGAAGCCCCCGCACTGCCGCGCCTCGCACTCGAAGATCACCTCGAAGCCAGAGTCCTCGACCTGCGCGCGCAGCGGGGCCAGCAGTTGCAACGTGGTCATCCCCCGCGCCTGCACCTGCCACGCCTGCTGGCGCACCTGTCCCTCGGCCCAAACACTCTGAATGTCCCCATTGCGGAACGGGCTGATCGGCATGCGGTAGGAGCCGAAGGTTTCCACCTGCTCCGCCGTCTGGCGGGCACCGGCCGGAAACTCCAGCTTCAGGGCATCGGCAACACCGGCTGCCGGGGCAGCGAGGGCTGCGGCCATGAGGGCCACACGAAGGCTCATCGGTTCTGACCGTGATACTCCGGGTTCGGTTGCATTTCCGTTGCCGTCGCCACCCGGTTCGTCATGTTGAAGAACCCGGCCACCGAGGCAATGTCCCAGATGTCCCGGTCACTCCAACCAACGGCGCGCAGCGCGGCGCGGTCTTCATCATCCACCTTGGCGCACGATTCTGTCAATTTTGCAGCGAAATCCAGCATTTTGCGCTGCTTCTCGGGCAGGTCGGCCACCCGGTAATTCATAACCATCTGCTCGCCCAGCACGGAGTCGCCACTCAACTGGCGCACCGCCTGCCCATGCGCCACGAGGCAGTAGAAGCAATGGTTGATCGAGCTGACGACCACCGCGATCATCTCGCGCTCCAGCTTGGTCAGCCCGGAGTCCGCCAGCATCAGGTCGTTGTAGAGCGCGGTGAAGGCATTGAGCTTGTCGATGTCGAAGGCATAGGCCTTCAGCACGTTGGGCACGAGCCCCAGCTTCTCTTCGCAGATCTCGAAATACTTCGCCGTCGCTTCAGGGAGCGGGTCGACCATCGGAAGGTCGAGCGCGGTGACGCCTTCGTTCTTAGCCAAATCTCTGCCTCTCACTCGGCCTCTTCTCGGGCCTGACGCTGACGATACAGGTAGTGGCCCACCAAATCCATTTCTAACAGCTCATACAACGCATTTGCCGCCGCATTCTGTTGCGTGACGAGAACTGTCATGAAGGCCGCGCCCTGATCTTGTGCCCACCGCGCCGCGCCCCGCATCATATTGACGGCGGCGCCTTGCCGACGCATGGCAGGCCGCACCTCCAGCGCGTGTAACATGGCAATATCGCCGTGCAGCGCCACAAAGGCCGTGCCCGCCGGCGTGTCGTTCGACCGGCCCAAAATCGCCGTCTTCGGCCCCGCCGCCCGCGTCATGATCGCCACGCGCTCCGGCCCGATGCCGCCCTCGGCCCACATCTCCCGCTGAATCTTCAGCGGCGGGAAATCCACGGCAAAGGCCCGCACGCGCGGCAGCTCACCCGCCGCCAGCCGCGTCACCGGCGCCACACGAATGTTGGTCGGGTCTTTCACCACGTAGCCCGCCTCGGCCAGCCGTGCGTCGAGCCGGGTCTGGTCGCCCCTCAGCCGCACCAGCGCGGGCTGGCCCAGCGCCGCCTGCGCCTCCTCCATCGGGCCAAGCGCGGCCTCTTCGTCATCCGTGGTGGCCGATGACACCCGGCTGCCCCCGCCGCCGCCCTCGCGCACCTGCCAGCCCCCGGCTTCCACGCTGCGGACCGCAGGCCATGTCGCGTCGATCGCGGCAAAGAGGGCGTCCATCCCGGGGGTCACGTGCCGAACAGCTCCACCAGCCGCACCATCGCCGCATCCACCCGCGCCGCATCCTGCCCGCGCACCACGATGTTCGTGCCAAAGGCCCCGTCCTGCTGAAACGGGTAGGAGCCGAACGAGAGGTCGCTGAACTCTTCCGCCAGCGCGCCCAGCGGGTCGGCCACCACGCCCTCGCCGCGCATCACCCGGAGCGACTGCGAGAGCAACGGTGCCCCGCCGGTGATCGTCGGCAGCACGCCCGCCACCATCGCCTCGAAAACGCTGGGCACCCCCGCCATCACATGCACGTTCTCCAGCGTGAAGCCGGGCGCCACGCTCACCGGATTCGCGATCATGGTCGCCCCCTCGGGCACCCGCGCCATCCGCTTGCGCGCCTCGGTAAACTCGATACCCCGCGCCGCGTAGTGATCGCCCAGCAGCTTCAGCGCATCGGCCCGCTGCGGCGCGGTGGTGCCAAAGGCGGCAGCCACGGCCTCGGCGGTGATGTCGTCATGGGTGGGGCCAATGCCGCCCGAAGTGAACACATGGTCAAAGTAGAGCGCGAGGTGCCGCACCGCCTCGACGATGGCCGCGCGCTCGTCGCTGACCACCCGCACCTCCTTGAGATCGACGCCATGCTTGGTCAATTCCCCGGCCAGATGGTGCATGTTGCTGTCGCGTGTCCGCCCTGAAAGGATTTCGTCACCGATCACCAACATCGCCGCTGTGGGGTTGCCCATGCTGCCTCCTTGAGCCTTGCTGCCTGTCGGTATAGGCCCGCCCCATGCGCTTCGCCACCCCCCTCGTCCCGGCCCGCCTGACCCGCCGCTACAAGCGGTTCCTCGCGGATGCGGTACTGGAAGGGAGCGGCGCCGAGGTGGTCGCCCATTGCCCCAACCCCGGCGCGATGACCGGCCTCGCCGAGCCCGGCATGCGGATCTGGCTGGAGCCCAACGACGACCCGAAGAAAAAGCTCAAATACGGCTGGCGGCTGGTCGAGCATGGCGCAGGCCACTTCACCGGGGTCGATACCGCCCTGCCCAACCGCGCACTGGCCGAGGCCTTGCGCGCAGGCACCGTGCCGGGGCTGCAGGGCTACGAGACAATCCGCGCCGAGGTGCCCTATGGCGAGAAGAGCCGGGTAGACTTCCTGCTCACCGCCGCCGGGCGGCCCGATTGCTACGTCGAGGTCAAATCGGTGACCCTCTCGCGCCAGCCCGGCCTCGCCGAGTTCCCCGATACCGTCACCGCACGCGGCGCGCGCCACATGGCCGAACTGGCCGCAATGGCCTCTGCCGGCCACCGCGCCGTGGTGCTCTTTCTCGTGCAACGCACCGATGCCGCGCGCGTGGCCGTGGCGTCAGATATCGACCCGGCCTATGCCGAGGCCTTCACCGCCGCCCGCGCCGCCGGGGTCGAGGCAATGGCGCTTTCCTGCAGCATAACGCCCGAGGCCATCACCCCGGGCGCACCGCTTCCGCTCCTGTAGGGCGGGACTTGTCCCGCCATCCGGCCAGCCTTACTCGGCGGCCACCGTGTAGATCGTCCGGCAGGGGAACGGGATCTCGATATCGGCCTCGTCCAGCGCTTCCTTCACCTTGCGGGTGATATCGGCCTTGTAGGCAAAGTATTCCGACGCATCGACCCAGACCCGCACGAGGAAGTCCACCGACGAGTCCCCAAGGTTGGTGACCTGGAAGAACGGCTCCGGCTCCGCCTTGCTGCGCTCGTCCGCCATGATCGTATCGCGGATCACCTGCTCCGCCTTGGCAAGGTTCACCCCGTAGCCCACGCCAAAGGTCCACTCCGCGCGGCGGGTCTTGTTGGTGGAGTAGTTCTTGATCGTGTTGCCCCAGACATCGCTGTTCGGCACGATCACCTGCACATTGCTGAGGTCGGCCAGCTCGGTGGTGTTCAGCGTGATATCCTTCACCGTGCCCATCTGCCCGTCGATCTCCACGAAATCGCCCATCTTGAACGGCCGGAACACGATGATCATAACGCCCCCCGCCACGTTCGAGAGCGTGCCCTGCAGGGCAAGGCCAACCGCAAGGCCGGCGGCACCGATGGCGGCGATGATCGAGGTGGTCTGCACCCCGAAGGTGTTGAGGATGATCAGGAAGGCAAAGCCGAGGATGATCCACCGCACGATGTTGCCCAGAAAGTGGAACAGCGTGTCATCCAGCTTGGCGTTGTTCTCCGCGATCGCCACGATCCGCCGCTTCACCCAGCCCGCCACGATGTAGCCAACAATCAGGATCAGGATGGCGGTGACCACCGAGCCGAGGATCGAGGCCATGAACCCGATGGTGAGAAAATCGCCCAGCACCTTGTCGGCCCCGACCGGGGTGTTCAGCAAATTGTTAAGAAATTCCATGCCTGTCGTCCTGTCCTTGTCCCGTTCTTTTCCCTGCGTCGCATGACGCAACCGGCGCTAAAAACGCCCTGTTCACAATGGCTCAACGCCCCCATGTCAAAAAACGTTCCCGGCCGAAAGGCCCCTCTGCCCGTCCCGACCTAGCGTTTCGCGGTCAAAGCGCCTATTTGGAGGGAGAAACTCCGAAAGACGATGAGAATGATGGACGAAACGCGCGAGCGGCTGACACGAGACGGTATCCGCATCTATGGCGAGGCGGATTTTGCGGGGATGCATGCCGCAGGCCGTCTGGCGGCTGAAATTCTCGATGCCTGCGCGCCCCTCGTGCAGCCCGGCGTGACCACCGCCAGCATCGACGCCGAGATCGAGCGGCGGGTCAACGAGGCCGGGGCCAAGTCGGCCACCATCGGCTACAAGGGCTACAAGCACGCCTCCTGCATCTCGGTGAACCACGTGGTCTGCCACGGGATTCCCAGCGAGAAGGTGCTGAAGGACGGCGACATCCTTAATATCGACGTGACCGTGATCGTCGATGGCTGGTTCGGTGATACCTCCCGCATGTTCGTCGCCGGCAAGCTGCCCCGCAAGGCCGAGCGGCTGATCGAGGTCACCCATGATGCGCTGATGCGCGGGATCGAGGCGGCAAAGCCCGGCCAGACCTTCGGTGACATAGGCCATGCGATCCAGAGCTATGTCGAAAGCCACCGCATGTCGGTGGTGCGCGACTTCTGCGGCCACGGCCTGGGCCGGGTGTTTCACGCCCCGCCCAACGTGCTGCACTATGGCCGTCCGGGCACCGGCCCGACGCTCGAAGAGGGCATGTTCTTCACCATCGAGCCGATGGTGAACCTCGGCCGCCCCGAGACCAAGGTTCTGTCGGATGACTGGACGGCGGTGACCCGCGACAAGTCGCTCTCCGCGCAGTTCGAGCACTCCGTCGGCATCACCTCCTCCGGGGCCGATATCTTCACCCTCTCGCCCGCCGGGCTCTTCCACCCGACCTATGGCTAGGGCGCTCGCCGCCCTGTTGCTGCTTCTGGCCCTCACCGGGCCGCTGGCAGCACAGGGCAAGGCGGGCGCGGTCGAGCAGGTCTGGCGGCAATGGGCCGCCGCAAACGGGTTGCCCGCCACCACCCTTGCCGTGGCCGAGAACGGCCAGATCGTCGCCCGCCGCGGCATCGGCGCCAACCCCGATACCGCCTTCGACCTCGCCTCACTCTCCAAGGGCATCACCGGGGCCTGCATCGCCGCGCTGGTGCGCGAAGACAGGCTCCGGCTCGATACCCCTCTCGGCCTGATCCTCGGCGCGCAATCCGCCCGCCACGTGGATACCCCGCTCTCCGCCTTCCTGACCCATTCCGCTGGCCTCTGGCCCGACGCCACCCAGCGGATGAGCCTGCGGCAATGGGCGCGGAGCTCCGCCCTGCATCTGCCCGTCGTCCGCCCGGCGCTGGCCCGCGCCCCGCGCGGCAAGGGCCGGACACGCTACAACAATGAGAATTACGCGGTGCTCGGCGCGGTGATCGAGGCGGTCACCGGCCAAGGCTATTACACTGCCTGCGCCCGCCGCCTCGGCCTCTCCGGCCTCGCCCCCAGCCCGCGCTGGGGCGGCACCGGGGCCTTCGGCGGCTGGCGCGGCTCGGCAGCCGCCTACACCGCCTTCCAGATCCGCCACTTCGGCCCGCGCTCCTCCATCGGCGCCGCACCCCGCCGCTGGGCGCTGAACCGGATCGACGGTAATTCCAGCTACTCCATGGGCATGCTCACCCGCTCCAGCCGTCTCGGGCAGGTCTTCTGGCACGCGGGCCTGCTGTGCTCGTCCCGCAAACGCGGCAGCGGTGGCTATACGGTGACGTTCGGCGGCAGGCTGACGGTAACCGTGCTCTTCACCGGCTGCGTCAGCGAAAACGACCTGCGCGATCTTGGGAAGCGGCTGACGCAGGTGGCCGTGCGCTAGAACCGCTGACTGCGCACCTTGCACGGAATCAAGCCGTCAGGCGCCGTGCAGCGCCGTCCCGCCCCATGGGGCGGCGCTTTGGTGAGGTTGGGGGGAACCTCTAATGGAAGATGACTGCTGCGCGATAAAGTGGCATGCACGGTCGGTGTCAGCGCCACCCCACGGGACGGCGCTACCCGGCTCACCCGGTTTCCCGCGTAGGGTGCGCATTCATGGCGCACCACTCACCCGCCTCACCTCCCATCAGGCTCCACCGGAAACCGCCCGTCAATCCGCCACACGCCCCGCCGGTCCAACCGCGCGCTCTCCATCATCGGCTCAGCGACCACCCCGCCAAACCGCGCCTCGTGCAAATACACCGGCCGCCCGCGGATGACCGCGATCACCCCGTAACACTCCCGCAGAGCCTCCTCCGGCTCGTCCACGTAGCGCCACGCAAAGCCGCCGCCGATGCTGGTGTTGAAACACTCGATCCGCCGCCCGTCCTTGTCACAGGCCAGCGCCCGGCAATCGTTGCAGAAGTGCCAAGGATACCGCAGAAACGCCTTCCGCTTCGCCCCGCAGCCGGGGCAGAAGTGCTCCGGCAGCTCATCCATCGAGCAGCGCCTCTAGCCCGGCCTGCAATTCCGCCATCGAATGCACCGTGGCCACGCCCTCGGCCTCCATCTTGGCCGCGTTGCCATGCTCGACGTAGCCGAAAAACTGCATCCCCGCGTCCCGCGCGGCCCAATGGCCGACCGGGCTGTCATCCACCATCACCGCTCGCTCCGGCGCCACGCCCGCCGCCTCCGCCGCGATCAGCAAGAGGCCCGGCTCCGGCTTGGCGGTGCCGTGGTCATGCGCCGAGAACACCCGCGCGCCCAGCCGCTCCAGCAGCCCGCTCGGCCCCAGCGAGCCGCGCATCTTCTCCATCGGCCCGTTCGAGGCCACGGCCACCGCCACGCCCCGCGCTTCCAGCCAGTCGATCAGCGCCACCGCGCCCGCCGTCATCTCCACGCCTTCGGCCATCCGGGCAAAGATGCGCTGGTAGATGAACGCCACCCAATCCTCCGGCAGATCGGCCCCCGCCTCGCGCAGCCGCCGGTCCACATCCTTCATCGTTCCGCCGGTGAAGCGGTCATGAAAGTCGGCGGCGCTCACCTCAAAGCCCCGCGTCGCCAGATCGGCCACCACCAGCTCCGAGAGCGGCCCCTCGCTGTCCACCAGCACGCCGTCGCAATCGAATATGACCAGTTCGGGTCTCATGACTTCTCCATCAGGGTGATATGCGTGTCGCCATAGGCGCGGTGTTCGATCAGGTCAAAGCCCTCCGGCGCCTCCATCGGCGCCGATTCCTCCCAGACGATCAGCGCCTCCGGCGCGATCCAGCCGCCCTCCACCGCGCTGGCCAGCGCCCGCTGCCCCAGCCCCTTGCCATAGGGCGGATCGAGGAACACCAAGTCAAACGCCGCGCCCCGGTTCTCGCCAAGCCGCACGGCATCGCGGCGATAGAGCTTCACCTCGCCCATCGCCCGCAGCTTCTCCACGTTCTCCCGAATGAGCGCCCGCGCCTTGTGCCCGTCATCCACCGCCGTCACATGCACCGCGCCCCGGCTCAACGCCTCCAGCCCCAGCGCGCCGGTGCCGGCAAAGAGGTCGAGCACCCGCGCGCCCTCGACCCCGCCGCGCGAGGCCAGCACGTTGAACAGCGCCTCCCGCACCCGGTCGGACGTGGGCCGCAAATGCGCCCCCGCATCCCCCTTGCCCAGCGCCGCCAGCGCCGTGCCGCGGAATTTTCCGCCAACTATTCTCACGCCTTGAGCAGCGCCTTCAGCTCGGTCGCCGGGTCCGCTACCGCCGCCTTGTCGGGGCTCTTTCCGCCCTCGATCAGCCGCTTGCCCACCATGTAGGCCCGGCTGTCGTTCATCGCGTCCACCGCCAGCAGCTTGCCGCCGCCGTAGTACCAAAAGCTCACCGTCTCGCCCTCGCCCCGGGTGACGATCTCATCGTATCCGGTGTTCAGCCCGGCGATCTGCAGCTTGGTGTCATACTGATCGCTCCAGAACCACGGCTTGGCCACGTAATCCTTCTCCGCGCCCAGCATGTTCTCGGCCACCAGCTCCGCCTGATCGATCGCATTGCCGACCGACTCCAGCCTGATCCGCCCGCCGCCATGCGGGAAAGAGGCGCAATCGCCCGCCGCATAGATCGACGGGTCAGAGGTGCGCCCCTGCGCATCGGTCTTGATCCCGTTTTCGATCATCAGCCCGCCCAGCTCGGCAATCTGCGTGCAGGGCGTGATCCCCACGCCCACGATCACCACATCCGCCGCCAGCTCCTCGCCATCGGTGAGCAGCGCGCCCGTCACCCGGCCCTCGCCCAGCAGCTTCTCCAGCCCGATCCCCTCGCGGATATCGACGCCATGATCCTCATGCAGCGCGCGGAAGTAATCCGAGGTCTGCGGCGCCGCGACCCGCTGCAGGATCCGGTCGGCCATCTCCACCAGCGTCACATCCAGCCCCAGCTTGGCGCAGACCGCCGCCGCCTCCAGCCCGATGTAGCCGCCCCCGATGATCAGCGCCTTCTTTCCCGCGCCCAGCTCCGGTTGCATCCGGTCGATATCGGCCAGCGTCCGCACGGTGAACACGCCACCCAGATCGCCGCCAATCGCCGCCGGCAGACGGCGCGGCGCGGAACCGGTGGTCAGCGCCAGCAGGTCGTACTTCAACCGCTCCTCGCCCAGATGCAGCTCCTTGTGCTCCCGGTCGATCCCCGTCACCGGCGCGCCCAGCTTCAGCGTGATGTTCTGCTCGGCATAATACTCCTCGCTGCGCAGGTAGAGCCGCTCCAGCTCCATCTCGCCCAGAAGGTAAGCCTTGCTCAGCGGCGGCCGCTGATAGGGCACCACCGGCTCCTCTCCCACCAGAGTGATCCCGCCGTCAAACCCCAGCCCCCGAAGCTTGCTCACCAGCGCAGACCCTGCCTGCCCCGCGCCCACCACAACGATATCCATGCCCGACCTCCCTTGCCTTTCCGCACGTTCGCGGCATTTCATGAACCGAACGACGAGGACAGCAAATAGATAAAGGGAGAAGATCATGCAAATCTCGGTGGGAGACACGATCCCTTCGGCAACTTTCGTGCGGATGGGCGCCGAAGGGCCGGAGCAAATCGCGCTGAAAGACATCACCACAGGCAAGAAGGTCATCATCTTCGGCCTGCCCGGCGCCTACACCGGCACCTGCTCCACCAAGCACGTGCCGAGCTACATCGAGAACATGGGCATGCTGAAAGAGAAGGGCGTGGCCGAGGTCATCTGCGTCTCCGTCAACGACCCCTTCGTGATGGACGCATGGGGCAAAGACACCGGCGCCACCGAGGCCGGCATCCACATGCTGGGCGACCCGGAAGGCACCTTCACCAAAGAGATCGGCATGAGCTTCACCGCCCCGCCCGCCGGCCTCATCAACCGCTCCCTGCGCTACGCCATGGTGCTGCACGACAACGTGGTGACCACCTTCAACCTCGAAGGCGGCCCCGGCGAATGCTCCGTCTCGGCAGCCCCGGCGCTCTTCGACGAGCTCTAAATCCAAATGGCTCCCCGGCGCTTCCGGCCCTCATCGCATCTGCGAGCAGGGACCAAAAGCGCCGGGAAGTAGCCCCATGCCCTGGATTCCGCTCTACCTCACCCCGGCAGACCTGCCCGCCCTGCTCGACCTGCTGGGCGATGACATCGCATTTGTGGTAAGCAACGGCCCCGGCAAGTGGCGCGCCGTGGCAAGCCACACCCCCGCACCCCGCTCCCGAACCGTGCTCTGGCACGTGCCCTCCGGCCCGCTGCCGCTTCTGGGAGCGATAACCCCGGGTGCCATCCCCCCGGTCGCTCCCGACACCCTGATAGAAGACCCATGGTCCGGCTGGACGGAGAACTACCCCGGCGCCATGCCGGACGAGCCCTATTTCGGGCCGGCCCACTTTGGCATCATCATACTGTACCTCAATCTGCAGCCCAAAGACACCGGAAGCCGCTGCGGCATGTCCAGCTTCGGGTGGACAGGCAATCGCTCCGGGAGCACTGCCATACAGCCCTCACGGGTCACCGAGCGCCGCTGGGCCAAGCTCCGCCGTCAGGTCGCCAAGATCGGCACCAAGGTTCCCCGTGGCGGCCTCACCAGCGCGGAACCGCCCGAAATCTGGGCCTTCCCCGATGCCATGCAAGATATCGACGTGGCCGACCGCAACCCGCTCTGATGCGCACGCCAACCGAAAAATCTTCGTGAAGATTTTTCTACCCCGCCAGCTTCTCCATCACCGAAGCCAGCTTCAAGTCCTTCTCCGTCAGCGCACCCGCCGAATGCGTCGTCAGCCGCACGTCCACACGGTTCCAAGAGTTCGACCAATCCGGGTGATGGTCCGCCTTCTCCGCCGCCAGCGCCACCCGCGCCATCCAGCCAAACGCCTCGGAGAAATTCCGGAATTTGAAGCTCTTCGCCAGAGCTTCGCCGTCCCGCGCCCAGCCCGCCGCTTCCAACTCTTCCAGCGTCAATCCTGCTCCTCCCGATGCTCGCGGCGGAACGGCCCGTAGCCCGTCAGCACCTCGATTTCGTAATCCACCGCGCGGGCCTCCTCCTCCAGAAAATCCGCAATCGCCCGGCGGAAGCCCTCATCGGCCACCCAGTGCAGCGAATGTGTCTCTTTCGGCAGATACCCCCGCGCCAGCTTGTGCTCGCCCTGCGCCCCCGCCTCCACGCGGGCAAGCCCTCGCGCAATCGCCTCCTCGATGGCCACATAGTAGCACAGCTCGAAATGCAGGCAGGGGTGATGCTCGGTGCAGCCCCAATACCGGCCAAAAAGCGCGTCCCGCCCGATGAAGTTGAGCGCCCCGGCGACGAACCGGCCCTCGCGCTCCGCCAGCACCAGCAGCACATCCTCGCGCAGCCCGGCCTGCACCTCGTCAAAGAAGGCCCGCGTCAGATAGGGCGAGCCCCACTTCCGCGCCCCGGTGTCCTGATAGAACTGCCAGAACGCATCCCAATGCTCCGGTTCAATCTCCCCCCCGGTCAGCCGCAGGATGCGCCCGCCAAAGCCCTGCGCCCGCTCACGCTCTTTCCGAATATTCTTCCGCTTACGGCTGCTCAGATCAGCCAGAAAATCGTCAAACGTGCCATACCCCCGGTTCTCCCAATGAAACTGCTGCCCCCTCCGGTGCATCAGCCCCATCTGCGCGCCCGCCTCGGCCTCCGCCTCGGTGCAAAACGTGGCATGCACGCCTGAAAGCCCGGCCTGCGCCGCCACCTGCACCGCACCCTGCACCAGCGCGCTCATCCCGATCCGTTCCCAACCCGGCTTCACCAGAAACCGCCGCCCCGGCACCGGCGTGAACGGCGCCGCGATCTGCAACTTCGGATAATACTCGCCCCCGGCCCGCTCAAAGGCATGGGCCCATGAGTGGTCGAACACGTACTCGCCCTGGCTGTGAAACTTGGCATACATCGGCGCGGTCGCGATCAACTCGTCGCCCGCCCGCGCCAACAGGTAGGTCGGCTGCCAGCCAGACCGCCCGCCCACCGAGCCGCTGTCCTCCAGCGCCTTCAGGAACCGCCAGGTCACAAACGGGTCTTCCGGCCGCCCTTCTCCGGGCGCGGCACAGGCATCCCAAGCCTCCGGCGTCACCGCGCCAAGGCTGTCCACCGTCTCAATGGAAATTTCCGAGCTGCCATCCATAGCCACGCCAGACTTGGCCCGCCGCGCCGCGGCGTCAAGCGGCGGCGTAACCCTCGAAGGTCACATTGGCGGCAACCTCGCGGGCCTTCGCCTCTTCCGCCTCGGAGCGGATCGTCCAGCACAGAATTTCGGCACCCTGCGCCTTCAGCTCGGCCACCCGCGCATCGCCCAGCGCCCCGTGCCGGTGGCTGACAAAACAGGCCCCCACCCGGTCGTAATCGGGGATCGCCCGCAGCTCCGCCCGCCGCGCCTCGGGCACGGTCGTCCAGCTCTCCGGCTCGTAATTGTCGGTCGTCAGCCCGCGCGGCACATCCGGCAGCAGCTTCGCCATCACCGCCATCGAATGCGGGTTGAAGCTCATCAGCGCCATCTCGCCCGCGTAGCCCTCCAGCGCCTCCGCCACGGCCCGCTCCAGCTGGCCCACGTTCGGCCCCAGCGCGCCATCCTGATCCTTGATCTCGATCAGCAGCGGCACCCGGCCATCCACCAGCTTCAGCACCTCCGCCAGCGTGGGCACCCCCTCACCGCCATCGGTGAGCATGATCTGCCCCAGTTCCGCCGCGGTCCGCTGTGCCACCGGCCCGGTTTCCCCGGTCAGGCGGCTCAGGGCGTAGTCGTGGAACACCATCGGCACCCCATCCTTCGACGGCTGAAGATCCAGCTCGATCCCGTAACCCGCCGCAATCGCCGCCGCAAAAGCCGCGCGCGAGTTCTCCACCCGTCCCGCGGCCCGGTCATGAAAGCCCCGGTGCGCGATGGGGCGGGTCAAAAAGGCGTCGGGCAGGTTCATTTCAGCTTGAAGATCCCCTCGATCTCCACCGCCACGCCAAAGGGCAGCGAGGCCGCACTCACAGCCGAACGCGCATGGCGGCCCGCGTCTCCGAGCGCTTCGACGAGGAAGTCGGACGCGCCGTTCACCACCTTCGGCTGCTCGCCAAAATCGGCGGTCGAGTTCACGAAGGCGGTCAGCTTCACCACCCGGTCCAGCTTGTCGAGATCGCCGCCACAGGCCGCCTTCACCTGCGCCAGCAGGTTCACCGCGCAGACCTTGGCCGCCGCGACACCCGCCGCCACATCCATGTCATCGCCCAGCTTGCCCTTGATCATCTCGCCACCTTCCATCGAGATCTGGCCGCTCACATAAAGCAGCCCGTCCGCCTCCACGAAGGGCACGTAATTGGCCGCCGGTGCGCTGGCTTCGGGCAGGGTGACACCAAGTTCTGCAAGGCGGGTCTCATAGGTTCCGGGCATGGGCATATCTCCTTTTGCGCGGACCATGGCCCCGCCCCGTCACCCCGTCAAGGTGACTTCAAGCAGCCTTCCAGCTACCGCCGCCGCAGCCGCTCCATCATCCGCCGCCAGCCCCCCGGCGCCAGCGGCACGCTCAGGAACAGCCCGGCAAAGAACCCGCCGATATCCGCGATCCAATCGTTCCCCGCGCCAAAGAGCACGCCGAACACGAGCTGAAACGCCAGGAGCACCCCGATCAGCGTGAAGGCGCCATACTGGTTCTCGCCGCGCCGCCCCAGATGCACCCACATGATGAAGGTATAGCCCCCGATCAGCGCATAAGCCCCCGGGAACGCGCCAAAAAGCGCCCCTCCCCCGGCCAGCAGCCAAAACGCCAAGGCCCCCGCCACCGTCCCGGCAAAGAACATCACCGCCACGGCGACCTGCCCCAGCACCTCGCCCACCATCTTGCCCAAGGCCAGCGTGAACACCCCCGCGAAGATCATATGCGTGAACCCGCCATGCACGAACGGATAGCTCACGATCCGCATCAGCTGGCTCGGCGGATACTCCCCCCGCTCCACCATCATCGCCATGATCTCGGGCGAAAACGCGAACCGCTGCAACGCGAAGATCCGCGCGTCATCGCCCCCCCGCGTCGCCCCCACGATCCCGGCCTGGCTCAGCACGAACCACAGCTCCACCGCAAACATCGCCCCCACGATCGCCAGCACCACCGGCGGCACGGCGTTGAAGGGCGAGGCGTTGTGATCCCAGTCCATGTTCGGTCCTGCCATTGCTCTGTGTGTTGAATCTTTCCGCCCCCGTGGGTAAGCGAGCAGGACAGGATTGACCAGACGAGGCACGCAATGGCCGACACCACCTTCACCCCCCGCGTCTTCTCCGGCATCAAGCCCTCCGGCGGGCTGACGCTTGGCAACTACCTCGGCGCCATCAAGCGCTGGGTCGCGATGCAGGAGGAGGGGACCGAGAGCATCTACTGCGTCGTCGATCTTCACGCCATCACCGTCTGGCAGGACCCGGCCGAGTTGCGCACCGCGACCCATGAGGTCGCCGCCGGCATGCTCGCGAGCGGCATCGACCCGTCGCGCTCCATCCTCTTCAACCAGAGCCAGGTGCCCGAGCACGCCGAGCTGGCCTGGATCTTCAACTGCGTCGCCCGCGTCGGCTGGATGAACCGGATGACCCAGTTCAAGGAAAAGGCCGGGTCGAACGCCGAGAAGGTCTCGCTCGGCCTCTACGCCTACCCCTCGCTGATGGCCGCCGACATCCTGCTCTACCACGCCACCCACGTCCCCGTGGGCGAGGACCAGAAGCAGCACGTCGAGCTGACCCGCGACATCGCCGCCAAGTTCAACCACGACTACAAGGTGGATTTCTTCCCGATGACCGAACCGGTGATCGAGGGCCCCGGCATGCGGGTGATGAACCTGCGCGACGGCTCCAAGAAGATGTCCAAATCCGGCGAGAGCGACATGGAGCGCATCAACATGCTCGACGACGCCTCCACGATCTCGAAGAAGTTCAAGAAGGCGAGGACCGACCCGGCGCCGCTGCCCGACACCCTCGACGGCCTGAAGGACCGCCCCGAGGCCCGCAACCTCGTCGACATCTACGCCTCCCTGGCGCGGACGACCCCCGAGGCGGTGATCACCGAATACGCCGGCGCCGGCTGGGGCCAGTTCAAACCCGCCCTCGCGGACCTCGCGGTCGACAAACTGGCCCCCATCAGCACCGAAATGCGCCGCCTGATGTCCGACCCCACCGAAATCGACACCCTCCTGGCCAAGGGCCGCGACCGCGCAAGGGAGATCGCGGCGCCGATCTTGGATCGGACGTATGAGATCGTGGGGTTGGTGCGGAGTTAGGCTGGGAGATGACCACGGAGGCGTGATCATGACAGACGGGTGCGAGCACGCACGACTTAGAGCGTATTTTGGGGTACTCTACTCTACACCAATTTGGTCCTTCGCTTAGCGAAATTCTAGGTTCGTTGGTGTAGTCCGCTGATGGCAGGCGGATTCGGATTGCTTCCGCTCCAATGATTCTCCAGGAACTTCCAACATTTTCTATCTTGCCGAATAAATCCTAGCGAATCTCGACGCTAACCCTCCCTGAGTCGGAGACCCTACCCCTGTTTTCACGCCATTCATCGACAACACGCCTCTCTTGAAATGAGAAACTTTCAATGCGGATTATGTAGAGACCAGGCAAGACATCGGTAAATTCTAGGTAACCAGAGAAACCAAAACCTTCGCGCTCAATACTGGGAATTCCGCCTATATCAGAAAATTGACCAGCTATCCGGCCATCCTCCGCTTGAAGCTCTACAGAGAATCCTGGCATACGCACGAATTCAATGCGAATGACCTCGTCGCTCGCGCCCACCGCGATGGTTCCCATCAGCATTGCATTCGTTGCCCAACCTACTTCAACTCGATCATCACAAGTCAATGCTGCCTTGGTGGGGTCATCAAACTCGTAAACTACGCCCTCGTAGACAATCTCGAACTCCGTTCTACCAATTCTATGGGCTTCTATAGAAGAAGCCACAACTGGTCTATGCGCCACCTCAATCGGAAACGCGCATTGCTGGACGTGATCAGCCAAGATTTCAGCGGAGGCACGCGATCCATCTAGAGAACTCGAGGCTTTCTCGTTCTGCACAGTGTATTCCGCCTCAACATATGCCGCGGCCCGGGTTAGGATGCTTATTTCCCCCACACCGACTTGAGGGGCATTTGAATAGAAGGCTGCATTAAAAAATGATTGGTAGATTGAATTCCTCAACCATGCCAAATCCACGCTTCTGTCGGGGAAGCTCGAAATGCTATAGTGGTCAGCAGATGCAGGGTGTATCGAGTCACAGGCCGTGTCAATGCGTTCTTGTGGCACAACAACTACATCAGTAAACAGACCCACCCTCAGTGGCAAGCGTTCGTATGCACAGTGAACACTTGGACGCGTGCCGAATTTACCTCCTATGATGATTTCCGTCCATCTCTCTCTAATGTCTTGTAAGATCGAGTTTGAACCAATACTACGCAAATCACTAAGTAAGTGACACCCCTTGTTGAAGAACGGCAATTCGGTCGCGCGGTCGGCGAGAACGTTTCCTTCCGATGGAGTTCCTAAGAGGACGACACCAGAGACTCTGCTCCTGGCATCATCATTAAGATCAAGGATCACTTTCTTAGCGACTAAGCCCCCCAAACTGTGGCCCACAAAGACGATGTATCTGTACTTGCGAAATATCGCTGACGCCTCAATATCATTGCTTACATATCTAACAACCTCTGACAAAGTATAAGCTGAACAAAAATCCGCTGGATACTCTGCGAGTGCTATATCGTATTCAGGTATGTCGGATACGTGCCGCGTTCGATCGCCTTGCCTATTCGTTAGTAGCTTATCGTATAAGTAATCATCCTCCGCTTCGTTGTAAAATGCTGTCTCTTTGCTTGAGTTGAAACCATGTATCAAGATAACTAGGCGGTCAGAACCTGAAACCCGCACCGTTTCGATTGCTTTAGTCTGGCTCGGAGCGAGCGATACTACTAAGAAGGCGAGAAAAAATAGCAGTCTTTTTAGACCAAATACCTCGAACTCTTCACTAGCGGTTGTCATAGTTAATCCCCCTAAATCAGGGCGTTGCATAAAGAGCGGCACCAGACAGCGCGCATTCTACAATTCTCGCTGCGCCAAAAGCGGTCGCTTCTTTCCCAACTCTCAGGCCTATGCCACCATCGCAGGTTAGCGGCAGCAGAACTCCATGGCAAAACTTTTTAGGCTCTTGAGCCTGTTTTTGTGCTCTTGAAATCGGTCGTTCTCAGCGATCTGTTGAAGTTGTCGAATATGCTGGAAGCGGGCAATCAGCGGTATCTCAAAAGAGTTCGTTCAGAGTGGCGCTCTATCCCACCCCACCGCCCCGCACCATTAACCACCCCACACCCCTCTTCTGTGCAAAAAACGCGTATGTATGGAATGTGCATCAGTTGTGCATCACTTGTGCCCCCTCCGCATATCCCCCCGATCCCCTAAAAACCCCAAACCCTTAACGCCCCGTCCGCCCGCCGACGAACGGCCGGAGCATCCCCCTCCAACCTTCACCCAGCCGTTACACAACCGTCACCGGAAGGACTCCAAACGCCCCTAGGTTGACCTCATCGCGGCGCGGCCGGTCCCCACCCCGCCCCGCTGAGCGACCATCTCCTGTCCCCCGGAGCCCGCGCTCACCCCCGGCCTTCCCCAGGCCGGGGGGCTTCCCCTCTGGACCTCCCCGCCCCGCCCCCCTAGGGTCGCGCCGCAAGAGGGAGGCCCGCGCATGGCAACCGGAAAGAACATTCGTACTTATTTTGAAGGCACTTGGCACGAAGGCGACGTGATGATCATGCGCGCCGCCGATCACGGCTCATGGCTCGGCACCACGGTGTTCGATGGCGCCCGTTTCGTCGATGGCGTCGCCCCTGATCTCGAGGCCCACCTCGCCCGGGTGAACCGCTCCGCCGAGGCGCTGATGATCCGCCCCACCGTCTCCACCGCCGAGATGCTGGAGATCGCCTGGGAGGGGCTGCGGCTCTACCCGAAGGGTGCCGCCGTCTACATCCGCCCGATGTATTGGGGCATCGAGAGCGGCCACATGGGCATCCTCCCCGCCGAGGCCGACGGCGGCTTTGCCCTCTGCCTCGAAGAAATCCCCATGGCCGCCCCCGAGGCCACCGTCCGGCTCACCACCACCCGCTTCCGCCGCCCGGTGATCGAAAGCTCTGTCTGCAACGCCAAGGCGGGCTGCCTCTACCCCAACAACGCCCGGATGCTGGCCGAGGCCAAGGCCAGGGGCTACGACAACACCCTCGTCGCCGACGCCATGGGCAACGTGGCCGAAAGCGCCACCGCCAACGCCTTCATGGTGAAGGACGGCGAGGTCTTCACCCCCATCGCCAACGGCACCTTCCTGTCGGGCATAACCCGCGCGCGGCACATCGCCAACCTGCGCGCCGATGGGGTGAAGGTGCATGAGACCGTGCTCAGCTTCGATGATTTCCGCGCGGCGGATGAGGTGTTTCTCTCCGGCAACCTGATGAAAGTCACGCCCGTCACCGAGTTCGACGGCACCCACTACCAGCACGGCCCCGTCACCCGGCGGGCCCGCGAGCTCTACTGGGATTGGGCCCACTCCGGCTGACGGCCACACCATTGAAGCCCCCGCCTCTCTGCGCCATGATCGGCGCAGAAGGATCTCCCTCCATGCAGCCTTTCCCGCGCCCGTGACACCCGGCCTCGCCTCCCTGCGCCTCTCTGCGCAAACCCTCGCTATCGGCGCCGTCGGTGCGCTGCTGGCCTGGGCGCTCTCCATGCCACTGGCCTTTCTCGCCGGCCCCGCCCTCGCCGTGGCCTGCGCCAGTTTTGCCGGGGTTTCGGTGAACATCCACAACCGTCTGCGCGACACCTGCTTCGTGCTGATCGGCCTCTCCGTCGGCGGGCTGGTCACGCCCGCCAGCCTCGATGCCGTCGCCAAATGGCCCGTGGCCTTCGCCCTGCTCGCCGCGCTCACCCTCGTCACGCCCTACATCATCCGCGAGCTGCTCTGCCGGGGCTTCGGGTTTTCGCGGCCAGAGGCCTTTCTGGCCGCCGCGCCGGGGCACCTCTCGATGGTGGTGGCGCTGACCGAGAGCCTCGGCCTGCCGCTGGTCCGCCCGGTGCTTATGGCCTCTTTCCGCGTGCTGATCCTCACACTCACCGTGCCGCTCGCCGCCACGCTGGTTGGGGTGCCGATCGGGCCGGGCCTGCCCACGGCGCCGCTCATCACCAGCTGGCTGCTGATCGCGCCGCAAATCGTGGCGGCCGTCCTTCTGGGCTGGGTGCTCGGCAAGCTGAAGGTGCCCGCCCCGCTGCTCATCGGCGCGATGACAGTCGGGGCCGGCGCCCACCTCTCAGGTCTGGCCGAAGGCGGCATGCCGCCCTGGGTCGCGCAAACCGTGCTGGTGATCATGGGCAGCCTCATCGGCTCGCGCTTCATGGGCATATCCCTGCGCGCCATCCTCAGCGATTTCTCCGCCGCTGTGCTCGCCGTCCTCGGCTCCACGGCCCTCGCCGCGCTTTTCGCCCTCGCCGCCGCCCGCGCCTCCGGCCTGCCCTTTCTCGACGTGCTCATCGCCTTCTCGCCCGGCGGGCTGGAAACCATGATCATCGTCGGCGCCGCCGCCGGAGCCGACCCGAGCTTCGTCGCCGCCGCCCACGTGAGCCGGCTGATCGTGCTGGCAGTGCTGCTCTCCGCCTTCGCCATCCGCCACGGCCGCACCCCGCCCCCGCCCGACCGCCGATGACCGCCCGCAGTTGACCCCGCGCCGATTGCCCCCAAGTGGTGGCACGTGGGGGCCGTCACGCCCCCATTGCCAGACCCCGGCCCAGAGGCCATGATCCGCCCGCAAGGAGGGCCACCCAGATGCGCAAGTTCCTCGTCGTGCTCGACGACAGCCGCGAATGCCTGAACGCCATGCGTTTTGCGGCCATGCGCGCCGCCAAGACCGGCGGCGGCGTGGAGATCCTCTCGATCATCCCGCCCGATGAGTTCAACCACTGGATCGGCGTGGGAGACGTGATGCGCGCCGAGGCCCGTGAGCGGATCGAGGCCCATTTCGAGGTTTTCGCCAAGTGGATGCGTGACCGTCAGGGCGTCGACCCCGAACTGGTGGTGCGCGAGGGCGAACCGGTCGACGAGATCCTCGCCCAATGCCGCGAAGACCCCGAGATCGGCGTGCTCGTCCTCGGCGCCGGCACCGGCAAAAAAGGCCCCGGTCCGCTCGTGACCCAACTCACCAAGAACGCCGGCTCCCTCGAGTTCCCCATCACCATCGTGCCGGGCGAACTCTCCAAGGAACGGCTGGAGAGCATTACCTGACCGCCCCCGACCCCTTCCGCCACCACCCCGGCCTGCGCGGCAAGATCACGCCGCCGGAGGAGAGCTTCTTCCGCGATTTCTCCCTGCCCAAGCTGGAGGCCCTGCTGACCGAGAAGGGGCTGCCCACCGGCTGGTGGTATTCCGACGCCGAGCGCGAGGCCGACCGGCATGCCACCCTTGCCACCCGGCCCACGCCCGACCTCTGGGTCTTTGCCTATGGCTCGCTGATGTGGGATCCGGCCTTCCATTTCGCAGAGGTTCGCCGCGCCCGCCTCCCCCGACACGCCCGCCGTTTCATCCTGCTCGACAGGCGCGGGGGGCGCGGCACGCCCGATGCGCCCGGCCTCATGGCCGCCCTCGATGAATGCCCCGGCGGGCCGGGCTGCGATGGCCTCGCCTTCCGCATCCCCGCCGCCCGCGTCGAGACCGAGAGCGCCATCCTCTGGCAACGCGAGCGCATTTCCGATGGCTACTTCCCCCGGTTCGTCGAGGCCCGCCTGCCTGATGGCACCGTGCCCGCGCTCACTTTTCTGGCCAACCACGAGTCCGAGATCATGGCCCCCGACCTGCCCCGCACCGCGCAGGTCGAGCATATCGCCACCGGCGCGGGGTTTCTCGGCAGCTCCGCCGATTACCTGCGCAACCTCGCCCGGCAATTCGCCGAACTGCGGATCGACGATCCCGAGATCACCGCGCTTCTGGCCGATGTCGAGGCCCGGATCGCCGCCCTTGAGGGAGCCTGAGCCATGCGCGCCCTGCTCCTCGCCCTCCTTTTGCCCCTCGCCGCCTGCCTCGCGCCCGAGCCGCCGCTGCCGCCCGCAGGCACGCCCTATGCGTCCATGATCATCCCGGGCGACAACCTCTACCCCAGCTATGAATCCCGCATTTACGCCACCGATGTCGTGGCCGTGCTGGAGCCTGCGCATCCGGCCAATGACATGAAGGAAACCCGCAACATCAAGCCCTTGCCGCCCGGCACATGGGCCGAGCTGCTACGCCTCAACGCCCTGCCCCACCGCATCGCGCCGGTCCGCCCAGACCCGCCCGAGTGCTGCCACGCCGATGCGACCCCGGTCTATGGCTTCGCCCACCATCCCGGCCGCCTCGCGCCCGAGGCCTTCGAGGGCGCGCTCGCGTGGTCGCGCCAGCAATAGCGCGGCCCTTGCCCCGCCCGGCGCCCGCGCTACTTTAGAACCATTCCAAATCTTGACCCGCCCGCCTGCGGGGCGCATATATGCCCCAACCCCGAAAGGACCGTGCGCCATGTTCATCCAGACCGAATCCACGCCCAACCCCGCCACCCTCAAGTTTCTGCCAGGGCAGGAGGTGATGGGCACCGGCACCGCCGACTTCCCCAATGCCGAGGCCGCCGCCGCCTCGCCGCTGGCAGGCCGCATCTTCGCGGTCGATGGCGTCACCGGCGTGTTTCTCGGCCATGACTTCGTGACCGTCACCAAGGCCGATGGCCCCGAGTGGGATCACCTGAAGCCCGCGATCCTCGGCGCGATCATGGAGCACGTGCAATCCGGCGAGCCGGTGCTGGCCTCCGATGCCGCGCCCGAGGCCGCCCACGCGATCCACGAGGGCGAAGACGGCGAGATCGTCGAGCAGATCAAGCAGCTGCTCGACACCCGCGTGCGCCCCGCGGTGGCGCAGGATGGGGGCGACATCACATTCCACGGTTTCGAGCGCGGGGTGGTCTACCTCCACATGCAAGGCGCCTGCGCCGGTTGCCCCTCCTCCACGCTGACGCTGAAGATGGGCATCGAGCAACTGCTGCGCCACTACATCCCCGAAGTGACAGAAGTCCGCCCCGTCGCGGCCTGACCCCTCCGGCTTGCTTCCTGACCGCCTCACCGGGCGCTGCTACTGCGGCGCCACGCAACTCAGCGCATCCGGCCCGTTGAGCGTGGCCTACTGCCACTGCTCCGATTGCCGCCGCTGGACGGGGGCACCGGTCACGGCGTGGGTCGGCGTGCCTGAGGTCACGCTCACCCCTGCCCCCGAGCCGGTCTCGGTATCCGAGGGGGTCAGTCGCACATCCTGCCCGCGCTGCGGCTCGCCGCTCGCAGCCAGCTTCTCCTACCTGCCCGGCACCACATGGCTGCCGATGGGCCTGCTCGATCAGGCCGCCGATCTCGCCCCCACGCTGCATTGCTACGCGGGCGAGGCGCTGCCGTGGCTCCACATCTCCGATGATCTGCCGCGCGAGCAGGGCAGCGGCCACGAGGTGCTGTAATGAGCGTGGCAGACCCGACCCTGCTGGCCTTCGATACCTCCGGCCCCCACATCGCCGCCGCCGTATTGCAGCGCGGCGCCGTGGTCGCCCAGCGCCTCGAGCCGATGAAGCGCGGGCAGGCCGAAAACCTCATGCCGATCTTGGAAGAGTTGCTGGCCGAGGCCGGTCTCGCATGGGCCGACCTTACCGCGCTCGGCGTCGGCATCGGCCCCGGCAACTTCACCGGCATCCGCATCTCCGTCGCCGCCGCGCGCGGGCTGGCCCTTGGGCTGGGCATCCCCGCAGTGGGCGTCTCCAGCTTCGAGCTGGCCCGCGCGGCGGAGAGCGGCACCGTACACCTCCCCGCACCGCGCGAGATGGCCTATGCGCAAGATTTCACCGCCGGTGTGCCCTCCGGCCCGCCCCGGCTGGAGCCGCGCCCAGCCGCGCTGGCCGACGAGATCCCAGATCTGGCCGCGCGCCTCGCCACCCGCGCCGCCGCGCTGCTGGCCCGCACCACGCCGCCCATCCCCCGCCCGGCGCCGCTTTATGTGAAAGCGCCCGATGCCGCGCCCGCGCGCGATGCGCCGCCCGAGATCCTCGGATGACGCCCGAGGCACTGGCCACCCTCCACGCCGCCTGTTTCGAGGTGCCGCGCCCGTGGCGCGCCGCGGAGTTCGAGGCCCTTCTGGCGCAGGAGAGCGTGTTCCTTCTGGGTGACGAGTCCGGCTTCGCCCTCGGCCAATGCGCCGGGGCCGAGGCCGAGCTGCTCACCCTCGCCGTCGCGCCCGAGGCCCGGCGGCAGGGGCTGGGCGGGGCTCTGCTGGAGCGTTTCCACACCGAGGCCGCCAGCCGGGGCGGCGCAACCACCCTGCTTGAAGTCTCCGCCCAGAACGCCCCCGCCATCGCGCTCTACACCGCCGCCGGTTACAACGAGATCGGCCGCCGCCGCGCCTATTACCGCGCCCCCGGCGGCACCCGCGTCGATGCCCTCGTGATGAGCCGCGCCCTCTAGGCCGGGTAATCTGCCCACCGCTCCCCCGGCGGGCAACTTCCCCCCACGAAACACCGCCAAGTGACGTTGCGGTGCAGAAAAAGCGGTTGACCACCCTTCACCGCTGCGGCCTTATTCATGGGTAATCCATAACCCGGCACCCCGCCCGCAAATGCGGCGAGGATGCGGGACATAACCAACGGGAGACCTACCCATGACCTTCGCGCGCAGCCTTCTGGCCTCTGCCGCCGCCACCGCCCTCATGGCCGGTGCAGCGCTGGCCGACCCGGCCATCATCTTCGACCTCGGCGGCAAGTTCGACAAATCCTTCAACGAAAGCGCCTTCAACGGCGCGACCAAATGGGCCGAAGAGACCGGCGGCAGCTTCGCCGAGATCGAGATGCAGTCCGAAGCCCAGCGCGAGCAGGCCCTGCGCCGCCTCGCCGAAGATGGCGCAAACCCGATCGTCATGACCGGCTTCGCCTTCGCCACCGTTCTGGGTGAGGTCGCCCCCGACTATGCCGACACCAAGTTCGTCATCATCGACGGCGTCGTGGATGCGCCCAACGTGCGCTCCGTGGTGTTCAAGGAGCAGGAAGGCTCCTACCTCGTCGGCATGCTGGCTGGCATGGCCTCCGAATCCGGCACCGTGTCCTTCGTCGGCGGCATGGATATTCCGCTGATCCACAAGTTCGCCTGCGGCTATGCCCAGGGCGTAAAGGCCGCCAACCCCGACGCCACCATCATCCAGAACATGACCGGCACCACCCCGGCCGCCTGGAACGACCCGGTGAAAGGCTCCGAGCTGACCAAGGCGCAGATTTCCCAAGGCTCCGACGTGGTCTATGCCGCCGCCGGCGGCACCGGCGTGGGCGTGCTGCAAACCGCCGCGGATGAGGGCATCTTCTCCATCGGCGTCGACAGCAACCAGAACCACCTGCACCCCGGCTCCGTGCTCACCTCGATGCTCAAGCGCGTCGACGTGGCCGTCTATAACGCCTTCACCGCCGGTGCCGACGGCATCGAGCCCGGCATCGTGGCCCTCGGCCTTGCCGAAGGCGGCGTGGATTACGCCGTGGACGACAACAACGCCGAACTCATCACCGAAGAGATGATGACCGCCGTCGACGCCGCGAAAGAGAAAATCATCGCGGGCGAGATCGAGGTCCACAACTACGAGACCGACAGCACCTGCCCGGCGATGTAAGCCGCGTGCAACGCTGAACGAGACAAAGGGAGGGCCGCTCCGGGAAACCGGCAGCGGCCCTTTCGCAAAGAGGGACCGGGGGAATATCATGGCCGCAGAACAGGCGCCCGCCATCGAACTCAAAGGCATCTCCAAGGCCTTCGGGCCGGTGCAGGCCAACAAGGACATCTCGCTCTCGGTGAAGCGCGGGGCGATCCACGGCATCATCGGCGAGAACGGCGCGGGCAAGTCCACCCTCATGTCCATCCTCTACGGCTTCTACAAGGCCGATGCCGGTGAGGTCTTCATCGGCGGCAAGCTCACCCAGATCCCCGACAGCCAGGCCGCCATCGCGGCGGGCATCGGCATGGTCTTCCAGCACTTCAAGCTGGTGCAGAATTTCACGGTGCTCGAAAATGTCGTGCTCGGCGCCGAAGATGGCGCGCTGCTCGGCCCCTCGCTCACCAAGGCCCGCAAAGAGCTTCTGGCGCTCTCCTCCGAATACGGCCTCAAGATCGACCCGGACGCGGTGATCCAGGATATCGGCGTCGGCATGCAGCAGCGTGTCGAGATCCTCAAGGCGCTCTACCGCCAGGCCGATATCCTCATCCTCGACGAGCCCACCGGCGTGCTCACACCGGCAGAGGCCGACCAGCTCTTCCGCATCCTCGAGCGCCTCAAGGCCGAGGGCAAAACCGTGATCCTGATCACGCATAAACTGCGTGAAATCATGGAGATAACCGATACCGTCTCGGTCATGCGCCGTGGCGAGATGACAGCCACCGTACAAACCGCCAACACCTCCCCCGAGGAGCTGGCCGAGCTGATGGTGGGCCGCAAGGTGCTGCTCCGCGTCGACAAGACGCCCGCCACCCCCGGCGAGACCGTGCTCGAAGTCCGCGACCTCAAGGTCACCGACTCCAAGGGCGTGCAAAAGCTGCGCGGCATCTCGCTCGACATCCGCGCAGGCGAGATCCTCGGCATCGCCGGGGTCGCCGGCAACGGCCAGTCCGAACTGCTCGAGGTGCTGGGCGGCTACTGCGCGGCCAAGGGCACCATCCGCATGAACGGCGAAGAGATCGACCTGACAGGCAGCCATTCCGATGGCCAGTCCCGCCGCCGCCGTGGCATTGCCCATGTGCCCGAAGACCGCCACCGCGAGGGGCTGATCCTCGAATTTCACGCCTGGGAAAATGTCGCCTTCGGCTACCACAACGACCCGAAATACCAGAAGAACCGGCTCACGATGGACAACGCCGCCATCCGCGCCGACACCGAAGAGAAGATGGCCCGCTTCGACGTGCGCCCGCCCAATCCGCTGCTGGCGGCCAAGAACTTCTCGGGCGGCAACCAGCAAAAGATCGTTCTGGCCCGCGAGATCGAGCGCAACCCCGACCTGCTTCTGGTCGGCCAGCCCACCCGCGGCGTCGACATTGGCGCCATCGAGTTCATCCACCAGCAGATCGTGCGCCTGCGCGACGAGGGCAAGGCAATCCTTTTGGTCTCGGTCGAACTGGACGAAATCATGTCGCTCTCCGACCGGATCGCGGTCATGTTCGACGGGCAGATCATGGGCGAGCGCCTGCCCGCCGAAACCGACGAAAAAGAACTGGGCCTGCTGATGGCCGGCATGCAGGGGGAGGCCGCCTGACGGCGGTAAGGTTTGATTAACTATATGTGCGCATATATTATTGAAGACGGCAGCCTGACCCGGGAGTGCGCCCATGGCAATGACTTCGGAGCACGAGAACATCCAGCGTATCGACGATGCGCTCCGCGAGAATGCGCGCCTCATGCGGCAAATGCAGGACGACATATCGAGCGGGCGGGAATCGCGCCGCACGATTGCGCTCTTCGTCCTCGGACTCGGCCTTGGGCTTGTGGTCGTCTACCTGCTCTCGCTTATGGCCCTCTGAATGTCCGACCGGGACGAACTCGAACTCCGCAAGCTGAGCGTCGAGATCGACCATCTCACCACCGGTACGCGCAAACTGGTGACCGAAATTCTCAAGCTGGAACGAGAGCGCGCCCTCTACCCCGTCGTTGTGGGCACTGGCATGCTCGTGGCCTTCGTCGGCCTGTTCAAGCTCTTCTCCTGAACATCCGCCGAAAGGCCTCCCCATGGACGTGATGCCCAAATGGGCCGAGGTCATCCTCGTCCCGCTGATCTCTCTCATTCTTGCCGCGCTGCTCTCGGCGGTGGTGATCCTCGCCATCGGGGAGAACCCGATCAAGGCGGTGTCCATCATGGTGGATGGCTCCATCGGCGGGGTGCGGGGCTGGGGTTATACGCTCTATTACGCCACCAACTTCATCTTCACCGGCCTCTGCGTCTCGGTCGCCTTCCATGCCCGGCTGTTCAACATCGGCGGCGAGGGGCAGGCCATGCTGGGCGGGCTCGGGGTGGCTCTGGTGCTGCTCTACATCCCCTTTCCGCACTGGTCCCTTGCGCTCGTCGCCGCCTCCATCGGCGCGGCGCTCTTCGGGGCGCTCTGGGCGCTGATCCCGGCCTGGCTTCAGGCCGCACGGGGCAGCCACATCGTGATCACCACGATCATGTTCAACTTCATGGCGGCAGGGCTGCTCAACTACCTGCTGTCCAACACGCTCAAACCGGCGGGCCAGTCCGACCCGGCCTCCGCCAAGTTCGACGCCGCCTACGACCTGCCCACGCTCAACAGCATCCTGACTGACCTCGGCTTTCAGGCCGCGCGGGACGATTCGGTCAACGTCACCTTCCTGCTCGCCATCGCCGCCTGCTTCGCCGTCTGGTTCCTGCTCTGGCGCACCCGTCTCGGCTTTCAGATCCGTTCCTTCGGCCAGTCGGAGACCGCTGCCAAATACGCCGGCATCTCCCCGCTGAAGATCACCGTGATCGCCATGCTCATCTCCGGCGGGCTGGCGGGCCTCATGGCCGTGAACACCGCGATGGGCGAGCAGGAGCGGCTGGTGCTGAACTCGGTCGAGGGCGCAGGCTTCATCGGCATCGCCGTGGCGCTGATGGGCCGCAACCACCCCTTCGGCGTGTTCCTCGCGGCCCTGCTCTTCGGCTTCCTCTACCAAGGCGGCGCCGAGCTGGCGCTCTGGACAAGCATCCCCCGCGAGCTGATCACCGTGATCCAGGCACTCGTGATCCTCTTCACCGGCGCGCTCGACAACATGGTGCGCACCCCGCTGGCCAACCTTTTCCTGCACCTGCGCAAGGGCAAGGAACCGCCAGAGACTGCGCCGCCCCCGCCCGGCCCCAAGCGCCCTGATCATGAACCCGAAGGCACGGTGAAAGAGGCATGAGCGAGCTTCTCCCCTTTCTCCCCGGCTTCCTCGCCGCCTTCTCGATCCTGCTGGTCGCCGCCTCCTCGCCCGGCCCTGCCGTGGCCATGCTGCTCGGCATCTCCATGAGCCGGGGCCGCACGGCGGCGCTTGTCACCTGCCTCGGCATCGCCTGCGGCTCCTCGCTGATCAACCTCGCCACCATGCTCGGCGTCGGCCTGCTGCTCTCCAAGGCGGCATGGGCCATGCAGCTGCTCCGGCTCATCGGCGCGGCCTATCTGGCGTGGCTGGCCTATGGCGCCTTCCGCAAGGCCGCCAACCCGCCCGCGCTTGCAACCGGACCCGTGCCCGCCCGCTCGGCGGCACGGCTCTTCGCCGCCGGTTTCGCGCTGCAGGTGACCAACCCCAAGGCCATCGTCTTCTGGCTGGCCATCGCCGCCCTCGGGGCGACCGCGGGCGGCGGCGCGCTGGTCTATGCCGCATTCTTCACCGCCTGCTGGCTGATCTCTTTCGGTTGCCACGCCGCGTGGGCGCTGCTTCTCAGCTCCGCCCCCGTCCGCGCCGCCTACACCCGCGCCCGCCGCTCAGTAGAAGCCACGCTGGGCGTGCTCTTCTCCGTCTTCGCCTTCAAGCTCGCCACATCGAGGTAACCCATGGACTTTCTCACGATCATCCAGGTTCTCGACGGCACGGTCCGCCTCGCCATCCCCCTGCTGCTCGCCTGCCTCGCCGGGCTGTTCTCGGAGCGCGCCGGGATCTTTGACATCGGGCTGGAGGGCAAGATGCTCATGGCCGCCTTCTTCTCGGCGGCGGTGGCCTATACCTCCGGCAACGCTTGGGTCGGCCTGCTGGCGGGCATCGCCTCGTCGATGGTGCTCTCCGCCGTTCACGGGCTGGCCTCTATCACCTTCCGCGGCAACCAGCTGATCTCCGGCGTGGCGATCAACTTTCTGGCGCTCGGCCTCACCGTGCTCATCGCGCAGGACTGGTTCGGCCAGGGCGGGCGCACGCCCTCGCTCTCCGGCGCCGCCCGTTTTGACAGCATCGACCTGCCCGGCGCCATCACCCGCATCCGCGACATGCGCGATGCCGGGCCGCTGATGCAGTTCTACTCCGAGCTGATCTCGGGCCACTCGATCCTCGTCTACCTCGGCTTCCTCACCGTGCCGATCACATGGTGGGTGCTGTTCCGCACCCGCTTCGGCCTGCGCCTGCGCGCCGTGGGCGAAAACCCCGAGGCGGTGGATACCGCAGGCGTCTCCGTGGTCGGCCTGCGCTTTGCCGCCGTCGCCATCTGCGGCCTGCTCTGCGGCATCGCCGGGGCCTACCTCTCCACCGCCATTCAGGCCGGCTTCACCAAGGGCATGACGGCCGATCGCGGCTACATCGCCCTCGCCGCCCTGATCTTCGCCAAATGGCGGCCGTGGTACGCGCTCTACGCCTGCCTGCTCTTCGGCCTCTTCTTCGCCATCGACAACCGCTTCCAGAACATCACCCTGCTGGGCTTCCAGCTGCCGGTGCAGTTCATGCAGTCGCTCCCCTACATCCTCACCGTGGTCATCCTCGCCGGCTTCGTCGGCAAGGCGATCCCACCCCGCGCCGGAGGCGAACCCTATGTCAAAGAGCGCTGAACTTGCCGAGAAAATCAAACTCGACGCCGGGTCCAACCCTCCCAAGCTGGCGCTGATTCTCGGCTCCGGCCTCGGCCACCTCGCCGAAGAGGTGAAGGGCGTTTCCATCGACTATGCCGCGCTTGAGGGTTTCCCCCACGCGGGCGTCTCGGGCCACAATCCCAAGCTGGTCATCGGCACGCTCGAAGGGGTCCGCGTCGCCGTGCTCGGCGGACGGGCGCATTACTACGAGGCGGGCAACCCGGCAGCCATGCGCCTCCCCCTGGAGACGATCAAGGCCCTCGGCTGCGACACGCTCCTGCTGACCAATGCAGCCGGCTCCATGCGCCCCGATATCCCGCCCGGCGACCTGATGCTGCTCTCCGATCACATCAACTTCTCCGGCCTCAACCCGCTCATCGGCGAGCCTTCGGATGCCCGCTTCGTCCCGATGACCGAGGCCTATGACCCGGCCCTCCGCAGGGCCCTCAAAACCGCCGCCGAGGCCCAGAACATCCCGCTCGAAGAGGGCACCTACGCCTGGTATTCCGGCCCCTCCTTCGAGACACCCGCCGAGATCCGCGCCATCCGCACGCTGGGGGCCGATGCGGTGGGCATGTCCACCGTGCCCGAGGTCATCCTCGCCCGCTTCCTGCGGATGCGCGTGGCCGCGATCTCCACCATCACCAACATGGCCGCAGGCATGTCGGACGAGAACATCTCCCACGAGCACACCAAGGCGATGGCTCCGCTCGGCGCCGCCAAGCTTGAAAAGATCCTCCGCGCCTTCCTCAAGGCGCTCTGAACGCCGCACCGCGGCACTGGACACGCACGCGCCTTTGGCGCACTACGAAGACCATGCAGTTCTACCTCCCCATCGCTGAGGTATCGGTCAACGCCTTCGTCCTTCTCGGCATTGGCGGGCTGGTGGGGATTCTGTCCGGCATGTTCGGCGTGGGCGGCGGTTTCCTGATCACGCCGCTGCTGTTTTTCGTCGGCATCCCGCCCGCCGTGGCAGTGGCCACCTCCGCCAACCAGATCGTCGCCTCCTCGATCTCGGGCGTCCTCGCCCACCTCAGGCGAAAGACGGTGGATATCCGAATGGGGCTGGTGCTGCTCGCAGGCGGCCTCATCGGCGCGGCGCTTGGCGTCTGGGTTTTCAACATCCTGCGCCAGCTTGGCCAGGTCGATCTGCTGGTCACCCTCTGCTACGTCGTCTTCCTCGGCATCATCGGCGCGCTGATGTTCGTCGAGAGCCTGCGCGCCCTGCGCCGCACCCGTGGCGGCGCGCTGCCGCCCCGGCGCAAACACAACTGGGTCCACAACCTGCCCTTCAAGATGAAGTTCCGCACCTCCGGCCTCTACATCTCGGTGATCCCGCCGGTGATGGTCGGCCTCTGCGTCGGCGTGCTGGCCGCCGTCATGGGCGTGGGCGGCGGCTTCATCATGGTCCCGGCCATGATCTACCTGCTCGGCATGCCCACCAAGGTCGTCATCGGCACCTCGTTGCTGCAAATCATCTTCGTCACCGCCTTCACCACCCTGCTGCACGCCACCACCAACCAGACGGTCGATATGGTGCTCGCCGTCCTGCTGCTGGTCGGCGGCGTGGTGGGCGCGCAGTTCGGCACCCGGCTGGGCACCATGCTGAAGGCCGAGCAACTGCGCATCGCGCTCGCCGCCCTCGTGTTGCTGGTCTGCGGCAAGCTGGCGCTCGACCTGCTGCTGCAACCCTCCGAGCTGTATTCCCTCACCCCGCTGAGGCCGGTCTGATGCGCCGTTGGCTCGCTGCCCTCTTCCTCATGGCCCTGCCGGCCGAGGCGGCTGAAGAGGTCGTGGCCGACCTGAGCCAAAGCCGCGTCGGCATCAACGCCACCTTTAACGGCTCCGAGATCCTTGTCTTCGGCGCGGTCCGCCGCAATTACCCGGTCTCGCCCGCGGGCGAGCTTGGCGTGGTCATCACCGTCGCCGGGCCCTCCACCCCGGTCGTCGTCCGCAAGAAGGATCGCACCGCCGGGATCTGGGTCAACACCGAGGCTGTCGAGGTCGACCGCGCGCCCAGCTTTTACCAGATCGTCACCACCGGCCCGCTGAACGAGTTGGTCTCGGCCACCGAAGATCTCCGCCACGGCATCACCATCGACAGGGCCATTCGCTCCGTCGGCGCGCCTGTGACCGTGGGCAATGCCGCCGACTTCACTGAGGCCCTCATCCGCATCCGCACCAACGACGGCGCCTACGCGGTGCAGGAGGGCGGCGTGACGATCCAGAAAGACACGCTCTTCCGCGCCAACGTGGCTCTGCCCGCCAATCTGACCGAGGGCAACTACACCACCCGCATCTTCCTCACCCGGAACGGCGATGTGGTCTCGCGCCACACCACCACGATCCACGTCTCCAAGGTGGGGCTGGAGCGGTTCCTCCACGCGCTCGCCCATGAGAGCCCGCTGATCTACGGCCTGCTCTCCCTTGCCATCGCCATCGCGGCGGGCTGGGGCGCCTCCACCGTCTTCCGATACATCCGCGGCTGACCTCCAGTCTTGAGGTGCGACATCGCGCCACGCGCACCGTTCGGTCAGTTTACACGCTCAACTGTGCGAATATCGCGTATGTATGGAATGTGCATCGGTTGTGCATCAGTTGTGCATCATCCAATTGGCAGGGTTAACGGCCTGCCGCGCTGCGGCGCAACACCTGCGAACGCCGGCTTAGCGTTCCGTCAGTTTCAGCTCGATCCGCCGATTCCGCGCGAGTGCTTCGGGCGTGTCATCCGGGTCGATGGGCTGGTATTCGCCAAAGCCGTTTGCGCTCAGCCGTTGCGGCGGAATGCCCAGATCATCCGCCATGAACCGCACCACCGAAAGCGCCCGCGCCTGGCTCAGTTCCCAGTTGTCGGCAAACTCCCCAAAGCCCGAAAGCTGAGTGTTGTCGGTGTGGCCGTCGACCTGAATCACCCAGTCAATCTCCGGCGGGATCTCTCCGGCGAGACGGCGCAGAATTTCTGTAACCTTCTGAATTTCCGTCTTTCCTGCCTCCGAAAGCGCCGCCTGCGCAGGCGGGAAGAGCACCTCTGACGAGAACACGAACCTGTCCCCTTCGATCCGCACGCCCTCGGTGTTGCCGATCACTTCCTTCATCCGACCAAAGAACTCCGAGCGGTATTGTTCGAGGTCTTTCTGCGCCTCTTCCAGCCGCTTGCGCTCCGCCGCTTCCAGCTCCGCCCGTCGCCGTTCCTCCGCCGCCGCACGGGCCAGCGCGGCATTCAGCTGCGCGCCCAGCGCCTCGATCTGAACCTTTGAATCCTCGTCCCGCTGCGCCGCCGCATCGATGACTCCCTGCAACGCCCCAAGCTGCGACCGCAGAGCCGCCACCTGCTCGTTCAAAAGCGCCAGTTTTCGCTGCCCTTCGGCCGAGGCTACTTCTTTGTTTTCAAGCTCTTTATTGGCCCGGGCGAGCAATATGTCCTTGCGCTCAGCCTCGCTCAGCGCCGCCTCTGCCCGCCGCTCCGCCACCAGCTTTTCTGCAAGTGCAGCCGCCAGCTTTTCGCGCACCGCAGCACTGTCACCCACATCCGCCTCAAGCGCCTCTTTAACGGCCTTGAGTTCGGAAATTTCCTTCGCGTTCTCAGCCACTTCAGCCTGTAGCGCATCCCGCTCCGCTTCCGCCGCCTCGGCCCGTGCCGCCAGCGCATCCCGCGCCGTCTCCGCCTCGCTCCTAGCGCTGCCCAGCGCCGCGATCTCCGCCTCCGTCGCCGCCAGCTCACTTGCCAGCCGCGCCGCCTCTTCCGCGCTCGAAGCACCTGATTCCACTTGGCTTTCCAGTTGCGACACCGAGGCCAGCGCCGCCGCCAGCTTGGCATTCAAGTCCTCCTCCGCATCCTGCGCCGCAGCCAGCAAGGTGAGGGTCTCCTCTGCCTTCTTCCGCTGCGCCTCAAGCGCCAAGGTCATCGCCGTCAGCTCGGTTTCCGCCCCCTTCAACCGCTCCCTAAGGGCTTGAGCTGCCGCAGTTTCTGCCAACCGCGCCTTCTCTTCCTCCGTCAGTTCCTCCTCCAGCGCCGCCACCTTCGCGGCACTCTCCTCGGCCCCTTTCTGCAGGTCCGCAACCAGCGCCTCGAGCGCTTCTCGCCGCGCCGCAGCAAGCCGCGCCGCCTCGACCTGCCCGTCAATCTCCGTCCGCGCCGAGGCCAAAGCCTGCTCCAGCGAGGCCCTCTCCGCCTCCACTGCCGCCCTCGCCGCCTCAACCGCAGCAAGGCTTTCCGACAGTTCCGCCCGCCGCGCCTGCGCCGAATTTCTCTCTGTAATCAAGGCCGCAACCTGTTCTTCGAAGCCGGTGATCTGCCGCTGGGCGTCCTGCAGAGCCTCCTGCCCCGAGGCGATCTGCCCCCGCAGCGAGGCGATCAGCGCGGCCTGCCGGGCGGCATCTTCCTGCGCCGCGGAGAGCGCCGCATCCCGCCCCGCCACATCCCCCTGCAACGCCTCCACCCGCGCCCGCTCCAACCCCAAAGCATCCGCTAATGAGGCGAGTTCAGCGCCCAGTTCATTGAGCTCACTCTCCTGCCCCGTGATGGTCTCGCGGAGCATGAACTGCACGATCATGAAGATCGACAAAACGAACATCAGAACCAGCAGGAGCGCCGTCATCGCATCCACGAAGCCCGGCCAGATCGAGGCTGAGAAGCGTTGTCCGTTGCGGCGGGCGAGGGCCATCAGCCGGGCCTCCGGGTGGCCTCGCGGATGACCCGTGTCAGCGCCGAGATATCGGCCCTGAGGCCAGCCACACTCTCCTGCCGTCCGGCAGCGATATCTTCATGGATAGCAAGCAGTTGCGTGTCGATCGACCGCAAGCGCATCCGGCTCTCTGCGTCCACGCCGCCGTCGCCGGAAGTCACGCCGTCGAGCTTGTTCAGCAGCGCCTCGTTGGCCTCCGCGATCCGTAGAAGCAACGGGTCCGGCGCAGCCTCGGCAGCGAGCGTCTCTGCCAGCTTGTCGACCGCGTCGGCCACCCCGCCGATCTTGTCTTCGAGGATCGCGCGCGACACATCCGATTGCGTGAACATTTCCCGCATCGCCTCCATCTGCTCGGCCATGTGGTCGAGGATGCCGGCGGCCGCAGACGGCTCCGCGCCTTCGCCTTCTGCACCCGCAAACGCAACGCGGGTAATCGACGAAAGCCACTCCTCCAGTTCGCGGTAAAAGCGGTTCTGGCCATGCGAGGCAAAGAGTTCGAGCAACCCGACAATCAGCGAGCCAGCAAGCCCCAGCAGCGATGATCCGAAGGCCGTGCCCATGCCGCCCAGCTGTGCCTCGAGCCCGCCCATGAGCCGCGAAAACACCTCGACGCCGCCCTCGCCCTCCTGCGGAGCAAGCGAGCGAATGGTCTCCACCACGGCCGGAACGGTGGTCGCCAGCCCGTAGAATGTTCCGAGAAGGCCAAGGAAAATCAGCAGGTTGACGAGGTAGCGGGTGATATCCCGCAACTCTTCGATCCGGGTTGCCACGGATTCCAGAATGGAGCGAGAGGATGTCGCAGATATCTGCATCCGCCCACGCCGGGACCGCAGCAGCGCCGCCAAGGGCGCGAGCAGGCGCGGCACCTTGGCCCCGACTTCGCGCTCAAGAGCAAAGTCCTCAAGCCATGCCACCGACCGCACGAGCTGGTAGACCTGCCAGAAACAGGTGAAGACCCCAACCACGAAGACGAGGCCGATGGTCCCGTTGAGCCAGAGGTTGGCACGAACCACGGGCATCACCGTGGGCAGAAGCAGGTAGCTCCCCACAGCCACCAGCCCGAGGACAATCAGCATCTGCGCCACTTGGCGCACGGGTTGTGAAAAATGCGGCTCGGCCTCGGCCTCAGTCATGCTCATGCGGGGTTAACGCCCTTTGTTTCTTGGCGGCAGCTTAGGGGGGCGGCCCGGCGTTGCCAATCACAAAGGCCTCACGCCTCGTTGCGCAACCGGGCCGCGAGCCAGGCCAGATCGGGGTCGGCGATGCCGAGTTCGGCGAGGTGATCGGCGGTGTTGAAGAGGTACTCGGTGTTCGGCCCGCGCCCGCCGTGGGCATGAGCGATGATCTCGGCCTGCCGCTCCAGCGTGAGACCGCCGCAGTACTGTACATGCTCGCGGTCGATTACGTAGGCCAGCGCCTGAAATGGGGCGTGCCCTTCGGCGTGCAAAGTGACGACCGCCTCGAAATAAGCCGACGAGATCAGTTCGCGCTCACGCAGTGCCGCCAGAACCTCGGGCTCCTGCCCGGGCATGACCCGCAGGGCAACTCCTTGACACGACGCATCTTTCTCTGCGTCCAGCGCCAGAACGAGCCCCGGGCTCTCCTCCGTGCCGCGGTGGTGGATGGACGACATGCAGAAGGCCCGGTGATAGCCGTTAAGCCGGGCCAGCCGCTCTTCGGCGACCTCGAAACCGGGGTTCCACAGCAAGCTGCCATAGCCAAAGACCCAGAGCGGGCTGGGCAAGTCATTGTCGGGGATCATCCGCCTCGCCTTTCCATCTGCGGCCCGGTAAACCAGATCGCGTTGAAAACCGAAAGGGGCGTGCATGCTGCGCCGGATGATCGTTGTGGTCTTGGTCGCCGCTCTCGCATGGGGCGGATACTGGGCGGTGGGGGCCTGGGGGCTGGAGAAGGCGGTGACCTTCTGGCTCGAGGACCGTCGGGCCGAGGGCTGGCAGGCGGAGGCCGAGCGGGTCGTGGTGCGGGGCTTTCCCAACCGGTTCGACCTTGAGCTGGACGAGGTGCGCCTCGCCGATCCGCGCACCGGCTGGGCATGGTCAGCACCGTTCTTCCAGAGCCTTGCCCTCAGCTACAAGCCCTACCACGTGATCGCCGTCTGGCCGGACCGGCAAAGCCTGCAAACGCCGTTCGAACGGCTTGAGATCACATCCGAACGGCTGCGTGGCAGCCTGATGCTGACGCCCACCTCGCTGGCGCTGAAAAGGTCGAGCTTTGAGCTGGACGGGATCGAGCTGGTCTCGGATGCAGGATGGACGAGCCGGCTCACCAAGGGGCGGCTGGCCACACGGACCCTGCCGGAAGACTTTCCGGACCCTGCGCTGCATCAGATCAGCTTCTCCGCAGAGGCTTGGCAGGTGCCGTCGAAGCTGCTGGCGGAGTTGAACGCCGCGGATCTTGTGCCCGACACGCTGGACTCGGTGACAGCAGATCTAACGATCCGCTTTTCAGCCCCTTGGGACCGGCGCGCGATTGAGCAGGCCCGCCCTCAGCCCCGGCACGTAGAGATCAAGCTGGCCGGAGCGAAGTGGGGGCAGATGGAGTTGAAGCTGGCCGGCAATTTTGAGGTGAACGAGGCGGGCGTGCCGGAAGGCTCGGTGCTGGTGAAGGCCACGAACTGGCGCGAAATACTGGCCGTGGGCGTTGCCTCAGGCGTCGTCCCGGCGGACTTCGAGACGCCGATCACCGCGGCGCTTGAGATTGCGAGCCAGTTGGCGGGCAGCCCGAAAACGCTGGATATTCCGCTCAATTTCAAGAACGGGCAAACCCGTATCGGGCCTGCACCGATTGGCCCGGCTCCGGTGATCCTGTTGAGGTGATAAAGCTGCGGTTACGGGTCAGGCTGGCCTGTTTCCGGCAAGTGCCTGATAGGCATCGTACTGCGCCAGAAACAGCTCGCCCGAGAGCGCCTCGAAGAAGTGGGTGCGGGCAAGACGGTCGGTCACCGGGCCTTTCACCTCAGACATGTGGAGCCGCATGTTCAGGTCTGCCAGCCGGTTGTTGAGCGCCTCTAGCGATTCCAGCGCGGAAAGGTCGATTTCATTCACGGCAGAGCACATGAGCACCACGTCACGCAGCTCGGGATTTTTCACCACGCGGTCGAGCACGTAATCCTCCAGGTAGCGCGCGTTGGCGAAATAGAGGCTCTCGTCAATGCGGATGGTCAGGAGGGTTGGCGAGGTTTCGACCATGTGGCGCAGCACGTTGCGAAAATGCTGGGTGCCCGGCACCAGCCCGACCTCGGCGATGTGGGGTTTGGATGTGCGGTAGAGGAAAAGGCCGACGGAAATGACCACGCCCGCCGTCACCCCGCTTTCGACGCCGAAGCCGAGGGTAAGCATGATGGTCACGAGCACGGCGGCAAAGTCGGCGCGATTATACGTCCAGCTGTTCTTGAGGATTGTGAAGTCCACCAGCGAAAGCACGGCCACAATGATGGTGGCCGCCAGCGTGGCCTTGGGCAGGAAGTACACTAGCGGGGTGAGCGCGATGGCGGCGATGGCGAGGCCGAGCGCGGTGTAAGCCCCGGCGGCCGGGGTTTCGGCTCCCGCGTCGAAGTTGACAACCGAGCGGGCAAAGCCGCCGGTGACCGGATAGCCGCCGGTGAAGGCCGCGCCGATGTTGGCCGCCCCGAGGCCGATAAGTTCCTGATCGGGGTCGATCCGCTGGCGCTTTTTTGCGGCGAGGGTCTGGGCGACCGAGATGGATTCGACGAAGCCGATGATCGAGATCAGCAGCGCAGGCACGAAGAGCGCCGTCAGCAGGTCGATCGAGAGATCGGGCATGGTGAGCGGCGGCAGAGCCTGTGGCACCGAGCCAACGATCTCCACGCCATGATCCGACAGATTTAAGGCCCAGGTGACCAGGGTGGTGGCGACCACGGCGGCCACGGGACCGGCCTTGGTCACGATATCCGCTAATCGCGGCTTAAGGCCCGCGTTGAGCAGAAAGGGCTTCAACCCCTTGCGAACCCAGAAGAGGAATACAGTGGCCGTTACACCGATAATGAGGGTGATCAGGTTGATCTGACCGAGTTGGGAGGCGAGGTTACCCAGCATTTCCAGCAGGTTGTGGCCGCCGCCCTGCACGCCGAGCACATGCTTGACCTGCGAGGTCGCGATCAGGATGCCTGAGGCGGTGATGAAGCCGGCGATGACGGGGTGCGAGAGGAAGTTGGCGAGAAAGCCCAACTTGAACACACCGAGCAACAGCAGCATGCCTCCAGACAGCAGTGCCAGCGTGAGTGCTGCGGCGGCGTAGCCCATAGTGCCTTGCTCGGCCACCTGCCCCACGGCGGCGGCGGTCATCAGCGAGACCACGGCCACCGGCCCGACCGCCAGCGCGCGGGAAGTGCCGAAGATGGCGTAGAGGATGATCGGCACGATGGAGGCGTAGATCCCGGCCTCGGGCGGCAGGCCGGCAAGAAGTGCGTAGGCCAGCGACTGCGGGATCAGCATGATCGTCACGATCACCGCCGCGATCAGGTCGTTCGAGAGGGCATCACGGTTGTAGGTGCGGCCCCAGTCGAAGACAGGCAGAACGCGGCGGAAGGCGGGCTTCACCTCAGGCTCCCGTGGTGCCGAGGAAGGCCGAAAGGTCATACCCTGCGGCGGCGGCTTGTCGGGCGACATCCGCCGCCGGGCGCAGGCGGCACTCACGGGCAGCCCAGATCATCGCAGACCGCATGCCGGAGCGGCAGAAAGCCAGTGTTGTGCCCGGCGCGGAGGAAAGCGCTGCCTCCAGCGCGTCGGTGTCGCCCTCGTGCACCTCGCGCCCAGACAGCGGGATGTGGTGATAGGCCAGGCCGTGGCGCTGCGCCTCGGTCCTGATCTCGGCACTGCTCGGCTGGCCCGGCACCTCGCCGTCGGGCCGGTTGTTGATGATCACCCGGAACCCCGCGGCAGCAAGGCCACCGATTTCATCCGACGTTATCTGGGGGGCGACGAAGTAGTTGCCA
Organism: Vannielia sp. SX4; assembly: GCF_052828525.1. The sequence goes on from NZ_CM128247.1 coordinate 4,075,127, forward strand.
TCGAGCTGGACAGGCGTGGTCATTTCTCAGAGCCCGTTCAGAGGGACTTTGAGCATCGGCTTGCCGTCCTTGTCGGTCGGGATCTCACCCGCGCGCATATTCACTTGCAGCGAAGGGATTATGAGCTTGGGCATGTCGAGCGTGGCATCACGCTCGGTGCGGAACTTAATGAAATCTTCCTTCGACTTGCCCGCACCAACGTGGATGTTGTTGGCCTTTTCCTCGGCCACGGTCGTCTCCCATTGGATCTCGCGGCCACCGGGGGCGTAATCGTGGCACATGAAGAGGCGCATCTCCCCGGGCAGGGCGAGCACCTTCATGATGCTGTCGTAGAGCACGCCCGCATCACCGCCCGGAAAGTCGGCCCGGGCCGAGCCGCCATCAGGCATGAAGAGCGTATCGCCGACGAAAGCCGCGTTGCCGATGACATGAGTCATGCAGGCAGGCGTGTGGCCGGGCGTATAGAGCGCGACGGCCTTGAGATTGCCGATCTTGTAGGTGTCGCCATCCACGAAGAGCGCATCGAACTGCGAGCCATCGCGCTGAAACTCGGTGCCCTCGTTGAAGACCTTGCCGAAGGTGTCCTGCACGGTGGTGATCTGCTCGCCGATGCCGATCTTGCCGCCCAGCTTTTGCTGGATGTAGGGCGCGGCAGAGAGGTGATCGGCATGGACGTGGGTTTCGATCAGCCAATCGACGGTGAGGCCGTTGTCCTGCACATAGGCGATGATGTCGTCGGCGTTGTCATAGGTGATACGGCCAGCGGCGTAGTCGATATCCATCACGCTGTCGATCACGGCGCAATGATGGCTGGCCGGGTCTTTGACCACGTAAGAGATGGTGTTTGTCGCCTCGTCGAAGAAGGCTTTGACCTCGGGGGTGACGGTGATGTCGATCGGGTAGTCGCTCATGTGAACCTCCATTTCCGGCGGGGCGCTCAGGCCTGTGCCGCCTTGGGTTTCTTTCGCGCGGAAGCTTTTTGAAGCGCCTTGGCCAGCAGGATGCCTGCGACCAGCGCCACGACGAAGATGAAGACCTCGCTGCGGCCCGTGCCGAGCGCAGGAAGGGCCCCGCCCGGGCAGAAGCCCGCGATGCCCCAGCCGATGCCAAAGACGAGGCTGCCGCCGATGAGGCGCGCGTCGATCTGGCGGGTGCCAGGCAGGTTGAAGCCCTTGCCCCAGATCGGCGCCTCGCGGCGGAAGACCAGCCGGTAGCCGATGAAGGCCACGGTCACGGCGCCGCCCATCACGAAAGCAAGGGAAGGGTCCCAGCTGCCGGCGAAGTCGAAGAAGTTGATCACCTTGGCCGGGTTGGCCATGCCGGAAATCGAGATGCCGAGGCCGAAGGTGAGGCCGATCAGGTAGATGAGAATGTGCTTTTTCATCTGCTCAGCCTCCGATCACATGGCGGATGACGTAAACGGTCGCTGCCGTGCCCGCCATGAATGTGAGCGTGGCCACGATGGAGCGCGGCGAGAGCCGCGCCATACCGCAGACACCGTGGCCTGATGTGCAGCCCGCGCCGTAGGTGACACCGGCCCCTACGATCAAACCGCCCAGCGCCAACATCGGCGTCGAGACGGGCACCTCTATCGCGGGCCAATTGCCGGTGATCGCGAGGTAGAGTGCGGGGCCGGAGACCATGCCTGCGAGCAGGGCGGCGCGCCACGAGAACTCGGAGGAACTGTCCGGCTGGATGAACCCTGCGAGGATGCCGGTAGCGCCGAAGATGCGGCCAAGGGTAGCCATGAGCATCACCGCGGCCAAGCCGATTAGCAGGCCGCCGCCAAGAGATGCATAGGGTGTGAACTCTGTTTCCATGCGCGGGACATCTCCGTTCTGGCCGCCATGACACCTGAGGGCTGCGACCGTTCCTGTTCGTTGATGCCTATATATTCAAATTATTGCATTTGACAAGAGGCAGGTCACACACCCACGAGGAATGCCCCGATCCGGTCGCGGTCCACCGGCTTGCCGAGCAGCTCCAGCCCGAGGGCGGCGCAGGCCTCGCGGAGGCGGCGGGAGCGGTCTGCCGAGAGGATACGGGCCGGGATGGTGCCGAACCGCCCCGTAAGCAGGCTATAAAGTTCTGTTCCGGTCATTCCGTGGCCCAACTGTTCGTCGAGCAGCATGGCGTCGGGCTTGAGCTGAACCTCGGCCAGAAGTTCGAGCGCTTCGGGGGCGTTATGGGCGTGGAGCACATGCGCGCCCCAGCCCTCAATCATCTGGGTCAGGGCACGGGCAAGGGCCGTGTCATTCTCGACGAGCAAAACCAGAGGGCCCTTGTCGCGCAGATCAGGTTGCGCGGCGGGTGCCTTCACCGAGGGCACAGTGGTGCTTTCGGCCACAGGCACGTTGAGGGAAAAGCAACTGCCTACGCCCTTTTCGGACCAGAGCGACAGCGGGTGGCCGAGCCCTTTGCAGGCCCGCTCTACGATGGCGAGCCCAAGCCCAAGGCCGTCGCCGCGCGTTTCAAGGCGTTTGAACTCCTGAAACACGAGAGCCTGATCCTCGGGCGCAATGCCACGACCGCTGTCCCACACTTCGATGCGAGCCGCGCTGCCGTTGCGTCGGACGCCAAGGATGACCTTGCCGGTGTCGGTGTAGTTTACCGCGTTCGAGACGAGGTTTTGCACGATCCGCCGCAGAAAGGCCGGGTCGCTCCGCACAGTGAGATTGGTGTCTATGATGCGCAGGCCAATTCCCTTGGCACGGGCCGTGGGTTCGAGCTGGTGCCGCAGGGGTTCGAAGATGGCCTTGAGCGGGACCGATTGCACATCAAAGCTGGCCCGCCCCAGATCGAGTTTCGAGATATCGAGCAGGGCGGTGATGATGTCTTCGACATTGCCCAGCGCCTGAGTTGCTTTGTCAGCCAGCTCACCGGGGCGGCCCGGGCCCGCGGCCTCGGTCAGGGACGACAAGAAGAGCTTGGCGGCAGAGAGTGGCTGCATGAGGTCATGGCTGGCGGCGGCAACGAAGCGGGACTTCGAGGTGTTGGCACGTTCGGCCTCTTCCAGTGCTTCCTCCAGCTCCAGCGTGCGCTCCTCGACCCGGTGCTCGAGCAATTCGTTGATCTGCTGCAGGGCCAGCGAGGCTTGCCGCTCTGAGGTGACATCGGTGAAGGACACCACGAAACCGCGATCGGGCATCTCCTGCGCGAACCCCTGCAAGAAGCGGTTGGCCTCGGTTTGCAGCTCGAAGGTCAGCGGCTGGCGGCGGCCCCGTTGCGCGGCCCATTCAACGAGCGTTTCTTGGCTGCGACCCTCGATGAAGAGCGCCGTTTCGGCAATTTGTCGAGCCAGCTCTGCAAAAGACGACCCGAGGGTGCGCTCAGGCAGGGTGATGTCGAACAGCTCGCCCAGCCGGTCATTCCACCCGGCCAGCCGCGCCTGCGCGTCGAAGATCGCGACACCTTGAGTGAGGTGATCCAGCGTCGCCTGAAGCATCTGCACGTGGCCGTGTTGCAGCTTTTCGCGCTCGCGCCGTTCGGCCCGGAAGATAGAGGTAACATCGGTCTGCAGGATCACCGTACCGCCAGAAGCCGTGCGGTGCTCGGAGACCTGAAGCCAGCGGTCACGGTTGAGGGAGACGTTGAAAACGGAGTGGGCATCGCCGTGGCGCCGCATCCGCCGCGCCGCCCAATCCTTCGGCGACTCGCCTTCGGGCAGTGAAAGGTCGCGGCTGTTGGCCACCAGTTGCACGTAATCGGCAAAGGCAAGCCCCTCGACGAGGCGCGGCTTGATATCTGTCAGCGCCTTGCAGAAGCGGCTGTTGGCGAGCACGAGGCTTTCGGAGGCATCGAAGAGCGCGAAGCCCTCGGCCACGGTCTCGATGGCGTCGGCGAGGTTGGAGCGGGCGGCCTCGGCTGAGCTGTTGGCGCGGGCCAACCGGGCGTTGGAATCCTGCAAGAGATCAAGGGCGCGCTCGAGCTGCATTGTGCGGTCACGCACCTGCCCTTCCAGCAGGGCGGCCCGCTCGAACTGCGCGTAGGCGACGCCGCTCTCTTCGCTCTTCTGCTCCACACGACGCATCAGCGACTGGACGATCTGGAGGAGTTTCTCGTTCTGCCGCTCGAGACTGTCTTCAGGGTTGATGAGCATCATCTAGCTCACCTCGCGCGGCGGGTAGAAGGCGACGCCCGTAATGGTCTGATTCACGTGCAAAGGGCCGATCTGCTCGCCGTAGGTGTTGAAGCCCACGACCTTGTGGCGCACCAGCGTGTCGGACAGCGCGCGGACAGATTGGGCCTGCTCGGCCTCGATCCGCCGCAGCACGCAATCGCAGCCAAGGATCGAAAGCGGCGCGACCGGCTCGGCCAAAGCCGTAAGCTCGGCGTCGAGGTGGGCGACGATATCCTGCTTGTTGGCGACTGTCAGAACCATGCCTTCGTCGATGGCGGAGAAGAACTGGAGGTCACCCTCCTCAGTCACCCGCTGGATTGCCCGCACATGGTGCTCGGCCCCGATCCGGACGACGACCGGATGGGCGGCGAAGGTGAAGGTATCGAGCTGATTGGGATCCTTGCCGACGATCCGGGCGTATTCGCGGGCTGCAGGCTCCGCATTGATCGACTTCACGATCCGCGCCTTCGGGTCGGCCTCGGTCACGACCATCCGGTCATCGGTAGGCTGGAGGTGGTCGAGAGAGAACACACGGGCCGGAAGGGTGGTGCGGACAAGCGCCAAGACGGCGGCATCTTGCGCCACGACGCCGTTGAGACCGACGCGTGTGCGGGCAAAATCTACGCCGTCGCCGGCGGAGCCGCCAAAGAGAGGAATGCCGCCCAGCGCCGGCGAGAGCGAAGCGGCGAGGATATCTTCCTTTAGTGAGAGGCCATCGACCAGCAGGAAAGCAAAGGCGTTTGGCCGGTCGGGGTTTTGCTCGGCCAAGGTCAGCCGTTCCCTCGCGAGTTGGTCGCCGAAGGCCTGGGCATCCTGTCCACCCAACTCGCTGATGAGCAGCGCAGTGGCGGAGAAAGCCGCCGCGGGGAAGGCCACAGCTACGACCCGCCCCTCTGCATAGCCGGCGCGGCCGATCTCTCCTGCGGTGGTGCACCCCATCACTTGGGCCGAGCCAAACCGTTTGGCAGCGGCCTTCATCAGCTTATCGAACTGGCATTCCGGGCTGGCAAACAGGCAGACGAGGGCAAAGGGGCCAGGCCCCAGTTCTTCGGCGAGGACGCCGATGACATCAGGATCGGATGCAAAAACCTCGGCCATTTGCGGGCCGAGTTCCTGAGGGTTCAGCGGCCTCGGGGCGTCGGTTTCGGGGGTCAAATGCTCTCCTCCAGCATGTCGCGGGCACTCCTCCCTCCGCGGCAGGACAAGTTAGGAGGAGACCGGCGCGCTTGGCAATACGGAGGAAAATCGCGCTTGGCTTGCAACGAGAACCGCCTGTGTGCGGCTCTGGACCCCGAGCTTGCGCATGATAGCGGTCACATGCGCCTTCACGGTGGTTTCGGCGATTGCGAGGTCGAAGGCGATTTGCTTGTTGAGCTTGCCCTGACAGATAAGCTGCAGAATTCGAGACTGCTGGGCGGTCAGGGTCGACAGGCGCTCGACCGCATCGCTGGCCTCGCTGTCGCCGTTGGCCTCGGTGGCGACAAAGCCCTCCGGCACGTAGCTTTCGCCGCGCGACACGGCGGCAAGTGCGTCGCGAAAGGTGCTGCGCGGGCTGTGCTTGGGCACAAAACCCGAGGCCCCGGCCTTGAGTGCGGCAGAGATCACCTGATTCTCGGCCATCGACGAGACGACGATTACCGGCACACCGCGCGCGGTGGCCTTGAGCCGGATCAGACCGTCGAGGCCGGAAACGTCGGGCAGGTTCAGGTCGAGCACCACGAGATCGGGCAGATCGCCATCAAGCATGTCGATGGCCACCTCGAGCCGGTCGCAGGTGCGGACCTCCTTGAAAGAGGCCACGCTCGTGAGGGTCAGCTCCAGCGCGTCGCAGAACAGCGGGTGGTCATCGACCACCAGCGCCCATCCGGTGAGCGCGCCCTTGGGTATATCACGTTCGATCCTGTCCATATCCCCAGAATAACGGCGCGGGCGCGGGTGGTCACTTGCCAATTGGTCGGGGGCGGGTGAGTATTTCGGCGCGGGCACTGGACCGGCCAAAGCGCCGACATACTTCGGACCCAAGCCTTTGGTCGAATAGGCGCAAGCCCGTGCGCTTCCTAGGGTCTGTTTCAAGCGAGGGAGGTGATTCATGGAACTCAGCGACAGCCGCGTGATCAAGGCGGACCCGCAGACCGTATGGAACGGCCTGCTCGATGCAGACGTGCTCAAGGCCTGTGTGCCGGGCTGCACGGAAATGTCCGGCTCGCCGGAAGAGGGCTTCGAGGCCACCGTGGTGCAGAAGGTCGGGCCGGTGAAGGCCACCTTCAAGGGGGCTGTGACCCTCTCCGAGATGAACGAGCCGAACAGCCTTACCATATCCGGTGAAGGCAAAGGGGGCGCCGCAGGCTTTGCCAAGGGCGGTGCCGATGTCGAGCTCAAGGAGGTGCCCGAGGGCACCGAGCTGACCTACAAGGTCGAGGCCAAGGTGGGCGGCAAGCTGGCACAGCTGGGCAGCCGCATCATCGACGGTTTCGCAAAAAAGATGGCCGACCAGTTCTTCGAGAACTTCCAGACCGCCATCGAAGGCCCGCCCGAGGGCGAGGCCGACCCGGCGGAAGATGCGCCGACAGAAAAGAAAGGGTGGCTCAAGCGCCTGACCGGCAGCTGACCCTCCCCGACCCAAGCGAATTTCAAGCCAGGATAACCACACAGGGAGGATTGCAATGGCAACGGTAACAATGACGGTCAACGGGAAGTCCCGGACCGGCGAAGCGGAGGGGCGCACCCTCCTTGTTTCGTTCTTGCGAGAAGAGCTGAACCTCACCGGCACCCACGTGGGCTGCGACACCAGCCAGTGCGGCGCCTGCGTGGTGCATGTGAACGGCGAGGCCGTGAAGGCCTGCACCATGTTCGCTCAGGAAGCCGACGGCGCCGAGGTGAGCACCATCGAGGGCCAGGCCAACGCCGACGGCTCGCTCAACACGATCCAGCAGGCCTTTCAGGATCACCACGGTCTCCAGTGCGGCTTCTGCACTCCCGGCATGGTGATGTCAGCGGCGGCGCTCCTTAAAGAGAACCCCAAGCCGACCGAACAGGAAGTGCGCAACTACCTGCAGGGCAACATCTGCCGCTGCACCGGCTACCACAACATCGTCAAGGCGATCATGGCAGCCAGCGGGCAGGACGTGAGCGCGATCGCCGCTGAGTGAGCCATCCCGGCCCCCGCTCTGCGGGCCGGATCAGCTTTAGGGTGGGCCCGGCCCACCATCCCCAAGGGAGGATATGAGATGCCCAAAGACGGTGGCATTGGCGCCAGCACCAAGCGGCGCGAAGACGTGCGGTTCTTGACCGGCAAAGGCAAGTATACCGACGACATCAACATCAACAACCAGACCTACGTGTACTTTCTGCGCTCCGACGTGGCGCATGGCAAGCTGAACAATGTGGACACCAGTGCAGCCGAGGGCATGCCGGGCGTGATCCGCGTGTTCACGGGCAAGGATTTTGAAGGCATCGGCGGCCTTCCCTGCGGGTGGCAGGTGACCGACCGCCACGGCGAGCCGATGCAGGAGCCGCCACATCCGGTGCTGGCACAGGGCAAGGTCCGCCACGTGGGCGACCCGATTGCCGCTGTCGTCGCCGAGAGCCTCGAACAGGCGCGCGATGCCGCCGAAGCGATCGACGTGGACATCACCGACCTTCCGGCGGTGATTGACATGAAGGCCGCGGTTCAGGACGGCGCACCCAAGGTGCATGACGACCTGACGAGCAACCTCTGCTACGACTGGGGCTTTGTCGAAGACAACCGTCAGGCAGTGGATGATGCCATCAAGGCGGCCCACCATGTCACCACGCTGGAGCTCAAGAACAACCGCCTCGTCGCCAACCCGATGGAGCCCCGCGTGGCCGTGGGCGACTTCAACGATGCGACCGGCGATCACACGCTTTACACTACCTCGCAGAACCCGCATGTGATCCGTCTGCTCATGGGCGCTTTCGTGCTGGGCATTCCCGAGCACAAGCTGCGGGTCGTCGCGCCTGATGTGGGCGGCGGTTTTGGCACCAAAATCTTCCACTACGCTGAAGAGGCCTTTTGCACCTTCGCCGCCAAGGAGATCCGGCGCCCGGTCAAGTGGACCTGCTCGCGTTCGGAGGCTTTCATCTCCGACGCCCATGGCCGTGACCACGTGACCAAGATCGAGCTGGCGATGGATGCCGAGGGCAACTTCACCGCCCTGCGCACCGAGACCTACGCGAATATGGGGGCTTACCTCTCCACCTTCGCGCCTTCGGTGCCGACTTGGCTGCACGGCACGCTGATGGCCGGCAACTACAAGACGCCGTTGATCTACGTGAACGTCAAAGCCGTGTTCACCAACACAGTGCCTGTGGATGCCTATCGCGGTGCAGGCCGCCCGGAGGCGACCTTCCAGCTGGAGCGGGTGATCGACAAGGCCGCCCGCGAGATCGGGATGGACCCGATCGAGCTGCGCCGGAAGAACTTTATCACCGAGTTCCCCTATGCCACGCCGGTTGCGGTGGAATATGACACCGGCAACTACAACGCCACGATGGACAAGCTCATCGAGGTGGCCGATTTCGCCGGGTTCGAGGCGCGTGCCGCCGAGAGCAAGGCGCGCGGCAAGCTGCGTGGGCTGGGCGTGAACTGCTACATCGAGGCTTGCGGCATCGCGCCGTCGAACCTCGTAGGTCAACTCGGCGCACGGGCCGGGCTTTACGAGAGCGCGACGGTGCGGGTGAACGCCACCGGCTCGATCTCGGTGATGACCGGCTCCCACTCCCACGGTCAGGGCCACGAAACAGCCTTCCCGCAGGTGGTGGCCGACATGATCGGCATCGACGCCAGCCAGGTTGAGATCGTTCACGGCGACACCGCCAACACCCCGATGGGCATGGGCACCTACGGCTCACGCTCGCTCGCAGTGGGTGGCTCCGCCATGGTGCGTGCGACCGAGAAGATCATCGCCAAGGCGAAGAAGATCGCGGCGCACCTGATGGAGGCCTCCGAAGGCGACATCGAGTTGAAGGACGGTGCCTTCACCGTGGCCGGCACCGACAAGTCGGTGGCCTGGGGCGATGTGACCCTCGCGGCCTACGTGCCTCACAACTACCCGCTCGAAGAAATCGAGCCGGGGCTGGAGGAGACCGCCTTCTACGATCCGTCCAACTTCACCTACCCCTCCGGCGCCTATAGCTGCGAGGTCGAGGTGGACCCGGACACCGGCAAGGTGGAAGTGCTGGCCTTCGCGGCGGCGGATGACTTCGGCAATGTCGTCAACCCGATGATCGTGGAGGGCCAGGTACACGGAGGCATCGCCCAAGGCATTGGCCAGGCAATGCTGGAAAACTGCGCCTATGACGATGACGGGCAGCTGCTCTCGGGCTCCTACATGGATTATGCCATGCCCCGGGCCGCTGACCTGCCCAACTTTGTCGTGGATCACTCCTGCCAGACCCCCTGCACCCACAACCCGCTCGGGGTGAAGGGCTGCGGCGAGGCCGGGGCCATCGGCTCCCCGCCTGCTCTGGTCAATGCCGTCTGCGATGCATTGCAGCGCGCCGGCAAGGATGTGAAACATATCGATATGCCGCTCTCGCCCTCCCGGGTCTGGGCTGCGATGAACGGCTGAGGAGACACGATCATGTATAGCTTCGATTTCGAAAAACCCTCCACCATCGAAGAGGCCGTTGCGGCGCTGTCGAGTGAAGGGGCGCAGGCACTCGGGGGCGGGCAAACGCTCATCCCCACGCTCAAGCAGCGCCTGAACGCGCCGGAGAAGCTGGTATCGCTCACCGGCATCGCCGAGATGAAAGGCGTGTCCTCGGATGGCGGCACGATGAAGATCGGCGGCGGCACCACCCACGGGACCGTGGCCAAGGAGGCGAAAGGCAGCTTTGCCGGTCTCGCCAAGCTGGCCTCGCTCATCGGCGATCCGGCAGTGCGTAACCGGGGGACCATTGGCGGCAGCCTTGCCAACAACGACCCGGCGGCCTGCTACCCGTCGGCCTGCATGGCCACCGGCGCCACGATCCGCACCAACACCCGTGAGATCGCCGCGGGTGACTTTTTCGACGGGCTGTTCACCACGGCGCTGGAAGAAGGCGAGATCATCGTTGGCGTCGACTTCCCGGTGCCGCAGGCCTCGGATTACCAGAAGTTCGAACAGCCGGCCTCGCGCTTCCCGCTCGTGGGCGTTTTCGTTGCCAAATACGGCGACCGCGTCGGCGTGGGCGTAACCGGCGCTGGCGAGGATGGCGTGTTCCGCTGGGCGGAGGCCGAGGAGGCGCTTGCGGGCAACTTCTCGCCCGATGCCGTGGCCGGAATCAGCCACTCTGCGGATGGGCTGATCAGCGATCTGCACGGCACCGCGGAGTACCGCGCGCACCTGATCGGCGTGCTGACCAAGCGGGCCGTTGCAGCGGCCAGCTGACGCCATCGCTATAGAAATCATGCAGCGCCCCGCCCACTCGGCGGGGCGCTTTGCATTGAGAGCTCAAGAAAAATTTTATTAACACAGCGCATAATCGCATGGTCCGAGCAGGGCCTCTGTGCGACGATCCGGGCCGAACCAAGTTTTCATGTTTCTGGGAGGATCAAATGAAAACCCGTCGCACCTTTCTCAACATGGCCGGGGCCGCTGCGCTCGCTACCGCTGGCTTCACCGCTCAGGCTCAGGCACAGGAAACGCTGAACCTGCACCAGATGCTGCCGCCTCAGGCTGCCGTGCCGTCGCAGATTCTTGAACCGTGGATGGCCAAGGTCGCCGAAGAATCGAATGGCACGCTGAGCATCAAGCACTTCCCGTCGATGCAGCTTGGCGGCACCCCGCCGGAGCTGATGGACCAGGCCAAGGACGGTGTGGCCGATATCGTCTGGACGGTGATCGGTTACACCCCGGGCCGCTTCCCCCGGACCGAAGTGTTCGAATTGCCGTTCATGGCAACCAATGCCGAGGCTACCTCGATGGCCTTTTGGGACATGTTCGAGACCCACATGAAAGACACCGAGTTTGCCGACCTGCACATCATCGGCACATGGGTGCACGGGCCTGGCCTGTTCCACACCAAGGATGCGGTAGAAGTGCCCGAAGACCTTGAGGGCATGAAGATCCGCGGCGGCTCACGGCTTGTGACCCAACTCCTCGAAAAGCTCGGCGCCACCCCCGTGGGCATGCCCGTGCCTGCCGTGTCGGAGGCGCTCTCCAAAGGCGTGATCGACGGCACCACCATCCCGTGGGAAGTGACCACCGCCGTGAAAAGCTCGGAACTGGTGACCAACCACACCGAGTTCACCGGCAACGCGCTTTACGTCCTCGGCTTCGTGCTCGCGATGAACAAGGATAAGTATGAGAGCCTGCCGGATGACGCCAAGGCCGCGCTCGACGCCAACTCCGGCGCGGAGTTCTCCGCATGGGCCGGTAAGATGATGGATGAGCTGGACGCCCCCGGCCTGAAAATCGCCGAGGACCTTGGCAACAACATCATCACCATCGACGCCGAAGGCACCGAAGAGTGGAAAGAACTCTCCGAGCCGATCTACGCCGAGTGGGTCGCTGACATGGAGAGCAAAGGGATCGACGGGCAGGCCCTGATCGACGAGGCCCGCGCGAAGATTGCCGAGTACACCAAGTAAGCGGCCAACAGAATTGCAGAACGCCCCGCCTCGTGCGGGGCGTTTTCGTTTGTGGTGCGCGCTAAAATTATCGATAATTTAGCTGGATCGAAGATGCGATATAAGGCAATCTCGGCACTATAATGCAAAACCATCACCAACGGGAGGAGTGAGAGGATGGATCGCAGACAGATTTTGGGAGCACTGGGCGGCATTGCCCTGGCCACCATAGGCGCCACGAGTGCCATGGCACAGGAGGTGACGCTGCGGATGCACCAGTTCCTGCCGCCACAGGCCAATGTGCCGAAGCTGGTGCTCGATAAATGGGCCGCCGACGTGATGGAGCAGTCCGAAGGGCGCATCAAGGTGGAGCATTACCCCTCGATGCAGCTCGGTGGCACGCCGCCCGAACTGATGGACCAAGCCATCGACGGCTCGGCGGATATCGTCTGGACCGTGGTCGGTTACACACCCGGTCGCTATCCGCGCACCGAGGTGTTTGAGCTGCCCTTCATGGTGACCACCGCCAAGGCCGCCAGTCGCGCCTATTGGGAGATGTTCGAAGAGCATATGCGGGACACCGAGTTCAAGGATGTCCACATCCTCGGCACGTGGGTTCACGGGCCGGGCATGTTCCACACTCAGGACCCGATCGAAGAGCCGGGCGATCTTGAGGGCATGAAGATTCGCGGCGGCTCGCGCACCGTGAACATGCTGCTGGAAAGCCTCGGTGCCACGCCGGTCGGCCTGCCGGTTCCGGCCGTGTCGGAGGCGCTGTCCAAGGGTGTGATCGATGGCACGACCATTCCTTGGGAGGTAACCGCCGCACTCAAGGTGGCCGAGCTTGTGCCCAACCACACCGAGTTCAAGGATGTGTCGCTCTACACGCTGACTTTCGTGCTGGCCATGAACAAGGACAAGTACGAGAGCCTGCCCGATGACCTCAAGAAGGTGATCGACGACAACTCCGGCCTCGAGTTCTCAATGTTTGCCGGTGACACGATGGAAGCTTCCGATGCGCCCTCACGGCAGATCGCAGTGGATCTCGGTAACAACATCATCACCCTCGACGAGGAAGCGACCGCCGAATGGCGTGAACTGTCCGAGCCGATCTATGAAGCCTGGGTGAAGGACATGGACGCGAAGGGAATCGACGGTCAGGCGCTGATCGACGAGGCCCGCGCCAAGATTGCCGAATATACCGAGTGATCTGAAACTTCAGAAATGATCAGGGCCGCGGCGCAAGCGTCGCGGCCCTTTTTGTTGCCTGCGCGGCTCAGTCGCCGAGGGTCTCCAGAGTGCCTCCGTCGATGGCGGCAACCAGCTCTTCATCGCTGAGGAGGCCATCGCCGTCGGTATCCAGAGCGCCGTACTGCTCTTCGGTGAAGCCCTCGTAGACAGCGGCCATCTCGTCGAACGAGGCCATGCTGTCGCCGTCGGTGTCGATCATCTCGACTTCGGCAAGGGCGGGAAGGGCCGCGAAAGCGGCGAGAAGAGCGCCAAATGCCACTCGTCTCATGTGCATCTCCATAGCTGCAAGCAGCGGCCCCATTGGCCGCCGCGGCGCGGACATTGGCAGAAATTCTGGCAAGCGCCAGAGGGGTCGACGCGCACATCCTCGTGATCGGCGGAAGGTGTCAGAGACCGCGTTTCACGGCCTCTGCAACGGCCTCAGGCGTGATGTCGAAATGCTCGAACAAGTCGGGGTAATCCCCCGACGCGCCGAACCCTTCCATGCCGATGAAAACGCCGTCGGCGCCGATGTAGCGGTCCCACCCAAAGCGAACTGCAGCCTCGACAGCCACGCGCGGCGCGTTGCCCAGAACCTCGTCGCGGTAGGCTTTGGGCTGCGCCTCGAAGACCTCCCAGCAGGGCATGGAGACGACGGCGGCCTGAATGCCCTCGCCCGCCAATAGCTCGCGGGCAGCGAGGGCTACGGCGACTTCGCTGCCGGTTGCCAGAATCGTCGCCTGGCGTGGGCCTTCGGCCTCTGCGAGCACGTAGGCACCTTTGGCGGAGCGATTCTCGGGTCCAGCATCGGCGCGCACAACGTCGAGAGGCTGACGGGAGCAGATGATGGAGGTAGGCCCTGTCTTGTGCTTCAGCCCCAGTTCCCAAGCCTCTGCCATCTCGACGGCATCGGCGGGCCGGATTGTCCACATGTTCGGGTAGGCGCGGAGCGAGGCGAGGTATTCAACCGGCTGATGTGTCGGGCCGTTCTTGCCGATGCCGATGCTGTCGTGGCTGAAGACGAAGAGGCCCGGGATCCGCATGAGCGCCGCCATTCGGAGCGTGTGGCGCATGTAGTCGGAGAACACGAGGAAGGTCGTACCCATCGCGACGATGCCGCCATGCACTGTCATCCCGTTCATCATCGCGCCCATTGCGTGCTCGCGCACACCGTAGTGGATGTAACGGCCAGAGCGGTCGTTAGCCGTGAAGGGGGCGAGTTGGCGCTTGTGCTGGGTGGCGGCCTCAAGGTCGGGGGCGCCCGAGATCAGCTCGGGGATGGCCTCGGCGGCCGTTGCGACCATCTCTCCCGATGCACGAATTCCGGGCAGCGGACCGGCGCTGGCAAGCTCGGCTTTTTTTGCATGAAGCACGCTTTCCCAACCTGCCGGGAGATCGCCCGCCATCAACCTATCCCACTCCGCGCGGGTCTCAGCGTCCAGCGCATTCAGCCGAGCCTCCCAAGCCTCGCGCTCGGAGGCGCCGCGGGCGCCAGCTTCGCGCCAAGCGGCATGGATCTCGGAGGGCAGCTCAAACGGCGCATGGGGCCAGTTTAGGCTCTCGCGGGCGGCGTCGGTATCTTCAGTGGTGATCTTGCCGCCATGCGCGGCGCGATCGTTCTGGATGCGCGGGATACCGAAGCCGATAAAGGTGCGGCAGGCGATCATGCTGGGGCGATCATCGGTTTTGGCTGCGGTAATCGCTTCCGCCACCGCCTCAGGATCGTGGCCGTTGACCTCCTGCACGTGCCAGCCGTTGTTCTCGAACCGGTTGACCTGATCTTCCGAAACAGCCTGATCGGTCGGGCCATCGTCGGTCATTCGGTTGTCGTCCCACAAGAAGATCAGCTTCCCGAGCTTAAGGTGACCGGCCAGCGCGATGACCTCGGCGGCGATGCCCTCCATCAGGCAGCCATCGCCAGTGTAGGCATAGGTGTAATGGTCCACGATGCCGTCACCAAACTTGGCATTCAGGATTCGCTCGGCCACGGCCATGCCGACGGCATTTGCAATCCCCTGCCCTAGCGGGCCGGTCGTGGTTTCGATCCCGGCTTCGGGATCATATTCGGGGTGGCCGGCGGTATGGGAGCCGAGAACCCGGAAGTTCTTTACCTGCTCCATGTCGATCTTTTCATACCCGCAGAGGCACAGCAGCGAGTAGAGCAGCATCGACCCGTGGCCGGCGGAATGAACGAAGCGGTCACGGTCCGGCCAAGTGGGATTCGCGGCGTCGAACTTGAGGTGGCGGGTGAAGAGCGCGGTCGCGATGTCAGCGCCGCCAAGCGGGGTGCCCGGGTGGCCATCGGCAGCACGAACGATCGCATCCATCGAAAGAAAGCGGATCGCATGGGCCATGCGGCGCAGGTCGATTTTGGTTTCGGTCTGAACGTTCATGGCGTGGCTCCTCCCTCTAGGGCGGGCACACTACCCGCGCCCGTTGGTAGCGACTTCACCGGGGCACGACAAATTCGAAAACTTAATGATTCTGTTAGCAGAACTTCACTTAAAGCGAGCGCGCAAGGGACAGCCCGGAAAGCGAAGCGGGGACGCAGGCCTTTGCCTGCATCCCCGCAATATCTCGATGATCAGGGCGGATCAGCCGCCGAAGTCGTCCAGCATGATGTCTTCGCGGTCGACCCCAAGCTCCAGCAGCATGTTGATGACCGACTGGTTCATGATGGGCGGACCGCACATGTAGTATTCGCAGTCCTCGGGGTTAGGGTGATCCTTGAGGTACTCCTCGTAGAGCACGTTGTGGATGAAGCCGGTGTAGCCCTTCCAGTCGTCCTCGGGCAGAGCATCCGAGAGCGCCACGTGCCACTCGAAATTGTCGAACTCCTCGGCCAGTTGGTCGAAGTCCTCGACAAAGAACATCTCGCGCTTGGAGCGGGCGCCATACCAGAAGGTGATCTTGCGATCCCGGTTTTCGAGCCGCTTGAGCTGGTCGAAAATATGGCTCCGCATCGGGGCCATACCCGCACCGCCGCCGATGAAGACCATCTCCTTGGGCGTGTCGCGCGCGAAGAACTCGCCGAACGGGCCGGAGATGGTAACCTTGTCGCCGGGCTTCAGGTTGAAGATATAGCTCGACATCTTGCCCGGCGGGATGCCCTCGGTGCGCGGCGGCGGCGTGGCGATCCGGACGTTAAGCATGATCAGGCCCTTCTCGTCCGGGTAATTGGCCATCGAGTAGGCGCGCTCGATCGGCTCGTCGAGCACCGACTCGTACTGCCAGATGTTGAACTTGTCCCAGTCCTCCCGATACTCCTCCTCGACGGCGAAGTCGGTGTATTTGACGCGGTGCGCCGGGGCCTCGATCTGGATGTAGCCACCGGCGCGGAAGTTCACATCTTCCCCCTCAGGCAGTTCCAGCACGAGGTTCTTGATGAAGGTGGCCACGTTCTCGTTGGAGCGCACGGTGCACTCCCACTTCTTGACGCCAAAGACCTCTTCTGGGACTTCGACTTCCATGTCCTGCTTGACCGCGACCTGGCACGAGAGCCGGTCACCGCAGGAGGCCTCACGCTTGGTGATGTGGCTTTCCTCGGTGGGCAGGATTGAGCCGCCCCCGGAGTGAATCCGCACGCGGCACTGTGCACAGGTGCCGCCACCGCCGCAGGCCGACGGGACAAAGAGCTTTTCGGCCGCGAGGGTCTGTAGCAGCTTGCCACCGGCGGGGACGCTGATGGTCTTTTCACCGTTGATGGTGATGTTGACGTTCCCCGAAGAGACCAGCCGCGAACGGGCGGCGAGGATGATCGTCACCAGCGCGATGACGATGACCGAGAAGAGGGCTACGCCGAGAGTAAAGGTTTCCATCGCGCCGCCCTCAGAGATTTACGCCGGAGAAGGACATGAAGGCCATGGCCATCAGTCCGGCGCTGATGAAGGTGATCCCAAGGCCCTGCAGCCCGTCGGGAATGTCGGAGTATTTCAGCTTTTCGCGCACGCCCGCCATTGCGGTGATCGCCAGCGCCCAGCCAAAGCCGGACGAGACGCCATACACTGTGGATTGGGCGAGGTCGTAGTCGCGCTCCACCATGAAGAGCGAACCGCCGAGGATGGCGCAGTTCACGGTGATCAGCGGCAGGAAGACGCCCAGCGCGTTGTAGAGCGGCGGGAAGTACTTATCGAGGATCATCTCAAGGATCTGCACCATCGCGGCGATCACCCCGATGTAGGAGATCAGGCCAAGGAAGGTGAGATCGACATCCGGAAAGCCGGCCCATGCCAGCGCACCGGGCGCCAGCAGGTAGGTCAGGATCAGGTTGTTGGCCGGGACGGTGATCGACTGCACGACGATCACCGAGATACCGAGGCCCATGGCCGTGGCGACCTTTTTGGAGACGGCGAGGAAGGTGCACATGCCGAGGAAGAAGGCCAGCGCCATGTTCTCGACGAAGATGGCCTTTACGGCGAGAGAGAGAAGCTCTTCCATCAGTGCGCCTCCACGCTCTGGATGCGGTATTCACGCTCTTCCACCTGCTCGGGTTTCCAGCTGCGGAAGGCCCAGATCAGCAGGCCGATCACGAAGAAGGCCGAGGGCGGCAGGAGCAGCAAGCCATTGGGCACATACCAGCCGCCGTTGTTGGTGGTTTGCAGGATGGTGATGCCGAAGAGCGACCCGGAGCCGAAGAGCTCCCGGATGAAGCCCACCAGCATCAGGATCAACCCGTAGCCCAGGCCGTTGCCCACACCGTCGATGAAGGAGGCGATCGGCGGGTTCTTCATGGCGAAGGCTTCGGCCCGGCCCATCACGATGCAGTTGGTGATGATCAGGCCTACGAAGACCGAGAGCGTCTTGGAGATCTCGTAGGCGTAGGCCTTGAGCACCTGATCGACCACGATCACGAGCGACGCGATGATGATCATTTGCACGATGATCCGGATCGACGAGGGGATCTGACTGCGGAGCACCGAGATGAACATCGATGCGAAGCCCGTCACCAGAGTAACGGCGATGGTCATCACCAGTGCCACCTGCAACGAGGATGTCACCGCCAGTGCCGAGCAGATGCCCAGCACCTGAAGGGTGATCGGGTTGTTGTCGACCATCGGGTCGACGAGCATGGTCCGGTAGGTCTGTGCCATCAGATGTCTCCTGCCCTCACGCGTTCCAGAAACGGCTCGAAACCGCGCTCGCTCATCCAGAAGCGCACGAGGTTGTCGACCCCGCGCGAGGTGAGCGTCGCGCCCGAGAGCGCATCAACGAAGTATTCCTGCCCCTGCGGCGGCGGGGTCTTGGCCACGGTAATGGCCAGCTCGCCGTCACCATCCTCCGTGCGCAGCTCCTTGCCGCGCCAAAGCGCCTTCCAGCGGGGGTTGTCGACCTCGGCGCCGAGGCCTGGGGTCTCGGCGTGTTCGTAGAACTGGAGGCCGTAGATGGTGTTGCCGTCCTCTTCGATGGCCATGAAGCCATAGAGGGTCGACCAGAGGCCGTAGCCGTAGACGGGCAGCACGACTTTATCGAGGCTGCCGTCGGCGTTGCGCAGCACATAAACGGTGACGTAATTCGCCTGCCGTCCAATGCTGGCCGGGTCATCATCCAGCGGGGCCGAAAGGGTCAGATCCTCGGCTGCGGCGCGGTCATCGAAAGTGAGCGGGTCCAGCAGCTGGCCTTCCACATCGGCGCCATCGGCGAATTCGCCGGTTTCGAGCTCAAGCACATGGGGCTCGAACTGCTCAAACGCTTCGGCCACATCGGTGCCGTCTTCGTATAGGCCGGCGACCTGAAGGATGTTCACCTGCTTGTCGAGCGCTGCGTTCTGTTCCTGCAAGGGGCGCAGCGACACAGCGGCGGCTGACACCACCATTGAGGCAACGAGGCAGAGGCCCAGCGCCACGACCACAGTCTTTACCGTGTTGTCGGCCGGCGTATCGAGGAAACGGCGCAAGAAGCCACCGCCCTGCACCACCTCGCCCTCGGGCGCGGGCAGGTCACGGTCTGGCGGGTTCATCTCGGGGGTGAAGTCGGCTTCCCCCTGATTGGTCTGGTTGTCCTTGTCAGGCATGGCGGCGGGCCCTCCTGCGGATGTTGGCCTGCACGACGAAGTAGTCGATCAGCGGAGCGAAGACATTGCCGAACAGGATGGCGAGCATCATGCCTTCGGGGAAGGCCGGGTTCACCACACGGATCATCACGACCATGAACCCGATCAGCGCGCCATAGATATAACGGCCCATGTTGGTGTGCGAGCCCGAGACCGGCTCCGTCACCATGAAGACGAGGCCAAAGGCGTAGCCGCCGATGACAAGGTGCCAATACCACGGTGTTGCGAAGGCCGGGTTACTGTCGGACCCGATCCAGTTGAGGAGCGAAGAGAAGGCAATCATGCCAAGCAAGCAGCCTACGACCATCCGGTAGTTGGCGATCTTGGTCACGAGCAGGAATGCGAGGCCGATCAGGCAGGCGATGGTCGAGGTTTCACCGATGCAGCCTTGGATCGTACCGATGAAGGCATCCATCCATGTGATCCCGTATTCGGGCAGCGCAGCCGGGCCTTCGGAGGCGGTGATGGAGAGCGCGGTTGCGCCCGAGAAACCATCAACCGGGGTCCAGATCGTATCGCCCGACATATATGCAGGATAAGCAAAATAGAGGAATGCTCGGCCCACCAGCGCAGGGTTCAGGAAGTTCTTGCCGGTGCCGCCAAAGACTTCCTTGCCGATCACCACGCCGAAAGAAATGCCCAGCGCGACCTGCCAGAGCGGCGTCGAGGCGGGCAGGATCAGCGTGTAGAGCATCGAGGTCACGAGAAAGCCCTCGTTCACTTCATGCCGCCGGATCGTGGCAAAAAGCACCTCCCAAGCGCCACCTGCGGCGAGCGTCACGATATAGATCGGCAAGAAATACATCAGCCCGTGCAGCATGTTGGCGATCGGGTTGGCCGGGTTGAAGCCAATGCCCAGCCCGTCGATGATCGCCGCCCGCCAACCCGATGCGCCATGCTCAGCAATCGCTAGATTGGTCTGCAGCCCGGTGTTGTAGAGGCCAAAGAGAATGCATGGCACCGTGGCGAGCACCACGTAGGTCATTATCCGCTTCATATCGATGTAGCTGCGCGCGTGAGGCGCGGCGGTGGTCACCGTCTTGGGGGTGTAGAGGAAGCTCTCCACCATCTCGTAGACAGGGAACCACTTCTCGTATTTGCCGCCCTTCACAAAGTGCGGCTCGATGCGGTCGAAGAAGCTGCGCAAACCCATGGCTCAGCCTTCCTTTTCAATCTTGGTCAGACAGTCGCGCAGCGCCATGCCGTATTCATACTTGGCGGGGCAGGCAAAGCCACAAAGCCCGAGGTCTTCCTCGTCAAGCTCAAGCGCGCCGAGCGCCTGGGCCTGATCGGTATCCATCACCAGAAGCGAGCGCAGGAGCTGAGTCGGCAGGAAGTCCTGCGGCATCAGCTCTTCGAATGTGCCAATGGGCACCATCGCCCGGCGCCCGCCGTTGAGGTTGGTGGTCAGGTCGTAGAGCTTTCGGCTGAAGGCCGAGCCAAGCACAGGTTGGAAGGCGAACTTGGACGACATCGGCCGGATCCACCCCATCGGGATCTGCTTGTGATCCTCTTCCATCAGCGTGACCTGCCGGGCGTAGCGGCCCAGGTAGCCATCCACACCCTCGCCGGCCCGGCCACTGAGCACCGAACCCGAGATCATGCGGATCGGGAGACCGTTCGGGTTGTCGCTCTCGCATAGTTCGGCCAGCGACGCGCCGACGACGGTTTTGACCAGCCGCGGCTGAGCCGACAGCGGGCCGACGATTGCGATCGTCCGCGTGGTGTCGAGCTTGCCGGTGAGAAACAGGCGACCGATGGCGATGACATCGGCATAGCCGACGGTCCAGACAAACCGGTCCACCCTCGGTGGCTCGAGAAAGTGCATGTGGGTACCGGGCAAGCCGGCCGGATGAGGGCCGGAAAACGTGGCAGCGGTGACCCCGGCTACATCCGCGCCCGGGATTTCGCTCCCTGCGGCATGGCACAGATAGGTGTTGCCCTCGGTGAGCAGCGCGACCGCTTCAAGGCCCCGAGTGAAGGCCTCAGTCTCTTCTGCGATGATCGGCGCAGGGTCGGGAGACAATGGCTCGGTGTCCATCGCGGTCACATAAATGGCCGCGGGCCGATCGGTGACGAGTGGCACATGCGAATAGGGACGGGTCCGGAAGGAGGCCCAGAGACCGGCAACACAAAGCCGCTCTACGACACCATCGGCATTTGAAGCATCACCAACTTGTGAAAAGTCCAGCGGCTCTGCAGCGCCCTCATTGACCTCGATCTCGACGCTGATGAGCTTGCGCCGTGCACCGCGGTTGATAGCCTTCACGCGGCCAGAGACCGGCGACGTGATCTGCGCATCGGGATTGTCCTTGTGGGCCAGCACGGGCGCGCCACGGGCGACAACGTCGCCCTCGGCAACACCCAGGCGTGGCTTGAGCCCAATATAGTCTGCCCCGAGCAGCCCGACGGTGCTGACAGTCACGGCCTCAGCCGCTCCGCTGGTTGCCGCACCTTCTATCGGAAGATCGAGGCCTCGCTTCAAAGTGTAGTTCTGCACTTGGATCGCCATCCGTTTTTCATACCTTGTGCAACGATGCGGCGGAGAACGAAACACCAACCGGGCGAATATTTATAAAGTTTTTTGCCCGCGCCTCGCTTGCAGCCGCAAACTCGACGCCATATGCAGGCACAGCGTTCTGCGCGCAAGCTTTCTGAGGAGGCATTTCTCGTGTCCGGCATCCCAATGATCAACCGCAGGTCTTTTCTGATTCTCTCCGCAGCCGCTCTGGCAGCGTGCAAGACAGGGGCCGAGGTGCTCAAGCTGAGCGGCTCTACCATGGGCACGACCTATAATGTCGTCGCCATTCCAGGGAGTGCCCGTATCGACGAGAAGGCGCTGGATGCCGCGATCAAGACCGCGCTGGCCGAGGTCAACGTGCAGATGTCCAACTGGGACGCTGACTCCGAAGTTTCGCGGATCAATGCTGCGTCGGCGAACGAGCCGATGGCTCTCTCCCCGGCCCTCGCCGGTGTGCTCCGCGCCGCCGATGATGTGCACCGTGCAAGCGCTGGCCGGTTCGATGTGACCGTGGGTCCGTTGATTGAGCTTTGGGGCTTCGGCTCCACCGGCTCCGCACCTCACGTGCCTGCCGATACCGATGTCGCCGAAGCACTGGCGCGCACCGGGCAAGAGCGGATGCTGACCCTCACCGGTGATACGCTGACCAAATCCGTGAGCGGCGCCGAGATCTACCTGCCGGCCATCGGCAAGGGCCATGGCGTCGACCGTGTGGCTGAGGCGGTTCGTGGCTTTGGGCTCACCGACTTCATGGTCGAGATCGGCGGCGACCTTTATGCCTCCGGTCGCAATGCGAGTGGCCTGCCTTGGCAGATCGGGATCGAGTCCCCCGTTGCGGGCGACCGTGCGCTGCACGCTGTCGCCGATGCAACTGATCTCGGGATGGCCACCTCGGGCGATTACCGCAACTTCTTCGAAGATGGTGGCAACCGCTACTCTCACATCATCGACCCGGCCACCGGCCGCCCGATCCTGCACAAGACCGTGTCGGCAACCGTGCTGACCGAGAGCGCCATGATGGCCGATGCATGGTCCACTGCGATGCTCGTGCTGGGGCGCGAACGCGGCATGGAAATTGCCGAAGAGCGCGGACTTGCCGTTGTGTTCATCGATCGTGAACCCGGCGAGGGCTTCACAACTGCCACCAGCAGCCACTACGCTTCTTTGCAAGCCTGACCGAAAGGCGCTTGCCCATGGAAACCGCACTGCTGACATTTGTCATCCTCGGCCTCGTGATGCTGGGTATGGCCGTCGGCGTGATTTTCTCCGGCCGGCGGATCAAGGGAAGCTGCGGCGGGTTGAACGCCATCGGCGATGCGGATCAATGCCTTGTGTGCCACAAGGAAATCGACCCAGACAGCCCGCTGAAAGAGCGCCTGGGGCACTGCCCCCGCGCGCGCAAAATGCTCGAACGGGCTGGCGCCGCAGGCTGATCTAGCCCGGCACCGCAAGCGGAACGAAGGCAAGAGTGAGCAGGCCTGCCGCCGCGATTACCCCGAAGAGCCAAAGCTGCCAACGCGGCCCCTCCGCCTTCCAGACGGCGCGATAGCGATAGCCCGCGAGACAAACGATCACAAAGATGGTCGTCGCCACCGCGGGTGAGAGAATCTGATCTTCAAACACTTTTTACGCGCATCCTTGCCCGGTTCCGGTCTAGGCTGTCTGACACGGCCACCATTGGCAGGACAAGCGAGGAACTGATCACATGCCCGAGTCATACCGCCCTCATTTGCGCAAGGACGACGAGGAGAAACGCACGTCGAGCCAGTCAGTCGAGAGCAACACCAGCGTCTCGAATGCGCGGGTGCAGGATGTGCTCGACAGCAAGGATGCGACCGTTCACGCCATTCGTCCGCAACAGACCTTGCACGAAGCCGTCGACCAGCTGCGCGATCACCGGATCGGTGCGCTCGTGGTGACCGATGCGAATGGCGAGCTCGTGGGCATCCTTTCGGAGCGCGACATCGTGCGGAAGCTGGCGGACACGCCCGGCCACACCCTGCCCAAGAAGGTCGAAGAGGTCATGACTCGCGACGTTGAGACCTGCACCGCCGACGAGCCTCTGGTGACGGTTCTGACCCGGATGACGAAAGGCCGCTTCCGGCATATGCCGGTCGTTGAAGGCACATCGCTGATCGGGCTCATCACCATTGGCGACGCCGTGAACTTCCGGCTGAACCAGCTTGAGCTGGAAGCGCTTCAGATCAAGCAGCTGATCGTCGGTTAATCTCGGCGCGGTCTAGAACCTGCGTCTGCAATCTGGTGGCCCCTTTTCGGGACCGCCCAGCGACTCGGCTTCTGCCTTGGGTTCTGCCCTTCCTTCGGGCATCTGGATCGGAAATCGGGAGGGTCAGGTCGTCATCGGCGCCCGGCCACCATGACAATTCGCGCCAATTGGCTAATGCTTGCAGTAGCTGCGACTTGGTTGTAGACGCCGCATTGTATACTATTGCACACAGACTGGTCCGGCCGTCCGTGACCGACAGCGCTGCACGCCAATTCGCAACAAGCAACGAGGAACGCCGATGAGCCTCTACGTCAGTTATCTTGAAGAAATCGCCGCCCGAAAAGAGCAGGGTCTGAGCCCCAAGCCCATCGATGACGGCGCACTGACTGGCGAGATCATCGCCCAGATCAAGGATGCGGGCAACGCGCACCGCAAGGACTCGCTCAACTATTTCATCTACAACACCCTGCCCGGCACGACCTCTGCCGCAGGGGTCAAGGCTGAGTTTCTGAAAGAGATCATCCTCGGCACCTCCGTGGTGCCCGAGATCACCTCCGACTTTGCCTTTGAGCTGCTGTCTCACATGAAAGGTGGACCCTCAGTGCGGGTGCTGCTGGACCTTGCGCTCGGTGACGATGCTGCGATTGCCCGGCAAGCCGCTGATGTGCTGAAGACCCAAGTGTTTCTTTACGAGGCAGATACGGACCGGCTCGAAGCCGCCCACAAGGCTGGCAACGCAGTGGCCACGGAAATCCTGCAAAGCTACGCCAAGGCAGAATTCTTCACCACGCTCCCAGAGGTCGAAGAAGAGATCAAGGTCGTGACCTTCATTGCCGCCGAGGGCGATATCTCGACCGACCTGCTCTCCCCCGGCAATCAGGCACACTCCCGCGCCGACCGCGAGTTACACGGCAAATGCATGTGCGACGAGGCCGCTCAGAAGCACATCGAGTCACTCAAGCTGCAGCACCCGGACAAGCAGGTGATGCTCATCGCCGAAAAAGGCACCATGGGTGTTGGTTCCTCGCGGATGTCGGGCGTCAACAACGTGGCGCTCTGGACCGGTAAGCAGGCCTCCCCCTATGTGCCCTTCGTCAACTACGCGCCTGTCGTGGCCGGGACGAACGGGATCTCGCCGATCTTCCTCACCACAGTTGGCGTGACCGGTGGCATCGGGGTCGATCTCAAGAACTGGGTCAAAAAGATCGGCGACGGTGGCAAGCCGATCCTCGGCAATGATGGCAATCCGATCCTCGAACAGAAGTACTCTGTCGAGACCGGCAAGGTGCTGACGATCAACACCAAGGAAAAGAAGCTCTACGACGAAGACGGCGAAGAGCTGGTCGACATGTCGTCGTCCTTCACGCCTCAGAAGCTCGAATTCATGAAGGCAGGCAGCTCTTATGCCATCGTCTTCGGCAAAAAGCTCCAAACCACGGCGGCCGAAATCCTCGGCGTTGAGCCCACCCCGGTGTTTGCACCCTCCAAAGAGGTTAGCCATGAAGGTCAGGGCCTGACCGCGGTTGAGAAAATCTTCAACGCCAATGCACTCGGCGCGACCCCGGGCAAAGTGCTGCACGCTGGCTCCGATGTTCGGGTCAAGGTCAACATCGTTGGCAGCCAGGACACCACCGGGCCAATGACGGCTCAAGAGCTGGAGGCAATGGCCGCGACCGTGCTGTCGCCCGCCGTGGACGGCGCCTATCAGTCTGGCTGCCACACCGCCTCCGTCTGGGACGCCAAGGCTCAAGCCAATACGCCCAAGCTCATGGCATTCATGAATAAATTCGGCCTCGTCACCGGGCGCGACCCGAAGGGCGAGTATCACGCGATGACCGACGTGATCCACAAGGTGCTTAATGATATCACCGTGGACGACTGGGCTATCATCATCGGCGGCGACAGCCACACACGGATGTCGAAAGGCGTGGCCTTCGGTGCCGACTCGGGCACAGTGGCGCTGGCACTGGCGACCGGCGAGGCCTCCATGCCGATCCCGGAATCGGTGAAGGTGACCTTCAAGGGCGAAATGGCGGACCACATGGATTTCCGCGATGTCGTCCACGCCACCCAGGCGCAAATGCTCAAACAGCACGGCGACAACGTGTTCCAAGGCCGGATCATCGAAGTGCACATTGGCACGCTGTTGGCGGACCAGGCCTTCACGTTCACCGACTGGACTGCCGAGATGAAGGCCAAGGCCTCGATCTGCATCTCCAATGACGACACGCTTATCGCGTCGCTGGAGTTGGCAAAGAACCGCATCCAGATCATGATCGACAAGGGCATGGAGCATGACAACGGCATGCTCGCCAAGCTCATCGATATCGCTGAAGCGCGTATTGCTCAGATTCGCTCGGGAGAAAAGCCGGCGCTGAAGCCGGATGCCAACGCCAAGTATTATGCCGAAGTGGTCGTGGATCTCGACGCCATCGACGAACCGATGATTGCAGACCCGGATGTGAACAACGCCGACGTCTCCAAGCGCTATACCCACGACACCATTCGCCCGATCTCCTACTACATGGCGGAGAAAAAGGTCGATCTCGGCTTCGTGGGCTCCTGCATGGTGCACAAGGGCGATATCAAGATCGTGGCCCAGATGCTGCGGAACCTTGAGGAATCGACCGGCAAGGTCGAGTTCAATGCGCCGCTCGTCGTCGCCGCGCCGACCTACAACATCGTCGATGAGCTAAAAGAAGAGGGCGATTGGGAGATCCTGCAGCGTTACTCCGGCTTCGAGTTCGACGACTTCAATCTGAAGACCAAGGCGCGAACCGAGTATGAGAACATTCTCTACCTCGAGCGCCCGGGGTGTAACCTTTGCATGGGCAACCAGGAGAAGGCCGCCAAGGGTGATACGGTGCTGGCCACATCGACCCGCCTGTTCCAAGGCCGTGTGGTTGCCGACAGTGATACCAAGAAGGGCGAGTCTCTGCTCGCGTCGACCCCCGTGGTCGTGCTGTCGGCCATTCTTGGCCGGACTCCGACCCTGTCTGAGTACAAGGAGGCGGTGAAGGGGATTGACCTGACCAAGTTTGCGCCTCCCAAGCAAACTCCTCTCGACTCGCTATCCGTTCATTTCTGAAACTGTCCAAATTGAAACGCAAAAGGCCCGCCAATCTGGCGGGCCTTTTTATTGGCAGGAAACCAATTGGTCCCATTGATCGTGTCCGGGAACTCAGGCCGAGCACGAAGTGAACGCGACTAGACCTCGAAAATGGGCGACACGGCGCGGTCAGCGCTATTCAGTATGATGGTGACCGCAAATCGTGAGGGAGGCGCAGAAAGTGCTGCCACGACAGCGCTAATACGCCCTTCCCCTTAAACGGACCACCTCTTCAGCCGAGCTTCTGGACTGTACGCCGCTCTCGCAACGACAGCCTTCAAAGGGTCAGAAACACGCACCGTGTTTAGGCGGGATTTTTAACATGTTCTTGATATTGGGAATTGGTTGCGGGGGTAGGATTTGAACCTACGACCTTCAGGTTATGAGCCTGACGAGCTACCGGGCTGCTCCACCCCGCGACACTTGGGTGCGCGATTGCTGCTTCCGAACTTTCGCGCTGGTCATCGTTTCGAGAGATACGGCGGATGATTTCTTACTAGGTTTGGCGGCGACCTACTCTCCCACGTCTTAAGACGCAGTACCATCGGCGCTACGGCACTTAACGGCCAGGTTCGGGATGGAGCTGGGTGTTTTGCTCGCGCTATGACCACCAAACCGAGAAAGAAACCATCATCCAAGTCAAGAACTGTGTGTGTAGTACGGCTTTCGATCAGTAACGGCCTTGCTGTTACTGGATCAAATCAAGCCTATCGGGCAATTAGTACCGGTCAACTGAATGCATTGCTGCACTTACATCTCCGGCCTATCGACGTGGTGGTCTACCACGGCCCTCAGGGATACCTTGTTTTGAGGGGGGCTTCCCGCTTAGATGCCTTCAGCGGTTATCCTTTCCGATCATAGCTACCCAGCACTGCCGTTGGCACGACAACTGGTCCACCAGTGGATCGTTCACCCCGGTCCTCTCGTACTAGGGGCAACTCCTCTCAAGTATCCTACACCCACGGCAGATAGGGACCGAACTGTCTCACGACGTTCTAAACCCAGCTCACGTACCTCTTTAAACGGCGAACAGCCGTACCCTTGGGACATGCTCCAGCCCCAGGATGAGATGAGCCGACATCGAGGTGCCAAACGGTGCCGTCGATATGGACTCTTGGGCACCATCAGCCTGTTATCCCCGGCGTACCTTTTATCCGTTGAGCGATGGCCCTTCCACTCGGGACCACCGGATCACTATGGCCGTCTTTCGACTCTGCTCGACCTGTCAGTCTCGCAGTCAGGCTGGCTTATGCCATTGCACTCAACGAGCGATTTCCGACCGCTCTGAGCCAACCTTCGCGCGCCTCCGTTACTCTTTGGGAGGCGACCGCCCCAGTCAAACTACCCGCCACACAGGGTCCCGGATCCGGATAACGGACCGCGGTTAGACATCAAGCAGAACAAGGGCGGTATCTCAAGGAAGGCTCCCCAGGAACTGGCGTCCCTGGTTCAAAGCCTACCGCCTATCCTGCACATGTTGTGCCTGATGCCAGTGTGAAGCTGTAGTAAAGGTGCACGGGGTCTTTCCGTCTAACCGCGGGAAGCCTGCATCTTGACAGGCAATTCAATTTCGCTGAGTCGATGTTGGAGACAGCGGGGAAGTCGTTACGCCATTCGTGCAGGTCGGAACTTACCCGACAAGGAATTTCGCTACCTTAGGACCGTTATAGTTACGGCCGCCGTTTACCTGGGCTTCAATTCGGAGCTCTCACTCCTCCTTTTAACCTTCAGGCACCGGGCAGGCGTCAGACCCTATACGTCGTCTTGCGACTTCGCAGAGCCCTGTGTTTTTAGTAAACAGTCGCCACCCCCTGGTTTGTGCCCCCGGATCCAAGTTGCCTTGAACCCGGGCCTCCTTCTCGCGAACTTACGGAGGTATTTTGCCGAGTTCCTTCAACATCGTTCTCTCAAGCGCCTTGGTATTCTCTACCAGTCCACCTGTGTCGGTTTAGGGTACGGTCTGATGGAAGGCTATTTCCAGGAACCCCTAAGCAGCCCATTCAATCCGATAAGGATGAACTACCTTCGGGATCCGTCACATCTTCCTGGCCCACGAATATTAACGTGGTTCCCATCGGCTACGCATTTCTGCCTCGCCTTAGGGGCCGGCTTACCCTGCTCAGATTAGCTTTAAGCAGGAACCCTTGGACTTTCGGCGACAGGGTCTCTCACCCTGTTTGTCGCTACTCATGTCATCATTCTCGCTAGTGATCTCTCCACCGGATCCCTCACAGGCCGGCTTCACAGAAAACTCCTTGCCTTCGATACACCCCGGAGGATGTATGAAAGGCGTGGAGTTATGTCACACTACGCTCCGCTACCATGCGCTATGCGCATCCTAAGCTTCGGCTCATGGCTTGAGCCCCGTTACATCTTCGCCGCAGGACAACTTATCTAGACCAGTGAGCTGTTACGCTATCTTTAAAGGATGGCTGCTTCTAAGCCAACCTCCTGGTTGTTTTGGTCGTCCCACCTGCTTTCCCACTTAGCCATGAATTGGGGGCCTTAGCTGTAGGTCAGGGTTGTTTCCCTCTCCACGACGGACGTTAGCACCCGCCGTGTGTCTGCCATCTAGTACTTCCGGGTATTCGGAGTTTGGTTAGGATCAGTAAGCCTGTGGGGCCCCATTACCCATCCAGTGCTCTACCCCCCGGGGTATTCGGATGACGCACTACCTAAATAGTTTTCGCGGAGAACCAGCTATCTCCGAGTTTGATTGGCCTTTCACCCCTAGGCACAGCTCATCCCGATCTTTTTCAACAGATGTGGGTTCGGTCCTCCAGTGAGTGTTACCTCACCTTCAACCTGGCCATGCCTAGATCACTCGGTTTCGGGTCTGATCCAACATACTCATTCGCCCTATTAAGACTCGCTTTCGCTGCGCCTACACCTAACGGCTTAAGCTTGCATGTTAGACCAAGTCGATGACCCATTATACAAAAGGTACGCCGTCAGAGCTCGAGGCTCCTCCGACTGCTTGTAGGCGTCCGGTTTCAGAAACTGTTTCACTCCCCTCGTCGGGGTGCTTTTCACCTTTCCCTCACG